>NZ_WHIV01000010.1:0-8531 GCF_009295655.1 Duganella sp. FT27W
TACTCACCCGTTCGCCACTCGCCGCCAGGTTGCCCCGCGCTGCCGTTCGACTTGCATGTGTAAGGCATGCCGCCAGCGTTCAATCTGAGCCAGGATCAAACTCTTCAGTTTAATCTCTGTTTATTTGACACTTTCGTGTCACCGTCATCGCTGACGGGTCGCTCACTCAAAATACTGACAGGCCACTATTTTCATAGCGCCTATTTCATTACTTCTTGTGAACATTTGATATTTTAAGTATCACGCTGCAAGCAGCGTGTGCACTTTCATCAAACGTCCACACTTATCGACTGTTAATTTTTAAAGAACTTATTCAGTGTTGCTTGTGTTCGCTAGCTGATCGTTTTGTCTGCCGCGAAGAAGAAAGAGTATGAAGCGTTTAGCTTGTTTCGTCAACCTTCTTTTCCGTACTTTTTAACCTTCGCTTCACTCTGCATTTGCATGCGTTGTTCTGCGAGGGGGCGAATTATAGGCTGGCCCGCAGGGGCTTGGCAAGCACTTTTCTGGCGACGTCCGACAGAATAATCATGGCCAGCGCAGCCGCGCCCACGCCCATCAATATCCGGTGATCGCCGCCGCTTTGTGCGAACAAATACGAGTAACCGTAACCGGCCAATGCCTGCGTCAGCGCGAACACCGTGGTAGCCTTGCTCCAGACGATGTTTTGTCCATGGGCGTCGCCCGGCAAGATGCGATGCAGCCGCGCCAGGGTAATCGGCGGCACACCCGGCGGATAGGAACCGATCACCAGCGTCGCCAGCATCAGCACCAGGTGGTGGGTCGAAAACATCATCAGCACTACCGCGCCGATTTGCAGCCAAGTCATCAGGTGGCTGGTGGCCGAGGCGCCCAAGCGATCGGACATCCAGCCGTAGGCCATCGGGCCGATCATGGCGCCCACGCCATAGACGATCCAGAACAACGCCGCCTCGTGCGAACCCCAGCCGAGTCCGCGCGCCACATAATCGACCAGGAACATCATCAACGGCACCAGGCCCACGGCCATCAGCGCATATTGCACATACAGCAGCATGAGTTCGGAACGCGCGCCCGCTTCCATGGTGACGGCGGCCTGCCCTACTGGCGGATGAGTGTGTACCGCATGCGGCCAGCACGCCCAACTTGCAATGGTCAGCAATAGCGACAAGACGCCGAGCCCGAGCCAGGTAGCGCGCATGCCGACATCAAGCAACAACGGCACCAGCGTGCCCGACATGGCAATACCTACGCCGATGCCAAGAAAAATGGCGCCGCTGGCCATGCCCTTGCGCGCGGCCGGCACATGCGGCAAGACGCTCGATGCGGCCAGCACCATGATTACGCCGCCCGACACGCCGGACAGCAGGCGCCAGACAAAGAACCAGCCCACCGATAACGGAAACGCGCAGGCAAAGAATGCCAGCGACGTCAGCACCATCATCGCCCGCAAGGCGGACCTGGCGCCATAGCGGCGCGACAGCGGCCGCCCCAGCAAAGCGCCCACCAGGTATCCGACCAGGTTGGCCGCACCCAGGTACACCACGTCGCTCGCGACAAACCAGTGCGCCTCGATCATCGGCGGGATCAGCGGCGTGTACGCAAAACGCGCCAGCCCGATACCCACCAAACTGGCGCACAGGCCGGCAAATATGGCACGCGCGGTGGCGGCCCGGTCTTCAACGATATCCATTCACAGCTCCTCATGATGTTTGACAGCATAGTCAAACTTGACAGGGGTGTCAAGAATGTCGATAATCGGCCCATGGCTGGTATAAAACAATTCAATGAAGAGGAAGCGCTGGAGCGTGCGATGCACGTGTTCTGGCACCGCGGCTATGGTGCGACCTCGATGCAGGAGTTGGCGCAGGCCACCGGCGTGCTGCGCGGTTCGCTCTATAACGCCTATGGCGACAAGCAGGCTATCTTCCTGCTGGCGTTTGCGCGCTACCAGCGCCGCTATCTGGAGACAGTGCGCGAGCACATGCAACTGTCCGATCCGGTGGCGGCACTGCGTGCTTACTTTACCTACGTGATCAAGTCGATGTCGGAACTGGCGCCGGGGCGGGATGAAGACGCGGCGCCGCGCACACGCGGCTGTCTCACCACCAAGATCGCCACGGACGAAACCGCCATGGACGAGCCGGTGCGCAATGCCTTGCGCGGCATGCTGGAAGGATTGGGCCTGGTACTGGAAGAACGGCTGGCCGCGCCCGATGCGGTAGCACGGCTGCGCCTGTCACCGCAAGACGCCGCCCGCCTGCTGGTCACTTTTACGCGGGGAAATGTGGTGATGGAGCGCATCTACCACGGCCCGGAACAACTGCAGGCCACGGCTGACAGCCTGATACAACTACTCTTTAAAGCTGATTAAACTCAAGCGTTATGAATGACGGCATCAACGCGCTTGTGCACGTCTTCGGCAAACGCCAGGAACGCTGCCATTTCGGTCGGCTGATTGACATCGAGCGCATACCATTCGGCCGAGCCGCCCGCCTTGCGGATCTCGTTGACCAGGCCCTGCAAGCGGCTCGATCGGCGCGCGCCGAGCACCACGTGGTGGCCCTGCTGCGCCAGTTGGCGCGCCGTGGCCGGTCCGCTGCCCCGGCTGGCGCCGGCGATCAGGATGACTTTACGCTGTAACGGTGGGTTCATGATGCGGTCCTTTCCCTGGCAATGACACGAGCATGCATCTTACGGCTGCGTGTCGATGCTGCAAATGCACATGGCTATGCGATTCTTGCCTAATCCTATACTTCAATCGCCAGGCCATGGCGGCCCTGCGTCTTTTGATGGATCATTCCTATTCATGAGCGCATTAAAGGAAATGACGTGGACCGCCTGATCGAACTGCATCGCCAACTGGCCCGGCACGATGGCTATACCGACACCGACGTGGACGCCGTGCGCCTGACGCGCGCCACCCAGAGCGTGGCCAAGACGCCGGTGATGTCGGAGCCGTGTATCGCCATTGCGCTGCAGGGCCGCAAGCGCGCCTTCTTCGGCACCGATGTGCTGCAATTCGACGCCAACCAGTACCTGGTGGTGGCCATTCCGATGCCTTTTTCCAGCGCGACGGAAGCCACGCCGGAGGAACCATTCCTGGGCCTGACAATACAGGTGGACCGCACCACCCTGGCCGACCTGATGTTCGCCATCGACCAGACCGATAACGAAGTGCCGGCCGCACCCAAGGGCATGATGACCACGCGCATGGATGCGCGCCTGCGCGATACCGTGCTGCGCCTGCTCGAAACGCTCAACTCGCCGCTGGAAGCGCGCGTGCTGGGACCGGCCATCGTGCGCGAGATCTGTTTCCGCGTGCTGATGGGCGAGCAAGGCGCGGCGATGCGCGCGGCGCTCACCAGCCAGGGCCAGTTCGGTCGCATTGCCAAGGCGCTGCGCCGCATCCACGCCGACTACGCGGCCAGCATCGATGTCGGCATGTTGGCGGCCGAAGCCAATATGAGCGTGCCCGCCTTCCACGTGCATTTCAAATCGGTCACGCACTGCTCGCCGATCCAGTACGTGAAATCGGCGCGCCTGCACCAGGCACGGCTGCTGATGGCGCGCAACGACATGACCGCGCAGGCAGCCTGCGCCCAGGTCGGCTACGAAAGCCCGTCCCAGTTCAGCCGCGAATTCAAGCGCTTTTTCGGTCGCAGTCCAGGCGAGGAAGCCGATGTGTTGCGCCGTTACCTAGCGCCACCGGTGATCGAACCGGCGCAGTTGCTTTAAAAGTAATATTGGATTAGCATGGTTGCCTGGCGGCATTGCAAATAAGGCAGTGCCACCCCTGACAACTACAGAGGAACAGCATGCGACGTTTTATTCTCATCCTGGCCGCGCTGGCGGCCACGCCCGCCGTCACCATTGCCGCCCCTTTCGAACCGGGTGCCTATATCGCGCTGGACGTCGGCGGCGCATCGACGTCATCGAAATATGCGGCGGACGGCGATGACCTTTCATTCGGCGGCAAGGTCGGCTATCAATACACGCGCAATTTCGGCTTCGATGTCTATGCCCGCAGTTTGAGCTTTATTTCCAATTCAGGTGTCTTTAGCGAACGCGGCCTCTATCCCGATCAGACTGTTGGTATCGCCGCGCAAGGCACTATGCCACTCAACGAAAGCTTCAGCCTGTTCGGCCGCGCCGGCATCGGTCGCACCAGCTTGAAAGGCAATCGCTCGGGGATGAAGGACAAGGAAGAGACCGATGGCCTGGTGGGCGTCGGCTTGAGCTATCACTTCAACCGCCAATGGTCGATCAACCTGGAAGGCAGTTACCTGACCAAGACCGAGATCAAGATGTATTCGTTTGGCGGCCGCTTCCAGTTCTAACAGCTCCCGACAAAAACTCCAGCGCTGCGTTGCCGGTCCTCGCCGCATAACCGCTCCGAGACCACTTGCACCAGGTGCCGCTCGCCCATCGCTTCGAATTCGAAGCGTACCGGCAAGAAGCGGGCGATCACCTGGGCGTTGGTCAGTGCGTGCAATGACAGCGCGTCGGTGGTGAAGCTGCCGGCGCCGGCCAGCGCCATGGGCAGCATGAGCTGGTCCGCCAGCCACTCGCTCACTGCCGCGCCGGAGGCGATGTAGCGGCGCGCACGCTCCAGCGTCTGTTTCGCCACGGTTTCGGCGCGCACCATTTTTTCGCCGAAGCCGGCAAACACTTCCGTCACATGCTCGTGTTCAAGCGTCAGCAACAGCACGTTGCCTGGCCCCATTGCCAGCGGCAGCCGATGGCACAGCAGGTGCGCGTCGCCCCAGCCCATGCCTTGGCCGATGCATTCCAGTTCGCGCCTGGCCACCGACTCGGGCACGCCCGCCACAAAACTTTCCGCATAGCCGTGCAGGCGCGTTCCCCGCTCGGTCAACTCCAGCGCCCGCAAGCCGGCGCATGGCTGCACGGTCGCGACCAGTTCGCCGCCACCGGCCGGGTAAAAGCCGAAACGCCGCAAAGTGAAATCCACCTCGGCGCCCATCGCCGCCAGCACCCGGCCATAGGCGCGCTCGAGAAAGTGCGACGGCGGCGCCATCGAATTATGGGTGCCGCCAGTGACCGTCACCCGCGACGACTGCCCGGCAAACAGCAGCGCAGGCAACACGGTCTGCATCACCAGCGTGGAACTGCCGGCGGTGCCGATCGCAAACGAGTAATCGCCGGCGCGGATGGCGCCCGGCACGAACGCCAGCGTTTGCGCGCCGACCGCCACGTCGCCCACGTCGGCGCCGCATATACGCGCTGCCGCCTGCACCGCTACCAGGTGCTGCCGCAGCAATCCCGGGCGCGACCGCCCCGCGCGGATATTGGTGATACGAAACGGCTGGCCGGTAATCATCGACAGGCTCAGTGCCGTGCGCAATATCTGTCCGCCGCCCTCGCCTGCTGCTCCGTCCAGTTCTATCATGCTCATCTTTATCCCTTCACGCACACGACCTGCTTGAGGGTGTGCACCACTTCCACCAGGTCGCGCTGGGCGTGCATCACCGCATCGATATCCTTGTAGGCCATCGGGATCTCGTCCACCACGCTGGCATCCTTGCGGCATTCCACGCCGGACGTGGCGCGCGCCTGGTCGTCAGCATTGAAGCGGCGCTTGGCCTCGTTGCGGCTCATGGTGCGGCCGGCGCCGTGGCTGCAGCTGTTAAAACTTTCCTCGTTGCCTTTACCGCGCACGATAAAACTCTTGGCGCCCATCGAGCCCGGAATGATGCCCAGCTCGCCTGGCCGCGCCGACACCGCGCCCTTGCGGGTGATCAGCACATCCTTGCCGAAGTGCCGCTCGCGCTGCACATAATTGTGGTGGCAGTTGACGGCCTCGACGTGGGTCTCGAACGGCTTGGTGATGATGGTGCGCACCGCCGCAATCAGGTTGTGCATCATCACTTCGCGGTTGGTGCGGGCAAAGCGCTGGGCCCAGCCCACCGCCTCGACGTAGTCCTGGTAGTGGGTGGTGCCTTCTTCCAGGTACGCCAGGTCGTCGTCGGGCAGGTTGATGAAGTGCGTGCGCATATCCTTCTTGGCCAGCTCGATGAAGTGACTGCCGATGGCATTGCCCACCCCGCGCGAGCCCGAGTGCAGCATGAACCAGACGGCGCCAGTTTCATCGAGGCACACTTCGATGAAGTGGTTGCCGCCTCCCAGCGTACCCAGGTGCCGGTAGTTGTTGGTCTTGCTCAGCTTGGGCGTCTTCTGGCAAATCGCATCAAACTCGTCCTTGAGCTGCGCCCAGGCTGCATCGACCGGCGCCGGCGGCGTGTTCCAGCTGCCCTCGTCGCGGCCGCGATGGCTGCGGGTCTTTGGCGACATACCGTGGGGAATGGCGCGCTCGATGGCGCTGCGCAGCGGTCCCAGGTTGTCCGGCAAATCGTTGGCGTTGAGCGTGGTCTTCGCTGCCATCATGCCGCAACCGATATCAACGCCCACCGCTGCCGGAATGATGGCGCCCAGCGTCGGGATCACGCTGCCGATGGTTGAACCCTTGCCCAGGTGGACGTCCGGCATCACTGCAATGTGCTTGTAGATGAACGGCATGCGGGCGGTGTTGGCGAGCTGCTGCTTGGCCGATTCTTCCACTGGTACGCCCTGGGTCCACATCTTGATCGGGCTGCCGTTGCCGGTGTCGAGGGTATCGTAATTGAGATTTTCCATTTTCTTCTCTTTCATTTTTATCTTTGGGTAAGCCTCTTATTGCAAACGCCATGCCAGCTTCTTGGAGATGCGGCAATATTTTTATAAGCCATTGAATCAATACGATAATTTTTCTTTTTGGCGTCTTTCACTCACGTTTAGCCGACATCATCAGGCATAATTATTTATCCTGATTTATAAGAATTTATCCATGAAAATCAAACGCAAAGTGGCGATCGGCTTTGTCGGCAGCCAACTCGACAGCGGTCAACGGACCGACCGCTGGGAAAAATGGCGGCCCAGCGTCTCGCTCACCCAGCACGACGACTTGGTGATCGATCGCTTCGAGTTACTCTATAACGGAAAATTCAGGGACTTGAGCGAACGCGTGGCGCGCGACATCGCCACCGTGTCGCCCGAAACTGTGGTCGCCATCCACGAGATACCGATGCACGACGCCTGGGACTTCGAGGATGTGTATGGGGCGCTGTTCGATTTTGCCAAGAACTATCCTTTCGACACCGAGCACGAAGACTACTGGATCCATATCACCACCGGTACCCACGTGGTACAAATCTGCTTGTTCCTGCTGACCGAGGCGCGTTACCTGCCCGGCCGGCTGCTGCAGACGTCGCCGCCCCGGCGCGGCGGCGACCAGGCCGGCTACCAGCTGATCGATCTCGATCTCTCGCGCTACGACCAGATCGCCCAGCGCTTTTCCAGCGAACAGGCCGAAGGCGTGGCGTTCTTGAAATCGGGCATCCCCACCCGCAATGCCAGCTTCAACACCATGATCGAGGAAATCGAAAAAGTGGCCGTAAAATCGCGCGCGCCGATGCTGTTGATGGGCCCGACCGGCGCCGGCAAATCGTTTTTGGCGCGGCGCGTATTCGAACTGAAAAAGAATCGCCATCAGCTCGACGGCAAGTTTGTCGAGCTGAACTGCGCCACCGTGCACGGTGATGGCGCGGCGTCTACCCTGTTCGGCCATATCAAGGGGGCTTTCACCGGTGCAGCCAGCAATCGGCCGGGACTGCTGCGCAGCGCTCACAAGGGCTTGCTGTTCCTCGATGAAATAGGAGAACTGGGCCTGAACGAGCAAGCAATGCTGCTCAAGGCACTGGAAGAAAAGCGCTTTCTGCCGGTGGGCAGCGACGAGGAAGTGGCCAGCGACTTCCAGCTGATCGCCGGCACCAACCGCGACCTGGGCGCCGAGATGTTGGCCGGCCGTTTCCGCGAGGATTTATATGCGCGCATCAACCTGTGGACCTATTCGCTGCCACGGTTGGCCGAGCGGCCCGAGGATATCGAGCCCAATGTCGATTTCCAGTTGGCGCTGTTTGCCATGGAAAGTGGCGAGAAAGTCAGCTTCAACAAGGAAGCGCGTACCCGCTACATGCGCTTCGCCATGTCGGTCGAAGCGGTATGGAATGGTAATTTCCGCGACCTGGCAGCTTCGGTCACCCGGCTGGCCACGCTGTCGGATGCCGGACGCATCACCGACCAGCAAGTGACTGACGAAATCGCGCGCCTGAAACGGCTGTGGCAACATAACGCGCAGCCAGTATTGTTGAACGGACTGGATTTGTTCGACAGCATGCAGTTGGAAGCGGTGATTGCCGTCTGCCGGCAATCGAAATCGCTGTCGGATGCCGGCCGCAAGTTATACGCGGTATCGCGCGATGCCAAGGCCAAGCCCAACGATGCCGATCGCCTGAAGAAATACCTGGCCAGGTTTGACCTGCAATGGGATACGCTCTGAAATGCGAAAAACCCCCAACCAGATCACTGGAAGGGGGTTTTTCTATATAACTAGCCTGACGATAACCTACTTTCACACTGGTTGCAGCACTATCATCGGCGCAAAGTCGTTTCACGGTCCTGTTCGGGATGGGAAGGGGTGGGACCGACTTGCTATGGTC
>NZ_WHIV01000011.1:0-6204 GCF_009295655.1 Duganella sp. FT27W
CTATTTCATTACTTCTTGTGAACATTTGATAATTTAAGTATCACGACGACTAGCGTCGTGTGCACTTTCATCAAACGTCCACACTTATCGACTGTTAATTTTTAAAGAACTTATTCGGTACTGCGTTGCTGAAGAAGCGTTTTGTTCATCAGCGAAGAGGCAAGATTATGAGACGTTTCGAATATTTCGTCAAGCACTTCTTTTTCTCTACCTGTCCCGCTTAACGCTGCACTGTGTGCGGTGTCTTGCGAGGGGGCGAATTATAGCCAAGAAACAACAGCGGCGACAAGGCTTTTTTTCACACCGTGCAGCGTTACCGCAAAGCGACGGTTTGGCGCTTCCATGCCGGATCTTGCCAGCGGTAGAACTGGCTGAGCGAAGACGGCTTGTCGGCCGATTTCAGCGTGGCCAGGGTATCGATTGCTACCAGCTCGAAACTGCGCTTGTAGCGGCCATCAATCCGCGCTTCGCGTGCTACCAGCATGTTTTGCGTGCCAGGTACCCAGCCGGCAAACTCCGCATAGCCTACGCCCGGCTCCGTCGCGGCCGGCGGCAGCACATCCACCAGCCAGTCGGCGCTGGTCTGGTGGAACAACCACATCTCGCGCCAGCCATCCATCGGCTGCACCGCCAGCGCCAGTGCCGTGCCCTGCGCATTGGCCTGTGCCGATGCCTGCCACACTACGCCATAACTGCAGCGGCGAACCAGTGGATGTTGCACGTTGTGTTTCGCGTCCACCAGCAGCACGCAGGTTTCGCCTGGTTCGCCAGCGACCGTCACGACCCGCAGCCCCGCCGCCGGCGATAAAGACGCGGGAGGTGCCTGTGCCTTGGTCGCTGCGATCGACGCTGCCGACATCGCAGCGGTTGCGCGGTCCGATACAGCCTGTAAGGCCGAGGCGGACACCGGGATGCTGGCCTTGGCAGCCCACAGTACGCTGCCAACGCGCGCACCCGCTTCGGCGAACACGGTCGCATCGTCCTCGGTCAGTTCCGCCGGCTCGACCAAACCCAGTTCATCGAGGGCGCGCTGGGCCGGCTGCATCGCCGACTCGCCCTTGCGGGCATGCGCAAATGCCACCGACGACCATACCGCCGCGCGGCGCATGTGGAGGCGGTTGCGCAAGTGCGGCGCCACCCCGGTGAGCTCCACGCGGTCGAGCACTTCCGCGCGCCAGGTATCGAGCGCCGCGCGGGCGCCGGGGCCAAGCGCGGGATCGACGCACTCGGTGCGCGTGAGCCCCAGTGCTGCTGCGGCGCGTTGCGGCGGCGTCGACTGCATCGCCAGCACGCGGCGAAACGCTTCGCCGTCGTAGCACAGCTGCATGCGCCCCTCTGCTTTCTGGCTGCGAATGCCCACCCCATAATTGGCCACCGCCTCCAGGTGCGCGGCAATCACCGTGTCTCCCTGCTTGCCCAGCCTTGACGAAGCGCGGCGTGCCAGCCGCTCGGCCATGCTACCGAGCGCGTCGAACGGTTCGGCGGTGATGGCCGCGGCCGGCGTCGCCTTCAGGTAGGCTGCGACATAGCTGATGCCCAGCGATTCGGCGCCCGGCGTATCGCGCAGGAAGCGCACCACCGACAACAGCTCCGGCGCATCGGCCGGCGCCAGCGATATTTTGCGCACCTGCGCCGCGCGGATGTAGCCGGCCCGCTCGCGGCGGTGGTCGTATACTTGCAGGAAGTCCTGCTTCTCGCCGCGTATCTCCAGGCTGTCGCCCTGCCACAGGACGGCCTGCTGCGAGGCGCTATCCTTGGGCGCGGCACGCAACGCAGCCTGGTCTTGCGTGACGATCGCCAGCATGACGGCAGTGGCAATGAGTGACATGGTTATTCTCCTGCCTTGGCGCTGCCGAGCAGCGACGCGCCGATAAAGCCGCCATTGGCCGGCGGCGGGGCGATGATGACCGAGACCTTGTCCGACAGCTTGTCGGCCATGGTTTTCTGGATCAGCAGCGGATTGCGGGTAATCAGTTCGCCCTCGCGTTCCATCTGCGCGGCCGCCACCTTGCCGATCGTATCCTGGCGATAGGCTTCGGCGTCGGCCAGCTTGCGGCGGGCATCGGCTTCACCGGTGGCTTCGATCAGGCGTGCCTGGGCATTCCCCTCCGACGTCTTGATGCGCGCGGTCTTGTCGGCCTCCGCTTCCAGCCGCCGCTGTTCGATCTGTTTCTGCTTGAAGGGCAGCACGTGCGCCATGGCCTGCTCCTGTGCCCGGGCGGCGATGATCTGCTCATTGCCAGCGGCTTCGGCAGCTTTTTCGCGGCGGATCTTGTCGGCATCCGCCTCCAGCGCGGTTTGCTTCACCTGTTTTTCCTTGAGCTCGAGCGTGTAGCGCATTTTTTCGGTTTCCAGTTCTTCGGCCAGCAGCTTTTCCATGCCTGCCTGGTATTCCTCGGGCAGCGTGATCTTGCCAATGGTGATGCCGCGCAGCGTGATGCCGTCCGCCGCCAGCTTGGGCTTGAGTTCCGCCTCGATGGCTTGCTGGATCTCGGCGCGCCGCGACGAAAAGATCTCGCGTACCGTGTAACGCGTGAATACCTTGTAGATCACGCCCTGCACCGCAGGTTCGACGATGGCGCCGTTGATATCGGGCGGCAGCGATCGGGCGATGGCGGCCACACGGTCAGCGTTGAGCGCGTAGCGCACCGACAGGTCCACGCCGAGCGCCAGTCCTTCCACCGACTGGAACGGCTTTTGATCGCTGCGGCTCGGGCGATATACCTGGTCGAGCAGGGAGAGTTGACGCAACCCGTGCACGCCCGGCACCAGCAGTACCGCCCCATCGCGCACCACGGCCATGGAACCAGTGAGCTGGTTGGTGCGGATGCCAAGGCTGCCCGGCGTCAGCTTCGCCAGCGGCGGGTGCGTCCACAGCCCATAGCCGGCGGCGCCGGCCAGGCAAAGTGCCAGCAACATCGCGCCGTTGCGGCGCACGCCGCCAACTGCAGATACGGCACCGGCGGCGCTGCCGCGCAATGTGTCGCGTACTGCCTGTGCCATCTGCCTGATCCGCTTGAGCCGCTCTGCCATGGTATTCACCTTTTCGTCATGTTTGAAATTCAGGGCCTATCCCTTGCCGACATGGTGCGCCCGGCAATGCGGAAGTATCAACGCCGGTACCGGCCGTCTCTCTTCCGCGCCTGTGAAGAAATCCTCACAGGCCGGTCTGTGACTTTTGCGCTAAAACCGTGGATACTTCCTGGATTGACAAGTAGCGGAGCACAGCATGGCCAAAGTCGCCGTCATCGAGGACGATCTCCCGACCAGCAATCAGCTGCGCGCCTGGATCGAGTCCGCGCGGCCGGGTATCGCAGTGGACCAGTGGTTCAGCCGCGACGACGCCGAAGCCGCCATCGCGCGCGAGCGCTACGACCTGGTAGTGCTCGATATCGAACTGGGGCGCGAGCGCCACGCCGGCGTTGCCATCATCAACGCCATCAACAAGCGGCATGCCACGCCGGTACTGGTGGTCTCCGCCATGCCAGCCACGATCTACCGAAGCATCATGAAGGCGCTCGACGCCTGGGACTATCTGCAGAAGGCGACCTTCGAGGAAGCCGACTTTATCGAAACCTTCCTCGAGATCCTGCGCGCCGTGAAGGACAAAGCGCCGCCGCTGCCGTCTGCCAACGCGGATGAACTGAGCATGGATCCGCTGCGCCAGCGCACGCCGATGTGGCGCGGTCATCGCATCAACCTGCCGCTGACGGCCCAGCGCATCCTGGCGGTGCTGTTCGCACGGCGCGGCCAGGTGGTGTCGTACGACGAACTGTTCGAGGTGGTCAAGAGCGGGCGCAATCGCGATAACATCCGCAAGCATGTCAGCACCATCCGCGATGCATTCCGTGAAATCGACCCCGGCTTCGCCTGCGTCGAGAACATTCCGATGCGTGGCTTCCGCTGGGCCGATACCGAAAGCCGATGAGGTGAACTGGCGCCGTCTCAGCCTGGTCCCCTATCGCGTGCGGCTGCTGCTGCGCGCGACCTTCGTGTTCCTGATGGTGGCGACGGTGGGCCTGGCGCTGTCGGTGCTGCAGCAGGAGAAGCAGCTCAGCTACAAGAACTATCAAATCAATTTCCAGAAAACCCGCGAGCAGATCGCGGCCACCTTGCGCCATCCGTCCGGCCAACTGGCGCTGCTCAATCCAGCGGCTGGCGGTGGCGCGGCGCTGCATCCGCTGCTGCTGCCATTCGCGGCACTCGATTTCGACGACCTGCAAAAAGTGCAGCAGGCGGTGGCGATGTCGGGCTGCCTGGCGCAGTACGGCGACAACGGTTCGCTGTGCGTCGGCATCGGCAACAACCCGTGGGCCGGCGGCTTTATTTATGTCGCCGGCACGTTCGACAGCGCGCTGCTGGTGCCACATGTGCGCGGCGACCAGGTGCTCGACCAGGCCCACCGCGTCACCGTCAAGGTTGCGCTGCGCGGCCAGGTGTACGAGTGGATCGCACCGTTCGAGGAAAGTACGGAACCGCAAACGCCACACTCGCGTTTTGGCGGCATGCGCGGCCGGCTGACCGGCTTCACTGCGACGGACGTGGCGCGCGCCAAGGCGCCAGCGGTAAAAGATTTTCGCGGCTGGATCTGGCAGAACCCGCACTGTAATCAGCCCGCCGGCAACGACGACGACAGCCGCTGCGCGCGCAGCGCCTTCTTTTCGCTGCGCTTGCCGATCGGCGTGCTGCAGGAGGGGCTCTTCGAAAAACGCCGCCCGGTGTGGCCGCCCGAGGATCTCCATCGCATCAATGTCAGCATCGCGGTCCTGGCGCCAGGCGATGGCCCACCTCTGCTCGACAGCGGCAAGGGGCCGAGCGCGCCGCCGTTCTCGCTGGCCGACTTGACGCCGATGCTGCTGCCGGGAGAAAGCCTGCAAATCAGGCGCGTAGCACAAAACGATGTGCGCGATGGCGGCGTGCCTGCGGCCGACATGCCGCAACTGGTTGGCGCTGTCGATCCGGAAGAACAGTCGTGGCACGTGGTGACGACGCTGATCCGCCACTTGCCGGTCGATGCCTACGACGCGCCGCTGGCTGCGAAAGAGATCATCACCACGCCGGCAGGCAGCTACGAGATCCTGCTCAAAGGTGATGTACGCAGCGTGAGCAAAAGCCTGAGCGTGGTGGCAAGCCGGCTGACGTGGTTCGTTGGCGCCATGCTGGCGGCATTGGCGCTGGCCTGGCTGGTGATCGAGATTGGCATCATCCGCCGCATCAAGGTGCTGATCAAGCGCGCCGACGATGTCGGCGAGCGGGTACGCACGGCGCGCGGATTTTCCGAGGCCGACCTGGCCGATCTGCGCGGCGAGGACGAACTTGGCGTGCTGGCCACCGGCCTGCACGACCTGCTGCGCCGCGTGCGCGAAGACGTGGAGCGCGAAAATATTCGTGCCGAGCAGGAGCGCGATATGTGGCACGCGGTCGGTCACGAGATCATGTCGCCGTTACAGTCGTTGATGGTCTTGCACGGCAGCGAAGACGGCCAGAGCCACCGCTACATCAATCGCATGCAGCAGGCGATTCGCGTGCTGTATGGACGCGCGTCGCCCAGCGAAGCGTTCCAGTCGTCCGAATTGCAGGTCACCGAAATCGACGTCGCCGCGTTCCTGCGACACGTGGCCGACAATGCACCTTGCATCGGCATCGACCAGGTCCACTTCAACGGGCCGGATGCGTTGCTGGCCAGGGCGGACGAATACTCGCTGGAGGACGTGGTCACGCATGTGCTGCGCAATGCCGAGCGTTATCGCTTACCAGGCAGTGCGATCACGATCACGCTGGAAGCCGGCGACACCGGCGCCACCATCACGATTCACAATCAGGGGCCGCCGATCGAAGTCGAGATGATCAGCAAGATCTTCGAATACGGCGTGTCGGACCAGGCGGAATCGGGCGCCAACGGCAATCGTGGACAGGGACTATTCGTGGCGAAGACATATATGGCGAAGATGGGCGGCACGATTACCGCGCACAATCTGGGCGGTGGCGTCAGTTTTGTAATGAGTTTGCGGCGGGCGGGGTGAGCATAAAGCGATGGCCAAATGCGAAAAACCCCCAACCAGATCACTGGAAGGGGGTTTTCTATATAACTAGCCTGACGATAACCTACTTTCACACTGGTTGCAGCACTATCATCGGCGCAAAGTCGTTTCACGGTCCTGTTCGGGATGGGAAGGGGTGGGACCGACTTGCTATGGTCATCAG
>NZ_WHIV01000012.1:0-3545 GCF_009295655.1 Duganella sp. FT27W
TCTCTGTTTTTGGTTGGGTCATCGCTGACCCAAACTCGTCCCATTGGTCCGAGTTTGCTCACTCAAAATACTGACAGGCCACTATTTTCATAGCGCCTATTTCATTACTTCTTGTGAACATTTGATATGTTAAGTATCACAGCAACTAGTGCTGTGTGCACTTTCATCAAACGTCCACACTTATCGACTGTTAATTTTTAAAGAACTTATTCGGTACTGCGTTGCTGAGGAAGCGTTTTGTTCATCAGCGAAGAGGCAAGATTATGAGGCGTTTCGAATATTTCGTCAAGCACTTCTTTTTCTTCTCTACTCTCGCTTCACTCGACATTTGCATGTGTTGTTCTGCGAGGGGGCGAATTATAGCCAGTGTCCATACAAAGCTGCAAGACTTATTTTCGCGCTGCTACAATCGCAGCCTTTTACCCGGTGCGGAAAGCAGTCATGACTAATAATTCGATCAAACGTGGCGGGTTCAGCTCCAGCTTCGGCGTCCTCGCTGCCACACTGGGTTCGGCCGTCGGCCTGGGCAATATCTGGAAGTTCCCCTACCTCACCGGGGCCAATGGCGGCGCCGGCTTTTTACTGATTTATTTGCTGGCCACCTTGCTGGTCGGTCTGCCCGTCATGATTGCGGAGATCACCATGGGCCGTGCCGCCAAGGCCAACCCGATCACGGCGCTGCAAAAACTCAGCCCGAGCCGCCTGCCCTGGTGGCTGATCGGCGTATCCGGCATGCTGGCCTCGTTCCTGATCATGTCGTTTTATTCGGAAGTAGTAGCCTGGGTATTCGCCTATGTATTCAAGGCCATCGGCGGATCGATCCTTAGCAGCGATCACCAGGTCACCGAAGGCGCCTTTACCGCACTGATCAGCGATCCGCTGCAATCGCTGCTGTGGCAATGGGCAGTGCTGGCATTTATTGGCGGCATTTTGCTGATGGGCGTGACCAAGGGTATCGAGGCGGTTGCCAAGAAACTGATGCCGCTGCTGTTTTTGCTATTGCTCCTGCTCTGCGCGGTAAGCCTGTCGCTGGACAAGGCGCTCGATGGCCTAGCCTTCCTGTTCCGTCCCGATTTCAGCAAGATCACTGCGGGCGTCATCCTGACCGCGATGGGCCTGGCGTTCTTCAAACTGTCGCTGGGCATGGGCACCATGATGACTTACGGCTCCTATTTTCGCGATGATCAGAATATTCCACAAACCACGGTGCGGGTGATGATCGCCGACCTGTTTGTCTCGATGCTGGCCGGCATCGCCATCTTTCCGGCGGTGTTCACGTTTGGCTTCGCGCCATCGGCCGGGCCTTCGCTGGTGTTCATCACCATTCCGGCCGTGTTTTCGCAAATCCCCGGTGGCCACTTGCTGATGATCGTGTTCTTCGTACTGGCAGCGGTGGCCGCTACTGGTGCGATGCTGTCGCTGATGGAAGTGCCGGTCGTGATTTTGCACGAGCGTCTGGGTCTGAGTCGCGCCAGGTCGACCTTGCTCACCATCGCAGTCTTGATGGTGCTCGGTTCCAGCTGCGCGCTAACCAACAATGTGCTGGCCGACTTCAAGCTGTTCGGCATGAATATGTTCGACCTGTTCGACTTCGTCTCGTCCAATGTATTGTTGCCAATCGGCGGAATTTGCCTCGCCATATACGTAGGCTGGGTATGGGGCGCCGACCAGTTTATGCGCGCGCTGTCAAATCAGGGCGCACTGCCCAATATTGTCACAGCGCGAATTGTGCTGTTACTGCTGCGCTATGTGTCGCCATTGCTGATTCTGCTGGTGATGCTCAAGGGCTTGAACTTGCTCTGAGCCTGACGCTGACGCGACAGAAAGCAACGTTTCTACCGAACCAGCAAGCCCTCCCCGACAGGGCGTCGGTATGGCAGCTCCTGGCGCCGGCTTAGCACACTGCACCACGCAGTAACACCCGCGTCGGCGTTGGGCAAAGCGCGCGCTACATCGCGCGGCAGGTCAACCATGCGCGCGGAGTCAGCGGCGATCCTGCTCGCACGACGCGAGAGCCTCTATGGCGTCGCGAGCTGCGCCGAAGCACTGCCTTCGGGGATGATCAAGGCAAAGTCGTAGCCGTTGATCAGATTGAACAATTCGATGTCGCCCGCTGCCAGTTTGCGCGAGCCTGACCGCAGTGGGCGCAGATCAAATAACGACCAGCTGCCATCGGTGGCGCCGGCGCTGTTCAGCAGTTTGAAGGCAGGACTGTCGAGTTCGATCAATGCCGCCTGATGTGGCTTGCCGGGCCCTGTGAATCTCAACTGCTTACCCTTTGCCGCCAGCACGATCACGTGTAGCGAGGTTTTACCCAGGCCTTCGGCGCGTTCAGCCAGAAAGTTGCCGATGTCGCGATTATTGAGCGGATTGGTACCCTTGTACGCGTGATTGGCACCGACCTTGACCAGCAGCTTTTGCTCTTGCGCGCCGAGCCGGGAGGCCAGGGTCCGCTTGAATAGCGCCAGGCGCATGCGGTTGGAGAGGTCGCGATCGCCGGGGACCCGCGAAGCGCTCTTCTGATAAATGGCACGGCTTTCCAATAGTGCATCAAGCAGGCTTAGCGCAATCTGTTCCTTGGGGTCGGCCAGCAGCGGACCCAGCGAGGCCAGTTCTTCGGTCGAAGCTGACAGCATCAGGTAAGCGAGGGGGTTACCGGTATCTACCGCTTTTCTATATGCGACAGCTTCCATTTGCAGCAGCGCTTCGAGTTTGGCGCGAGCGGCAGGATTGACCGGCTGGGCCAGCATCGAGGTGATCAGGTATTTGCTGGAACCCAAAAACTCCTGGTCGATGCCCCAGTACTGAAAGCGCGGTCCTGCGGTAACGGCAAAGCCGGCCAGCATCTCTGCTTCCTCGCGCATCGTGTAAAACGCGATGGAATCGGGATAGGTGGCGTTAAATCTGGCGATTGCAGCAACCGCGTCTTGACGCTTGAGCATCCCTTCGAGCGCGCCTGTCACGACTGCACCGTTTTCCGTAACCAGGGTCGTGAAACCCACAGGGGTCAAGGCATTGAAGTAGGCAGATGAGAACTGGGCGATCTCGGCGACACCGTGATCTTCACCAAGCAGCACGTACTGCGCCTGGCGCGAAGCTTCGAGCAGCGGTGCGGCACCGGGCCCCGTTAACACCCCGTTATCAAGCGTAATAGCGAGCCGGTGGGCTTTGAGTTTGTCGAGGGGCCCGGAATCGGCAACAGCAACATCGACGACGCTCAGCGCCAGGGTGGCGGCAAGGAGGGCAAGGCGGACAAACATGGCAGTATGGGCTGATCAGGGCCCTCAGTGAATGAGTTGCCAGTTTAGCATGCCAAACTCAAGTAAGATTGCCCATGTGACAGATTCATCGCAGCACTAAAATCGCATTTCTACGCCGAAATGAAAAAAACCCCGCCAGCATTATTTGCTGGCGGGGTTTTTAGGAATAACTAGCCTGACGATAACCTACTTTCACACTGGTTGCAGCACTATCATCGGCGCAAAGTCGTTTCACGGTCCTGTTCGGGATGGGAAGGGGTGGGACCGACTTGCTATGGTCATCAG
>NZ_WHIV01000013.1:0-2055 GCF_009295655.1 Duganella sp. FT27W
TGTCAGCAGCGGTTGTAAACTGATACAAGCAGCGATTGAAAACTGATACACCGTTTTGAGATGATGGCTGCTTTGCGGAGCAGCCTTGAAACCCAACGAGGTGTACGTGGAAATTCAGTTATTGAGCAAGCATGGGTTGAGTCTGCGGCGCATCGCCGCCGAGGTGGGCTGCGCGGTGAACACGGTGCGGCGACACTTGGCGCTGGAGGCGGTGCCGAAGTACGAACGCAAGGTCAAGCGCCCTACGAAGCTGGCGGCGCACGAAAGTTATCTGCGCGAGCGGCAGGCGGCGGCGCAGCCGAATTGGATACCGGCCAGCGTCTTGCATCGCGAGATTGTCGAGCGTGGCTACCAAGGTGGTCTCAGCCAGTTGCGTGCGTTCATGCGCTCATTGCGTCCGGCGCTGCCGGTCGAGCCCGAGGTGCGCTTCGAGACGGCGATGGGCGAGCAGTTGCAGGTCGACTGGGTCGAGTTCCGCAAAGGCAGCACGCCGCTGCACGCGTTCTGCGCTACGATGGGCTACAGCCGCGCCAGCTACGTCGAGTTCGTCAGCGACATGAAAGTGGCCACGCTGATCGGTTGCCACGAGCGCGCCTTCGCCGCGTTCGGCGGCGTGCCGCGCAAGGTCCTGTACGACAACATGAAGACGGTGGTGATCGAGCGCGATGTGTACGGCAACGGCCAGCACCGTTACCATGCCGGCTTCCTGGACTTCGCCAAGCACAGCGGCTTCATCATCAAGCTGTGCCAGCCGTACCGGGCCAAAACCAAGGGCAAGGTCGAGCGCTTCAACGGCTATCTGCGCCGTTCGTTTTACGTGCCGTTGGCGAGCCGCCTTGCCCAGAGCGGATTGCAGCTCGACGTCGTGACGGCGAACGCCGAGGTGGCGCGCTGGCTGCGCGAGGTGGCCAACGAGCGGGTGCACGGCACGACGCAGGAGCAGCCGGCGACGCGGATGGCGTTGGAAGTGCCGCACCTGCAGCAACTGGCGCCGCCGTGGCGCGGCGACGTGGCTGCCGCGCGGCCGCAGTTGGCCGAACCGGAGACGCCGCTGCCGCGACCTGCCATCGTGGCCGAGCGGATCGCCGAAGCGGCGCCGGCGCAGCACCCGTTGGCGGTCTATGAGCAGTTGCTGATGAGCGTCAAGCAAGGGGTGGCGACATGAACCTGCAATATGAACGGATCGCCCAGATGTGCGAAGCGCTCAAGCTGCCCTTTGTGGCACAGGGCTACGGCGCGGCGGCCCAGCAGGCGGCCAAGGATGGGATAGCCTACAGCGACTTCCTGGAGGGACTGCTGCGCGAGGAAATGGCGGGACGGACGGTGCGCAAGCAGAGCATGATGACGCGCCTGGCCGGCTTCCCGGCGATCAAAACGCTGGAGCAGTTCAACTACGACTTCGCCAAGGGTGTTAAGAGCAGCCAGGTCGAGGAACTGGCCGGATTGGGCTTCATCGAGCGCAACGAAAACGTGGTGCTCGTCGGCCCCAGCGGCGTTGGCAAGACCCACCTGGCAATGGCGTTGGGGTACAAGGCCACGCAGGCCGGCATCAAGACGCGCTTCATGACGGCGTCCGATTTGCTGCTGACGCTAACGACGGCGCACGCGCAAAACAGCTTGAAGACGGTGATGCACCGGGCCATCAAGACGTACAGGCTGCTCATCATCGACGAAATCGGCTACCTGCCGATGAACCGCGAACAGGCCAACCTATTCTTCCAGGTGATCGCGGCGCTGTACGAAAAAGGCAGCCTGATCGTGACAAGCAATCTGCCGTTCGGGCAATGGGACGCGACGTTTGCACAGGACGCAACGCTGACAGCGGCGCTGCTGGACCGCTTGCTGCACCACGCCCATATCGTGCCCATAGCTGGCGAAAGTTACCGGCTGAAGCATCAGCGACAGGCAGGAATTGTGCAGAGTATCAGGGGCGACCTGGCTGCTTGACCGGGCTACGAAAAGAGGAAAAATCCAGCGCGTGCTGGTGACGGAGGTGTATCAGTTTTAAATCGCTGCGAGCGCCAAAACTGTATCAGTTTTCAATCGCTGTTGACA
>NZ_WHIV01000014.1:0-1389 GCF_009295655.1 Duganella sp. FT27W
AATTCAAGGGACTGGGACGAAGAACTTCGGTTCTGTAGCAATCGGAAGTGGTTCCAAGAAAAGCCTCTAAGCTTCAGTCATACGAGACCGTACCGCAAACCGACACAGGTGGGCGAGATGAGTATTCTAAGGCGCTTGAGAGAACTCGGGAGAAGGAACTCGGCAAATTGGTACCGTAACTTCGGGAAAAGGTACGCCCCGGTAGCTTGGTCACTTTACTGTGATAGGGCGAAAGGGTTGCAATAAACTGGTGGCTGCGACTGTTTAATAAAAACACAGCACTCTGCAAACACGAAAGTGGACGTATAGGGTGTGACGCCTGCCCGGTGCTGGAAGATTAAATGATGGGGTGCAAGCTCTTGATTGAAGTCCCAGTAAACGGCGGCCGTAACTATAACGGTCCTAAGGTAGCGAAATTCCTTGTCGGGTAAGTTCCGACCTGCACGAATGGCGTAACGATGGCCACACTGTCTCCTCCCGAGACTCAGCGAAGTTGAAGTGTTTGTGATGATGCAATCTACCCGCGGCTAGACGGAAAGACCCCATGAACCTTTACTGTAGCTTTGCATTGGACTTTGAATCAATCTGTGTAGGATAGGTGGGAGGCTTTGAAGCGGGAACGCCAGTTCTCGTGGAGCCAACCTTGAAATACCACCCTGGTTCATTTGAGGTTCTAACCTTGGCCCGTTATCCGGGTCGGGGACAGTGCATGGTAGGCAGTTTGACTGGGGCGGTCTCCTCCTAAAGTGTAACGGAGGAGTTCGAAGGTACGCTAGTTACGGTCGGACATCGTGACGATAGTGCAATGGCATAAGCGTGCTTAACTGCGAGACTGACAAGTCGAGCAGGTACGAAAGTAGGACATAGTGATCCGGTGGTTCTGTATGGAAGGGCCATCGCTCAACGGATAAAAGGTACTCTGGGGATAACAGGCTGATTCCTCCCAAGAGTTCATATCGACGGGGGAGTTTGGCACCTCGATGTCGGCTCATCACATCCTGGGGCTGTAGCCGGTCCCAAGGGTATGGCTGTTCGCCATTTAAAGTGGTACGTGAGCTGGGTTTAAAACGTCGTGAGACAGTTTGGTCCCTATCTGCCGTGGGCGTTGGAAATTTGAAGGGGGCTGCTCCTAGTACGAGAGGACCGGAGTGGACGAACCTCTGGTGTACCGGTTGTCACGCCAGTGGCATTGCCGGGTAGCTAAGTTCGGAAGAGATAACCGCTGAAAGCATCTAAGCGGGAAACTTGCCTTGAGATGAGATTTCCCAGAGCCTTGAGCTCTTTGAAGGGTCGTTCGAGACCAGGACGTTGATAGGCTGGGTGTGGAAGTGCAGTAATGCATTAAGCTAACCAGTACTAATTGCCCGTACGGCTTGTCCCTATAACCTT
>NZ_WHIV01000015.1:0-1316 GCF_009295655.1 Duganella sp. FT27W
ACCAGAAGTAGGTAGCTTAACCGCAAGGAGGGCGCTTACCACGGTAGGATTCGTGACTGGGGTGAAGTCGTAACAAGGTAGCCGTATCGGAAGGTGCGGCTGGATCACCTCCTTTCTAGAGTAGCACTGAGTTAGCAATAACTCGCTCATCAAGCGTTCACACTTATCGACTGTCAATTAAGAAGAACAGCATTTGGGGCTGTAGCTCAGCTGGTTAGAGCACCGTGTTGATAACGCGGGGGTCGTTGGTTCGAGTCCAACCAGCCCTACCAGTCTTACCCAATGGGGGATTAGCTCAGCTGGGAGAGCACCTGCTTTGCAAGCAGGGGGTCGTCGGTTCGATCCCGTCATCCTCCACCAAAGAGTTCAAACGTAAATCAGTGAGATTTAGGTTTGGTCTTTTAGAGACCAAGTGCTGTATGTTCTTTAACAATCTGGAAGAAGTAAGTAGATTTTTATGTGTCGTGTTACGGTAAAACGTAATGCGATGGGTAATGATTGTATGTATCAACAAACGCAACAACGTAGTACTTCTTATTCCTATAAACGCTCCTTGTTTAGTCGCAGGGGCTAACGTTATAGGGACAAGTGAATAAGTGCACATGGTGGATGCCTTGGCGATTACAGGCGATGAAGGACGTAGTAGCTTGCGATAAGCTGCGGGGAGCTAGCAAACAAGCTTTGATCCGCAGATTTCCGAATGGGGAAACCCGGCCTTTTAGGTCATTGCATGCTGAATACATAGGCATGCAAAGCGAACGCGGCGAACTGAAACATCTAAGTAGCTGCAGGAAAATAAATCAACCGAGATTCCCAAAGTAGTGGCGAGCGAAATGGGAAGAGCCTGTACGTGATAGTCGGACTGATAGAAGAATCCTCTGGAAATAGGAACCATAGCGGGTGATAGTCCCGTATTCGAAATCAGACCGGTGGTACTAAGCGTACGACAAGTAGGGCGGGACACGAGAAATCCTGTCTGAATATGGGGGGACCATCCTCCAAGGCTAAATACTCGTAATCGACCGATAGTGAACCAGTACCGTGAGGGAAAGGCGAAAAGAACCCCGGGAGGGGAGTGAAATAGATCCTGAAACCGTGTGCATACAAACAGTAGGAGCGGACTTGTTCCGTGACTGCGTACCTTTTGTATAATGGGTCAGCGACTTACATTCAGTGGCAAGGTTAACCGTATAGGGAAGCCGTAGAGAAATCGAGTCCGAACAGGGCGATAGTCGCTGGGTGTAGACCCGAAACCAAGTGATCTACTCATGGCCAGGATGAAGGTGCGGTAACACGCACTGGAGGTCCGAACCCAC
>NZ_WHIV01000016.1:0-1074 GCF_009295655.1 Duganella sp. FT27W
CTAATGACGGTACCTGAAGAATAAGCACCGGCTAACTACGTGCCAGCAGCCGCGGTAATACGTAGGGTGCAAGCGTTAATCGGAATTACTGGGCGTAAAGCGTGCGCAGGCGGTTTTGTAAGACTGTCGTGAAATCCCCGGGCTCAACCTGGGAATGGCGATGGTGACTGCAAGGCTAGAGTTTGGCAGAGGGGGGTAGAATTCCACGTGTAGCAGTGAAATGCGTAGATATGTGGAGGAACACCGATGGCGAAGGCAGCCCCCTGGGTCAAAACTGACGCTCATGCACGAAAGCGTGGGGAGCAAACAGGATTAGATACCCTGGTAGTCCACGCCCTAAACGATGTCTACTAGTTGTCGGGTTTTAATTAACTTGGTAACGCAGCTAACGCGTGAAGTAGACCGCCTGGGGAGTACGGTCGCAAGATTAAAACTCAAAGGAATTGACGGGGACCCGCACAAGCGGTGGATGATGTGGATTAATTCGATGCAACGCGAAAAACCTTACCTACCCTTGACATGGCAGAAATCCTCGAGAGATTGAGGAGTGCTCGAAAGAGAATCTGCACACAGGTGCTGCATGGCTGTCGTCAGCTCGTGTCGTGAGATGTTGGGTTAAGTCCCGCAACGAGCGCAACCCTTGTCATTAGTTGCTACGAAAGAGCACTCTAATGAGACTGCCGGTGACAAACCGGAGGAAGGTGGGGATGACGTCAAGTCCTCATGGCCCTTATGGGTAGGGCTTCACACGTCATACAATGGTACATACAGAGGGCCGCCAACCCGCGAGGGGGAGCTAATCCCAGAAAGTGTATCGTAGTCCGGATTGTAGTCTGCAACTCGACTGCATGAAGTTGGAATCGCTAGTAATCGCGGATCAGCATGTCGCGGTGAATACGTTCCCGGGTCTTGTACACACCGCCCGTCACACCATGGGAGCGGGTTTTACCAGAAGTAGGTAGCTTAACCGCAAGGAGGGCGCTTACCACGGTAGGATTCGTGACTGGGGTGAAGTCGTAACAAGGTAGCCGTATCGGAAGGTGCGGCTGGATCACCTCCTTTCTAGAGTAGCAC
>NZ_WHIV01000017.1:0-863 GCF_009295655.1 Duganella sp. FT27W
TATAGGGAAGCCGTAGAGAAATCGAGTCCGAACAGGGCGATAGTCGCTGGGTGTAGACCCGAAACCAAGTGATCTACTCATGGCCAGGATGAAGGTGCGGTAACACGCACTGGAGGTCCGAACCCACTAATGTTGAAAAATTAGGGGATGAGCTGTGGGTAGGGGTGAAAGGCTAAACAAACTTGGAAATAGCTGGTTCTCTCCGAAAACTATTTAGGTAGTGCCTCAAGTATCACCATCGGGGGTAGAGCACTGTTATGGCTAGGGGGTCATCGCGACTTACCAAACCATTGCAAACTCCGAATACCGATGAGTGCGAGCTTGGGAGACAGACGTCGGGTGCTAACGTCCGGCGTCAAGAGGGAAACAACCCAGACCGCCAGCTAAGGTCCCAAAGATTGGCTAAGTGGAAAACGAAGTGGGAAGGCTAAAACAGTCAGGATGTTGGCTTAGAAGCAGCCATCATTTAAAGAAAGCGTAATAGCTCACTGATCGAGTCGTCCTGCGCGGAAGATGTAACGGGGCTAAGCCAGTCACCGAAGCTGCGGATATGCGTAAGCATATGGTAGGAGAGCGTTCTGTAAGCCTGCGAAGGTGTCTTGTAAAGGATGCTGGAGGTATCAGAAGTGCGAATGCTGACATGAGTAGCGATAATGGGGGTGAAAAGCCCCCACGCCGTAAGCCCAAGGTTTCCTGTTCAACGTTCATCGGAGCAGGGTGAGTCGGCCCCTAAGGCGAGGCAGAGATGCGTAGCTGATGGGAAGCAGGTTAATATTCCTGCACCGTCGTATGATGCGATGGGGGGACGGATCGCGGAAGGTTGTCTGCCTGTTGGAATAGGCAGTTTCTGGTTCATAGAAGGC
>NZ_WHIV01000018.1:0-517 GCF_009295655.1 Duganella sp. FT27W
ACCACGGTAGGATTCGTGACTGGGGTGAAGTCGTAACAAGGTAGCCGTATCGGAAGGTGCGGCTGGATCACCTCCTTTCTAGAGTAGCACTCTTCATTAAGCGTTCACACTTATCGACTGTCAATTAAGAAGAACAGCATTTGGGGCTGTAGCTCAGCTGGTTAGAGCACCGTGTTGATAACGCGGGGGTCGTTGGTTCGAGTCCAACCAGCCCTACCAGTTAAAAAGCTGGGGGTAAGGTGGACGCTAGTCCAAACAACCCTACCAGTTAGCAACCTGTAGTAAATCTCAGGGGGATTAGCTCAGCTGGGAGAGCACCTGCTTTGCAAGCAGGGGGTCGTCGGTTCGATCCCGTCATCCTCCACCAAGAGTTCAAACGTAAATCAAAGCGATTTAGGTTTGGTCTTTTAGAGACCAAGTGCTGTATGTTCTTTAACAATCTGGAAGAAGTAAGTAGATTTTTATGTGTCGTGTTACGGTAAAACGTAATGCGATGGGTAATGATTGTATGTATCAA
>NZ_WHIV01000019.1:0-461 GCF_009295655.1 Duganella sp. FT27W
CCGTTTCTTCCCTGACAAAAGAGCTTTACAACCCGAAGGCCTTCTTCACTCACGCGGCATTGCTGGATCAGGCTTGCGCCCATTGTCCAAAATTCCCCACTGCTGCCTCCCGTAGGAGTCTGGACCGTGTCTCAGTTCCAGTGTGGCTGGTCGTCCTCTCAGACCAGCTACTGATCGATGCCTTGGTAGGCTTTTACCCTACCAACTAGCTAATCAGATATCGGCCGCTCCAGGAGCATGAGGTTCTTGCGAATCCCCCACTTTCATCCTTAGATCGTATGCGGTATTAGCGTAACTTTCGCTACGTTATCCCCCACTCCAGGGTACGTTCCGATATATTACTCACCCGTTCGCCACTCGCCGCCAGGTTGCCCCGCGCTGCCGTTCGACTTGCATGTGTAAGGCATGCCGCCAGCGTTCAATCTGAGCCAGGATCAAACTCTTCAGTTTAATCTCTGTTT
>NZ_WHIV01000001.1:0-1417760 GCF_009295655.1 Duganella sp. FT27W
CTCAATAACTGAATTTCCACGTACACCTCGTTGGGTTTCAAGGCTGCTCCGCAAAGCAGCCATCATCTCAAAACGGTGTATCAGTTTTCAATCGCTGCTTGTATCAGTTTACAACCGCTGCTGACAAACGATTCCATGGGTGCGTATGAAGCGCGGAAAAAGGAAGGTCAACCCCGACATGAACGATCACCACGTCTGCGCGCCCTGGCAAGCGCGGGCGCTATTGAAAGAGCTACACGGCTACACCGGTGGAGGAATTCTGTTGTTCCCGAATATGCGCGATCCAGCTGTACCTATGAGTAACAATACGCTATTGAAAGCGATAGAGCGGATGGGGTACAAGGGTGATATGACGGGGCATGGATTTCGCGCGCTGGCGATGAGCACGTTGAAGGAGCATCTGCGGTATCGCCATGAGGTGGTGGACCGGCAGTTGGCCCATGCGCAAAAAGACAAGCTCAACAGCGCATACGATAGAGCTCGCTATCTCGATGAACGCCGGGAGATGATGCAAGCCTGGGCAGACTATCTGGATGGCGTTTGTCCTGCGCTTGCGGTGCCCAGGTGACCGCGGCCGTCGACTTCTGTGCAAATGCCTAGGATCGGTCCTTGCGGCGGGTGGAGGCAATCTGCTCCTCCACCCATGCATCAACCTCCTGCTTAACCCAAGCGCTCGCACGTCCCAGTTTGACCGCAGGCGGAAATGTGCCGCGTTTTATCGCGCCATAGATACTTGCCCTCGATAGTCCGCAAATACGCTTGACTTCGTCCAGCCTGATCAGCCTTGAAGGCAAGGTGCGCGGCTTGGATCGTCTTTCTATGATGGTGTTCATGGCTGCCTCCCTTGTCTATTGTGAGGAATGGGATAGGCGCGTCGGTGCGATGAATCAAGGTGGGCGTCCAACGGTAACGCCGGTGGCGGAATTTAAAATTCTGCTTGCAGATTAGCGCTGTGCCCGGACTCGTCGAACGGCTGGCCTGCGGCGTCAATGATGCTGCGGACGATATCGGAGCAATGTCGTCGGCGGCCATGGCGTGCTCTGCTGCCTGATTGTCAGCATAGTTCACACGGTGGCGAAAGCCCGTTCGTGCATGTGCCGTACGATATGGTGGACAGCAAGGTGAGACCGCATCTGGGACAAAGTTCAGCGGGTTAAATTAGCGCTGGAACTTGGCTTCGAGCTACCACGCCAGGTGCCTGCAATGCCACTTCCTCGGCCGGCACAACGGTCGATCGCTGCAGCACAGGCATGTCGGGCAGCGGCACAAAAATCAACTCGTCGCTGTCCGGCCCCTTCCTCTTGATTATGTCCACGGACACGCCACCGGCTGCGGGTTGAATCGACATGCGCAGCGGGGATGGTGACGGGGCTGGCGGAGTAGGGCGAAAGCACTGCAGGCCCGTCCTCCTTCCGGGGCGCTGCGCTCTGTCCACTGCGTTTCCGGACCGGCACTGCGTGCCGCCTCCAGTCCTTCTCTCGCAACACCCGCTCCACAAGGGGATGCTGCGCAACCCCTTGGCCGCGCGGCGCATCCCGCAACCCCAACATCTACCCCACGCGATGCGCTGCGCACAACGCTGCCCCCCCGAAATGCCTGAAGTGAGTGGTGGATGCTTTCAAAGGCCACGCCAGCGATGAGGCCGCTGGCATGGCCTGTGAGCCGCCGCTTGCGCTATGAGGCCGGCCGCATCCCCCACTGGGGGCGCCGACGGCGCCTGCCCCCACGTGGGCAGCACGGGCCGCAGCGCCCATGGCATCAATCCCGCCACCAGCCTCCCAAGTCAAGCGAGGAGGACTGGTGGCGGGATGAACATGCAATGGGCTGGAAGCGCGGCCCGCACCTCGCTGCCTGAACACCACCCTACCCAAACCCTTCCCTGAGGGAAGGGATTCGCCGCCCCCCCGCCCCGCCCCGGCGGGGAGCGAGGAGGTGAGAGGACCACCTTCCTCTTGTGTGCAACTTTTACTAGGAGAAAAAGCATGGATACCAATCAATTCGGAAAGCTCAGCCGCTGCCAACTGGTGCTGATGGCGGCGCCAACACTCCGCAGTGGGCCGGTCACCGCCAAGCTGATGCCACAGAAAGCCCGGATGCGCCTGATGCATGAGCTGTTTCAGAAGCATTTCATCACGGTTGAAAACCTGATCTACATGAACATGGTGCGGGTATGCCCGCACTACGAGGGCGGCGAGTGGGCGTTTTATTCGCTGTCGAACGGCGGCTTTTACATGGCCCCGCTGGCCGCGCCCAGCTGGTTCGTGGTGTACGCGGCCAAGGAATATCAGGGTTCGTTCCTGGCCAACCCCACCGGGATGCTGGTCACGTCAATGGCGTTGAGCCAGCTCACGTGCTGGCGCGACGGTGAGTACATGACTGAAATGGCTTTCCGCCTGCGCGACTTCATCAAACTGCAACCGGATGCGGAGAGGTTGTGCGAATTGCTCGACTAATTTGCTGGGCGGCTGCTACGAGGTGGCCGCCTGCCTTGCAGTCCAAACGTGGTGATCTAACGTGGGGATCTATTTTGGAGCGAAGTCATGGTGATGCCAATTGTGCTCCTGGCTCACGCCAGGTGCTATCATTTATCGCAGCATTCAGGAGGACGATATGAACTTACTCGATATTCAACCGCTCAGCTATCTGGCCTCGAACACGAGCGACGTGGTCAAGCAGGTCAACGACACGGGCCATCCGGTGGCGATCAGCGTCGACGGCCAGGTGCAGGCAGTGTTGCAGGACTCGGCCAGTTATCACAAGACCCAGGGCCAGATCGCCATGCTGCGACTGCTGGCGATGGGCAGGCAGCAGGTCGAAGCAGGAAAGGTACAGGACCACGACGCGGTAGTGGCGCTGTTCGCGGCACAGGACCGTGCACGCTGACCACGGCCGTGCGCATCATCTGGACCGACCACGCGATCGATGACGTGACGGCGATCCGTGAATACCTGCTGGAAAACGAATCGCCTTTGTTCGTGGAAAGGGTGACCGCGCAGATTCTGGACGAGGTGGCATCGTTATCCACCTGGCCCAGCAAAGGGGTGTTCATACCTGAGCTGGAAGACCTGCAACTGGTGAACTATCGTCAGCTTCTGGCGGGGCAACATCGCATCATCATCGAACGGGACCCGCGCGATATCTGCTACATCCACATCGTCGCCCACACGACCCGTGACCTGGGCGCGCTGATCCGCCGCCGGCTAGGCGTTGCCTGAACAGTGGTGCTGGGAGTGCTCATCGAGCGCTCCCGCCTGAACGCCATCCCATCTCGCCGTGCTGCTTCTTAATCGAGTATCTCCGGCAACTTCGACGGGCGTTTTTCTGAACAGTGCATCGCCGTTATGAAAGCCGTGCCGCTGCACTTCGTCGAATTTTCTCCCCGCCGCATACGGGCTGCAGTGGCTACGATGCTGCGGACGGTGAACTGGGTGTCATTCCCATGTGCGCCGAAGCCAGCACGCTCTGACGGCAACTTATTCTCGGGCCATCGGCGGCGCGGATGATATGTGCGCGGTCGTCGCCGCTCCGACCGTGTTCGCGTGCTGCCGTGGGGCCGCGGATCGAGTAGGGCGACCGCGCCATCGCGGTGAGGGTGCGCAAGATCTGCACCGCCGCTGAACTGCGTCGGGCGCGTCCGCTAGGGCACGACAGCGATATGGCGCCGCCATACCGCTTGGTGCCGGGAATGCCCACTTCCAACACCGCTTTTCGCGCTTTGCAGTGCTCCTCGGTTCCTCGATATCGAAGTGAGCGTGACAAGGGGACAGTTTGGACAGGCGTTACGGACTGTCCCAAGCCCTGTCGGTTCTCGTCGTGGCCAAAAAGTTCAGGCCACGGGCTGCTGCTCAGCCGGGGCATCGAGAACACTGGCTTCGCACGGCTGACTGGCGGTCGTGTAGCGCTGGCGCTCGTTGTGCAGATTCCATAACTGGGTGAGCGTCACGGTTTCCCGCTGTGAGCGAACGGGATTGATTTCGCCAGCGTAGGCGGTGCACACATTCCACATGTTGGGCGGCGCGATGACCAGCAGGTCAAAGGGTTCATAGTCGGAGCTGAAAAGTTCTGCCGTACCGATGCTGTTGGCAATGGCGGCATCGATCGCAGTGCGCAGACGGGCCAGCGCCACGACATCACCGGCGATCATCGCCGGACTGCCGTCCCTGCATGGTCCGATCAAGTGCAGGATGGGGGTGTCCATGGTCATTCTCCTTGAGGTGGTGCAGGGTTGGCCTGCGTGGATGGCGGCTTGCCGTTCTGTCTTCTCGAAGTCTTTGTTTGTGGGCTGGGCAGGGGCGACGCCGACTGGGCCAGCCTGGCGCGTAGTTCGCCGACCTCCTGACGTAGCTGTCCTAACTGCTCGGCCGTGCTTGTCTGTTCGGCCAGGTGGCGTTCAGCAGCAGCGACTTGCGCTCGCAACTGCTCCTGCAATTGTTGGGTAATGCGCTCCTGCGCTGCTTGTGCGGCAACCAGCAGTTTGCGCAGTTCGAGAATCTCTTCCTGGGCCTGGCGCAGTACGCGCTCGCTGCCGATATGTGCCGTTTCCGCTTCGATGGTCCGTTGTTCCAGGGTGGAGCAGGCTGCGGCCCGTTCGTCGCTTTCCTTGCGGAGTGTCGCCAGTGCAGCTTGCGCCGCCTGCAGTTCCTGTGACTGGGCATCGAACGCCGTTGAGAGCTGGCGGCGGAACTCTTCCAGTTCCCCGCGCTCCTCCTCCCACGCCGCTTTGGCGCTGGCCAGGTGTGTGTTGGCTGTCTTGGTCGCCTCGCGCCAGATGTTGAGCATCAGTTGGTTGCCGACGTGGCGCAGGCTTTCCGGCATCACCTCTTCGGCAGGGCCGGGCTGGGCCTTCAGTTGCTGGCGCCAGGTGCGCATCACCAGCGATGCATGGTTCATGTTGGCGCGCGCGCGGCGCCGTACGGCGTCAACGCTGGGCACGGCATTGTGTCCGCCTTCGTTGAAAAGCTGGTCTGCCGCGTCACTGATGCGCCGAATGATCTCGGGATCGATGTCGTCGTGGGGAAGCATGATGTCCTCCGGTTGGTGCTGCTCATTGAGCATAGGCCTTCAAGAAGCGGACGGTTTGATCTGGGGCAGAAGAATAAGCATTAGCCGGTATTGCTTATTCTTATCAACCAATTTTCATCTTCTTATTCTTACCGTTTTTACTTATCTTGGCGGACGGTGGTGGTGTCGGAGTATCGGCTACAGCGATTCCATATCTGAGTGGCGCCGGTTCACGTTACGGGCGAGTTACGCCGAGCGATCAAGGTGGCACGGTGTCGTTGCGTCGGCAACCGTCGTGTGCACAACCTTGCCGCGCATGATGCCACGCAGATCGGACTTGAGTATCAAGCGCTCCACCGTGCACCGGGCTACTTCGGTTCCCTCACGTCGCATTTGACGCCATACTTCGTCGTCGCCGTAAACCTGAAGGCTTGCTTGCCAACCCGCTCAATATCGACACTCAGCGCATCGTCCCGCTGGACTCGTGCACAGCGCAACGACGGGTTGCGCTGATGCGTCGCGTATCGCCAATAGCCGACCGGCGCGACCTGCATTACCCCGCCGATCGGCTCGACGCCTTAAGCATGGCGGTGCTGGCGATGAATGCTCTTACGGTTTGAAGCGGCGGTCGAACTCCCCTTGGGCGAAAAACGATCTGGCCAGACGCAAGATCTCGTTCGTCTTGCGCAGTTCGCGCACTTCTCGTTCCAAGGCCTTGATTCGTTCTTATTCAGCTATTGTGGGACCTGGACGCTGCCCGGTATCTCGTTCCTGATGGCGTACCAGCGACGCAGTGCCTCTGGCGTGCAGCCGATCTTGGGCGCAATCAATGTGATGGTTGCCCATTGGGATTCGTACTCGCTGGCAGCATCGCTGACCATCCGCACAGCACGCTAGATAACTTCCGAGGGATACTTTGGTTGCTTTTTTCATAGCTCCATTTTCTTAAAGAATAGAGCCTGCTTCAAACCCGGGGCGATTCACGCTGTTTAAGGAGGCCCATCTTCTGGATCTAGAACCCGTTGACTGGAGCGCCAGTCGGTGCTTGCTAGCGGTGTGAAGAGGGCGAGGAATGGCTGGTCGATGGATTATGCCATCGCGGGGCGGCACCCTGCGCCAAGTTGGCAATGCGGGACGTAAAACTCGCATAAATGTGTCGCTTTCCAGCCAACTTATATTGCTTTAGATTATTGGTAATTTAGATTATCATCAAGGCAATAGTGAGATATTAATTGATCCGCATAAACGTGAGCCACGTGGCGCACATTCGGTGAGGCCTGTTTCAGTGAACACTTTTCCAATGATCTTCCATGTACCAGCGAAATCTCCTGAGCTGGCAAATGCGAGCAGCAAAATGGATGGTTTTGACTTCACCATCCGCGGAATGAAAGTGCGTCAGTTTTCCCCGGGAAATTATGTGGCAGTCGCCAAATCGGGCGATTGGGAATTCTTGAGTGGCGAAACTCTGAACCTGCTGGCAGACTACACCATAACTTTGCCGACTGAGCTCAGCGCAAGGCTTATCTCCAAATTTCTGATCACGTCCCCCTTCGAAGGGAACGGAACCGCGCTTTTGAGAAAAGCTCGCTCGACAGCAAAACACACTACTGTCCGTCTTGGCCCGTCACTGCACATTATTGTGCCAACACTTCAGTGCGCTCATTCATGCCAATACTGCCAAGTTAGTCGCGCCCTTGGCAGTGAAAGTCACACAATGAAGATCGACGATCTGGATGCGGCGTGCGACCAGGTGTTCGAATCTTCTGCGCAGACATTGACGGTCGAGTTCCAAGGCGGTGATCCGTTGTTGCGCTTCGACTTAGTGAAACGTGCGGTACTACGGATAATCAACAGGAATCAAGGTGAGCGCCGGACACTGCGGTTCGTTATCGCTTCGACACTGCACCAATTAACATTTGAGATTTGCGAATTTTGCAGGGAACACGGAATCTATCTCTCAACGAGCATCGATGGCCCATCATGGCTACACAACCGTAATCGTCCGACGAAAGAGCGCGATGCTTATGAACGTACGCTGAAGGGATTGAAGTTGGCCCGCGAGGTAATGGGGCCAGATAGCGTTTCGGCACTGATGACGACGACGCGTCTTTCTCTCGCACATCCGCACGAGATCGTCGACGAGTACGTCCAGCTGGGACTTCATGAGATATTTGTTCGTCCCCTGAGCAGCTACGGCTTCGCAAAAAGGAATCAGGCGCGCCTAGGCTATTCGGTCGGTGAATTCCAGTCGTTTTATGAGGCAGCCTTGGACAGAGTGCTTTGGTGGAACGCGAAGGGTGTGCCGATTCGCGAGGTCTATGCTTCAATCATCTGCAACAAAATCCTGTCGACCTTTGACGCGGGCTACGTCGATCTTCAAAGCCCAACTGGCGCTGGCAGTAGTGTGATCGTCTATAACTACGACGGATACGTTTACCCGAGCGACGAGGCACGGATGCTGGCTGAGACTGGCGATGATAGCTTACGGATGAGGGCGATCCGTGGAGCTGACAGGGAGCCGTTTCCAAAAGTTGTGGAACGACTGCGGCAGGCCAGTGAGCCCGATACGGCTGAAGGCTGTAGAACTTGCGCTTACCACGCCTATTGCGGGCCGAATCCTGTAGACGCTCAAGCACAGCACGGCTCAATGAATGTCCATGCACATGACACCGAACACTGCGCCCGGCACCTCTCCATGTTCGACAACATGTTCAAACGACTGGCGAAAGCCCCGGAGTATTTGTTTGATGTCTATTGCGCCTGGGGTAAGCCGGTTGGCACGGGGGAAGCGGTATGAGGCAGTCACCAGGTAACGTCAGACCCGGAACATCGCGCAAAGCGTTTCGCGCCGTCCCCCTGGCAGAACTTCCAGCGGTATGGCAGCCTGAACTTAGTTACATCGTGCCAATCCGGGACGATTCGGATATCGCATGCGTCGAAGCCTTGATCGAGAAAGGCCTCACTAACCTCTCTTGGATCACCTGCTCGAATATCGAACACGGTGATGTGATTTTCCCACGCCCTGATCGCAACGTTGTGGACATCTCGTACAGGGAGAGTGACCTCCATCACACGCTATTTCTGACAAACCGCTGCAATAGCAATTGCCTGATGTGTTCACAGCCCCCAACCAAGCATGACGATGGCTGGCTCGTCGATGAAGCGCTCGATATTGTGCGGCATATTCGTCGTTCGCCAAGCAGTATTGGTATAACGGGCGGTGAGCCGCTTCTACTAGGAAGTAGGTTGCGCCAGGTGCTGGACCACATTGAAGAAGTACATCCTACGACCCGAATTGATTTATTGACGAACGGAAGATTGCTGAGCGACGCTACGGTTGCCTCAACTGTGCTTGACGGGTTATCGGCGCAAGTGGCATGGTTAATTCCATTATACGGTCATGCGCATATGCTTCACGACTTTGTTGTGCAGGCCCCTGGGGCTTACGAACAAACCCTTGAAGGAATCCTGCGGTTGCAGGAGCGCGGTTTTCCGATTCAGTTAAGGGTTGTACTTATCGAACCAGTGCTGGACTGGCTCGAAGATCTCTGCGACTTCGTCGGCAAGAATTTGCCCTTCGTTCGGGAGGTCGCGCTGATGGCATGCGAACCAGTCGGATTTGCGTTAGCAAACGATGATATTTGCAGGCTCGATCTCAATGACTGGCAAGTGCAACTATCGAGATCATCGCGAAACCTGAGCAGGTATGGAGTACGTCACCTGTTCATGAACACGCCGCTGTGTGCACTCCCGCCTGAGCTCAGGTCCCTGGCTCAACGCAGCATATCCGATTGGAAGCAGGTGTACTCGGACGAATGCACCGGATGCGCCGCCAGGGAATCGTGCAGCGGACTCTTCGCATGGCATGAGCGTGCTTGGGCACCTACCAAAATAACGAGAATTGAGGAACTGGCATGAGTAGATTCATAAAGACATTGGCTCTTTTCGTTGCTGGGCTACCGCTGATGTCTCCGAGATCGGCTGGTGGACAGGTCATGCCGCCAACTATAACGGGTGACGACGAGTCTAAAGGTATTACACTCCAACCTCTTAACGGTCGGTTTGATAATCTCTTCGCCGGACACAGGTCACATTCAAGTCACCGATCACATTCCAGCCACTCGTCCCATTATTCTGGGTCGGGAGGTGGCTCGAGTACCTTCACTCCGCCCCCGGCCAATGTAACGCCAAGCCCGGCGCCGAATACAAGAGGCGCTGCGACTACCGACACGATAACCCCAATAGGTGCGGAGCCGACTAATGCCGTGCCGGTCACCACTTTGCTTGAGCCAAGCCAACTTACGTCATCAGGAGCTGGTCGCATTGCTATTCCAGACCAGGTTACCAAGTCGACAACATCTGCGCGTCCTGCTACCGCAGCGAGTGCGGATGGTGCCCAATCCCAGCTACCAATGTCGCGCGCGGAAAAACTCCATCTTCAAGTTTATCGGGTTCAAATAAAACTTCATACACTTGGACTTTATCAGGGCCAGATAACTGGAAAAATGAACGAGGAGACTAAGGGCGCATTGCGCATGTTCCAAAGCGTGAAGGGATTGCCGGAAAATGGCCTCATGAACAACGAGACTATGAATGCTCTGGGCATCCCTGCGGTTAAATAATATTAATTTATAACTATAGAACTAAAGATAGGACCAAATTCCGCTGAATTCGATAAATTGAGGTCATGGTGAATTGCCAGGTTTCAAGTGCATGGCTATCAAGCAAATTTTATGGCAACAGGAATAGATTCTTTCGTAGCTTCCTGCTGATAAACTGATTCCAAGTTTCAATAGAGATGGACCTTTCATGTATCAGGTAGACTCGAGTGAAAACCTCGCTCTTTCGAGAGTGCTCAAAGAATTTAACCGGAAAGCAACCGTCGCCAGGTGCGCAGGTTTGCTGACGGTTCCAGCGTTCCACGCAAATACAATCCGTATCGAGACGATGGTTCATCTCGCGGTAGCGAATTGTGCGGGGAAGCGGAAGCCAACGTTTTCGGATATCAGTCGGTGGCTAAATCGAAACCTTGGGAATTCTGCGGTGGCTACTGCGGAAGACCCTCCAGAGGACGTTTTCATCAGCAATATCAGCAGTCAAACTGGGAACTTCAGGCTCTTTGAAGGCACTTGGGAAAGTAGCGACTTTCACCTGCAACAGATGTTGGATACGGCGGAGGCCTTGTCGCCGGCCATTGAACGAATCGCGGCTGCGCTTCCTAACATTTACGCGTTACTACGCATGGGCGATGCAGTCGCTGCGCGGTTGAAGCTCGTACGGTGGCATGCCGAGCCTTCAGCACGTGCTGGCAGCTTAGTCATTGGTCCCAATACTAATATCGACCGAAGAGCCGCAGCGGTTACCTTTACCCAACCAGAATTGATGGCCTTTGGAATTGAGGTGACGGAATTAGAGCCTTTTCTCTTTACCGATGAGGACGAGAAGATTCTTCCATTGCAAGTGGTGACCCAGGAAACAGCGCTTGAGCTTCGGCCTGTCGTTCGATTCGGGAATGAATACGTCCTGGCACTGCCAGCAGGTGTTGGTTCGGCACTCCGCGCTTATATTCTCAGAGAAGTCGTTCAAGCTAGGGCGTTTAAGGTTTTTGATAGCACATTAGGTCGACGGCAAGCGGCTCTTGTACGTCGTTTGCTACAGAATATTGGAGAGGAGTATCGCTCTCTTCTATCGATAGATAGCGACCCAGATTTACCGCAGATTCAGAGTTGGTGTTTTAAGCGCGACACCTCCGAGCATGTCCATGTTGTTGTGTTGCATGAAGACCTCGGTGAATGTGTGGACGAAGGTTGGGGCCTCCCAAGTAAGCTAAGTCAGAAGCAGCAAGCAGCGTTCGAAGATTTTCTTAGTCGCAGTGCTGCGCGCTGTGAGGCGGAACCAGGCTTCAAGCATGGAACAACAATCGTGATTCGCGCCGGCGTTGGTCGCGGCTTTGCCTCATCATTGCCGCGACTGGGTTTGTCATGGGACGTGATTTTTCTGGGCCTTGCAGACCTCGACATGCTGGTTGCATATCAAGATGAAGCGGTCGATTTGCTGTTTAAATTTTTGCGCCAAGAGAACTGGGTAGCTTCACACAAAGCCAGGCATTTTAGCTTTAGCAGCTTCACTTTGTTCTGTCAGTGGGTGCAAGACGACTTCAGTATCTGGCCGCGAGATTTGCCGTTGAGAGAAGGGGCCATCTTCATGGTTCCGTCGGATTCGCCGTTTGGCTTCAGGCAAAAAGTTCGAAAATCGCGTGATAAACATTCAATCCTGACTTGGTCTGGAAAGTGGATGGTTTGCGAGCGTTACGGACGGAATTCTTATTTTGACAGTCGCGCGAAGCAACCGATTTTTATATGCGAAAGCGTGATCCAACAATCGACTCTAGCGGTGGCCGTGGAAACCTCGAAAGGTCCACAATGGCTGATTTGTGCTGACCAAGGATATGACTCCAGTAAGCGGAAATATGTGTTTCGGCTTTGGTCCGATTTTGTCGGCTCTTTCGCTGAGGTCGCTCTCTTCCTTGATGCTCAAGGCGCGATACCTGAAGGCATTTTAGAGGTTTTTCTGGACTGTACTCACATGGTCGACATCGAATCGGTGTCGTATGCAGAACACGATGACCTTGGCGTCAAGCCTATCGTTAGTTCGACGGTACCGGGCCGCGCGACAGTTAGTTTGCCGAGAGACTTCTTTGCAATTTTCCGCAGGGTTGGGAACGAAGGTGAACAGGCGCTTGTTTCGGCCTTTGTGACCGCACTGGAGATGGCCTCCAAATTGGTTGTTCCACTGGAGGGAAAGCTTGTTCAACAAGCGGTTGCTGCTGCATTACCTTCGGATGGCGCCCGTTTGGTCCATCTATTCAGCAGCACTCTAATGTCAGACCATCTGATTTGGACATCGAGTGCTAAACCCGTTTGGTTGAACCGTGCAGATGCAGCGTTTGTTCGGATTGGCTTGGACGAACACCCGCCCGTCAAAGCGAAGCTGACTGTCGGAAGCTCTTCCTGCACAGACGTTTTAAATGGTTACGTCGCAAGGATTTGGAACGAGATTAAGCTTCAGCTCAACGAACTAGATTTGGACTCTGTCCTAGGCGCGCTTCTGTCATCAAATGAAGCCATCTACACGGATAGGATGCACTGGCGGCGGACGGCCAAAGCGATTCTGTCATTGAACGAAAATGGAGAGGGGCTCGATGCGGCCTTCACTCGCGAGCAAAAGAGAAACCGGACATCCTTGGGCACTCGAGTACTTGCGGAAATGGCTGTGTGCGAATGCGCGTTGTCGGGGAAGTCTTTGGTAACGCAGGCTGAACTCGAGTTGCTGATTGCGCGAACTTCATTGCTTATTGAAGTAGCTTACGACTCTGATGCGATTCGTGGGGAACTGGCGCCAGCGACGCTTACCGTGTTCCCGAACGGCGAATACGAGATTGACCGGTCTTATCAATCTTCAATTATGCGGCCGTTTGTAGCGAATCAGTATTCCGACGAGTACAGGGAAGCGGCTGCAGATTACGCGTCGTATTATCAGGAGAAGGAGCGTAGCGGGCGCGGGCTCGCATCGGACTTTTATGGAGCGGATTTCGTAGACGCTTTTGAGAAGGAGTATGGTCTCAGCCCTGATGAGTTAATCGACGGCTTTGCAGAGCTTATTGATATGGCGACTGACGCAGGCCTGGTGGTGGTCAAAATGGAACTTGGCCATCTAAAGGAACGGCTCATAGAGAAGCGCGGAATTAGCCCGGAGAGGTGCAATGCGTTCGTCAGCGGTTTTGCCTTGGTTCGCAGACCTAGGTGGGACAAACCACCGAAGGGCTTTGCGGCTAAGGACATCTGGCCGTGGCTCTTCAAGCGCAGGCTTTCAATCATCTCGCGGCCGGTGGTGTGTACCGGTATTGCCAATGCAGATATCGCTTATTTTGGCGTGAGTCAGGTGCTGCAATCCTGGAACTACCTGATGAGCCGCTCGAGCAAGGCGTGGATGCCGCAAGATTATTACGTCTCTCAAGCGATGAAAGCCTTTTCGGGCAAGACCGCGCATGTGCTGGGTGGTGTCTTCGAAGATGAAGTCGTCGAGAAGTTGACCGCATGCGGTTGGGTGGCGCGCGCTCGTGTTCAGATGACAGAACTTGGCGGTACCCAGGAAATGGGGGATGTAGACGTTCTCGCTTGGCATCCGGATGGTCGAGTTCTTATTATTGAATGCAAACGCCTGCAGCCGGCCCGGACTGTTGGTGAGGTCGCCGACGTACTGCAGAAATTTGCCGGCGAGGAGAAGGATAAGTTGGCGCGGCATTTAACTCGGTTGGCGTGGCTTCAGGCATCACCATCCGGCATTCCTCGCGCACTCGGATTGGACCGAACAGCGAAGATTTCGACCGTTCAGGGCAGGCTGGTCACGAACACAGATGTGCCGATGATGTATGCGAAAGACCTTCCCATTCCGATGTCCGAGATACTCCCCATCAGAGCTTTGGAGAAGATTTGAGGGGAGGCAGAAAAACTGAAATTTTTGATGCGATACGCACTTTCTTTATAAACGATTATGAGCTTCCCATCCTTACAGCTTGAACATTTCAACCGAGTTTTCGAAAGCTGGCGTGCCGGCATTGCGCATGTGCGCGCCCAATATGCTGCGGTGTTTGTTGAAGGGGGCTGGGTGCTTCTCCATGCTCGCGTGGACTTGAACCCGTTTGAGCTCACAGAAACCGTGAATGAGGTAATCAGTACTTCGAGCATTAGAGCTGGGCACGTGAAGGCAAGCGTTACACAGCCTGCGCTCGAAGAGTTCATGGCGGCGCTGCGTGCGGGGCGATTGCGTTTGTCAGAACACGGCCTAGATTTGGCACTGCCTGAGTTGAGCATGTCGATTCACCCAAGGTTCGGGCTCCGTAGTTTATTTGATCGGCGATCGGCGGCTTGCTAATGTGACAGAACCTTTGCCGCTCGACACCGGTTTTCCGGTCAGCACAACATGCAGCCTCCCATCAACCGATTCAAATTCTGGCGTTTGACCAGAACTTTCGCACGGTGAAGAGCGGTGGCAATGGCATAGCTGGCTTTTTTGTCCGGTAGAACTTTCTTCGCGGCAGTCATGGTCCATCCTCCTGCAAGGCGTCCTGCAAATAGCTTAGCAGAATCGTCGCCGCGCATACGCGGGGCATGCGCGCGACGTAATTTGCCATTAACTTATTCGGCGGGGCTGGACGAAGTCCTGGGCATCAAGCTCTGCCGGGGCCCTGTGGCCTGGGGAGGCCGGTGAGCAGGACGCTGCAGTGGCGGTACCCCAACCATACCAACAGCGCAATGCCGACGCTTATTTGCTTTTTTGTATCAGCTTCTTCAGCGCTTCCTGGTACTCAGGGATGACGATACGCGATGGACCGAACACTTCTGCTTCTGTACCTGGTTTGATCGGTTTTGCGTTGAGGGTAACGTGCAATACGCCGTCTATGGGCTCAAACTCGTTGGGGTGCGGCACGTACTTGGCAACCATTTTGGCGCGGTGGAGCGCAGCGGCAATCTCATAGTCGGTTGCGGGCGCTGGCGGTAGTTTTTTGACGATGGTCATCGTGCATCCTCCATCAAGGCAGTGTAAAGGTAGTTTAGCAGAATCGACCAACTGCGGCTGTTGGCCGCGAGCTGAAAAAGCATGGTGCGACCGCTGCCATGTTCTTCCCACCAGCCAGGTGCATTCTTGCGCACGTCCTGCACGGTGGCGGCGCCCACCAGGGCGGGGTGAGGAAAGCGGTCCAGCTCGACGGAAGCGACTTCGGCATCGAAGCCGAGCTTGGGCCAGACGGCATAGCCGATGAGATCATCTTCACTGGCTTCCCGCAGCGGTCCGCCGCCTGCGGCCAGCAGACTGATGTGTTGAAATCCCAGGCGGTAGGCCGCAATCGCCATCAAGCCGAAGGCGACCGATGTCAGGCGCGGCGGCGCTTGCGGTGCGAGCATGACATTGCGAATGTAGAGGGCGTCGATCCACATGGCGGGGCCGCTCTGGCTGCGGTACATGACCACGCTGTTGTGATGGCCATTTTGAATGAAGATGTTGCTGTAGTGGATATCGACGCCTGCTGGGGCATCCGAGCGATCATCGATACGCGTTGCCGTGACCAAGGAGCCGTCTGGAATCATGCACAGGCGGCCGGTGGTGGCGGCATCGAGCCGCAGCGGAGGGCCTTCCGCGTGATGAATGTTCAGTTCCCTCAAAGGCTGGCCGTAGCCGTCGAAGAGCCTGCCCTGGAAGTAAGCCTGCGCAACGGGATGCGCCAACAGCGCGGCTTCGACTCTCACGAGGTTACGGGCATTGAATGTTGAGCTAATGTCCATGTCCTATCGTACGCGCGCGCGACGGCGACGTATTGCGATGGATCAAAGGAATGTCAAATATTTCTGAGCGAGGCCAGTGCGGTTCATTGCAGTCGTCCAGCGGACCAGGTCGGGGTGTTGTGCCAGGTTTCTGCTGGAAACGCCGGTGTCATTCAGGTGCGAGCTCAGGCGCAAGACAAGTGGGTGCTGCGCAATCCCTTGGCCGCATGGCGCATCCGCAAATGCTAGATCTACCTCGCGTGCAGCGTTGCGCGCAACGCGCCTGTCTGGTACGTGTGCGCCGTGGTCGTAGCTGGTGCCTTTGGTGCGCGACCGATGCTTTACGTCGGCTGTGGTGGGCTTCGGGGCCTCAGCGGCCCCAAGATCGACGGTGCGGTACACGCCAGTATCGACATGGCACCCGTCAACCGGCGTGCCATGCTGGCGATGCCGCTCACTTGGCGGATCGCATCGTGCGGTTGGTGATCGCGACCAGATGGCCTGTTGCACCGCTTAAAGCTGTTCCGATCCTCGATGCGCGGGGAGGGCGCTTACCAAACTATCGGGCTGCTTTACCTCGGGTGGATACACATGCGACCTTCATGACCCGCTCGCACTCGACCGCACCATCGGGCAGCAGCACGAAGGTCAGATCGGATCTCACAAATTGTTCGGCTGTCACCCCGACGTAAATTGAGTCGTGCAGCCACGCCGATATGGCGACATTGGTCGCCTGCAGATCCCGGGCCTCGCGCGGCTGGCCTGTTTGTATCGACTTCAACAATTCCTGGGCGAAGAAGGGCACTGCGCCGGCAGCCCAGACACGCCCTCGGCGCCGGGTGTTCTCCTCGCGATCCTCGGCAAGGAGCATCAGCCGCAGCGCGTCCACTTGCAGCTCTGCCATCAATATCTTCTGTGAATTCTCGTCCACCCTGTAAATTCGTATCAACATGGTTTGCTCGCCACTGTTCTTGGTCGCTGTCCGTACTGCCGGTACTGCTGCATGCAGGGCCAGCGGTGTGCCCATACCTGCTCAGCCAATCTGTTTGTAATGACAGCACAGGGGCACTCAGCGCTGTGCGCCTGGCATGTTCAATGGCACCTGTGAGGCCGGTGGAACCTGCTTCATTCCATCATGTGCCTGGGGCATCATCGGTAACTCTCCGACCGAAGCCGACCCTGGCGATATGATCCCACCGAGCTTGTCAGTCGTTTTGAGCGTTAGCAGGCCCGGGTGCCTGTCCATCAGTGGTGACGCGTACCGGTAACGGGGACTTGCCAGGGAACTTGCCACGCGCCTGCGGTAGCCGCACCGGCAACGTCCCGGAGCGAGGGCTGCACCTGTCTCACTGTAGGGGGCAGTCAACCTGGCGCAGCAGGGGGCGGTGCGATGGCCGGGGCCGAAACCCCGGTCTCTCGTGAACCGAGCCCCGGAAGGGGCTCGGCCCTGCGGGCTCGGCCCGGCGGCCGGTTGGCATTGCTGTCATGTCCAAGCTGTGCCGGCCTGCATGCAGACCACCTGAAGTGAAGGACCGCCGCTTTCAACCGTCGCGCCAGCCCAACGGCACGGCTGTCACGCCGGTTGAGCCGCCGCTGGCGCTATGAAGCCGGCCGCGCCTGGTCCAGGGGCCGGGAGCTTTCAAGGGCTGCGCCAGCCCGACACCACGGCTGTCACAGCCCTTGAGCCGCCGCTGGCGCTATGAAGCCGGCCGCTCCCTGGCCAACCCCCACGATGGGCAGCACGGGCCGCGGACACCCCGTTCCTCAATCCCCAAGCAAGCGCCCCCCAAGGCAAGTGAGGGGGGCTTGCTTGGGGATCATCGACGGAACGGGGCAGATGCAGCGGCCCCGTACCTCGCTGCCTGAACCCCACCCATCCCCACCCTGCCCGTGAGGGCAGGGCATCCCCCACCCTCCGCCCGCCCCAGGGCGGGAACGAGAGAGTTCGAGCAAGAGGATCAGCCTGACCTCTTAACTCCCAACAACTTTCTGAAAGGGACAATCATGGAAACCATCAACGCCCACCTGAAACAACCGCGCGGCCGCGCGGCTGTCACCGCCACGCTGGTGACGAACGACCTCGAGCGCCTCGAATGCCTGCCGCGCATCGCGGGCATGCGCTGCGTGCTGCTCGAGTCCACCATCTTCGACACGCTGGCGCGGCTGTGCGACAGCTATGAAGGCGGTTACTGGCACTTCTACAACCTGTCGAATTGCGGCTTTTACATGGCCCCGGATTCCGATGCTGCCTTCCCACTGTCGTGCGAAAACTATTTTGAGCACACGGTGTGCGCCGATACGGCGGGCATCATCGCCACCGCCAGTGCTTACAGCCACCTGTCTTTCCTCAGCAATGGCGAGTGCTTCGCCAACGCCTACCACCGGCTGTCCGAGTTCATTTTCCAGCACCGTGATGCTGCCCTGATCCGCGCTGCTCTCGATTAGCACCCCGGGCGTCGGGAAGCGGTCCACCCCGACGCCGACGCTGGACCGGACCGGCCCCGGCCGCGATGCGCGGCCGCTTTTCCTCATCAAATTTCAGGAGCTATCATGCACGCACTGATTGAAACCCGTGACACCCGCGACAACCCCAACACCATCATGGTCCCCGGCGGTGCATACCTGCCGCCCGCCATCGACGCACTGGCGCAGCTGACCGCGCATGCAACGATCACGACTGCCACGTACACGCAACTGGTGCGCAGCCGCTACAACGTGCGCACCAAGCAGACCGATGTCAAGGAGCTTGCCGCCCTGATCCGTACCCACGGGCTGCTGCAAAACCTTGTCGGCTACCGCCAACTGGTGGACGGACTCGCCACCGGCATCATCGAAATCGTGGCCGGGGGCCGCCGCCTGCTGGCCATCGGCCAACTGATCGAGACCGGCGACCTGCCGCACGATTTTTCCATCCCGCTCCTGATCGTTACCGAGGACGAGGCGATCGAACTGAGCCTTGCGGAAAACCTTGGCCGTGCCGACATGCATCCGGCCGACCTCTACGTGGCGATGCAGGCCATGATCGACCACGGCCGTGCCATCGAGGACGTGGCGCTGCGCTTCGAACTGGAAGTGACGACCGTCAAGCGCTACCTGAAACTGGCGAACGTCGCACCGCGCCTGATCGACCTGTACCGTGATGGCGTGCTCAACTTTGAACACATGATGGCACTGGCGCTGGTTGATGACCACGCCGCGCAGGAACAGGCGTGGGACAGCCTGCCAGTGCACAGCCGCCACCCGTACGACCTGCGCCGCCTGCTCACAGCGCAGAAGATCAACACCCAGACCGACCGGGTCGCGCGTTTCGTCGGCGTGCGCAGTTTCGAGGCGGCGGGTGGGGCAGTGGAACGCGACCTGTTCAGCCGTGACAATACCGGCTACATCAGCGATGCGGCGCTGCTTGAGAAGCTGGCGCTCGACAAACTGGGCAAGCAAGCGAAGCAATTGCGCAAGGATGGCGTGGCATGGGTCGATATCCTGCCGCGCGCCGATCACGCCGACTTGTCTGCCTTTGGCCGTGTACGCCGCACCACCGGGGAACTGAGCGACGCCGACCGGCAAGCGGCAGACGACCTGCAAGCGCAAATTGCCGCGCTGGACGAGCGCATTGATGACGCCTGCGACGGCGACAACGAGACGCTGGCCGAAACGCTCGACGCCGAACGCGATGCCTTGTCCGCACAACGCGATGCGGTCCTTGCCCGCCGCGCCAGCGTGACGCACCCGGACGATGCGGCGCTGGCCGGCGCCGTGCTGTACCTCGATCATGACGGCAAGCCAGCGGTGCTGCGCGATGCAATACGGCCCGCCGATGTCGCCAGCCGCGCCAGCGCCGCCAAGGGTGCACACGACACGCCGACGGTCAGCAAGCGCGCCAAGCGCGATCACTCCGACCGCCTCACCTTGGAGCTGACTTCGCAGCGCACCTTGGCGCTGCAAGCAGAAATGATGGACCAGTCCGAGATGGCGCTGGCGTATCTGACCTACACGCTGATGCGCTCGGTACTGCTGCCGCACCACGGCTACGGCACCGTGTCGCTGTCCCGGATCAGCCTCGGCGGCGCGACCCTCGCCGACAATAGCACTGACAGTGCGGCTGGCGCAGCGCTCGCCCAGCGCCGCGAACAACTGCTGGCGCGCCTGTCCGACGCCGCGCAGAACGGACAGAGCGGGCAGGGCGGCTGGCTGGCGTGGTTGCAATCGCAGCCGCAGCCGGTGGTACTGGAACTGCTGGCGTTTTGTGTCGCTGCATCGCTGGACGCCACGCTCGAGCGCGAACAGGACTCGCCCGATTTCGTGGTGCTGGGCAAGGCGTTGAAGCTGGACATGACCAAGTGGTGGCGCGCCACTGCGGCCAGCTATTTCGACCATGTGCCGCGCGATTGCATGGTCAGGGTGGTGACCGAGGCAGTATCCGCCACGGCGGCGGTACCGCTGGAGAAACTGCCGAAGAAAACGGCGGCCGTGGCGGCTGAGCGGGCGCTGGCCGATGTGGGGTGGCTGCCGACGTTGCTGCGCACGGCGTAACACGAAACACGGAGCCCCGGCTGCGCGTCTGCCGGGGCCTTAAACAGGGACGGACGGGGAGGCAACCATGTCGCCATCGATCAACCGGGTGACCTTGCAGGGAACGGTGGCACTGCCGCCACGCTGGTCCCGCCTGCCCGGTGGTGCGATGGTGTGCCATGTGATGCTGGCGACCGAGGAACATGCCTATGACTGGAATTCCGGCCGACTGGCACCGGTGACTGTCCGGCACCGGGTGGTACTCGGTGGCGCGTCAGCCTTGAGACTGCGTGACACGCTGGCGCAGGGCGCGGTGCTGCGTGTTCACGGATGCATGGAATACCGCCGCTGGACTGGCCGCGACGGCGTCAATCGTACGGCCACGGCGGTCGTTGCCACGGCAGTGCGATTGCGGCATGCACCTGTGCCGGCGCAGCCCGTTGCAGGCGCGGCTCCCGCATCGATGGATGACCCGGAGATTGCGGCGTGGCTAGCTGACTATGACGCGGCGACGGCACGCGCCGCGATCACGCCACCGCGCAAAGCGTTTGGCAGGAGCGGCGCAGGCCGACGTGTGGCGAACCTGGGGCAACCACGCCAACGGACTGCCCGCTAAAACTTTGGTAACACAGGCGGGTCGCCCGCCATCGGCCCTCTCTACTTCGGTACCTGTTACTTCAACCGCCACCGCCAATTCCTCCAGCGCCCAAAGATTTTGCCCTTCGGGCCGCGTCAGCCGCCACCCCGGGGACCCGTAGATTCCGGCTGTAACTCATTGATTTATATCAGAATTCATGGTCTAAAATATTGACAGTCAATAGTAAAATGTCTACACTGTAGTCATAGCTTGATCGATGGTGAAGTGTCTTTTAAGGAGGCAATCATGCGTGGACTCGATATCAGGGTGTCGCTGGCACAAGCGCGCATCCTGTCGTTACTTGATGGGGCGGCGGGCGCGGTGCAGGCGCGCGCGGCAGGACTGGCGGCGCAAGCACAGGGCCGCATCGATGCGGCGGCGGGCATTGCGGCAGTGCCGCTGCTGTTTGCGGACGAGGCGTTTCTGGTGGAGCAATGGCATCACGGTCATGACCGGTATCTGTGCCTCGACACCTATGCATGGCGTGCACGGTGCACAGCATCGGCCCGGGATGCGAACACCTGCTGCGGCCTGTCGTACGACCTGTTCATGCGCCGTTTCAGCGCTGCGGTGGATGAGACGTTGACCGGCATGTCCTCGGCGCTGCACGCACAGGCCATCGACATCGCGCGCGAATATGGCTATGAGCCGCAGTCCGTGCGCGAGGAAGCGCGCCATTGGCACGAGGAATCCGGCTACTGCGCGCACGGCATCGAGCGCGGCTATTGCCCGGCCGGGTGCGGTTCCGGCCCGGACGACTGACTACAACAACCTAGAAGGAGCCATCATGCATACCGCTACCCTGTTGCCGTCCCGTCCTTGCGGCATGGCCCGCCTGCCCGGGCCGCAGTGTCCTGTCTTGTCCCTCGGCGCGGACATGGACGGTCTGGGCCTGATCTGGACCTTGTCCGCCACCGTGCCGCCCCACCAGCGCCTGGGCTTTGCGCTGGCCGTCCACGCGTCGGGCGGGTTGTCCCTGCTGATTGATGCCGACCGGGGATTCCTGAACGTCGAACGCATCGCGCGCTGCACGGCAGCGTTGACGCTGGCGCGCAGGCAAGGTGCTTACCGGGCCGGTTACGCTTTTGCGCAACTGGTCGAAGCACTGGGCTATGGCGAGCGCGATACGCGGGGCTTTGAACTGTTCGACCCCGCCGACTGCGCCGCTCCCGCTGCGTTTGTCGCGGGCTTTGGTGCTGCGGTGGCGCAGTCGCTTGAGACCGATGTGATGCGGGTGGTGGGCAGCGCGCTGGCTGCACCGGTGCCGCTGGTCGAGCGCCTGCGCTGCTGGATCGACGCCCATGGCGCGACCGCCATGGTTGCCGGTGATGTGTTGCAGGAGGCGCTATGGCAACCATAACGATCATGGAACTGGAAGCGGCGATTAACCGCTGCGCCAAGGCACGCCCGCCCATGAATTGCGTGCTGGGTCCCGATTTGCGGGCGCTGGCGGCGATCTACGGCGACATGATTTATCGCCGGTTGCGCACGCTGGAACTGGCGACGTTGTCGCCCACGCAGCGCGCCGTGTTCGAGCGCTGGGGACAGGTATCTATTCCAGGCTAACCGCCGCAGTGGGCGTTGCCGGTCAGCGCTCGGGGTCGCGCTGCTGGCTTGCCTGCAGTGACCGATCGGGGAAGGCGTGATCGTAGGCCACGGTCAGCACGGCGGGCATCGCCAGCATGCCGCCCGGTAGTGCGGCCAGCATGCCGAGGTCATGGACAACGTGCAGCGCCGCGCCGACCTGCTGCAACAGGTGATGTTCGGTGGCGGCGACGACCGCGCCGGTGTAGGTGCCGCTGGCGGCGGCCAACTGCCACAGCGGCTGTACCGGACTGTGGGCGGCGATGGCATCGTAGGCGCGGCGTATCTTGCGCAACGAAGCATGCCGTGCCAGCCGTGGCATCAGCATGCGGCGCACGATCCAGCCGGGGCGCGTGTCCAGCACGCTGATGCGGCCATGCTCGATGCGTGCGGCCATGCGCGCCACGGCCGTGCTGTTGTCGATGCACAGCACGCGCTGGGCCAGGTCGGCAGCAACGGCCAGTCGCCGTTGCGTTGCTTCAACTTGCGTTTTTGCAAGCCGGCGCGCGCGGCTGCGCCGCGCGGCCAAAGCATCGCCTTCCACGCCGACCCACACGAGCTCGACAATGTAGCCGCGCTCGCCCGCCTGCTGCATCCAGTGCAGCACGGCGGGGCTGTCGCAGCGCGATTCCACGGCGATGCTGTGGCGCAGCGCCAGGGCGTCGCAGATGGTGTCTGCTGCCGCCTGCCGTTCTGCCGGCGTATCCTGCATCAGGTGCGCCGGAAAGCCGGTTTCATGGCGTACCTGGTCCAGCAGCGTGGACTTGCCTACCCCGGGCAGGCCGGCGATCACCGCCAGTACCGGCGCGCTGCGCTTGTCATTCTCCATCATGCTCCTCTCCATCGTCATCAATCTCGCCCATGCGCTCGCAGTGGCCGTCCGGGTACAGCAGCACCAGGACGCCATCGTCCCAGAGCGCGTACGGTCCGCCGTCGGCCAGCGCGCGGGCAGCCGCTGCGACGGTGGCGGTCGCCACTCGGGCGAACACCTTGGGGCGTTCCAGCAGGTCGATCACGGAGTTCATTGCTTGTCGGCGCTTGGAGGCGAGATAGGGGCTTTCGGCTGCACCCCGAAGGCGGCGCGCGCCGCTTTAGGCAGCTTCGGCCAGGCGTCGTCGAGCAGCAGGCCGTTGTGGATCAGTCGTGCCTGCTCGTCGTTGTAGCGTGGCGTCTCGCTGTGATGCAACACCACGCTGGCCAGCAGGCCGGTTGCCAGGCCGGCGATGGTGGCGAGCAGCATCTTCCAGCGGTAGTTGCCTGGCGCTGCACGCTGGGCGTCGCGCCGTACCTGGTCGAGCGTCTCGGCGGCCATCCGTGCGAAGCGTCCTTGTATCGTCGCCAGTTCGTTGTCGCCGGCCGCCTTGGCGCCATTGGCGATCTGCTGGAAAGCGGCAGCGACCGACTTGTCCAGGTTGGCCGCTTGCTCGCGTTCCTCCCTGACCGCCTCGGCCAGCATGGCGATGGCCCCGGCTACTGTCTGCTCGAACGCCGTTGTGATGTCGGCGCCAGCCTTGCGCATCAGTTCGGACTGGAATAGCGCCGCCAGCAAGATCGGATCGTTGTCGGTGATGGTCTGGCCGGTGAGGCGGTAGACTTCGGCGCAGACAGCAGCGATGGCCTCATCCTGCTCATGCAGACGCAGCTTGCCCTGGGGCGGCTCCTGCCGTGCACGCGGTGGGGAAGAGGGCGTCTTCATGTCAGAAACCGATGGCGTCGAGCTGGTTGAACAGCGCCTCGCGCATCATCTTGAGGCGCTGGCGCGACATGATGCCGAACTGCGCCGACTCGAGCGCCTGGTCGAACGTGAGCTTGTTCTTGCACATCATTTCCATATCGTGCCCGAAAGTGTCCGCGTTCCCCTTCTCGATGGTGATCAGACCGTGGATACGGTGCTTGAAATCGGCATACAGCGACGACTGCTGGAAATTCTTGCCGTCGCGCTCGACGGCGCCGAAAAATTCGTTGAGCCACACGACCACCGGCGCCGGCTGCTCCTCGAGCATCACCGCCAGGCCTTGCAGCGTATCGGCAAAGGCCTGGCCGCCGGTGACCACCGAATGGATATAAACGCGCTTGCCTGCCTGTTCCAGCAGCTCGATCACGCGGTTCTCCACCATGTAGGCCATCAGCGGCACGAACGTGGAGGCGCCATTGTCGATGACGCACACCTGGTCGTTGCCGAGGACCGCTTCGATCAGCCCGTCGAACGCCCTGGCGTTGATATGGTTGCGCGCGTCGATGATGTCCACCCGCGTGGTGGCAAACGCCGCGTACTGCGACAGCGTGTCGTTGACGGGATCGGTATCGAATGGCTGCACCTGGCCCGCCTTGTGCTGAAAGTACTGGGCCAGGATGGCGGCGATCAGCGACTTGCCGACGCCGCCCTTGCCCTGGAGAATAAGATGCACCTGATGCTGGTTCATGACGTCCCCTTTACCATTTCGGTTTGTCCTTGGTTCGACTCTGCTGCCAGCTGAACCTGGGCAGCGTGCTGCCTTGCCCCTGCGATGTTGCTTCATCTGTTGCGAGCGCATCGCTGCATGGACAGTCCTGCTGTACTGCCGTCGCAGCAGTGGAGGCGGCGGCTGGCGTGCCTTGCAGCAGGTGGCGCCGTTTGTTGCGGTGGATATAGCGGTACACCTCGATCTTGCTGACCTGCACCGCATGCATGCGTAGAAAATCTGCGATTTTTTCGTACGACACCTGCGCCCGATAGAGCGCGAAAATCTCGGCCTCCCAGCGGTCCAGCTTGCCGCTTTTTCCTTCGTGCTGTTGGACAAATTGTTTGACGTCCACGACCAGGCTCCATGCAAATTCAGCCACGCATTTCAACGTAACAAGCCGCTGCTCATCGCATCAAGATGTCCGGCAGGGCAGCCAGTGTAACGGACCCGGGTGTGTCGGCGGGGGCGGGGATGGGCCATGTTTGATCCTGCTCCAAGCACCTGCGGATGGCGCCGCCCATGCTCTCAAAACAAGCTCAGCACCGTGCTTGTTGCAGGAGAAAAATGCGTGGTGGTGCAGCCGGTTTGAAACCGTTGGCGTGGTCCGTGTCTGGCGCTGTTTTGGTGCGGCGTAGCTCGTTCGTAGCTCATCCGTAGCTTGTTCGTAGCTCATCCGTAGCTCATCCGTAGCTCACGCGTAGCTCGTCCGTAGCTCATGTGAATGCCGCGCGCGCCAGTGGCTGTTTCCTGGGGGCAGAAAATCCCGCTGATGGGCTCGCTTAGGCAGGGGGGGGGAAAGTGGCGGACTGAGCCTCACGGGGAGGCCCCGTGGCCCCCCGGCGAAGGTTCACACATCACGCAACCTCCGGTTGCCGCTGCAAGCCGCGCTGCGCCTGGCTTGCAGCGTATTCGTGTCGCTGCGCTCTGTATGACGTGCTTCGGTGCGAGCATCCGCAAACCGTTGATTCGAAAGGAGAATCAGATGAAAAAAGACCCGAAAATGCTCACCCTTAGACTGGACCCGGATCTGCGGCACTGGATCACCGCTCAAAAGGGCTTGCGCAACAAGACCGAAACCTATATCGCGACCGAACTGATGATCCAGGGACTGCGAGCGCAGACAGTAGATGAGCTGGTCGACAGCATCCGTGCTGCCGCCGGTGCCGGCATGCAGCGCGAGATATTGCGCCAGACGCTGGCGATGCGCTACATCGTCGAGGCGCAGGCGCGCGGCGGGATCCGTCATCCGGAAACGCTGGGCACCGACGCGCAAGCCTGGGCCAGCCGCGAACTGGAAGCGATGTTTCCGGCAGGAGGACATCATGACCATTAGCCGCAACGACAAGCGCCACCAGTTCACCCGCGGCGCCGAGGTCATGCGCCATGAATACGGGCTGTATTTTAGTGCGCTTTTCTTCAGCTTCATGATCGCCTTGCTCACGGCGCTGGGCACCGGCTTGCTGGTCGCCAATGCGGCCCTGAGCGAGGACGAGGGAAAAATCATCATCGCGCGCACGGTGGCGCAATTCAGCGTGCAGGCCAACAAACCCCGCGACGAAGTCAAGCTGGTGCTGAGCCGCGCAGGCAGTCCCAAGACCTACCTTTTGCCCGCACAAACGCTGCTCGAACTCACCAGCCCCGAGTGGATAAAAATTAAATGGAAACTCAAGCTCTGCGCTTGGGGTGCGCTGGTGACCGGCATCGCGTTGTTTTTCCTGACCAACTGGGTGTGGCGGCAGTTCGGCAAGAAGGTTTCCAAGGATGAGATCGTGCGCGGGGCTGTGTTCGCAGACGAAGCCGACGTCAGGAAAGAGCTCGAAGCCTCAAGCAGGGCCAGTAAGGTCCATATCGCCGGCGTGCCGTTGGAAGCAGGCACCGAGGTGCTGAACATCGGTGTATCTGGCGCCGTCGGTTCGGGCAAGACGGTCAGTATATCGGCGGTGCTGGCCGACATCCGGCACACAGGCAAACGGGCGATCGTGTTCGATTCGACCGGAGAATTCATTCGGCATTTCTACCGTCCAGACGTGGACACAATCCTCAATCCTTTCGATCAGCGCAGTCCGCCCTGGACCGCGTGGAACGAGGCGCGCAAGCCCTACGACTACGCCAACATCGCCGAGTCTTTCATACCCGTCATGAACCGGCGCGAGCCGTTCTGGGAGGAGGGCGGCCAGGCCGTGCTGGAAGATATCCTGTCACGCTTGGCCAAGACCAACCAGGCCACCAACCGGCGCCTGGTGGAAGTGATCAACGTCCTGAGCCTCAAGGAAATCCAGGCGATCGTCAGGCGGCTGCCGGCGGCCGTGTACATGGACCCGGAAGCGGCCAAGACCGCCCTTGGCATCCGCATGAACGTGGTGCGGGCGGCCAAGGCGATGCGTTACCTGGCCGACGGCGACGCTGCTGCGCAGTTCTCGATCCGCCACTGGATCAACCAGGAGCAGGGCGACGGCTGGCTGTTTCTCTCCACCAAGGAGGAGATGTTGTCGACGATGCGCCCGTTGCTCACTGCGTGGTTCGATATCGCCATGCGCTCGATCATGTCATTGCCGGCAAGCCGTTCGCGGCTGATTTTTTCAGTGCTGGACGAGCTCGCCTCACTCAATCGCATCAGTACGTTGAAGGAAGTGGCAACGCGCGGTCGCAAGTACGGCATCTCCCTGTTGCTCGGCTATCAGAACATCGCACAGGTACGCGACATCTACGGCGAGAACGATGCGCAGACCATCATCTCGATGCTGCAGTCACGGCTCACGCTCGCAGTGCCTGACTTCCAGACCGCCAAGTACGTGAGCGAGAACCTGGCCAACCAGGAGTTGATGGAAAAGGACGAGAACATCAGCTTTGGCATCGACTCCACCCGCGATGGCGTCACCATCGCCACCCGGCGCGAACTGCGCGACCTGGTACTGGCGTCCGAAATCCAGGGCTTGCCGACCATGGAAGGGTACCTGCGGCTGGCCGGCCGCAACGACGTCATGAAAGTCAAGATCGACTATGTTGAACGCCCGGCGATTGCGGAAGCGTTCATCGAAAGGGAGGTGGACAGCTATGCTCTCGATGAGTAACGTCACCAGCGTGGCCAGCGCCGCCGCGTACTACGCGGAAGACAATTATTACAGCCAAGAAGAAAACCGCGAGATGTCCGTATGGGCCGGCAAGGGTGCGGAGGCGCTGGGCCTGGTCGGTCCCGTGGATCCCGCAGATTTCGCCAAGATACTGGCAGGCGAGATCGGAGAATTTGGCCTGGGACGCATCGTTGGCAAGGACGCTGACGGCGAGGTGCTGCGCGACCACCGGCCTGGATTCGATGTGACGCTGTCGGCGCCCAAGTCGGTGTCGCTGTTGGCGGAGGTGGCCGGCAACCAGGAGGTCAGGGGCGCGCACGAAGCGGCCGTCACCAAGGTGCTGGAATACATGGAAAGCAGGCTGGCGCAGGCGCGCATGACCGAGGCCGGCGAGACCACGACCGTGCCAACCAATAACTTGATCGTCGGCAAGTTTTACCACACCACCAGCCGTGACCTGGATCCGCAAACGCACACGCACCTGGTGGTGGCCAATGCCACCCAGCTGGACGATGGCCGGTGGCGCTCGATCGCCAACGAGCTCATTTACAAGCACCAGAAACTGCTCGGCGCCATCTACGACAGCGAACTGGCCGCCAACTTGCGCGGACTGGGATACCGGCTCGAATCGACTCAGGACGGCCGCTGGGTGATCGCAGGCATCACGCGCGACCAGATCGATCACTTCAGCCAGCGCAGCCAGGCCATCGCGGAGCGGCTGGAGAAGTTCGGCTTGACGCGTGACACCGCGACCGCTGCCCAACGCGAGGATGCAGCGCTGCGCACACGCGACCCCAAACGCGAAGTCGATCACCATGTGCTGGCAGAGGACTGGAAGGACCGGGCGCAGGCCACCGGCGTTGATTTTAAACGCATTGAAACCGAGCGCGAGCAAGGCGACGCCCCGCTCATCAGCGATGCTCAACGCAGCGACAAGGCGCACGATGCCGTGAGATTCGCGATTGCCCATTTGACGGAGCGCGAGAGCGTGGTGCCCTGGGAGGACGTGATCAAGACTGCCCTCGAACACGCGGTCAAGGATGCTCCCTGGGCCGGGGTGCGCCTCGATGATGTCGAAAAGTCCCTGGCGGGCAGATTGGCCAGCAAGCAAGCGCTATCGACGATTGAAGGCCATATCAGCACACCTGAAGCGCTGGCGCGGGAGCGGGGCATGCTGGCGATGCTGGAGGCCGGGCGAGGCGCCGTCAAACCGATTGCGCAAGCCGAACGGGTGGCGGCAGGCATCGAGCATTTCGAAGAAGCCCGTTCGCAGGCGCTCGGAAACACGTTCCAGCTGACCTTTGGACAGGTCGAGGCGGCCCAAGTGGCGCTGACCTCGGACGACCGATTCCTCGGCTTGCAGGGATATGCGGGCGTCGGCAAGACGACCATGCTGGAACTGGTGCGGGTCGTGGCGGAAGATGCCGGCTACAAGGTACGTGGCATGGCGCCAAGCGCGATGGCGGCGCTGACGTTGCAGAACGAGTCAGGCATCGAAAGCGTCACGACCGCGCGGTTCCTGCTTGATGAAGGGGCTCGGGCCGTCGAGCAAGCTAAGCCTGTCAAGGTGGATTTCTTCGGCGCCATGGACCTGAACGGGACGCAGTGGCGCAAACTTTCTCTCATGCTGCCGGCCAAGGCGCGCACCGGTTACGGCAGCGGAGAACTGTGGATCATGGATGAAGCATCGCTGTCGGGCCAGCGCGAGATGACGCAACTGATGGAAATGGCAAACAAGGCAGGCGCACGGCTGATCCTGGTGGGGGACAGGTTGCAGCTCAATGCAGTGGAAGCAGGAAAACCCTTCGAGTTGTTGCAGAAAGCCGGCATCGGCGGCGCGGTCATGTCGGACATCAATCGCCAGCAGGTTGATGATCTCAAGCATGCGGTAACGGCCGCGGTGAACCGCGACAACCTCAAGGCGTTCGAACTTTTGTGTGAGCGTATTGTCGAAATCGATAGCAAGGGCGAATTGCTGCGGCGCGTGGTCCACGACATCCTCGAGAAGCATCCTGATGATCGCGAGAAGGCACTGATCATCGTGCCGCTCAATATCGATCGCCACAAGATCAACGCGATGGTACGCGAGGGGCTGCAGGACCGTGGCGAGATCGCTACGGACGTGGCCGAGCGGACGGTGCTGGTGTCGGCTGGCTACACGGATGCCCAGAAGGGTTCGACGCCGTATTACGAACCGGCGATGCAGGTGCGCTTCGGACGTGCCTACCGCAGCCTTGGCGTCGCTGGTGGCGAATACGGAACGGTGACGCGGATCGACGTGCCGGGTCATGTAGTGCACCTCAACATGGAAGACGGAAGGAAGGTTGCGTGGAGTCCTGAAAAGCACGCGAAAGTCGAAGCGTACAAGGTGGAGAGCCGGCAGTTGGCGGTCGGCGATGAACTGCGGTTCACCCGCAACAACAAGAAGCTTGGCGTGAACAACGGCACGCCCATGAAGGTGGCGGCGATATCGGACGACGGCATGGTCGTGGAGACGGCGAAGGGGGCGATGACGCTGAGCCCTGGCCAGTTGTCGCATGCGCACTGGGATTACGCGTACGCGATGACGGTGTATGCATCGCAGGGCAGGACGACCAACGACGCGAATTTTATGATCACTGCGGACAGCGGTGCTGCGATGGGCGAACGCTCGTTCTACGTGGGAATCACCCGGCCGAAGCTGGACATGACGATATACACGAACGACCGGGGCAAGGCTGAAGAACTCATTTTGCAGGCGCAGAACAAAACCAGTGCGGTTGAAGCCTTCAGCGTGAAAGATCTTCTGGGCGGAGCCAGGCCGGATGAGGATGGTAAAGGAACGGGCGGAAGGGGGCAGGCCGGTGGCGATCGCAGCGCGGGTGCGGAACGGTGAGCCCAAGGCTGCTGCGTAGCTGTGAGGGAAAAGGTCTATCGCGACGTAGGTGCTCGGTCCCGGTCGCGACTGGCAGAGTACCAGATTGGTTAGAGATGGATCAAATAATGGAATCGCGCGACGTGCTAGTTTCTTCTGTGGTCCGAGTGGGTGCAGAGTGTACTTTGCACTTGCACATTTGGCCGTCGGGGGCAACGGTAGTTCGTTGCCATTCACTGCTGTGAACAGTTCCGTTGGACAGCTTGTCCAGGGCCACTTAACGTAGCAAGTCGAGGTGAGTATGAGGTGCTTAGTCCTGTGGGGTGCGCTTGTCTTGTTGGCCTGCCTGGGTAGTACGGCGGTCCGTGCTGAGACGGCTGATAGTCCGGTTGCTGATGGACGTGAGCGCGTCTGCGCCATGGGAATGGCGGTTCAGAATGAACAGGGTTTCGCGGCGGCGCTTGCCCGGTGCAAACGCGGCGATATTTTAGACATAGGATGGGCAAAAATTACCGCCGCCATGCAGGTATGCGATTTCACAAAGTCAATCGTGTACCACCCGCAAACAGGGGCGATCGTTGCATGCGTATATATCGGCAGCAGAAGGTCAATAAGCAACTAATTCACAGGAGGTTCTATGACGATCAAGCTATCCAGGGATCAGGCAGAAGCTGTGGCACTCGCCATTCTCTCCCAAGAGCCGCGATTTGCTGACACTTGGCTTGGGCGTGCATCCAGGATATTGCGAAATCGTCGGATGAGTGACCTGCAATTTGATGATGAAGTTGCAATTGGAAAAATGCCAGAGCCAAGTATAGATTCCCCTGGTTCCCCGTATTGGGGCGTGTTTCACAGAAAGTAATTTTTCAACTTCTGCGCTGACCGTTTCTGTGACCAGCGTCTCCCCGTCTCACATCTGCCTAATAACGAGATGGCGTTAGGTTCTACCCGTTATATTTAAGAACGGGAACTTACTGGAAACGGCCATACTGCTGCTTTGGGTGCTTCTTCTGCCTCAAAAAAATCCTCAACCTTGTTCCTCCACCCATTATTTGCACCGGATTTCGAACCAGTTGGCACATCTGATCCCTGTAGAGCTTGAACATTTGCCAAGCTCAACAAAATATCCTCATTACGCCCTTCCACAAAGTCGGAAATTTTCGACCATGGGCTCTCGGTCGCACCGATGATCATCCCTCCCACGTGGTCCAAAATGTGCAATCGGAACTTAACCGTTTCACGCTCGACAACCTCAACCGCGCGAGGGCTGTTCGCCATGATGCGAAGCGCCTCAATGCGAACCGACTCTGCAATCATCCATGGACCGAACCATGCGTGTTTTCCCTCATTCATCCTCAAGCGCGAATACTCAATCTGCTCAGAGATAGACGCCACCGCCGTACCTAGCATTGCGTCGTTGCCAAACTCAAGAGCGAGTTTGACCACTTTCGCCTGGGACGACAACCGTTCAAGTTGCTGCTTCTCGAGTTGGTAGCTCAGTTCTCCAGCGAACCCTTTTGCTAAAGAGTCAATTTTCTTGGAAACATCGTCGATAATGGACACCAATTGCAACTGATCGGAGTCACCTCCACTACTAGGCGTACGCACGGCCAAGAACACCTTGGTGGCGAGGTTCACTGCTTTTTCGATGAGGCTGAAGGTTAAAGGCATTATATTTCTCGTTAAATTTAGGATTTCACTGGATATGGGCGCCACGAAGCTGAGCAGTGAGCGTACGGAAGCCCGACGCACCCATCACCCTCTAGTATTGCATATTTGAATGGGACATTTGTGTTGCATTTTGTGAATCCGCACAAAGAAACAGGTGAGCTATCGGCTACCATTTCACGAGCAGAAGGTCTACGGCCAGTTGCTGTCGCCGGGTTACTTGGCCAGCGGCGCTATGCCTGATATCCGGTGGCCTATGTTCTGTATAAGATGCAAGACCTTATCCAGCAATAGCAATATTAAGTAGTCGGGCCTGAACAAATCCTTACCGATTGATTCTACTGCCGAAAGATCGAAAAACAGTAGCTGGGATTTGCAAGCTTTCGCTAAAATGGAGTCAATTCCTTGCAAATTTCAGAGGCCTGAATGGGACCGAAGCCAGCTGGGTCACAAAGCGCAGACATGTTCCGACAACGGCTGGACGAATTGGCCAACCTGAATTATCCTCTGGCACAGTGGCCACCAATATCGAATGGAGCGTCTTTGAGCGCGAATGGGCCGAAAATTTTTCTTCTTCGCGCGGCCGTCCTGCCACTTCCACCCGGCTCATCGCCGGCCTGCTGTACCTGCAGTACAAGTTTGCGTTGTCCGACCAGGACGTAGTATGGGGCTGGGTTGAAAGTAAGCGGCATATTTACCCCACCTTCCATTTCTGAACACAGGTAAACAAACTGTCGGCTCCAATAACAGAAGGAGTCGCAACAATGCAAAGAGAATCGTAAGCGATCCATAAACCGCAGGAGGTGATGTCGTAGCGCTTACTTTTCCATCAACTGCAACGGAACATACGCAATGCAGTTGACCAGATTCATGGTGGCCATAAGGACGAAGCGATCACTGTCTTCGGATACGACATGGGACAGCCACTGGGACGTTTCATTTGACACGTAAGCGAGCAACTCGGGCTCGGGGTGGCTTACGATGTATTGCTGTTGAGCCTGCTTTACCAGCGCCGGTTTCATCCCTTCGCTGAATTTGAGCGTTGCTGCGTAACGGTCCGCCTGCCGTTCCAGTTCGCCCTCGGAAATACAGGGCCATGGCAGGCCGGATTGCTTCATGGCTTGAAAACAAATGAATAGCAGATTCAGCGGCAACTCCATCTTCTCGGGCGATACGCCCAATCGAGGCAGGACGAGGCAGGAACCGAGCAACGTCGGCTGTGTGCGGAACAGTTCGTCAACTAGCGCTTCCTTCTGCTGTGAGTTCATGGTCTGGACAGCCTTGATGGCCTTAACGAGGGTGTCGATGGAGATGCGGCTCATGCTGGTCCTGATAGGGAGGCCGGCGCGGTGCCGGCTTGGGTCATGTTGATATTCCATGGCAATAGCGCCTCGGTCTGTTCGACGGTGGAAGCGGCCGGCAGGTCGCGCAGCACCCGGCACAGCCATTGGTAGGGCTCGACCCCGTTGGCTTTGGCCGTCTGCACCAGCGAGTAGATCACGGCGCTGGCGTGGGCGCCGGCGGGCGTGTCGGCGAACAACCAGCCTTTGCGCCCGATAACGAACGGACGGATCGCATTCTCGCAGCGGTTGTTGTCGATCGGCAGATCGCCGCGCTCGGTGTAGCGCTCCAGCTTGGTCCAATACTTGTGCAGGTAGTTCAACGCCTCGCCCAGCTTGTTTTTGCCGGGAACGGTGGGCAGGGTCGCGTCCAGCCATGCCCGCAGCTCGGCCAGCAGCGGCACGCTGTGTCGCTGGCGTGCTTGCCAGCGCTGCGCGTCGTCGCCGTCGCGCCAGCTTCGCTCGACGCCATACAGCCTGCCGATTAGTTCTATGGCCTCGTCCGCCTTGCCGCGCTTGCCCTTGGGCTGCACCCGTGCCGCTTCCACGAAACGGCGCCGCACGTGTGCCCAGCAGACGAGATGTTCGACATGGGGGCCACGCGCCACCGCGCTGTAGCCATCGTAACCATCGGTCATCAAATAGCCACGAAAGCCTTCCAGCAGGCGTGACGGCACCTCCGAACTGCGGCTCGGATCGTAGTCGTACAAAACCACCGGTCGCTCCGGAGGACCGCCCGTCTGCACCCACATATAGCTGTTGCTCGTTGGCGCCTTGCCCGGTTCCTTGAGCACCTGCACCACGGTCTCGTCCATGTGGATCAGGGCGCCGTCGAGCAGTATGTCGCGCAACAGGTTGTGCAGCGGCTGCAGTACGGCGGCGCCGATCACCCAGCGCGCCAGCGTCTGACGCGGCACCAGCGCGCCATGACGCGCCAGGACATGCTCGAAGCGCGTCAGCGACAGCCCGTCGAGAAATTTCGCCACCAGCAACATGGCCAGGAAATTGACGCTGGCATTGCTCTTTGGCAGAGGTTGTGCCGGCAGCGGCGCCAGCACGGGCGCATGCGTGCCGCCGGGACAACCGTAGCGCTTGCGCACATGGCGCAGCACGCGCACTTGTATCGGCACGATATCGAGTTGTTCGCTCACGTCCTCGCCGATCACCACCATCGCCGTGCCGCACGGACATGTACGCTCGGACTCGGACACCTCATGCACCACGTCCACGCGCGGGAGGGTGTCTTGTCGCCAGCGTCGGCCGGTGCTTGCGGCGCCGTGTCCTGCGCCGTGCCGCCACCTTGCGCCAGCGTCTCGGCCTCGTCGAACAAACCGTGCTGCAGCGCCGCCATTTGCTCCGAGCTGGCGCCATACAGCCGATGGCGCGCCAGCTTGGCTTGCTCGACCATGCGGACCACATACTCGTTGACCGCCTGGGCCGCGGCACGTCGCACAGCTTGTTCCAACGCGTGCTGCGCTGCCTGCGTGGCGTGGGAAAACATGGTGTCGACCGAGTCGAGGAACGCCTTGTGCTGTGCCCGCAACAAGGCCGCCAGAGCGCACGCGTCGCCCGGCAGCGTATCCGGCAACTCGAACGCGCTCACATCGGGCTTGGGCAGCTCGATTGGCGGCAGCGTGATGGCGGCAATGTCGGCGACAGTAGGCATGCCACATGTTAACAGCCCTCATCAAGAAACAGAAGAGAACGTCAATGTTTTATGCGGGGCATGGCGCCACAGGTCGAACCCCTCGAGCAGCCACTCCAGTTGTTGCGCGCTGATTATCTCCATGCCCGTGTGCTTCTCCGGCCAGGCGAACCGTTCCGCCTCCAACCGCTTCAGCCACAGGCAGAAACCGTTGCGATGCCAGTAGAGCACCTTGATCTTGGTGCGCTGCCGGTTGACGAACACGTATAACGCCTGGGCAAACGGATCGAGGCCCAGTGCCTGCTCCACCAGCACCGACAGGCCATTGATCGACTTGCGGAAATCGATCGGTACGCGGCACAGGTGCACCTGTGCGATGTGATAGCCCGGGTGCATCAGCGCGCCCCCCGGGCGGCCATCGCCAGCGCCGCCAGCCATTCGGGGGCGGGCAACGCGCCTATTTCTAGGCGCACGGTGCCGATCATCAGCACGCAGCCGTCAGATGGTGCCTCTCCCATTGCGGGCGCAACATGCAATGTGACGAACTTACCCCGGCGGGCCGTCGCCGCCATCGATTTAAACTTGGCTCGCCAGTAATACAGCGCACTGACCGACAAGTCATGCGCCCGAGCGTACTCGCTGATTATCCATCCGTCACGCTCGATCACCGTCACGTGCTCGCGCCAAAAATCCATGGCGTCTGCCATATCCACTCCGGCGCATATGTGGCATAAAACCACAACTATTTGCGCGTAAGTGAGTCAGGCGGTCTTCGTCTGATTAGTAGCTGTACTAATTTTTGCAGCACTATTCGCTGCATTGACGACCACTAAGCTGCTAGCACTGGCGCTGCCAGTGTTGCTCGTGAGGCTATCAAGTGCGTTGGTTCTTTGTTTTCCTTGCCGGAGCAAGTCGTAGGTTTAATGTGCGGTCCCGGGACTTGTCGTTCCGATATGAACTTTGATGGCGGCCCTCTTGACTATGCTAAATGAAACAAATTCCACCGTCGGAGGCGCCTGCCTAACTGCTACGCCCCTTAGCGAACGTTTACGGGCTTTCGCTTCCGACCGACTACCGCCCGTCAGATAACGTTTCTGAAGGACCAACATTCGCATCAATATGCAAGTGTTGGGCTGCTGACGGAGCGCTTAGAGGGGATTGGCAGCGGCATTCTGTTTATTTCATGACTCGAGAAAAGAGCGTCCGGTTAATACCTGTAAGCCCTATTAAGGCCCTGCAAGCCAGGCCCCCCTTGCCGCGTCGCCACCCCTCCTGACCGCCTGATCCCGCCATAACGGCTCGTCAAGGGACGGCAATCCCGCTCGCGGGACATAGCCTCCCCCGTCAACAATCGAGGGGGAGCATGGAGGGGGAACGTCTTGAAACTAAACAAACGAACCACTGTCGCCACGCCGCTGGCCGGCGACGCCGTCCAGCGCCAGATAGCGCACCTGACCGGCATTGATCGCAAAACTATTCGACGTGTCGCGCTAACCTTGATCCGTCCGGAAGGGGCACGCACGCGTGTGCCCAACTTCGCCGCCAGGCAATAGCTTGCGACATTCATTACCGTGAGGAACTAACGAAAAAGACCATCTAAACCGAGCCTCTCAAAGAATTGCGAAGGCCGAGCATTTTTCAGTTGATTGTTAAAGTTAAATCGCTGAGTAGATGTGAGCAAAATACAAGCAGCTTGCGCCCTCGTTATTCCCACATAATGAAGGTTTAGGCATTCCTGCTCATTCTCGAAAACCGCATCGAAGTTTCCTTGGATAAATTCACGACGTGGAAGAATCCAATCATATAAATCGAGGTGGAAGACAACCTTGAATTCGAGGCCCTTGGCTTTGTGCAAAGTTAAGATCTGAACTTCATCGTCAGAAATCGGATCGAAAATCTCCATTTGGTTTGGTTGCTCAAGAACCTTAGTCAACTCGTCAATGGAGGATGGGGGCACTACTTCGCCAAGCGCTTCTGCAGCCAGAATGGAAGTGTTGACTAGATCAGGAGCGGCACAATTTCTGCAAGCAATAATGACTTTTCGAAGACTAGACAGCTCAGAGCGTTTCATATTTCTCACACAAAACTCGTCAATGATCGCCTGCGCAGTAAGACGCGAATCCATTCGGAAAGCGAGCAGAGCACAGAAGATTGTTGAACACTGTGAAGTTGAGCGAGTTAGGTCATTGTCTGTAAAAAATCTAGAAGGGGTGATCAAATTACGTTTGACGATCGCTCCCGTACCAGAGTTTCGAACTAGAATTCCGATCTCGCGATTGTGGCGAACGCCAAAATTTTTTTTCACCTGATCAAGGACAGAGTTTATCCATAATGTGACTTCGACTTGAGTTCCGGTAATCTCCCGACGGAAAACCAGCACACTAGGCGCGGCTTGCAGATTGCAATTTTCATCCAAAAGCCTATTCGCGTAGTTTACAATCGAAGGATGACATCGATGATTAATCGTTAATTCCAAGTGATTGAATCCACTGTTCGGCAAGCAAAGAGAACGCAAGTACATAGGATTTCTATTGGAAAATGCAAATATCGACTGGTTAACATCCCCGACAGCAACAGAAACAATTTCTAGGTCTTTGAAGCAGCAGAAAAGTTTGTGCTGAGGCTCCCCTGAGTCCTGATATTCGTCAATGAAAATAGCAGAATACCGCGACCGCAGATATCGCTTGCATGCTTTCGAATTTTGCAAGACATAGACTGCTAAAATGCCAACAGTCTCCATTAAAATTATTCCATTTTCATAAAGCACCGCTAACCTCTCAATAAGTAAATGCGTTTGAGCTGTGGTTAACGAATCAATCGAAACATCGTTAAATAGAGCCTTATTTTCATCATCCAACGAATTAAAATATTTAATCTCAACTTTATCAGGATTATTTTCACAAAGGTGGCGAAAAAAAGGAACTACAATTTCAGTAATAGAAAACGAATCAATGGTGCCGAAGAATGATTTTTTTGTTAAAACTCCATCAAATTCACATCGTCTTTTTAATTCAGCGCTCGCTTTCCTAGTGTACGATATAGCGATGATCCCGCGATACGAAGGGATATTCGGCAAAATCTGCCGAACCTTTTCAGAAATAACTGCAGTCTTTCCACTTCCTGGGCATGCAGTGATGACCATGTGAGAATGGAAATCAAGCACTGCCTGCTGTTCAGGTGTCGGGGCAAATCCGCTCATAACACTACCGAAATCGCTTTCGCGACGCAATAATGCAGAGGACGGGCAAGCTCGCCTGCAGCCGTCGTCTCAAGCGCGGCAGCATAGTTAACCAAAAATTCTCTCATTCGTACGGCTTTTTGATCTTGAAGGTAATTTATCGAGCTTTGCAAGTCTGGTCCTTTGAAGGCAATCATTTCTGCTGGCAACTCAACTGCAAGATCCGTTTCAAGATCAAACTTTGATAGAAAGAGTCCATGTGGATTTACAAGATCCGAAACTGCCTTCCAGGTTCCATCTGCAATACTTTGATTTTGCTCATATGGAATTGGCCTGTGGGCAATTTTATCCTGTTTTGATAGATGTAAACAGCGATTGAAGCCCGCCAATTGACGAAGTACGATCGGCGCGTCCTTCGGTCCGGTCGATATATTCGAAATGTCGTTATCAGTACGCATTGCCCATGGAATTTCCATTGCATTCAATATAGTCGTGTAAACCTCAAACTGGACTCCATCGACTGATAATATTGAAATATTATAAAAATCTAAATCAATCTTTAATTTCTTGGCTAACGTCTTATAGAGCAACAATTCAGATGGTCCCTCGACTAAGAACACCACCGACGAGAAAAACGCTTCAGCTGGAAGGATGCTGATTCGGTACCCCATATCGTCCCACGCAGTACTGATGCAATCAGAGCATCCCTGACTTGCAGCTAAAGTAACACCTTTTCGTGCGAAAAGCCTAACAATAGAATTGGGAGAAAAATTCGATGCAATCTGAGGAGAGTGCGTGGTTACGATAGACTGTCCGGGAAGGTTTTCGCTTAAATAAGAGGCGAGCTTTCGCTGCTGATGCGGATGTAAATGAGCTTCTGGCTCTTCTACACAGTAAATTACTACCTCATTAGCCGGATCGTGCTCTCGTGCGCTTTTTGCCTTCCAAAGAGCCAAAAGAATCTGATTATTCCTACCATCGCCGCCCAGCATCATCCTCGCGCCATTCGTACTAGCAGCCAACTCGAGCTTTTCAACAAACTGTTCAATCTCGATTGCTCCAGTATCCAACTGTACAGTATATGGCGAATTATGATAGGCCATCGCCTTTAATTCTGAGTTGACGTCATTGGTCGCCGCCGTGACGTAATTTAACTTTCTGATACGCTTGTTAATTCTTAATAATGATGCGCTTACCCTGGATAAAATTAGCTTGTCACTTTCCTCTTCTGGTGGAGTCCGTTTCTCTTGAGAGAGGCGAAGCAAATGCTTTTTCTCAACCTGAACAAATTTCGTCAGGTCGCGCTGGGAGTTTACATATTTCAAATTCAGATGCTTTAGATAGAATCGAGAGGCCACTTCCTCCATGCTCTTAAGGTCGCGGCCGATATAGATCTTATGCTCCAAACTTTCTCTCGATGCTGCGTAACGGAAAAAAGTTATCCCCTCGGCGTCAACTCGCCCAGCCAATTGGGAGAGCACTGCGTCTTCTGTGACATCTGTAAACTTGATTGTAATTTCAAGATTTTTTTCAAAAGTCCCATCTTCATTAATATGAAAATCCAATTCGGATGGTTCGATATCTAATTCCGACAATCCTTTATCAAGTAACAATCTCAACGAGTAAATAAAGTTCGTCTTGCCCACGTCGTTGCTGCCGATGATCAATGTTTGACGATTTAACCGTACTACCGTGTCCTTAAAATTTCGGTAGCCTTTGAGGATTACTGAATCAATATGCATGGTTTTGTCCTTCGATCTTGGGCAAGTGGGTTTGAATTCTCTGGCACCGCAATTCGCGCTACAGATTTCATCAGAGCAATAAAAATTATTTGTGGGTCTTCGCCAACATTGCCTAGGCTAAACATGTACGCTAACACAAAACTCTTCCCAGGAAGAAAATTGCCGCTATTCTTGGCAGAGGCACGATCATTAGGAGGCGTAAGCGTCCGCTCAGCGCCGTATTGAGTGCAGGGGCGTTTTGATCGATGATGGTGTCACACCGCTGGAAAGCTGCTTGATCTCAAGGGCTGTTGGCACCTTGCAGTTCTAGGGCAAGAAGTCATTAACCCGTTTGATGGGATGATCGGCGATATGCGTTAGCACGTGACACCATTAGGCTTCGGGGGCGACACCGTTCAGCTTGGCTGTGCCGGTCAGTGAGTAGATCGCGGCGGCCTATGGCCACGCCACGCAAGGCGCGTTCGGCCGCAGAGTTATCGATCTCGATGGCACCGTGGTTGCGATAGCGCTGCAGCGCCGCCCACAGCTTGAGTGCGTATGGGCTATTCAACTTTGCGGGGATAGCCAAGTTCTAGAATCCGGCTCGCACAAGCAAGTCGGAAGGCTTACAACGAAGAGCCGCTGAAATCCGTAGTAAATTCCCAACGCTAAGGTTTCGTTCGCCGCGCTCAATTTTTCCCATATCGCTGCTGTCGATTGAAGCAAGATGGGCTAATTCCTCTTGGGACAACTCAAGTTCCCGTCGTAGCGAGCGGATTTCTCCCCGAATCGCGCCAAGGCAATCTTCAAGTTGATAGACAAGTGGGCCGGAAGTCATGCGACTATAGTCGAATCTTGAGGCAAATTAGGCCACGGCATCCGCGACCCATTCTGGATCAACTTGTCTTCTTGATCAGCTAACTCCTTTCTTATCCTGTTACATTGAAGGAATTTATGGCGAATTTGAAGCGTGCCATGGGTACGCTATCCAATGGAGATTTTGCGGCTGCTGTAGGCCTCCATACTCGAATGGAGGCTGAACATATATCAGTGGCCCGGGCCTTCCTTGTCCGACCAGGGCGCCTGCAATTGCTTATTGCCGAAGATTCCGGCATTAGCAAGAAATTAGTGCATCGGCACTGCAAAAAGCTATATGAGACACACTGCAATTTGAAAAAAATGAGGTAGATATAGTGGCGTTATGAGGGATGGGCTTCCACAGCTTTAAAACGGACTGGCTGCCGTCAACCGGTTACAATGTCCGCACGAGAGGCACAACGGGACCTCAGCTATTACCTGATGCACCGGTATAACTGGATACGACCCCGTCAGTTCAACCAAGAACCGGCTCCGACGTCGCCGAAGAAAATTTAACGTAGTGTCCGGGATGGGTTGACCAGTACAGTTTGATACTGTGTCTAGGAACGAAACTATCCGCCTCAACAAGACTACGACCTATTCCACTAAACTGGAAGTACACCGATGCCAGATATTTGTATTCTATGCAAAAAACCTGCAAGCACAGGAGAACACCTTTTCCCCGCTGCGATGGGTGGTCGCCGAGAGAACCAGGGTATCTATTGTGCTGAACATAATAGGGGATTCTCCGGACTTGTCAATTTTTTGGTTAAACAAGTCGCCGCGCTTAACGCCCGTTTAGGCGTATTGCACGACCGCGGCCACAAACCTCAGAAGTACTCCTTTACTGATACTGGAACGGGTAGAGAATATACAATTTTTGGCAACCATATTGAACCTAATATGCCAGGGTCGGCTACCACAAAAAATGATGGTGAGGATTCACCGACTTATCATTTCGCGGGGGACTCACAGTTTCAGCAATGGTTGAAACGCGAACGAAAGAAGCCTGGAAAGATCGTTTTTAAAAAGATAGACAAAATCAAATCGTTTTATTTAACGGAGCGGCCAACTCTATCTACCGAATTTGGTGGCACCGAAGGCATGCGAACGATTGCCTATATAGCATTGACGCATTTTGCTCATTATTTTCCCGACGAGTCACGCCAGCCCGGAATGAACGCTTTCAAGGCCTATGTTTTGGGAGGTGAAAACATCCGATTTGCTTGGTGGGACATTCTTCCCGAAACAATAAAGCAGGCCGCTCAGTTTGAGTTTTCGCACTGGATCATCATAGGCGTGTCAGCATCGACGCAAAGAGCGTATGCAAGGATGTCCCTATTCGGCTTGGCGGATTTTTCTGTGAATTTTGGGGCAATCAATGTAAGCGCTGACAAGGAGGTCGCTGTCGAAATAAATCCGACTGCGCTTCATTATCCGCAGCATGTCAATGAACAGGTTTACAATATCGTAAAGACATTTCCTATCTATCCCACTGAACCGGAAGAGACGTATCGTCCGCGAGTATTACAGACTTGCGTTAAGGCGCTATCGAAGCTTCTCGAAAAACTGGAGCGTAAAGAATTAGAGCAATTGCTCGATGAGATATTTCCTGTGCTAGCAGAAAGCGCCGCCATGGCGCGTCCGGATCGAGTCGAGTGTGTTCATAGCATAGTTGGCATCCAATCCCAGCGAGTTTTGATGCTATTGAAGACGGCGGTATCAGGGCTGGCTAAGCAGTTCCAAGAGTCGTACCTAGCGGATGTGGTACGCGATGAGATTGATAGCTTCATACAGCCAGATGCCTCATCGCAAAGCGGTTTGTCGGAAAAAACCGAACACCTGCTGGGTTTGGCACTAGCTCGCTTTGAGGCAGAGTTACTTCACCAGATCGAAACCGGCAGGCTAGATCGTGCGTCTCTCGCGTCCCTCCTAGACGGCGGGCCGGGTGCCGCAGTTGTCGGGCCGGTGGTCATGCCATTTCTTAAAGAGGCAGTGGTGAGATATATGGCTGGGCGAGACGCACTGCGGCAAACCTAACTTAATCTCTGGCGCGCAACAAAAATCTGGCATATTATAGGAAGCTGCTGTTGAATCCGACGATGTTCAGCGGAACACATACAGTACAATGATAAGGCGTTCTGATACGGGGAAAGTTGGCACTCCATGTGAACTGTTGTTTAGCCAGATCGACCAAATATCGAATCCCGAAGATCAAAAGTCCCGAGATCCCACTGGCAGCCTGCGTCAAGAGTCGCCCGAAGTTTGCACGTTTGGCGCCCCCATGACTGAGTAATCGTGATCATGCGGTGTAATCATCGCTATGATTGTTGTCTTTTGGCAGGAGAACACTCTTGTTATTATTCTTGCAGATAGGGATTACTAAACGGAATTCAATAGGTACATGCAAAAAAATAGTGAATTTTAAGATTAAGTAGTTTGATAGTTATGATTGAGTTTAAGGTGCGCTCTGAAAAAAAGATCCAAACGACGTCAGACATGCCCCTACAAATGACGCAACATCTAGCACAGGCAAATCGTTGCCGCGAACACGGGACGCTTCAGGAGATTTAGGTTGTTCAGTGTACTGAAATGAACATCTCTAACTTAGGTGGTGGCTTTCCATAAGAACGTTTACCATCTAGCATACGAACAAACTCGTAACTGGTGGTCCAGAGCACCTGACGGATGGCATCGATCACAGTCGACTTGCCGGCGTCATTTTCTCCAACCAGGATATTTAGACCGGGGGCAAGCTCCCAATCTAGCGCGGGTACAGCTTTACCATCGCCGAACACTCGAAAATTTCGGGTTTGAATTTTTTTGAGATACACCGGACAGATGCCTATGGAAAAGTGGGGTTTTGCACCAACACGTCGTCGCCTAACACATTAAGCACGTCGGCTACCATCCTTGGCGCAACACAAGTGAATGGATGATAACAAATTCTCTTGAGAAAAATCTCTCACATTCCCACTGCACAAGTAGTATCACCAAATTTTCCATTTCTTCGATATCTTCGGGGATAAATATAGTGCAGACGGAAAAGGCGATAGGCCCGATTTTTGACGGCGAAATCGAAGAAGTCTGCGGGTTGCGATGTCGCATCTCAAAGATCGAGCTATTTGTCCATGTCGTCTTTAAACAATTGCCGGTGAGTTTTGTCCTGGTGCTCTGCCGCACTACCCGGGGATGGCGACTCGCGTGGCCCTTTAAGCCCCGGTATCTGGGAGTCGCGACGAAGTTCCTCGGCCGCCTTGCTCCTCGCTTCCGCCACAGCCGGCTCGATCTCTTTTTGCTGATGGTTGAACTCCTCAAGGCTTCGATCAACAGCAGCATTCACTTTTTCCTCCACCTCATTTTTTATCGTCTCTTGTTTGTATCCTTGTGCGCCTGCGGCACCTTTGTTCCTGCGATGTGCGCCAGCGGTACCATCAGTGACCTTGCCCTGGTGGCGCTGATGTTCAGCCTCCAGCGACTTCCCGGACAGGGCAGGGGAGCGTTGCTGCACGTCCTCGAGCTTGGTTGACACCTGCGATGGCGTTGGCATCGCATCAAAGCTGGTTTCCGCCAGATAGGTTGCGGCCATGCGCGCTGCGCGGTCCGGATCGGTCTGGTAGAGCATGTTGAAGGCGTCGAGTTTTCCGTCCTGGTGCAGGCGGTCTGCCAGATAGCCGGTGTAGTCCATTGACGAATGCAGCCATTGTTCCTGTACCGTGCTCGCTTGATGGGAAAGGCTGAATGCTTGCGAATGTGCCGCCTCGGCATTGCGACTATGCTGGGTGGCCTTGGCCAGCGCTGCTTCCTCGCCCTGTACCGATTCCGTGCGGTTCTGCTTACCCCACTGGTACGCTTCGGACGTGCGGAACTCCGACGAGAGTGCCTGGTCAGTGGAGATGTTCCTGCTGTGGAGCTGATCTTTCGCGAAATTGACGGCCGCGTCAAAAGTCTTTTGCTTACTTGTGTCGTCGATTTTCTGGGAGTTGATACTGGTTTCAGTGCTCGCAGATATTTTGGCTGAAATCGGGAGGGCGGATGGCGTACCCAATGCAGCTTCTACCGACATTCTGCCGCCCGTGGCAAGAGTACCTACTATGCGCTGGCCTACCGAGCTGGCGGAGGTCAGGCCCAACCTTTCATTGACGTTTTCTGCGATCTGCTGGAGCTCCGATACGGCCTGACCGCTGCGGGTACCGTGGGAGGCGTCGTTGGTGTTGCTGGCGCCATGCTGATCGGTGAAAGCCTTGACGATGCCCATGCGCTCCACCAGGGCGGCGGTGCGCATCTGCGAAGCTGCGGTTGTTTCGCGCAGTGCCGTTTCTTCGCGCTGGCTTGCTTCGCTGTTCAAGGCGTTGCCGATTTTCTGGCCAAAGTTCGCACTCAACCCGAGCGTGCTCTGGTTCCCCTGGAAGCGGAATGTGCCATCGCTGCCGAAAATAGAGGTGCCAGCAGCCGAGCTTACGCGGCTGAATCCTGACGCCATCGTCGGCGCTGTGTCGTAATGGTTGGCGTTGACGTTGTTGCGAGCGACCGTATCGAGAGAGACGTTGCCCTGGCTGATATTGCCAGTGGCGACGCTGGCTGCGGCACCGTCGACCGCCGCCTTCGACGGGCTCATGATGGCGCTGAACAAGGCCGACCCGCCAACATCGCCGCTCTTGACCAGGGCGTACGCTATCGCCGGGAGGCAGAGCGTCAGATAGCCGGCGATCGCGGAATCCGACAGGCCGCGTTGGCTCATCTGGCCTATGTTCACCAGGTTGACCGCAGCACTGGCTGTCGTCGATTCAGCGATGCCGACAAGCGTGGCGCGGGAGGCGCTGGTCATGGCAAAATTCAGGATCGCATACAGCGGTGGAATCAGTTGGACCCAAACCAACGACATCACGTAGGCCTTGAATAATTTTCCCGCGTGCTCGCCAGAGACGATCAGCAGCAGTATCACGATGGGAAAAACTGCGTAGCAAATCAGTTCGATGACATTGCGGATCGCCGGCGCCGCGCGCTCGGCAACCCTGGCCATCGTCAGGTAGTTGGTGTTGGCGGTTACTTCGGCTTGTGCCTGGGCAGCGCCGACTATGGCGGCGCTTGGCGCGTCCAGATTCTGTGCTGAAATCAGCTGCGAATCGCGTACGGCGTTCAGTGTCATGTTCTGGCGCAGCATGTCGGTCGATGACTTGGCGATGTTCGTCAGGCGCGTGTAGGCGCTGGTAATTTGCGAACTCAGTGCCGCGCCGGCCGCGACATTGTCGATAATGTGCGAATTGAGGGCGCGGCCGCGCGCCTGCATGGTCTGCGTGATTTCGTTGCCCCAGCGAGTGTTCAGGTCATTGTAGGCGGCGGCGCAAACCATGCTTCCGGTCGGCGACGTCGATATCCTCGTGCTATGGGTGTTGGAGGTTTCGGACATCGCGGCCCACGCATCGTCCGCCCGCGTGAAGACGTCTTGCGGTATGCGGCCGTTGATGATGTCGTAATATGTACAGCTGTTGATGAAGGTGGTCAGGTCATCGCGGAACGACGCATTGATCGGCACCGTCTGCAAGGAATCGACCAATATCGTGTTGCCGAACATGATGCCGTGTTTCTGGAATTGCAGGTCGTCCGGGAGTGCGAAGACAGTCTCGAACGTGCGCGTGAGCGTATCGCCGACATGCGAGGTGACGGATGCGAAGAACGCCAGTCCGATCGGCACATTCGAGCGAACGGTGGGCGGTGCGCTGCCAGTGCGGTCGATCAGCACCACGTCGGCTTTGGGCACAAGCAGCAGCGAGTGTATCAGCACCACCAGCATGAGCCAGCGGAAGAATTCGACCGGGTCTTGCGTCTTGCCGGTTGCCAGGCCCGCAACAAAGACCAGGAAGGCGAGCATGGATACCAACCGGAAGACGTCGAGGTAATCACCGCTGGCAGTGATGGCGGCGATGCCATCCATCAGCGTGGCCAACTGGTCGACGTTAAAATAGGCGTAGACGTCAAAAGTTGCCATGGCATGCCTCGCTATCTTGCGCCGGTTGCAAAGCGCAGATTGCCTGCCAGGCTGGCCGGCAGATTTGCCATCAGGTTGCGCTCCATGTAGATCACTTCTTCCGCGATCTTGTTGACCGATTCAACTTTCGAATAGGCTAGGCGCACTTCTTCGCGCGCGTCTCCGCGCAGCCGGTCCACGTTGGCGGACATGGTTTTCATGTCATCGATGGCGAGGGCGGGCGCACCGGCCGAGGCTTGCGAATAGGCTTGCTTGATCTGGTGGGTAGCCTGCACGATGTACTGGTACGCATATTCCGCAGCAATCAGGTCGGCGTACTTGCCGATCCAGATTACATCGAGGCCGACATTGGGTAGCGACGTCGATACGGCCAGCGCCTTGTAGACCGGCAGGCCGGTGATGTTGATGAAGGAGATCTCGTCAGGAGTGAGGGCGACGTTGGCTTTGAACTTCTCGGCAATCGCGATCAGCTTGCTTTCAACCTTTTGCGCAAATGGCGAGACCACAAGCTCGTCATCCGACAATACCAGGCATCCTTCCGGCGTCGTGCTGTCGACGCAGCCGTAGATGGGCAGCTTTCCATTCTCATTGCCGCGTATGAATTGATGAATCGTGATCGCCTTTGGCTCTTTATATAACGGAGCTTGAGTTGAAGCGCGATCCGAGGAAATAATTGTTGTCCCTGAAAGCGCCATCAGGATTTTCCGGTCATCATTATCCAGACCCGCAAGTCGGGATAGTGCGCGCCAGGCGATGTTGCCGGGTTGGACTTGCACTTTGGTGGCGGGATCAGTCACGGCGGCAATGGCGGAGTCGGTTTTATCATCATCCCCCTGCATCTCTGCACGGGCCTCGCTGTGGTCCGAGAAAAGCCCCGTAATTGGCGCCGTCACCTTGGCGAAGTACTGGGCAGAGCGCTGCCAGTCGCCACTGGCGCCACGTGCCAATGCTTCGCCGGCTTCGCAGGAATTGATGTTGGTACCGTTGAGATCTTGCGCGGTTTGCTGGAGCTCGGTGAGGGTCTTGTTGATTTGCGGGCTGATCGAATCGAGCGCCAGCTTGAAAGCGTAGGAGACTGCGCTCGAGCCGATATTCTTCATCATGCTGACCAGCTGCGCTTTTGAGATGAACGAGAACGAGCCCGCATACAGGTCGATGCCGCCGCATCCCATTTTCAGGCTGGGCAGTTGGGCGGCCACGGGACTGTAGTTGCGCTGCGGTACACGCATGAAGAGATTCCCGCCGGTGACCATGTTCATGCCTTGGGCGCGATAGGCGCCGGGTCCGGTGACATTTCCAAAGGCTCCCATGTCGTCGAATAGTTGCTGCATGCCGTTGTCGCCAGCGCTTGCTGCCTGGGTGAGCACTGCTGCCGCTACGGCGCAGGCAGCAATTTTTTTCCTAATCATGATCAGTACTCCTGGCCTAGTTGGGTTGAGGTGAGCACATAGATACGTTCGACTAGCTCCTGCAGCGACAGCACGCCATATCCGATCGGCTGGATACTGCCTGTGCGCTTGTTTGCCAGGAACACGGCTGGCACGGTGGTCACGCGCAGGTTTTCGGCAGAGCCGTTGTCTAGCCTGGCGTTGGGGAACTCGGGCAGCGTGCCGCCGTCGAGCGATACCGGGAAGATCTCCATGCCGGAACTGCGCTGGTACATGCGCAGGATGGGCGCCAGCTGGTGGCAGTAGGGGCAGTTGCTTCTGAAATAGAAGAACAGGCCGTGGGTTTGTGCCAGTTGAGCGGAGACGGCAATGCGTTTGCTGTCGCGCTCTACGTCATACGTGTTGATCGCCATGGCGTTGGTGGGCCGGCTGCGCAGGCTGTAATCGAGTTCTGGCGTGGTCCAGACTGTGCGGCGGAACACGTCGGAAAAGCGGCTGGCCCGGTCCATCGCATACTGTTGCAGGAACAGGTATTCCTTTACCGCTGCAGGGCTTTGCTGTTCCACGGCGATGTCCAGCAGGCGCTCGATTTCCTTGCCCAGCTGCTTGTTGGTCATTTGCTCGTAACGCTGCGTGGGCGCGGCTTTCGGATCGTCCTGCGGTTCCTCTTTCGCTGGTTTCGGCGGCGCATACCAGAGGAAGCCGCGGTCAGGATCAGTCCAGGTCGAGCCGCGCCAGTAGGTCGCGGGTTCCTGGTCCGCGCCGGCCGCGCTGGCGACGCCGGCGGCGATCAGCAGCATTGTCATCATGAGCAGCTTCATTTGCTCCTCCGTGCGGTGTTGGCAGGCGGATGGCCGTCGGCGCAGACGCTCATCTGCGTCGACCAGGTGTAGGGCGCTGGTTGCGTGGCGCCGGGTGGCAGTGCGTCGTACTGGGTAAAGTCCAGTTGCAGCCGGGCGCAATCGGCTTGGCCGAACAGGTAAATCCTCTGAACGGCCAGGTGCAGCTTTCCAGTGGCGTTGAGGCGGCGCCGGGATTCGTCGGCAAGCAGGCCGCCGATGGTGGCTGTGGCGTGGCCGTGGGCGATCGCTTGCCGCACCACCTGGGGTGCTTCCTGCTGCTGCGGTTGCTCATCGGCGCCAGCCGCAGCCGACACGGCCACCAGCAGTGCTGTCAATCGGCGTTTCATCACGTTCTCCTTTTTACGTCTACTTTTACTTTTTTATTTGCCGAAGTAAGAATCGACCTTCTGCGCCGCACGACGGCGGACATCGCCTTCGTTGGGCGCCGTGGGGACGATGTCGGCGTAGAAATCGCTGAAGTCGACGGTGGACAGGTCGATGGCCTGGAACTGTGCGATGGTGATCCCCTGGCACGACGGCGCCTCAGGCGTGCCCCAACCGAGGCCTGGCAGTTGCATCCTTGCCGCCTCGTTGATCAGCCTGGATATCTTGCTGTTGAAGCAGCAGTGCGTCTCTTTGCGCTGCACACAGATGCGTGCCAGGCCCAAGCGGATTCTCCTGGAGCAGTAATCGCCCACGTGGTGGCACAGGCGGTTGTTGCGCTTCAGGGCCACCAGTACGTCCTCTTTGTCGCATCCCTGCATCTCTTGCACCACCATGGCCGACATGACCAGCGCCAATGCTGCGGGATCGGCGCCCAGTACCAGCGTGGACTTCATGCCACCGCCGGAGAGGATGTCGAACGCATAGGCGCTGCCGCCGGCAAGGGCCAGATTGGTGAGGTCTTTACCCGACTTCGATGCGTCCTTGCAGCAGTTTTTCAATGCGCTTTTCGCGCAGCGGCTGTCGTGTCCCTTGAATACCTGGAAGGTCTCTTCGTCCACATAAACGCCCGCCTCACGTGCCACCTCCATCCCGGCTACAGCTTTGGCGAAGTCAGGATCGGGTACCGCGCCAGTGTCGAAGCAGTGGCCCTCGATACAAAATTGCTGTGCGCCGCAATCCACGGCGGTGCTGCTGCTTGCTGCCTGTGTCTTGCACGCATACTCGCGCTGCTCGGTGATGCATTGAAGTGCGCCGCCGGCTGTCACGCCTTCCGTGCAGACCGATTGCTTCAAGTCGCAGCCTTTGGCGGCGATGGCACTGCACGTGTCGGTTGCGCCGTCTTCGATACAGGCGTACTCGATGGTGTTGCGCCAGCATGGGCGGGTCACCTCCATGCCGTCGATATTCACCGTGGCCGGCCCCGACGAACAGGTCTGGCTCGCGATGCCGCATTGCGTGGCTGCTGCGGCATCGCACGAGAAGAGCAGGGCGGCGAGGATCAGAAAGAGTCGCATCGTGGTGCCTCATTGGGTGATTGCGGGGCCGTTGTTCAGGGCAGCACACGCGCTGTCATCCCAGCGATCCTGGAATACCGGGACGCTGGCTTTGGTGGCATAGCGGCCATCCGGCGTAAAGCAGTTGTCGGACGTGCGCGGCGCGTCCGCGCACGTCTGCGCCGGCGCGCGCGGTGGATCCAGTCTGGCTGGCGTCGGCGGCGCCGTGCAGGCAGAGGCATCGTAGCCGTGCCGCACATCGTTTCCTGCACAATCGCGATGCCGAATGGTGACTTCAACTCCGGTGCCGTGGCCGAAGTCGGCGCAGGATCCGTTCTCGCTGCGGTAGGTGCTGGTGATGGGCAGCGCCAGGCTGTCGCCCCGCACCTGGCCTGGCGCACAGCGGCCGTAGCGAAGATCGGCGCCGGTCTGGTTGGTGTAGGGCTGCCAGCTGTACGTGACCGACAGTGTCGCGCTGCACTGTGTCTCCGTCACCACGCGGTCGATGTCGCATCGTTCCGTTCGAAAGCGCTCGGGCGTGCTGGTGGTCTTTTCAGTACAGGCGGTGTAATTCCCGCTCAGTCCCGACATACCCGCCGTATGGGTTTGCGGCGCACTACGCACGTCATTGCTACGAACGATCAGTGGATCGTTCTGCTTGTCGATGGTATAGGACGGCCGTTCGCCGGGGTTACGCGCGACATAGTTGACGGTATCGCACTCGGCGTTCTTGTACCCGTCACTGCCCGGCACATACGCGGCGCAGGCGGCCACCTTGTCCTGTCCAGCTGCAGCAAGGTTGGCGCCATACAGGCCCGTCAAGTCGCTGGTAGTGGCGCCATCCTGGCCGGGTACCTGCGCCAGCGCGTTCGGCTCGATGCCGTTCCTGATGCCGGCGTTGGCAGGTTTATAGGCCTTGCCGTCGGCGAATGCCTGCTCCTGCGTGGTCTGCGCCAGCGCGGGGTGCACGCACGCGCTCAGGGCCAACGCCAGCAGTGAGATCGCGCGATTGATGGCGTGCCGGTTCATGGCGTGCCTCGCAGCTGTTTGAGTCGTTGTTCCGCCAGCGTGGCGAAGCGCGGGTTGGCCTGCCTAGCAAGGTGCTCGAGCGCATAGTCGAGCGTCACATCGCCGGACACGCGGGCAAAGGTCTGTTGCGCGTCGCAGTCCTTGGCGCAGCTCTGGCCCTGCGCTGTCGGAGCGGCGAGAACGAACGTGGGCACCTGGTCGACGTTAAAGCGGCGAAACAGCGTGGGGTCAATCTGGAACTGGGCACCAGGGTGTTGACGAATGACTGCGGCCGTCATCTCCGCCGTTCTTGTCAGTGACCCGTCCACCACGCCGCGCAGCACCAGCGTGGCCCCCGCCTTGCCGGCCTGCGCCGCAAGGCGTTCGAGGGAGGACTTTGGCATCGACAGCGAGACCAGCACGAACAGCGCAGCCTCCGGTTGGAGCGGGGGCGCGTAGCGCCTGGCGATGTCGGCGGGATCGGGTGCTGGCAGCGGAACGGGCAGGGGAACAGCAGCGCCCACGTCGGGTATGGCCTGGCGAAGCTGGCGCGATTGCTGGTCCGCTTTGTCAATCGCGCCCGCCGAGCGTGCGGCCAGCTTGTCGGCCTCGCGCGTGATCGCTTCGTCCGCCGGGAGTTGCTGCGCCATGGCTGTGAGCGAGGCGGCAGTTACCAGCACGACTCCAAGGGCGCTGCCGGTTCGATGTATGGATCGCATGATGGTGACTCCTCACGGCTATTTAACCCAACCGTAGATGCGCTCGCAGCAGTTACGCTTGCGGTACATCATGTAGGCGAAATCCTCGCCCTTGATCGGGTACTCCTTGCCGGCGCTCCACAGGTGCGTAGTGCGGCCCAGCGGCTGGCAGCAGCGGCCATCGACGCCCTTGCCCTGAGCGCTCGGATACAGCATCGAGTACTTGTAGATGCGCTTGTCCAGCACCGGTGCCGGGTACATGCCGCACCAGCCGGGGATGCCATTGCCTGCGAAGGCGAGAAATTCCCGATGTAGCTTCATCGCGTAGCGCTGCAGGATCAGGGACGAGGCCTGCACACCGCCAACGTGCGACTGGACGTGGCCATTCAACGGGAACATCGATCCCTGGCAACCGCCGCACCATTGCAATGCCGGCATTGGAAAACCGAGCGTGGCCGCCACGCAGTCGGCGCCGCACGCCGCTTGCGCAGCCGGGTTGGCGAACAGGAACACGTCGGGATTGAGTATCACCGCCAGTTCGTCGTCGTTCCATGCGGGATCGAGTTCGGTCACATAGGCGAGATCGAAGCCACCCTGTTCCAGGCAACTGGTCTCGGACAACACTTCGAGCCAGTACAGGACCGGGTTCACGTACCAGTGCGCCTGGTAAATCGAGGTGTTTGACGCCCGCCGTCCATAGTTGCCTTGGGAGACGGCCGGCATGGGCGCGGAGAAGCTGTCGCCCATCGTGTCGCCGCCCAGCGACGTGAAGCACCAGGGCGTGCGGGTGACGTCAACTTGGCGCGCAGGTTCCCAGAAGCCGATGCTGATGCCGATCTTGCCGAACGGCGGCGGACCGCACGCGCATACCGGCGTGCCGACATTTTCAATATCTTCCTGTCCCATTTGCAGGATCGGCGCGCTCCCGATGCTGATCGGGAAAATGCACGACCAGCAGATGTCCGTGATGGGATTCATGAACTTGCCGCTGCATGCGGCGCTGGCAGGCTGCCACGCAATGGTCCACCACAGCGCAGCTGCCGCGAATACGAATTTAGAGAGCGATTTCATCGATTCTCAACCTTTTCCCATCCTGCACCACGATGGCCGGCACATGCCGTATGCCCAGCTTGCGGATCAGGGCGCTTTGTTGATCGAAATAGACGGGCGTCTGCCATTGGCGCATCAGCTCGAAGTAGCTGCCGCCGACCAGGATCGGCTTGGCCAGGCCGGCGCGCCCGTCCAGGTAACGCTTGGCGAACGCCACCTGGTTTTTGTCGCGCGCGTCAAAAAACACCAGTGGGCGATGCAGGCCCACGCGGTCGAGCGGGTTGATGGTGGTGCCGGCCGCCACGAGTATCCGGCCGCCTTCGTCGGTGATGTTTTCCTCGACCACGAAGGTCGGGTCGTAATACAAGGTGCGGGGCTTGCGCGCCCTGGTTACGGAGCGCAGTGGTTCCGGGTTGACCAGCTTGTGCTTAATTTTCTCGGCTTGCTGCTGCTGATGGCGCAGCGCCTCGCCGCTGGCCACCTTGGCGGCCACGCGCTGCTCGATCCACGCCAGCATGTCCGGCTCGCGCACCGGATACGTAGGACCGATCTTGTCGTAGTCGGCGGCCCATGCAGGCGAGAGGGCTGTCACTGCCAGCACCAGCGCCGCGCTAAGGTGCTTAGAAGATCGCATATGCTGTCCCCACAATGCGTGACGAGGCAATGAGTCCGGTAATCCGGTAGCGGCTATCGAGGCTGTCCGGGTGACTGGCGGCGGCGTAGATATACCCGGCCGGAATCACGCCTGGGGGGATCGGCGCCAGCGGGATGCCGTGCCGGCTGGCAGGCTTGGCGTAGCCCGCAAGCTTGCCGTCGATGTACACAGAGCGCTGCGCGACCGTCACGCATTGGCCGGGCAGGCCGGCCACGCGCTTGACGAACAGCCAGTCGCGCCGGTAGAACTGGTCGCGCTGCCATTCGAACGCCACGTATTGGCCCACGCGTGTCGGCTGCGTGCCGAGCACCACCAGGTACATCGATTCCGGCAGGCTGTTCGACATGTTCAGCGCCAGGCGGTAATGGCAGAAGGTCCACGCAAAGGCCGCCGATGCCAGGCCGTACAGCCACCAGCGGCGCCGCACATGGCGCGCCAGCACCGACAAGGTGAAACGGGTGCGTGTATAAGCCGGGATAGTCATGGGCGCTCCTCACTCGCTGGTGGCTGGCATGTCGAAAAATGACGGACCATTTGCGGCGTCGCACAGCTCGAACCAGTAACCGAAATCGTCGTCGTGCGCGGTACCCGTGGCGTCGCCTTGCTTGAGACGCGCCACCACGATCTCCAGCAGTTCAATCAGGTCTTGCGTGCTGCTATGCCGGGTGCCCTGAACCTTGACGGTGATCTGCTGCAGCGGGTAGGCATGACCCACCCATTCATCGTGTGCCATGGCATCCTCACTTCCTGCCCAGCCGGGTCATGAGCGCCGGCGTCAGGTCTTCCAGTTCACCAGCGACCACGGCTTCGCGCATCAGCAGCACGCAATCGCATTCGGCGCTCAGGGCGCGCACCTCGCGGTCCAGCTGTTGGCCGAAGTCGCGGGTACGGGCCAGTGCACTGGTCCTCGCCGCCGGGTTAGTGCCTTGATCGGCCAGCAGGGCGACCGTCTGCTGCTGATTGGCGCGCACGACAGCGGCGAGGTCGATCACGGCGATCCTGGCGGGGCCGGAGCGGTTATGCAGGGGCGGCGCCAGGGCCAGCGCCACCGCGACCAGTGCTGCCGCTGTGGCGCACACGCTGGCGGCAATCCACGGATTGATTGGAGCCACCCTCCCAGATGTGTTCATGACGTGCTCCCGCTGCGCTGTGCGCGTTCCTGCAGCACCGCGTTGATGGCTTCTGTCACGCCGAGGCCCGCGTCGCGGTGGCGCTGGATATCTTTCCAGTCGGTGGGGTCGGTGCTGTAGGCCAGCAAGGTAAAAGGATCGACGATCAGGCGGCCGATGCCGGCGCCCATCGGGCAGCTAATGTAGATCTCCGAGTACAGGCCCTGTTCGGTCTTCAGCGACATCACGACGCGCTTGGTGGCCTCGTCGAGTTTGAGCTTGCCGCCTCGGTCGAGCTGTTCGATCGACTCCTTTTTTTGCTTGAGCAGGAACAGCCAGTCCGAGTTTTCCAGTGCGGCCTGCGACGCCGGATTCTTGTAGTAGTCCATCACCGACTGCGTCAGCGTGCCGAAGGCGCCGCCGTACTTGCGGGCGCGCCGGTATCCCACTTCGATGAACTTGCCGGAGTTGGCGCCGTCCATCAGGTCCCAGGCCTCGTCGATGATGCAGATTTTTTTGCGGTCGCGCCGTTCGTGGTACATCGCCTGCGTGATCCGAAACATCATGATGAACAGGATCACGCTTTGCAGGTCCTTCTTGGAGTTGAGCTCCTCGAGTTCCAGTACCACCAGATGCTTGCTGAAGTCGACATTGCTCTTGCCGGTAAAGTACCTGCCATACATGCCCTCGCGCGTGTACGGGAACAGCTGGTCGCCCAGCTTGCGCGCATCGCGGTCCTTGCTGCTTTTGAGCGCCTGGGCGATGTCGCTCACCTCCATCGCATTGCCCTTGAGGCCCCACTGGTCGATGATGGCGATTTCGATCAGCGAGCGGTCGTGGTCAGTGAGCGTGCCGGAAGGCGATGCCATTTGCGCCACCAGCGGCTTGATCATCTCCATGTCTTCGATGATGTCGACGATGTTGTCGAACGGGTTGACGCAGATGGTCAATTGGGCCTGCTTGGCAAATTCGATGAATTCGCCGTTGTAGCGGCGGCAGATTTTCTCGTAACTGCGGCCCACGTCGATGATGAATACCTTGGCGCCCACGCCGAGGTACGACGTCGCGATCTCGTTGCCGAACATCGACTTGCCGGATCCCGACGACGCGGCACAGGAAAGATTGTAGTTTCCTCCCCGGTTGTCGAACAGGTCGATCGTCATCAGTTGGCCGCGGCGCCCGATCAGGTTGAACACCGGTGTGCTGGTGCCTTTCCATTCGGCGATCAAAGGCGCCAGGTTGACCGCGTTCATACTAGTCTTGCGGCAGCTCAGTCCCTTGCGCTTGTAGAATTTCTGCATGGTGGGCGTGTACCCCAGCGGCAGCGAGGTCAGAATGCCGGGCACCTGCATGTACTGCATCGCCACCAGGTTGAAGCCGCGTGCGCGCCAGATTGAACGCGCAGCCGTTTCCGCCGCCTCGATCTCGCCGGGCGGCGCCATCAGCAGCACCTGGTGGTACATGTCCACTTCGCCCATGCCGGCGGCATAGGAGCGGTTCACGGTGTCCCAGTCGCGCTTCTTGTCCTGGAATTCCGGCAGAAAGCGCGACATGGGCGAGCTGGCATTGGTGGTGGCGCGCGCGCCCTTGATCTGGGCGACATTCTTGTGGTCGGCCTGTTCGAGTACCTGGATGCCCATTGTGATGACGAACGGGCACGGGTAGCCGAGCTGGCCCAGGTAATAGTCGCCGATCAGATTACCCATGGCCCAGAGCGGAAAGTCCTTCGGGTAGCCGGTCACGCTGTACAGGCGGCTGTGCACTTCGCTCGCTTCGCCCGGCAGGCCGTAGCGCAGCGATTTGCCGTCGTCGGTTGGTACGCAGACCGTGTCCTGGTCCACGATCTGGTGGCGGATCAGACGCCCCGGATCGTAGGACTTCTTGTAGTGGGCCGAGCGGGTCAGCAGCTTGTTCGGGTTGGTCAGCTCGTAGCACCAGTTGATCAGGTCATTCGGGGACCAGTTCCAGCAATCGAAGTTGGCTGCCTTCAGCGTAGCGTGGATGCCGTCGCGCATGCGCACCAGTTCTTCAATCACCGTGACGTCGCGCGGGTCGCAGTGGCGCGCAATCGACAGCACCAGCCGGAAATCGCGCACCAGCATCGGGATGTGCGGAATGAGGCGCCGAGCGGTGCCGCGCATGTAGTAGTCGATACGGTGGCGCGCCATGGCGCGGAAGATGTCGGCGCTGCGCCGTTCCCCTTCATCGGGCGGCGCGGCTTCGCCATTGTCGCGCAGCAGCGCGTACAGCTTCATGCGATCAATGATGCGCGATCCGCCGTACAGGCTGACCTGCATGAAGGTGCCGCCTGGCGCCGAGGCGATGATGGGTGCGAGCACGTTGATCATCTCTTCGGTGGCGCCGGTCTGCGGTGTGAGTTCGATCACCATGCCGAGCGCCTCGCTGCGTCCTTTCGGATCGCGCTCTCCCGTATCGAGGACGAACAGTCCGTCGACCTCGTCGTAGGCGCAGTGGGGCAGGAGAGCGCGAAAGCTTTCCGTGTTGGTGATCTCGCGCATGGCGCGTAGCGGTGACGGCTGGTACGGCTCCGGGTCCCCGCGCGACAGTACATCCACCATGGGTGCGAGCAGGCTTTTGAGTCCCGTGTGCAGGTTCATGTCAGTCTCCTGACTCGGCTGGAACAATGGCTGCGTCACGCGCAGATTGTTGCGCCTGGGCGTCGTCGCGCACGTTGGCCAGCTGGCCGGCCGCCGGGCCCCGTGTTGTGGTACCCGCATCAGCTGCCGGCACGCGCGCAGTGCCCAGCGGCTGCAGGCGGCGTATGGTTCTCTGCACCGTAGCGGCGCTACTGTGCTCCACTTGCCACTGGCCGGGGGCGATCATCATGTAGAGATAGGACTGGTCGTGCAAGGTATCGTCTTCGTCGCGCCATGGCGCCACCCAGATGCGCAGCATGCGCGGCTGGCTGCGGATCGGCATGCCGGCGGCCATGACAGGTAGTGCCGACGTGCCAGGGCGCGCGGGCGCAGCGTCCGTCGCCGGCGCTGATGTACCCGCGCGCGCTCGCGGCCGCAAGGCGGGCAGATTGTTCTGCTGGGCGTTGGCATAGACGCCGCTGACCGACGTGCACGAAACACCGTCGGGCGCCTTGCACGCGAACTTCTCGTTTCCCGTCAGGCCCGTCATGGACAGGCAACCCGACAGCAGTGGCGCCGCCAGCAATGCACACGTAAGTCTTGGATTCATGGCAATCTCCGGTTCAGGGGCGCGCCAGGCGTTCTTCAAGTTCGGCTGCGGACATGGCGCCGGCGGCGCTGCCGCCGTTGCCAAACAGGATGTACGGGGTGCCGCTGATGCCAGACCGTTCGGCCAGCGCCACGTTGCGCGCGATAGGCGTGGCACACGCTACCGACGTGGGTAACTTGGACGCCTTGCCTGTCTGGTTGAACTGGCGCCACGCTGCCGCACGGTCTGCATGACACCAGATCGCTTTTGCCACTGCGGTGGCCTGCGGGTGCAGCGAGGCGAGCGGAAACAGGAAGGTGTAGACCGTTACATTGTCGAGTTTTGCGAGTTCCTGTTCCAGCTGCCGGCAGTACGGGCAGTGGGGATCGGAGAACACGGCCAACTGGCGCGCGCCGCTGCCACGCACGGTCTTGATGGCGTCTGCGAGCGGCAGGTCCTGGAACGTGAGCCGGGGACGGTCTTGCTTCTCCTGCCGCAGTGCGCCTTCCTTGCTCGCAGCGGTCAGGTCGGTCTGGGTCTGCATGTCGTACAGGTGGCCGAAGATGAAGTGCCTGCCCTCGTCGGTCATGTAGGCCACGTTGGAGCCTATCCACACCTCCCATAGCCCGGGCACTGGCGTGCGGGCGATGGCGCCAAAGGTGGTGGAAGGGTAGCGCTGCGACAGCAGCTGGCGCATTGCCGTCTCCGCCGTGTCTGCCGTGCCGGCCTTATTGCTCGAGTCGACAGGGACAGCGTGCGGCGCCGCCGCAGCGCGGGTAGCGTAGTCTTGTACGGCACTGGCAGCGCCATCGGGCGCGGCGCCGACAGCCCCGTAGCTGGCCAGCAAAGCGGCCGTGGTCAGCAGCACGCGCGTGCGGGTGCTATTCGTGTTCAGGGTCGACATCGACTTTGACTCCTTGGGTGAGGACGATATCGACCACGCGACCGGCGTCGATCTCGATGACTGGAAACATCTTTTCTGCGAGCTGGATGTAATACGTCGCCAGGCGATCGAGCGCCCGGCCGACACCGCTGCCTATCCCGGACTGGAATTCCTGGCCCGGCTTGATCGAGTTGGTCGATCCCAGCGGGGACACCGACTGCACCGACGACGATCGCTCCAGCCCGGTGCCGATACCCGCCACCACGCCGGCCAGCAGGGCGTTGCCGAGCACCTGTCCCTGTTTGCTGACCAGGCGCCCACGCATGCCGGCCTTGCCGTCTTCGCCGACGATGTAGCCCTTGATCGGTACGTCGAGCACATGGCCGTCTTTGGAGACGCAGGACAGCGACTCGGTGCGGATATAACCGCGTTCGCTGCTCAGGTCCCCGTAGCCGGCGCCCGTGATCAGGCACTGCGCCCAGTCGTAGCGGTAGCGGTTGGGCAGCACTGCAAGGTCATGTAGTTGCAGCAGGACTGGGTGGGGATTGGACTGCGACTGGCCTCCGGTCGGTGCGTCGAGCCCGGAGAGCAGGATTGCCTGGCCGAACATGCCCGCTGGCAGATAGTTCTGCGCGGTCTTGCGTGCGGCCCTGGACTCTGGCGAATTGGCCACCGCAGCCGGGGCTGCGCTGCGTGTCGCTTCCGGTCCCCGACCGAGTCTCACCGTCAGGATGCCGCCGCTGATCGGCGCCCCCGCGTTCCTGGCACCCTGGCCGGGTAGCTTTTGACCTGGTGCACTCGCTGTTTGCGGTGCTGGCTTCGGAGGTGTCTGCCCGGGCACCGGTGCCGAGGGCGTGCCGGCCGGGTAGCCGCTGCTCGTCTTGTCGATCTTCTTCTCGTATTCGGCCAGGCGCCGGTCAAGATCGGCATCGCTCATTTTCTCGGGTGTCTGCTCTGGCGTTTTTCCGGCCGCGTTGTCGCGGGTAGCGCTGCCCGTACTGCGCGCGGTCAGGATGCGGTTCTCGTTTTCCAGTATCGCCAGCTTGGCCTCCATCGAGGTCAGGCGGGAATCCGATACGCCGCGCCAGGCGTCTTGCGGATCGACCTTGTCGCCGGGCGCGATGTAGCTCTTGGTCTTGATGTCGGCCTTGGATGTGATACCTGCCTGCGGCGCCGCATCGGAGGTGAAGTAGACGCCGACGGACGCAATGGCGAGGATGCCGAGCAGGACGCCGCCAAGCAGAACGTACTGCTTGCGCCGCGCACGCGTGGTGGGCGAGGGCTTATTCATGTTGGGCCTTCCTGCGGATGATGTACAGGCGCGTTGACGCCTCAGGCGCCAGGTTGAGCTGGTCGAGCGCGATCACGTGCACGCCCTGGCGGTAAAACTCCCGTTCATCGAGCACCATCGGGGCTTGCGAGACGTTGGCGATCAAGTAGCGTTCACCGACCATGTCGCCGCTGCTGTACCTTGTTTCGAGCAGCATTGATGCCTCCTGCCAGAGGTCGAGCTTGCGGCCTACCTGGGTCACCTCGATGTCCACGGGCAGTTCGTCGCCAGCCATCACGCTGATGAGCCGCTTTATCGCCTTGTCGTACGCGCCGGACTTGAAGTCGTTTTGGGCGAGGGCGCTACGCTGCCTGGGTTGCTTGATGATGATCGAGTCGGCCGGCGCGTCGACGATCTGCAATACCAGGGTGTAGGTATTGCCGGCGTCCGTGGTCAGGAAGCCGTTAATCGGTTTGCTGGCGCCGTCCGGCACCGTGAGGAAGACCTGCCCGGTTTCCTCGTCGGGGTCGATGCCCAGTTCTCCCTCGCGCACACGCAGCGAGGCGACGCGGCCATGATCGACCGCCAGCCGCGTCATTTCCTTCTTGGACAGCTTGGCGTAGACGGTACTGCCATCGCCGCCCTCGACGATCTGGACGGCCTTGGCCGGAGCGCAGGACAACGCCAGGGCAGTTGCCAGTGCTATCACCACTGCCACCGACGCGCGGGCAGTGCGACTATTTTTTTTCAGCGAAGGGATCATCGAGGTCTGCCTCGTGGTGGTTGGTGATGTAGAACCGGCCGCCGGTGTGAACGAAATCGATCACGTAAGCCTGGCGCCGGGGCGGAAATGGTTTGCCTGAAACGATGGTGATCAGGTCGCCCGTGATGGCGACGCGGCGGTTGCGCATGTCGGTGCTGATCTCCCTGACCGAGAACATCGAGCTCGATCCATCGCGCTTGACGCGCATCTCCTGCAGGTCGCAGCGCTTCTTGTACGTGTCGCGGTCGCGCGGTAGCACGTAGGTCAGGTACTGTCTGCACGCGGTCTTGACGGTTTCGGGCGTGACGTTCAGGGACAGGCCGTTGATGAATTGGCCGAGGTCTTCGTAATACGATTGCGAGGCGTCTTCGCTGCTGATCCAGAAAGGGCGCGTGATTTCCGGCGGCACGAACGCGGTCTTGGTTTCGCCGGTTTGCGCGAGCACCGTGCTTGCCAGGATGATGATGGCGACGATGCAGCCCGCCAGCATCCAGCGCAGCATGCGGTTCTTGTTTTGCTCGTCCGAGAGCTGGCCGAGGTAGGAGTGCTTGTCCATGGTCAGCCTATGAATTCACGGGTGGACGATGGCGGCAGCGAGGGAAACGGAAACACAATCTCGCTGGGCAGGTACCAGTACATGATGTGGACCACGTACATGCGGTGCTTGCCGGCCTTCTTCTTGCTGTACCAGCGTGCGCACCAGACGCCGATCACCACCCCCAGTAGCAGAAAGCCGGACAGGATGCCGAAGACTACGCCGATCATGAAAATGATGGTCTGGTCGAAGTCCCACCACAACATCTTGGGCGGCTCGTCGTGCTTGGTGGGGATGGCGAAATCCATGGCGTCACCTCAAACGACCGCGGTCAGGATAGATTCGATCAGGGACGGACCGAAGCCGATGATCAGCGCCAGGACCAGGCCGAAGATGGCCGGCATCGGGTTCTGGCGCGCGGCAGAGAAGCCGGCGCCGATCAGGAAGGCGGCGATGGCGAAGATCTTGCCGAGGTAGCCTTTGGCCCAGCCGACGATCAGGTCGTAGGTTTCCTGGAATTCGGTACCGGTCACGCCCGCGTGGGCGCTGCTCATCAGTATCGCGATTGCCGCCAGTGTCAGCGCCACGCTCAGATGACGTTTGCTCACCAGGGGCGAGCGGTGTTGGACGATTGTGTTCACTTTGCATTTCCTTTCATGTGGACATCAGCAGGGGGAGTGAAACGTACCGATCCCCGCCGCTGCATGGCCTGTTCGGCGCGTGCAACCGGGCGTGGAGCGGCGACCTCTTGGCGCTCGATCATCTGGGCGCCGGGAGCCAGGCGGGCGACGATGCTGCGCATCGCCCGCGCGCGGGCCGCGATGACGGCACGCTGTCCGGCAGGCGGTCCAACGAAATCCGAGCGGGCGGTCATCTCGACTTGGCCGTTTGGATGCGCCTGCGCCGTCCTAGACAGCAGGTGACGGTCTGCATTGCTCACCCGCGAAGAATTGAAGGGAAAGCCGATATCGACGGTCAGCTTCACGTCCTCCTTTTCTCCAATGCCGACGGCTGCGCGGGCGACGGGTGTCGCTGTCGGCACTGGCAAAACAGCTGTCTTCACGCTCGGCACGGGGCAGGTCGGCACGGCGCAGTACACGTACCGCGTGCTCTGGCCAGTTCCGACCTGGGTGGTGATGTCGAACCGTGGCGCGGGCAGTGCTGACGTGCGCGGCGCCGCCGCAGTCACTGGCGGCAATGCGGATGTACCGCACGCGCACAGCGAGGCCGCCAGGCACGCAATCAGCGCGCTGCGTTCAAGTGTCTGTAAATTTTCCATGCGTACTCCATCCGTTTGGATTCGCTAGCTGCGTTATAGGCGCCCACGGCTTGCCATGTATCGCCGAAGCGGCGCACGTTCTTGGCGAAGATCCATGCGCCCACGTGGACGTTGGTGCAGGGTTCAAGCAGGTCTTGCTCGGTGATGCCGAACTGGCGATGCAGCATCGGCAGCCAGCTGCTGTTGATGCCCATGCAGCCGATGTCGTAGGTGCCGTTGCTGTTGACGGAATGACGTGCGATACATGCGCTAGATGACTCTTGCTGGGCAAGTGCGCGCAGGATGTCGGGGCGGGGCAGATTGAAACGTTTGCCGGCGTCGTCAAAGCACTGGCGAGGAATTTCCTTCGCGGTTGCGCAGGTGGCACAGGTGAGAAGAAGGGCGGCTGCGAGGTAGCGGCCGGGCAGAAATCCCTGTCCATCCTTTGTGTTTTGGAAATTCGGGCACATCTTGTGTCTCCCGCTTATTGTTTTGTAGCGAGCAATAAATTTCGTATAAAAGCTCGCGTCTATAGCCAGTTTTGATCAGTTAAATTTGCGCGTCAAGACAATTTGGATGGTTAAAAATTGCGTTTGATGGAAGTCATGTCTGCCGATTTCAGCCTTTACAACGCGAGATTTCCTGCATGGTTTTGCACTTTCCTTTTGAGTGATTTTTTGGTGGTACTGCGGCGCGGAAGTTGTCTGAGGGGACAAGGCCTGCTGGTACTTGAGGTGGACAGGTCAGGTTCTTCAGTATTGACGAGGCCTCAGAAAAACGGGGCCGGAAACGTCGCTAGCGGTGGTGCGGGCTGCGCGAACTACGCGGGCGTGCCGAAAGGGTGCGCCGTATCGAAGGGCTTTAAGCTGGTCGTGCAATGTGCGGCATGTCCCCGGACTCCGGATGCCATACCCAGGCAGTCATCTTGCTGCCGTCGATGAGCTCTGCCAGTGCCGCTGCATAGTCGTCGCCACTGCCAATTGGCGGAACGAACATCGCCGTCGGTGGCTTGGTGTCCGCGAGTACGGCAACTGCGAGGGGGCGGTTCTGCGGCAGGTTGTATCGCAGTCCTATCAGGAACCGCCTGCCATCTGCGGTCAGCATATCGAGTAAGCTTTTTTCCGCACGGTTCTCGAACGGCAGCCAATTTTCGGTGGTGGCCATCAAGGCCATTTCCTCGATGGTGGCCACGCCAGCCTGATTGACGCCGAAGGTCGCGATGGTGACCAGGTGGGTGCCGTCGATGCTTCCCCACAGGCTCAATTCCTGGTCGAAGCGTTTAAGCAGGCGCTCGTTCATGCCCGGTCCCAACATGAAGGGGAAGTCCGCCGAATGCCGGACGACGAGTTTGTGCCCGTTGCGGGACGGCGCAAAATCCTTGACCTCGGCGATCAGTACCAGCAGCCTGCGCTGGCCTTGATGGCCGCCTGTCTGGGCGACTTGCGCCAATTGAGCGGTACGCCGATGCGCGATGGCCTGCTTGCGTTCGAGCGTGAACGGCTCCGGGATATACAAAAGATCTGAGAGGTCGTAACCTTTTACCTGCTTATGCCGGGCCGCTTGCAGCAGGTACTTGCGCAGCACGGCCCAATGGCGCTTGCCATGCATGGCGGGCGACCACTTGTGAAAGCCGGCTTGCTCCCACAGGAAGTGCAGCAGGGCGCGCAGCGACAGCTTCCTGGCGTCGGTCTTGACGCTGTCAACGTCACCATCGTCAGGCTTGGGTGCTGCACGGCCGCCCGACTTGGTGAGCGCAAACTGCAGCTTCAAGGTCGTGGCGTCGAGGTCGGGCACTTCGATGATGGCCGACTCCAATACCTCGCCAAGCCCTGACAATTCCGGGGGCGGCTCGTACGAGGTGCAAACGGGATCGTGGTCGTCGGCGGAGTAGGGCATGCGCTTGATGACATAGCGCTCGTCGATGCGGGCGACGTACATGTCGACCCCGCCCGGGCGGCACAGGCATTTCGGACGTTGCCTGGCGCCATAAGCAGCGGCGAGCAGCGTCTCAAAATTGTGGTCGCCTTTTTCGACTGTAGCGCCGCCGATTTTGTAGAGCGTCATGAAATCCTCGCAAACAATATCGCTCGGGAGAGCAGTACGCCCACGATTCGAGTGGACGTGAGTTGATCATCGTGCTCCGACTGTGCTCCGACGATTTGCGCTATATGCTATTTTTGATCAATCGCTTCCATCTTGCGGAAACGTTGCGGTCCCGCTAGATTGGCTTGCTACAATTGATTTCACCAATTCATTGTTGTCCAGCATTGGCGCCGATCCGCCAGCTGCTTTCTCCTAGTGAGGAAAAATATGCATGTGCCCGATACTGAAGGCAGTTCCGCGTCCATCGTTGACGCTGTGGGGGAGCTGCTACTGCGCCACGGGGTTCCTTCGCGTCAGCGCAGCAAGAAGTTGGCGGAAATTCTGGGCCTCAGTTATTCGCAGGCGCACCGCAAGCTTAATGGCGGGGTGGACTGGACCATCGGCCAAGTGCGAACGGTGGCCGATTTTTTCAACGAGCGTCTCGATAATGTAGGTTTGGGAGGGGCGGGTGGCGGTAATGCGACCGATGCCTCACGGGCGACGCTGACGATGGGTGCCGATGGCGCCCGGTATCCCTGTATGGTGTGGATCGGCGAGCAACTGAGCACCAGGGCGAAGGTTGACTTCGTCGTGATCGCGGAGGGCGACGGTTGGGCAGTGATTGAAAGTTCCAGGTGCCTCGACGATGCGGCGCGCTATCGCGTCAATAAGCTGGAAATCGTTGTCGAGAACCCATTCGCGCCGACCGTGGCGATCGTTGACGATGAGCGCGGCTTTGCTGACAGCCTGTGCGATTATCTGAACGATAGCGGCTTGCGGGCGGTTCCTTTCTATGACTTGGCGTCGTTTGAGCGGTCAATGGCGGAACGCGAGTACGATGGCTATGTGATGGACTGGATACTCGGTGAGCGGACGTCGGAGTCACTGATCAAAAAAATCCGGTTGTCTGAAACTAACGCGGTGCCGATATACGTCCTCAGCGGAAAGGTTGCCAGCGGAGATGTGGCCGAGGCTGAAGCAGCGCGTGCGATCCGGCAGCTCGACGTGCACTGGCGCGATAAGCCGATCAGGATGGCGACGTTCGCTGCGGAGCTGCAGAAGACCTTGGGTGCGTAGCAGGCTGGATACCACGGCTTGCAGCCGCCGGTATGACAGGTCACGGCTTTATTTTGTGTGCATGTTTGTACGGCGCGCGAATGCCCCACCCTGATGCCGCCGGCGGCATTCCATAAACCCTGTCAGGAGCAAGACATGAAGCTAGTTCGCCTTTCGGCCAAGGACTTTGCGCGGATCGCTTCGCGAACCCGGTTGGGGCCGGCCGCAACTGCCATGGCTTCCGGCATTCTGGTTGAGCGGAGAGGCTTGACTGAGGTCGCTGCCGAGCATGGCGTTACCAAGCAACGTGTATTTCTGGCGGTGGAGTCGGTTCGCAAGGAGTATTCGAACTCGCTTGAACAGTGTGGGAGTTTAGCCGTAGAACTTGAATTGCCCCACACGCTGGCCGCGCCGCTTGAGCAGTTTGTGTTGGCACTTGACGCCCAGGAAAGCGGCGAGTTAAAACTTGCCATGGTCAGAAGATTGGCCGTGGCGCTCGAGTAAGGTTTTTGTCGGATGGAGAATCCCGGTAAGCGTCCGCTCAGCGCCGTCTTTAGCGCTCGGGCGGTTTTGATCGATGATGGCGTCACATCGCTGGGAAGGGGCGTGATCTCAAAGGGCTGCTGGGAGGTTGCAATTCCAAGGCCATAAATTATTAACCTGATGGACGGGCTGATCGGCGATATGCGTAAGCACATGACGTAACCACGCCTCCGGGCGGCACGTTTCAGCTTGGCACAACATTAGCGGAGGCCTCTACTGGCTTGTTGAGCTAAAAAGAAAAACGACTACCAGGACCAGTCCTACTAACACGACCGCCGCGCCCGCCAGAAACGGGCGCGCGGGCTTTGGGAGCGTGTCAACCTTGCGGCACACGATGGCGCACCCGTCGTGCTGCACCAGTGCTGCGAGTTCGCTCGATGAGGCCAGGTTCAGATAAACCGCGCGTTCCAGACCTCCAGGCTTCAGAGCAACCACCATTGCCGCCATGGCCGCCAGCCGCGTAAATGCCCTTGTACTGTCAATGTCGGCCACAAAAGGTGACGGTGCGAGGCCGTTGTCCGGTTGGAGAGGGATGTCGAGGAGCACCGCCATCACAGCTTCGTCAATTTCATCGTTCTCACCCTGTACCGCCGCGCTCCAGGCGTCTTCACCTAGCGTGTCCAAGTACTTACCGGCATCTTCAAACGAACCGCTACGCTGCCGGATGTTACATAGCCAGGCCAGCAGTTGAGCGGCAAGCGCTTGGCCATCTGGCTGGACCATTACATGCAGTGCATAGTGGATTCGTGCGCCTTTGCTGTCGGTGCGCGCCGACGCGATGCCCGACACAAAAATCTTTCCGGGCTCGACCAGGATCGTTGGGCGAGAAAAATCAGTCCAGCGCCCGTAGTTTTTTTCCCACCAGCGTTCTGGCGGCTGGCCGCGTCCAACAAAACGATAATCGAGTATTTTTGAGCGCGTGCGTACCTGAACCGAAATGCCGTTCATGCCGGCTCCTGCATCCTGACAGGCTGCGCTCGCTGACTCAGTTTCATGTCGTTCAGGCGTGTAACCGCCGCGCGCAGTTCACGGCTTTCGCCCGTTATGTAGCGCCACAAATTCTTCAACGGAGACCGGTCCTGCTCATTTTCTGCACTGGCCAGCTGGCGCGCAAGCAGTACCAAAATGTCCAGTGCGCCATCCACCTTTCTTTTGCCAGGAGGCAGCACGCGAAAGACAGGATGACTTTCGAGATACATGTCATCGGCCATCTCCCAGCCGGCATCAACCAAGTCAACGCAACCAATCGTGTTGACTGGCGCGTAATACGCGGACACCAGGCCGCTGCCGTCCATCTCTTCCGCAACGGCGGCAAACATGCCTTCGTACAGATCGTCGACAAGTCGACGCTGCAGCTTTTCGGCGAGCGCACGCGTCGAGCCGGGCGCTACCAGGTAGCTCTCGCACTTCACGGGCGCGAGGACAATCGTTCCTGTCTCGTTTGCAGCCTTCCGCTCCTTCGCCCACTCGCGCACGATCGAGGTGACTTGTGTAATCTTCAGGCGCGTACGACACGCTTTCTCCTCTGCGGCCGTCGCACAATTCATGGCCAGAACAGTATCCACCGGCAGGATCAGCACGCTGGAAGCGTTGATCCACTCTGCACACTTCTCCCATTCGGGGCCTTGTTCGCTGAGCCAGCCGCCCGGGTAATCCAATATATTGATTGGCAATTTGGACTTTCCCACATCGAGCGAAAGCTCATAGATACTGACGTCGCTCGTGCTATTCCTGACGGCTTCGGGCTCGAAGGTGCCGTGCGCAAGCGCGCCGGCCAGTTCGTCGACGTTATCGGAAATACGTGCAGCGGTTGAGCCTTTGGATTTCAAGCTAGCAGGCGTGCCCGCCAGTGCTGTCTGGGCTTCAGCGAGGATCGAACTGACTAGGGAAGTCTTCCCCACCCGCGTCGGACCAATCACGGCGATCTTGTATTCGTTATCACTCATGCTGCGCTTTCACTTTCAGTTTGTCGATGGCACTGCGCGCGCCGGCAAAAGCTGCTTTCACTTGGCGAGCGTCGATGCGCGATGTGGCGATGGCGTCGAACTTTCCGGGGAACAGTTCGTCCCGCCAAGACCGCGCGAAGCGATGAAATTCCTTTTTGCTCGTGCCGGAGCGAATGAAACTGTCATCAAATTGTTCGACTGCGGCGTGGATGATTTTGTCCATAAGGCTCGATTCACGCAGCAGGCCATCACGCACCGATGCCGATGCCTTGATGGCCAACAGGCGCAGCTCGGACAGCAGATGACGGGCAGCGACCACATCTACGCCTGGCACGTCGATGGTGAGCTTGATGGTCTGGGTTTCAGGATCTAAGTACCGATGCTCGAGGATGTCGAGGCGGGCGCGAACGACCGGGTGGAAGTGGCTGCGGTAGCTCACTTTCAGGCTTGACAGTTCATTCGTTGCACGCTGCAGGTTGACGCAGGTTTCGTCACCGGCCGTGAGCAGTACCGCGAGCCGTTCGAGCGCCTCCCGCCCCGATAATCCATGCATCAAACGGCCACAACGTTCTACAAGGATGCCGCCCACTTCATCGAACAACGCGTGCGTCTGCGCAGCGAGTTGCTCGTCGAGGCCGCAATAGACTTCACCAATATGAACGCGAATCCGATTCAGCTCGGTCATGGCGAGGTTCGAACTGTCCCGGTTCACGGCGAACTCGCCGAGCGCCTTGTCGATCCATGCGGCTTCGCCGGTTCCCAGTGCGTCGTCGGCCCATGATTTGATCTGTGCATGCGCAGCGCGAATCGCGACTGTCAGAGTGGCGTCATCGGCTTCGGTCCGCGCACTGATGCGGTGGCTCTCAAGAATCGGCACCAGGTCGCGTGCAATGAGTTGTCGCATCTGCGTGGTCAATTCACTCAATTTTTCCGTGACGCCGCCGGTTTCCGGCAGGCTGGCAGTCATCGCCGCCTCCAGCGCCTGCAGATGGTTGCCGACGTGTTCACATGCGGTATTGGCCAGAATCCGGGCTTGTTCCAGTACCTCTTGGTCCATTACTGGCAGCCGGTCGACCAAGTGCGCGAGCACCGGCTCGAGTAGCTGCAACCCGACGCTTGCCGGATCCTTCCCTTGGCACCGGAACAATGTGATCGGCGCATGCTCCAACCCGACGTTGGCGTCCAGCCTGATTGAAGCAAGCATCTCTTGGAGCGTTTCGTCCGGAACCCCGCCTTCATTCGACAAAATACCCAGAAAATCGGCCGTATTCGAGATCGGCTTTCGCGCCTCGTCGATGAGCTTGCGCGCCAATCCGTCCTGCTTGGTCCAGAATGCCATGCCTTCATTGGCGCGCTTAACCAAGACGACGAAATCTACGTCGTCGCGTAATCCTTGCACGTGGTGCGCTTCGGCCGACGCTGCAATTTCACCCAATCCGGGCAGGTCGATCAAACCGATAGAACGCGCAATCGGATCCGGGAAAGGACATTCGATCGTGGCCTCCCGCACCGCCAAGTAGCGGTTGTCTTCCTGCGCTGCCGTGTCGCGTTTCGGATAGGCGATCCAGGCGCGCAATGCCGAAAAATCCGAAATGACGCGGTCGGCGCCGTTCAAGTGCTCCGCGTATGACGCGAGCGAATCGCGCATGCGGCGCAGTCGCTTGAGCATGACGCCCCGTGTATTTTCGTCGTCGGGACCTGGCGTTGGATAGTCGCGCCTACGGAAATCCTCAAGCGTCGCGGGAACCGGGCCGAGCCGCAGGTCGTCGTGATATGGCTTCAGCACCTCGTCGCGGAAAGTCGCCCAGCTATGCATGCGGAGCCTTGCAACGCGTTCTGTACTGCTGAGGATGCGACTGCGCACCGCCGTTACTGGATTGCCCGTCCCGGTAGGGATGGCCTCTTCGCTTAAGCCCGACAGTGCTTGCAGGAGCGTGCTCTTGCCCACCCGCGCCTGCCCGGACACTCCGAGGTTAATAGTCGGCCGGCTAAAGCGTGCCTGAACCCGTGTCATTTCATCTACAGCGACTTGTACGTGGTCTTTGCATGACTGCAAGTCGGCAGTTGCGATAACACCACGCAATTCTGCTGGAGTTTGCGGATGCTTTACAAGCCCCGCGAGGGCGTCGTCGAGTACGCTCAAGGTGGTGGTGAGAGCGACCAAGCTCTCCTGCTTTTCGCGGACCACCGGTAATTTGGTGCGTCGCGCGCTCAATACGACATCAACCTGCTCTGCAATCCCCAATTGACCTCTCCTCAGTGACAAGCATTGAACATACATGATTTCTTGCCACAATGGAATATTGGATTTTCTTTTCAGATATTTTTCTTATGATCCTCGCGCGTCCTCGTAGCGGAAGTAAGCGTGTTCCTAGCGCCGTCTGGACTGCGTGAGCACCGTCATCCATGATCGAATTTTGGCAAAGCATTTGTGCCCACAAATTGATTATGGACACAAATTTTCAACCCAGCGAGCTCCGGCTGCAGGCGCAAAGGCCCGTAAGTTTCACGGTCTGCAGGTGGGCCGCCTTGATGGTCACCTTCAATCGTTCATCGTCCTGTACCCGCCGCGACGGCGGGCGATCGAGCGCCGCATAAAAGCCGCTGCGCGACACATCGAAGACGCGACACAACAGGCCAAGCGGGTATTCAAGTCGAACCTATTTCATGAGCGCATAGCGGGCAGCGACTCCCTGGCAAAGTACCCCGTGGCCTTTTTTAACACTTCCTTCTCCATCCGTTCGACAGCAAGCTCCTTACGCAGCTTGGCGACCTCGGCCTCCAGCTCGGCGACGCTGCGGCGCCCTGGTGGCGCGTTGGCGTCCGTGCCGCGCTTGGCCGCGCTCACCCAGTTGGCCACCGTCCCTTTGGGCGTCGCGATGCGCTGCGCCGCTTCCTCTATCTTCAATCACTGCACCAATACCAGTTTGACTGCCTCGGCCCGGAACTCCGGCGTTTATGTTGGTTATTTCATGTTTTCACTCCCTTTGACAAGTTTATCAAATGGCAGTGTCCATTAATTTCAGAGTACCTCAGTAGTCTAGGCAAGCAGACGCCACAGCGGCTGCGCCCGCATGCGCCGGTAGGTCGCGATGGCTTTGTATGCTTTCACTCCCATGCTCCAAAGTGCGGGTATCGCCCATCATGTGGTCATCACAATGCAACACATACAAGAATCAAAAACATTGCATTGCCACATTCCAGAGCAACTTATATACTTCACGCAACAACCCGTACAAGCATTCGTTAATCCGATAGAGCACTCAGTAATGCCCAAAGATAAACTTGCAGAATTGACCCAGCCGCAGCGCGACCGGCTCGCGTTCATTGAGCTGCGTGTGCGCTTCGTGGGGGAGATCCGTAGGCAGGACCTGGTTGGGCGGTTTGGCATCCAGTCCGCAGCAGCAACCCGGGATTTAGCACTCTATAAGGAGTTGCACCCGGGTAACATCGACTACGATCCCAAAGGCAAGGCTTACGTCCTGGGACCGGACTACCGGCCCGTGTTCAACTATCCCCCGGAACGGGTGCTGTCTTGGCTGACTCAGGGCTTTGGAGACGGCGAACCCATGCGGCTCAATGCGTGGGTGGCTAGCGAAAGCCCGTCACGGCTCACACACCCGGATCTGGATGTCTTGGCAAGCGTGACTCGTGCGATTCATCAGGGGTGTCCGCTCCGCGTTCAGTACTTCTCCATATCTAGAGGCTGTACTGATCGGGAAGTCGTCCCCTTTGCGCTGATCGACAACGGCTTGAGGTGGCATGTCAGGGCGTTCGACCGGAAGTCTCAGGAGTTCCGGGATTTCGTCATCACCCGGATCAAAAACCCCGTTGTGCTCAAGGGGCAGTCAGTTGCAACCCATGAGATGAGCGATCAAGACATTCAGTGGACCCGGATCGTCGAACTGGAGATGGTGCCGCACCCGGACCAGCCCCGTCCCGATATTACGGAGATGGACTACGGCATGGTTCGCGGTTCATTGCGGATGAAGCTGCGGGCTGCGACCGCTGGATACATCCTGAGGCAATGGAGTGTCGACTGCTCTCCGGACCATAGTCTGCGTGGACATGAGCACCGGCTCTGGCTGAAGGACCACTTGGCGCTATACGGCGTCAAGAATGCTGTTTTGGCACCAGGCTACAAAGAACCCCGCTTGGACGAGGCGAAGAAAAATTATTAACTGTGCTGCCCCCCTCCGCCGCATGGTTGAAAAAACGATTTAGGACTTTTGATGAACGCTATCGCAACAACAATCGCAGAGCTCCGAGTTCTGATTGGTTACCTAGGAGAGAAGGGCCAGGCCAATTGGTGGGGCTGCGAGTTCTTCAGCGCCACAGCCACTGCTTTTTTGGCGCCTATATTCAACCGCTCTTTGTTTCTTGCCCAATACCAAGGGGCAACGGCAGCGGCGGCAAAAGTCCACGACGAAGCCATTGGTGTAGGCCGTATCTATCATCTTTTCCGCTTGCCTATAGGACTCGAACAAGCATCAGCAGATGCTCTCAACGACGCCACATTTGTTCAAGCAGTGCAAGCTAGATTGGCGAATCGTGAGTTGGCGCTGACGCGCCTGACTGAATTGGCTGAAAAAGCAGAATCCGCATCGCCGGGCCCCGTGTCACTGGGGCAGATGAGTCAAGATATCAAAGCCGAATTACAATGTGCTGCTGGCTTTTATTGTGCCGCCTTCACTTCCGGAATTCAGACGTTCCCCTACGTTCGGGAGGTTGAGTGAGTCAGCAGCGCTACTACACCACCCAGCTTCAAGCCGGGCTGGGTCTCCTGGAAGAAACAAGGCAACTGCTCCAGGTTTATCAGCCTGGTATGAGTGCGTCGCAGTTCTACGAAGCGGCGCTGGCATCGGGGCGCTTCCCTTTGGTAACGGCAAGACGCCTACGCAATATTGTTGCCGAGTGCTTTGCTCCACGCTACATGCGCGCCCCGCACGTTGCCGCGCGCCTCAAGTCCCTGGTTGATCGTTTCACGATCGCCGAGCTCAATCAGCTGCTCTTTATCTATACGGCGCGCGCCAATCTTGTGTTGGCAGACTTTGTCCGAGAGGTTTACTGGGCACGCTATTCAGCCGGGCGAAACGACCTTCAACTGGAAGACGCACGCACATTTGTTGCCAACAGCGTGCGCGAAGGAAAAACGCAAAAGCCATGGTCTGAGACCACGATCAAGCGCATCTCATCGTATTTGATGGGATGCTGCGCCGACTATGGATTGCTCACCACCACAGGCCGCAACCAGCGCTCGATTGCTGCGTATCGCATCTTGCCAAAGGTCACTGCCTACTTGGCCTACGACTTGAAGTTCAGTGGTCTCGGCGACAACCAAATTGTTTCAAGCTCCGACTGGAATCTCTTCGGGCTGGAACGTGCCGACGTCCAAGATCAACTGAAACGTTTGTCATTACAAGGCCTGCTCATATTCCAGGCCGCCTCCGATGTCGTGCACATCGGGTGGACCTATAAAAGCATGGAGGAACTGATCGATGTCATCGCTGAAAGCTGATTTCAATGAGTTGATGGAGCGAATTAAGCAGGGGCGCGAATTCGGCCATGCCAGCTTCGAGCCCATTTTCTACTTGGTTTTCCCACCGAATCAGATTCTCAATGTGAAGCGCGAAACACCCGCGTGGATGCACCGACTGCGCAATGATGGCTGGGAAGTCGAAACCTTTTCGATCGCCGAGCATGTTGCAGACATTATCGAGAAGGCACCGCTTCGCAAGATCTGGCTCGCAGCCGATCAGAAAGCGCCGTTGGCATGGGACAAGACCAATACGTCGCTCGCCAATGCCATCAGTAATGGCGCGTTGCAGGCACGCATCGAAGCCAAGCTGGCCGAGCTTGAGGGCAAGCCTAAGGCCATTTTGCTGGTTACCGACCTTGAGGCGCTGCATCCCTACACACGCATCGGTGTCATCGAAGGCAAGCTGCAAGGCAAGTTCCATGTGCCCACAGTGTTCTTCTACCCTGGTGTGCGCACCGGCAAGACCCGACTCAAATTCCTGGGGTTCTACCCCGACGATGGCAACTACCGCTCTGTCCACGTCGGCGGATAATCATTGAGGCAAAACATGACGATCAAAAAACTCTTCGACCCCAGCAAGAACATCAATCGCAGCATTGAAAAGGTCATCACCTATGGCGTGTCACAAGAGGCGCGCCTGAAATCGGAAATCTCCGAATATGTGGTCACCGACAGCATCGACCAGCAGTTCGAGAATCTCCTGCTCAAAATGGAAGCCGCCATGGATATTGGTGGCGAAAATGAAGTCGGCGTCTGGGTGTCTGGTTTCTATGGCTCCGGTAAGAGCTCGTTCACCAAGTATCTGGGCTTGGCATTTGACGATCGCATCACCATTGATGGCGTCCCATTCATCCAGCACCTTAAAGATCGACTCAAGCGCCAGCAAACCAAATCGTTGCTGTCGAACGTAGCCAAGCGCTTTCCAGCTGCAGTGCTGATGTTGGACCTGGCCAGCGAACAGGTCGCCGGTGCGACCATGGAAGAGGTGTCGACGGTCCTGTTTTACAAGGTCCTGCAATGGGCGGGCTACTCGCGCAATCTTAAGGTTGCTGCGCTCGAACGCAGGCTTAGGAAGGAAGGCCGCTACAATGAATTCCTGGATGCGTTCAAAGAAGCTGCAGGTGGTGAAGACTGGAACAACTACCGCAATGACGAGTTGGTGGTCGACAGCCTCATTCCTGAGATCGCTCAAAAGCTGTACCCCACGCTTTTCAAGACGCCTACCTCGTTCACCACCGAATTCAGTGAGATCGTCGTCTTCGAAAACGACCGTGTGCGTGAAATGCTGGAGATTGCCCGCGAGGCGTCGGGGAAGGAATACATCATCTTCATCATTGATGAAGTCGGTCAGTACGTTGGCCCGCGGCCCAACCTGATCCTGAACCTCGATGGTCTGGCGAAGAACCTAAAAAACATCGGTGACGGCAAGGTGTGGATTGTCGGTACAGCGCAGCAAACACTTACCGCTGATGATGCGAAGGCCGCCCTCAACTCGCCGGAGCTCTTCAAGCTCAACGACCGCTTTCCAATCCAAATTGCTCTTGAATCCAACGACATCAAGGAAATTTGCTATACGCGGCTGTTAGGTAAGTCGTCAGCAGCGGAAGCCGATTTGGGAGGGTTGTTTGATCAGTATGGCCAGCAGCTGCGCCAGAACACCAAGCTTGTCGATGCGCGCGTCTATGGCGTCGATTTTGATCGCAAGACCTTTGTCGATCTCTACCCGTTCCTGCCTGCGCACTTCGACATCCTGCTGCACTTGCTCGGCGCACTGGCCAAGTCCACGGGTGGCATCGGCCTGCGCTCGGCGATTAAGGTGGTGCAAGACATTCTCATTGACGGCTCTGAAGGCAAGCCCGCTGTGGCAGAGAAAGCCGTGGGATGGCTGGCGACCACGGTAACGCTGTTTGATGCACTGGATAAAGACATTAAGCGCGCCTTCGCCTCGTTGCACGCCTCAGTGGAGAAAGCCACCAAGATCCGCTTCTCGCATTCCGAGCTGCATCAAAACATCGCCAAAACGGTCGCCGTTCTGCAAATCCTGGGCAACCTGCCCATCACCCGTCAAAACGTCACGAGCCTGATGCACCCCAGCATCGCCGGGCCGTCTCAGGCAGACGCAGTGGCCAAGGCAGTGGAAGATTTGATCAACGACCCCATCGTTCCATTTGGCGAACAAGACGGCAACCTTTGCTTCTTCAGTGAAAAGCTCAACGACATTGAGCAGGAACGCAGTCAAGTCGCACTGCGCGGCGTCGAGCTGCGCCGCATCTTTAATGAAGCGTTGACCAGCGTCTACGCACCATTGCCCGCAACCCAATTGCACGGCTCCTATGCCGTAACCACCGGCCTCAAGGCGCAATCGGCAGGCAACGTATCAGCATCTTTGGCCGGTGAGCGCAACCAGATCCAAACCATTGTGGAGCTGGTTGATCCCAAAGAAATCGATAACGCACGTTCCCGGCTCACTGACGAGTCGCGTCAAAACTCGTCCAAGTTCAACATCTACCTGGTCGGCCGCAACACGCCGGAAATGGACGAACTGACGGCCGACATCCACCGCTGCCGAGAAATCGCCAACCGCTACCGCAGCGATCCGGATCAAGAAATCCGCGAATACTGCAACGGCCAGGCTGACCGAGCTGAGCACCTCAGCACCAAACTGCGAGCGCAGATTCAGCGCAGCCTGTTGCAAGGCTCGTTCATCTTTCGAGGCCAGGTTGTTGCGGTCGATACGCTGGCGACCGAATTGCTGGATGCCGCACGCAAGCACCTGAGCGAAGTCGCTGAACAAGTTTTTAATCGCTACGCAGAAGCCCCAGTGCGCGCCGGAACCGAGCTCGCCGAGAAATTCCTCCGGGTCGGCAATTTGTCGGGCATCACCAGCGCGCTCGATCCGCTGAACCTTGTGCAGACCCAAAGCGGACGCCACAGCATTCGCACCGACCACCTGGCCATGGTCAGCATCCGTGACTACATCGATCGCAATGGAACCGTGGATGGAAAGCGCCTGACCGACGTCTTTGCCGATGCGCCCTTTGGTTGGTCAGCAGACACCCTGCGCTATCTGGTGGCAGCCATGCTGCTGGCTGGTGAGATCAAGCTCAAGGTGGCGGGACGCGAAGTCACCGTCAATGGTCAGCAAGCCATCGATTCCATCAAGACCAACAACACCTTCAAAAGCATCGGTATTTCATTGCGTGGCGGTGATCGTCCGTCAAACGACGTACTAGCGCGCGCTGCAACCCGGTTGACCGAACTCACTGGCGACACCGTCGTACCGCTGGAAGACGACATCAGCAAAGTCACTACCAAGCTCTTTCCACCGCTGCAGCACCAATACGGCCCGCTCACAGAGAAGCTGCGCGGCCTCAACCTGCCAGGTGTAGATCGACTGCAAAACCTCACCCACGAAATTAACGACGTGCTGCTCACCGATGCGTCGGATTCGCCGCGCCGCTTGGGCAACGAGCAGTCCGAGCTGTTCGAAAGTCTCAAATGGGCCGCCGAAGTCAAACTCAAGTTGGAGCAAGGCCTGGAGCAAACGCTGCGCGATCTGCGTCAGCACTGTACGGCGATTGCCAACCTGCCGAACGTGGCCTTGCTGGCCACGCTGAAAGAAGAGTTAGCTGAAGCACTCAGCCTCATCGAGGAACGCCTGCAGCAGGCTGACTTCTATCGTTTTGCGGCCGATTTCAGCACTAGCCTCACCACCATTCGCGCCCGCATTCGCGATACCGTGATTGCGATGCAAGACCTGCTCAAAACACGGATCAAGGAAGCTGAAGTTGACCTTAAGCGCGTGCCGGAATGGATCAAGCTCACCCAACAAGAGCAAGCCGAACTACTGGGCAACCTTGAGCGCCTGATTGTGGATGTAGCCGCCGACCTGGCGGGCCTCACCACCATGCTCAACAAGGACTACGAACTGCAGTCGCAGGTGCAATCGCTTAAGCACCGCATTGAGCGTTTGGGACAGCAGCGCATCAAGGAAGAATTGGAACGTGCTCAGGCTGAAGTGCCGACCGGTGAGACACCCGAGATCAAGCAGCCCGTCGCGCGCAGCATCAAGGCGCGCACCAAGATCACCACAATGGACGACCTGGATGCGCTGATCACGCAACTGCAACAGCTGCGTGGCGAACTGAAATATGCCCACGCTTTTGCCGTCAACCTCGAACTGCAGGACAAATAAATGGCCTTCGATCAATCCACACGGGGCCGCCTGCAAAAGCTGGTTGATAGTTGTCGCAGCTTGCTGTCCGATGAGTTCAGTATCCAGCTTCAGCAAACCTATGGCCTGGACCCCAAGACCGGTGGAGTCACGCCCATGGCCCGACTTACCCATCTGGACGACCGGCAACGCCACACTGCTGAAGTGCTGCGCCAAACCCTGGCGCACTACCTCGGTGCAGATGTAAACGACACCGATCACCGCATCGCGGTGCTCGACCGTATGGTGCGCGAGCAAGCCTTTACCGTGCTCAACCGTTTGGCAGCACTGTTGATGATGGAATCGCGTGGACAACTGATCGAGTCGGTCAGCAAAGGCTACCAATCGCGTGGATACCAGTTGTACAGCAAGATCGCTGGTACAGCCCTGGGTGAAACCGGCCAAGCTTACCAAGTTTATCTGTTCAGCGTGTTTGATGAACTGGCACAAGAGCTGCCCGCCCTTTTTGATCGCTATGCCGCCAATGGCTTGCTGTTCCCACGCGAGACCGCGTTACGTGCGCTTCTGGATCAACTTAATCATTTCGAGATCGAGCAACTCTGGGCAGAAGATGAAACCATCGGCTGGATCTACCAATACTTCAACTCGCCGGAAGAGCGAAAGGCCATGCGCAAAGCAAGAGCTCCACGGACAAGTCGCGAGCTCGCTGTGCGCAACCAGTTCTTCACGCCGCGCTACGTGGTGGAATTCTTGGTCGATAACACGCTGGGGCGTCTTTGGTTTAACGCCACTGGCGGAGAAACGGATCTGCGCGACCGCTGCCAATACTTGCTGATAAAGTCTGATGAGCAACCGCAAGCAGCCATCAAGCTGCGCGACCCGCGCACGCTGAAGCTGCTAGACCCGGCCTGCGGCTCCATGCACTTCGGCCTGTATGCCTTCGATTTGTTCGCTGAGATCTATCGAGAGGCCTGGTCCTGGGAACAACAATGTGGACCAGGCTCATTGGATGTTTCAACGCAGCCCCAAGCTGCGCTAAAGCCGCTTTGCCAGACCTACGAAGACCAGGCGGCATTTCTGCGTGATGTGCCGCGTCTGATTATCGAAAACAACATCTACGGCGTGGACATCGACCCACGCGCCGCCCAGATCGCCACCTTGGCGCTGTGGCTGCGGGCACAGCGTGCTTGGCATGATGCCGACGTAAAAGCTAAAGATCGGCCATGCATTGCGCATGGCCACGTAGTAGCAGCAGTTGCACCGCCAGCAGAGCGTGAGTTGCGCCAGCTGTTTGCCAAGCAACTTGATCCACTTGACGCAGACCTGTTCGAGAGGACCCTTCAGATGTTGAGGCATCTCCCAGAAATGGGGATATTGCTTCAAGTAGAGCGAGATCTTCCTCAATTAATCCAGCAGGTATATGTGGGCAAAGGCACTGGCTTGTTTGCCCAGCAAGAACAAGAAAGTTGGCAGAAAGCTGAGTCACGTCTACGTAGCGCGCTTAGTGCATTCGCGCAGACTGCAAAAAGCACTTATCAAAGCCACTTATTCGCGCAGGATGCCCTGCAAGGATTGCGACTGGTAGATATGTGCAGCGAGGTATTTGACGTCATAGTTATGAATCCCCCTTTTGGCGCCCTTAGCCTTGGCAGCAAAGAGAATCTAACGAAGTCATATCCATTTTCGAAAAATGATCTGCTTGCAATTTTTGTCGAGCGAGCTCTAGAGCTCCTACGTCCAGGAGGGAGAGTTGGAGCCATTACTTCACGTGCATGCTTCTTTCTCTCCAGCTTTGAAAAATGGCGAACAAATGTCGCACTAAAGAAAGGTGAGCCAGAGTGCTTTGCTGATTTCGGCCATGGGGTGATGGATGATGCAATGGTGGAAGCTGCAGCATACGTTTTTCGGAAGCCTATTAGTGACCCCAAAAATGGAGCGAAAAATTTTCCATGCATTCGAGCGCTCAAAGACGAGGATAAGAATTCCGCACTCCTAAAGGCCGTAAAAAATACCGACGACAGCAATTATTTCCTTGCGGATATTGATTCGTTTGAATTTTCGCCTGGCAAAGCGTTTACCTATTGGGTGCCAAAAGAAATTTTGGAAAAGCTCAACAAATTTAAACCAATTGAAGGAAGTCAAGCAACGGTGAAAGTTGGCCTACAAACCGGCGATGACTGGAGATTTCTACGTCAATGGTGGGAGGTTGAAAATACAGCTATTGCTGATGCATCTAAAGTGAAAAATGATGGTCAAGGCTCTTATCCGGAAAAAATTAGAAGCATCATTCGCAACCAAACAACGAGCGGGAGTTGTAAGTGGGCGATGTATTCGAAAACGGATTATTCAGCGCCTTGGTACTCTCCGCTTTTGCAGGTAGTTAATTGGAAAAATGATGGAGATCATTTCCTTCATTTTTTTGATGCAAATGGAAAGCTAAGAAGCCGGCCTCAGAATTTGGAGCACTACTTTCTCCCCGGATTTAGTTACATGCTCCGGTCATTCAGGCTTGTTCCGTACATTGTTCCTGCTGGAGCCGTTCCAACAGCCGGCCGATCGCAAGTTTTTCCTCTAGGGGAAGATGTATTAGATGTGTTTGCTATTTGCGCATCTAATCTAGGAAGTGCTGTAGCTCGCTTTAACGGGGAGAAATTTGCATGGCCAAAATTTCAGGCTGGCATGGTTCAAGGGATTCCATCTACCAAATTTGGTCTGTCGTTAAAAGAGCTTCTCCAGGACAAAGTCAAAGGCGAAGTTGACACTCGTAGAAAAATATTTCAATTGCACGAACCATTTATTGAGTTTGTTTTGCCTGCATATTTGATGAATGTAAAAGAATCGCTGTCATGGCAAAAGGACTCTTTGTTAGGGCATGAGCTTGAACTGAAAGTCGCTTCAGCTTACGGTTTGAGCTCGCAAGAGTTCGAAGCACTTGAGAAGGATATTCTTGAGGCCATTGAAAGCCAGTCAAAAATAAATTGGTCGGATGATGACTCCGATGGTGATGAATCAGACGATGATTCAGACACACCGGAATCGGCCGAAGTTATTGACGAAAGCCCTAGGTCAATTGCAGATGGCTTCATATCCTATCTCGTAGGATGTTCGTTTGGCAGATGGGATATTCGAATTGCAACGTCCGACTGGAAACAAGGTGGAAACATTGATCCGTTTGCCCCAATTTCTTGTCGCCCTCCGGGTTTCCTCCGAAATGGTGCCGCAACGTATTCAAATAATGAGTTAGAAGATATTTATCCAATCAGCGTATTTGCATCTGGTGTTGTCGCTGAGGATGGGGCAGGTAGTGATGATCTTGTTAAAAATTTAGAGAAAACACTTAGATATATTTTTAATTCAGATTTAGACTCCAAGGAGCAAGATTTGCTTTCGAAATTGCAGTTCCCTTCCGTACGAGACTACATAAAAAAGCCCACAGGATTTTTTTCCGACCATCTGCGACGCTACTCCAAAAGCCGTCGCAAAGCGCCTATCTATTGGCCGTTGTCCACCGCCTCCGGTAGCTACACGCTCTGGGTTTACTACCCATCCTTGAACAATCAGACGCTGTTTACAGCGGTCAATGATTTCCTCGACGGTCCCAACGGGAAACTGACGCAAGTCAGCCGTGAGTGCGCAGAGTTGCGCATGAAGGCCAGCAGTCTGTCTCGCGATGAGGTAAGGCAGTACGAAACGCTGCAAGCCTTCGAGCAAGAGCTCATCGATCTGCGAGACACCTTGCTCAAGATCGCTCCGACCTACCAGCCCAACCGTGACGACGGTGTTCAAATTACTGCTGCGCGGCTGTGGCCGCTATTCCGCCACAAGCCCTGGCAGAAGGTATTGAAAGACACCTGGACCAGGCTGGAAAAAGGCGATTACGACTGGGCGCACCTGGCCATGGCCTACTGGCCGAATCGTGTGCGCGAAAAATGCAAAACCGACAAATCCCTCGCTATCGCACACGGGCTGGAAGATCTGTACGTGGAGCCGGAGGCGGCACCCAAGAAAACGCGTGGCAGAAAAAAGGTCTGGGGTGAGGAATGATCCAGGACGTCAAAGCATTCCCCGTCAGTTTTTACTTCAATCCGGATGCGGCCACTTCATTCTTCATTCCCAAGTACCAGCGTGAGTACGTTTGGGGGTGGTCGAACTGGGATGCGCTGTTCAACGATCTGGATGAGTCGCCTTCTGGTCACTTCTTGGGGTCGATCATTTGCGTCAACGGCCAGAAGGACTCGATGGCAGGTGGCAAGCTGGAACTGATCGATGGTCAGCAGCGCTTTACCACCATCAGTCTGCTCTTCTGCGCGCTGTACGACAAACTGAAGACAAACCCTGAACCCGATGACGACTTCAACGTTGAGATGGTGAACCTGAAGAACCGCATCTTCATCAAAGCGAACAATCAATGGCGCTTTGAGCCCAGCGAGCAGATGCAGAACAAGGCTGACTTCCAGCGGATTCTGAGTGAGCTTTTCCCAAAGCTAGTGACCGCACCCAAAGGACTGGCCAACTTCGGGAATCGCCGTATCGCGAAGGCTTACAAGTATTTCCGTGAGCGGCTTGCGCCACTGACCATTAGCCAGGCCGTGGCGCTGCTTGAAAAACTCAAGTCCGCGATCTTGGTCAAGATTGAGGTTCAAAGCCATTCAGACGCATTCATGTTGTTCGAGTCGATCAACAACCGCGGCATCCCGTTGTCGGCCATCGACATCATCAAGAACAACTTGCTGGCAGAGCTCGATAAGCGCCCTGACTACGGTATAGACCGGGCGTTTGATGAGTGGAAGGACTTGATTGAATTGCTGCCTGATCCGGTCGTACAAGAGCGATTCTTGCGGCAGCTGTACAACGTGTTCAATTACCTCAAGCGGGTGGAGGCCAGAGGTTGCTCAAGGGCAACCCGCTCCAACCTCATCACCATTTACGACACCTTGTTGCGCAAGCGCCCGGTCTGGCTTTTCCACGCTCTGCAATCCCAGGGAAAGATCTATTCGGCGCTGCTCAATCCGGCAGCCGCCAAAGATCAATGGAGCGAAGTTACTGCAGCCAACTTGCAGGACCTGCAGCGCCTCGGTGCCGCACCCGCTTATGCATTTTTGCTGTGGGTGAGCCAAGTTGCACGGAGTCAGGTGTGGGATGAAAGCAAGGCGCTGAGTCAAATGGCCTGGCTGCTCACCAAGTGGTTCTTCTGGCGGAACTTGACTGACATGCCGCCAACCCGTGAGCTCGATCCGATGTTCGTGGAGTTGATTGGTGAGCTGCTGCAAGAGATGCGTTCGCAGTCGATTGCAAAGCTGGACGAATTTGTGAAACACGCGAGTGACTGGTTACTAGCACGTGCGGCCCCCGAAGATGTGTGTGATGCCCGCCTGAAGGGCAATGTGTACCTCGACAATTACGAGTCCACTCGTTTCATGCTGTGCAAGCTGGAAGAAATGCATCAGACCCGCGAGAACAAGCGCGACCTGTGGGCGCACGACACGAACGATCGTCCCGTTTTCACGGTTGAGCACATCTTGCCAAAAACAGAAAACCTTGGCCCAGGCTGGGTGGCCATGCTGGAGTTCAACAGCAAGGGCACTGCGGACGCCATACGCCAGCGCTGCGCCCACCAGCTCGGCAACCTGACCCTGAGTGGGTACAACTCCAAACTCGGCACGATGGAATTCATGAAGAAGCGTGACCGCCAGAACGACAAGGGCGACTTCATCGGGTATCGCAATGGGCTTTATTTGAACGCTGATTTGGCCCAGCGCACCGAATGGAATGAAGCCGCGATGACGGCACGAACAGACAAGATGCTCAAGGAGGTTAAGTCCATCCTGAGCCTAAGGAGCAACTCATGAGCATTGCTAAATTCATTCAGAACAAAATTCTTCGCCCCCGTTTGCAAAAGACGGGCAGTCTGGTTGTGTATGACCCTGCAGGGCACTACCACGATGTCTGCAACGGTTTGGCCGACGAAAAGCTGCTGGTTGTAGATGCATCAAAGAGCAGCATCGAGAGTCGGGTTGCTGCGATGCAGGGCTTGCGTGATGTGATCGATCAGCAGCTAGCTGGAATCTTGGTCTATGTGCCTGCAAAAGCGCCAGAAAGCGATGAACAACGGCAGGCTGATCCATTCGCGCCCATTGCCGCAGCAGGGGCGATCTTTCCCGAAGGCGATGGTGACAGTTTTGAGAGCCTGTGTCTGAAGGCGAAGCCAGATCACGCCACGGCCATACGGGCCATCTTTAAGCAGGATGCTTCGCCAAGTTTTGCGGTGGTGGATACGATTGGTGGCGGCTTGGGCTGGCCCAATTTGCGTGCGCTACTGGCAGTCGAGTCCGCCCGGGACATTCTGTTTGCACTGCTTGTGCCAAACGATGCGCAGCAAACGGCATTAAAAGGTAGCGACAGCTGGGTGACGGAGGCACGTGATTTGCTCCGCAACAGCATGGGCCTGTCATTGAAGACCCGGGGTAAGACTTGGGATTCGGTTGCCAATGAGCTGTGGCGCTTTGTCTTGTTCAGCGAGTTTGTGTTTGATCTGCCGGGTGCTTTGCCCGCCAGCCTGAGCGATGTGCCGCGAGCAGAAACGCAAGCCAAACCCTTGATCGAATACCTGTGCGATCTGTTGCGTAATGATCGCCGTACGCAGAGTGTCTATATCGACCGTGCGGAAGAAATTGAGAAGGATCTCAATCTGGTCAGCCAATTTGGAGGCTGGTCTGATTTGGGCGACCGCGACACCTTCCCATTTGAGGAACGCACGTTTTTGAGCCGAGCGATCGAAGGCATCTTGCGTGATGACATCGACCGTGTGCGGAGCATCTCAGAGCGTCATCAGCAATCGGTGTGGACAGGAAAAGGCGAAAGCCGCGCCCAGTGGGATTTGATTCAATCAGCCACAGAGCTGCTGCAAACCTGCGATGACATGGAGCGGCAACTCTCAGACAACGCACGCAATCTTGATGTGCTGCTGGCCTTTTACGTGAGCAGCCTGCGTGAAGCTGATCGCTTGCATCGCGAGTTTGAACAGGCAGTTAGCGATTACGACTGGCAAGACGCGCAAGGTGTCATGACGCCGGTTAAGCAGCAGGTGCGTAAGCAGTACGGCAAGCTGGTAGCGAAGGTGCAGTTGATCTTTACTCGCCATGTCGAGCAAAGCGGATGGCCGCTGGCTGGACAGCTATCGAATGCTGATGTGTTCGACCGCATCGTCGCGCCCAAGCTGCAAAAGAACGGCCACAGGGTGGCGTACTTCATGATCGATGCGCTTCGCTATGAATTGGGTGTGGCGCTGAAGCGGCAGTTGACGGAAGACGGACAGGTTGAAGTGCAGGCTACCATGGCGCAGCTCCCAAGCATCACTCCAGTAGGCATGGCCAGCTTGTTGCCCGGGGCTGGTCAGCAGCTTCGCATCAAGAATGACGCACAGAGCCTGGTGCCAATGCTAGGTGACCAGGTGGTGGATACGGTTGCGCAGCGCATGGATGTGTTTCGGAAGAAGTATGGCCAGCGCTTTGAAGAGGGGCGTTTAGAGGACTTCGTTCGCGGTCGTTTCGATTTTTCGCCGGAAACCGATTTGTTGGTGCTGCGTGCGGTGGAAATTGATAGCCACTTTGAAAACCACCCCGACACTGCCCCTGCAGAGATTACCAATGCGCTCAAACGGATTCGCGTCGCCATCCATAAGCTGAAAGAGCGTGGCTTTCACGAGGTGGTGATCGCGACAGATCATGGCTTCTTCATGAACACCCACGCGGGTGCGGGAGATGTCTGCAGCAAACCCGCTGGCAACTGGATTGGCATCCATGACCGGTGCGCGTTGGGCGATGGTGCTGGCGACGGTAATCACCTGGTCGCTTCAGCAGAGAAGATGGGCATTCGCGGAGACTTTGCCAAGTTCGCTGCGCCACATTCGCTGGCTGCCTATCGCAGTGGTTTGCTCTATTACCATGGCGGCATTTCTTTGCAGGAATGTGTGGTGCCGGTAATCACAATGCAGTTGAAAACTTCCAATCAACCGACACTGCATAAAGCATCTGTGGCGATGAGCTACAAGAACGGTGCCAAGGCCATCACCACACGTATGCCGGTGATTGACCTTGCGGCTGAAACGGCAGACATGTTTTCAACTGAAAACGAGTTCGAAATTTTGCTGGAGGCACACGACAGCAAGGGCGAAGTTGTGGGCGAAGCGAAGGCCGGCGGCGCAGTTAATCCAGCAACTGGGACATTGTCATTGAAGCCTGGCGACAAGGTTCAAGTCACGATCAAGATGCAAATGGATTTCGAGGGGAAATTCAAAATAAAGGCTTTGCATCCAACCACTTATACGGTGTACTGCCAACTTGACTTGGCAACAGACTACGCGGTGTAAAAACTATGAATGAACTCGACCAAAAGCTGACAGCCACCTTTGATGGCAAGGTGCTGCGCAAGGATTTACTCCATCGGATTAAGAAGGGAACCAACGTCCCAACTTTCGTGCTAGAGTTTTTGCTTGCGCGCTTTTGTGCGAGTGATGATCAGGCCGAAATGGATTCAGGCATGGAGGCGGTGCTTGCCAGCCTGCAAGACAACTATGTAAAACCTGACGAGGCCAATGCCGCGCAGTCAAAGGTGGCAACCAAAGGCAAGCACCGCTTTATCGACAAGGTCCATGTTCGGTATGTCGAGAAGGAAAAGCGCCACTGGGCATCGTTGGAGAACTTCAATTCACAACGCATTGCCATCGGCGAGAAATTCTACCGAGACAATGACCGCCTATTGGAGGGCGGCATTTGGGCTGAGGTGACGCTGGCACATAACGCGATCGAAGAAGACGACTACGCGTTTTACATTGAAGATCTGCGCCCCATCCAGATCAGCCGCTTTGATTTTGACCGCTACTGTGAAGGTCGCACTCAATTCACCCGTGACGAGTGGATTGCGGCGATTCTGCGCACCGTTGGCCTGGAACCGACAAAGTTGTCCAAGCGCGTGCAGATGCACTTTATTGCGCGCTTGGCAGCTCTCGTTGAACCCAATTACAACTATATTGAGCTTGGGCCACGCGGCACTGGGAAGTCGTATTTCTTCAGCGAATTTTCGCCCTACGCCACATTGATTTCAGGTGGTCAGGCAACCAAGTCGGCGCTGTTCTACAACAACGCACGCCGTAAGGTTGGACTGGTTGGCTTTTGGGATACCGTGGCTTTCGACGAGGTGGGTGGCATCAAAGTCAAAGATCCAGACACCATTCAAATCATGAAAGATTTCATGGCGAACGGCCGCTTCTCGCGTGGTGCAGAGGTTATCGCTGATGCCAGCCTGAGCTTCGTTGGCAACTTCGATCTATCCATCAGTCAAGTGGTCAACTCAGTTGAGCATGATCTTTTCCAGCCATTGCCCGCTGAGTTTGATTTGGCGATCATGGATCGATTCGCGGCCTATATACCTGGCTGGGAAATGCCAAAAAACAGCAGTGAATTTTTAACCAGTAGCTATGGGTTCATCACCGACTATTTGGCAGAAGCATTTCACTACCAGTTCAAGCACACCAATCGGTACGAAGAGGTCAGCAAACGCATCCGACTTGGAAAGAGCGTTGAGGGCCGTGATGAAAAAGGCATCAAGAAGACCGTTTGTGCCTTCCTGAAGATTCTTCACCCCACAGGTTCTCCAACAGATGAAGAGTTCGAAGAATATATTGCCTACGCAGTCGAGTGCCGTCGGCGTGTGAAGGAGCAGATGAATAAACGCAAACCCGATGATGAGTTTGCGCGTATCGATCTTTCATTCCTGAATACACAAGGGCAAGAGGTTGTTGTCTATTGCCCTGAGTCCAAGGATGCTCCTGCCACACAGCAACCGTTGAGGCGACAGCTCAACGAAAAGCTTGCGCCTGAGCGTGACGTTGCGGCAGAGGCCATTCAAAAGCCGCGAGTGCCCGAGTCTGCAGTCGGGGTCGAATCAACGGCCCCTATCGTCGCCCCCGTTCTTGTAACAGATGAGTTGGTGGAGCGGCACTTTACGATCATGTACGGTGACGTCGGCCACAGCTACGAGTCGATCATTGGTCCCTACCTACGAGGAGCAAAGACGGTCGTCATTGAAGACCCGTACATTCGACTCCAGCACCAGATCCAGAATTTCGTCCGCTTTTGTGAGTGCGTATTGAAGGCCGGTACAGTCAAGAAAATCAATCTCATCACTGGATACGACGACAACATGCAGTTGGCAGATATTGCGGAGAAACTGGAAGAGTTAAAGCAGAGCCTGCTTGAGATGGATGTAGAACTTGAGGTCAAACTTAACCCGAATATACACGATCGGGAAATTCGCCTGGACAACGGCTGGATTATCAAAATCGGGCGCGGCCTAGATTTTTACCAGAAGCCTGGTGGGTGGTTTGAGGTGGGGGCCAACGACTTGACCCTGCGCAAGTGCCTTGAAACCAAGGTGGACATCTTTCGCGCGTAGTTCCCACAACGTTGGACGATCCATCAGCGCTAGGTGAATCTTGTAGATTGACATATAGGCATTCATGGAAAAGATCAAGATCGACGTATGGGCAAGTCTGAGGTACTCTGAAATTAATGGACACTTCTATTTGATGTAAGCGTCTGCCCAGTGACGTCTTGAGTGGTTTGGTAATTTGATCGATGATGGCGTCACACCGCTGGGAAGCGGCGTCATCTCAGAGAACTGCTGGCAGGATGCAGTTCCAAGGCAAGAAATCATCGACCCGGTTGACGGGATGATCGGCGATATGCGTCAGCACGTGACGCAACCAAGCTTCGGGATCGACACCGTTCAGCTTGGCCGTGCCGATCAACGAGTAGATCGCGGCGGCCCGTTCGCCACCGCTGTCGGCGCCGGCGAACAGATAGTTGCGCCGACCAATGGCGACACCACGCAGGGCGCGTTCGGCCGCCGAGTTGTCAATCTCGATGACGCCGTCGTCGCAGTAGCGCAGCAGCGCCGGCCAGAGCTTGAGCGCGTACAGGATCGCCGCCGCCGTGTCGGACTTGCGTGATAGCGTGTCGAGCGTGGTGCGCAGCCAGCGTTCTAGGTCGTCGAGCAGCGGGCGCGAGCGGGCTTGCCGAACTTGTCGTCGTTCGTCGGGAGGCTTGCCCCGGATCTCGGCCTCAATCACATAGAGCTCGGCGATCCGGCGCAGCGCCTCGGTCGTAAGCGGCGTCGCGCGCGCCGCGTGCAGGTCGTGAAATTTGCGCCGCGCGTGCGCCCAGCAAGCCGCTTCGCGGATCGTGCCGTCTTCGAACAAGGCGTTGAAGCCGGCGTACGCGTCCGCTTGCAGCACGCCCTCGAACTTGGCCAGGTGGGTTTGCGGATGGATGCCCTTGCGGTCGGGCGTGTAGGCAAACCAAACCGCCGGCGGCGTGGTGTCGCCGGCGGGCCGGTCATCGCGCACGTACGTCCACAGGCGGGCCGTCTTGGTGTTGCCATTGCCGGGCGCCAGCACCGGGATCGGCGTGTCGTCGGCATGCAGCTTCGACGCCGTCAGCACATGGCGGCCAATGGCGTCGACCAACGGGCGCAGCAATGCGCTGGCGGCGCCGACCCAACTCGCCAGCAGCGCACGATCAAGGTCGACGCCTTCGCGGGCGTAGATGACGGACTGCCGATACAGCGGCAGATGGTCGGCGAACTTCGCCACCAGCACATGCGCCAGCAGGCCGGGCCCGGCAATGCCGCGCTCAATCGGCCGGCTTGGCGCCGGCGCCTGGACGATGGCGTCGCAGCAGGAGCACGCCAGTTTCGGACGAACATGGCGGATCACGCGAAAGCTGGCCGGCACGAACTCCAGTTGCTCGGCCACGTCCTCGCCCAGCGGCCGCAGACCGCCACCACAGGCTGGGCAGGCATCGGCCGGCGGCGCATACACCTTATCGTCTCGCGGCAAATGATCGGGCAACGGCCGACGCACCGATTTTTTGCGCGGCGTCTGGTCGGCCGCCGGCATCTCGCGCGCCGCCTCGGCCTCGTCGGCTTGCAGGTCTTCCAGTCGCAGCTCAAGCTGCTCGATCTGGTGGTCCAGCTTTTCCGACTTGCGGCCAAACTGCATGCGCCGTAATTTGGCAATCTGCAGCTTGAGGTGTTCGATCTCGACGGCGCGTGTGTTTAATTGTTCACGCAGCCCTTCCACCACCTCGTCTTGGGCGAGCAGCAGCGCCTTCAAGGCGGCGATGTCGTTGGGCAGGTCGGCTGGGCTGAGCATGTGGCAAGTTTACGCGAGGCTTGCCACGTTTACAAGGCCGACATTGGTTTCCAAGTCCGCTCAGGTCGCCGCCAGTCGATCCCCTCAAGCAGCATCGACAGCTGCGCTTGCGTCACTGCCACCGAACCGTTGGCAGCCTGCGGCCAGATGAAGCGACCACGCTCAAGCCGCTTGGCGAACAGGCACAGGCCATCGCCGCTCCACCACAGGAGTTTGATGAGGTCGCCACGCCGACCCCGGAACACAAATACGTGGCCGCTGAACGGATCTTCCTCTAACGCCGTCTGCACTTTGGCGGCCAGGCCATTGAAGCCGGAGCGCATGTCGGTGGTGCCGGCGGCCAGCCACACCTTGGTGCCGGCGGGTAAGCCGATCATCGCAGTACCCGATCGAGCACCTGCGCCAGCGAGGCCGCATTGGGTTGGCCTTCGATCCGCACGCGCACTTCGCCCAGCTCAAGCACGATGGTGCCGCTGGCGTCGCCATCGGCATCGGCATCGGCGTTGTTCGGCGCGGGCGCCGACGGCGCCAGCACCACCGGCAACAAGGCATCGTCGCGCATCAACGCAGGCACGCCGAGGCGCCCTTGTTGATAAAGGCGGCGCCAGCTGAACACCTGGTTGGCGTTGACGCCGTGTTCGCGTGCAATGCGAGCGACCGAGACGCCCGGCTCCAACGACAGCGCCACCAATGCGCGCTTGAACTCCAACGAGTGCTGCCGATAGTGGCCGCGCGCATTAGTGGAAGTGATCGGTTGAAAATTTGTGTCCATAATCAGAATTTGTGGGCACAAATGCTGTGCCAAAATTCGATCATGGATGACAGTGCTCACGCAGTCCAGACGGCGCTGGGAACACGCTTACTATTTGATAAACTTGTCAAAGGGAGTGAAAACATGAAATCACCAACATACACGCCGGAGTTCCGGGCCGAGGCGGTCAAACTGGTACTGGCGCAGGGATTGACGATAGAGGAAGCGGCGCAGCGCATCGCGATGCCCAAAGGGACGTTGGCCAGCTGGGTGAGCGCGGCATCCACGGTTGGGTGAACCTCCCGCTTACGTTTATTGGATGACATTCAGGGCTCTCATTAGATTCACTGAGTTTGGCCATGTGTCAGCAGCAGTTGTACAGGCGGTAATCGCGGCTTTGAACGATCGCCCTGCATCTCGGTCGAACTTATCGCTAGCATGGCCCGGTGAACATATTCGAAGCCCCTGGAATTTTGAGGGTCATCTTCAGGGTCATCCAGCCATGTCAACCAAAGAAATCGAGTTTTTTTCCTCTACGAGTTATTTCATTATGACTTCCACCGTCTCCGCCAGAACCTTAAAAACCCGCTTCGGCGGGTTTTTTCACGTCTAGCCCTCTCATAGGGGGAAACGGCCTTTTTTGAGTCCAGCAGCGTCCGCCAGAATACACTCCAAGCCAGCGCGCACTGGGGGGGGGCTGGGAGAATTTCACCTGCGGCCCCTCGCAGAACCGGACGTGAGCCTCTCGATTCATCCGGCTTCCATCACCCAGCATTAGGTAGACATCCCAGTTTTGAGTCCCCGAAAGCTATTCTCCTCACAGTACTTCCCGATCGGCGCCTGGCGGCCTGCCGATGATGCGCTTGAAAGCACGACTGAATGCGGCTTGAGATGTATAGCCAAGGCGGCGGGCAACGACGTCGATGGACACTTTCTCGTGCGTGAGCAATTGCTTGGCAAGACGCATCCGCAGTTCCGTGGCATACCGCAGGGGTGGCACCCCGATGGTGGTTTGAAAGCGGCGAGCGAAGACAGAGCGAGAGACGTGAGACTCCGCCGCCAACTGTGCAACGGTCCATTCCCGTCCAGGTTGGCGGTGCAGCGCCAATATGGCAAGTGCGAGACGCGGATCACGCAACGCGGCGAGGAGACCGGAGCCATTTTCACAACCGCATTCAATCCAGCCGCGCACGATCATTGCTGCTGCAACCTCGGCCAGTCGAGCCAGAATGCCTGCAAAGCCAATACGACCGGCGCAGATTTCACGCTTCATTGAATCAAGCACAGGCAGTAACCCGGGATAACTTTGCGCTTGCGTATCGGCCACCATGACGGTTGGCATCAATTTACCGATCCTCTGCATCCCGCCGAGATCGAATTCCATGCAGCCGTAAAAAATTACTGCACTGGGCACGGAAGCCGTACTGGGACAGGTGTCGACTCCGCTAACGGATTCCCCAAGGGGCGCGACATCGAACTTGTCGATTTCCTCAAAAGCAATGCCCGCTTCAGACAGAAGCTGGTGCCTCCTGCCGTGCGGCATGAGCGCCGCGCTGCCGGCGGTCAGCTTATGCAACTCGCCATCATCGGTGCAGATATAGGCGGTGCCAACCGCCACATAGTGGAAGTAGGCGTGGCCTGGCTTGTCTTCAAAGCCCATGCCGAAGTCCGGACCGGTCTGAATGCGGCGGTACTGGACTCCGCGCAGGCGCATATCCGTCAACAATTCACTGACGAGGCCGGAGGACGCGAAAACTTGATTCTTCTTGGTCATTTCAGGTGTTTCGATCAAAACATCAAGACTTGTCATCATAGATCATCCCGGATTTTATCTCTAGACTTTCGACTCTGATCGTTTTAGGAGTTTTAGAGATGAATGTTGTGGATAACGGGCAAACGCCCGACGCGAGCCATGCGACCGCCGTAGAACCACCGGCAGCAGCATGGATGGCAGTGTTTTCATTGGCAATGGGAGTTTTCGGCCTGCTGACAGCGGAGTATCTGCCCGCCAGCCTGCTGACGCCGATGGCCGTCGATCTTGGCGTATCGGAGGCGTTGGCCGGTCAGGCGGTGACGGTGACGGCGATCGTGGCCATGGTTGCCGGGCTTGTCGTGCCGCGCCTGACGCGCAGTGTCGACCGGCGTGTCGTCTTGTTGGCTTTCACGGTGTTGATGATCGCATCGAACTTGCTGGTGGCATTATCGTCAAGCCTGGCGGTTTTGTTGGTGATGCGCATACTGCTGGGCGTGGCGCTCGGTGGCTTCTGGAGCATGGCGGCAGCCGTGGCTATGCGACTGGTGCCGGCAAAGCTGGTGCCGCGCGCGCTCTCCATCATCTTCAGCGGCATCGCCATCGGGACCGTTGTTTCCGTACCGTTGGGCAGCTACTTGGGGGGAATCTATGGCTGGCGCAGTGCATTTATGGCAGCCGCAGCTGTCGGAGGGCTAACCCTTTTGTTTCAATTGTTCACGCTGCCCCGCATGGCACCGCGCGCGATGATGCACACCACGTCGGTAGTAGCACTGCTGCGTCGCCCGGCGATCGGGATCGGAATGCTGGGCTGTGTACTTGCCCACACTGGGCAATACGCATTGTTCACCTATATTCGCCCCGCGCTTGAAAGCGTTGCCCACATCGATGTCAACAGTTTGTCGCTGATGCTCCTGGGTTTTGGTGTCGCCAACTTCATCGGTACGCTACTGGCCGGCTGGCTCATGGAGCGCAGTCTGCATGCGACTTTAGTGATGATGCCTGCGCTGGTGGGCTTGGCAGCATTCGGCATGATTCTGCTGCCAGTCCAAGGAACCGGCCTGATGCTTTTGGTGGCGCTCTGGGGCCTGGCGTTCGGCGGCGTACCTGTCGCCTGGTCCAACTGGGTAGCTCGTGCGGTTCCAGATCAGGCGGAGACGGCTGGCGGCATGGTCGTCGCTGCGGTGCAATCTTCAATCGCTGCTGGCGCTTTACTGGGCGGCATCATGTTCAAGTTTGGTGGCGTCACAGGCGTTTTCATTATTGCCGGCGTTGTGATGCTGTTCGCTGCTCTCGTCATCGCTTTAAGAGTTCAAGTCGAACCGCCACAGGACGGTGCGACGGGTGCCGCAGCGCTGCACATTTGACGTAAGCTGCATCTAATTTTGAGCAGCTTGGTGGAGTACTCGAGAGAACCGGGCAGGGTGCGCCTGCGTATCGAAGGCCGCCCCGATCCCGCTACGCTCGTGCTCATGCTCGAGCACGTGCTGCGATGATCAGCCGGTAAAGAGCCAGTTTTTCTTGCCGATAGCAATCGGACGGATGGCGTTTTCGATCGGAGCGAACTGGTCGCCATCGCCGACGCGGAAACCGCGTTGGGCCCGGTGCGCCTGAATGGCGAATTCGATCGTACCGCGTTCCAGTTGCGGTGTTTTGCCGACCTGGCCGAAGCCGGTGTACCGTTCGCCCATGTCGATGATCCGGCTGTGTCGGGCCCACCGCCAGGCGGCCATCCGGCCATGGTGCGTACCCTGGTGCCGCTGGGGCCGGTGGCGATGTTCTCGGCCAGCAATTTCCCGTTTGCCTTCAGCGTACTGGGGGGCGATACGGCTTCGGCGCTGGCCGCCGGTTGCCCGGTGGTGATCAAGGCCCATTCCGCCCATTTGCAGCTGTCGGCCCGCGTGCATGCGCTGGCGCAGCAGGTGCTGCAAATTCTGGGCCTGCCTGCCTGATCGGCATGGTGCAGGGCGCCGATGGCGAGGTGGGCGTGCAGCCTGACGGTCACGCTGTGGGGTGTCGAACAAGAAGGCGACGATGCGCGCCGACTGGTGTCGGCGGCGCAGCAGGTGGCCGGCCGCGTGCTGTTCGCGGGCGTGCCGACCGGCGTGGCCGTGACTGCCGCCCAGCAGCATGGCGGCCCGTGGCCGTCGTCCATGCAACCGACGACCACATCGGTGGGTGATGCGGCGCTGGACCGCTTCCTGCGGCCGGTTGCGCTGCAAGACGCGCCGGCCTGGCTGCTGAAACGCAAGGGGCAGCCAGGCTGAATCACATCGTACTGTTCCGACGGCTGAAGGACGTGGCGCCGGACGCCGCCGTCGAGGCCGCGCTGGTCGAGCGCATGCATGCGCTCGAGGGCCAGATCGACTGTATCCGCACCTGGCGGGTCGCCGCCAACGAAGTGGATCGGCCGATCTGCTGGGATTACGTGCTGGAGTCGGGTTTCGACGACGTCGATGGCTTGAATGCCTACCTGTTCCATCCCGTGCACCAGGCGCTGATTGCGGACCTGAAAACCCGCTTCGAGTGGGCTGCGGTCGATTACACCGTGCCGTTACAGGCATAGTTAATTTGTCGCATCCCATGTCTCGCAGCGCAGTGCGCGACCTTGGATGCCATCAACCGCCTACCGGCCCCGTCCCTTGAGCGGCAATGCCCCGCCCGACAGCAGGAAATAAAACGCACCGAACCCGGCATAGCCGGCCACCGTCGCCACCGATGGTTCTGCTGCTGCGCTTGCCTGAGAAATGAAGAAACCTCCGGCCAGCGCGGACTGTGCGCCGCTCAGCACCATTGCCCACTGTGCGCCCGAGGTTTTCCAGCGGCGCACGCCCGTGGCCAGTTGCAGCACGCCGGACAGAATCGCCCAGGTACCGAATATGGCCAGCACGCGGTGCATGTCGGGCAGCGCGAGCGCCACCGCCACGGTGACGGCCAGGCTGGCGATGACGTTGAGGGCCTGCGAGCGATTGGCCGTCAGCCCGCCGCTGCGCTGACCGTCCAGCAGGTTGGTCAGCGCATCCCAGAGCGGGTAGGCAACCAGCAGCAGCGCTGCTGCCGTGGTGTGGGCCCCGGCGTTGAACGCCGCCAGCATCCACAGGGCAGAGAAGGCGCCCCGCACCAGATAGTATTTTTTCAGCCACTGGGTCTGGCCGGCTTCAGGCATCGCGTTAGTCTGGTTCATGTCTATATTCCTTGTAGAGTTTTCGTAATATACCTACTAGTAGGTAGGTTTTTGGTGCAAAAAAATGTCCAGGCAGCGCACCGATGAGGCACGTTTCAGCGGCCGGCCGCCAGGCGCTGCAACTGGGAATCCATGATGGTGCCGAACATGGCGGTATCGCCGTAGGCGCGCGCCGACAGCATGGCGCCATGCAGCGATGCCATGAACAACTCGGCCTCGGTTTGCGGCGTATTGTTCAATACGATGGTGCCGCGCGATACGCCGCGTTCGAGCACCGCCGTCAGCCAGCCGGACAGGAAGCGGAAAAAGGCCCGGACCTGCATGCGGACTTGTTCCGGCAGGATCGGCATTTCGCTGGCCAGCAGGGCGCACAGGCAAAACGGCGCCGTCTCGTCGCCGATGCAGCGCTTCCAGTGCCCGATGTAGGCGCGCAACTGGTCGAGCGGTTCGGGGATCGCATGTTCGAGGTTGCCGAACCCTTCCTGCGCTTGTTCCAGGTAACCGGCAACCAGGGTCGTTACCAGGTCGGCCTTGCTGGGGAAGTGGTGGTGAATGCTTGGCTTGCGGATGCCGATCACCTCGGCAATGTCCGCGTAGCTGAAACCGTTATATCCGCCGCTGGCGATCAGCGAGCGGGTGCAGGCGAGTATGGCGTCGGCAGTGGAGGATGTCTTGTTCATGGCTTTCACTCTACCTTCTGGTAGGTAGATTGTAAAGCACAGTTTGCAGTTTTTTCGATGTCAGTCTACTCCCGCAGCAACGACGTCCCATGCAGCCGCAACAGCCCCGCGATCCGCACCATCGCCGGCGACAGGTAAGTATTGCTGCGGTAGAGCACGCCCATGCGGCGCGGCATGGTGGTCTGCTCCAGCACCACCTCGCGCAGCCCGGTATCCGGCGAGCGCAGGTTGGCATTGCTGGCAAAGCCCAGCAAGCGGGTTTTTTCGATGACGGGCAGGATCATGTTGAGCACCGTCGATTCGATGTGCACCTGCGGGCGCGCCAGCCGGTTGCGATCGAAGGTCTGGTCCAGCCACTGGCGACTGGCCACGGTCGTGGCCGGCAGCACCCAGCGGTAGGCCAGCAGGTCGGCCATCGTGTAGGGCCCTGCGAACAGCGGATGCTGCTTGCTGGCGACCACCACCATCTGGTCTTCGACGATCTGTTCCGACACGAACTCCTGGTCGCTTTCGAGCATCGGTCCCACCACCAGGTCGAACTCGCCGCCGCGCAAGCCTGCCAGGAGCGCATCGTTCATCGCCACCCCGAGCCGGATGGTGACCTCGGGCGCTTGCTCGAGCATGTCGTGCAATATCTGCGGTAATAAATGCTCGGCCAGCGTGGGCACGCAGCCGAGCCGGATATGGCCCTTCAGCCCCGCCGCATGGTCGCGCATTTCGCGCGCGGTGTCTTCGATCATCAACCCCATCTGGCGCGTGCGCGACAGCAGCACATTGCCGGCTACCGTCAGGCGCATGCCGCGCCCGTCTTTCTCGAACAGTTTGGCGCCCATCGACGCCTCCAGCCGGTCGATGCATTTCGACAGCGCAGGCTGGGTGCGGAACAGCTTTTCCGCCGCGCGCGCCAAGTTGCCTTCCTGGGCGATCACCTCAAAAAACTTCAGATCGCGAAAATCCATCGATACATTCTCCGTAGTTATGTTTTTTAAAAAATAATTGAATATACATTATAAATTGTCGCTCCTATACTCAAATCCATAACAAGAGCAACAAGAAATCCCAGGCCGGTAGCGCAGGTTTCCGGCAGGGCAATCTCAATCGCAGGAGACCGGCATGACACTTCACCACACCTCTCACCACCAGGCTGTCCATCCACCGCGCCAGTTGCGCAGCGGCTGATTGGCGCCCCGGCGTGCGCCGCCACGCCTGTTCCTGATTGCAGTTTCCCCCAATAACCGTCGCCGGCCTGCCGGCGCGGCAGGGGCCCTTTTACGCCATTTTTTACGAGGCCATTCCATGACCACTACCTTTCCCTCCCAGCCCGACGTGATCCGCGAATTCGAACGGGTCGATCCGGCCATCGTCGCCATTGCTGCCCAATACCCATCATCTATCCTGGCCGACGTTGCCGGCCGCCGTGGCACCCTGAGCAGCCGCATTGCGCCGCTGGCGCCCACCATGCGCATCGCCGGTCCGGCGCTGACCATCGAAGTGCGTCCCGGCGACAACCTGATGATCCACGCTGCCATGGCGCTGGCCCAGCCCGGCGACGTGCTGGTAATCGACGGCAAGGGCGACGAAACCTGCGCCTTGATGGGCGAAATCATGGTGTCGCAGTGCATGGCGATCGGCATTGCCGGCGTCATCATCTATGGTTCGGTGCGCGACACCGAAGCGATCCGCGCACTCGGTTTCCCCATGTACGCCACAGGCGCCAACCCCAACGGCCCGACCAAGCTCATTCCCGGCCGCCTGAACTGGCCGATCTCGGTAGGCGGCACCACCGTCAACCCGGGCGACCTGATCGTCGCCGACGCCGACGGTGTGGTGGTGGTCGAGCGCCGCAAGGCGGCGTCGCTGATGCCGCTGGCCAAACAGAAGGTGATCGACGAGACCACGCGCATTGCCGGCATCCGTAACGGCGAACAACTGCGGCCGAAATGGCTCGACGGTGCGCTGCGCAAGGCCGGTGTGCTGGCCGAAGGAGAAACGCTGTGAGCGCCGCCCAGGTTGTCCTGGTCACCGGCGCCGACCTGGCGCCGCAGGCAGTCGAGATGCTGCGCGACTACACCATCGTGTACGCCGGTAAAACCCCGGATGAACAGCAATTGATCGCCCTGTGCCATGAACATCAGCCGGTGGCGATCATCGTGCGGTACGGCCGCATCACCCCGGCCGTGATTGCCGCCAGCGCGCAACTGCGCGTGATTTCCAAGCACGGTACCGGCATCGACACCATCGACGCCGCAGCGGCCGCCGCGCGCGGCATCGCCGTCAAGGCGGCGCTGGGCGCCAACGCGGCCGCCGTGGCCGAACACACGTGGGCGCTGATCCTGGCCTGCGCCAAGGACGTGGCCCGGCTCGATGCCCGCATGCACGACGGCCACTGGGACAAGGCCACCCATAAAAGCCTGGAGCTGAAAGGGCGCACGCTGGGCCTGGTAGGGCTGGGAGCGATCGGGGTGCGGGTGGCGGCCGTCGGCCAGGCGCTGGGCATGCGCGTGCTGGCGCACGATCCGTATGCGAAAGCGCTGCCCGCTGGCGTGGAAAACGTGGCGCTGGCGGACCTGTTCGCAGCGGCCCACGTGGTCTCGCTGCATTGCCCGCTCACGCCTGACAACAGCAACATGATCGACGCGGCCGCGCTGGCGCTGATGCCCGACGGCGCCATCCTGGTCAACACGGCCAGGGGCGGCCTGATCGACGAAGCGGCACTGCTGCAGGCGCTGCAAAACGGCAAGCTGCGCGCGGCCGGGCTGGACAGCTTCTGCATCGAGCCGTTTTCCGGCGACCACCCGTTCGCACACCAGCCGAACGTGATCCTGTCGCCCCATATCGGCGGCGTGACCAGTGACGCCTACGTGGGCATGGGCACGGCAGCGGCCGCCAATGTCCTGGCGGTGCTGGCCATGCTGGACGGGGAGGCGCGCGCCGCGGCGTAACGCCGAAATAACTCGCCGGCGCCGACCACGGCGCGGCGATTTCGACTATAAATGCAGGATCTGGAGGAAGACAATGGATACCATAACAACAAATGTCACCCAACTGGAGAAGGACACGATGCGCAAGGTTACCTGGCGCCTGATCCCTTTCCTGATGGCGTGCTACCTGCTGGCGTTTATCGACCGTGGCAACATCGGCATGGCATCGCTGCAAATGAACCACGACATCGGCATTTCGGCGCAGATGTTCGGCTTTGCCAGCAGCCTGTTTTTCATCTCGTATTTCATGTTTGAAGTGCCCAGCAACCTGGCGCTGCAAAAATTCGGCGCCCGCAAGTGGATCGCCCGCATCATGGTCACCTGGGGTACGGTCTCGGCCGGCACCGCGCTGGTGCAGGGGCCGTACTCGCTGTACGCGGTGCGCTTTTTGCTGGGCGCGGCCGAAGCCGGCTTCTTCCCCGGCGTGCTCCTGTACATGACCTACTGGATTCCGTCCGCCTATCGCGGCCGCATCGTGGCTATCTTCATGGTGTCGATCCCGATGGCCAGCTTTATCGGCGCGCCGCTGTCGGCCGCGCTGCTGCAAACCGATGGCATGCTGGGCCTGCGCGGCTGGCAGTGGCTGTTCATCCTGGAAGGCTTGCCCACCGTGCTGTTCGGCGTGGCCTGCCTGTGGTTCCTTACCGACCGTCCGGAACAGGCAAAATGGCTGACGGCCGAGCAGCGCGACTGGCTGTCGAAGCGCATGGATGGCGAACGTGCCGCCAGCAAGGCCAAGGCCCATGTCTCGATCTGGAAGCTGTTCCGCAGCAAGGAAGTCCTGGGCATGGCGCTGGTGTGCTCTACCGCGTCGGCCGCCGGTAGCGTGCTGAGCGTGTGGATGCCGCAGATGTTCAAGTCGTTCGGCCTGAGCGTGATGCAAACCGGCTGGCTTGCTGCCGTGCCGTACCTGGTGGCCTCGGTGTTGATGGTCCTGTGGGGACGTCATTCGGACCGCAAGAACGAGCGCCGCTGGCATACCGTGATTCCGCTGGCGCTGATCGGCGCCGGCATGCTCAGCACCCTGTTCGTGTCGTCGCTGGCAATTACCGTGGTCATGCTGACCTGCGTGCTGATTGGCGCCTACTCGTTCAAGGGCCCGTTCTGGGCGCTGAGCTCCGGCTGGCTGGCGGCTGGCTCGGCGGCAGCGGGACTGGCTGGCATCAATGCCGTCTCCAACCTGATCGGTGGCGGGCTGATGGTCAACGTCTACGGCTGGATCAAGGCCGAGACTGGTAGCCATGCGCTGGGGCTGTTGCCGATCGCCGTGCTGGCGATGGCCAGCATCGTGACCCTGCTCACGCTCAGCGCCAAGGCCCGGCGCGAGGCTGCTGCTGCCGCTGTTGCTGCCACGGGACGTCCGGTAGCCGACAAGCTGACCGCCTGACGATCCTGCGCGGCTCGCGGGCCGCGCTGCACCACACCCTGCGCATTGCCATCCATCCCGCGCCCGACGCGCCGCCACAAGGCGCGCGGGCGCGTGGATTTGCACGACCACCATAATCATACGAGACACACTATGAACCGCAAAACCCATGCCGCCGCCATCGCGCTGGCGCTGCTGCCGTGCGCCGTGCTGGCGCAATCTTCCACCGTCGTCATCTACGGCAAGCTCAATGTCGATGTCGAGACCCTGTCCGCCAACGGTCCCAACGCCTCGGACACCCGCAAGCATCGCGTCAGCAGCAATTCGTCGCTGCTCGGCTTTCGCGGCGAAGAAGCGCTGGGCGGCGGCCTGTCGGCGTTCTTCCAGATCGAATCGTCGGTCGGCGTCGATACGGGCAGCGGCACGCTGGCCGGCCGCAGCTCGGCCGTCGGCCTGAAAGGCCCTGCCGGCAGCCTGCTGATGGGGCAGTGGGATACGCCGTATAAAAATTCTACTTTGAAACTCGATCCGTTCACCAACAAGACCTTTGCCGGTTATGGCGCCGTCCTGTACGGCAACAGCTCGCCGACAGTGGGCAATATCGCCAATCGGCAGGCGTTCGACCGCCGCCAGAAAAATGTGATCCAGTACTGGTCGCCGGAGTCAAAAAGCGGCTTAAAGGGCCGCCTGGCCTACGGCATGGGTGAAGAAAAGGGCACGTGCGCGGTGGCGTGCGACCCGCGCCTGTTGTCGGCGTCCGGCACATACGAGCATGGTGCGCTGACCCTGATCGCCGCGTACGAGCGCCACGACGAGTATGCCAACACAGCCACCGTGCGCACGCGCGACGATGCGCTGCGGCTGGCCACGCATTATGTGTACGGCGCCACCACCTTCAGCGGTATTGTCGAGCAACTGACGTACCGGGGCAACCTGGCCGCTACCGGGCTACCCAAGGCATTCACGCCGGGCAATGCAGCGGCGGTCAAGGTGCGCAACGCGTGGGGCGCCGTCACGCACCGGATCGGCAGCCAGCTGCTGCGTCTGTCCTATGGCCAGAGCGCCGACCTCAAGCTCGATGGGGGCGGGCCGGGCACCAGCGCGGTCGATACCGGCATGCGCTACTGGGCGGTGGGCTACGCCTACCAGCCGTCGAAACGTACCGAGCTGTACATGACGTATGCCCGGATCGACAACGACGCCCGTTCGAGCGGCGACTTTGGCACCGCCGCGCTCGGTGGCATGACGGCGGGCGCGCACCCGACCGGCTTCGGGATGGGTATCACGCACTCGTTTTGAAGCCTGCGACAAAATGCCCAGCACACTCCCGGCCCGGCGCGAGGCCACTGCTGTAAAATAGGCCGATGCACAAGACCCGACAACGCCGACGTTACCTCGCATGGCTGCTCTGCGCCGCCATGCTGATGACGGCGTTGATGCCGGCCTTGTCGCGCGCGTTCGCGCCGGAGCGGGCAGCCAGTCCCGCGTGGCTCGAGATCTGCTCGGCCATGGGCACCCGCTACGTCCAGGCGCCCGATACTTCCGATAGCTCCGATAACACCGACAAGCGCAGCAGCGGCATGAACGACTGCCCGTACTGCCGCGTCCACTCCGACATGCCGGTGCTGCCGCCATCGCCGCCGCTGGTGCCGCAAGGTGCGATTCTGTCCGAACGGCCGGCGCTGTTCTACCATGCGCCAACGCCCCTGTATGCATGGGTAATCGCCCATCCGCGCGGTCCGCCCGCCGTTTGATATCCCGTAGTTTCTAGTTCCAGCCTGGCGCCGTATCTTTACGTTGCGCCAGCTGGCCAGAGGCCGCCCATGGCGGCCAGGATATTCATACGCGTCTCGAATTCATGCACACTCATTTTATTTTGTCGCGCACGGCCGCCGCGTGCGCGCTGGCGCTGCCGCTCGTCGTCACTGCCCAGGACAGCACCTTGCCCACCGTCGTCATCACCGCCCGCGACGACAGCGGTGGCCTCCACACTGCCGCCGGCACCGGCTCCAACCTCGACCTGTCCCGCTTCGACACCCCGGCCAGCGTGGACGCCATCACCCGCCAGCAGATCGAGCAGCGTGGCGACCGCAGCCTGGTCGATGCCATCACCCGCGCACCGGGCGTGAGCGCCATGCCGCACCCAGGCAATGGCGGCTCGTCGGTGGCCGCGCGCGGCTTTACCGACACCTTGTCGGTCATGCGCCTGTACGACGGCATGCGCCAGTACGGCGGCGCCGGGCTGACTTTCCCGTTCGATACCTGGGCCATCGAGCGCGTGGAAGTGCTGCGCGGGCCGGCGTCCGTGATCTACGGCGACGGCGCCATCGGCGCCGTGATCAACGTGGTGCCGAAGCAGCCCACGCGCGGCGCCATCGAGACCGACGTGCAGGCGGGCGTGGGCACCGAGAACAGCCGCCGCTTCGCCATCGGCAGCGGTGGCGCCCTTGACGAACGCTGGTCGTACCGCTTCGACGCCAGCACCGACCGGTCGGACGGCTGGGTGGACCGGGGGCGGTACAGCAACCGTGCCGTCTCCGGCGCGGTGCGGCTCGACATCTCGCCACGCCTCAACGTGCGCCTGAGCGCGGCCCGGGGCCGGCAGGAACCGATGCAATATTTCGGCACGCCGCTGGTGAACGGCAAGCCCGATCCGGCGCTGGCAACGAAGAACTACAACGTCGCCGACAGCGTGATGCAGTACGACGACCGCTGGCTTGACGCGCTCGTCAACTGGACCCCGAACGACAGCACCACGGTGCGCAGCCGCTTCTACAACATCGACAGCAACCGCCACTGGCGCGATGTCGAAGCTTATACGTATAACGCCGCCACCGGCCTGATCGACCGCTCCGACGCCACCGAGATCTATCACGACCAGTCGCAGACCGGCAACACCACCGACGCCGCCTTCAAGGGGCAATTGCTGGGGCTGGACAACCGCTTCGCCCTCGGCTTCGACATCAATTCCAGCGCCTTCAAACACACCAACAACACCTATGTTGGTGACGCCACCTCGGTCGATCCGTACCACCCGGACCCCGGCTGGTTCGCCAGCCCGGTGCCCACCATTCCGCGCTATGCCAGCAAGGCGCGCCAGTACGCGGTGTTTGCCGAAAACCGGCTGGCGCTGACTGGCCAGTGGTCGCTGCTGGCGGGCGTGCGCTACGACCATGCCAGCGTGCGCCGCACCGACCTGGTGGCCGACCGCCTCGCTTACGATAAAACCTTCAGCAACGTCGGCTGGCGTCTGGGCACGGTGTACCAGGCCACGCCGTCGCTGGCGCTGTACGGCCAGGTGGCCAAGGCGGCCGATCCGATCAGTTCGCTGTTCTTCCTGTCGGCCGCCAACAGCGCGTTCAAGAACGCCACCGGCCGCCAGGTGGAAGTGGGCGTCAAGCAGGCCTTCGCGGCCAATACCGCCGAATGGACGCTGGCCGTGTACGACATCACCAAGAACAACCTGCTCACGCGCGACCCCGCCAATCCGAGCCGCAGCCTGCAAGTGGGCGAGCGCACGTCGCGCGGCGTGGAGGCCACGGTGACGGCGGCTTTGCTTCCCGGCTGGCGCTTGGAGGCGAATGCCGCGCTGCTGCGGGCGCGTTTCGCGGACTTCAGCGAAGCCTCTGGCGGCGTGCTGGTCTCGCGGGCCGGCAACACGCCGCCGGACGTGCCGCAGCGCCTTGCCAACCTGTGGCTGCACCACGAACTGGCGCGCGGCTGGACCGCCAGCGCCGGCCTGCGCTACGTGGGTGAGCGCAATGCGGACAATGCCAACACGCTCAAGCTGCCATCGTATGCGGTGACCGATGCGACGCTGCGCTGGAAGGTCTCCGGCGCCACCAGCGTCTCGCTGCGGGTGGCCAATCTGTTCGACCGGCGCTATTTCACCACGGCGTATTACACGCCCACCCAGTGGTTCTTTGGTCAGGACCGGCGCGCTGACCTGGTCGTTGAACACCGCTTCTGACGGAGACGGGCAATGCGCCGCATTCTGTACCTGATCCATCGCTGGACCGGGATCGCCATGTGCGCATTGATGGCGCTATGGTTCGTCAGCGGCATGGTGATGCTGTTCGTCGGCTACCCCAAGCTCACCCCGGCCGAACGGCTGGCCGCCTTGCCTCCGCTCGCCGCCGGCTGCTGTATCGAGCCGGCGCAGGCGTTGGCGCGCAGCCATCACCCGGCTGCGGTGCAAGTCATCACGCTGACCTCGATCGCCGGCCGTCCGTATTACCAGTTGCTGGAGCAGGATGGCCGCACCACGCAGGTGGATGCTGCGACCGGCGCGCTTGCACCGAAGCCCGATGCGCAGGCAGCGGTGGCGGCGGCACGCATGTTCAATCCGGGAGCGTCGGCCCGTTACGCGGGCCTGGTGGAAGAAGATCGCTGGACCCACTCGCGCGGATTGAACCCTCACCGGCCGCTGCACGTGGTGGAACTCGATGACGACGCGGCCACGCGCGTGTACGTGTCGTCGGCAACGGGGCAGGTGATGCTCGATGCGCCGCGCGCCGAGCGTTACTGGAACTTCGCCGGCGCCTGGCTGCACTGGCTGTACATGCTGCGCCAGCAAAATACCGATCCGGTGTGGACCTGGACCCTGATCGGCCTGTCCGCCGTGGGCGTGCTGTCGGCAGTGACGGGGATGGTGAACGGCGTGCAGCGCTGGCGCTTCCGTGGCCGCTACAAGAGCGGCGCGCGCACGCCGTACCGCGAGTTCGCCATGCGCTGGCATCACGTGCTGGGGCTTGCCTTCGGCCTGGTGCTGTGCACCTGGATGTTCAGCGGCCTGATGTCGATGAATCCGCTGGGGGTGTTCAATGCGCGGGGTACCAAGCCCGATGCGGCAGCCATGCAGGGCGGCGCGCCGGCCAGCGTGCGCCTGGCGCAGCCGGTGGCGCAAGTGCTGGCGCTGTTGCACACGCAGTCGTTTAAGCCGCGCGAACTGGAATGGCGCGTGCTCGGTGGCGAGCCGTTCATCGTGGCGCGCGATGGTCGCAACGACACCCGCATCGTGGCGGCCGGCGGTCACGGACTGCCCCCGACGATGCAGTGCGACACGCGCATCGCTGCAGCCTGCGGCGACGGACTGACGGTGGCCAAGCAGTGGGAGCCGGCGCGTCTGGAGGCGGTCGCGCGCAAGCTGCTGCCTTACCCGGTGCGATTGTTCGAAATGGTAACCGCACCGGACGCCTACTATTACCAGCGCGGCGACGCCTCCATGTACGGCGGCAACGAGCGGCGCCTGCCGGCGTTGCGCGTGGTGTTCGACGATCCGGGGCATACCTGGGTGTATCTCGACGCGGCCACCGGCCAGGTGGCGCTGAGCGTGGACAGTACCCAGCGGGTGGGGCGCTGGCTGTTCAATTTTTTGCACAGCTGGGATGTTCCGGCGTTGCTGTCGCCTGTGCATGGCGGGGCGCGCATCGCGGTGCTGATCGCGCTGAGCGCCGGCGGTTTGCTGTTGAGCGCCACGGCAATCGTGATCGCGTTGCGGCGATTGCGGCGCATGGCGTGAGCGTGCTGCCGGTTCAGGCGTGACTGGCAGCTCACTCACGCCCAACGCATCGGGCGGCTCGCGCCTCGATCGCGCGGGCGGTGCTGTGCGAAGAACGTCAATTCGATAATTGTTGAACTATCGCAGGCTTTGCAAGTAAAATACTTCGACTATCGTTGAACTATGAAAGTGATGTCATGGAAACCAGGCAAGTTCTCGCCGCGCTTTCGGCCATCGCCCAGGAAAGCCGGCTGGCGATTTTCCGGCTGCTGGTGCAAGTCGGCCCCGACGGCATGGCCGCCAGCAAGATCGCCGAACAGCTCGACATTGCGCCATCGTCGCTGTCATTCCACCTGAAGGAGCTCGTGCACGCCGGCCTGATCACGTCGCGCAGCGCGGGCCGCTTCGTGATCTACGCGGCCGACGTGGCCGTGATGAATGGCCTGATCGGCTACCTCACTGAAAACTGCTGCGGCGGCGTGCCGTGCGGGCCGGCCGCCTGCGCCACTGCTACAGCCTCGGAGAACAACCATGCCAGATAATCCGCGCCACATCCTGTTCCTCTGCACTGGCAACTCTTGCCGCTCGGTGCTGTCGGAGGCGATCTTCAACCACCTGGCGCCAGCGGGGTGGCGGGCGCTCAGCGCCGGCAGCCAGCCGGCCGGCCAGTTGCATCCGCACGCGGTCGCACTGCTGCACGCCAGGGGCATCGCCACCGACGGCTACTACAGCAAATCGTGGCACGACCTCGACGTCACGCCCGATATCGTCATCACCGTGTGCGGCAGCGCCGCCGGCGAAACCTGCCCGGCCTACCTCGGGCCGGTCGTGCGCGCGCACTGGGGCGTGGACGATCCCAGCCACGTGGTGGGCACGCCAGCGCAGATCGATGCCGCGTTCGAGCACGCTTACCGCCTGATCCGCGCCCGCATCGAAGCTTTCCTGGCATTGCCGCTTGCGCAACTGCTTGGCGACCGCGCTGCGCTCAAGGCGGCGCTGGACACCATCGGCGCCTTGCAGCGCAACTGACCCCGGAAACACCATGCTCATTGCCTTGCTGATTTTTCTTGTCACCTTGACCCTGGTGATCTGGCAGCCGCGCGGGCTCGGTATCGGCTGGAGCGCCGCTGCCGGCGCCGCCGCTGCCTTGCTGGCCGGGGTGATCGATGCCAGCGATATCCCGGTCGTGTGGCATATTGTCTGGAACGCCACCGGCACCTTTGTCGCGGTGATCATCATCAGCCTGCTGCTCGACCGGGCCGGCCTGTTCGAGTGGGCGGCGCTGCACGTGGCGCGGTGGGGGCAGGGCAGTGGCACGCGCCTGTTCGTGCTGCTGGTGCTGCTGGGCGCTGCCGTGGCTGCGCTGTTCGCCAACGACGGCGCGGCGCTGATCCTCACGCCCATCGTCATTGCCATGCTGCGTGCGCTGAAGTTCTCGGCGCAAGCCACACTGGCATTCGTGATGGCGGCCGGCTTCATCGCCGATACCGCCAGCTTGCCGCTGGTGGTGTCCAACCTGGTCAACATTGTCTCGGCCGATTATTTTGACATCGGCTTTGCGCGTTACGCTGCCGTCATGGCGCCGGTCAACCTGGTGTCGGTGGCGGCTACGCTGGTCGCGTTGCTGTGGTTCTTCCGGCGCGATATTCCCGGCCGCTACGACATGGCGTCATTACGCGTGCCACGCACCGCGATCCGCGACCGCGCCACGTTCAACGCCGGCTGGTCGGTGCTGGCGCTGCTGCTGGTGGGCTTCTTCTGGCTCGAGCCGCTCGGCGTGCCGATCAGCGCGGTGGCGGCCGGCGGCGCGGCGGTGCTGCTGGCAGTGGCTGCGCGCGGCCCGCACATTGCCACGCGCGCCGTGCTGGCCAACGCCCCGTGGCAGGTTGTGGTGTTCTCGCTGGGGATGTACCTGGTAGTCTATGGCCTGCGCAACGCGGGGCTGACGGCCTATCTGACCGCTGCGCTCGACTGGTGCGCCGGCTACGGCGTGTGGGGCGCGGCGTTCGGCACCGGTATTCTGACCGCGCTGCTGTCGTCGGTGATGAACAATATGCCCACGGTGCTGGTGGGCGCGCTGTCGATCGACGCCACCTCCACCCAGGGCGCCGTGCGCGAGGCCATGATCTACGCCAACGTGATCGGCAGCGACCTGGGGCCGAAAATGACGCCCATTGGCAGCCTGGCCACGCTGCTGTGGCTGCACGTCCTGGCCAGCAAGGACATCCGCGTCTCGTGGGGCTACTACGTGCGCGTCGGCGTGGTGCTGACCGTGCCGGTCCTCGTGCTTACCCTGGCTGCGCTGGCAGCGCGGCTGTCCTGACGGCCGGTTAATCTGGGGATAATGTTCCCCGGATAGAGTTATTCCAACGCAACAATAACGTTGAGAATAATGCCATGCCAGATGTTCTTGCCACATCGTATGCACCTGCCGCCACGCCGCGCACGGCGCCGGCCAGGCCAGCGCAGTTCCAGGTCGAGACCTTCGTCCGTGGCCAGTCCGGGCGGCTCGAACTGGAAGCGTTTATCGCGCATGCCTTTTTTGATTCTTACGGCGCCGAGATCAGCCATTTTTGCGACGTGCTGCTCGGTTGCCGCGACGAGCAGGGGCGCTGGGTGGCCGCGCTCGGCTACACGCTGGCCGCAAGCGGCCCGATGTTCCTGGAACAGTACCTCGATCACCCGCTCGAAGCGGCGCTGGGCGCGCGCATGGCCGACCCGGTGGCGCGCGCCGAGATCGTCGAAGTCGGCAATCTGGCTGCCGTCCATCCCGGTGCGGCGCGTGCGCTGATCGTCAGCACCACGCGGCTGTTGCACCAGCTTGGCCTGCGCTGGGTGGCCTTTACGGCCACGGTCAGCCTGCTCAATTCCTTTACCCGATTGCGACTCCAGCCCCAGGTGCTGGCAGTGGCGGACCCCGCGCGCCTGGCCGATACCGGCCGGCGCTGGGGCAATTACTACGAAACCCAACCCAAGGTGATGTATGGCGATATTCGATACGGCTATGGACAACTTGCTTGATGCCTACGCCCCCGGCGTGCCGGTGCTGACCGACGGCGTCACCGCGCTCGACGCCGACCAGGTACGCGCCCGGGTCGCCCAGGTGTGCGCCGCGCTGGCGGCCCGCCGCTGGCCCGAGGCCCCGGTGGCCATCCTGGCCGACAACGGCCCCGGATGGCTGGTGGCCGACCTCGCCACCCAGCAACTGGGCGTAACGCTGGTGCCGCTACCGCTGTTCTTCACGCCGGCGCAGTGGCACCACGTGCTGATGGAGAGCGGCTGCACGGCGCTGCTGTGCGCGCTGCCGGAGCAGGCCGCGGCGCTCGGCTTCGGCGCGCAGTCACTGCTGACGGGGCCGCTGGGTCTGTACGAGGCGGCCACCAGGGCCGGCGGCGCGGCGTTGGGCGCCACGCAAAAAATCACGTTCACGTCCGGTACCACGTCCAGCCCCAAGGGCGTGTGCCTCGATGCCGACCAGCAGTGGCAACTGGCCGGCGCGCTGCAGCGCGGGCTGGGAGGCCTGCAGCTGCAGCGCCACCTGTGCCTGCTGCCGTTCAGCGTGCTGCTGGAAAACATCGCCGGGCCGTACACGGCGCTGCTCAGCGGCGCCACCGTGATCTGCCCGCCGCTGGCCGAAACCGGGCTGTCCGGCGCCAGCCAGTTCGATCCGCAGCGCTGCCTGGCGGCAATTGCGCGCTACCAGGCGCAGAGCATCATCGTGCTGCCGCAAATGCTGCAGGCGCTGGTGGCGGTCACCGCCGACCACGATCCGCGCCTGGCCAGCCTGCGCTTTGTCGCCGTCGGCGGTGCCCGCACGCCGCCGCGATTGTTGCAGGCGGCCCGTGCGCGCGGCATCCCGGTCTTCGAAGGCTACGGCCTGTCCGAGTGCTGCTCGGTGGTGGCACTGAACCTGCCCGGCAGCGAGCGGGTCGGCAGTGTGGGCCGGCCGCTGCCGCACCGCCCGGTGCGCATTGCCGCCGACGGCGAGATCGAGGTGGGCGGGCGTGCCGGCCATTACGTCGGCCAGGCACCGGCCGCCGCTGTCGGCACCTGGCTCGCCACCGGCGACCTGGGCCACCTCGACGCCGACGGCTTCCTGCATATCGACGGCCGCAAGAAGGATGTGCTGATCACCGGGTACGGGCGCAACGTCTCGCCCGAGTGGCCGGAATCGGCCCTGCTGGGCAGCGGCGCGTTCGCTGCGGTCGTGGTGGTGGGGGACGCCATGCCTTACCTGGCGGCGCTGCTGGTGCCCGTCAGCGCCGCGCTGACGCCGGAGCAGCTGGCAGCAGCGGTGGCGCTGGCCAACCGCGACCTGCCCGATTATGCGCAGGTGCGGCGCTGGCGCGTGGTGCCGCCGTGGGGCCCGGCCACGGGCCTGTCCACCGCCAACGGCCGGCCGCGCCGCGCCGCCATCGCCCGCCATTACGCGACCGACATCGCCGCGCTGTACGACAACCTGGAGCACATTGCATGAACTTCTTCGACACCCTGAAAGCCCAGTCCGACCTCGAACGCCAGCAGCTGTTTTCCATCCCGATCATCCAGGATGCGCTGCGCGGGCAGGTCACCAAGGGCCAGTACATCGCCTTCCTCACCCAGGCCTACCACCATGTGCGCCACACGGTGCCGCTGCTGATGGCGTGCGGCAGCCGCCTCGACGCCAGCCACGAGTGGCTGCGCGAGGCAATGGCCGAATACATCGAGGAGGAAGTGGGGCACCAGGAATGGATCCTGTCCGATATCGCCGCCTGCGGCGGCGATGCCGACGCCGTGCGCCACAGCGAGCCGCACGCCAGCACCGAGCTGATGGTGGCTTACGCCTACCACCAGGTCGACCGCCGCAACCCGGTCGGTTTCCTCGGCATGGTGCACGTACTGGAAGGCACCAGCACGGCGCTGGCCACCCACGCCGCCGACACCATGCGCAGCGCGCTGGCGCTGCCGCCGGAGGCGTTCAGCTACCTCAATTCGCACGGCAGCCTCGATCTCGAACACGTGGCCTTTTTCGAGGCACTGGTCAACCGGCTCGAGCGCCAGGACGACCGCGACGCGGTGCTGCATGTCGCGCGCAGGATGTATGGCCTGTACGGCGACGTGTTCCGCAGCCTGCCGCGCGGCGCAGCCGTGTTCGAAGGAGACGCGTGATGGCTGCCATGCAGCGCCCGCGTTACCGTGCCGTGATCACGGGCGCCGGCGGCGGCATCGGCGCGGCCATCGTGCGCGAACTGGCGCCGCTGTCGGACGCGTTGATCCTGGTGGGACGGCGCGAAGGACCGCTGCACGCCCTGCGCGCCGAACTGAAGGTGCCGGTGCAAGTGGTGTGCGGCGACCTGACCGACCCGTCCACCCTGGCTGCGATTGACGCGGCGGCGCGCAGCATGGGCGGCCTCAACCTGCTGGTCAACAACGCCGGCCTGAGCGACTTCCACAGCTTCGAGTCGCAGCCGGTGGACGCGATCCGCGCGCTGCTCGACACCAACCTGCTGGCGCCGATGCTGCTCACGCGCCAGCTGCTGCCGCAACTGAAGGCTGCCCCGGCCGCGCAGATCGTCAACGTCGGCTCCGTGCTGGGGTTGCTCGGCTTCCCCGGCTTTGCCGCCTACGGCGCCAGCAAGGCGGGCCTGAAAGGCTTTACCCAGGCACTGCGGCGCGAGTTGTCCGATACGGCAGTGGAAGTGCGCTCGTTTGCGCCGCGCGCCACCGATACGGCCATCAATACCGATGCCGTCACCGCCATGAACCGCGAGCTCGGCACAGCGCAGGACACGCCGCAGCAGGTGGCTGCCGCCTTTGCCGCGTTCCTGGGCGGGCAGCGCGGCCATCTGACGCTGGGGGCGAAGGAGCGCTTTTTCGTGCGCCTCAACGGCCTGCTGCCGGCCGTGCCGGATGCGGCCATCCGCAAGCAGCTGCGCATCATCCGCAAGTACCTGCCCGTGTAAACATTTTATGAAAGACCACATCATGACCCCGAGTTTCCGCCTTCGTATCGTTGCGCTGCTGGCCCTGTGCGTGTTGTCCGCCCATACCGCTTGGGCCGCAGCGGGCGACGATGTCGTGCGCCTGCAACAGCAGTGGGAGCAGATCCGGTATCGCACACCGGCACCGGCGCGCGAAGCGCAGCTCGAGCGCCTGCTGGGCGAGGCCCGCAAGACCACCGCTGCCAACCCCGGCAGCGCCGACCTGCTGATCTGGCAGGCCATCATCGAATCGACCTACGCCGGCGAAAAGGGCGGGCTGGGCGCACTGTCCAACGCCAAGGCCGCCAGGACCGCGCTGGAGCAGGCGCTGGCCATCAACCCGGACGCGCTGGCCGGTTCCGCCTACACCAGCCTCGGCTCGCTGTATTACCAGGTGCCGGGCTGGCCGATCGGCTTCGGCGACGACAAGAAGGCGCTGGAGTTGCTGAAGAAGGGCCTGGCCGTCAATCCGGACGGCATCGACGCCAATTATTTTTACGGCGATTACCTGTTTCGCAAGGGCGACTATGCGGAAGCAACCCGCGTACTGAACAAGGCGTTGCAGGCGCCCGCGCGGCCCGGGCGCGCCATCGCCGACGACGGCCGCCGCAAGGAAATCGATCAACTGCTGGACAAAATCGCGGCGAAAGCCAAATAATGCACAGCAAGGGGGAGACGCATTGAGAATACTTTTGGTCGAGGATGACCCGCTCATCGCGCAGGGCCTGCTGGTGGCGTTGCGGCAGGCGCATTACCTGGTCGAGCATGTCGGCGACGGCGTCGCTGCGGTCGCTGCCGTGGCCGACAATCCCTTCGACCTGATGGTGCTTGACCTGGGCTTGCCCGGGATCGACGGCACCGAGGTGCTGAAAGCGGCGCGCCGCGCCGGCAACCCGATTCCCGTGCTGATCCTGTCCGCCCGCGACGCCATGCGCGACCGCGTGGAAGGGCTGGACCTGGGCGCCGACGACTACCTGGTCAAGCCGTTCGAGCTCGACGAGCTGCTGGCGCGGCTGCGGGTGCTGGGCCGGCGCCGTACCGGCCGCCTGGTCAACCAGGTGCAGGTAGGCGCGCTCAAACTGGAACCGGAAAACCTCGGGGTGCAGTGGCAGGGGCAGGGCGTGGAGCTGCAGCGGCTCGAGTTCATGTTGCTGCTGCAACTGGCCGAGCACCCGCAGCGCGTGTTCAACCGCACCCAGCTCGAGGAACTGCTGTACGGCTGGGGCGAGGGTATCGAGAGCAACAGCATCGACGTCCATGTGCACCACGTGCGGCGCAAGATCAGCCCGGGAGTCATCAAGACCATCCGCGGCGTCGGTTACCGCCTCGGCGACCTGGCCGCATGACGACCCGGCTCTATTCCGGCCGCTGGCGCCTGGTGGGCGCCACCCTGCTGTGCATGCTGCTGATCTTTGCCGGCATCGGTCTTGGCGCGCACCACGTGGCGCGCCGCGAATCGGACGAGCTCTTCAGCGCCAGGCTGGCCACGTCCGCGCGCGTGCTCGAGGCGCTGGTGGCGCACCAGCTGTCGTCGGCGACCATCAGCCGGCCGCTGGTGATTGCCTTGCCGCACGAGCTGGAAACCGATCCCAGCAACCTGCCGCGCGTGTACGGCCACCGCTACGAAACCAAGATCGCGTTCCAGGTGTGGCGCGACGACGGCGCCCTGCTGGCCAAGTCGGCGTCGTCCCCGGTCGCGGCGCTGGCGCCGCTGAAGGCCGGTTTTTCCGAACAGATGATCGACGGCGTGCCGTGGCAGGTGTTTGCGCTGCGCTCGGCCAACGTGTGGGTGCTGACGGCCGAAAAGGACGAGGTGCGCCAGGAGATGTCGCACGACATCGGCATGTCGATCCTGACGCCGCTGGCCGTGGGCGGCGTGTTCATGCTCATTGCCGTGAACCTGCTGCTGCTGCGCAGCATGCGGCCGCTGTCGCAGCTGGCCGCCCGCATCGCCGCGCGCAAGCCGGAGTCGCTCGAGCCGCTTGCGCTGCCGGCCACGCCGGTGGAGCTGGCGCCCATCATTACCGAGCTCAATCACCTGCTCGACCGCATCCGCGCCGCGTTCGAGCGCGAGCAGCGCTTCCTCAACGCCGCCGCGCACGAGATCCGCACGCCGATCGCCGCCGTCCAGCTGCACATGGAAAACGCTCTGCGCGCCGAGGGGCCGCAGCAGCTGCAAACGTCGCTGCAATGCGCGATGGACGGTGCCCGCCGCACCAGCAAGCTGGCCGAGCAGCTGTTGGCGCTGGGCCGCCTGACCGCCGGCAACGATGCCGAACCAATGCGCCGACTGTCGATGCCGGAGCTGTGCTGCGAGGTGATCGGCGCGGTCGAGCCGCTGGTAGCGCGGCGCGGCCAGACCGTGGGCCTCGACGTACAGCAGCCGTGCCACGTGCTTGGCGAGCCCACCCAGTTGCAGCGGCTGCTGCAAAACCTGATCGACAACGCCTCGTCGCATGGTGACCCGCACGGCGACATCGCGGTCACGCTTGACGTGGTGGACGGGACGGTACTGCTTGGTGTGGCCAATGACGGTCCGCCGATCGCCGAGTCAGAACTGGCGCACATCTTCACGCCGTATTATCGCGTGCCCGGCGCGCAGTCCGGCGGCCACGGCCTGGGACTGGCGATCGTCAAGGAAATCGTCGAACAGCACCACGGCCGCATCGTGGTACAGCCGCGCGCCAACGGGCGCGGCACACTGGTCCAGGTCAGCCTGGATGTCGTGGCCTGACCATGCGCCAACCCGGCGTCAGTGCGCCATCAGCACCGGCACGGTCATCGACTGCAGCACGCGCCGCGTGACGCCGCCAAGCAGGATTTCGCGCCAGCGCTGGTGGCCGTAGGCGCCCATCACCAGCAGGTCGGCGCTCTGGTCGGCCGCCAGCGAGAGCAGGGCGGCGCCCACGTCGTAGCCGGCATGGGTGACCTGCTGCACGACCTCGAGCCGCACGCCGTGCCGCGCCAGGTACGGTGCGATGTCGGTGCCGGGCAGCTCGGCCAGCTGGCCATCCCTGGCCCGTTCGAACATTGCCAGCGTGACCTTGGCGCTGTTGCGCAGCAGCGGCAGGGCATCGGTGACGGCGCGCGTGGCCGCGCGGCTGCCGTCCCAGGCCACCAGCGCGTGGCGGTCGAGGTGGTGAAAGGCGCCCGCGTACGGCACCAGCAGCACCGGCCGTCCGCCGTGCAGCGCGAGGTGCTCGGGCAGCTGGCCCAGCATCGACGGGCCGGTCAGGGCCGGGTCGGTCTGGCTGAGCACCACCAGGTCGGCAAAGCGCGCCTGCTGCACCAGTCCAGCGTCGGCCTCGTCGTTGCTGCAACGCCGCTCGTAGCTGATGCCGGCTGTACGCGCCTGTTGTTCGAAACGGTCGAGGGCGAGCTCGGCATCGCGTTTGAGTTCGTTGAGGTGGTCCTGGGTGAGCGGGCCGCCGTACGTCATGTTCATGTTGCGGTAATACTCTGCCGTGATGCCGGTCAGCGCGCAGCCGACCAGGTGCGCCTCCTCGGCTGCCGCCAGGTTGACGGCCAGCGCGATGCGCGCTGGTGCATGCGGCGACTGGTCGACATGGACCAGGATGGTTTTGTAGGACATGGCATTCTCCTTCGGGAACGGTCAGGGTGGGACGGAATGGGGGGTGCCGGTGTTGTACCGGGCCAGCAGCACCGCCAGCGCGGCCGGCGCCGTGCGCGTGAGCTGCGCCGCGCGCGCGCGCGGCCAGCGCACCTTGACGGCGGGGGGCAGCACGGTGGCCACGCCGGTCAGCACCAGGGCGCCGCCCTGGTTCCTGATCTCGCAATCGAGCGTGACGTGGCCACTGCTATCGTCCTTGGCCGTGACGGTGGCCGTGACGCGCAGCTCGTCGCCGAGGTGCACGGGCCGGAGGAACTGCAGCGTTTGCGCCAGGTAGATGGTGCCCGGTCCGGGCAGCGCGGTGCCCAGCAGCCGCGAGACCAGTGCCGCGCTCCACATGCCATGGGCGACCACGCCGTGGAATGCGGTCTGGCTGGCGTAGTCAGGATCGAGATGGGCGGGGTTAATGTCGCCCGAAACCACCGCGAACGCCAGGATGTCTTCCTTGCCCACTGTGCGCGCCAGGCGCGCCGACTGGCCGATGTGCAGCTCGTCGTAGGTGATGTTGTCGATGGTGTCGTGGTCCATGGCCGTCTCTGCTGTGTGGGTGCGATGGTGGCGCAAACAGTGTAGGACGGGGTGATTGGCGAAGTATTTGATTTCGATCAAATACTTCCCACGACATCAATCAGCATAATCACTGCACATCCTTGAACGGGAGCGCATATGAAGTCATCGCCGCTACGTGTCGTCGCGCGCCAGTCGCCCGCGCTGGTGCCGCCTGCTTCGGCCGCATCGCTGCGACCGGACGGCCAGGACCCGCTGGACATGTCCTTCAAGAGCCTGGTGGCAAGGGCCACCGGCGGCATCTCGCCGCTGGCCATGGGACTGGCGTTCCAGGACTGGTACCTGCACCTGCTGGTGGCGCCGGGCAAATGTGCTGAGCTGGCCGGGTGCTGGGCCGGCGCCCTTGCCGGGGCACCCGCCGGCACCGAGCCCGGTGACGACCGCCGGTTTGCCGATCCGGGCTGGAGCGCCTGGCCGTTCCACCGGTACGCCTGGAATTTCAGGCAGGTCGAACATTTTTGGCAGCGCGCCACCAGCGGCGTGGCCGGGGTGGGCCCGCACCATGCCGAGGTGGTGCGCTTTGCGGCGCGCCAGCTGCTCGACATGTGGGCGCCGTCAAATTTCCCCTGGACCAACCCCGAGGTATTGCGCGCCGCCTGGGCGAGCGGCGGCGCCAGCCTGGCGGCGGGCTGGCGCAACTGGCGCCAGGATGCGTGCCGCCACCTGGCGCCACCCGGCGCTGCCGTCTCCGAGCCGCTCGGCGCGCCTTACGTCCCCGGTGTTGACGTCGCGCTCACGCCCGGGAAAGTAGTGTTCCGCAACGCCCTGATCGAGCTGATCCAGTACAACCCGCAAACCGACGCCGTCTACCGCGAGCCCGTGCTGATCGTGCCGTCCTGGATCATGAAGTATTACATTCTCGACCTGTCGCCGCACAACTCGCTGGTAGGCTATCTGGTGCGCAAGGGCCACACGGTGCTGATGATTTCATGGCGCAACCCGGACGCTGGCGACCGCGATCTGGGCCTGGCCGATTACCTGCGCCAGGGCTTGCTGGCCGGGCTGGCACAGGCCGGCGCCGTGGGCGGCGGCGCGCCGGTGCACGCGGTCGGCTACTGCCTGGGCGGCACCCTGCTGGCAATGGCCGCCGCGCTGCACGGCGACGACCAGGTGGCCGGGCGCAAGCCGCTGCCGGCCCCGCTCGCGTCCATCAGTTTGATCGCGGCGCAGACCGATTTCAGCGAACCGGGCGAGCTGGGCCTGTTTATCGACGACAGCGAATTGGCCTTTCTCGACGCCCTGATGTGGGAGCAAGGCTACCTGACCGGCGACCAGATGGCGGCGTCGTTCCAGTTGCTGCATGCGCGCGACCTGGTGTGGTCGCGGATGATGCGCGAATACCTGCTGGGCCGGCGCAGTGCGCCGAACGACTTGATGGCCTGGAACGCCGACAGCACGCGGCTGCCGTTCCGCATGCACAGCGAGTACCTGCACCAGCTGTTTCTGCGCAACGACCTGGCCGAGGGCCGCTACCTGATCGACGGCAAACCGGTGCTGCTATCGTCGATCATGGCGCCGATGTTCGTGCTGGCTACCGAACGCGACCATGTTTCGCCGTGGCGGTCCGTCTACAAAATCCACCAGCTATGCGATGTGCCGGTCGAGTTCGTGCTGGCCTCGGGCGGCCACAACGCCGGCGTCGTGTCCGAACCGGGCCATCCGGGGCGCAGCTACCTGAGCCTTGCCACCGGGCCGGCACGGCCGCGCCGCACCGTGGCCGCGCAATGGGTTGAACACGCGCACCGCACCGAAGGGTCCTGGTGGCCGCACTGGCAGCACTGGCTGGCGCGGCATTCGTCGCCGCACAAGGTGGCGCCGCCCGCGCCGCCGGCACCCGTGCTGGGCGCCGCGCCCGGGCTGTACGTCGTCCAACCATGACGGGGCAATGATGTTTACCCATATTTTATTTCCCACCGATGGCGGTGCACCGTCGCTCGAGGCGATCGTGCCGTGCGCGCAACTGGCCAGGTCGCTCGGCGCGCGCATCACGGTGCTGCACGTGTCCGCGCCGCTGCATTTCGTCGCCATGCGTCCCGCCCTGCTGACTGACATGGCGCCGCTGTACGCGGTGCACCGCCGCGGCGTAGCGCATGCCTGCGCCGAACAGGTGGCCGCTGCCGCCAGATACCATGGCGTGACGTGCGACACGCTGGTGGTAGAGCACGAGTTGCCGTACCAGGCGATTGTCGAGGCCGCCAGCAGCCATGGCTGCGACCTGGTGGCGATGGCCTCGCATGGCCTCGGCGGCTGGCGTGCGCTGCTGATCGGCAGTGAAACCCACAAGGTGCTGGCGCACAGCGCCGTGCCGGTGCTGGTATTGCGTCAGCCCGCAGGCGACGCAGCGCGGTGACCATTTCTACAGGAGGGCACCATGTCCTATCGAACCATACTGGTTAACGTCCAGCCGGGGCCGCACAGCGAGCAAATTGCCGCCTGCGCATGCCGTTTGGCGCATGCCCATAACGCCCATATGGTAGGCCTGGCCAGCACCGGCCTTAACGAACTGGTGTACCAATGCAACGCGGCCGCACCTGGCGTGGCCTTGCTGCCGGACGACCTGGGCGTATTTCAGGGCAGTGCCAGGCAGGCCCTGCAATCATTCTCGGCGCTGGCGGCGCGCATGGGTGTGGCATCGCCCGAGCAGCGCCTCACCGACGACAACCTGCTTGCCGCGCTGGCCCAGCAGTCGCGCTATGCCGACCTGGTCGTTGTCGGACAGGAGACCGATCCCTGCGCGCTGCGGGCCCCGGCCGGCGCCTTTGCGCCCGAGCACCTGATACTGCACAGTCCGCGCCCGGTGGTCGTGGTGCCGGCGGCGGACAGCCAGCACCGTCACCGCACCGGCACGCAAATCGGCGAGCGCCTCGTGCTGGCCTGGGACGGCGGCATGGCGGCCAGCCGAGCAGTGGAAGCGGCATTGCCGCTGCTGCGCCAGGCGACGCTGGTCACGCTGGCCGTGTTCAATCCTGGCGCACATTACAACGCCCACGGGGCGCTGCCCGGCGCCGATCTGGCCACCTACCTGGCGCGCCATGCTGTGTCCATCGAGATCGTGGTGCGCGAGGCCGGCGACGCGGTCAGCGATGCCCTGCTGGGCCTGTGCGGCGAGACTGACGCCGACTTGCTGGTGATGGGGTGCTACGGCCACGCGCGGCTGCGCGAGCTGCTGCTCGGCGGTGTCTCGCGGGCGATCCTGCACCACATGACATTGCCCGTGCTGATGGCACATTGAGTGGGGCCACCACATCATGGCCGTGCCGACCACCGCCGAACCGGCCGAGGGGCTGACCAGCGCCGAGGCTGCTGCCCGGCTCGCCGCGCAGGGCGCCAACGCATTGCCGGCCGCGCGCGAAGAGAGGCGCTGGCGCCTGCTGGTGGAGGTGGTCACCGAGCCGATGTTCCTGCTGCTGGCGGCTTGCGGCGCCATCTACCTGCTGCTCGGTGACCGTGGCGAGGCGCTGATGCTGCTCGGCTTCGTGGTCATCGTGGTCGGCATGACGTACGCCCAGAAGCGCCGCACCGAACGCTCACTCGCCGCATTGCGCAGCATGGCGTCGCCGCGCGCGCTGGTACTGCGCGACGGCCGGCCGCAACGCATCGCGGCGCAGGGGCTGGTCGAAGGCGACCTGGTGCTGCTGGCCGAAGGCGACCGGGTGCCCGCCGACCTGGTGTTGCTGGCCGCGTCCAACCTGGCGTTCGATGAATCGATGCTCACTGGCGAGTCGGTGCCGGTGTCGCGGTCGGCAGGTGCGACGGTGCACGCGGGTACCCTGGTCACCGGCGGCACCGGGCGCGGCCGCGTGGCTGCCACCGGGGCGCGCAGCGCCATCGGCCGCATCGGTGTTTCGATGGCGACCATCGCGCCGCAGGCAACACCGATCCAGCGCCAGACGCGCCAGGTGGTTCGGCAGGTGGCCACTGGCGGGTTGTTGCTGGCAACGCTGCTGTGCCTGCTTTACGGGTGGCTGCAAGGAGACTGGCTGCGCGGCCTGCTGGCCGGCCTGACCCTGGCAATGGCGGTGCTGCCCGAAGAACTGCCGGTAGTATTGACGTTATTCCTCAGCATTGCCGCCTGGCGACTGGTGCGCCGGCGGGTGCTGGCGCGCAGCATGCCGGCCATCGAGCAGCTTGGCGCCACCACCGTGCTGTGCGTGGACAAGACCGGTACGCTGACAGTCAACCGCATGGCGCTGGCACAGCTCTGGTCTGAGCGCAGCGGCGCGATGGTGCCCGGCGCCAGCATGCCGGCGGACCTGCGGGCGTTGCTCGAACACGCGGTGCTGGCCAGCCACCGTACCGCGTTCGATCCGATGGAAGCGGCCCTGGGTGCGGCTGGCGACCAGTGGGGTGCGGCTGCGCCAGCATCATGGCAACCGCTGCGCGACTACCCGGTGGCGCCGACGCTGCTGGTCATGTCGCGCGCGTGGCGGGCGCCGGGCCGGCTTGCTGCGGTGGCCGCCAAGGGCGCGCCCGAGGCGGTTGTGGCCTTGTGCGGGCTGGCGCCGGCACGGGCGGCTGCCGTGACGGCGCAGGTGGCCGCTCTGGCGCAGCAGGGCTTGCGCGTGCTCGGCGTAGCGTGCGCTACGGCCGATGCGGCCGCGCTGCCGGCGGTGCAAACCGGCTTCGATTTCACGTTTCTCGGCCTGGTCGCGCTGGCCGATCCGCTGCGGCCCGAGGTGCCCGCCATGGTGGCGCAATGCCATGCGGCAGGCGTGCGGGTGGTGATGATCACCGGCGACCATCCGGCTACTGCCATCGCCATCGCGCGCCAGGCCGGCATTGCCACTGGGGCGGCCGCTGCGGCCTGCCTGAACGGGCCGGAACTCGACCGACTCGACGCGGCGCAACTGGCCGCGCGGCTGGCGGCTACCTCGGTGTTTTGCCGCATCGCGCCGCAGCAGAAACTACGGCTGGTGCGCGCGTTCCAGGCGGGCGGCGCAACCGTTGCCATGACTGGCGATGGCGTTAACGACGCGCCCGCCCTGAAGGCGGCCGATATCGGCGTCGCCATGGGCGCGCGCGGCACCGACGTCGCCCGCGAGGCTGCCGCGCTGGTACTGCTGGGCGAAGACTTCGGCGCGCTGCTGGCCGCCGTGGGCGAAGGTCGGCGCCTGTTTGCCAACCTGCGCAAGGCGCTGGTGTTCATCGTTGCCATCCACGTGCCGATCGTGGGGCTGTCGGTGCTGCCCGTGCTGTGGCACGGGCCGATGTTGCTGATGCCGGCGCACATCCTGTTCCTGCAACTGATCATCGACCCCGCCTGTTCGGTGATCTTTGCCGCAGAGCCGCTCGAGCCCGGCGCCATGCGCCAGCCGCCGCGCAGTCCATCCATGCAGCTGTTCGATCGCGCGGTCCTGCGATGCGGGCTGTTGCAGGGAGGCGGCCTGCTGGGCCTGCTGACCGGCATGTACCTGTGGCTGCAGGACGCGGCCGACATGGCCCGCACGGCGGTTTTCGTGACCCTGGTGCTGGCCAACCTGGGGCTGATTTTCAGCAATCGCCGCTGGCGCGCCGCCGAGGTGCGACCGACTGCCAGGCGCAACCGCTACCTTGCGGTCGGCAGCCTGCTGGCAGCGGCGGTACTGGCGCTGGTGCTGGGTGTGGCGCCGCTGCGCAGCCTGTTCGCATTCGTACGGCTCGACCTGCCAACAGTCGCGGTATGCATGCTGACCGCCGTGCTCGGTGTTGCCTGGTTCGAGTTGGTCAAGCTGGTGGCAGGCAGGGGGCTGGCCGGACCTGGTCTTTGACGTGCACGTAATTTGCAACAGGAAATTATTATTAGGTAAATTTCAAGCAAGCAGTTGTTGATTTGAGGCATAATTACCCTCATAAAAGATGGCCGTTCGACCGCATGTTGATCACGGCCGCAAACAAGTGGGTGATGCGATGAAAGTCCTGGTAATCGACGACGACCAGATCAACCTCGATCTGTTTTGCCTGATGCTGAGCATGCTCGACATGGCCACCCCGGTACCGGTTCGGCACGCCCAGGCCGCGCTGGACTGGTGCGCCGACCATACGCCCGACCTGGTGGTGGTCGACTACCTGATGCCCGACATCGACGGCCTGGCGTTTCTGCGCCGCTTCCGCGCCCTGCCGGGCATGCGCGAGGTGCCGGTGGTAATGGTGACCGGCGCCACCGAAGTGGCGATCCGCCACGAGGCGCTGCGTTTGAGCGCCAACGATTTTCTGACCAAGCCGGTCAATGGTATCGAATTCAATGTGCGTATAGGCAACCTGCTGGCGCTGCAACACGCCCGCCAGCAACTGGCGCAGCGCGCGGAGACGCTCGATATTGCCGTGCGCAAGGCCACTGCCGACATCGTTGCGCGCGAACACGAAGCCATCCACCGCCTGTCCCGTGCCGCAGAATTTCGTGATGCCGATACCGGTTTTCACCTGTCGCGCATGGCGGAATATTCGCGCCTGATCGCCGTCCAGCTGGGCCTGCCGGAAGCGGAGTGCGACCTGGTGCGCGATGCGGCGCCGATGCACGACATCGGCAAGGTGGGCATTGCGGACGCGGTGTTGCTCAAGCCCGGACCGCTCAACGACGAGGAGCGTGCCATCATGCAGCGCCATCCGCAGATCGGCGCCGACATCCTGGCCGGCAGCGAATCGCCGCTGCTGCAGGCCGGCGCCGTGATCGCCATCAGCCACCACGAGCGCTACGACGGCAGCGGTTACCCGCACGGCCTGGCCGGTGAAAATATTCCGCTGTACGGACGCATCATTGCCGTGGCCGACGTGTTCGATGCCCTGACCAATGCCCGGCCCTACAAGCCTGCCTGGTCGCTCGAACGGGCGATCGGCTATTTTCATGAGCAAAAGGGCAGTCACTTCGATCCTGCCTGCGTGGATGCGCTGCTGCGCGACATGGATGCCGTGCTGGCGATCCAGCAGCGCTTCCAGCACGCTGGCGTCTGAAGTCTTCGACCATGCCCGATTCCCGGCGCTCCCGTACCCTCATCATCGCCACCGGCGCCGCGCTGTTATTGACCATCGGGGCGACGCTGGGGGGAGCGTTGTACGGCGCCAGGCACAGCGAGGTCGAAGAATGGCGCGAACAGCTCGACGGCACCGCCTTGCTGCTGGCCGAGCAGACCGCGCACGAGATGAGCGCGGCCGAACTGGTGCTCGACGGCATGCTCGAGCGCATCCGCCTGCTAAACGTGCGCGATGGCGGCGACCTGCGCCGGCGCCTCGGCGGCAGGGAGGAGTTCGAACGTCTGCAGGAGCGCAACCGCGTCCTGCCGCAAATCGATGTTGCCAGCATTGTGGCGGCGGACGGCCAGGTCGTCAATTTTACCCGCAGCTTTCCCGCGCCCCCGATCAACCTGGCCGAGCGCGATTACTTCCAGGCGCACCGCGCCCGCGCCGACCTGGGCCTGTACGTCAGCGCGCCGGTGCGCAACAAGGGCAATGGCGCCTGGACGTTCTACCTGTCGCGCCGTATCGCCGCGCCGGGCGGCAGCTTTATCGGCGTGGTGCTGGTGGGGATTTCGAGCCGGCAGCTCAGCAGCTTCTACAGCAAGATCAAGCTCGATGGCGAGGGTACGGTCACGCTGTTCCGGCGCGACCGCACCGTGCTGGCGCGCTGGCCCGCGAACGATGCCCTGCTTGGCACCGTCGCCCGCGATGTGCGCAGCTACGAGGACATCGAGCGCCAGCTGCGCATTGCCGGCACTGAGGTCACGACGATGGCCGCCGAGCGCGTGATACCGCATTACCCGCTGATGATCAAGGTGGCCATCCCGGAGCGGGTGTTCCTTGAACAATGGCGATTCTTTGCCCGCCAGCTGGGACTGGTAGGCATGGTGTGCGCCCTGGCGGTGCTGGTCGCGTGCGTGACGGTCTGGCGCGCCATGCGCAAGCGTGATCTCGCGCTGCGCGAACAGCGCACGCTCAAGGCGGCAGCCGACCACGCCAGCGAAGCCAAGTCGATTTTCCTGGCCATGATGAGCCATGAAATCCGCACGCCGCTGACGGCAATCATCGGCTTCGCCGAGCAACTGGCGCAGCAAGGGCGCACCGAAGCGGGCGAGCTGGGCGCCATCATTGCCCGCAACGGCCAGCACCTGTTGCGGTTGATGAACGATGTCCTGGACATGTCGAAAGTGGAGTCCGGCAAGCTGGTACTCGAGCAAGTGCCGTTTGCGCCAGCCGAGGTGCTCGAGACTGTTTCGGCGCTGATGCGCGGCGCGGCGCGCCAGCGCGCCATCGCCTACAACGCCGCGCTGCGCGAGCCAATGCCGGCGCAGGTGCTGGGCGATCCTACGCGCTGGCGCCAGATCCTGCTCAACCTGGTCTCGAACGCCATCAAGTTTACCGAGCAGGGCGCGGTCGAGGTAACGCTGTGGTACGACCAGGCGCGTGAAGTCCTGATCTGCAGCGTGCGCGACACCGGTATCGGCATGAATGCGCAGCAGGTCGCCGCGCTGTTCGTGCCGTTCAACCAGGCCGACAGCACCGTGGCGCGGCGTTTCGGCGGCACGGGCCTGGGTTTGTATCTGGTACGGCAACTGGCCAACGCCATGGGCGGCGACGTGACGGTCAGCAGCAGTCCGGGCGCCGGGACCACCATGACGGTATCGGTGCAGGCGCCAGTGGTTGCAGCGCCGGCGCTGGCCGCCGCGGCGTGCCCGGAACGCACGCCGCCACAACTGGCCGGACGGGTGCTGGTCGTCGAGGACGGCGCCGACAATCGCATGCTGATCCGCGCGCTGCTCGAGGGCATGGGCGTGGAGGTACTGGGCGCCGACAATGGCGCGCAGGGCGTCGAACGCGCACTGGCGACACTGCCCGACCTGGTGCTGATGGATATTCACATGCCGGTGGAAGATGGAGTGACCGCCACCGGGCGCCTGCGCCAGGCCGGCTTCCAGCGGCCGGTGGTGGCGCTGACCGCCGACGTCATGGTGGCAGACCGCGCACGCTACCTGGCCGCCGGCTTCGACGACTGCCTGGCCAAGCCGATCGACCGCGCCGCCTTCGAGCGCGTGGTGGCGCAGCACCTGCCCAAACCGGCGCTGGCGGCACATTTTTCCGACTTGCCAGGGTTTGCAGCGCTGACCAGGACTTTCCGTGACGGCATAGCGCAGCGGGTGGCCGGGATTGCTGCCGCGCTGGCCGGCGGCGACCTGCCGGCCGCGATTCACGAGGCGCATTCGATCAAGGGCTCGGCAGACACGTTCGGCTGTCCCGAAACCGGGCATTGCGCGCAAGTGCTGGAAGCGGCCTGCCGCAGCGGCGACCGGGCCGGCGTGGCCACGGCACTGGCAGCACTGGAGCAGGCCAGCGCGCGCGAGGCCGCCTGCGCCTGAAACTTGTTCCTGCTCCAGCCCTGGCCGCAGGGGGCGGCTCAGTTCGACGCAGGACCAGCGCCGTGCTGGCGCCGGGGCGGCAGCTGGATCGTCGCCAGCGCCGAATACAGCGGCGGCGTCAGCACGCGCGAGACGGTGCTGGCGATCACCGCGCACGCCATCAGGCTCAGTACCATGCCGTGGCCATCGACCATTTCCATCACGATGATGAAGGCGGTGAGCGGCGCCTGCGTGGCCGCTGCCAGAAAGCCCACCATGCCCAGCGCGATCACGGCCGGCGCATACGGGTAGTTGGTCAGCCACGCCACGTCATGGCCCAGCGCCGCGCCGATCGACAGCGACGGCGCAAAGATCCCGGCCGGCACGCCCGACCACGCGGTCACCCAGGTGGCGATGAATTTAAACAGCGCGAAGCCGCCCGGCACATGGCCGTTGCTGTCCAACAGGGCACGCGTGGCCTCGTTGCCGCTGCCATAGGTGGCGCCGCCGGTTACCGCACCGATCACCGCCACGGCCAGGCCGCAGCCGATGGCGAAGCGCACCGGGTAGCGCTGGCGCCAGCGGCTCGGCGCGTCGGGCGACGTGCCGCGCAAGGAAGCCAGCAGCAGCCGGGCGAACAGGCCGCCGGCCAGTCCCGTCACCAAAGTGACCAGCAGGCCCGGACCCACCAGGGCCAGGCCGATCGGGCCCGGGTGGATCACGCCGAAGTGGGTGCCGTTGCCATAGACCGAGACGGCAATCAGGCCGGCCAGCACGATGCCGGAGACAATCAGGCCGCTGTTGCGCTGCTCGGGTGTGCGCGACAGTTCTTCGATGGCGAACATCACGCCGGCCAGCGGCGTGTTGAACGCTGCTGCAATGCCGGCCGCGCCACCGGCCACCAGCAGCGAGTGCGCACTGACGCCGCTGCCGCGCGGCAGCCAGCGGCGCGCGGTGAGCATGATGCCGGCGGCGATTTGCACCGACGGCCCTTCGCGGCCCAGCGACAGGCCGCCCAGCAGGCCGGCCGAGGTGAGGCCGATCTTGGCCAGGCTCAGTTTCAGCGACACCAGCAAGGGGCGCCTGCCGCCCGACAGCGCCGGGTCGAGCGCGGCCATCACCTGCGGAATGCCGGAGCCGCCCGCGCCGCGCGCGTAGCGCCGCGTGACCCAGACGATGGCGCCGCACAGCAGCGGTGTCCACAGCAGCGGCAACCACCAGCCCACGCTGGCGATATCGAGAAATAGTTCCAGCGCCTGCTCGGCCAGCCTGGTAAAACCGACCACCACCAGCCCGGCGACCGCCGCCGCGCCCACCACCACGGTGCGGGTGATCCATACCTCCGGCGAGGCGAACTCGCGGCGAAAGGCGGTGCGCATGTCGTGCGGGGTTTTGTCTGGCGGCTGCATGGGGGAGTTTTGGGCAAGGGGAGCGTCATTATATTCCGATGCGGGCGAAGGCGTGCTCGGCTGGCGGCGAACCGTACGCCATGCGCGGTATTGTTCTGCTAGCATAAAATCCATTCATGCACATTTTTTTGCGGCGATAGACTTGATACCAGCGATCCTCCCTCATCCCATCAGCCGGTGCGCCGCAGCGGCCACTGCCGGCAGCCTGCTGCCGTTCGTCCACGCCCTGATCGTGTCCGCGCCATGACGGCCGGCCTGTTCGACACCCTGCGCGAACTGAACCTGTCCTGGTTCGCCGCCATCAATGCCGATGCCGGCCTCGATGGCTGGCAACTGGCTGGCGCCCTGTTTGCGGCCGAACGGGTAATCTTGCTCGCGCCCCTGGCGCTGGTGGTGTTGTGGCTCACCGGCCGGCGCGGCACGCGCCAGGCAGCGGTGGAGGCAGCGCTGGCCGTGCTGTGCGGCCTGACCGTCAGCGGCGCGATCGGTGCGTTGTGGTTCCACGACCGGCCGTTCGCGGTCGGCATCGGCCAAACCTTTCTCGCCCATGCGCCCACCAGTTCCTTCCCCAGCAACCACGGCACCATCATGCTGGTAACGGCCCTGATGCTGGCTACCAGCGCGGCGCCGTCGGCTCGGCGCTGGGGACTGGTGCTGCTGCCATTGGCCGTGCTGGTCGCATGGTCGCGGGTATTCGTAGGCGTGCACTGGCCGCTGGACATGCTGGGCGCCCTGGTGCTGGCCGTGGCGCTGGTGGCCGTGTTCCGGCTGCACCTGCTGACGGCGCTGAGCGCGGCCGTCACGGGCTGGGGTGTGGCGGTGCACCGCCGTCTGCTCGCGCCGTTGATTGATCGCGGATGGTTGAGACCGTAGTTCGGAGTTTTGGTGGATAATACAAATGTTGCCATTTGCGCCAGCGCCGTTTTGCGCGACGCAAATGGCACCTGTCCAGCGTAGCGCCGGATGTTCATCTAACAATTGCGGTCGCGGACCTGGTCCGACGGCCTGCATATCTAAAGAGACTGCCAACGACATGAATATTTCCATCAGACCCGCAACGACGATCCTGCTCTCCACCCTGGTCGGCCTCTCGGCCTGCAGCCAGCTGCCAGCGGGCGACAAGGCCTCCGCCATCTCGGCTTCGCGCGCCACGTTCGGCACGCTGTCGAACGGCGCCAAGGTCGAAGCGGTCACGCTGAAAAACGCCGCCGGCATGTCGGCCACGCTGATTTCGTACGGCGCCACCGTGCAAAGCCTGCGCTTCCCGGACAAGCAGGGCAACGCCGCCGACCTGGTGGTCGGCTACGACAACCTGGCCGGCTACGAAACCACCCCGGGCTTCACCAACGTCACGGTCGGCCGCTACGCCAACCGCATCGCCAAGGGCACGTTCGCACTCGATGGCAAATCCTATCCGCTGTCGCTGAGCGAACCGCCGAACACCCTGCACGGCGGCACCATCGGCTGGGACAAGCGCAACTGGGTCGTCAAATCAGTGGACCAGACGGCCGACAAGGCCTCGGTCACCTTCACCCTGACCTCGCCGGACGGCGACCAGGGCTTCCCGGGCACCGTCGTCGCCGACGTGACCTATGAACTCAATAACAACAACGACCTGACCATCCGGTACGGCGCCACCACCGACAAGCCGACCGTGGTGAACCTGACTTACCACAGCATGATCAACCTGTCGGGCATTCCGGCCTCGCGCCTGGCCACCGACGCCGATCTCACCATCGAATCGGACGCCATCCTGCCGGTCGATAAAACCCTGATCCCGACCGGTACGCCGCTGCCGGTGGCCGGTACGCCGTTCGATTTCCGCACGCCCGCCAACGTCACCGCGCGCGCCCGCGCCGAGCACCCGCAGCTGGCGCTGGCCAACGGCGGCATCGACCACAACTACGTTCTGCGCGGCGGCAAAACCGCCACGCCGAAACCGGCCGTCACGCTGGAAGACCGCCAGTCCGGTCGCGGCCTGAAAATCGCCACGACCGAACCGGGCATGCAGGTTTACACCGGTAACTTCCTCAAGGGCGAAATCGTGGGCAAGGGCGGCCAGCGCCTGACCAAGTACGAGTCGATCAGCTTCGAGGCGCAGGGCTATCCCGACGCGCCGAACCAGCCGGCGTTCCCATCGACGCGCCTGGACCCGGGCCAGAACTACTCGCAGACCACGGTGTTCCACTTCTACCAGCTGAAGTAACCCGTTACTGCGGCGCTACCCAGTTCGATTCGCTGGGCGGCGGTGGCGCCGCACTGGAGAGCAGCTTGCCGGTATCGGTATCGTAGCGGAAGGTCTCCACCACCTGCCCGGTCGCCACCCGCACGATGCCGGCGGCCAGGTCGTCGATCACGCTGATGGTCACCGGCGCCTGGCCCATGCATGCGACCGTGGCGCCGGTCTCGAATCCCCGGTTTTCCTGCGCCGGTTTGATCACGCAGGGCGTCGCCCCCGCGCGGCCCAGTTCCAGCCACCCTTCGGGCGTGATGCGGTGCTGGTAGATCGGCCGTCCCCGTACATCCCTGGTTGTAAACAGTTCGCCACGGCCGTAGGTGCGGCCCTGGCCGTCCAAGCTTTTCACCCCCACCACGTTGTGCGTGAGCAGACCGCGCTCGTCAATGTAGTAGTGGCCGATCTGGGTGCCGGCGTTGAGCGGCCAGCGCAGGTGCATGTGCATGTGTGGCGGCGCGTCGGTATGGCCGTGCGGGTAATTGGTGTCAAAGCCCATCACCTGGATCGCGCCCAGCTTTTCCTGCGCCACGAAGTCGCCCAGGCCGGTGCGCCGTATCACTTCGCGCTGGGCGAACTGCAGGTTGTCGGCCGCGCGCCGTTGCAAGGCTGGGAAGGTGCCGCTGGCATAGGCGCCGGCGCGGCGGGCAAGGTCGGCGTGCTCGAAGCGCAGCACCATGCCCGGCTCCACGATATGGGTGGCGAATTCACCGGCCGTCACGGCGTCGCCGGCAACCGGCGGCACCCACACGGTGACGCTATCGCCGTCGACCGTGAATGGCAGGTCGCCGCTTTCGAGCACAACGCGCCTGACGCTGCCGGGCGCAGCGCGGAAGCGCAGATCCAGCGTGCGCCGCGCGGGCAGCGCCAGGGCCACCAGCGTTTCGCGGCGGTTGTCGCGGGCCAGGGCGGGGTCGCCCAGCACCGTGCAGGCGGCGCAACTGTCGGCGAGCAGCGTGACCGGCGCCATGCCGGCGTGGCCCGGTTGCTTGACGAACTTGAGGACCACGGTGACCTGGCCGTCATCGGCCATTGCCGCCGGTGCGGCGATGATCAGCGCGCCGGTCAGCGCTGCCATTAAGGCGATATGCATGCGCGCCATCACAGGTCCGCCTCGTAGGTCAAACCGACAAAGACCGTACGGCCCACCGGGAAGTAATTATTCAACAGTTCGCGGTGGGCGCCCTGGCGCACCACGAACGGTGCGCGCGTCAGGTTCTGGCCTTGCACCACGGCGCGCAGCGAGCGGCTGAGCTGGTAGCTGGCCTGTACATCGACCTGGTTGCGCGCCATCGCCACCAGGTCGCGCTCGCGCGTGTCCTGGTCCACCGATTCGAGCGCCTTGCCGATGCGGTTGTACGACAGGCGCACATCGAGCGGACCGGCCGCATACGACAGCGTGGCGTTGGCGATAAAGTCCGGCTGGTGGATCAATCCGGACGAGCGGCGCGTGGCCGGGCCGCCGTTGGCCACGCTCGCGGCGCTCATCGGCTGGTTGAAGAAGCCCTTGAGCCAGGTGACATTGGTCGAGAAGCCCAGCCCGCGCAGTGGGCGCGGCAGGAACATGAAGCGGTCGGCGATGTATTGCAGCTCGATGCCGCGCAAGCCCGCCCTGGCGGAATTGAGCGGCTGGGCGATGGTCACCTGCGAGTAGGTCCGGCCCTGGTAATCGGTGGCGGGACCGACAGCGCTGGTGGTGAAAATCTCGTTGCGGATATCCTTGTAAAATGCCGCCGCAGAGACGATGCCGCCGCGCGGCAGGTACCATTCGTAGGCCACGTCATAGTTCCAGGCCTCGCGCGGCGCCAGTGCCGGGTTGCCCTGGTTGACGGTCAGGCTGCCGTCGGTGCCGACCGAAAACGTCTTGCGTGCCGCGTACTGGGCGAAGTCGGGACGGCCGATGGTTTTACTCACGCCACCCTTGATGCGCATGTCGGCGTCCAGCTGGTACGTGGCCAGCATGGATGGCAGCAGGAAGCGGTAGTCGCTGCTGCGGCTCGATGGCGTGTAGGCGGTGCTGCCTGCTGCAGTCGGGGCCTGGTAGCCGTCCACCTTGACGTCGGTGCGGTCCTCGCGCACGCCGGCCAGCAGCATCCAGCGCTCGCCTTGGTAAATACCCTGGGCATAGAAGGCTTTCACTTTTTCGGTATCGCGGTAATCGTCGGCGAAGTTGTTGGCCAACTGGTTGGTGGCGATGAACGATGAAGCGTAGGTACTGGTCAGCTGTGCCGCGCGCTGGCGGTCGGGCAGCAGGTAGCCGGCCTGCGGGGTTTCATAAGTGGGGAAACGCGCTGGTATCAGCACACTGGCCAGCGTACCGATGGTCTGCTGGGCGGCCACGTCGCGCGGCACCAGTTCCTGGTAGCGCACGTCCCAGGCCTGCGTGGTCCGCGTCAGGTTGACGCCGAGGTTGAAGCCGAAGCCGCGATCGCCGGGTTTGAAATTGTGCTTGTAATCGGCGCGCACGAAATCGACGTTGTTATCGAGGTCGCGGTTGATGTCGCGCCAGTACAGGCCCTTGTAGTTGGCCGGATCGGTGGCCGCTTGCGGGTTGTCGAAGGCGAGTCGTGGCGCGCCGCCCGCCATCGTGTACGAATATGCCAGCGCGGGCAGGGTCTGGGCGGTGGTGGTGCCGGCCCTGGGATTGGTGGTGTACTTGATCATCTGGCGGTACTCGCGGTACGTCGCCTTGGACGACGATGCCGTCACGCCCACGTCGGCATTGGCGCCCGCTTCGAACAGGCCGTCCACCGTAAATAGATTGGTACGGCGCTTGACCGGCTGATAGGTAAACCCCTGCTGGACGTCGCCCAGCGCGTAGCGCCCGCCGGTGGCGGTGGGCACCACCGCCGAGCCGGGGCTGGTGAGGGTTTCGTAGCGCGTCTCGGTATCCTTGTCGGCATAGTGGCCGGCAAAGGCGGACAGGCGGCTGCGCGCGCCGAAGCGGTATTCGAGCTTGGTATTGAGGCTGGCGCGCTCGCGCAGGTTGTCGAACGCGAAGTCCTGGTTGCGCACCGGCGCCGGCTGTCCCGTCGCCGACAGGTTGTTGAACGGGGTGCGCGCACCGTTGGCAGTAAAGTATGTCCAGCCGGCGCCGCTGGTGTCGCCGGGCAGTTCCGAGAAGGCGTTCGACGGCAGCCGTTGCAGTTCGGCGGAGACCACGATGCCGAACTGGCGGTGGTCGCCGAAGATGGCGGCGCCGGTGGCGTCGGCGCGGCCCGAATTCTTTTGATCGGACAGGAATTTGCCGGCGCTGGAATTGCGTCCCGCGAAAGCGTTGGCGACAAAAAAGCGGTCCTGGTCGCGGGCAAACGCGCTGCGGCTCACCAGGTTGACCTGGCCGCCCAGCGCGTGCGGGTCGTATTCGGCGGTGACGGTCTTGATGGCCTGGATTTGCGACACCAGCCCCGCCGGCAGCATTTCCAGGCGCGCGCCGCGGTAGGTCTGGTCGGCCGAGGCGATCGGCACGCCGTCGACGGTCACCAGGTTGTAACGGCTGTCCAGGCCCCGGATGGTGGCGCGCTGGTAGATGTCGCGGTTCTTGGTGGCGTCGCCGCCGCCCACCACCGACAGGCCGGGAATGCGGCGCGACGCTTCTACGATATTGAAGTCGGGCAGCTGGCCGATATCGTCCTGGCTGACGGCATCGACGATCTGGCGCGTCGCCTTCTTGGTTTGCACGGTGGCGTGTTCGGCCGCGCGCAGACCGCTGACAACGACCTGCTGCACATCGCCTTCCGCCTCCTGGGCGTAAGCGGGTAGGGTGAGCATCACCGCCGCCGCGAGCGGCAGCAGGGGAAGGGGGGCGAGACGGTGTTTGATACGCATTATGACTGCTCCATGGGGGCTGGTTCGAGTGGATCCGGTTGCTTTCCGGTCGATGAAGATCGGAGAAAATGGTAGCAACGCTGAACCGGCCCCGGAGGCCTTTAACAGTCAGTTTTAACGGTGAAAAATACGGTTATTTGATGCGCACGCCGATCACCTGGACGTCGGTGGTGCCCGATGCGCGCAGTGCGCATTGCAGCAGGATTTCGAACGGCCGCACGCTGCCATCGGGCCGCATCGCCCTGGTCAAAACAGCGCGCAAACGGTCGCGGTCGAGCAGGAAATCCATGCCGGCCTCGGTGCCGACCGACGAGGTACCGCCGATCATCAGCACGTGGCCGTTGCCGCTCAGGTTGGGGGTATAGGCCAGCACCGCGAAGCCGTGCTTTTCGCGTTCGGTGCCGGCGAATTCGATCAGCGCGCGCTCTCCGGCGGCCGGGGCGTCGTTGCGCACCAGGATTCTGTCGTTGGGGACGTCGAGGTCGATGTGGTAATTGAGGCGGTCGCGAAACAGCGATACCCACGGGTTGGCGTCGGCAGTGCCCACCAGTACCGCGTTGGACTGCTTGAGTTCATTGAGTTGCAGGTCGCGCGCGTAGCGCACCCGCAGGCCGCGCGGTGCATTGGCCGCCAGCTTGCCCAGCTCCACCGCCAGCGTGACCGAGATCACACCCGTGTAGCGGCGCCAGTGGAAGGGCGGCGGCGCTGGACCGTGGACGTTGTTGGTCGACGCATCGAAGCGTTTGGCGATGTAGTCGTCGAGCGAAATCTGGCGGCCGATGGCCCGCTGGTGCATCACCAGTTCCGAGTCGGCGGGAATGAACAGCGTTTCGTGGCCGGCGAACAGCAGCGACTTCCAGAACGCGTCCACCGGATCGGTTGATTTTTCGGGCGCGGCAAACGCACCGACGATCGCCACCAGCAGCAGTGCGGCAAAAACGCCGAAGATGGTGCGGTACTTGTGGACGCTAAGCAGGTTGCGCCAATGGCGCGGTGCAGGCGATGATTGAATATCCGGCCGCGGTTCGGGTGAGATATCGGTGGGATCGAGCACGAACGGCGCCGGCGAGGCGGCAGCTGGCGCAACAGCGTCATTGGCGACAAACACCGGGCTGTACGAACCGCGTGGAATGGCGATGCGCACCGGATCGCCCAGGCCTTCGCTTTCGTAATACTTGGCCAGGCGCTTCCTCAGCATCGCCGCCGTGGTGCGCACGATGGTGTCTTCGGCCGGAATGTAGTTGTCGGGCCGGCCGAAGACGTGGATGCCGATATGCTGTTCGGTCAGGCGCACGGTCTTGTGGGTGAGTACAGTCTCGCACACGTACGCCAAAAACGAGGAGAGCCGCTCGCTGCGGGAGAATTCGGCGCTTGCCAATACCTTTTCCAATGCCACGCGTTCGGCCGACGGCGCTTCCGGTTCCATGTCCATCGGCGCAGGATAACAAGCCGGTATGACAGGGGCATGACAGGCGCGCCGTCATCCGGCCTGGGTTCAGGCGACGATTCAGGCTTGTTCGGCCAGTGTCGGATAGTCGGTATAACCAACCTCGGTGCCGCCGTAGTAGTTGGCGTGCTTCGGCGCGTTCATCGGCGCATCCTGCTGCAGGCGGGCGATGAAGTCGGGGTTGGCGAGCACCATCTGGCCGTACGCTTCCACGTCGGCCAGACCGCTGGCAACGTCGGCGCCGATCGCCTCGCGCGGCCGGCCGGGGCGGTTCAGTACCAGCGTGCCTTGCCAGGCAGCGCGCAGATCGCGCAGCAGCGTTTCGTCGCCCTGGTCCATCAGGTGCAGGTACGCCAGGCCCAGTTTGTCCAGCGCCGTCACCAGGTGGCGGTACAGGGCTGGACCTTCTGCGCCTTCGGCGATGCCGCCGGCCGTGCTGCCGGGCGAGAGGCGGATGGCGGTGCGGTCGGCGCCGATTTCGTCAGCGACGGCCGCCGCCACTTCCAGCGCAAAGCGTACGCGGTTGGCAATGTCGCCGCCGTACCGGTCGCTGCGCGTGTTGGCGTTGGGTGCGAAGAACTGGTGCACCAGGTAGCCGTTGGCACCGTGGATTTCCACGCCGTCGGCGCCAGCTTCAATGGCGCGGCGCGCGGCCAGGCGGAAGTCGGCCACGGTCGCCTGCACTTCGGCGGTGGACAGGGCGCGCGGCACCGGGATGTCCTGCATGCCGGTGGCGGTAAACATCGGCGCGCCGGGGGCGACCGCCGACGGCGCGACCGGGGTGCGGTGGTGCGGCGTGTTGTCCGGGTGGGACATGCGGCCAGCGTGCATCAGCTGGATGAATAAACGGCTGCCCTGGGCGTGCACGGCGTCGGCCACCGGCTTCCAGCCGGCGACATGGGCGTCGGTGTAGATGCCGGGGGTAGACAGGTAGCCCTGGCCGTCGTCGGACGGCTGCGTGCCCTCGGTAATCACCAGGCCCACGCTGGCGCGCTGGCCGTAATACAGCGCTGCCAGTTCGCCGGGCGTGCCGTCGTACCGGGCGCGCGAGCGCGTCATCGGGGCCATGGCCACGCGGTTGGTCAAATCGTAGCGTCCGGCGCGGACAGGTTGAAACAGTGTGGTCATGATGGTCCTTTCGTGGAGTCGATGCGCTATCATGCACTGCTTATCCAGTGGGATAAATACGGTTTATTGCAATACACTGATCCAAAAATGGAGCAATGATGGCGTTCTTGAACGATATGGCGATCTTCGTGGAGGTGGTGAAGGCCAGGGGCTTTCGTGGCGCGGCCGAGGCGCTGCACATGCCCAATTCCACCATCTCGCGCCGCATCGGCCTGCTGGAAAAGGCCATCGGCCTGCGCCTGCTTCACCGCACCACGCGCAAGGTCGAACTGACCGAGGCGGGGCAGGTGTATTACGAGCGCTGCAAGCGCATTGTGGACGAGGCGCGGCTGGCGCATGAACAACTGGGTGACATGCTGGCGCAGCCCACCGGCACCCTGCGGGCGTCGCTGCCGGTCGATTTCGCGGTGATCTACATGGCGCCGCTGATCGCCGAATTTGCGCAGTTGTACCCGGGCCTCACGTTCGACTTCGACCTCACGCCGCGCCAGATCAACCTGGTGACCGAGCCGTTCGATGTCGCCATCCGCATCGGCGAGCAGGAAGATTCGCACCTGGTGGCGCGCCATTTGGCGTCGTTGACGCCATTTTTGTATGCGTCGCCCGCGTACCTGGAACGCGAGGGAGAGCCGGCCACGCCGGCGCACCTGGCGGGCCACCAGTGCTTCAACATGAATAAAGACGGGCTATGGAACCTGCACGGCGGGGACGAGGTGGCGCAGGTGGCGGTGGGGTGCCGCTACACGCTCAACAGCGTGGGGATGTTACGGCGCCTGGCCACGCTCGACCAGGGCATCATCCTGATGCCGCCGGCCATCGTGGCCGACGACGTGGCGGCGGGCCGGCTGCGCCAGGTGCTGCCGGCATGGCACGGCAAGCCGGTACCGGTGTATGCGGTCACCGAGACGCGGCTGCTGCCGGCCAAGACCCAGCGCTTCATCGAATTCATCAAGCAGCGGCTGGAAGCGGAGCATGGAACTCGCCCACCCGCTGCTGCACGCCCATGACGTTGACAAACGCGCGGACCGAGGGCCTGTGTGGCTGAAAGAGGGGCGTCCCTGTTGGAAGCAAGCACGCGCCCGATATGGCCCGGAATGCTATGATGTCTTTATGTAAAACGATTTACCTCGCCAGCGTTCAGCCACGCGTTACCGCTTTCTTGAATTACCAGTGACATAGCCGCTTACAGCAGGACCGGAATATGGGACAACTTTTAGCGCCACGTCGGGTCTTGATCGTCGACGACAATTGCGATGCCGCCGACATGGTCGGCGCGCTGCTCGAGGCCTGCGGCTGCGCCATCATGGTGGCCTACGGCGGACAGCAGGCGCTGGCCATGGCCGACGACTTCAAGCCCGACGTCATTTTCCTCGACATTAACATGCCCGGCATGGACGGCTACCAGGCCGCCACCGCGCTGCGCCAGCGTGCCAGCGGCAGCACCGCCCGCATCGTGGCGCTCACCGCAATGAACGACGCCGCCTCCCGCGCCACCATGGCCGCCGTCGGCTTCGACGGCCACCTGGCCAAGCCGGCGTCGCTGGAGTCGTTGATCGGGGCCACGCGGTAGGAGCGGCGCACCGGCGGCTATATCTCGGCAGCCGGTCCCGACAAACTGTCGAATGTCAGTACCTGTGCGCCCACCGCCTTGGCAAACGCCTGGTCATGGCTCGACACGAACACCACCGCATTGGCGCTCTTTTCGCGCAGCAGATCGACCAGCACCGCGTGCGCATCGACATCGAGACCGTTCGACGGTTCATCGAGCAGCAGCACGGACGGCTCGCCGATCCACGCCGCCGCCAGCATCAGCTTCTTTTGCGTACCGAGCGACATGTCGCCACAGCGCGTGCCCAGGTGGCGATCCAGGCCGAAGCGTTCGACCACCGCATGCACCTGCGGCGTAAGCGTGCAGCGCTTGGCCTGGGCGACGAACGCCAGCAATTCGCTGCCGGTGATGAACGGGTAGATCGGGCATTCGTCGGGCGCGTACGCGAGCCGCAGCTTGGCCTCGATCGGTTCCTGGTGCAGCGCATGGCCGTCTATCCACACGGCGCCGCTGTCCGGTGGCGTGACGCCGGCCAGCACCCGCAGCAGCGTCGATTTGCCCACGCCATTGGGACCGCGCAGCATGTAGGCGCCGGGCTGGCAGGTCAGGCTGATCGAGCGCAGCACCTGCCGCGCGCCAAACGATTTACACACTTGTTCAACACGCAGCATGGGAATTCCTCAAGTCAGGCAAACGAAGGTAGCAGCAATCCACAAGCCGGTCACGATGGTGCCGATCACCACGGCGTGGCGGTCGGTCACCAGGTGCGGCACCGACAATGCCGCCAGCAGTACGAGATACGACGCGACCGAGGCGGCGGCATGCCCGGGCGTGGTCGCCCCCATGTTCCAGGCAGCGATGGACAGCACCGCCAGCAACGGCAGGCAGCACACGGCCACCACCGCCAGGTCGAATGGCCGCCACCAGCGCGGCGCCAGCGGCAGCGCGCCGAAATAGCTGGCGCTGTCGACATGCGTGAGATGCAGGAAGCGCAGCATGCCGCTCATGATCAGCACCACCACGCCTTGCGCGATCACGATGGTGGGGAAGCTGCGCGCGTCGCCCTCGAATATGCGGGCCAGGCTCCAGGCGCCTGCCGCGATGGCCAGTGCCGTCAACGTTTTGCCGGTCAACTCGTTGCGGCGTTCGCGCCAGAGCAGCGCCAGTGACAGGTGCAAAGGAGCGAAGTGCGCGACTGCACCGGCGCCGCTGCCGGTGCGACCGATACGCGGCGCCTGTATCCTCTTGCGCGCGGTTGGGTCGGCAGGCGGGGGACCGCGCCACAGCACCACCAACGCGCAGGCGCCGACCAGCACTTCGATGGCCAGTGCAGCACGCGTGCCGAAACTGGCGGCGAGCAGCACGCACGCCGCCACCAGCACCAGCGTTTGCAGGCTGGCCAGCCGTTGCTCCAGCACGGCCACCTGCACCAACAGGGCCAGCACCAGCACATCGCCCAGCAGCAGCGTGTGCACGAGCGGGCGATGGTGGCCGATAGTGACCGCCATCGCGCCGATCGCCAGCAGCAGCAACGGTCCGTTGGCCAGTACCAGTACCAGCACATCGACGTGGCGCAACTGGCGCGCCGTGAACGGCAGCGATTTCAGGAACGCCATGAACGGCCCGCCCTCGATCTGCGCGCGCTGCATGCCGGCCCACAGGCCCGCGAACGCCAGCAGCGCCGCCAGGTGCAGGCTGCGCTGGAGCACGTCATGGTGCGGCGCCAGCAAGGAGAGCAGGGGATAAGCCAGCGTGGCGATATTGCTGAGCAGCGAACTGCCCAAGGCCGCGCTCAAGCCAAAGAACAGTACGGCCGCCTGCCAGCGCCGCAGCAGCAGACGTGCAGTGGTGGTTGCGTACCAGCGCAGGCGGTGGGTGAGCAGGGGGAGGGCGAAGATGGTGGGCTCCAGGTCGTGGCACCGTCGCGCCGTCAGTTTCAAGTTCCTTTCGGCGCAATCGCCGGGGGCAGGGCTGCTGCCGCATCGGCAGGCGTGGAGCGAGCGCCTATCTCGCGCAGTTCTGGCCGCGTCGGCAGATCACCCGGCAGCCTGAAATCCCACGCCAGGCCGGCACACTCCATGCCGCGCAGTACCCACCATCCCGGATCCCATTCGCCTTCGGCAAGGCCAAGGCGGGCCGACCCCGGATAGGCGTGGTGATTGTTGTGCCAGCACTCGCCCATTGTCAAGAGCGATGTGAGGTGGATGTTCCGGCCTTGCGCCGCTGCGCCAGGCGACCGGCCAAGCGCTACTTTGCCAGGCGCCGGTCGAATGAAAATGGCCGCAATGCCGTCAGTTGCACCTGCGGGTAGTCCGGGTGCATGGGATTGATGACGAAGTTGGCTTCTTCCGGCACGATCACTGATGGAATTTTCATGGTCAGGGTGTCGCCGCGACGTAGCCAGTCGCCGCCGAACGATTGCGCGGTGGTCGACAGCGGCAGTGCATCCCACCCGTCTGGCAACACCTCGGTGTCGGGCGCGTACACCGCGCTGGCATCGGGCAGGTCCACCGCCACCAACACCAGCGGTGGCCAGGGCGTTGTTCCCAGGTGCACTAGCTTTTCGAGCGAGGTGATGGCGATGGTGCTGCCGCAATACAGCGCCGGCAGGCCGATCGGATTCCAGCGCCCGCCATACATGGCCGCGCCGGAACAGTGCCTGTCGAGCGCGTATTTGCGGTGAGCGATCCGCCAGAGTCTCATAGCGCACCGCCAGTGGCGATGGCGTTGAGCACCTGGCGGACCGCGATGGCGCCGGGCTCGGTATCGAGATAGTCCATGGGCGCCGTATCGTGGAACGTCAGGTTGGGCGTGCGCAGCCAGGCTTTGGCGGCCTCTTCGTCGTCGAACACTTCTTGTGCCAGGCTCATCAAGTCCGCCAGCCGCCACATCCGCTCCGAGGCAGCTGCATCCATCAACGCGCCACGCTTGACCAAGGTGTGGGCTGTGGTTTCCGGCAAGCGTGCAATGCTGCGAATACGCTGGGCCGGAACGTCGAAATAGATGCCGGCATCCTTGATCATGCCAGCGGGAAAACCGATGCGTATCGCATCGACCGCATCGCTGCCTCCCGACAGCTGCATCAGTTCGGCGAAACTGGCGGGCTTGACTTGGTCGGCGGGATCAAGGGGCGCGGTGCGTGGGGCGCGGGGAACGCTACTACCGGTATGGGCCTTCTCTGTCATGATAACCTCCGTATGGAAGTTCAGGTTATACCTTTTGGAGGTCTGTTGCAAGTGCCACCGCGCTGCCGCCAGCTGACGCTTGTCCCTACGCAAACCCCGCAGCCGCGCCGATTTGACCGATAATGCTGGCTATCTCATTTTTAGCACCAGAATTGGAAGCCTCCCATGGAAATCAAGGTCAACTTTCTCGACAAGCTGCGGCTCGAAGCCAAGTTCGATGATTTTACGGTCATCGCCGACCAGCCCATCCGCTACAAGGGCGACGGTTCGGCCCCCGGCCCGTTCGACTATTTTTTGGCGTCGTCTGCCCTGTGCGCAGCGTATTTCGTGAAGTTGTATTGCAATACGCGCAATATCCCGACCGAGAATATCCGTCTCTCGCAGAACAACATCGTCGATCCGGAAAATCGTTATAAACAGATCTTCAAGATCCAGGTCGAGCTGCCGGCCGATATCTCCGACAAGGACCGCCAGGGCATCCTGCGCTCGATCGACCGCTGCACCGTGAAAAAAGTGGTGCAGGAAGGCCCCGACTTCGTGATCGAAGAAGTGGCCAATCTCGACGCCGACGCGCAAGCGCTGCTCACGCTTAACCCGGATGCCGCCGCCCGCACCTTCATTCCGGGCAAGGACCTGCCGCTCGAACAGACCATCGCCAATATGTCGGGCGTGCTGGCCGACCTGGGCATCAAGATCGAAATCGCCTCGTGGCGCAACATCGTGCCCAACGTGTGGTCGCTGCATATCCGCGACGCCCATTCGCCGATGTGCTTCACCAACGGCAAAGGCGCCACCAAGGAAAGCGCGCTGGCCTCGGCGCTGGGCGAGTATATCGAGCGCCTGAACAACAACCACTTCTACGCCGGCAGCTACTGGGGCGAAGACATCGCCAACGCCGATTTCGTCCACTACCCGAACGAGCGCTGGTTCAAGCCGGCCCGCCGCGACAAGCTGCCCGCCGAGATCCTCGACGACTACACGCGCGACATCTACGACGCCGACGGCGAACTGCGCGGCTCGCACCTGATCGACACCAACTCCGGCAACGCCGCACGCGGCATCTGCGCGCTGCCGTACACGCGCCTGTCCGATGGCGAGACCGTGTACTTCCCGTCCAACCTGGTGGAGAACCTCTACGTCAGCAACGGCATGAGCGCCGGTAACACGCTGGTCGAAGCGCAGGTGCAGTGCCTGTCCGAGATTTTCGAACGCGCCGTCAAGCGCGAAATCCTCGAAGGCGAAATGGCGTTGCCGGACGTGCCGCAGGAAGTTCTGGCCAGGTACCCGGGCATCGTGGCCGGCATCAAGGGACTGGAAGAGCAGGGCTTCCCGGTGCTTGTAAAAGATGCGTCGCTCGGTGGCGTGTACCCGGTCATGTGCGTCACGCTCATGAACCCGCGCACCGGTGGCGTGTTCGCCTCGTTCGGCGCCCACCCGAGCCTGGAAGTGGCGCTCGAACGCAGCCTCACCGAACTGCTGCAAGGCCGCAGCTTTGAAGGCCTGAACGACCTGCCGCAGCCGACGTTTGCCAGCGAAGCGGTGACGGAACCGAACAACTTCGTCGAACACTTCATCGATTCGAGCGGCATCGTCTCGTGGCGCTTCTTTAGCGCCAAAGCCGACTACGATTTCGTCGACTGGGACTTCTCGGGCAAAGGCGAAAATTCCAACGCCGAGGAAGCGGCCACGCTGTTCGGCATCCTCAAGGACATGGGCAAGGAAGTCTACACGGCCGTGTACGACGACCTGGGCGCGGTGGCCTGCCGTATCCTGGTGCCCGGCTACTCGGAAGTCTATCCGGTGGAAGACCTGGTCTGGGATAACACCAACAAGGCGCTGCTGTTCCGCGAAGACGTGCTCAATCTGCACCGCCTGGACGACGACGCGCTCGAAGCGCTGCTCGAACGCCTGGACGACAACGAGCTCGATGAATACGGCGACATCGCCACCCTGATCGGCATCGAGTTCGACGAGAACACAGAATGGGGCCAGCTCACCACGCTGGAACTCAAGCTGTTGATCAACCTGGCGTTGAAAAACTTCGACGAGGCCAAGGAACTGGTCGAGTCCTTCCTGCAGTACAACGACAACACGGTCGAGCGCCGCCTGTTCTACCAGGCGCTCAACGTGGTGCTGGAAGTGGAACTCGACGACGACATGGACCTGGAAGACTACGAAGTCAACTTCCGCCGCATGTTCGGCGACGCGCGCATGGACGCGGTGCTCGGCTCCATCGCGGGCACGGTGCGCTTCCATGGCCTCGCGCCAACGAGCATGCAGCTCGAAGGCCTGGAGCGCCACGCGCGCCTGATCGACAGCTACAAGAAGCTGCACGCGGCGCGCGCGAAGGCGGCTGCGCGCGCCTAGTGGTGTAACACCGGCGCTGTCCCACCGGTCGGCGCCGCATCCGGCGCCGGAGGCGCGATCTTGAACCAGATCGCATACATCGCCGGCAGGAACACCAGCGTCAGCACGGTGCCGGCGATGGTGCCGCCGATCAGCGTATAGGCCAGCGTGCCCCAGAATACCGAGTGGGTGAGCGGGATGAACGCCAGCACGGCGGCGAGCGCGGTCAGGATCACGGGCCGCGAGCGCTGCACCGTCGCTTCCACCACCGCGCGGAACGGATCGAGCCCCGCCTTCTGGTTGTCGTCGATCTGGCCGATCAGGATCAGCGTGTTGCGCATCAGGATGCCCGACAGCGCGATCAGGCCCACCAGCGCATTGATGCCGAACGGCTGCCCGAACAGTATCAGCGTCGGCACCACGCCGATCAAACCCAGTGGACTGGTGAGGAACACCATCACCATCGCCGCGATCGAGCGCACCTGGAAGATGATGATCAACAGCGTAATGGCCAGCATGATCGGGAACAGCGGCAGCATGGCTTGGGTAGCCTTGCCCGATTCCTCGATCGAACCCGCTTCAACGATGCGGTAGCCACTGGGCAGCCTGGCGACGATCGGCTGCAGCTGGGCGGTGATGGCGCCGGAGACGTCCGGCGGCTGCAAGCCGTCGGCGATATCGCCGCGCACGGTCATCGTCGGCACGCGGTCGCGGCGGCGCACCAGCGGTTCTTCGAACTTCACGTCCACCGTGCCCACCTGCGAGAGCGGAATGCGCTGGCCGTCGGCGCCCGATAGCGTGAAGTCGGCGATGCGGGCCGGGTCGAGCCGGTTGTCGCCGGCCGAGCGCGCCATGACCTGCACGGTGCGGATATCTTCCCGCACGGCCGTCAATGGCAGGCCATTGAGCAGGAATTGCAGCTGCTGCGCCACTGCGGTGGAAGTCAGGCCCACCGCCTGCAGGCGATCCTGCTGCAAGGTGAAGTGCAGCGATGGTGTGCGCACGCCCCAGTCGTTGTTCACGGTGCGCATCATCGGGCTCGCCTCAAGCACATGCTGCACGTCTGCCGCGATGTCGCGCACCCTGGCCGGATCGGGCCCGCTCACGCGGTAGGCGACCGGGTACGGTGAGTACGGGCCGAACACCAGTTGCGTCACGCGCACCCGCGCTTCCGGCGCCAGCCCGGCGGCGACCACCTCGCGCAGGCGCGCTTTCAAGGCGTCGCGCTCGTCCTGGCTGTCGGTGCGGATCACGATCTTGGCGAACGACGGATCGGGCAGTTCCGGTCCCATGGCAAGATAAAAGCGCGGCGCGCCCTGGCCGATGTAGGCGGTGACGATTTTTGCTTCCGGCTGCCTGGCCAGCCATGCCTCCACCTTGGCGGCGGCGGCGCTGGTCTGGCCGATCGCCGTACCTAACGGCATCTGCACTTCGACCAGCACTTCGGGCCGATCGGAGACCGGGAAGAACTGTTTCTTGACCACGGCCATGCCGCCGATGGCCAGCGCGAACAGGCCCACCACGGCGCCGGCGACGACCCACTTGCGGGCGATCACGCGGCCCAGCAGGTCGCGGAAGCGCCGGTAGCGTGGCGTGTCGTACAGCGCTGCGTGGCCGCCTTCGACCTTCTTCAACTGCGGCAGCATCTTCACCCCCAGGTACGGCGTAAACACCACCGCCACCACCCACGACGCGATCAGCGCAATGCCGACGATCCAGAACATATTGCTGGTGTATTCGCCCGCCGATGAGCGTGCAAAACCATTGGGCATGAAGCCCACTGCCGTGACCAACGTACCGGCCAGCATCGGTGCGGCCGTGTGGCTCCAGGCATAGGCCGAAGCGGCAATGCGGTCGTAGCCTTCCTCCATTTTGACCACCATCATTTCGATGGCGATGATGGCGTCGTCCACCAGCAGGCCCAGTCCGAGGATCAGGGAGCCGAGCGTGATGCGATCGAAGTTCTTGCCGGTGGCGGCCATCACGATGAATACCACGGCCAATGTCAGCGGCACAGCGGCAGCGACCACGATGCCCACGCGCCAGCCCATGCTGACGAAACAGACCACCATCACCACCAGCAGCGCCACGAAGAACTTGACCATGAATTCATCGACCGCCGATCCGATATTGACCGCCTGGTCGGTGACCTTGGTCAGCCCCATGCCCAGCGGCAGTTCGGCGTTGATGGCGCCCACCTCCGTGTCCAGCGCCTGGCCCAGGTCCAGGCCATTCCAGCCGTCGCGCATCACGATGCCCAGCAACAGGGCCGGTTCGCCGCCGTTACGCAGGATGAAGCTCGACGGGTCTTCGTAGCCGCGCTTGACGGTGGCAATGTCCGACAGCTTCAAGGTGCGGCCCTGCACCACGATCGGTGTGTCCCTGATTTTTTGCAGCTGGTCGAACGCGCCGTCCACGCGGATGAACACCTGCGGCCCCCTGGTATCGACCGAGCCGGCAGGCGTCAACACGTTCTGGTTGTTCAGTGCGGCGAACACCTGCTGCGGCGCCACGCCCAGCGTGGCCAGGCGCTCGTGCGAGAACTCCACGTAGATGCGCTCCGGCTGCTCGCCGACGATATTGACCTTTTTGACCCCCGGCACGTGCAACAGGCGCTGACGCAGCGTTTCGGCGTCGCGCACCAGCAGGCGCTGCGGCTCGCCCTTGGCCTTCAGCGCGAACAGCGCGAACGTGACGTCCGCGTATTCGTCGTTGACCATGGGGCCGATCACGCCCTGCGGCAGGTTGCCCGCCTCGTCGCCCACCTTTTTGCGGGCCTGGTAGAACTGTTCCTGCACCTCGGCCGGCGGCGTGCTGTCCTGCAGTGTCAGCGTGGTGAATGCGAGGCCGGGGCGGGTGTAGGTTTCGCTGCGCTCGTACCAGCGTAGTTCCTGCAGGCGCTTCTCGAGTTTTTCCGCCACCTGGTCCTGCATTTCCTGCGCGGTGGCGCCGGGCCAGGCGGTGATCACGGTCATCACCTTGACGGTGAATGCCGGGTCTTCCGCGCGACCGAGCTTGAAGAACGAGACCACGCCCGCGACCGAGATCAGGAAGATCAGGAACAGGGTAATCGCGCGCTCACGCACGGCCAGCGCGGAGAGGTTGAAGCGGCCCGCGCTCATTGTCTGGCTCCGGCGCTGGTAATTGGTGCAGGCGCAGCCGACGCCGCCGTCACTGCAGATGTAGCCGCCGTTGCGGCTGGCGGAGCCGCTGCGAATACCGGTTCTGCGACCAGCCGTACAGCTTGGCCTTCGCGCAGCAAGTGCGCGCCCAGCGCCACGATGCGCTCGCCGGATTTGAGCGGACCGGTAACGATAGCGACGTCGTCCCCCAGGCGCTGCACTGCCACCGGCCGCCACGTGACCTGCGCTGGCTGGCCCTGGACCAGCCACACGCCCGGACCCTTGCCAGCGTCGTGCAGGGCGCCCATCGGTACTGACCACGCGCTACTTCTTGCCTGCTTGTCAGTGCTGGAGCCGGCCTTCGTCGCCGATTTGGTGTCACCCCCCTCGGCGGTGGCGGCCGACCCGACAGCCGAATTACCTGCTTCATTGGCCGCTGCCGGTGTCGCATCGGGCAGCTCAATCGTAACGGTCGCACCCAGTGGCGCGGCGGCCAGCGCCCCTTCCAGTACGTATCTCGCTTCGTAGGTGCGGGTGGCGCGGTCGGCAGTGTCGGACAACTGGCGCAGGCGTGCCGGCACTGCCTGTCCGGTCTGTCCGAACAGCGTGGCCAGCCCGGTCGATCCCAACCGGGGGCGCAGCGTCTCGGGCAGCGCGATCACGGCTTCGCGGCTGCCGGCGCGCGCCAGGCGCACCACCGGCTGTCCGGCGGCCACCACCTGGCCCGGTTCGGCCAGGGTGTCCATGACGATGCCGTCGGCATCGGCCACCAGCTCGGCGTAGCGGCTGGCGTTGCGCGCCACTTCGGCCTGGGCTTCGGCTGCCTTCAACTGCGCATTCGCGGCGTCTGCGGCTGCCGCCACCTGGTCATAGGCGGAGGCGGAAATGGCGCCGGTGCCGCGCAGGTCGCGGTAGCGCGCCTCGTCCTGCGCGGTTTGCCGGGCGCGCGCCCTTGCTGCGGTGACTGCTTCCAGTTGGGCGCCGGCAGCCAGTTTCAGGTCGACCGGATCGATGCGCATCAGCACCTGGCCACGTTTTACGTGCTGGCCCGTATCGACCAGCCGTTCGAGGACTTTGCCCGCGACCCGGAACCCCGGTTCACTCTGGACGCGGGCGGCGACGGTGCCGGTAAACGTCCGCGCGCCGCGTGCGGCCTCGCTGAGCGTGGCGGTGCGCACCAGTGGCGCTTGCGTGCGTGGATCGGAGGGGGCCGGCTTGTCGCAGCCCGCCAGCAGCAAGGCGGGCAGGCAAACGGCGGACAAGGCAGCGGTGGCGACAAGACGGCGAGGCATAGAAATCCCGTGAGTGAACAAAACAGGATTTCATTTTGAGACTAGTGACCAAATATGTCAACGGTCACAATCGATTTAAGAGTGTCATCTCGACAAGCTTCGCAGCACCAGGCTCGATAGCTGGGCCGGTGCGTGGTCAACGGAGTCGAAGCTGTATTGCAGCAGCAGCGGATTGAGATACGGCCGCAGCACCAGGTAGATGGCGCTCACCGTTTCGTCCAGCGGCGTCTTGCGTTCGAAGTCTTCGTTCTCGCGGCCCAGGCGCAGGATGTCGGTCAGGATGCCCTGGATGCGCAGCTCGTAGCGCTGCGCGGAATCCCATCGCTCCGAGGCGGCCGAGGAGGCGATGTCGAACAGCTTGCGGTCCTCGAAAAACAGCCGCATGCTCGATGCCACGATGGTCTTGAACAGGCGGCGCAGCTTCTCGGGCGCGCCGTCGGCGCCATCGACGGCAGTGCGGACGTCGGTCTCGATCTCGCACAGGCAGGTGGCGCAAATCTGTTCGCCGATGGCCTGCTTCGATTCGAAGAACTTGTAGATATAGGCCTTGGAAAAACCGATCGCCTTGGCCAGGTCGGAGACCGTGGTCTTCTCGTAGCCGTACAGGCGGAAATGGGCGGTGGCGGCGCTGACGATCTGGTCGCGCACGTCATGGTCTGCCGGGCCCCGGGTCGGGCCATGGTTGATGTTTGCAGTAGTCATGGCCGACAGCTTAACCCCCATCCCCGATTTTCACAATAAGTGACTAAATCATGATATAGTCACTCTCATCTTTTCTTCTTTAGTGAACTGCCATGAACCCGATCCGACCATTGATTGCGCTGGCGGCAGCCTGTTTTGTGACAGGCTGCGCCACCGCTCCGGCCGTGGGGCCCGACTATGCGCGCCCCGATCTGCAACTGCCGCAGCATTACCTGACCCCTTCCACGGAACCGTCGGCCGACCTGTCCCGGTGGTGGCAGCGCTTCGACGACCCGCAACTCGACCAGCTCATTACGCTGGCGCTGGCGCAGAATCTCGACCTGGCGCAGGCGGCGGCCCGGGTAGCGCAGGCGCGGGCCGGCCTTGGCGCCGCCCAGGCGGCGCTGCTCCCATCGGCGAACGTGAACGCCCAGGCCGCGCGCGCCTACCAGTCGGTGGAAACGCCGCTGGGCCGGGTGCTCGATTCGCAGCCGGGATTTGACCGCTATGGCAGCGCCTACGAAGCAGGCGTCGGCGCCGGTTGGGAAATCGACCTGTTCGGCGGACTGCGGCGCGGACACGAGGCGGCACTGGCCGAGTACGAGGCGTCCGCCGCTGGCGCTGCCGCCGCCCGGCTGGCAGTGGCCGCCCAGACTGCCGACACCTACATCACCTTGCGCGGTCTGCAAGCGCGGCTTGACATTGCGCGCCACCAGGTGCGCACCCAGGAAGACCTGCTGGCCACGCTCAAGCTCCTGCTGGACAAGGGCCTGGTCCCCGAGCTGCAAGTGCACCAGGTGGAAGGCGCGCTGGCGCAGGTGCGTTCCTCGGTCCCGGTGCTGGAAGCTGCGCAGGATACCGCCATGAACGCGCTCGACGTCATGCTGGGCAGCGCACCGGGTACGCATCGTGCGCAACTGGCGATGCCAGGCGCGAATGCAGCAGGCCATGCGGCCTCAAATTCAGCTGCAAATCCAGCTGCAAATCCAGCTGCCAATCCGGCGGAAAATACAGCTGCAATTCCGCTCACGATCGCGAACGCAATCCCGGTGGCGGCGCTCGTCATGGCCACTGGCGCCCCGGGCGACCTGCTGCGCCGCCGCCCCGACCTGATCGTTGCCGAGCGCCGGCTGGCCGCGTCCAATGCACGCATCGGCATGGCAATTGCCGAGTTCTATCCGAAGTTTTCACTGAGCGGGATGATCGGCAGCGCCACCGCCATCTCGGGCGGCAACCTGTTTACCAGCGGCGCCAGCGAAGCCTCGGCCGTGCTGGGACTGCGCTGGCGCCTGTTCGACTTCGGCCGCATCAACGCCCAGATCGCCCAAGCGCGCGGGCAGGAGGCCGAAGCACTGGCGGCCTACCGCCAGTCCGCACTGCGCGCCACGGCCGACGTGGAAAATGCGTTGACCGACATGAATCAGCGCAACCGCCAGGCCGCCACGCTGGAGCAGGGCGTGCAAGCGTGGCAGCAGGCACGCCAGGCGTCGTTTTCCGCTTACCAGAAGGGCGTGGTGAGCCTGATCGAGGTGCTGCAGGCGGACGACAAGCTGCTGCAGGCATCGGACCTGCGCGCGCAGGCGCAAGCCGAAGCAGCGCGTGCCGCAGTGGCGGCATTCAAGGCGCTCGGCGGCGGTTGGCAGACTGCGTCGGAAGCCGAGGCCGTGGCGCAGCGTTAAGCTCAGGGAGCCGGCGAGCGCGCATCGAAGATGTCCGGCCGGTTCTCGGCCAGCGCCACCAGGGTATCGACGGCCACCCTGACTTTCGGCTGCAAATGCCACGTCTTTTGCCACAGCACGTGGATCGGCATCGTGCCGCCGCTGATGTCGGCCAGCACTTGCACCAGGGCGCCGGTGCGCAACGCGTCGCCCGCCAGCCAGACAGGAAACTGCGCCAGGCCGCAGCCGGCCAGCGTGGCTTGGAGCAGGGCGTCACCGTCGGGCAGCTCGTGGCGCACCGGCACTTCGTGCGGGGCGATGGCGCCCGTTGCATCCTTCAACAGCCAGGTGGACCTGGCCGTGCGGCGCCAGCCTGCCAGGCAGTCGTGCGCGGCCAGGTCGGCGTGGCTGCGCGGCGTGCCCTTGCGCGCCAGGTAGGCGGGCGCTGCGCAGATCACCATGTGCTGGTCGCCCAGCCGGCGTGCGATCAAATCGGAATAGTCGCCCAGCGCGCCGATGCGCACGGCCAGGTCGATGCCTTCGGCAACCATGTCCACCGCCTGGTCGCGCAGCGTGAACGACAGGTCGAGTTTTGCGTGGTGCGCCGCCAGTGCCAGCAGCGGCGGCACGATGTGGCGCCGGCCAAACGTGGTGGGCAGGTCGATGCGCAGCCGGCCCACCGGTTCGCGGTGGCCGGTGGCCAGGAACGATTCGGCCTGGTCGAGTTCTTCCAGCACGCGCCGGCAACTGAGCAGGTAAGCCTCGCCCTCGGTAGTGAGATCGATGCGGCGCGTGGTCCGGTGCAGCAGCTGCACCCCCAGCCGGGCCTCCAGCCGCGAGATGCTTTTGCCGACGGCGGAACCGGTCACACCCAACAGCGCCGCTGCGGCGCTCATGCTGCCCTTGTCGATCGCGAGGACGAACTCGCGGATGCCTGCAAAACGGTCTTCCATGGGATTGTGGACTTCGGGGATGGAAAGACTGGAATCATAGCTACTTACTGAACGCGAGGGAAGTAATTAGACTGCTTTCTCGTTGAGCACCAACCGGTCCTCACGCTACAGGAGAACACGATGAAGGCATGGCTGCTGAAAGATTTTGGTTTGAACAACCTGCAACAGGGCGAGGTGCCGACCCCGGTACCGCAGGCCGGCGAACTGCTGGTAAAGGTGGGGGCGGTATCACTTAACTTCCGCGACAAGGCGATTGTCGATGGCATCTACGAGCCGCACCTGGTGCCCAAGTCGCTGATCCCGGTCTCGGACGCGGTGGGCGTGGTGGTGGCCGCCGGCGTCGGCGTTACCCGCTTCGCCGTCGGCGACCGCGTCAACTCGCACCTGTATTCGCGCTGGATCGACGGTGAACCGGGACCCGACGAACCGGCCTACTGTTTCGGCATGCCGCTGCCGGGCGGACTGGCCGAATACATGATCATCCACGAAGACAGCGCCGTGCGCGCACCGCAGAACATGACCGACGAGGAAGCATCGACCCTGCCGATTGCAGCGCTTACGGCCTGGTATGCGCTGATGGACGTCGGTCGCCTGCAACCGGGCCAGACCGTGCTGGTGCAGGGCACCGGCGGCGTCTCGATCTTTGCCGCGCAGATCGCCGCCGCCCACGGCGCCCGCGTGATCGCCACGTCCAGCAGCGACGCCAACCTGGCCAAAGCGAAAGCGTTCGGCGTGAGCGACGGCATCAACTACCGCACCCACCCGGACTGGGAGCGCGAGGTGCTGGCGCTCACCGGTGGCAAGGGCGTGGACATCACCATCGACGTGGCTGGCGGCGCAGGCCTGAACCAGTCGGTGCAGGCGACCAAGGCTGCCGGCGTGATCGCCCAGGTAGGTTTCCTGACCGGGCAGACCACGCAGCTGCAACTGATGCCGGTGATCTTCCGCCAGACCACGATCCGTGGCATTGCGGTGGCGCCCCGCACCTCGTTCGACCGCATGAATCCTTTCCTCGACCGGCATGGCATCAAGCCGGTGATCGACCGGGTGTACGCGTTCGACGAGGCGGTGCAGGCGTTCGAGCACCTGGCCCGGGGACCGTTCGGCAAGGTGGTGATCAAGGTGGCGGACTGACAGCTGCGACGTCGGCGCCGTTATCCGTGCGATGCCACCAGCCGCCACCAAGCGCCTGGAACAGCGCCGCCGCGTCACCGAGCCGGCTCGCTTCGGCCTGGGCCAGCGCCAACTGCGCCTGCCACGATTCCTGCTCGGCGGCGATCAGGGCCAGCCGGTCCAGGTAGCCGTTGGCGTGCTGGCGCACAGCCAGGTCGCGCATGGTGTCGGCGGCGTCGCGGGCTTCCTGTGCCGCCGCCAGCGCGTCGTTGCCGGCGTCGATCGCATGCAGCACGTCGGCCACGTTCTGGTACGCCTGCGCCACGGCCGACTGGTACGCGGCCACGGCGGCGCGCATCGCTGCATTGGCGGCGCGCTCGCGGTGTTTCAGGGTGCCGCCGTCGAACAGCGGTTGCAGCAGGCTGGCGGTCACGTCGAAGAATTTACCGCTGTTCCAGAACATCTGGCCGAACTGGCTGGCCGCGCCGCCTGCCGTGGCGCTGATGGAAAACTGCGGCAGCCGCGCCGCGCGCGCCACGCCCGCCTGCGCGGTGGCGGCGCGCAAACCCTCTTCGGCCATGCGGATGTCGGGGCGCTGCTCGATCAGTTGCGATGGCAGCGACAGCGGCAGTTGCTGCGGCAGCTGGAACGACGCCAGCGTAAACGCCGGCACCGCGCCGCCGGGCGCCACGCCGGCCAGCACCCGCAGCAGTTCGCGATTCTGCTCGAACTGCAGGCGCAGCGGCGGCAGTTGCTGCCTGGCCTGGGCGGCGGCATTCTGCTGCGCCGCCAGTTCCTGGCGGGCCGTGTAGCCGGCATCGCGCTGGCGGCGCGCCAGCGCTACCGCCTGGCCGCTGGCGGCAATCATCTGTTCCACCACGTCGATCTGGCGCCGCAGCAGCGCGTCCTGGAATGCCGCCGCCGCGATGTTCGACGCCAGCGTAATGTAGGTCGCCTCCAGTTGCAGGCGCTCGGCCCGCTGCTGCGCCGCCAGCGAGGCCGTTTCCAGCCGGTTGGCGCCAAACACGTCGGGCGTGTAGCCCACCGTCAGCTGGGCGGTGTGGAAGTTGTACAGCACCGGTGCGGTGTACGGCGCCTTGCCGCCTTCGCTGGCGGGCGTGCCTTCTTTCGTGCTGATCACGGTGCCGTTCCCCTGGATGCCGGGCGAATTGCCACCGAGGTTGCCGGCCACCTTGTTGCGCGCCGGCGAGTAGCCCGCCTGCACGGTCGGATAGAAATAGCCGCGCTGGGCGAGCACATTTTCCTGCGCCGCCCGCAACGCCTCCTGCGCCTCGCGCACCGACGGATTGGCGCGGAATGCCTGCTCCACCAGGGCGTCGAGCGCCGGGGAGCGGAACAGCGTCCACCAGTCGCGCTGGATATCTTGTTGCAGCGCGTAGCGTGGCGCCGCTTCCGTGGTGGCGGGCGTGTCGGTATAGGCCGCCGGCAGTGCGATGGCAGGGCGTTTATGTTCGGGACCGACGCTGCAGCCGGCAGCCAGCAGCGCCAGGGCGCCGACGGTCAGTAAATGTTTGTTCATGGCGTGGCCGGGTCGGGAAGGGCAGGTTGTTCCGGTTCGGAGAAATTCCCGAACAGCTTGAGCGCCAACGGCAGCACCAGCAGGGTGAAAATGGTGCCGCTGATGATGCCGCCGACGATCACGCAGGCGAACGGGCGCTGGGTTTCGCTGCCGATGCCCTGCGAGAGCGCGGCCGGAAGCAGGCCCATGCCCGCCATCAGCGCCGTCATCAGGATCGGCCGCAGGCGCACCACCGCACCTTCGGCGATCGCCAGGCGCACGGCAGCGCCTTCGCGCACGCGCTGCATCACTTCTTCCACCATGATCACGCCGTTCTGCACCGATATGCCGGCCACCGCGATGAAGCCCACGGCTGCGGACACCGACAGGTGCAGCCCGCCGAGCGCCAGCGCCGCGAAGCCGCCGATCATGGTAAACGGCACCATGCCCAGCACCAGCGCCGCCAGCCGTACCGAGCGGAAGGCCCAGAACAGCAGCGAGAACATCAGCAAGATGGTGAGCGGGATGATCACCGCCAGGCGCTTGGTGGCGCGCTGCGAATTTTCAAACTGGCCGCCCCAGGTGATTTCGTAGCCGGCAGGCAGATGCAGCTGTTCGGCCACCTTGCGCTGGGCCTCGTCGATGAAGCTGCCCTGGTCGCGGCCCGACAAATTCATCTTGACGATCACCGTGCGCGAACCGGCTTCGCGCAGGATGCGCGAAACGCCCTGGCGGATCTCGATGGTGGCCACGTCGGCCAGCGCCACCGTGCCCGGGCCGTCGCCCACCCTGGTGCCCGGTACCGACAGTTGCAGCGCGCCGATGGCATCCACACTGGCACGGTCGGCCGCGCGGATGCGCAGCACCACGTCGAAGCGGCGGTCTTCCTCGAAGTAGCTGGTGACGGCGTTACCGGACAGCGCCTGCTCCACCAGCGCATTGACGTCGCCGACCGTGATGCCATAGCGCGCCAGGCGGGTGCGGTCGGGGGTGACCACCACTTCGCTCTGGCCGCCGATGCGCGTGGCATCGACGTCCACCGCACCGGGAATTTTCTCGATGATTTCCACCAGGTGCTGGGCGTGGTTTTCCAGGATGTTCAGATCGCTGCCGCTGATCTTGGCGACGATCTCACCGCGAAAGCCCGACAGCGATTCCTCCACGTTGTCCTGGATGATCTGCGAGAAGTTGGTGGTCAGCCCCGGTATCTGCGCCAGGCTGGCCGACATGCTGGCCACCAGCGCCTCCTTGTCGGCGAAGCGCCACTGCTTGCGCGGTGTGAGGTCCACCAGCGTTTCCAGGTTGTTCGGACCTTTCGGGTCGGAGCCGTCGTCAGGACGGCCGGCCTGGCTGATCACGTGGGACACTTCCGGATATGCCAGCAGCTTGGCGCGCACCAGGCGTTCGACATCCTTGGTGGTCTCCAGCGACGCCGACGTGGGCAGCGTGATGGTGAGCCAGATATTGCCCTCGTCGAGCTTGGGCATGAATTCGCTGCCGAGGCGCGGCGCCAGCGCAAACGCGATCACCACCGGGATGGCCGACAGCCATAATATCGGTTTTGCACGGCGCATGGTGCGTTCCAGCAGAGCGCCGTAGCGCTGCTGCAGGCGCTCGAGCCACGGCTTGTGCTTTTCGCTGAGCGGACGCTTTTCGATGGTGCGCGCCAGCAGCGTGGGCAGCAGTGTAAAGGTCAGCAGCACGGAACCGATCAGGGCAAATGTGAGCGTGAGCGCGACCGGCGTGAAGATTTTCCCTTCCACGCGCTGGAAGGTGAAGATGGGCACAAACGCGACGATGATGATGGCCTTGGAGAATAGCACCGGGTGCGCCATGTCGCGCATGGTCCGGTGCAGCACCTGCATGCGCGACTGCACCGAATTGATCTCGCCGGTACCCATCAGCGCCATGCGCACCATCAAGGCTTCCACGATCACCACCGCGCTGTCGATGATGATGCCGAAATCGACAGCCCCCAGCGAGATCAGGTTGGCCGACACGCCGTAGGCATTCATCAGGATGAACGCAAACAGCAGCGACAACGGAATCACGGTGGCGACGATCAGCGCCGCGCGCCAGTTGGACAGGAAGATCGCCAGCACCACAATCACCAGCAGCGCGCCGATCACCAGGTTTTCCGCCACCGTGAATACCGTGTGTTTGACGAGATCCGTGCGGTCGTAGATCGGCACGATTTTTACTCCGGCGGGCAGGCGCTTTTCCAGCTGCGCGATGCGCTCCTTGAGGTCGGCGTTGATCTTGGACGGATTGCCGCCCTTGGTCATGGTGACGATACCTTCCACGATGCTGTCGCGCTGGTCGGCGCCGACGATGCCGAAGCGCGGGCGCTCGCCCGTTTGCACCTTCGCCACGTCGGCCACCGTGATGGCGCGGCCCTGGCGCGCAGCGATCACCACTTTTTCGATATCGGCCAGGCTGGCGTACAAGCCGGCCGAGCGCACGATCAGCGTGGCGTCGCCCAGGCTGGCCAGGCCGCCGCCGGCGTTGCCGGTGCCCTGGCCGATGGCCTGTTTGAGCTGGTCGAGCGTGACCTGGTACTTGCGCAGCAAAAACGGGTCGGCCTCCACCTGGTATTCGCGGATGGCGCCGCCGAAGCTGGTGATGTCGGCCACGCCCGGCGTCATGCGCAGCGCAGGGCGGATAGTCCAGTCCTGCAGGGTGCGGATCTCGGTTTCCGACAGGCCCGGCGCGTCGATGGTGTAACGATAGACTTCACCCACGGCCGTGGACAGCGGCGCCAGCTCGGGCTTGACGCCGTCGGGCAGGTCGGCGCCGGCCAGCTTTTCGATCACCTGCTGGCGGGCGAAATAATTGTCGGTGTCGTCGGCAAAGGTGAGGGTGACGATGGACAGCCCGGTCATGGTCACCGAGCGCACGTTGGTCAGACGCGGAATGCCGGCTACTTCGCGCTCGATGGGCAGGGTGACGGTGCGCTCCATGTCCTCGGGCGCCTGGCCGGTCTGTTGCGAGATCACCCGTACCTGCACGTCCTGCACGTCGGGGAAGGCTTCGATGGGCAGGTTCGACAGCGCGTAAAAGCCGAAGCCCGTCAACGCCGCCACCAGCACCAGCACGAACACGCGCTGGCGCAGCGCGAACACGATCAGGCGGTCGATCATGGCGCGTTCCCGGCGCGCGCGCTCATTTCGGCGTCGAGCAGCAGGGCGCCGGTGGTGACCACGCGCTCGTTTTCATCCAGACCCTTGCCGACATAGCTGCTGTCGCCGCCGCGCGTGAGCAGCGTGACCTGGCGCCGCTGGTAGCGGCCCGGCGCGGTCTCCACGAACACATAGGTGTACAGGCCGCGGTTGACCAGCGCGCCGTTGGGTACGCGCACCGCGTGGCCGCTTTCCTGCAACAGCGCGGCGCGCACGAACATCTCGGGCAGCAGCTTGCCGGCGGCGTTGTCGAGCCGCGCGCGCACCACCACGCGGCGCGTGTCGGGATCGACCGCCTGGCCGCGCTGCATGACGGTGGCGGTGAAATGCTCGCCGGGATACGCATCGCTTTCCACGTCCACGCGCACGCCGGGGCGCACCTGCGCCACCAGCGCTTCGGGCACATCGATCAGCAGCCACAGTTTGCGCGGATCGGTAACCACGAACAGCGGCGAGGATGAATCGGGACCCACTTCCAGCGCGGGCGTGATCGCGCGCTCCACCACCACGCCGGCAATCGGGCTGACGATTTCGAGGCGCTGGCCGCGCACGCGCATGCCGGCCGCGTTCAGGTTGGCCATGCGCTGGCGGGCGCGCGCCGATTCCGCTTGCGCTTCCACCAGGTCGGCTTCCGCCGCTTCCAGCTCGCGCCCGGCGATGCCTTCGCCCGCGCCCAGCACCCGTGCGCGCTCGACCACCAGACGCTTGCGCGCCTCGTCGGAGCGAGCCTTGTCCACGTCGGCCTGCGCGGTGCCCAGTTCCGGCGCGTCGATCTCGGCCAGTAACTGGCCGGCACGCACCTGTTCACCGAGCGCCGCCTTTACCAGCAACACGCGGCCGGCCAGGCCGGAGCCCAGGCGCGCGGTGGCGTCTTCGTCCACGACCAGGCGCGCGTTCAACGCCGCCCCCATCGGCACCGGCAGCGCCGGCATGGGCTGGGCGCGCAGCATGTCCAGTTGCGGGGCGCCAGCCGCGAAGCGCAATTCCTGCGTGCCGTTGGCGACTGGTGGCGGCGCGGCTGACGCGGTTGACGTTGTGGCGACGCTCTTGGCCTGCGTGGGCTGCGACCACAGGTAAGACCCCGACACCGCTGCTGCTGCCAGCACCAAGGCGCCAGCTCCCATCCAGTACTTGTTCTTCATCGGTTTTCCGTTGGTTCCGGCCCGTCCCGTCAAACAGGGCGGCCTCGGTTACAATGCGCGGCGTAGTGCCAGCGTTGCGCCGCATGTTACTGGCGCTACCTTGCCTGAACCTTGCCCTCATAGATTGCCGATGCCGCTCCTGATTGTTGAAGACGACCGCGAACTCGCGCATGGCCTGTGCAGCTCACTGGCCCAGTCGGGCTACGCCGCCGATGTTGCCGCAGACGGCCGCGCGGCGATGGCCGCCTGCGCTGCCAACACCTACGACCTGGTGATCCTCGACCTGGGTCTGCCCGACATGGACGGCCTGGAAGTGCTGCGCCGCCTGCGCGCGGGCGGCCTGGCCGCGCCGGTGCTGATCCTAACTGCGCGCTTCGATCTCGACGACCGCGTGTCGGGGCTTGATGCCGGCGGCGACGACTACCTGGCCAAACCGTTCGAGCTGCCCGAACTGGAAGCGCGGCTGCGCGCGCTGCTGCGGCGCGGCCTGCCGCAGGTGTCGCGTGTAAGTTTTGGCGATATCGATTTCGAACCGGCCACGCGGCAGGCGAGCGTGCATGGTCGCGAGCTGGGGCTGACCGCTGCCGAAGCCACGGTGCTGGGAATGCTGCTGCGCCGCCCGGGCCGGGTGGTGAGCAAATCGCAGTTCGTCGATGAACTCTACGACCATGCCGACGAGAAGAATCCCGCCATGATCGAAGTGTTCATCAGCCGCCTGCGGCGCAAGCTGGCCGACGCGCAGTCCGACGCGATGATCCGCGCCTTGCGTGGCCTGGGCTACCGCATCGAGGCTGGCGCCCATGGTTAATCTGGCGCGCCCGAGTTTGCGGCGCCGCCTGCTGCTGCACCTGTCGGTTCCTTTGCTGCTGGTGCTGGCGCTGGGCGCCGTCGGCGGCATGGCCATTGCGCGCCACGTGGGCAATGTGGTGCACGACCGCTGGCTGCTCGATTCGGCCATGACGCTGGCCGCGCAAGTGAAGGCGCAAGACGGCCATGTCGCACTGGCGCTGCCGCCGGCGGCCATCGAAGTGCTGGAGTGGGACCGGGTGGACCGCATCTACTGGCAGGCATCGTCCACGCGGCAGGGGACCTTGCTGCGCAATGCCGCATTGCCGGCGCCGCCGCGAGCACCGGCTCTGAACCAGCCGCGCTACTACGACGCGACCGTGAATGGCACCAGCGTGCGCGTGGTGGCGCTGGAGCAGGCCGCGCCCGGCGGCGTTGACGACACCGTGCGCATCCTGGTGGCCGAGACCATGCAAAAACGCGAACACATGGCCGGCAAGCTACTGGCGCAATGGGCGCCGCTGCAAATCGCGGTGCTGCTGCTGGCCGGCGCCTTCATCTGGCTGGCGGTCACCCGCAACCTGCGCAAGGTGGACAGCATTGCCGCCAGCCTGGGCACGTACGACGCCGACAGCCTGGTGCCGATCGCCGACACTGACCGCATGCCGGTCGAAATCGAACCGCTGACCACTGCCATCAACCGCCTGATCCTCAAGCTGAGCGAAGAACAGGCGCTGCAAAAGCGTTTCATCTCGAACGCCGCCCACCAGTTGCGCACACCGCTGGCGACGCTGCAAGTGCAAACCCAGCGCGTGCTGCGCGAGCACGACCCCGTCAAACACAACGACGCGCTGGGCGATGTCGATCGCGCGGTAGGCCGGCTGCACCACGTCACGCAGCAACTGCTGACATTGATGCGCTCCGAGCGTGAAGGGGAAAAGCACCTGCGCCACGTGCCGGTGGACCTGGCCGCGCTGGCGCGCCACGCAGTGGAGCGCTGGGCCGACAGCGCGCTGGCCAAAAATATCGACCTCGGTTACGAGGGGCCGGACCAGGGCGTGATGCTGGCGGGAGAACCGCACCTGCTGGGCGAACTGCTGGGCAACCTGATCGACAACGCCATCCGCTATACGCCGGTCGGCGGCACCGTGACGTTAGCGCTCGCCGAACACCCGTTGCGGTTGACGGTGGAAGACGACGGCCCCGGCATCCCCGCACACGAACGGGCGCTGGTGCTTGAACGCTTTTACCGTGGCAGCAACAGTGACGTGGCCGGCGGCTGCGGCCTCGGCCTGCCGATCGCCCGCGAAATCGCCGCCCGGCATGGGGCAAAACTGCGGATCGAGGCGGGGGCGCAGGGGCGGGGAACGCGGGTGGTGGTGGAAATGATAACGGTTTGAGGCGCGATGGCATTTGATTTGTTGCTATGGAGATGCAAACGCCGCGACGTCTCCTATTATATGTCTTATATAAGACTCGTTGAGGTACAATAGTGGCCGGAACAGGTGAAATTGGCCTGCTTCCTTCCGCTATCCACCCTGAATGAGAGTTTTTCATGCTAGCTGCCTACCGCCAGCACGTCGCTGAACGTGCATCCCTCGGGATCCCTGCGTTGCCTTTGTCCGCCGCTCAAACGTCGGACCTGGTCGAACTCCTGAAGCATCCGCCAGCCGGCGAAGAAGAATTCCTGGTCGATCTGATCACCAACCGCGTACCGGCCGGCGTCGATGATGCCGCCAAGGTCAAGTGCGCGTTCCTGGCCAGCGTGGCCAAGGGTGCGGAAACCTCGCCGCTGGTCTCGCGCGAGCTGGCGACCCGCCTGCTGGGCACCATGCTGGGCGGCTTCAACATCAAGCCGATGATCGACCTGCTCGACGATCCGGTCGTCGGCGCCATCGCTGCCGAAGGCCTGAAAAAGACCTTGCTGATGTTCGATTACTTCCACGACGTCAAAGAGCTGGCCGACCAGGGCAGCGCACGCGCTCAGGAAGTACTGCAATCGTGGGCCGACGCCGAGTGGTTTACCTCGCGTCCGGAAGTACCGCAAAGCCTGACCATCACCGTGTTCAAGGTCACCGGCGAAACCAATACCGACGACCTGTCGCCGGCACCGGACGCCACCACCCGTCCCGACATTCCGCTGCACGCGCTGGCGATGCTGAAGAACCCGCGTCCCGGCATCAACCCGGAAGAACCGGGCAAGATCGGCCCGTTGAAACAGCTCGAAGCGCTGAAGGCCAAGGGCCACCTGGTCGCCTACGTCGGTGACGTGGTCGGTACCGGTTCGTCGCGCAAGTCGGCTACCAACTCGGTGCTGTGGTTTACCGGCGAAGACATTCCGTTCATCCCGAACAAGCGTTTTGGCGGCGTGTGCCTGGGCACCAAGATCGCTCCGATCTTCTACAACACCATGGAAGACGCCGGCGCGCTGCCGATCGAACTCGATGTCACGCAAATGGAAATGGGCGACGTGGTCGAACTGCGTCCATACGACGGCAAGGCACTCAAGGATGGCGTGGTGATCTCCGAATTCACCGTCAAGTCGCCCGTGCTGTTCGACGAAGTGCGCGCCGGTGGCCGTATTCCGCTGATCATCGGCCGTGGCCTGACCACCAAGGCGCGTGAAGCGCTGGGTCTGCCGGCCTCGACCTTGTTCCGCCTGCCGCAAAACCCGGTCGATAGCGGCCGTGGCTTCTCGCTGGCGCAAAAAATGGTCGGCCGTGCATGCGGTCTGCCGGAAGGCGAGGGCATTCGTCCTGGCACCTACTGCGAACCGAAGATGACCACCGTGGGCTCGCAAGACACCACCGGTCCGATGACCCGCGACGAGCTGAAAGACCTGGCATGCCTGGGCTTCTCGGCCGACCTGGTGATGCAGTCGTTCTGCCACACCGCCGCCTACCCGAAAGTGGTGGACGTCAAAATGCACCGCGAACTGCCAACCTTTATCGAAAACCGTGGCGGCGTGGCACTGCGTCCGGGCGACGGCGTGATCCACTCGTGGCTCAACCGCCTCTTGATGCCCGACACCGTCGGCACCGGTGGCGACTCGCACACCCGTTTCCCGATCGGTATCTCGTTCCCGGCCGGCTCGGGCCTGGTGGCGTTTGCCGCAGCGACCGGCGTGATGCCGCTCGATATGCCGGAATCGGTACTGGTGCGCTTCAAGGGCACCATGCAACCTGGCGTCACCCTGCGCGACCTGGTCAACGCCATTCCGCTGTACGCGATTCGCCAGGGCATGCTGACGGTGGACAAAAAGGGCAAGAAGAACATCTTCTCCGGCCGCATCCTGGAAATCGAAGGACTGCCGCAGCTGAAAGTGGAACAGGCGTTCGAACTGTCCGACGCGTCGGCCGAGCGCTCCGCTGCCGGTTGCACGGTGCACCTCGATAAAGAGCCGATCATCGAGTACATGACCTCGAACATCACGCTGATGAAGTGGATGATCGCCAACGGCTACCTCGACCAGCGCACGCTGGAGCGCCGCATCAAGGCCATGCAGGCCTGGCTGGACAAGCCGGAACTGCTGGCGCCGGACGCCGACGCCGAATACGCCGCCGTCATCGAAATCGACCTGGCCGACATCCACGAGCCGATCGTCGCCTGCCCGAACGACCCTGACGACGTGAAGACCCTGGCCGACGTGGCCGGCGCCAAGATCGACGACGTATTCGTCGGTTCGTGCATGACCAACATCGGCCACTTCCGCGCCGCCTCGAAGGTCCTGGAAGGCAAATCGGACATCCCGGTACGCCTGTGGATCGCGCCGCCGACCAAGATGGACCAGCAGGTGCTGACCACCGAAGGCCACTACGGCACCCTGGGCCGCACCGGCGCGCGCATGGAAATGCCGGGCTGCTCGCTGTGCATGGGTAACCAGGCGCAGATCCGCAAGGGCGCGACCGTAATGTCCACGTCCACCCGTAACTTCCCGAACCGCCTCGGTATCGAAACCAATGTGTACCTGGGGTCGGCCGAACTGGCGTCGGTCTGCTCGCTGCTGGGCCGCATCCCGACCCGCGAAGAGTACATGCAGCACACCGGCGTGCTCGATGCGAATTCGGCCGACATCTACCGCTATATGAACTTCGACAAGATCGAGGAATTCAGCTCGGTGGCCGATACCGTGAACGTGTAACGATTGCGTGATCGAAAAAACCCCGACCAGCCCGCGTGGCTGGCCGGGGTTTTTTTATTCGCGCAGCGGCGACACCGCCAGGTACCACCAGCAGAGCGCAGCTGGCAGGGTGCTGGCAACCAAAAACACGGCGCCGATGCCGATGACCTGCAGCGTCTGGCTCGATCCGGAGCCTGCCAGGGCAGCACAGCCCAGGCCCAGCACGAGCGCGGTCAGTAAGGCGATGGCAGCCGCACCGGCCAGGAACCGGCGCAGGCGACGCAACCCCAGCTTCATCAGCAGCAACCCGGCCGCGTAACTAACCGGCACGGCAAGCAGGTACATGAACGGTGCGGCTATAAAGACCAGCCCTACGGCACGCATTCCTGAATCATCGACGTGTTCGGCATCGAGGCTGCCCGTTGGCTCTGCATAGAGTTCAGAAGCAGCCATTGCCAGGATGGGTAATAACACAATAAAGGCGGCGGCATAACTTGCCGCAACCGGATGGGGCGTGGTTGGATAGCGCATGGTGGATGTCTTGTGCTGGAGGATGCCTGATTATGCGCGACCGCCGCTAAAACCTCCAGGCCAATCCCGCCCGCAGCGTGCGCATCTCCCCCGGATGGGTATGAATATCCGCCACCGGCGCCGCCTCGCCCGGCAGTTGCGACTCGTAGTAGTAATCGATGTCGCTCACGCGGCGGTTGAGCAGGTTGAGCACCTCTACCGTCAGCTTGAGATTGGCTGCCAGCTTGTAGCCGAGCTTCATGTTGACCAGCGTGGATGATGGCGAACGCACCGAGTCGTCTTCCACCAGCGCGCGCGGGCCGAAATAGCGCAACCGCATGCCGCCCGACCACGGTCCGGCTTCCCCCGATACGCCAACCGATGCGGTGCGGCTGATCGAGCCGGGGATGAAGTCGCCGGCCGGGTCGCTATCGCGGAAACGCGCGTGCGACCAGGCCAGGTTGGCGTCGATGATCCAGTCCTTGGCGGGCGAGTAGAAATTGGTCAGCTCCACGCCGTGGCGGCGGCTGGGGCGGCCCGCTTCGGTGGTGCCGGCGTCGCCGATGAAGATCAATTCCGACTCGAGGTCGAGCTGCCAGGCGGCGGTGCGCAGCCACGGCGTCCAGGTGGTGCTGTTGGAGAAGTACAGCGCGCTGCTGCGCTCCTTCACTTCATCCTCGCGCACGGTGGACAGGCGGCGCCGCTCCTCGCTCAGATACAGGCCGACCGGAGAGAGGCGATCCTGGGGCAGTTGCACGCCGATGGCGATCTCCGACGCGAAGGAGCCCAGCTTGTGCTGCCAGGTGCGCTCGGCGTTCAACCCCAGGATTTGCCGGCTCTCGGCCTGGTGAAACTGGTCGCCGTGTTCGGGGTCGTCCAGCACATACGTAAAATTGCAGTACAGGTCCAGGCGCGGCCGGTGCATAGCAGCGGGCGGTTTTCCAGCTGCTTGGCGGTGACCATGCCCTGGTTGGCGGAATCGGCCACGCCGAGGGGGATCAGGCTGGCGGAAACTTTGACTTGCTGGAGCGGCTGGTTGTCGTCGGCGGCGGCGTGGGCAAGCGCGGGCAGGGCGGCCAGCAGCAGAGCAGGCAGCAGCCATGCCGAGGGTAACCTCGCTGCACAGTGGACTATTGAGCTTACTTGCCGGCGCATCGTGACAACGCGCCAGCGCCTGTTTTACCGTTGCGGGGACAGCACACGTTTACCGCCGGCCTCCCGACGCGTGTTTACCGTTTAACTGCGGCCGGTAGCAGCGAGCACCAAAACTGCGCCATGATACCGGGTGCCGGCGATTGTGGCAATTTCACCAAGTCGGTCAAACCATGCTATAAAGTCGTTAACACGTTAACGAAAATGGGAAATTCATGGAATCCGTCAGCATCGTCCTGCCCAACCGGCAAACCATCGCCGCCAGCGTGTGGATCAGCACTGCGCCTCTCGCCGTGGTGCTGGTTCACCCCGGCACCGGCATCGCCCAGCGCTATTACGAGCCGTTCGCCCGCCACCTGGCCGCAGCCGGTTTTCATGTGGTGACCTATGACTATCGCGGCATCGGCCGTTCGCGCCCGGCCAGCCTGCGCGGCATGGACGTCACCATGGCCGACTGGCTCGAGGATGACGTGGGCGCCGTCACGCGCTGGGCCGCCGCGCGGTTTGCTGAACTGCCGCTGCTGGCTGTGGGCCACAGCCTGGGCGGCCACGCGCTGGCCCTGAACAGCACAACAAACCTGCTGCACGGCGCGGTGCTGGTGGCCTCCCACGCGGGTGTGACGGCCACCGTGACCGGGCTGGCCGAGCGGTTGCGTATCCGGTTCGTGATGCGGGTGCTTACGCCGCTGCTCACCACCATTTGCGGTTATATGCCCGCGCGCAAACTGGGCCTGGGGGAGGATCTGCCGGCCGGCGTGATGCGCCAGTGGAGCCGCTGGACGGCGCTGCCCCGGTATTTTTTCGACGATCCCGCCATGGATGCGCAGGCGCGCATGGCCCGGGTACGGGTGCCGCTGCTGGTGCTCGGTTTTGCGGACGATCCGTGGGCCAATCCAGAAGCTATCGGCATGCTGACAGCACCTTTGATCAATACCACGGTGGAGCGGCGCCAGGTCGCTCCGCGCGATGCCGGCCTGGCCGCCATCGGTCACATGGGGTTTTTCCGCCAGCGCGCCGGCGTGTCGCTGTGGCCACAGGTGGTGGACTGGCTGCGCGAGAAGGCAACCGCGCCGAAGGAAGCGCCATGAGCGCGCAGCGCGCCAGGCCGCGCCTGGTGTTCCTGCTCAACCGCGCCCAGCGCGCCTTGCAGCGCTGGGTCGAGACCCGGCCGCAGGCGTGGGACGGCGCCAGTTCGGCGCAGGCGGGCTTGCTGTTCTTCCTGGCCTCGCGCAACCAGGCCACGGTGGGCGAGATCGCGACCGCGCTGGCAGTGGCGCCGGCGGCGGTCACCAACCTTTCCAAGCGCATGGAGGCGGCTTTGCTGGTGGAGCGCGTGAACGATGCGCACGATGGCCGGCTCACGCGCCTGCAACTGACTGCCGCCGGCGCGCAAGCCAGCGTGCAGGCCGGCGCCGTGCTCAAGGAGCTCAATGTGCGGCTGGCGGACGGCTTCTCCGCGGCCGAACTGGACACCGTGGCCCGCTGGCTGGCGCACGTTGCGCAGCTCGAAGCATCAGGCGAGGCTTGATGCCTGCTCGAATTCGCCGGCGATGAAGTCGATAAACGCGCGCACCTTGGCCGGCTGGTTCTGGCGGCTGAGGTAATACAGATAGAGGTCGGCGTCGGGCAGGGTGTAGTCGCGCATCACCTGCCGCAGGCGCCCGCTGGCCAGGTACTTGGCGGCATCCCACTCGGAGCGCTGGACGATGCCGTGGCCGGCCAGTGCCCACAGCATGACGATGTCGCCGTCGTTGCTGGACACGGCCCCGCGCACCTTCACCAGTTCTTCCACTTTGCCCTTCTGCAGGCGCCAGGTGCCGTACACGTCGTCGTTCTGGCGATGCAGGATGCAGCGGTGGCGATGCAGTTCGGCCGGCGTGTGCGGCTCGCCCGCCTTTTTGATGTAGCCGGGCGACGCGCATAAAAAGCGCCGGTTGGCCATCAGCTTGCGGGCGGTGAGGCGCGTGTCGGGCAGCTCGCCGAAGCGGATCGCCAGGTCGTACGCTTCTTCCACCAGGCTGATGGGGCGGTCGGTCAGGTGCAGTTCCACTTCCACTTCCGGGTAGGCATGGGCAAAGCGCGAGACGATGGGCGCGATGCGCGTGCGGCCGAAACCCGGCGTCGCGTTTACCCGCAGCAGGCCCTTGGGCGCGGCGCGCCCGCTGGCGACCGACTCCTCCATCTCGCGGATCTGGTGCAGGATGTGCGAGGCTTGCGCCAGGTACGATTCGCCCTCGTTGGTCAGGCTGATGCGGCGCGTGGTGCGGTTGACCAGGCGCACGCCAAGGCGCTGCTCCATCAGGCTCAAACGCTTGGTGACGGCGGGCGGAGTGACACCCAGCTCCCGGGCGGTGGCGCTCATGCTGCCCAGCTTGGCTAGCAGCACGAAAAAGGTCAGGTCGGGCGCGGTGTCGGTTTTCATTTTAAGTGAATAAAGGTTTCAATTCAGGTGAATTTTAACAGTGTAATTCAAGAGTAGACTGGTTTCACTTTGACAGGAGAACCGCATGAAAATCGTAGAAATCCGCGAAAAAACCGTTCCGATCAGCTCCCCGATCCGCAACGCCTACATCGACTTCAGCAAGATGACCCTGAGCCTGGTGGCCGTGGTCACCGACGTTATCCGCGACGGCAAGCCGGTGATCGGCTACGGTTTCAATTCCAACGGCCGTTACGGCCAGGGCACCCTGATGCGCGAGCGCTTCATCCCGCGCATCCTGGAAGCCGACCCGGCCAGCCTGGTGGACGATGCCGGCACCAATCTCGATCCGCATAAAATCTGGAACTGCATGTTCACCAACGAAAAGCCGGGCGGCCACGGCGAACGCTCGGTGGCGATCGGCACCATCGACATGGCGGTGTGGGATGCGGTGGCCAAGATCGAAGGCAAGCCGCTGTTCCAGCTGCTGGCCGACCGCTACGGCAACGGCCAGGCCGACCGCAAGATTTTCGTGTATGCGGCCGGCGGCTATTACTACCCGGGCCAGGATCACGGCAAGCTCAAGGACGAGATGCGCAGCTACATCGACCGCGGCTACACGGTGGTGAAAAAGAAAATCGGCGGCGCCGATCTCGACGAAGACCTGCGCCGCATCGACTCGGTGCTGAGCGTGCTGCAGGACGGCCAGAAACTGGCGGTGGACGCCAACGGCCGCTTCGACCTCGACACGGCGGTGAAGTACGCCAAGGCGCTGTCGCAGTACGACCTGTTCTGGTACGAAGAGCCGGGCGACCCGCTCGACTTCGAACTGCAAGCCACGCTGCGCAATTACTATAAAAACCCGATGGCCACCGGCGAAGACCTGTTCTCGATGCAGGACGCACGCAACCTGATCCGCTACGGCGGCATGCGCGCCGACCGCGACTGGCTGCAATTCGACTGCGCGCTCAGCTACGGCCTGGTCGAATACCTGCGCACGCTCGACATGCTGCGCGAACACGGCTGGTCGCCCAAGCGCTGCATCCCGCACGGCGGCCACCAGATGTCGCTCAACATCGCGGCCGGCCTGGGGCTGGGCGGCAACGAGTCGTATCCCGACCTGTTCCAGCCCTACGGCGGCTTCCCGGATGGCGTGACCGTCGATAACGGCCACATCCTGCTGCCGGAATTGCCCGGCATCGGTTTCGAGGGCAAGGCCGACCTGTATCGCGAAATGGTCAAGCTGGCCGCCTGATACTTTTAGTGCCACCCGTGCAGCGGGCCAGAGAGCTTGCGCCGGGTGTGTTGCATTCCACATAGAGCATGCGTCGGGCGCGGGCAGTACGGCTTGCGGGCCCCGGCCCGTGCTCGCCCAAAGTTTGATGGAGGAGACCACCATGCTTGCGCAACGCATCAGAAAACTGGCGTCCACGCTGTACATACAAGTCATCATCGGCCTGGCTGCGGGCATTTTGCTCGGGCATTTCTATCCGAATATCGGCGTCGAGCTCAAGCCGCTCGGCGACCTGTTTATCAAGCTGATCAAGATGCTGCTCGCGCCGATCATCTTCGCGTCGGTGGTGGTCGGCATTGCCCGCATGGGAACCGTGAAGGAAACCGGACGGGTGGGCGCCAAGGCCATGATCTACTTCGAGATCTGCTCGACGGTCGCACTGGTGTTCGGGCTGGTGGTGGTCAACCTGGTGCAGCCGGGCGTGGGGATGAATATCGATCCCGCCCACATCGACACCGCGTCCATCAAGAGCTATACGGCGGCGGCCGAGCATCACACCACGCTGGACTTCCTGATGAATATCGTGCCGGCCAGCGTGGTCGGCGCTTTTGCGCAGGGCAATATGCTGCAGATCATCCTGTTCTCGCTGCTGTTCTCGTTCGCGCTCAGTCGCCTCGGTCCCAAGGTCACGCCGCTGGTGGACGGCCTCGACATGTTCTTGCAGGGCATGTTCGGCGTGGTGCGCATCGTCATGCACCTGGCGCCGATCGGTGCGTTCGGCGGGATCGCGTTCACGATTGCCAAGTATGGCATCGGCACGCTCAACTCGTTTGCGGAGCTGATGCTGGCGGTGTACGTGACGTGCTTCCTGTTCGTGGTGCTGGTGCTCGGCGCGGTGATGCGCTATTGCGGCGTGCCGCTGTGGGGCTTTCTCAAGTACATCAAAGATGAAATTCTGATCGTGCTCGGCACCGCCTCGACCGAGGCCGTGCTGCCGCAAATGCTGATGAAGATGGAAGCGATGGGCTGCGAGAAAAAAGTGGTGGGACTGGTGCTGCCTACCGGCTACACTTTCAATGCCGACGGCACGGCGATCTACCTCACCATGGCCGCCATTTTCATCGCCCAGGCCACCAACGTGGACATGACCTTGTGGGATCAACTGGTGATCCTGGGCGTGATGCTGCTGACTTCGAAGGGCTCGGCCGGGGTGGCGGGGGCGGGCTTCGTGGCGCTGGCGGCCACGCTGGCCTCGATGAACAAGATTCCACTGTCGGGACTGGTGCTGCTGGTGGGGATCGACCGTTTCCTCAACGAGGCGCGGGCCGTCACCAACCTGATCGGTAATGGCGTCGCCACCATCGCCGTCGCCAAATGGGAAGGGGCGCTCGACATGGACAAGATGCGCCGTGCGTTTGCCGCGCCGCCACCGGCGCAGGAATCGCCCACGTCGGAGCCTGCGCCAGACCACTACCGAAAGCCCGTATGACCGTACATCTGCTATGTGCCACCCCGCTGTTGCCGGCGATTGCCGACCGCGCGCAGGCCGAGTTCAACGCCGTCACCATGCAGGAACGGCAGTTGACCACGGCGGAAACCCTTGTCGCGCTGGCGGCACATCCGACCATCGCCGCGGTGCTGGTGTCCAGCCGTATCCGCTTCGATGCCGACGCCATCGCCATGCTGCCACCGCACGTCAGGCTGATCGCCACGTGCAGCGTGGGCCACGAGCATATCGACCTGGCGGCTGCCGGGCTGGACGTGTTTCGCGCCGAGCCGGACTACGATTTGCGCCTGCGCGATCTGCCCAACGTCTTCCTCACGCCGCACATGGGCACCGCCACCGTGGAAACCCGCGCCGCAATGGGCCATCGAGCGCTCGACAATGTGGCCGATTTTTTGCGCGGAAGCACACCGCGCGACGCGCTTTGGCATGGGTCAAGTTGATGATCGGCTGCGCCAGGGGGAGCGTCGATCGTTGAACTAGAATGCAGAGTCATTTGGATTTTTTTTCAACACTCACGTGGAGGAATCATGGCTACCGAATTCGATCCATTCTGGTTATTCAAGCTGCCGCTGTCGGGCGACGTTATGCAGCGCATCAGTTTGCCGTGGTTTTCTCCCACCTTCAATTTCGCCGGCGACGCCGGGATCGAGAAGCAAGTGGTGTCGGAGGTGGCCAGTTACGGCAAGCAGATAGGCTGGCTCAACGAACTGGTCATCAAGCTGGCGGAACAGCAGGCGGTCGATGTCGATGTACTCAAGAAGGTGAAAAAAGCGGTAGAGGACATCGACGAGATCAAGAAGATCCACGCGTCCACCATGCTGCACACGGCGGTCGATGCCCTCAAGCAGCTCGAAGCCAGCGAACCGCAGTTTTACAAGGAGCTGATCAAGCGGTGCGCCGATGAGGCCGCCCGCCCCGATGCTTCACATTAGCCCAGCTGGCCTGTTCCGCCGGCTTGCTGGTAATGGCCTTGCTGCTGGTGCTGGCCTTTACCGGCCGTGAGCGTCCCGCTAGGGCTGGTAGCGCACCGCGTCAAGGAACAGGGTAAACGCGGCCGACGGGTGGCGCCGGCTCGGGTAATACAGGCGGTAGCCGGGGCAGGCGGGGCACCAGTCATCCAGCACCCGCACCAGCCGGCCGGCGTCGATGTGCGGCTGCACCTGGTCTTCCGGGATGTAAGCCAAACCCAGGCCGTCGAGCGCCGACTGGATGCGCAGCGCCAGGTTGTTGAACACCAGTTGCCCGTCCACCTTGACCTTGACCTCGCGGCCATCCTTGGCGAACTCCCAGGTATAGATCGCGCCGTGGGTGGGCAGGCGCATATTGATGCAGTTGTGCTCGGTCAGGTCGCCTGGCACCTGCGGCGCCGGGTGGCGCGCGAAATAGCCGGGCGCCCCCACCACGGCCCAGCGCAAGTCGGCGCTGATGCGCACGGCGATCATGTCCTTGTCCACCTGGTCGCCCATGCGCACGCCGGCGTCGTAGCGTTCGGCCACGATGTCGGTCAGGCGGTTTTCCGAGTGGATTTCCAGGCGGATGTCGGGGTAGTCGGGCAGCAGCTTGTTCAGTGCCGGCTGCAAAATGGTCAGCGCCGAGTGCTCGCCCGCACTGACACGGATGGTGCCGGCCGGTTTCAGGCGGCGCTCGCCCAGCAACGCCAGTTGCGCCTCGATTTCCTCGAAATGCGGGGCGATGTTGGCCATGATCTGCAGCCCGGCCTCGGTGGGCGAGACGCTGCGCGTGGTGCGCACCAGCAGCGGCAGGGCAAGGCGCTGCTCCAGCGCCCGCACGGTCTGGCTCAGCGCCGATTGCGACACACCGAGCCTGGCCGCCGCCTTGGTAAAACTGCCTTCGCGCGCGACCGCGATGAAGGCGAGGATGTCATTGAGATTGTTTTGTGCCATGGCATCAGACTTTACCACCGATGGCGGCGCGGTATAAGGTCTCCTAATAAATGCTTGGCGTATTACCCCACTTCAGCGCGCACGCGCGGCGCTTGAGCAAAAACTGGCGGAGAAATCCCCGCCTCGCTGACTAGAACATCGGGTTGCCGCTGGCAGTGCGCTCCGGCACGGCCTGGGTCACATCCCAGTGTTCGACGATTTTGCCGTTTTCCAGTTTGAAGATATCGACGATGGCGTTGCCACGCGTGCCCGGTTCGCGTACGGCGTGGACGTGCAGGATGACGAAGTCGCCATCGACAAAACTTTTGACGATGGTGCTGTGCGAGCCCGGGTACTTATCGCGCAAGAAAGCGATGAACTGGCGGAAGCCTTCGGGGCCGTCGGCGGCGTTCGGATTGTGCTGGACGTAGCGCGGCCCCACGTAATGCAAGGCGGCGTCGGCATCCTTGCGATTGAGGCCAGCTTCGTAAAACTTCAGTACTACCTCGCGGTTGGCCTGGGCTATATCCGCCTGGCGCTGGGGACTGGCGCAGCCGCCGGCAAGCACGCTAGCGGTTAGAAATACTGGAAGAAACGGGCGGCGCATGGCAGATGGTCTCCGGATCGATAAGGGGTTGATTCTAGCGCCCGCCAAGTACTGCTGCCAGCCTGCTGAAGTAAAAGGTTGCTGATTGACCGGAACTCACACTCCGCTCAACGCTTTCAACGAGACGTGACTTGTCAGGCTCTGCAACTGCCGTATAGCGATCTCGTTGAGCTTCTGCAAGCGCAACCCTTGGGTTAAACCCATGTGTATGAATTCGGCATTCAGATGGCATTGGTTTGTTTCACCCAATCCTTGACACTGAGTTTGTAGCTGTTCAGGCCGACCTGGCTTTTAATTATGGCGAATTCGCCATAATTAAAATCTGGATTATTGAGCCGTTCCCAGATGCTTAAAAACTCGACAGTGTTCCGATTTCGCAGCCAGTCAGCAATGAAGAAATCTCCATCCTTGGCATGAAGCATATCGGTAAGGGAGATGTAATCGACGTCGTCGTGAGACAGCACGCTGATCTCCAAACTCTGCACTTCGATAACTTTCTTTTTATCTCGGCTCATAGCGGAATCCCGACTGGAAAGCATCTTTTTCCTGAAAGCGACAATGTCTAAAGGTTGAGGTTCGCCACTGACTTCACCAGCGACGAGCGCCGTCCGAGTCGCTTCGAGTTGCCTAAGAAGTTGACGGTCATGTACACGTTTCTCATGAAATTTCTTGATGCCATCTGAGCGGACGAACTTCCTACCATCGATGCATTGTAGTGCAGTTTTATGAGCGGCAGACCGTCACACCACCATCAGAACTGATACTTCAAACTCGCCGACACATTGCGCGGATCGCCGAAGTAGCCGCCGTAGAACGTCGTATCGAGCGAGCTCAGGTAGGTTTTGTCGAACAGGTTGTTGACGTTGACCGTCAGTGCCACGCGCGGGTTGAACTGGTAGCGCGCCATCAGGTTGGCGATGGTGTAGCCGTCTTGGCGCGCCGTGACCGCCTTGCCCAGCTGCCACGGCGTGGCGGTGAAGTGCATGCTGCTCTGGCGGTTGGCGCCACCGCCGATGGTCAGGCCCTGCCAGGCGCCGCCCAGGCGGTACGTGGTCCACAGCTTGAACAGGTTCACCGGCGCGGCCGTGGCGATGCGTACGCCCTTGCTGTCTTCGGTGGTGCTGTGGCTGAAGCTGGTGCTGAGGTTCCAGCCCGGCGCCAGCTGGCCCGTCACTTCGAGGTCGATGCCGCGCGTTCTGGCGCCGGCCACGGCCAGGTAAGCGGGCTGGTTCAGGCTGCCGGGAACGACCTGGCCGGGATCGCGTTCGGCCAGGTTGTCCTGGCGTGTTTCGAACAGGGCCACAGCCGCATCCACGCGCCGGTTCAGCCACGCGCTTTTCCAGCCCGCTTCGTAGCTCTTGCCCTCGCGCGGGTCCAGTCCCACGCCGTTCCGATCGCGCACGCTTTGCGGCTTGAAGATGCTGGTGTAGCTGGCGTACAGCGTGTGGTCCGGTGTCACCGTGTACACCACGCCCGCATACGGCGTGACCTCGCCGGAGGCCCGGTATTCGGTCAGTTGGTCGGTGTAGCCCGGCTGCAGGTAATCAAAGGTGTAGTGGTAGCGGTAGTTGCTGGTGCGCGCACCAACGATCACGGCCAGGTCGTCGGTCGGTTTCAGGCGCGTGGCCAGGTAGGCGCCGTTCTGGCGAATCCTGGTGTCGTTGTTGAGCAGCACAGGCGCCGGCGACGGTTCGGCCGTGTAGCCGTTCCAGGTGTAGAAGTTGACCGCGCGGCCTTCGACATCGGTGACATCGGGCGAACTGCGGTCATCGAACTTGGCATAATTGAAGCCCGCCACCACTTCGTGCTTGCGGCCGAACAGTTCGAACGGGCCCTGCACCTGCAAGTCCACGCCATCCTGCTTTTGCCAGCCGACGCCCACGCCGCCGAACAGCATCATGTTCTCGCCGGTTGCGCGGTCGGGGAAACCCCAGCTGGCCGAGGCCTGCTTGCTGGTGCGCTTGCTGTACATGTGGTTGAGCGCCAGCTTGACGCTCCAGTCGGACGGCAGCTTGTGTTCGAGCGTGGCAAATGCGTTCAAGGTATTTTGCTTGCGGCTGCTCCAGCGCGAAGCGGGGTTGACCGAGCGCGGGAAATCGGTCTGGCCGCCGTCGCTGTAGAACAGCGGGAAACTGGCGAACGACACGCCGCGCGGATCGGACCGGGTGTAGTCGACGCCGGCCGACACCAGCGTACCCGGCGCCAGGTCCGCCTCCACGATCCCGTACAGCACCTGCTTCTTTTGCGAGTAGTAATCGATAAAACTGTCGCTTTGCTGGTGCGCCGCCACCACGCGCCCGCGCACGGTGCCGTTGGCATTGAGCGGGCCCGATACATCCACTTCGGCACGCCGCATGTCCCACGTACCCAGCGCCGCGCCGGCGCTGCCCTGCAAGGTGGCGGTGGGGCGCTTGCGCATCAGGTTGATGGTGCCCGACGGTTCGCCCGCGCCCGTCATCAGGCCCGCGGCGCCGCGCAGCACCTCGATATGGTCGTACAGCGCCATGTCGCCGGTGCTTTGCGGGGTGGCGGTGGTGGTGATCACCAGCGTGGTGGGCACGCCGTCGAACTGGTAGCTGTCGATGCCGTAACCGCGCGAGAAAATCGAAAAACGCTCGCTGTCGATGTGCTGGATATTGATGCCCGGCGTCTGTTCCAGCACGCTGGCCATGGTGTTGAGGTTTTGGTCGTCCATGCGCTGGCGCGTGATCACGCTGATGCTCTGCGGCGTATCGCGCAGCGCCAGCGACAGCTTGGTGGCGGTGCTGGTCGCGCCGATGGTGTAGGCGCCGCTGCCGTCACTGAGGTTGCCCAGGTCCTGCGCTTGCACCTTCACCTCGCGCAGCGTGCTGACCGGCGCGTCGGCCAATAGCGACTTGCGCAGCACGTAGCCACCGTCGCTGCTGCTGACCGCTTCCAGGCTCGATCCGGCCAGCAGGGCGGCAAAGCCCGAGGCCACGCTATGGTCGCCCTGCAAACCGCTTGATTGCCGGCCTTCGGCCAGGGCCGGGTCGAACGAGAGCGCCACCCCGGCGGCAGCGGCAAAGCGTGCCAGGGCGCCGGCCAGCGGGCCTGCCGGGATCTGGTAAGTCTTGTGCGCAGCGCCAGCCTGGGCGGCGGGCGGCGCGGACTGGGCGTGGGCCGGTGCTAACGACATGAGCGACAACAGCGGCAGCGCGGTCAGCAGCGCCAGGGCAACGGGCGCCAGCGCAGGGCGGGCGGTCAGGTGGGACGATTTTTGCAGGGACATGGCTTCTTCAATCGATGGTTGGTCGGAGCATTCGGATCATTTGCTCCCTGTAGGCCGTACCAGATTGAAAATCATGCAGAAGTTTTTGAAAAATATTTATGCGGCGCCTACCGTTACCCAGTACCGGGTCAGGCGCCGTACCCGCACCGGCAACGACCGCGCCAGCACCGCCAGCGCCTGGTCGGTATCGGCCACCGGGAATGCGCCGGACACGCGCAGGCTGGCCACCGCGCTGTCGCAGGCCAGGTGGCCGGTGCGGTAGCGGCCCAGTTCCGCCACCAGGCGGCTCAATGGCCAGTTGTCCACCACGATGCTGCCGTGGCGCCAGGCGTCGGCCAGGTCGTCGCCGGTTTGCAGCGGCGCGGTGCCGGCCGCGTTGAATACCAGTTGCTGGCCCGCGCGCACCAGCACCGGCGGCGTTTGCAGCGCTGCGCGGGCAGGGCGCACGGCCACCGCGTGTTCGAGCACCACCAGCGTGGTGGATTCCGGCGCGTGGCGCACCGTGAAGCGCGTACCGAGCGCCCGCATGGCGCCGTGCGCGGTCTGCACCACGAACGGCCGCGTATCGCGTGGCGCGCCCGCATGCGGCCGGTGCGCGGTTTCGATCACGATCTCGCCGCTGCGCAGCACTACCGTGCGCTGGCCGGCGTCGAAGCGTACATCGACCGCGCTGTCGGTGTTGAGGATCAGCAGCGAACCGTCGGCCAGGCGCACGCTGCGCTGTTTGCCGACGCCGGTGCGGTATTCGGCCAGCGCCGACCGCCACGGCGCGGCGTCATCGGCGCTGCCGTACACTGCGTAGCCGATGGCGCCGCCGGAGGCCAGCAACGCCAGCCCGCGCAGCGCCTGGCGCCGGCCCTTGAGCGGCACCTGCAGCACCGGCGCGCCGATGTGCGGCGGGATCGCCTGCATCATGCCGCGCACCGAGTCCATGCCGGGCGCCACCCGGTGGCAGTGCGCGATGGCGTCCGCCATATAGGTATTCACCGTGCGCAGCGACACGCCGAGCCGTTCGGCGATCGCCGGGTAGGTCAGGCCTTCCAGTTGCGAGAGTAAAAACGCCTGGCGCATGGCCGGCTTCATGCCGTCGAGGATGGCGTCGATGGCGGTCAAGGCTTCGAGGATCAGGGCGCGCGCCTCGGGGGAGGGCGTGTGCTGTTCGGGCAGCGCGGCGAGCGTATCGAGATAGGTGCGTTCGAGGTCCTGGCGGCGGAAAAAATCGGCCACCAGGCCGCGCGCGATGGTGCTGAGGTAGGCGCGTGGCGCCAGCACGTCGGGCGCTTCGTGCTTGCTCAGCACCCGGATGAAGGTGTCCTGCGCCAGGTCGGCGGCATCGCCGGCATTGCCCAGCTTGCGACGTAACCAGCCCTGCAACCAGCTGTGGTGGTCGCTGTACAGGGCGCCGATGTCCGGCTGGGGCAGGTGGTTGGTCGCTGGCATGCCTTCAAAGCAGAACAAGAATCATTCTCAATTGTAGTTAACTTGCCCGGTTGGCGCAATAGCGACGTTGAGCACCCAGGTCACGCCGAAGCGGTCCTTGAGCATGCCGTACAGCGGCGACCACTTTGATGGCGCCAGCGGCACGATGACGGTGGCGTCCTCGGCCAGCCTGGCCCAGTAACCGGCGATCTCGTCAGCGCTGTCGCCGCCCACGGAAACGTAGTAGGCGTTCTGGCCCGGGTCCCACGGCATCGCTGCCGGCACGTCGAAGGCCATCACGCAAAAGCCGCTGTCGGCCACAACCTGGCCCCAGATAACCAGGTCGGCATCTGCCGGATCGTGGGGCATGCCGCCGTCGCCGTAGGTGACCAGCGTGGCCTGGCCACCGAATACCGCGTGGTAAAAGTTAAGGGCCTGGCGGGCGGCGCCGCGCAGGTTGATATGGGCTACGGACTTGATGGACATGCAAGATTCTCCTTGGTGATGAGTGTTCCGGGGCGGTATCTGCCGGTCAACCGGACGGGGTAATGGTCGCGACCGGTGGTACTATATCGGCCCCTCCTGCCAACTTCTGTCAGTAGTCATGCTGCGATCCGATCACTTGCTTCGCTCGCGGCAGGCCTTGTTCACCATGCCTGCACCGGTCACGGTGCAGTGACTGACCCGCGCGACTGGCGTTTACACCCGGTCTATCCAGCGCACGGCAGGGATTTCGTTCCAGGCGGAGCGGGTGCAGGCTGTCGAAGCCACCCGCAACAGCTTCCGGTCCCGGCGCGCAGCCAAGTTGCGCACCTGTTCGGGCCAAGGCAGATCGATGCGCAGGAAGCGCCGCCACCGTTTTAAAGGAAATAATATGTTGTCGAAAAATGTCAAAGGCTGGTGCGCATGCGCAGCGGCCACTACCCTTCTATTGTCCGGCGGTGTCGCCATGGCGGCCGACGCGGGCGCTTCGCCCCTCACCGTGGGCGGCGCCATCCGCTTCAATTACGTGTACAAAAGCTGGCAGGACGAGTATCGCAACGGCTTCTTCGGCCTCGACACGGCGCGGCTGGACGTCAACTACGACGACGGCACCAACCTCGGTTCGGCCCAGTATCGCTACAATAATTTCCCGAAAGGCCAGGGCGGCTACTGGCAGCACTTCCTGCACCACGGCTGGGTCGGCCGGCGCTTTGCCGACAAGAGCGAGCTGCACATTGGCGTGGACAAGAACCTGTTCGGCTTGCAACCGTATGCATCGAACAATTTCTATGAGTCGATCGCGTTTTACGCCGGCTTCGAAGACAAGTACGACCTCGGCGTGACCTACCTCAGCAAGCCGGGTCCGGTCGAATGGCAGCTGGGCTTTTACCCGCGCGACGGCGGCTCGTATGGCGGCGGCAGCAACACCGCACCCTCGGCCAACCGCTACTCGTACAACATCGTTGCCGACGACGACGCGCAAGGCTTTGGCACCGGCCAGCGCGACACCGAGCGCAACACCCTGATCGGCCGCGTGGCGTTCAAGGTGGGCGACCAGGGCCAGCACGAGGTGGGCGTCTCCGCGCTGACCGGCGAGATCCGCAACGCAGCGCGCGCCAACGGCGCCGTCAACACCCGCCGCAACGCGTTCGCGGTGCACTTCAAGGGCAAGTCGGGACCGGTCAACGTCATGCTGCAAGCGATGCGGTACGACTATCACACCAGCCACGAAGCAACCCAGACCTACGGCGGCCTGGACGCCAACAGCTTCGTCATGATCGGTGGCTTCGGCTACCCGTACCCGGTGGCATCGAAAGGCGACATCTACATCGCCAACGCCAGCTACGACATCGGCGGCAAGGTGGGGCCGTTTTCCGGCTTCAAGGTCTATAACGACTACAGCATGCTGCACAAGCGCGTGGGCGGCTACAAGGACTCGCCGCAAAACGTTACGGGCCTGAGCTTCTCGGCGGGCAAATGGTCGTTCTCCGCCGACTTCATGCTGGGCAAGCACCACCCGTACATCTCGCCCGACTTCGGCGGCCTGGGCGCTACCTCGGCCGAACATCCCGGTTATAGCCGCCGCATCAATTTGCAGGCGGGGTACTACTTCTAAGACCGGCAAAGACAGGCGCATTAAGCTTGCATAACACCAGAAATAGTGCAAATATGGTGCATACTTGATGCGAAGGAGTTGCTATGTTAGTGCTCGATATCGACACGCTACCGGTGTTCGAACGGGACTTTGATGGTTTTCTGGAGTTTCTCAATGGCGAAACCAGCCGTCCTGTAATTTCGCCCAAGAGTTTCGCTCTGGTGTTTAATTTCGACTTGCAAAGTCTCGCTGCGGCTGCGCGTGTACATCGCAATACCATCACGCGGGCGCCCGAGTCCGAAGGTGTTCAACGTTACTTGCGAGAATCGGTGCGGGTCGTTCGTGCTGCCGCAGATGTTTCGCACAGCATCGAGAAGGCGATCTACTGGTACCGGAATCATCCGATACCGACCTTCGACTACAAGACGGGTCAGCAACTTATTTCCGAAGGCCGGACTGACGATGTGGTGACCTATCTGCAATCACTGCGGCAGGGGTTCGCGGGATGAGACTGATCGCGCTGGCATGCAACGCCTTTCGCGTACACGATCCGAAATGGTCGTTTGCGCCGGTGTCTGGCGCCGGCGCCGCCAGGTTTGGTGGGCGGGCGAATAGGCCAGGTATCAATGCCTTGTACTTGTCCCTGGAGTTGGAAACAGCGCTAGCCGAATATAGACAACTCGATGCGCTTATTGCGCCGGCAATGATGGTCAGCTATGAGTTGACGGTTGATCCCGTCGTTGACTTCCGGGGCGGATATGGCGCAGGATGGGATTCCATCTGGCAAGATTTCGATTGTGATTGGCGGCGCATGGTTTTCAATGAGAAAATCGAGCCACCATCGTGGGTGATCGGCGACTTGGTCATGTCGACTGGTACCAAGGGCATACTGTTCAACTCAGTCATTACCGGCGGTAGTAATCTGGTGCTTTACACCGATATGCTGGCACCAACCGATGTAATCAAGCCGTACGATCCCACTCAAAGCCTTCCACGCGATCAAGCTTCCTGGCACTAGTGCCGCCGCTTTACCTTCCCAGTTCGGTATCCCGCCAGCCACGACCGCGCCCGGTTGGCATCGGCTGCGTGCGAGTATTTGCCTTGGGAGTTGAGGAACACCATCACAGTCGGGCGATTGTTGACCATGGTGTAGAGCACCATGCAGCGGCCCGCTTCCGAGATGTAGCCGGTCTTTTGCAGGCGGATGCGCCAGTTGCTGCTTGCGGTCAGGCGGTTGGTGTTGTGGTACACGCTGGTGCTGCGGCCCTGGCGGATGCTGAACTGGTGGTCGGTCGAGTAGCGCCGGATCAGGGCGCTCTTTTCTGCGGCAATCACCAATTTTGCCAGGTCGCTCGGCGTCGAAACGTTGGCGCTCGACAGGCCGGTCGGCTCCACGTAGCGCGTGTTGCGCATGCCCAGCGCGCGGGCCTTGCGGTTCATCGCGGCGACAAAGGCGCGGGTGCCGCCGGGATAGTTGCGGCCCAGCGCGGATGCGGCCCGGTTTTCCGAACTCATCAACGCCAGGTGCAGCATGGACGTGCGCGACAGCTTGGTACCCACTTGCAGGCGCGAGGTCGAATACTTGAGGCGATCGACGTCGGCGCTGGTCACCGTCAGTTGCTGGGTCATGCTCTGGTTGGCGTCGAGCACCACCAGCGCCGTCATCAGCTTGGTGAGCGAGGCGATCGGCATTACCGTGTTCTGGTTCTTCTGGTACAGCACGTCCTGCGTCTTCGGATCGATGATCACCACCGCGCTCGACCGCAAGGCGGCCAGGTGCGCGGCGTTGGGGGCTTGCGAGGCCGCCACCGCCTGCGCCATCTTGCGCTGGCGCAGCGGCTTGACGGTTTTGACTTGCCTGGCTTTGACCGGCCTGGCCTTGCTGGCCTTGGTGGCCTTCGCCTTGGCGGCCTTCGCCTTGGTAGTCTTGCCGGAACTCTGTTTTTGGCGCGACTCGGCGCCATGCGAATCCACGGGCGCTTGCAGGCCCACCAGGCAAATCAACGAAAAAATTAACGGCTTCAGTAGTTTCATGCTTTTCATGCAGCGGGGCCCGGGCTGGAACAACAACGTCCGCATGGTAGGCACGCACACTTAGCAGTCACTTAGCGGACGTTCGCTGAACGAAGCCGTTAAAATACCGCGCTTGTGCCGCCATTCGGCGCGGAAATCGAAGGGATGTCATGCGGGTGCTGTTGGTGGAAGATGATGACATGATCGGCAATGCGATCCAGCAGGCGCTGCGCGAAGCCAGTTATGGCGTGGACTGGGTGGTCGATGGCGACGCCGCGCTCGATTCGCTGGCCTGCAATCCATACCAGATGGTGCTGCTCGACCTGGGTCTGCCCCGGCGCGACGGCATGTCCGTGCTGCACACGCTGCGCGCCGCCGGCCGTGGCGTGCCGGTACTGGTGCTCACCGCGCGCGACGCTACCGAGGACCGCGTGGCGGGCCTGGACGGCGGCGCCGACGACTACCTGGTGAAACCGTTCGCGCTGTCGGAACTGCTGGCGCGCATGCGTGCCGTCACCCGGCGCCAGGCGGCCGCCGTCGGCCCCAACCTGGGCAACGGCGTGATCACGCTCGATCCGGCCACCCACGAAGCCTGCCGCGAAGGGCGGCAAGTGCGCCTGACCGGTCGCGAGTTCGCGCTGTTGCAGGCGCTGATGGTGCGGCCCGGCGCCATCCTCTCGCGCAGCGAACTCGAAAACCGCATCTACGGCTGGAACGAGGAAGTGGAAAGCAATGCGGTCGAATTTCTGATTCACGCGCTGCGCAAAAAACTGGGCACCGACGCCATCAAGAACGTGCGCGGCGTGGGCTGGATGGTCTCCAAGGCGCCATGAACACATCGCTCCAGTACCGGTTGTCGGCCACCATCGCGCTGGCCGTGGTGCTCATGGCCGGCAGCGCCGCCGTCTTTACCTTGATCGCTTCGTGGAACGATGCCCACATCGCCCAGGACAAGCAGCTGCGCCAGATCGCCCACCTGATCGGCCGCCTGCAAACGGGGCCGGTCACGCTGGCCGCGCGCCAGAAGATCAGCGGCATCACGCTCGACGAACGCATCGTGGTGCGCTTTCTCAATCCCACCCCGGGCGAACCCGAGGCCGCCGACGGCCTGCCCGTGTTTTCCACGCCGCTGGTCGATGGCCTGCAAACGGTGGACATGGAACGCGATTCATGGCGCGTGTTCGTGCGCACCGATAACAGCGGGGTACGCCTGGCCGTGGCCCAGCAAACCCGCGTGCGCAACGCGGTGGCGATCAATAACGCCTGGCGGGCATTGGTGCCGTTCGGATTGCTGGCGTTGCTGCTGCCGCTGCTGGTGCACTGGCTGATCCGCAAACTGTTCGGGCCACTGCGTGCGGTAGCCGACGAGGCGGGCCGCCGCTCCCACTATGACCTGCGCCAGCTCGACGCCGCCGGCCTGCCCGACGAGGTGCAGCCGCTGGTGGCCGAAATCAACCGCCTGCTCACGCGGGTGGACGTGGCGATGCAAACCCAGCGCCGTTTCGTGGCAGACGCCGCCCACGAACTGCGCTCGCCATTGACGGCCATGTCGCTGCAAACCGAGCGCCTCGCCGCTGCCGACATGCCCGACGAAGCGCGCCGCCGCATGCAGACGCTGGCCGCCGGCCTGCAGCGCACGCGCGTGATGCTCGACCAGTTGCTGGCGCTGGCCCGCTCGCAGCAGGGCGCGCCGGACCTCGCCGCGCCAGCGCCGGTATCGTTGCAGCAGGTGGTGCGCGCGGTGATCGAAGACTTGTACCCGCTGGCCGAGCAGCGCCGCATCGACCTCGGCGTGCTCAGCACCGACGACGCGCAAGTGGCCGCCGCACCGCTCGAGCTGCACATGCTGGTGAAAAACCTGGTTGACAACGCGCTGCGCTACACGCCGCCTGGCGGCCGCGTCGACGTGGCGTTCCGCCGCCACGCGGCTGGCGTGGACCTGATTGTCGATGACAGCGGCCCGGGCATCCCCAAGCCCGAGCGCGAGCGGGTGTTCCACGCGTTTTACCGCATCCTGGGCAGCGGCGAAGCCACCGGCTCGGGCCTGGGCCTGGCGATCGTGAAGGCGGTGGCCGACAAGGCAGGTGCCACGGTCAGCTTCGATACCGCGCCGCTGGCGCCAACCGGCTTGCGGGTGGTGGTGGCGTTTCCCGCCGCTCCGGGAGCAGCTACGCCCGCAGCTTGAACACGGCCACCGCCTCGGTCAGCGCTGCTGCCTGCTGTTGCAGCGCGTCGGCCGCCGCTGCCGCTTCTTCGACCAGCGCGGCATTCTGCTGCGTGACGCCGTCCATGTGACTGATGGCCGAGCTGATCTGGGCGATGCCCTCGGTCTGCTCCTGGCCCGCCACCGTGATTTCGGCAATCACCGCCGTCACCCGCTGTACGCTGGCCACCACGTCGCCCATGGTGGCGCCGGCCAGCGCCGCCTGCTCGTTGCCCGAGGCGATGCGGCCGACCGAGTCGTTGATCAGCGTCTTGATTTCCTGCGCCGCCGTGGCCGAGCGCTGCGCCAGGTTGCGCACCTCGGTGGCCACCACGGCAAAGCCGCGCCCCTGTTCGCCGGCGCGCGCCGCTTCCACCGCTGCGTTCAGCGCCAGGATATTGGTCTGGAAGGCGATGCCGTCGATGGTGCTGATGATGTCGACGATCTTGTTGGATGAGGCGCTGATCGCGGTCATGGTGGAGACCATCTGTTCCACCGCCTGGCCGCCCTTGACGGCGATGGCGGATGCGCTGTCGGCCAGCTCGCCGGCGGCGCTGGCGTTGTCGTTGTTCTGCTTGACGGTGCTGGTCAGTTCCACCATCGAAGCCGCAGTTTCTTCCAGCGCGCCGGCCTGCTGCTCGGTGCGTGAGGACAGGTCGAGATTGCCGGTGGCGATTTCGGTGGAGGCGGCGTGGATGGCGACCGTACCGTCGCGCACCCGGCCGACGATGCCGGACAGGTTGTCCTGCATCTGGCGCAGCGCTTGCAGCAGGTCGCCGATTTCGTCGGTGGTGTCAGCGCGCACTTCGGTGCGCAGGTCGCCGGCCGCCACCGTTTGCGCCACGGCGACCGCCGCGTACAGCGGCAGCGTGATGCTGCGGATCAGCCACAGCACGGTGATCGAGCCGATTGCCAGTACCAGCGCCAGTGCCAGGGCGATGGTCAGCGTGGCGCGCTGGTGGGCCGCCGCGTTGTCGGCCTCGATGCGTTTCGTTAATTCCTGGGCCTGCTTGCCGATGTAGTCCACGATCTCGTCGATCTTGCGGGTCGGTTCGCGGTCTGCGCCCTGGACCAGCGCATCGACCTTGTCGGCCGAAGTCGCCTGGGCCGGGTCGAATTGTTCGAGTGCCGCCAGGTACCGCTGGGTCAGTGCTTCCTGGGTGCGCAGGGCATCGTCCACCATCGGCGTGGCGATGGCCAGCTTGTCGAGCATGGCGTCGAGTCTCGCCAGTTCAGCGTGGGTAGTATTGCCGCCCTTGATGAAGGCGGTGCGGTACTTGTCGAGTGTGTCCTGGTCGTCGCCGCGCACCAGGATGTTTTTCCATTCCTGCACCTGGATCTTGAATGCCACCTGGGCGCTGCGCGCGGTGTCGCTGGCCTCGGCCATTGCCACCAGGCGCGCCATGGCTGCGCTGGCGCGGGTATTGCCCTCGTCAACTGCGCGCCAGCCGACGACGCCCACGATCAACAGGGCGATAAAGAAGAGCGCGGACAACAAGCCGAGCCGGACACCGATTTTCAAGTTGCCGAGTTTCACAGGACCACCTTTGTAGATATGTTAAGTGCGTTCCCGGTTGCCTGATCGGCAGGCGGCCTGCCGCCGCGCGCCGATGAGACCGGGGCGGCATGGATTGGGATATTTGCTGGGAACGCTAAAGGCGGCGGGGGTGGGGCCGCAGAAAAGCGCCGCAATTGCGGCGTTGCGTCATTCTAACGTATTTCCGATTGGAAAGTGTCGGCGCTGTGGTGGTCCAGCCACGCCTCAACTGGTGCGGTTGTCCAGCAGCGGCAGCCAGACCGTGAAACGGCTGCCGGCACCGGCGCCGTCGCTATGAGCGGAGACGTCGCCGCCGTGCAGCTCCACCAGCCCCTTGACCAGCGACAGGCCGATGCCCAGTCCGCCCTGGGCCAGGCCGAGGCCGGGCGCCAGTTGCAGAAATTTGTCGAAAACCAGCGCCAGTTGTTCCGGTGCGATGCCGATGCCGGTATCGCTGACCTCGATCCAGAGCCGGTCGTCGCGGGTGCCGGCCCGCAGCGCGATGGCGGCGCCGGCGGGGCTGTATTTTCTGGCATTGTTGAGCAGGTTGGCGAGGATTTGCGTCAGGCGTGCAGGGTCCACCATTGCCCGCAGCGGCTGCGCCGGCAGGTCCACCGTCAGGTGCTGCCCGGCCGCCAGCATGGCCGGCAGCGCCTCGTCGGCCGCGTGGCGCAGGGTAGGGACGATGTCGGTTGCCACCATTGCCAGCGACACCTTGCCCTGGCCGATCTGCGAGACGTTGAGCAAGTCGTCCACCAGGCGCGTGATCTGCGTAATCTGCCGGCCCAGGATCTCGGTGGGGCGGTCGCTGCCGTTCGCTGCGTGTGCCCGCAGCCGCAGTATCTCGATGACGTTGTGCATGGCCGCAAGCGGGTTGCGCAGTTCATGTGCCAGCGTGGCCAGGAACTCGTCCTTGTGGCGATGCTGCAGCGACAGCGCTGCGTTGGCAGCGCTGAGCTGGGCCTGTGCCATGGCCAGCTCGGCGGTGGCGGCTTCGGCGCGTTCGCGTTGGGCGCGCAATTCGCGCTCGTACAGTTTGCGGTCGGTGGCCACCAGCAGCGCGATCTCGTCGTGGATCACGCCGTCGTGCTGGCGCCGGATGGCGCTGAGCATCATTGGCAGGCGGCGCCGCTGCTTGTCGAACAGGTCCAGCTGCACTTCCGAGACCGAGCCCTGGATTTGCAGCAGCGGCGTCCAGTGGGTATGCAGGAATACCCGCGCGCCCATCGGCATCAGCTCGGAGAACCGTTTATTTCCAACCAGTTCGGCCTGCTCATAACCGAGCCAGCGGCATACAGTGAGGTTGGCGCGCACGATGACGCCGTCGACACCGACGACCAGCAGGCCGCACGGGGTATCGTCCCACCTGTCTGTCGCCGCCGGCGCCGCAGCGATCATGCTGTGGGCGGTGGCGGTGAAAGAAACGCCTGCATGGCGGCGATGCTGGCGTCGGGCGCGCTCAGGTGCGGGCAGTGGCCGTGGTTGGCAATTATCACCAGCGTGCTGTCGGGCATGGCATGGTGCATGAATTCGCCTACTTCCACCGGTGCGATCAGGTCGTCGCTGCATTGCAGGATCAGTGCCGGGGTGCGCGACCGGGCAAAGTCGGCACGGTGATCGGACAGGAACGTCACGCGGGCGAAATGCTTGGCAATCGCGGGATCGGTGCGGCAGAAACTGTTGGCCAGTTCCTCGCCCAGTTGCGGCTGGTCGGGCGCGCCCATGATGGCGGGCGCCATGGTGCTGGACCAGCCGAGATAGTTCGCTTCCATGGTGTCGAGCAGGTCGGCGATGTCTTCTTCGGAAAAACCACCGCGGTACGGGTCATCGTCGATATAGCGCGGCGACGGACCGACCATGATCTGCGACGCGAATTTTTCCGGCGCCAGGTTCGACGCCAGCACGCCGATGGTGGCGCTGACGGAGTGACCCACGAAAATCACCGGGCCGGTGGCAAACGCGTCGATCAGTTCGAGCAGGTCGTCTGCATAGCCTTGCAGCGAGCCGTATTTTTGCCGGTCGTAGGCAGCCAGATCGGAGCTGCCGCTGCCCACCAGGTCGAACAGCACGACGCGGTAGCGGCTGGCGAACTCGGGTACCAGGTGCCGCCACATGCTCTGGTCGCAGCCAAAGCCATGGGCCATGATCATGGTGGGCAGGCCATCGCCTCCATGAATCTTGACATTGTTTCGTGCGCTTAAATTCATTGAGGGATCAGGTGGTTGCGAAAAGCAGCGCCTGCTGGACTGTTAAAATTATGTCCATTATATAGTGTGATGCAAGTGACGGTCGCGCGCGCATGACTGCCAGGCGATAATAAAGGGTGGCTAGGAGCGAACACGGCGGTTCCTCGTTGGCTTGCCCTCAAAAGTTACCTGCAACCGTTGATCAGGAAGTAACAGCTTGCTCGTAACGGCGCGCCACTTCTTCCCAATTGATGATGTTGAAGAAGGCCGAGATGTAGTCGGGACGACGGTTCTGGTAGTTCAGGTAGTACGCGTGTTCCCACACGTCGAGGCCGAGTATGGGCGTACCGCCCGACAAACCGACGAATTCACCCATCAACGGGCTGTCCTGGTTGGCGCTGTTTTCCACCAGCAATTTACCGTCCTTGCCCACCGTGAGCCAAGCCCAGCCGCTACCGAAGCGGGTTTGCGCCGCCTTGATGAATTGTTCCTTGAACCGCTCGAAGCCGCCCAGGTCGTTATTGATGGCGTCTGCCAGCTTGCCGGTCGGCTCGCCGCCGCCCTTGGGGCTCAGCACGGTCCAGAACAGCGCATGGTTGGCGTGGCCGCCACCGTGGTTGCGCACGGCGGTTTGCGCCGCTGACGGCAGGGAGCCGATGTCCTTGATCAGTTCTTCGACCGCCACTGGCTCGATGCCGGCGTCGTTCACCGCGTTATTGAGGCTGGTGACATAAGTCTGGTGGTGCTTGGTGTGGTGGATTTCCATCGTGCGCGCATCGAAATGCGGCTCGAGGGCGTCGTACGCGTACGGTAAAGGCGGTAATTCATAAGCCATCGTGATTCTCCGTTCAGGTCGATTAGTGGGACCGGTGCGCGGTTGCGGCACCGGATGGGGGGCAATATTTGCATTCCCATATCGACAATACCAGAATCGGCGCGCGCTTGTTTCAACCAGCGGTGTCGGCCCCCGGCAACACTGACAACACCGGCAAGGTGATCACGAAGCGGCTGCCCAGGCCGGCGCCGTCGCTGAACGCGCGCACGCTGCCGTCATGCAGGGCGGCGATGCGCTGCACCAGCGCCAGGCCCAGTCCCAGGCCGCCCTGCTGGCGGTCGGGCGTGCGCTTGGCCTGGATGAACAGGTCGAACACGTGCGGCAGCAGCGCCGGCTCGATGCCGGTGCCGGTGTCGGTGACTTCGATGCGCGCCTGGCCGTCCGCCACCGCCAGCGCCAGGGTAATGGCGCCGCCGGGCGGCGTGTACTTGGCTGCGTTGTTGAGCAGGTTGACCACGACCTGCACCAGCCGCAGCCGGTCGCCCAGCACCAGCGTGGCGCCGGGCGCCAGGTCGAGCACCAGCCGGTGCTGGCGGGCGTCGATCGTCGGCTGCGCCTGTTCCACGGCGTGGTGCAGCACGTCGCGCAGGTCGAGCGGCTGGCGGTCGATGCCGATCATGCCGTGCGTGACGCGCGAAACGTCGAGCAAATCGTCCACCAGGCCGGTCAGGTGCCGCACCTGGCGCAGGATGACTTCTCCCGCCCGTTGCACGCTGTCCGGGTTGGTGTGGGTAAGCAGCAGGATCTGGGCGGCACTGCTGATGGGGGCCAGCGGGTTGCGCAATTCATGCGCCAGCATGGCCAGGAATTCGTCCTTGCGGCCATTGGCCTCGCGCAGGGTTTCCTCGGCGCGTTTCTGGTTGTCGATGTCGGTGCAGGTGCCGAGCCAGCGCGTGATGCGGCCGTCGTCGTCGCGCAGCGGCAGCGCGCGGCCCAGCACCCAGCGGTAGGCGCCGCTGTGGTGGCGCAGCCGGTACTCGATTTCATAGGTGTCGCCGGTGCGCAGGCAGTGCTGCCACAGTTCCCACGCCCGCGCGCGGTCGTCCGGGTGGAACATCTCGCTCCAGCGGTGGCCGTCGGTGGCGTTACGCGGCGCGCCGGTAAAGCCGTGCCACTGTTCGTTGTGGTAGTCGTTGTAGCCGTCGGGCAGGTTGGACCACACCATCTGCGGCATGGCCTCGGTGATGATGCGAAAGCGCGCCTCGCTCTCGCGCAGCGCAGCGGTCACGCGCAGGCGCTCGCTGGCCGTGCGGATACGGGCTGCCACCTCCTTGATCAGCAGCAGTTCCTCCACCGACCAGTCCCGCGTGGCGGCGTTGTTGACGAACAGCACGGCGACCAGGGCGCCATGTTCGACCACCGGCACATTGACGAAGGCGCCGGCGCTGCGCCCGCGCAAAGCTGCTGCCGCCTGCGCGGTGCGGCTATCGTGGTCGACGTCGCCGATCACGATCAGCTTGCCCAGTTTGAGGTCGTCGATGAAGTGGCCGTAGTGGCGAAATTCGGTTTGCCCCGCCAGTGTTTCGACCCCGTCCGCGCACCAGTCGCGCACCACGTGCAGGGTGTCGCGCACCGTGTCGATGGTGCCGAAGCCCACCCGACTGGTGCCCAGCGCGTCGCCGAGAATGGCGGCGGCCTGGTAGCCGATGTCCTCGGGCGTTTTCAGGTCGCGCAGCACGTCGGTCAGGTTGGAGAGCACCTCGCGCATGCCGCGCCCGCGCGTGAGGAAGGCCGCGGTCATTTCCTCCACCGACTGGATGATGCAGCGCACGGCGCCGTCGGCCGCCAGCACCGGCGTGTTGACCGACCGCCAGTAGCGCGGCAGGAAGTTGGCGCCGCCGGGTTCCGGCGCCACGTCGTAGCGCATCGCGGCCATCTTGTCGGGTTGGCCGGTAGCCAGCACCCGCTGCAGCGACGCGCGCAGATTGGCCACGCCGTCGGCGTGCGGATCGTCCGGGTTGTCGGGAAACGCCTCGAAGATGTTCAGGCCGACGATGCTGGCGCGGTCGCGGCCTGCAACAGCCAGATAGGCGGCGTTGGCAGCCAGAATGGTCAATTGCAGCGACAGCACCAGGCAGGGTGCGGGCGCGGCGTCGAACAGGGTGTCGAAGCCGATGTCGTCGAGGGGAGAGGCGGGCAATGTCGGTGTCATGGGCTGGCGGTTATGTGCAAAGAGCGGTGCTGCGGATATTTTACGCTGCAGGCGGCCTCGCCCCGTAGCATTTGCGCCATATCGCCGCCAGGTCGCGTGGTAAGATCGCCCCGGTTATTCATGTGGAGCTTGGCAATGACATCCAATACCGTGCACGCGTTGCCCGGCTTTCTCGACGGCGGCGGCGAAATGGGCGTGCTCACGCGCGACCATGACTGGAGCCGTCATCCGCTGGGACCGCCGGCCGGCTGGCCGTCGCTGCTCAAGTCCACCCTGCGCCTGATCCTCACCAGCAACCACCCGATGTTCATCTGGTGGGGCGACGACCTTTACCAGTTCTACAACGACGCCTATCGGCGCACCCTGGGCGCCGAGCGCCATCCGGCGGCGCTGGGCCAGCGCGGCATCGATTGCTGGGAAGAGGCATGGCACATCATCGGTCCGGAAATCGACCACGTGATGGCCGGCCAGGGCGCCACCTGGCACGAAAACGCGCTCATTCCGCTGACTCGCAACGGCAAGCGCGAAGAAGTCTATTGGACCTACGGATACAGCCCGATCCAGGATGAGGAGCGCGTGCGTGGCGTGCTGGTGGTGTGCGCCGATGTTACCGAGGACATGCGCACCAGGCAGATACTCAAGCAATCGTACGTGACGGTGATCGAATCGATGGACGAAGGCCTGGCCGTGATCCGCATCATCCTCGACGAAGCCGGCCGGCCCTGCGATTACCGCTTTCTCGAAGTGAACCCGTCGTTTGAACGGCAGACTGGCCTGGTGGACGTGGTCGGCAAGACCGCGCGCCACCTGGTGCCCGACCTCGAGGAGCGCTGGTTCCAGATCTACGGTAACGTGGCTCTCACAGGCGAACCGGTACGCTTCCTGGAGGGCTCGGAGCCGATGAACCGCTGGTTCGAGGTGTATGCCACGCCGGTGGGCTCGAAAGAAGACCTGATGGTGGCTCTGATGTTCCGCGACGTGACCGACCGTACCCGCAGCGAGCAGGCGCTGCGCACCGCCGACCGCCGCAAGGACGAATTCCTGGCCATGCTGGCGCACGAGTTGCGCAACCCGCTGGCGCCCATTTCGGCCGCCGCAGAACTGCTGCAAATGCCGGGCGCCGATGCGGCGCGCGTGCAGAACGCCAGCGCCGTGATCGGCCGCCAGGTGCGTCACATCACGGGCCTGATCGACGACCTGCTCGATGTGTCGCGCGTCACGCGCGGCATGATCCCCTTGAATGCCAGCGCCACCGACCTGCGGCGCGTGGTGGCCGACGCCATCGAGCAGGTGCGCCCGCTGATCGACAGCCACGGCCACCGCCTCACCGTCAGCACGCCGCCGGCGCCGGCGCTGGTGATGGGCGACGCCAAGCGCCTGGTGCAGGTGCTGGCCAACCTGCTGAGCAACTCGGTCAAATACACGCCGGGCGGCGGCGACATCGTGCTGCGGCTCGATACCGGCGGCGGCCAGGTCAGGCTGGCCGTGATCGACAATGGCATCGGCATGACGGCCGACGTGCTGGCCCACGCGTTCGACCTGTTCGCGCAGGCCGAGCGCGAAACGGACCGCTCGCAAGGTGGCCTCGGGATCGGGCTGGCGCTGGTGAAAAGCCTGGTGGAACTGCATGGCGGCACGGTGGCCGCGCAGAGCCCGGGACTGGGGCAGGGCAGCCGCTTCACCATCACGCTGCCGCAAATCGTCGAAGAACCGGCGCCCGTTGCGGTAGCCGGCGACGTTGCCGCCTCGCCCGCGCCGGTATTGCCCACCAGCGCCGCGCTGCGCGCCATGGTGGTGGACGACAACGAGGACGCTGCCGACATGCTGGCCATGTTCCTCGAAATCCACGGCCACCAGGTGCTGACCGAAGACGATCCGGCGCGCGTGGTGGAACGCGCGCTGGCATTCAAGCCGCACGTATGCCTGCTCGACATCGGCCTGCCCGGCATGGACGGCTACGAACTGGCCCGCCGCCTGCGCGCCACGCCGGGCCTGGACGGCGTGGTACTGATCGCGGTCACCGGCTACGGCGACGAGCAAGCCAAGCAACAAGCCACCACCGCCGGCTTCGACCACCACTTCGTCAAGCCGATCGACCCGGCCAGCCTGGTGGCGCTGGTGGCAACGCTGGCGTGATGCGGCGGGTGCTCGTCACGCCTGGCAACAGGTTTACCTGATGCTGGTACCGCCGGCCGGTTTGAGGATGGCGTCGGCCCTGGCCAGTTCCGCCTGGGAGAGCTGCGGCGTAACGTCGGCCAGCGCCAGTTCGGCGTCCGGGTAGCGCGCCTGCTTGGCCAAGCTGAACCACACGTAAGCCATCGACAAGTCCCTGGCGCCGCCTTCGCCATTGCGCGACATCACGGCCAGGTTGTACATCGCATCCGGTTGCGCCTGCATGGCGGCCGTGTTGAACAGCTGGCGCGCCGTGACCAGGTTCTGATCGACCACTTCGCCTTTATAGAAGTAGGTGGCAAGCGCGTTCTGCGCAGCCGGCACGCCCTTGACGGCGGCTTCCTTGTAGTAGGTCAGCGCACGCTTCGGATCGGACGCCACGCTTTCGCCGAAATCGTACATGCGTGCCGCTGCCAGTTGCGCACCCGGGTGGCCCGCTTGGGCGCCCGTCGTGAAGTAGGCGCCGGCCAGTGTCCAGTCCTGCGCCACGCCATCGCCGTTGTAGTACACCTTGCCCAACTGGTAGAGCGCCGCCGGGTAGCCCGCTTCGGCAGCTTCCTTTAGATATTTGATGCCCTTGTCGATATTCTTGTCGCCGGCAAAGCCGGACAGGTAGGCCGTGCCCAGCATGGCGGTGGCCGGGATGTAGCCGGCGTCGGACGCCATTTCGTAGTAGTCGCGCGCCTTGCGCAGGTCGCGCGGCACGCCATGTCCGACCATGTAGATCTTGGCCAGGGTCATGGCCGCTTCCGCGCGCACGCTCATCAGTTCGGGATGGGCGGGATCGAAGCGCATGCGGCCATCGACGCTGAAGCGCTGGTCCACGACCTTGTGCAGCCAGGCGATCGCTTCAGTAGTGTCGGCCGGCACGCCCTGGCCTTGCAGGTACATGCGACTCAGCATCAACGCGGGCCGAGCGGCGCGCACGCGTTGCAAAATAATCAGGGAAATGACTTAGAACCTATCCCGGTAGGGAGGAGGCAGCGGATTGCGATGCCGCGGTAGCGGGGGCAAGGCGCGAGGAAGAAGCATGGCAGGCCATGCGATGACGAACAACGCAGGCCCCGCTGGCGAGGCGCGCAAGCAGCGCCTCATTCCCTACCGGGATAGGTTCTAAGGCGCCAGTATCCACTTGACCAGAGTTTTCGCCTCGGCGTCCGACACCTGCGGATTGGCCGGCATCGGAATCGGCCCCCACGCGCCGGCGCCGCCCTTGAGTACCTTGGTTGTCAGCAGTGCTTCGGCGTCCTTCTGGCCCTTGTATTTGGCGGCGATGTCCTTGAACGACGGTCCCACCAGCCTGCTGGTGGCGGCGTGGCAGGCCATGCAGTTCCTGGCCTTGGCCAGGTCGGGGTTGGCGTGCGCCGGCGCGGCCGTCAGTGTGGTCGTGGCGGCCAGCGCCATCAATCCCATGGTAGTCCAGTACTTCACAGCAGTCTCCTTGGTTTAAGAGCGGCCATTGTAGTGGCGCCTCCGCGCGCCCGGCATCCGTAGTTTGGATAGCTGCCATCCGCGTGACAAATCGGCGTTGACTTCCAAATTCACCTCAAATAATATAATTAGAATTCGGATTCTGATTTAAGGGTGGCGCGCCGCGAGGCGGCCGAATCCGTGACCCGTAACCATATGACTGGATTTCCCCATGCGCTTCTCCGTCTTCCTCAATGCCCGCACCATGAGCGCGGACGCCGACAAACAGCTGATCGTGGACCTGGAGCAGCACGCGCTGCTGGCCGGCAAACTCGGCTTCGACGCCATCTTCATGCCCGACCACCATTTCAACGGCTACATGCCGGTGGCCAGCGACAGCTATATGTTCGCGTCGTACCTGGCGGCCAAGCTGCCGGACATGCACTTCGGCTTCTCGGTGACGTCGGTGCCGCTGCACCACCCGGTGCGCTTTGTCGAGCGTATCAACATCCTCGACCATCTCACCCGTGGCAAGCTGCTGGTCGGTATCGGCTCGGGCACCACGCCGGAAGAGATGATCGGCTTTGGAGTCAACTACAAGGACGCCGGCCGCATCGCCGAAGAAAACCTGGAAGCGGCCGAAGCGCTGTGGGCCAAGCAGATCGACGACGCGCCGGTGGAGCTGACCGGCTTCCACCAGGGCCGCGTGCTGCAACGGATCGCGCCCACGTCCTATGGCCCGAAACATGCGCGCCTGATGCCGGTGGCCCTGAAAGAGAGCAGCGCCACGCGCGCCGCCGTCAACGGCTGGCCCGCCTTCATCCCGGCGTTTACGCCACCGAAAATCGGCGGCACCGATCCACTCAGCCACGTCACCAAGCACTTCGGCAATTACCACCGCCAGTTGCTGGCGGCCGGCCACAGCGACGCAACGGTGGCCGATGCGCTGTCGTGGACCACGCATAGCTACCAGTGCGTGCACCTGGCGCCCACCGACGAGCAGGCGCACCGCGAAGTGCAGGAAATCCTCACCGATTACCAGGAAGCCATCGACCGCGAAGCAGCGTTCAACGCCAAGGCCGAAGCCGACGACGCCAACAAGAAGACCGACCGTACCGGCCATGCGCTGACCGAAGACTGGATGGCTACCTGGTGCCTGTACGGCAGCCCGGAAACCGTCATCAACAAGCTGCGCGCGTACCAGGATATCGGCATCGGCAACATCCTGTGCGGCACCACCACCGGACCGCTGACGGCCAAGCGCCTGGCCTATGCCAACCAGACCCTGGAACTGCTGGCCCAACACGTGGTACCCGCATTCAAATAATGATGGCCGCCCGCACCAGGGCCGCCCACTGGAGGAGACCAGCATGGAACAACATTTGAGCGTGGCCGACATGGCCATGCTGACCGCCGGCGCCACGATGTGGACCACGGCGGCAGTGCCGGCGGCGGATATTGCGTCGCTGTCGATGGCCGACGGCCCGATGGGCGTGGCCGGCGCCCGTGTCGATGAGCGTGACGTCTCGCTGCTCACGCCGGCGCCAGTGGCGCTGGGCGCCAGCTGGGACCCGGCGCTGGTGCAGCAGATCGGGCAACTGGTGGGCGGCGAGGCGATCCGCCGGGGCGTCGATCTGATGCTGGCGCCCAACCTGAACCTGGCGCGCAGCCCGCTGGCCGGGCGCGCCTTCGAATATTTTTCCGAAGACCCGCTGCTGTGCGGCCAACTGGGCGCTGCCTGGATAGACGGTTGCCAGTCCACCGGCACCGGCGCCGTGGCCAAGCACCTGGTGTGCAACGACAGCGAAACCGCGCGCGACCAGATGAACGCCGTGGTCGATGAGCGCACGCTGCGCGAAGTGTATCTGCTGCCGTTCGAGCTCGCGGCCGAAGCCCGCTGCGCCGGCATGCTCACCGCCTACAACAAGGTCAATGGCAGCTGGTGCGCGGAAGCGGCGCCGGTCGTCACGGCGATCGCCAAGAACGAATGGGGCTTTCCCGGCGTGTTCATGAGCGACTGGTTCGGCACCCATTCCACGGTCGGTTCGCTGCAGGGCGGCCTGGACCTGGAAATGCCGGGGCCGGCGCGCTTTCTGGGCGCGCACAGCGCCGGCGCGGTGGAGCAGGGCGCGGTGCCAGCGGCCCGCCTGGTTGACGCGGCCACTCGCGTGGCCAATACGGCGCGCCGGTTCGGCGGCGCCAAGGGCACACCGATGAACGACAGCGCGGCGGCCGACCTGCTGGTGCAAGCCGCCGCCGCCGGCTTTACCCTGGTGCGCAACGAAGGCGGGATTTTGCCGCTGGACTCAACCCGCTACCCGCGCATCGCCGTGATCGGCCCCAACGCCAGCGCACCGTGCTTCCAGGGCGGCACCTTTGCCAAGATCGCAGTGAAACCCGACGCCGTGCTGCCGATCGAGGCGCTGCGCCAGCGCTTCGGCGCAGCGATTACCGGCTACACGCCCGGCGTCGATCCGCAACCGAAGCTGCCGCGCATGGCGGCGCAGCCGGCGCGCGACCTGGGCGACGGCTGCTTGCGCGGCATGACCATCGATTACTTCGACAACCAGGACTGCGACGGCGCACCGCTGGCGAGCGAAACGCGCGACACCAACTCGCTCACCTGGTTCCACGGCGTGCACGACGCGGGCGCCTTGCAGCGCGACGCCGCCACCCGCGCCAGCGGCAGCTACACCGCTTCCGACACCGGCGGCCACCTGTTCTACGTGGGCGGCACCGGCGCGCTGCGGCTGCTGGTCGATGGCCAGGAAGTATTCCGGCGCGACGAGCAGCTGGCGCCCGGCGACGTGATGGGCCGCCTGAAAAGCGGCGACGCCGACAGCGTGACCGTGCAACTGGCGGCCGGGCAAACGGTGGCCGTGGTAGCAGAGCTGCGCTACGCGGCAGCGCGCTGCCAGGGCCTGTGGTACGGCGTGCGCGGCCCGGGCAGCGCCCAGTCGATGATGGCGCAGGCCGTGGCAGCGGCGCAGCAGGCCGACGCCGTGATCCTGATGGTGGGCGAAACATCGGACGCCAGCGTGGAAAGTAAGGACCGTCCCGACACCCACCTCCCGAGCGAACAGATCGCGCTGATCGAGCAGGTATGCGCCGCCAATCCCAACACCGTCATCGTCACCAACGTGGGCCACGCGTTCGACACCCGCTGGGACGGACTGGCCCGGGCGGTGCTGCACTGCTGGTACCCGGGCCAGGAATTCGGCGCGGCGCTGGCGCAGGTGCTGGCGGGCGACCGCGAACCGGGCGGCCGCCTGCCGGTCACCATCGCCGCTGCCGACGCCGACTACCCGGCGCTTTCCCTGCAGCCGGACGCCAACGGCGACCTGCACTACAGCGATGGTGTGCGGGTGGGCTATCGCGGCCTGGCTGCCAACGGCGTGGCGCCGCGCCAGGCCTTTGGCGCCGGCTTCGGCTACGCCAGCTTTGAACTGGATGCACCGCAGCTGCACGACGTGGCGGACGGTTGGGAGGTCACCGTCAAGCTGCGCAACACCAGCCACCGCGTGGGCGCCGAGGTGGTGCAGGTGTACCGCGACCTGCCGGAGCTGACCCTGGTCGGCTTTGCCAAGGCCACGCTGGCAGCCGGCGCGGAGCAGGAACTGCGCATTGCAATTGCCGCGCGCCGCATGCAGGTGTGGGATGGCGGCTGGACCGACGTGGCCGGACCGGTGCGGCTGCTGGTCGGTCGCTCCAGCATCGACCTGCCATTCACCATCACCATCTAAATAATATAAACGGAGACGAACACCATGAACCACTACACCAACAACGCCCGCGCCAACGGCCGCACCCCATACATCGTCGGCATTGGCGGCACTACCCGCCCGGGTTCCAGCACCGAGACCGCGCTGCGGGTGGCGCTGGCCCACGCGGCGGAACTGGGCGCGCGCACCGAGTTGTTCGGCGGCGCCGCCCTGGCCGCGCTGCCCGGCTACAACCCCGAGCAGCTGGAGCGCACCGAAGGCCAGCGCGCACTGGTGGCAGCGGTGCGCCAGGCCGACGCCGTCATCTTCGCCTCGCCCGGCTACCACGGCGGCGTGTCGGGCCTGGTGAAAAACGCCATCGACCTGCTGGAAGATCTGCGCGCCGACGAGCGCGTGTACCTCGACGGCATGCCGGTGGGCTGCATCGTCACGGCGGCCGGCTGGCAGGGCTGCAACACCACGCTGGGCGCGATGCGCTCGATCGTGCACGCGCTGCGCGGCTGGCCCACGCCGATGGGCGTCACCCTCAATACCGCCGGCGTGCGCCTGTTCGACGGTGACGGCCAGTGCCTGGAGCCGCAGGTGACCAGCAGTTTGCGCCTGCTGGCGGAGCAGGTGGTGGGTGTGCGCAGCCCAGTTGCAACAGCATAATAAAAACTGGAATTCCGGTTCTAAATTCGTGCTATCCTGATTTGCAAGTGACACGTGCCACCCGATGGCGCGGCCCAAAACGAGACTGCAAAAGTCCAAACGTCGGAGACAAAAAGTGCCCCTTGAAATCGATGCAAGCCCCGGCTTGCGCGCGGTTGCTGCGCGCCCGCCTCATGCTGACCACCATGCCCACAACCATGTTCACCACCGTGTCGGCATCGCCAGCCTCGGCGCCATCCTGCTGGCCGCCTATGGCAGCGCCGCCGCTCAGCAACCGTCCCAGGACAACCCGCTGATCGAAGTGATCGTCACTGCGCAGAAAACCGCGCAGCCGGCGTCCAAGACGCCGTTGGCCTTGTCGGTGCTGGGCGGCGACGACTTGCGCCAGAGCGGCGCCACCAACGCCGTGGCGCTGACCGAGCTGGCGCCCAATGTGCAGATCTCCACCGACTCCGGCAAACTGCAGGTGGCCATACGCGGCGTGGTCAGCCTGGACACCAGCGAGAAGGGCGACTCGTCCACCGCCTTCAATGTCGATGGCGCCTACATCGGCCGCAGCGAGGCGCAACTGGGCAGCTTCCTCGACCTCGAGCGCATCGAAGTGCTGCGCGGTCCGCAAGGCACGCTGTACGGCCGCAACGCCACCGCCGGCGCCATCAACCTGATCACCAACAAGCCGGGCAAAAAGCTCGAGGGCCGCATCGATACCGAGATTGGCGACTTCGGCGCCCGCCGCGTCGAGGGCATGGTCAACCTCCCGGTCAACGACACGCTGGCGCTGCGCGCGGCCGCCGTCAAGGTGCGTCACGACAGCTACCTGAAACCCGGTCCCAACACCGTGGGCCTGACCGACCAGGACGACACCGCCGCCCGCGTGCACGCGCTGCTGACCTTCTCGCCGACGACTACCTGGCTGTTGACGGCCGAACGCAGCAAGGCGGGCGGCAACGGCGCCAGCTCGGTGCCTCTGACGAATTTCTTTACCGGTACGCCGATTGCCAGCGGTAACAACCTGGCCAACCCCGTGTACGTGGACCGGGGCGCGGACACGCAGCGCACGGCCGCCGCGCGCTACACGGACACCGGCAGCTACAAGGACGACGTGGCCACGTCGCTGCGTTCGGAACTGAAAACCACGCTGGGCGACGCGGTGGACGTGACCTGGCAGTTCGCCCGCCTGGAATCGAGACTCAATGAACTGAACAACGGCACCTATTTCGGCTTCCCGATGTACAACCCGATGTTCGGCGACTCCACCCAGCGCACGCACGAGCTGCGGTTCAATTCCGCCGGCGCACCGCGCCTGTCGTGGGTGGCGGGGCTGTACCACTACGACGAGGACATCTTCCGCTCGTCCACCTTCAATACGCAAACGCCCGGCCCGCTGATCGTGCTGCCGTTCACGCCCACGGTGCACAGCCGCTCGAAAGCGGCGTTCGGCCAGCTGACGTACCGCGTCGATCCGCAACTGCGCGTGACGTTCGGGGCGCGCACCACGCGCGATGAAAAATCGGGCTTCGATCCGCTCAGCGGCAGCCTTACCGGTCCCGGTTACACGGCCCACGTGGCAAGCAGCAAGTCCAACTACCGGCTTGCCTTTGATTACGACCTGCGCCCGGCCGTGATGGTGTATGCCAGCCTGTCCACCGGCTACAAGGCGGGCGGCTTCAACGACACCAGCGGCTCGGCCTACCTGCCCGAGAACATCACGTCGCTGGAAGCGGGCGTCAAGGGCCGCTTCCTCGACAACCGCCTGCGCCTGGGCGCCGCCTTGTTCCGCTACGACTACAAGGACATGCAGCTGACCTCCGTGGTGTGCACCGGCTCCACGGCAGCCACCTGCGGCGCGCTCACCACCAACGCCTCCAACGCCACCATCGACGGCGTGGAAGTGGAAGGCACCTGGCAGGCCACGGCGGACGACCGCATCAACTTCTCGCTGGCCACGGCCGACGGCAAGTTCAAGTCGTACACGCCCGACGGCGTGGCCGACTGGTCGGGCCAGCAGATCGACCGCGCGCCGGCCTACAACGCCAGCCTCGGTTATGCCCACACGTTCATGTTCGACAGTGGTGCCAGTGTGGTGGCCAAGGTGGGCACGCGCCTGAACGGCGCCTACTTCCTCAGCGATTCGGCGTCCGCCTCGCGCTACCGCCAGCCGTCGTACCGCAAGAGCGACATCAGCGTGACCTACACGGCGGCCGCGCAGAAATTTTACGTGCAGGCGTTTGCCCGCAACCTGGAAAACACCATCACCATCGACAGCCTGGTGCCGGGCGGCTTCGGCATCGGCGCGCCGCGCACCATCGGCCTGCGCGCCGGCACCCAGTTCTAGCAGAGAGGCGAACCATGAACATCTCCAAAGTGCATTTCGACGGTAACGCCGGCCAGCACCACGCGGCGCATGAAGAACGCGGCGTTTCGCGGCGCGACGTGCTGGGCGCGCTGCTGGCGGCCACCACGCTTGCTGCCGTGTGGACCGCGCCGGCGGCGGCGCAAGCCCTGAAAGCCGCTGGCGCGCCCGTTGCCGCCAACACCGCCCAGGCCTTGACCGCCACCGAGCTGGCCACGTTGACAGCGGCGGCCGAAACGATCATCCCCGCCACCGACACCCCGGGTGCGACCGAGGCCGGCGTGCCGCAGTTCGTCGCCACCATGGTGGCCAACTGGATGACCGCCGACGAAGCGTCATTCTTCCGCAAGGGATTGGCCGACCTGGACGCCGCCGCGCAGCAGCGCCACGGCCGCGCCTTTGCCGCGTGCAGCGCGGAGCAGGGCGCCGACGTGCTGCAAGCGCTGCGCGCCGCCAGCCCGTATGGCGGCCGTACGTTCTCGCTGACCGACCGCATCCTCGATCCCAAGTCGCCGTTCTACCTGCGCTTGCGCGACCTGGTGGTGCTCGGCTACTTCACGTCCGAAGTGGGCAGCAACCGCGAACTGCGCTACATGCCGGTGCCCGGCAAGTTCGAATCGAATGTGGACATCAAGACCTGGCCGTACCAGGTCGTCATCTGAAAGCAGGGGACCGCACATGAATCCGAAAAAGCAGAACACGCAATTCGACGCCATCGTCATCGGCTCGGGCATTACCGGCGGCTGGGCCGCCAAGGAACTGACCGAAAAGGGGCTGAAGGTACTGATACTCGAACGCGGCAAGCCGCTCGAACATCAGACCGGCTACATCCACGAGTTCACGCCGCCGTGGCAGGCGCCCAACCAGGGCTTGCCCGAGCGCGAACTGTTTGCGCGCGAGTACGCGGTGCAGAGCAAGATCGAACGTGGCGCCTTCAGCTGGGCCAACCGCCAGTACTGGATCAACGACCGCGAAAACCCGTACCAGGAAACCAAGCCATTCCGCTGGCACCGCACCGACGTGCTGGGCGGGCGTTCGCTGACCTGGGGCCGGCAGTCGTACCGCTGGGGCGACGACGACTTCAAGGCCAATGCGCGCGACGGCCATGGCAACGACTGGCCGATTCGCTACGCCGACCTGGAAAAATGGTACACGCACGTGGAAAAATTCATCGGCGTGAGCGGCCAGCCCGAAGGGCTGGAGAGCTTCCCGGACGGGCACTATCTGCCGCCGATGGAAATGACGGCGCTGGAGCGCGCGCTCAAGCAGCGCATCGAGGCGAAATGGCAGGACCGCCGCGTGACCATCGGCCGCGTGGCCAATCTCACCGTGCCGCACGACGGCCGCGGGCCGTGCCAGAACCGCAATATCTGCAACCGCGGTTGCTCGTTCGGCGCGTATTTCAGTTCGCTCAGTTCCACCTTGCCGGCCGCGCAAAAGACCGGGCGCCTCACCATCCGCACCAACAGCGTGGTTGAAGCGATCGATGTCGATCCGCGCACGAAGCAGGCCACCGGCGTGCGCGTGATCGATGCGCAGAGCGGCGCGCGCACCACGTTCAAGGCGAAAGTGATTTTCCTGTGCGCGTCCACCTACGGCAGCCTGCAGGTGCTGCTGCAGTCGCGCAGCGCGGCGCACCCCAACGGCATCGGCAACCACAGCGACGTGCTGGGACGCTACCTGGTCGATCACCATGGCGTGGCAGCGTTTGGCGAGGTGCCGGGATTCGAAGACCGCAACTACAAGGGCCGCCGCGCCACCGGCATCCTGATCCCGCGCTTCCGTAACGTGGGCGGGCAGGATGCGGACGCCGATTTCACGCGCGGCTACGGCTTCCAGGGCGGCGCCATGCGCGACGACTGGACCAATACTGCTGCGCTCACCGACGATTTTGGCGCCGGCATGAAACACAATATCGCCCGCCCCGGCAAGTGGGTGGCGTTCCTCGGGGCGTTCGGCGAGCAGCTGCCGCAGGCGCATAACCGCGTCACGCTCGACGACAGCAACAAGGGCGGCTTCGGCCTGCCGCAGCTGCGCTTTGACGTCGCATACGGCGAAAACGAAAAGCGCATGGCGATCGATGCCGGCAAGCAGGCGGAAGCCATGCTCAAGGCGGCGGGCGCCGCGCGCGTGCAGCTGGCGCCGGTGCGCAGCCTGCCCGGCACGTCGATCCACGAGATGGGCGGCGCGCGCATGGGCCACGACCCGGCCACCTCGGTGCTCAACGCCCACAACCAGGTGCACGGCGTGCGCAACCTGTTCGTCACCGACGGCTCGGCCATGGCGTCGAGCGGCACCGTCAATCCGTCGCTCACCTATATGGCGCTGACGGTGCGGGCAGTGGACTTCGCGGTGGCCGAGCTCAAAGCAGGGCGGCTGTAACGGCGCCCTTTGGCTATAATCCGACCCATCATTCTTATCCGGACCACGACACCCATGCCGCCACTCAGTGCCCACGCCCGCGCGCCCAAACAGGGCCGCAGCCGGCTGTCTTTCGAGCGCATCATCGAAGGCACCATCGACCTGCTGCGCGAGCGCGCCTACGACCAGATCACGCTGGCCGATATCTGCGAGCGTTCGGAAGTGTCCACCGGTTCTCTGTACGGACGGGTGGCGGGCAAGGACGAACTGCTGCGCGTGGTGCAGGTGCGCTTCCTCGAGCGCCTGGCCGAACAGTTCACCGACGAGGCGGCGCGCATCGAACGCGAGGCCACCGGGCTGGCGCAAGTGGTGCCGGCCGTGGTGCAAAGCCTGGGCAACCTGCTGCGCGAGAACGCCAGCGTGCTGCGCTCGTTCATGCTGCGCGGTCCCACCGATGCGGCCATCAACGCGGCCGGCAAAAAGTCGGCAGAAGAGAACCACGCCAAATTCATCCGCCTGCTCAAGGCCTGCGGCAAGGAGATCCGCCACCCGCAGCCGGACCGCGCCATCGACTCGGGTCTGCTGCTGGTCTATGCAACCCAGGCGCGTTTTCTGGGCCTGGACAGCTTTGGCGGCAAGGGCGAGGACGCCGACTGGCACGATCTGCTCGACGACCTCAGTGACATGATGTTGGCATTCCTGTTGTTTACGCCTCCCAAGCGCTGACCGGGCGTGGTGCGCGGCTTTCGCCGCGTGCCAGGTCGCGCATCCAGGGCATTAGCCTAAAACATAATCAACATTCTAATTCTAGAAAAGGAATCGGCATGAGTTCATCTATACCTGCACCTGCTCCGAAACTGCGCTGGGCCTATATGGACCACTGGCGCATCGACACGCCGCAAGGGCAACTGTCGCAATACACGTCGGTCAAGCGCTTCGACGCCTTCCTCAAGCAGATCTCGGCCATCGGCTACGAGGCCATCGAGACGTTCGACTTCCACCTGGGCCCGTTGCGCGAGCTGTTCGGCTCACTGGAAAATGCCCGCGCCTTCATGCAGGAGCGCGGCATCGACAAGGTACTGAGTCTGTTCCACGCGGTGATGTACGACGAACGCCAGAGCGCGCCGCACATCCGCAGCACGCATGACCACATCTTCAACTACGCCCAGCACATCATGCGCTCGAGCCAGGGCCTGGGCGTGGAAAACTTCATCGTCATGCCGGCGGGCCTGTACTACGACGTCGAACCGGTCACCGACGACAAGCTCAAGGCCTGCGCCGAGTTGTGGAACCGGGTGGGCAAGATGACGCTCGAATACGGCGTGAAAACCTGCTGCCACCACGAGTTCTTTTGCGGTATCCGCAGCGCCGAGGAGCTGCGCAAGTTCTACGAATACACCGACCCGCGCTACGTGTTCTTCTACTGCGACACCGCGCAGCACGTGATCGCCGGCGTCGATCCGGTGGACCTGTACCTGAAACTGCACGACCGCTGCGGCGGCTTCCACATGAAGGACACGCTCGACGTGGACCTGACCGGCGACTACCGCCGCAAGCCCGACGCCGAAGTGATGGCGCCCACCACGCCGCGCTGGTTCCACGAGATGGGCGTGCCGGGCGGGCTGGTGGACTTCCCGGCCATGCTCAAGGCCATGAAGGAGTGTGGCTACGAAGGCTGGGTGGGCGTGGAGCACGACAAGGCCGATGTCGGCGGGGGCAATTACCCGGAAAGCACGGCGCTGTCGGCGTGGTACATCCAGCACGTCCTGAAAAAAATCTACGCCTGAATTTACCGCTAAGCGAGGAACAACATGACACAACAGATCAAATGGGGCTACGCCGTCAACCAGTGGAAAGCCGGCTTTACCAGCTTCGCGCGCCTGGAAGAAATCGAACGTGCACTGAAGGTGACTGCCGCCTGCGGCTTCTCGGCCGTGGAACTCAATGCCGGCAGCGGCCGCTGGGACCCGATCGGGCGCCCGGAAAACATCGACATCAACTTCGGCTCGCCCGAGCACTTCCGTCTCAAGTTGCGCGACTGGGGCATTACGCGCGTGGCCAGCACGTTCTTCGACTCGACCCTGATGAGCTTTGAGGAGCTGCACTTCGGCCTGTCCAGCACCGAGCCGGCCGACCATGCGCGCATCGTCGCGCAGGCGAAAATCCACGCCGCCATGCTGGCGCAACTGGGCGGCGAATTGCTGGTGGTGCGTCCGTTCCCGTCGTTCTGGAAGGAGGGCGCTTTGAACGCCGAGCGGATGGCGGCAGCGGCCGACTGCTGGAACCAGGTCAGCGCCATGGCGGCGGCACTGGGGCTGAAAACCGTGCTGCACATCGACGCGCTGTCGGCGCTGCGTACGGCCGACGAAATCGAACAACTGCTGGCGCTGTGCGATGCGGATAACGTGGGCCTGGCGTTCGACACGGCGGAACTGACCATCGCCGGCCACGACGTGGTGGCGCTGTACCGCCGCTTCCATCAACGCGTGCTGCACTTCCATTTCAAGGATGCGCTGGCGATCGACACGCTGGGCGAGTACCAGTTGCCCAACGCCGAGCGGGCGCTGATCGCGGCCGGCGGCGAACGTGAAATCCCGCGCTGGTTCGGCGAGATGGGTACCGGGCTGGTGGACTTCCCGGCGCTGCTGGCGGCCATGCGCGAACTCGGTTACGCGGGCTGGATCATCGTCGAAAGCGACAAGGGACCGGAACCGATCGCCACCGGCATGATGCTCAACAGCTGGTACAAGCAGAACGTACTGGATCGCCACGTGCGCTAAGCGCAGAAAGGACGCACCGTGAATCCGATCCAGACCGGAGGCCCCGCAGGCGCCTCCATCGCCACCGACCCGGCCCTCACCGGCGCACCGCGCGCGCGCCCGGGCGGCGCCGCGCAAGGCATCGCGCTGATGGCCGTGATGAGTATGCCCACCCTGGCGCTGGCCGCGCTGGTGCCGGGCCTGCCGCAGCTGTTCCGGCAGTTCTCGTCGGTGCCGCATTTCGAACTGCTGGTGCCGATGATTATCACAGTGCCATCCCTGTGCGTGGCGCTGTTCTCGGGCTTTGCCGGCGCCATTGCCGACCGCTGGGGGCGGCGCAAGCTGCTGCTGGTGGCGTTGATGGCGTTTTCGCTATTGGGCCTGGCCCCCATGTTGTTCGACAACCTGTGGCTGATCGTCGCCAGCCGGGTGGTGGTGGGCCTGGCCGAAGCGGCCATCCTCACCGTGGGCAATGCGCTGATGGGAGACTACTTCGAAGGCGAGCAGCGGCAGAAGTGGCTCGGCTACCAGAACATGTTCGCTCCCTTGATCGGCTCCGCCATCCTGCTGTCGGGCGGCTTTTTGGCCGGCATGCACTGGCGCTATCCGTTCCTGCTGTACCTGGCCGGCTTCGTGGTGTTTGCGCTGGCGCTGGCGTTCTGCCGCGAGCCGCAGCGCTCCACCGCCGATACGCGGGCGGCAGCGGGCGTGGCGGCCACGCCGTTCCCGTGGCGCGCCACCGTCCTGGTGTGCGGCGTGACGGTGCTGTTCTCGCTGGTGTTCTTCGTGCAGGCGGTGCAGCACGGCCGCATCTTCAACGACATGGGCGTGGCGTCGCCCGAGCGTATCAGCGTGCTGGCCACGGTGGCCAGCCTCGGCACGGTGCTGGGCGGTTACCTGTTCAAGCGCCTGACCGGGGTGTCGGTGCGCATGCTGTTGGCTACCTGCCTGGCGTTTTACGGTGTCAGCTATGTCGGCGTGGCGTTCGCGCCCAACCTGGCGCTCGGGCTGCCGCTCGACGCGCTGGGGCAGGTCGGCGGCGGCTTGCTGCTGCCGTCGCTGGTGACGTGGGCACTGCTGCATTACGGTTTCGAGCATCGCGGGCGCGGCATGGGCCTGTGGGGCGGCGCCTTTTTCCTCGGGCAGTTTCTCAGCCCGCCGCTGGTCTCGCTGATCGGCGTGTTCACCCCCAGTTTCCTGGCCAGCGTGGCAGTGATCGGCGTCCTGTGCCTGATCGTTGCCGTTGTCCTGGTCTTCAACCATACCAAGGATCATTGAGATGAAATTTGCAGCTTGTATCGAATGGATGTTCACGGAAGCCGGCGACGACCTGCCGGCCCGCATCCACGCCGCCCACAAAGCCGGCGTCACCGGCGTCGAATTCCACCTGTGGCGCGAAAAGCCGATCGAGGCCATCGCCCGCGCCGCCGACGCCACCGGCGTGCGCGTGCGCAGCTTTTGCGTGGAGCCGCGCCGCAGCCTGGCCGATCCCGCCGATCACCAACAGGTGCTCGCAGCCGTGGCCGACGCGATTCCGGTCGCGCTTCAATTGAACGGCGCCGCCATGGTGCTGGCCTCCGGCTTTACCCGCCCCGACGTGCCGGTGCAGGAGCAATTCGACGCCGTGGTTGCGGTATTGAAGCGCGCCGCCGCCATGGCGCAGGCAGCGGGCGCCGTGCTGTGGCTTGAGCCGGTGTACATGGTGGTGGGCGGCCAGCGCATGTTCGTCGACACCATCGGCCGTGGCCTCGACATCGCTGCGGCCGTGGACAGCCCGGCACTGCGCGTGCTGGCCGACGTGTTCCACTCGGCGCAAACGGCCGAGGACCTGGCGGCCGCCATCGGCGACCGCATGCCGTACGTCGGCCACGTGCAGGTGGCCGACACCGATGGCCGCCACGAGCCGGGTACCGGCGGCATCGACTGGCCGGGTGTGATGCGGGTGCTGAAGGAGAAGGGGTACCAGGGCGAGATCGGCCTTGAATACTTCCCGACCGTGGGCGCCGAGGAATCGCTGGCATTGACCAGGCGGGCGTTGGGGCTGGCGGCATGACGTCTGGACGACTCGATTCACCAATGCGCCGGCGCGTGCTTGGCGCGGTGGGAGCGCTGGCGGCTGTGGCTGCTTCCACGGCGGCGGTCAGCGCCCCGGCCATGGGCCAGGCGCAGGCACGGACGCCGGTGATGGCAGCGTCGGGTACGCCGCGCAGGCGGCTGCGGCAGGGCATTACACCGCACCTGTTCGGCGCCACCATGGATGAAACCTGCCGCATGGCGGCCGCGCTGGGCATCGAGGGACTCGACTTCGCCAGCGACCCGGCCGACTGGCCGTTGATACGCCAGCACGGCTTGATGGTGTCGCTGCTGCGCGTCGATTACGGCGGCGGCATCTCACGCCCCGGCCGTGCGCCGGCCGGCCCGGCCGGCTGGAACGCCATCGGCACGATCGAGCGTGATGGCTTGTTCGAAGCGGCGCTGCACGACCGCATCGACGCGGCGGCCGCCAACCGGATCCCGAGCATCATCGTCACCTGCGGCGAACGTGGCGCCATCGGCTACGACGAAGGCAAGCGCAATGCGATTGCCTTCCTGCGCCGGGTGGCGCCGCACGCCGAAGCGCGCAAGGTGCTGCTGGTGATGGAGAACATCAACACCGGCCACACCGGCGGCCCGCCCGCGCCGCCGGGCAGCATGTTCGACCACCTGCCGTGGGGGCTGGACGTGGCAACGCAGGTGGGCTCGCCGTCGGTCAAGCTGCTGGTGGACCTGTACCACGCCCAACTCATGGACGGCAACCTCACCAACTTCCTGCGCCAGCACATGCCGCTGATCGGCCACTTCCACACCGGCGGCGTGCCGGGCCGGCACGAGATCGACGAGACGCAGGAGCTGAACTACCTGCACCTGGCGACGACGATCGCCGATGCGGGATTTACCGGTTTTGTCAGCCATGAGTGGACGCCGTCGGCGGGGCAGGACAAGGTGGCGGTGTTGCGCAAGTGTGTGGATATTATTGACGTGTAGCGGATTCACAGTGGCAGGCTGGTGCAGCTGCGCGCGATGCGCATCCGCAATATCCTTGTCTTTAGAGTAACAAGGCCTTACACTGGACCTGTAAGGCCATCCGTTCTCGTTCAACATCTCCAGCGAACCTCTATGCAAGCACTACTCAGGATTTCGATATTCCTCATTGTCGTTTCGGGCCTGTCGCCAGTGGCGATTGCACAGCCAGCCAATGGAGCCGCAACCGAGTTCGTTTTACGCCAAAACGTCGGCAGTAACTTGAAAACGTTGGGACTGGCGACGGCACGGAAAACCCAGACCTTCGCCATCCTTGTCAGCGGCATGGGAATGCTTGGAGCTGAACGGCTGGTATCGAAAGAGCTGGACTATCATGCGCCGCAATTCCAGGGACAATGGAACGACAACCTTGCCAAGGCTTATGCTCAAAACTTTACGTCGGAAGAGCTGAAGTCACTTGCATCGGAAGGGCGAAATTCCAGATATTTTGGCAAGTTAAGCGAAAAGCAGGCAGTCGTGGGCGACAGCATGCAGCGCATGAGTGCACCTGTTTTAACCGCATATGTTTCCGCAGCGCTGTACAGTGCATTTTCCAAGATGCCCGCTAAATAACAGGAAAAATAGCGAAGTCCTCAGGAGCTGCCTTAGGTGGATCTATTGAGGTGGCTGCCCATTGGAAGCCCCCAACCCCGCATCGACCGGCAAATTCACCCCGGTAATCAAACGTGCGTCGTCACTGGCAAGAAACGCCATCGCCGCTGCCACCCCGTCCGGATCTTCCGGAGCGCCGAGCGGCATGCGTTCCTTGAACTTGGCGACCAGTTCCGCATCCTTGAGCATGTCTTCGGTGAGCCCGGTCCTGGTGAAACTGGGATTGACCGCGTTGACGCGTACACCATCCTTGGCCGCATCGAGCGCCATCGCGCGCACCATATTGCTGACGGCGCCTTTCGACGTGTTATAGGCGAACATTTCCCAATCGCCGCCCAACCCCGAGACGGACGAGGTCATGACGATGGCGCCGCGTGTTTTGACGAGTTCCGGCATCGCGGCCTTGGCCATGTGGAAATAGCCGCTGACATTGACGGCCATTACGCGATCGAAGTCTGCTTCGCTGGTCTGCATGATGTCGCCTTCGCTGCCGATGCCGGCGTTGTTGATCAGGACATCGAGCCCGCCGAAGCGCTCGACAGTGGCCTTGACGGCATTGGTCGCGGTCTCCTGGTGGGCGGTGTCACCGACCTGCACCAACACGCAGTCTTGCGGGAATTTCGATGCGACTTGTTTGAGGGCGTCTGCATCGATATCGAGCATGGTGACACGGGCGCCTTCGTCGAGGAAGCGGCGGGTGGCCGACAGGCCCATGCCGGAGGCGGCGCCGGTGATCAGTACGGTTTTGTCTTTGAAACGGGTCATCTGGTTCCTTTCATGGAGGTCTGTTAGTTCAAGAAAATCTTGTAATAACGTTAGCACAGCCATTGGAAACGTCGCATTTCGGTACTCGCAGGCAATCGAATGATTTGACACCGGTGGCCGCATGCTATTCTGGCCGCAAGATAAAAATACCAACCTTGCTCACCTATGCATATTCTAAAAATCGGTTTGATATTGGCTACCGCCGCCGCTCCGCTGACCGGGTTTGCCCAGGTGTTGGACAACGCTATGGCCAAGGTGTCCGAGGTTAATGTCCAGCGCTCCGGTGACAATGAGTACCAATTGACCTTAAAGAGCTACCGCAGCAGCAATGTGACAGCCGGGCAGGAGGAACTGATGCCGAAAGCAGCCCAATTGTGCGCGCCCCGCAGCGCGTCTTTCGGCAGGTACTCGTTTAACATGACAGAGCAGATCGCCGGCGCCAAGGACAAGCCGGGAATGCTGGTGCTGCGACAGGATATTGAGTGCGGTGCTGCTGCTTCGGCGGCGCCGCCGGCCGCTGCGCAAGCCGGCACCGCACCAGGTGCTGCAACGGAAGAACAAGTCCGTCGGGTCGAGGAGCAAAGCCGGCTTTACTTTGACGCCAGAGACCAGGGCGAATACACCCTTGCGTACGAGGTGCTGGCTGCGAGCGCGAAACACGCCACTTCTTTCGAGGCCTGGAAGGGCATCAAGCAGGCCTTCAATGCCAAGGCCGGAGCAGCGCAGCAGCGCACCATTTCCAAAATAACGTGGTATCGCAATCCGCCCCAGGTCGAACCGGGGCTGTACGCGGCAGTGGATTTCACCAGCAAATTTGCCGAGATCGATATTCATTGCGGATTTTTGGCGTGGCGCGAGCAGTCCGATGGCCAGTTCGTCCTGGTTCGAGAGGAAGAAAATTATATCGACAAGCAAACGCAGCAAAGGCTCAAACCAGATGATATCGAGAAGGTGCGACAGCAGTTCAGGTGCAAGTAGACTTGTATACGAAAGGATCCGCCATGAAAAACCAGATCATCCTCAACCTGCCGGTGCAAGACCTGGCCAGGTCCAAAGCGTTCTTCGCTGCGCTCGGCTTTACCTTCAGTGACCGCTTCAGCGGCGAGAACGCGGTGTTCATGAACATCGTCGGCGACACCATCCAGGCCATGCTGACGACCGAGCCATTTTTTGAATCGTTGATCGGCAAGCCGGTCGCGCAGGCGAAGCAGGCCAACGAAGTCGTGATCTGCCTGAGCTGCGACAGCCGCGAAGAAGTCGATACCCTGATCGCCAAAGCCGTTGCCGCCGGCGGCCGCACGCCGCACCCGCCGGAAGACCATGGCTTCATGTACGACCAAGGTTTCGAGGACCTCGATGGCCACCTGTGGAACCTGGTGTGGGTGGCTGAGGAAGCCTGAACCGATGCTCCGTTATCGGGCCGGCATCGGCATCACCGTCGCCAGCCGCAGCGTCCCGACCACCGCCACCACCAGCAGCCCCAAAAACAGCGGCAGAACCTGCAAATACGCACTGGCATAACGCAGCGCGTCGGCAGTCTCCATCTGCACGCCGTGGAAGAACAGCAGCCCGCCCAGCGCCACGCCGAAGGCGGCGGCGATCTGCTGCACGGCGGTGAACATGCCGGCGGCCACGCCGGCTTCCGACATCGGCACATCCTGCAGCGTGGCGTTCGAGAGCTGCGGACCGCACAGGCCCATCCCCAGTCCCATGCCCAGCTGCGCCAGCGCCAAAGGCCAGTGCAGCAGCACGCCGCCGTGCACCGACCACGCGGTCAGGCACAGGCTGGTGGCGGTGACCGACACGCCGACCAGCATCACGCGCACGCCCAGCAGGCGGTGCAGGCGCGGCCCGATCAGGGTGATGCCGCCCATCGCGCCCACGGCAATCGGCGCGCACGCATACGCCATTTGCGAGGCGCTCAAGCCAATACCCGTTTGCAGCACGAAGGTCATCACCAAGAGGTAGCCGGGCAGCACCGGGTTGATGCACAGGGTGCACAGCAGTCCCAGGTTCACCTTGCGCAGCTTGAACAGGTCCAGCGGCACCAGCGCATCGCCGCGCGCGGCCTGGCGCCAGCGCAGGTATTTCACGGTGGCCCAGGCCAGCGGCAGCGCGGCCGCCAGCAGCACCATCAGGCCCACCGGCCAGCCGCGCGACGGGCCTTCGATCAGCGGTGCGAGCACCGCGAACAGCACGGCCACCGTCAGCGCGGCGCCGGTCAGATCCACAGGCGTGGCGTTGACGCCGCGTCCCGCCGGCAGCAGCGCGATGCCGGCGGCAATGCTGAACAGGCCGATGGGCAGATTGATCAGGAACGTCAGGCGCCAGCCCAGACCGAACCAGTTGGCGTCGATCAGCAGGCCGCCCACGATGGGACCCAGCGCAGCGGAGAAGCCGCCCAGAAAGCCGAAGATCGTGTACACCTTGTAGCGCTGGTCGGGCGGGTACATCACCTGCACCAGCGCCATCACCTGCGGCACCATCAGCGCCGCACTCACACCCTGCGCCACGCGCGCCAGTTGCAGCGACAGCGCATCGGGCGCCAGCCCGCACGCCATCGAGGTAATCGTAAACAGCACGATCCCGATCAGGAACATGCGGCGGTAGCCGAAGCTGTCGCCCAGGCGGCCGCCCACGATCAGCAGCACCGCGAACGCGGTGGCATAGCCGGCAATGATCCATTCCAGCGCGGCCTTGTCGGCGCCCAGTGTTTCGCCGATCGACGGGATGGCGACGTTGATGATGGTGGTGTCCAGCAGGTCCATCACGAAAGCCAGCGCCACGGCGATCAGGGCCAGGGTACGGCGGCGTGGCGAAAACGAGGCGGCGGCGGCAAAAGCGCTGCCCTCCGAACCTTTGACGGCAGGATGCATAGGTAATTCCCGAATTGTGAAGTTGATTAGACGAGCGTGGCGGCGTTGATGATCTTGTCGCGGATCCAGGCGATGGCAGGATCGTTGGTGCGGTGCTTATGCCATTGCAGCATCTGCACCAGGCGCGGAATGCGCGGCGGCGGCTCCCACAGCTTGATCGGCATGGTCTCCCGCGCGCGCTCGGCGATGCGGCGATGGACGGTGGCGATGCGGTCGGTGCCGACCACCAGCGCGGGCAGGGCGCTCATGCTGGGCACCGTCACTTCCACCCGGCGCTTGACATCGAAGCTTTCCATGAACCAGCCGTCGAACGTGGCCAGCGGGTTGGTGTGGGTGTTGATGAAGGTGGCGATCACGTGGCCGCAGGCCAGGTAGTCATCGAAAGTGAGCCGGTCGCGCACGCGCGTGTTGCCCTCCCACGTCACGCATAGGTAGTCTTCCTCGAACAGCGCGGCCGACGGGTGCTCCTTGGCCAGGTACTGCGACGGGATCACCAGGAAGTCGGCCTCGCCCTGTTCCAGCACCTCGGCGGGGCGGTCGGTCTGGTCGCGCAGGCGGATGCGCATGCCGGGCGCTTCGCGGTACAGCGCTTCGAGCAGCGGCGGGATCAGCACCGCCGTGGTGTAATCGGACACCAGCAGGGTAAAGGTGCGGGTCTCGGTGGCGGGATCGAACAGCGGCTGGGCGGCGATGGTGGTGTCTATGCGCATGAGGATCTCGCGCACCGGCTCCACCAGCTCCTTGGCGCGCGGCGTCAGGATCAATTGCCGCCCCGACGGCACCAGCAGCTCGTCGTTGAAGTAGGCGCGCAGGCGCGCCAGTGCGCTGCTGGTGGCCGGCTGGCTGAGGAAAATCTTTTCCGCCGCGCGGCTGATATTGCGCTCGGCCAGCAGCGCGTTGAGCGCCACCAGCAGGTTCAGATCGAGTTTATTGAAACGCATGGAGTCTCCGCGAGGTCAGGCCGAGGCGCGCACGATCAGCGCGTGTTGCAGGATCAGCGATTCGGCCGGTTCGCCGGCCAGGCGCTTGAGCAGCAGTTCGGCCGCCGCCGCGCCGAGTTCGCGCACCGGCTGGGCGATGGTGGTGAGCGCCGGTTCGAACACCTGCGCCACCGGGATATCGTCGAAGCCCATCACCGCCACGTCCTCGGGCACGCGCCGGCCCACGCGGCGGAAGGCCTTGATGGCGCCGATGGCCAGCGTGTCGGCCACCGCGAAGACGGCGGTGGGCGGCGCTTCGAGCGCCAGCAGCGCGCCAGCCGCTTCCATGCCATGCACATAGTCGGTGCCGCGGGCGATGCGCACCAGTTGCGGATCCACCGGCAGGTTGGCGCGGCGCAGCGCGTATTCGTAGCCGTCGTGGCGCTGGCGCGCCCACATATAGTCTTCGCTGGCGCTCAGCAGCGCAATGCGCTGGTGGCCACGATTGATCAGGTACTGCACCGCGTCGATGGCGGCTTGCCGGTGGTCGATGCTCACGCTGGGTACCTCGCTGTCGCCCACGTGTTCGGAGCAGGCCACCCACGGCAGGTCGGGAATCTCGCACAGCAGCGGCTTGAGGTCGGCGTAGCGCGCCAGGCTGATCACGCCGTCGGCCAGCTTGTTGTACAGCGAATCGAGTTCCGCGCTGTGGCGCGACAGCGTTTGCGAGGCTTCGGCGATCACCAGGCCGTAGCCGCGCTGGCGCGTGACCGACTCCACGCCCTTGATGATTTCGGCGAAATACGGGTTGGCGAAGTCCGGCACCAGCACCAGCAGCAAACGGGTTTCGCCGCGCATCAGGCTGCGCGCCAGCGCATTGGTGCGATAGCCCAGCTCCTCGACTGCCGCCTCCACCCGTGCCCGCGTATCGGCGTTGACTGCCTTGGTGCCATTGAGTACCCGCGAGACGGTGGCGATCGACACGCCGGCCGCGCTGGCAACTGCTGAAATCGAGGCCAGCTTGGGGGCGGGAAGTACTTTGGATTTGGCGGACATGGTATGCAAGGCTGGGAAAAGTTTTCCCAATATAGCGGAAAAAGTGGCCCAGGTGGCGCTATCGAGCTATTGAAGATATGGATACGACATATCCACAGAATGCGTGCCTCCGTGATGCTTTTTTGATTGGGCGCATGGCGGGAAAGCGCTATCATCATTTCAGGCTTTCAACGCCATCATAAAAAAGGAGACAGGCAATGCGTAGTGAATTTTCCACGGAGGGGGGCGCCGTGCCAACGGCGCGACGACAGGCGGACTGGCGCCAGGGCTGGATACTGGTGTTCTCAGGCTTCCTGCCGGTGATGGCGATTATCGCCCTGGCGCCCACTTTGCCCACGCTGCTCGCACACTTTTCGGACGTGCCCAATGCCAAGCTGATGGTGCCTCTGCTGATCACGGCGCCCAGCGCCTGTATCGCGCTGTTCGCCCCGGCCGCCGGCGCGATTGCCGACCGTTTCGGGCGCCGCCGGCTGCTGCTGTGGGCCATGGCACTGTATGGTCTCGGCGGCCTGATGCCCTTCCTGATCGATAATTTCTGGGCCGTGGTGGCCGGGCGCGTGGTGATCGGCATCGGCGAAGCCGGCGTGCTCACGGTGGTCAATACGCTGCTGGCGGACTACTACGAGGAAAAGGACCGCCACCGCTGGCTGATGATACAGGGCGTGGTGGGCTCGATGCTGGGCACCATCACCATTGCCTGTTCCGGCTTCCTGGCCGCGCAGGGTTGGCAGTACCCGTTCCTGGTGTACGCCGTGGCCATTCCGATCTTCCTTGCCAGCCTCGCTTACCTGTTCGAGCCGGAGCCGCGCAAGAAGCCGGTGACGTCCACCGGCGCACCGGTCGCCGCCACGCCGTTCCCGTACCTGATCGGCCTGCTGGTATGCGGCGTCACCGTGGTGCTGTCCACCATCTACTACGTCCAGGTGATCAACTTCTCGCTGCTGCTCAAGGAGCTGGGCGTGGTCGATCCCAAGTCGATCGGCTTGAGCATGGCCATCCCCAGCATCGGCGTGCCGCTCGGCGCCATCGTGTTCAAGTTCACCACGCGCTTCGGCGCCGGCGCGCAGATTTTCCTGGTGTTCGTGTGCTATGCCATCGGCCTGGGTGGCATCGGCATGGCACCCGACTACAAGGTGGCGCTGGCCTTTGCTTTTGTCCAGCAACTGGCCAACGGCATCATCGTGCCGGCGCTGATCGCCTGGGCGCAGAGCAAATTCTCGTTCGAGCACCGCGGCCGTGGCATGGGCTGGTGGGCCAGCTCGTTCTTCGTGGCGCAGTTCCTGTCGCCGGCCGTGGTCAACGCCATGCGCGGCTGGACCGGCAACCTGCAGGGCGCGTTTGTCGCCTTCGGCATCATCGCCGCCGTGTGCGCACTGATCGCCTGCCTGCTGCGGCTGCGGCCACGCGTGCCTCCCGCTTCCAACGCAGCAGCATGACCTTCACTTTTCAGACTTCGAGGTTTACCATGACACCACAACACAACATCAAGCGCGGCGTATCGCTCTACAGCTACCAGTACGAGACCTTCCTGCGCAAGATGACGCTTGACGACTGCATCGCCCACGCCGCCAGCCTGGGCGCCAACGGCATCGAAGTCGTGAGCGAACAATCGTTCACCGGCTTCCCCAACGTGCCGCCCGAGCAGATCGCCGGCTGGTTCGCGTCGCTCGAGCGCCACGGCGCCTACGCCCAGTGCCACGACATGTTCCTGGACGTGAAACTCTATAAGGACCGCAAGCTCAATCACGAGGAAATGGTGGCGTCGCTCCAGCGCGACCTGCGCTTTGCCAAGGCGATCGGTTGCCGCAAGGTGCGCGTAATCGTCAACACGCCGCCCGAGGTGGTGGTGGCCTGCGTGCCGCTGGCCGAGGAGCTCGACGTGCGCATGGGCATCGAAGTGCATTCGCCGTTCCACTTCGACCACCCGTGGATCCTGCGCTACACCGAACTGACACGCGCCACCGGCTCCAACCACGTGGGCTATGTGCCCGACATGGGCATGTACATCAAGAATTACCCGCCGGTGTTCCGCGACCGCTTCCTGCGCCTGGGCGCCACGCCCAAGGTCGTGGACTACATCCTCGAAGCGCACCAGGCGCGGGTGCTGCCCGACTACGTGCTGATGGACGTGCGCAAGATGGGCGCCAACCCGGTGGACCTGCAAATGGCCGAATCGCTGCGCCATAATATCTGGAGCAATCCGCGCCGCCTGCTCGAGTTCATGCCGTGGATTTTCAATATCCACGCCAAGTTCTACGAGATCGACGACAGCGGCAAGGAGCCATCGATTCCGTACGACGAAATCATCGCGGTGCTGATCGAAGGCGGCTACGACGGCCACCTCTCGAGCGAATACGAAGGCCAGCGCCATATCGAGGATGCCTTCGAAGTCGATGGACGCGAACAGGTGCGCCGTCAGCAGGAAATGTTCAAGCGCCTGCTGGGCGAAGCTTAAAGAAAAACAGGAGACCGACCATGTACGATCAACACATCATTTATCCGGGCAGCGTCAAAAATACCGCCGACGGCTGGCAACTGGGTGCGCGGCTGCCGTACTATCGCGGCCAGATCCTCTCCGCCGTGGAAGACATCGCGCTGACCGTGGACGGCGTCAAGGTGCCGCGCGAGAACGTGCGCTTCACCGTGCGCGGCAAAACCCGCACGCTCGACGAAGTGGAAACCACCTATGACGAACGCTGGGAATTCGGCGAAGTGGCCGAGGTGTCGGTGCTGCAGCCGGGCGGCCTGTCCGCCGGCGCGCACACGGTAACGGCGGCGGTGCAGCTGCGCATCTCGTACCTGCCGTGGAGCCCCGTCACCACCTGCACCATCGATACCACCATCACGGCGTGAGGAACAGCATGGCCACCACCATCAAGGGACCGGCGATTTTCCTGGCGCAGTTTGCCGGCGAAGCTGCACCTTTCAACAGCTGGCACGCCATCACCAAGTGGGCCGGCGACCTCGGTTACCAGGGCGTGCAGGTGCCCACCAACGACGCCCGGCTGTTCGACCTGGCGCTGGCAGCGCAAAGCAAGACCTATTGCGACGAGATGGCCGGCATCGCCCGCGCCAACGGCGTGGCCATCACGGAACTGAGCACCCACTTGCAGGGCCAACTGGTGGCCGTGCATCCGGCCTACGACGAAGCGTTCGACGGTTTCGCCCCGGCCGAGCTGCGCGGCAATCCGGCGGCGCGCCAGCAATGGGCGGTGCAGCAGATGCTGCTGGCGGCCAAGGCGTCCGCCAACCTGGGCTTGACGGCGTCGATCAGCTTTTCCGGCGCGCTGGCCTGGCCGTTCGTCTATCCGTGGCCGCAGCGCCCGGCGGGGCTGATCGAGTCGGCCTTCGACGAGCTGGCGCGGCGCTGGACGCCGATCCTCGACGCCTACGGCGAGGCCGGTGTCGATCTGGCCTTCGAACTGCATCCGGGGGAAGACCTGTTCGACGGCGCCACCTTCGAGATGCTGCTCGAGCGCGTGAACCACCATCCGCGCCTGGCGATCGCCTACGATCCTTCGCACTTCCTGTTGCAGCAGCTCGACTACCTGGGTTTCATCGACCGCTACCACGACCGCATCAAGGTCATGCACGTCAAGGATGCCGAGTTCCGTCCCGATGCGCGCCAGGGCGTGTATTCCGGCTACCAGCCGTGGGTGGACCGCGCCGGGCGGTTCCGGTCGCTGGGTGACGGCCAGGTGGACTTCAAGGCCATCTTTTCGAAGTTCGCCCAGTACGGCTTCGAGGGCTGGGCGGTGCTGGAATGGGAGTGCTGCCTCAAGCATCCGGAGCAGGGCGCGGCCGAAGGCGTGGCGTTCATTCGCGACCACATCATCCGCGTGACCGACAAGGCGTTCGACGATTTCGCCGGCAGCGCAACCGACGCGGGCCGCAACCTGCGCATGCTGGGCATCGCCCAGGCAGCGTAGCGAACACAGGGAGCCATGATGGAACAAGCAGCGATTTTTCCCGGCCGCGTGCGGCTGGGCATGGTGGGCGGCGGCGAGGGCGCCTTTATCGGCGCCGTGCACCGCCACGCGGCGCGGCTCGACGACCGCTACGAACTGGTGGCCGGCGCACTGTCGTCGAGCGCCGAAGCGGCGCGCCGTTCCGGCCTGGCGCTGGGGCTCGATCCGGCGCGTACCTACGACAATTACGAGCAGATGGCATGCGCCGAGAGCGCGCGCCCGGACGGCATCGAGGCGGTGAGCATCGTCACCCCCAACCACCTGCACGCGCCGGTGGCCAAGGCGTTCCTGGAAGCGGGCATCCACGTCATCTGCGACAAGCCGGTCACCACCAACAGTGCGGACGCCCGCATGCTGGCGGCACTGGCGCAGGAGCGCGGCCTGATCTTCGCCGTCACCCACAACTACTCGGCGTATCCGCTGGTGCGCCACGCGCAGCAGATGGTGCGCGAAGGGCAGCTCGGCACCATTCGCGTGGTGCAGGTGGAGTATGCGCAGGACTGGCTAGCCGCGCCGCTCGAACAGAGCGGGCAAAAGCAGGCGGCGTGGCGCACCGACCCGGCCAAGGCCGGTGGCGGCGCGATCGGCGACATCGGCTCGCACGCCTGGCAACTGGCGGACACCATCGTGGGTGTGCCGGTCGAGGCGTTGGCGGCGGAACTGACTTCCTTCGTACCGGGGCGGATTATCGACGACAACGTGCAGGTGCTGCTGCGGTATGCGGGCGGCGCGCGCGGCATGCTGTGGGCCAGCCAGGTGGCGCCGGGCCATGCCAATGAGCTGCGCATCCGCGTGTTCGGCAGCGCGGGCGGTATCGAATGGGCGCAGCAGCAGCCGAACGAATTGCGCTGGACCCCGTTGGGCGAACCCACGCGCATCATCACGCGCGGCAGCACCGCCATGAACGCAGCGGGTGCGCGCGTGAGCCGCATCCCGGCCGGCCACCCGGAGGGGTATATCGACGCCTTTGCCGCGCTGTATTCGGAAATCGCCAGCCACCTGCTGGCGCGCAGAAGCGGCGGCGATCCCGGCGCCGCGCATTTTCCGACCATTGCCGACGGCTTGCGCGGCGTGCTGTTTATCGAAACCGTACAGGCATCGTCTTGCTGCGGTGGTGCGTGGACGCCTATGCTCTCCTAGCGACGTCCTGCCAAAGCGCACCATCTTCGCCCCGCCGGCCTCGCGCTCGCGGGGCTTTTTTTCGCGTGGATTTTTGTTCGTCTATCCGCTTCGTGAATGGATGCTATCCAAACTATCGGCTATGGGAAAACACGGGTAAGCGCATATCATTTTTTTGCCCGCACATAAACGGCACCAATAAAACAAAGCGGCATCCCCAGAAGTGCCGCGCCATCCACAGGAGACATTCATGCACAACCCCAAGCTGACATCGATCGCCAAGGCACTGCTTGCCGCCGGCGTCATATCCACCGCTACCGCCACCGCGATGGCCGACGAAGCGCAACCGAAGCCGCAAGGCGGCATCGCTGAAGTGATCATCACCGCGCAAAAGATCGCCCAGCCGGCCAGCAAGACGCCGCTGGCGCTGTCGGTGCTGTCCGGCGAAGACCTCAAGAACGCCGGTACCGTCGATCCGCGCGCGCTGGCCGAGAGCCTGCCCGGCGTGGAAATCGCCCAGGAAAGCGGGATGCTGCAAGTGTCGATCCGTGGCGTGACCAGCCTCGATATGACCGAGAAAGGCGATCCGTCGGCTGCCTTCCACGTCGATGGCGCCTACGTGCCGCGCTACGAAGCGCAGGCTGCCGCGTTCTTCGACCTCGATCGCATCGAAGTGCTGCGCGGCCCGCAAGGCACGCTGTACGGCCGCAACGCCACCGCCGGCGCGATCAACCTGATCACCAACAAGCCGACCCGCAAGCTCGAAGGCAAGGTCGGCGTGGAGCTGGGCAACTACGGCACCCGCCGCTACGACGCCGTGCTCAACGTGCCGCTGGGCGACACCTGGGCCATGCGCGCCGCCCTCAACGGCAACAAGCACGATACCTATCTGCTGCCAGGCCCGAACACGATCCCGCTCGAGAGCCAGGACGACAAGTCGGCGCGCGTGCACCTGCTGGGCAAATTCACGCCGACCACCAGCCTGCTGCTGACGGCGGAGCGCAACGAGATCGGCGGCGGCGCGGCCTCGCCGGTACCGATCACGAACTTCTTCACCGGCACCCTGGTCGGTACGCTGCCCTTTACGGCGCCGGGCCGGGGCAATCATATCCAGAACCCGGTGTACGTGGACCGTGGCACCGATGTCCAGCGCACTGCCGCCTGGCCGTTCAAGCAGGACGCCGGCTCGCACCGCGACAACCGGGCGGACTCGCTGCGCGGCGAATTCAAGACCAGCCTGGGCGCCACCGAGTTGACGTACCAGCTGGCGCAGATGAAGCTCAAGCTCGACCAGTTGAACAACGGCGTGTATTTCGGCTTCCCGTTCACCACCCTGAACGTGGGCGACAGCAAGGCCATCTCGCACGAGTTGCGTTTGAATTCCACCGGCGACGGCCCGCTGCGCTGGGTGGTGGGCGCCTACAAGTTCGACGAAGACATTTTCCGCCGCGCGGCCTACACCACCTACGTCACCGCGCCGTTCGGCAGCTTCAATATCGTGCTGCCGTTCCTGGCCACGCTCAACAACAAGTCGCAAGCGGTCTTCGGCCAGGCCACGTATGCGCTGCGCCCGGACACCCGCCTGACCGTCGGCGTGCGCCACACCAAGGACCGCAAGTCCGGCTATGACCCACTGAGCGGCGAAGCTGCCGTGCCGCCGGCCACCACCAGCAGCAAGGCTTACGCCGAAGATGTCCGCTTCAGCAATACCAGCTTCAAGGTGGGCGTGGACCACGACCTGCGCGACAACCTGATGTTGTACGCGAACGTCTCCACCGGCTACAAGGCTGGCGGCTTCAACGCCGAAGCCGACACCGGCGTGTACCGCCCCGAGACCCTGCGTTCGTACGAGGCAGGCCTGAAAGGCCGCTTCTTCGAAAACAATATGCAATTGTCGGCCAATGTGTTCCACTACAATTACAAGGACCAGCAGCTGACGGTGACCACCTGCCGCACCAACGATCCCTCGACCTGCCATTCGTTCACCACCAACGCCGCCAACTCCACCGTCAATGGCGTGGAAATCGAAGGCAAGCTGCGCGTGGGCCAGGACGGCATGTTGCGCGCCAACTGGGCCGCTACCGACGCCAAGTTCAAACGCTACATCGTCTCGCCGACCATCGATTTCTCGGGCCAGAAGCTCGATCGCGCGCCGACGTCCACCATCGGTCTCGGTTACACCCACAAGTTTTCGCTCGAGAGCGGCGGCGAGATCGCGGCCACCATCGGCACCCGCCATTCGACCTCGTACTACATCAGCGACCCAACCGAAAACATCCGCTACCGCCAGCCCAGCTATCACAAGTCCGACGCTTCGATCGGTTATGAAAGCGCGGCCGGCAACTGGAACGTGCAGCTGTTCGTCAAGAACATCGAAGACATGGTCAAGATCGAAAGCCGCGTGCCGGGCTCCTTCTTCATCAGCGATCCGCGCACCTACGGCATCCGCGCGGCCTACAACTTTTAATCACTGCCATGTTCAAATACTTCCCCACCAATTACGTCTGGAACCTGTCGGTAGACCTGGCCATCGAAATGGGCGCGCGCATCGGCGAGATCGAGGAAATGTGCGCGCCGCTGCAAGACGCCGCGCGCCAGCCCGATGCCGAGGGTACGCGCGCCTTCCGCGAAAGCTGGGCGCGCATGGCCGACAAGCTGTGCGACCTGGCCGGGGAGGACGAGCAGCGCGGCCGCCTGATCTCGGCCGGCGACAAGTACTCGCGCGCGGCCATCTACTACCTCACGGCGGAACGCCTGCAGGCGCACGGTGCGCCGGGCCGGGCGGCGTTGTACCGTCGCTTCCTCGACGTGTTCGCCAAAGGCATCGCGCTGGCCGGCGAAAACTGCCAGCGCGTCGAGATTCCTTACGACGGCGGCATGCTGTCGGCGCTGTACGTGCGCGCCGAAAATGTGACCGGACCGGCGCCTCTGCTGGTGCAGGTCAACGGGCTCGACTCGACCAAGGAGATGAAATACCGCGTGGGCCTGCCACGCTGGCTGGCGCAGCGCGGCGTGTCGTCCCTGGTGGTCGATCAGCCGGGTACCGGCGAAGCGCTGCGCCTGCACGGTATGACGGCGGTATATGACAGCGAACGCTGGGCCAGCAAGGTGGTCGATTGGCTGGAAACTCACGCCGACGTCGATCCACAGCGCATCGGCATGGAGGGCGTGTCATTGGGCGGCTATTACTGTCCGCGCGCAGTCGCCTTCGAGCCGCGCTTCGCCTGCGGCGTGGTGTGGGGCGCCAACCACGACTGGCGCGACGTGCAGAAGAAGCGCCTGGCGAAAGAGGGCAGCTTCCCGGTGCCGCATTACTGGGAGCACGTGCGCTGGGTGTGGGGTGCGCAAGACATGGACGACTTCATGCGCATTGCCGAAAACGTCCACCTTGATGGCGTGCTCGATCGCATCCGCGTGCCGTTCCTGGTCACCCACGGCGAGAAAGACTCGCAGATCCCGCTGGCCTGGGCCGAGCGCACGTACGAACAACTGGTCAACAGCCCCCGGCGCGAGCTCAAGGTGTTCACCGCGCGCGAGGGCGGCGTGCAGCACTCGAGCTTTGACAACTCGGCCAACGCCGGCGCCTACATCGCCGACTGGGTGGCCGAAACCCTGCGCGGCCGCACCTCACTTTAACCTGAAGGAATCACCATGAACATTACCGGACTCGAAGGCCTGGTTTTCGGCGTCGATGATGTCGCCGCCTGCACCCAGTATCTGACCGACTACGGCCTCGAACCGATCGGCGCCGGCCGCTTCGAAGCGCTCGACGGCACGGCCATTACCATCGCCGCAGCGGATGCGACGCACTTGCCGCCGGCGCTGGGCACCGGCAGCATGCTGCGCAAAACCATCTACGGCGTGGCCGACCAGGCCACGTTGGCGGCCATTGCCGCCGAACTGCGCACCGACCGCGAAGTGAAACAGCTGGCCGACGGCAGCATCGAAGCGCTCGACGACATGGGCTTTCTGCTCGGCTTCCAGCTGACCGCGCGCCGTGCGCTCGACCTGCGCGCCGAAGCGGTCAACGCGCCGGGCGCCAGCGTGCGCCGGCCGCTCAATATCCCGGCCGTGAACGAGCAGGCCGAAGCGCGCCCGCGCACGCTGTCGCACGTGGTCTACTTCGTGCCCGACGCAGCCAAGGCGGAGGCGTTTTACACGGGTCGCCTCGGGTTTCGCTGCACCGACCGGCTGCTGGGCGCCGGGCCGTTTTTGAAGCCGGCCGGCACCGACGACCACCACACGCTGTTCCTGATCCAGACCCCGCCGTTCATGAAGGGCTGCGAGCACTTCACCTTCCACATGGGCGGCCCCACCGAAGTGATGCTGGCCGGGACACGCTTCGTGAACAAGGGCTACCAGTCGTTCTGGGGGCCGGGCCGCCACAAGATGGGATCGAACTGGTTCTGGTACTTCAACAGCCCGCTGGGCTGCCACGTGGAATACGACGCCGACATGGACCTGCACGACGACGAGTGGGTGGCGCGCCAGGCGCCGATGAGCGCGGACGCCTCGCAGCTGTTCCTGTTCCAGTCGCGCGACAAGTGGGCGCCGGGCGGACCGCCGCCGGGCAAGGGCGGCCCACCAGTCGTGAAGGGGGTGTGACATGGGCCGCCAATTCATCGACCTGTCGATCTTCCTGGAAAACGAGGTGCTGTCCGACCCGCCACCGCTGGCGCCGAAGATCACGTACCAGAAGCACGCCGACACGCTGCACGAATTCATCGCCATGATCCCCGGCACCACTGCCGAGGATTACCCGGACGGTGAAGCGGCAGCGGTGGAGTGGGTCACCATGACCACGCACTGCGGCACCCACCTCGATGCGCCGTACCACTTCCACTCGACCATGGATGCGAAGACGGGCGAGAAAAAGGCGTCGATCACGATCGACGAGGTGCCGCTGGAATGGTGTTTCCAGCCCGGCGTGAAACTCGATTTTCGCCACTTCCCGGACGGCTACGTGGCCACGGCCGCCGACGTGGCAGCGGAGCTGGCGCGCATCGGCCACGACCTGCAACCGCTCGATATCGTGATGGTCAACACCCGCGCCGGCAGCCGGTACGGCAACAACGACTACATCTCGGCCGGATGCGGCATGGGCTACGAGGCCACCATGTACCTGCTCGAGCGCGGCGTGCGCCTGACCGGCACCGACGCCTGGAGCTGGGACGCGCCGTTCTCGTACACGGCGCAAAAAATCGCGGAGACGGGCAACAAGGCGCTGATCTGGGAAGGCCACAAGGCCGGCCGCGACATCGGCTACTGTCACCTGGAAAAGCTGCACAACCTGGAAGCCTTGCCGGCGCACGGCTTTTACGTGAGCTGCTTCCCGCACAAGGTGCGGCGCGGTTCGGCCGGCTGGACCCGGGCGGTGGCCATCGTCGACGATGCGCTGCTGGCATTGCCCCGGAGCGCGGCATGAAGTTCGCCTCGCTGCGCTGCGAAGACCCGGACGGGCGCCTGTTGCTGGTCTCGAGCGACGCCAGCCGCGCGCTCGACGCCAGCCTGGTGGCGCCAAATTTGCTCACGGCCCTGCAACGCTGGGACCAGGTCGCGCCGGCCTTGCAGGCGCTGTCCGACCGCCTCAATGACGGTAGCTATCCGGCCACGTTCTCGTTCGATCCCCATGCCTGCGGCGCACCGCTGCCGCGCAGCTACCAGTGGTGCGACGCCTCGGCCTTTCTGCACCACGGCCGGCTGATGGAGCAGGCGTTCAATACGCCGCCGATACCCGACTTCGACACCATCCCCGTGATGTACCAGGGCGCCTCCGACGATTTTCTCGGCGCGCGCGATCCCGTGCCGCTGCCCGACGAGCGCCTGGGCATCGACTTCGAGGGCGAGTTCGGCGTGTTGGTGGACGCGGTGCCGATGGGCGTGACGGCGCAAGCCGCGCACCAGCGCATCCGGCTGCTGGTGCAGCTCAACGACTGGAGCCTGCGCGCGCTGGGGCCGCGCGAAATGAAAAGCGGCTTCGGCTTCCTGCAGGCCAAGCCATCGACCAGCTTCGCGCCGCTGGCCATCACGCCCGACGAACTGGGTGAGAACTGGCGCGACGGCCGGGTGCAACTGAACCTGGAAGTGCACCTGAACGATACGCCGTTCGGCCGCCCCCACGGCGGCGAGATGAATTTCAGCTTCGGCCAGCTGGTGGCCCACGCCGCCCGCACGCGCAAGCTGTCCGCCGGCACCGTGATCGGTTCGGGCACGGTATCGAACCGGTCGCGCGAGGCGGGCAGCGCCTGCATTTCCGAGCGCCGCGTGCTCGAGATGATCGATCGCGGCGAAGCGCACACGCCGTTCATGCACTTCGGCGACCGCGTGCGCATGGCCGCCACCGACACCCGGGGCGGGCGGCCGTTCGGCGTGATCGACCAGCGCGTGGTGCGGGCCGGGTAGGGCGCCAGTCCCTATCGCAGGGGACCGGCGACCGCCGCCGGCTCCGCATGCCCCAGTTCCGCCAGCAGCCACTGCTTGAACCGCACTAGTGCCGCATGCCGGTGCTGGCTGCGCGGGTGGACCAGGTAGTGGCCCACGTAGCGCACCGAGGTGGTCTGCCCGCGCAGCGGCGCCACCAGCCTGCCGCTGGCCAGCTCGCGTTCGGCCAGCAGGGTCGATTCCATCACCACTCCCAGGCCATCGACGGCAGCCGCAATCGCCATCGCGCTGCGGTCGAACGCCAGCGCGAAGTCGCCCGGTGTGCGCAGGTTGTTGGCGTCGAACCAGCCGCGCCACTGCACCGACTGGCCGTCGCTCTGGATCAGCGGCAGACCATACAGATCCTGGGCCGTCGTGATGCGCGCGGCCAGTGCCGGGGTACACAGCGGCGTCAATTCTTCGATCACCAGCGGCATCGCCTCGTGCATCGACGCCGCCGGCGCGCCGTACACCACGTCGATATCGTAGTCGTCGTTGTCGAACTTGGCATAGCGGGTGTCGGCGGAGAAGCGCAGGTTGATACCCGGGTGGTCGGCCACGAAGCGCGCCAGGCGCGGCATCAGCCACTGGGTACCGAACGACGGCGCCGTGTGCAGCCGCAGCGGCATTTCCTTCGCTTCCGGGCGCGCCTGCTGGAACCCGCGCTGCATTTCATCGAAGCCCCGCTGCACGTGCGCCAGCAGCAGCCGGCCTTCGTGGGTCAGGGTGATGGCCCGCGTGGTGCGCACGAACAGCGTCAGGTTCGCCGATTCCTCGAGCTTCCTGATCGCGTGGCTCACCGCGCTGCGCGACAAATCCACTTCCACCGCCGCCGCCGCGAACGACCCGGTGCGCCCGGCCGCCTCGAAAATCCGCAGCGCCGTCAACGGCAGGCGCTTGAATGGATTGATTGGTGAATTCAGTTCATCAACCGGTGCAAAAGAATCGTTTGTCGTGGTCATAGTTTTACGTAAAAATCCGGTTCAGTGATAGCAAGGCGTGCACAGGTGAATATTTTGCATCAAAGCGCCGATTTAGTCCACGTCAGACCGGAGGAGACCATGACGGAACAGGAATTACAGACCCACGCGTGGCGGGTGCGCCGCTACGCCTTGCGCATGGGCGAAGTACAGGGACAGGGCTACGTGGGCCAGGCGCTCGGCTGGGCCGACGTGCTGGCCGTCGCGTACTGCCACGCGATGAATATCCGTCCGGCGGAACCGGAATGGGAAGGGCGCGACCGCTTCCTGCTCTCGCACGGCCATTACGCCATCGCCCTGTACGCGGCGCTGCTGGCGGCCGGCGTGCTGGCCGAGGACGAACTGGAAACCTACGGCGGCGACGACAGCCGTCTGCCGATGTCCGGCATGGCTACCTACACGCCCGGCATGGAAATCTCGGGCGGCTCGCTGGGCCAGGGCCTGGCGATCGCCGTCGGCATGGCGCTGGGCTTGCGCATGAAGGGCAACCCGGCGTTCGTGTACAACTCTATGTCCGACGGTGAGCTCGACGAGGGCGCCGTGTGGGAGGCCGCGCTGTCGGCAGCGCACCACGGACTGTCGAACCTGATCAACCTGGTGGATATCAACCGCCAGCAGGCCGACGGCCCCTCGCACGAGATCCTGCAGTTCGAGCCGCTGGTGGACAAGTGGCAGGCCTTTGGCTGGCACGTGCAGCGCGTGGATGGCAACGACCTGGCAGCGGTGATCGCCGCCTTCGACGCCGCCCGCGCCGCCACCGGGCCGCAGCCGCGCGTGATCCTGTTCGATACCCTGATGGGCAAGGGCGTGCCGTTCCTCGAAGCGCGCGACAAGAACCACTTCATTCGCGTGGAAGCGGACGAATGGCAGCAAGCCATTACTGATCTCGACGCCAACCACGCCAACCGGAGCCACGCATGAACACTACCACTCCCGCAAAACCCCGGCTGACCACATCGTCGATGATGGCCTCCATCGCGGCCGAAGGCCAGCGCACCGAGGCCGCGCCGTTCGGCCATGCGCTGGTGGAGCAGGCCAAGGCCGATCCGCGCATCGTCGGCATGACCGCCGACCTGGCCAAGTACACCGACCTGCACATCTTCGCGCGCGAGTATCCGCAGCGCTTCCTGCAAATGGGCATGGCCGAACAGCTGCTGATCGCCGCCGCCGGCGGCATGGCCAAGGAAGGCTTCATTCCGTTTGCCACCACCTACGCGGTATTCGCCACCCGGCGCGCCTACGATTTCATCCACCAGGTGGTCGCCGAGGAAAACCTCAACGTCAAGATCTGCGCGGCCCTGCCGGGACTGACCACCGGCTATGGCCCCAGCCACCAGGCCACCGACGACCTGGCGATGATGCGCGCCATTCCTAATCTTACCGTGATCGACCCGTGCGATGCGCTGGAAACCGCGCAGTGCGTGGCGGCCATGGCCAGGCACGAGGGGCCGGTCTATATGCGCCTGCCGCGCGGCCGGGTGCCGCTGGTGCTCGACGAATTCGATTCCAGCTTCGAAATCGGCAAGGCGCGCCTGCTGCGCGACGGTCGCGACGTGCTGGTGATCGCCAGTGGCCTGATGACCATGCGCGCGCTGGAGGTGGCGACCCTGCTGGCGTCCAGCGATATCGCGGTGGCGGTGCTGCACGTGGCCACCATCAAGCCGCTCGACACCGAGACCATCGTGGCCGAGTGCCGGCGCGCGGGCCGCCTGGTGGTGATCGCCGAGAACCACAGCGAGATCGGCGGCCTGGGCGAAGCCATCGCCATGGCCCTGTTGCAGGCGCGGGTGCAGCCGACGGTGCGCCACGTGGCCTTGCCCGACCGCTTCCTCGACGCCGGCGCGCTGCCCACGCTGCACGACCGCTACGGCATTTCCACCGAAACCATGGCCGCCAATATCCGGCGCTGGCTGGGCTGATGCGCCTGACGTAATCACGCAGTACCATTAAAACTACAAGGAGACACGGCCATGAGCCTGAACCAGTCGGTGGCGTTGACGCCCAAACAATCAATCGGACAGAAAAAGCGGATCTGGATTTACGTCTTCCTGTTTACACTCACCCTGATCAACTACGTCGACCGGGTCTCGCTCTCGGTGGCGTCGCATGCGCTCAAGGAGGAGTTCGACATTTCGCCGATCGCGATGGGCTACCTGTTCTCGTCCTTCGTCTGGCTGTACTTCATCGCGCTGATCCCGATGGGCTACCTGGTGGGCCGCTATGGTCCGAAAAGCGTCAACAGCTACGGCATCGGCGTGTGGTCGATCGCCACCGTGTGCACGGCATTCACCACCGGTTTTACCTCGTTGATCACCTGCCGGCTGATCATGGGCGCCGGCGAAGCCACCACCTATCCGGCCGGGGCACGCGTGGTGCGCGACTGGATGCCGGTGGGCGAGCGTGGCCTGGCCACCGCCGTCTTCCACAGCGGCAGCCTGGTGGGGCCGGCCGTGGGCGCGATCGGCTTCGGCTGGCTGATCACCGCGTTCGGCTGGCGCATCGCCTTCGTGGTGGCCGGCGCCATCGGCTTTGTCTGGCTGGCGGCCTGGCTCAAGTGGTACCAGCATCCGTCGAAGGCGCCGTGGTTGAGCGCTGCCGAACTGGCCGAGATCACCGCCGACGAAACCGCAGCGGCCAGCCGCGCGTCGGCTGCTCCAGCGCTCGGCTTCGCCGGCCTGGTACGCTCGCGCACGATGTGGGCGATCGGCCTGTCGCATGGCTGCGCCGTGTACGCCACTTATTTTTTCCTGACCTGGCTGCCGACCTACCTGCAAGCCGAAAAAGGCCTGACCGTGATGACCAGCAGTTTTTACACCGCCATTCCCTACCTGGGCGCGGCGGTGCTGGCGGTGCTGATCGGGCGCCTGAGCGACAAGTTGGTACGCCCGCAAGCGGCTGCCAACGGCCAGCGACGCTTTGTCGTCGGCGCGGTGCTGGTGGCGTCGTCGGCGATTTTCCTGGTGCCTCTGCTGGCCAGCACCTGGGCCATCCTGCTGGTGATCACGCTGTCGCTGGCCACGTGCGCCTCGGCGATCTCGCTCAATCTCTCGCTGGTCAACGACCTGGTGCGTTCCGGCGAGGACGTGGGTACCGCCGCCGGCTTCATCACGGCCGTGGGCAACCTGTTCGGATTGCTGGCGCCGATTGCCACCGGCTACCTGGTGGCCAATACCGGCGGCTTCGCGATGGCATTTACCGTGGTCGGCGCCTTGCTGATCGTGGGCGCCGTGCTGTCGGTATTCGGCGCGCGCCGTCCGGTGCAGTAATCATCTTTCAAATTCAATTCGGAGTGTCATGAGTACTACCAATCAAGCAGCCGGCGGCGCCGGCGGGACCAGTGTCGTCTGGCGCATTGCGGCCATCGCACTGCCGCTGTTTATCGGCGTGTTCGGCCTGGCCATGGCCGCAGGCGGCATCTGGCTGGTCGCCGTGGGCGGCAGCAGTTATTACGCGCTGGCCGGACTGGCGTTGCTGGCGGCCACCTGGCTGCTGCTGCGCCGCCGGCGCGCCGGCCAGTCGGTGATGGCCGCCGTGTGGGGCGCCTCGCTGGCGTGGGCGTTGTGGGAAGTCGGTTTCAATGGCTGGGGCCTGGTGCCGCGCGTGGTGGGCGTGACCGGGCTGTTCATGCTGGCGCTGGTGCTGTCGCCGGTGATCAATGTGGCCAGTGCCACCGCTAGCGGCGGGCGGCGGCTCAAGTTCGACCTGGCGCAGCGGTGCGGCCTGGGCCTGGCGGTCGCGGTGCTGCTCGGATTGCTGTTCCTGGTGTCGCGCGAGACGTTCCCGGATGTCGCCGGCCAGCCGGTCGCGGCGTCGGGTGCCTCCGGTGCCGGCGGCGCCGGCGCCGACTGGGCTTACTACGGCGGCGACGCCAAGGCCCAGCGGTACAGCACCGTGGCGCAGATCACGCCTGCCAACGTGGACCGGCTCGAGCGTGCCTTCGTGTTCCATACCGGCGACCTGCCGGCCAGGGGCGAGCGCTATTCTCCGGCCAACACCCCGCTCAAGATCGGCAATGACCTGCTGGTGTGCTCGGCCAAAAACATCCTGATCGCGGTCGATGCCGCCAGCGGCAAGGAAAAATGGCGCTTCGATCCCAAGGTGCCGAGCCAGGCCATCGCCCATGCGGCCGTGTGTCGCGGCGTGGCCGTGTACACCGCGCCCGATTTGCCGCCCGATGCCGCGTGCAAGACGCGCGTGATCAGCAACACGCTCGATGCGCGCCTGGTGGCGGTGGACATCCGCGACGGCAAACCGTGCGCCGACTTCGGCGTCAACGGCCAGGTGGACCTGTGGCAGGACCTGGGCAAGAAGGTGCCTGGCTGGTACTCGCCCACCGCCGTGCCCACCGTGGTGCGCGGCATGATCGTCACCGGCGCCCAAGTACGCGACGGCCAGGACGAAGATGCCCCATCGGGCGTGGTCCGTGGTTACCACGCCGTGACCGGCAAGCTGGCCTGGGCCTGGGACCTCGGCAACCCCGACAATGTGCACGGCCCCAAGCCGGGCCAGACCTACACGCGCGGTACGCCGAACATGTGGACCAGCGCCGTCGGCGACGAGCAGCTGGGACTGGTGTATCTGCCGATCAGCAATTCGTCGATCGACTATTACGGCTCCAACCGCAGCGCGGCGGAAAACAAGTACTCCGATTCGCTGGTGGCGGTGGACGTGACGACCGGGCGCGACGTGTGGCACTTCCAGGCCATGCGCCACGACCTGTGGGACTACGACCTGGGCAGTCAGCCGACCCTGCTCGACTACCCGGGCGCCGACGGCAAGCCGGTGGCGGCGGTCCTGCTGCCCACCAAGCAGGGCGACCTGTACATCCTCGACCGCGCCACCGGCAAGCCGTTGATCCCGGTCGGCGAGGTGAAGGCGCCCAAGCTCGGTTCCGTCGAACCCGCATTTGTTGCGGCCACCCAGCCTATCTCCGGCTGGCACAGCTTGCGCAAGGCGGACAAGACCGAAGCCGACATGTGGGGCTTTTCGCCGGTGGACCAGCTGATGTGCCGCATCCAGTTCCGCCAGTCGAATTACGCCGGCTACCTGACGCCGCCGTCGGTGGACCGGCCGTGGATCCAGTACCCCGGCTATAACGGCGGGTCGGACTGGGGCTCGGTGGCGATCGACCCGGTGCGCCGCGTGCTGATCGCCAACTACAACGACATTCCGAACCGCAGCCAGCTGGTGCCACGCGCCACGGCCGACGCCATGGGCGTGCAACCGATCTATGCCAGCAAGGACGCCAACGCCAAGGCCGCCGGCAAGGGCGAGGGCGAGGGCGGGGCGTCGGTGTACCCGCAGATCAATGCGCCGTATGCGATCAGCGTCAACGCCGGCTGGCGCAATCTCGGCACCGGGGTACCGTGCACCGCGCCCCCGTATGGCGGCATCCGCGCGATCAGCCTCGATACCGGCAAGACGCTGTGGGATGGTCCGCTCGGTACCGCGCGCCGTAACGGTCCGTTCGGCATCCCTTCGGGCATCCCGTTCAATATCGGCCTGCCAAATAACGGCGGCGCGGTGGTCACGGCCGGCGGCCTGGTGTTCATTGCCGCCGCCACCGACAACCTGTTCCGCGCGATCGATATCCGCACCGGTCGCACCGTGTGGCAGGACGTGCTGCCCGCCGGCGGCCAGGCCAACCCGATGGCCTATGAGATCAACGGCCAGCAGTACATCGTGATCGCCGCCACCGGCCATGCCTTCATGGAGACCGGTAACAGCGACGCCATCATCGCCTACAAGTTGCGGCCATGAGCGCGTACGGCAAGCGCGTGATGGTACTGGGCGCCGTGGTCGTGGCAGCGATCGTGCCGGCGGCGGCGACTGCGGCGACCGGTGCAGGCGCAGGCGCACAGGTCGCGGCGGTTTCGGCGGTTTCGGCGGCATCCGCAACCACGCTGACGGTCTACGGCCTGCTCGACATGGGACTGGTACGCGAAAGCGGCGGCGCGGCCGGCGCCGTCACCAGGCTGACCAGCGGCCTGTCGAATGGCTCGCGGCTCGGCTTCAAGGGCACGGAGAGTTTGGGCAACGGCTGGTCGGCGCTGTTCGTGCTGGAGTCGGGCGTGCAGCTCGACAGCGGCGTGATCGGCCAGGGCGGGGTGCTGTTCGGACGCCAGAGTTTCGTGGGCCTGAGCGGCCCGGCAGGCACATTGACCCTGGGCCGCCAGTACACGGCGCACTTCGATACGCTGGCGCTGGCCGATCCGTTTGCCAGCGGCACCGTGGGCGACGCCAAGAACCTGCTGCCCAGCACCGGCGACGCCGCCACCCGCCTGACCAACGCCATTCATTACGCCTGGCAGGGACAGCGCGGCTGGCGGCTGGAGGTGCAGCATGCGCCGGGCGAAGTGGCCGGCAGCGCCAGTGCCGGGCGCCAGTGGGGCGGCGCCGTCGGCTACACGATGGGGGCGCTACAGTTGCGACTGGGCTACCACTACCGCAACAACGATACGCCGACCACGCATCTCTCCGCCGCCCGCAACACCTTGCTGGCGGCAGTGGTGAACCTTGGCGCGGTCAAGCTGCATGCCGCGTACGGCATCGATCGCGGCATCAACAGTGCGTTGCCGCGCAACGGCGGCAATCCGTACGGTTACCCGGCGCTGGCGATTGCCGGCCAGACCACGGACAGCACCGATGTGCTGCTGGGCGTGTCCGCGCCGTGGGGGCCGCACACGGTGCTGGCATCGTACGTGCGCAAGGACGACCACGGCGCCACCGCGCGCGACGCCCGCCAGGTCGCACTCGGCCACCGCTACGCGCTCGCCCCGCGCCTGGACACCTACATGGTGCTGGCGCGCCTGCGCAACCACAACGGCGCCAGCTACACGCTGGGCAACGCTAGCGAAACCGGCACCGGCAACCGCGCGGTCAGTGCGGGGATTCGGTATCGGTTTTGAGGAAGTTGGGCAGGTCGATGCGCACGCCGTTCTTGTTGACGACCGACATTTCCAGCGTCAGGTCGAGCGACTTCAGGAAGCGGCGCAAGGTTGAAACATAGGTATCCGAGCGTTGCTCCAGCTGGGAGACGGCATTCTGGTTGATGCCGAGCTCCCTGGCCACTTCGGCCTGGGTTTTGCCCATCGCTTTGCGAAACTCGGACAGCGTGCTGGCGCTGGCCAGGGTTTCCTGGATTTTTTTCTCGGCCAGCGCGGCAATTTTGGCTTGCCGCTGCGGCGACAGGTCGTCGAGGATGTGGTTGAGATCGGTAGTCATGGTTACCTCCTGAAATAGTTGACCAGCTTGGCCCCGGCCCCAGTAACTTGCCTGAGCGTTCCCAGGTGCCGGTCGTAGCGGGCGTTGGCAATTTTCAGCAAGCCTTTGTAAAACTTTTCCTGATTGATGCCCTGCTTGTCTGCGGCAACCAGGATGACCGCTTGCTGGACCGGGTCGAAAGCAAAGATCGCGCGCCAGATTTCCGCACCGTTGTTGGCCTTGAACCGCAGCTCTTTCATGTTCGGATGCCTGGGGTTGTGCAGTGTTCCCACGTGCGGCCGATCGGCGGCAGGGCCCAGCGTTCTGACGATAATTGCCGAAGCCAATAATTCATCCTGAACGTCGGGAGAGAATCGCTTGAATTCTGCAACGAAATCGTCGTGGAACGTCACCTTCCATTCAGTATTTTTCAATTATCATCTCCAGATGATATCATGTCAAGGTGATTTTTATCGTCAGCCGCAAATTGCGGCTCCCGATTGTTTTGACGCGACAGTGCCGACAAGGTTCCGGCGTCAGCCGGACTTGTTGCGATGGCGGGAGGGAGAGGAGAGTGGGCGGCGGGTCGTCGGACAACGACACCGCCGCAGCAGCCGAGAGCGCTACCTGGTTTTCGTACCGGAACCGGGCTTGAGCAACGCGTCTGCCCTGGCCAGTTCCGCCTGCGACAGCTGTGGCTTCACGTCGGCCAGCGCCGCGTCGGCTTCCGGGTAGCGCGCCTGCTTGGCCAGGCTGAACCAGACGTAGGCCATCGACAGGTCCTTGGCGCCGCCTTCGCCGTTGCGGGTCATGATGGCCAGGTTGTACATGGCGTCGGGCTGCGCCTGCATGGCGGCGGCGTTGAACAGCTTGCGCGCGGTTTCCAGGTTTTGCCCCACCACTTCGCCCTTGTAGAAATAGGTGCCCAGTGCGTTTTGCGCCGCCGGCACGCCCTTGATGGCGGCTTCCCTGTAATAGACCAGCGCGCGCTTGGGATCGGGCGCCACGCTTTCGCCGAAGTCGTACATGCGGGCCGCCGCCAGCTGCGCGCCCGGGTGGCCTTCCTTGGCGCCGGCGGTGAAGTAGGCGCCCGCCATTTTCAGGTCCTTGGGTACCTCGTTACCATCGTAATAGGCTTTGCCGAGCTGGAACAGCGCCGGTGCATAGCCCGCCTCTCCGGCTTCCTTCAGGTACTTGATGCCCTTGTTGACATCCTTCTGGCCGGCAAAGCCGGACAGGTAGGCGCTGCCCAGCATGGCGGTGGCCGGCGTGTAGCCGGAGTCGGCCGCCACTTCATAGAATTCGAGGGCCTTGCGTGGATCGCGCTGCATGCCGGAGCCCACCATGTACACCTTGGCCAGCGTCATCGCCGCTTCGGCCCGCGTGTTCATCAGTTGCGGATGTTTCGGGTCGAAGCGCATGCGGTCGTTCGGCCCGAAGCGCTGGTTGACAGACTTGTCGAGCCAGTAGAGGGCCTGCTTGTTGTCGACGGCGGTGCCCTTGCCTTCGAGGTACATGCGGCCCAGCATCAGCGCGGAGAAATCGTTGCCCAGCTTGCTGTAGTTCTGCTTGAATTGCGCCATTGCTTCCACGTAGTCGCCCTTGTCGTAGGCGTCCAGGGCCAGGTTCAGCGTCTTGTCCTTGCGCGCGATGCTGTTGCGGCCGGCGGCGAAACGGCGGTCGGTATTCGAGCACTGCACCGACGGCGTCATGGCGTCCGGGGCCTGCGTCGTGCCGGTGCCGAAGTCGGAGCCGGACGGCTTCTCGGCGAAGTCATCGCCCATGGTGTTTTTGCCGGAGGCATCGCCCATCGGCGCCACGTCGCGGATGGTATTGATGTCGTTCGAGATGCCATGGAAGCTCATGATGTAGTCGATGACGAGGTCGTCATCCTTGGCGTCGTAGCCGGACATGAAGGCGCACGACGACGCGAACTTGCGGCCCAGCACGCGGCTGTCGGCAGCGATGAACTCGGTCGGATCCTGCAATTTGCGCTTGCCGGTCACAACGACTTCCGGCCGGGTGGCAGTCTCTCCGGCAGACTGCGCCGCTTGCTGCGCGCCTGCGGGGGAACACAGTAGTGCGGATTGCAGGGCTAACAACAGACCCAGTAACTTGAAAGGACTGCCCATCACCCGCATGGCTGGCAACATGATATCTCCAGAGTATTTGTTATCGGAAAGCTAAATATAACGCTTTCCCGTGGCTTTGGCTGCATGATCTCAGGAAACAATCAGCAGCCTGACCATGTGCCAGTGCCGTATGTTGCAAAAAATATCTTTATATTGTTAAGAAGAAATTTAGCGGACGCTGGGTTACAATGAGCGATCGTCCGAATTTTCATACCATGACATTTTCTCCTCCCGTATTGCGCAGCGAAAACGAGCGTCTTGCCGCCTTGCGCGAGTTGTGCCTGCTCGACACGCCGACCGACCCGGCGTTCGACGAGATGACTTTGCTTGCCACGCATGTTTTCGGCACCTCGATGGCGCTCATTTCGCTGGTGGACGATGGGCGGCAATGGTTCAAGTCGCGCATCGGCATGGCCGTGCGGGAAACGCCGCGCTCGCAGGCATTTTGCGCCTATGCGCTCCATAGCGTCGAGCCGCTGATCGTGCTCGACACGCTGCTCGATCCGCGCTTTGTCGACAATCCGCTGGTGACCGGATCGCCCGGACTGCGGTTTTATGCCGGCGCGCCCTTGATTACAAAAGAAGGCCTGTGCCTGGGAACGTTCTGCGTGCTGGACGCCGCGCCGCGCACTGCGTTCGATGCGCGGCAGGTGACCCAGTTGCGCCACTTCGCGCGGCTGGCCATGATGCGCATCGAAACCCTGCGCAGCATTGGCTATGCCGATACGCTTACCCAGTTGCCCAATCGCACCCGCTTCCTCGAAGACGTGGGGTTGTGGATCAACGATGCGCCGGATGATGGCCGCCACCTGTTCGCGGTGGCCGTGGACGTTTGCGGCCCTGCTTATTTTCAGCAGATGCAGTCGGCATTCGGCGCCGATCACGGCGACGGCTTCCTGCAAGTCGCAGCGCGGCGGCTGGCGCACGCACTCGGTCCGGCGCCTGTGTACCGGATCGACACCACGGTAATGGCTTGCGTGCTGGCCGCCGAGCACGAGGCGGCGCTCGAGGAGCAGTTGCGCGCGCTGCAAGCGCAGCTTTCCCAGCCGTGCGAGTACCAGGGCATACCGCATGCACCGGCCGTCACGCTGGGTGCCGTAGCGCTGGCCATGCCCGACGCCACGCCGATGGCCGATACCGCGCGCGTGTTGGGTGCCGCGCTGGCCCACGCGCGCACCGCGCACCGGCCCTGGGCGATCTACCATCCGCAACTGGACGCCGCGCAGCAACGCGCGTTCCGCATCCTCGCGGCCATCCCCGGCGCGCTGGCTGCAGAGGGCCAGTTGCAGCTGTATTACCAGCCGCGCATCGACCTGGCCGATGGCGTGTGCACCGGCGTGGAGGCACTGCTGCGCTGGGACCATCCCGAGCTTGGGGCCATCAGTCCCGCCGAGTTCATTCCGCTGGCCGAAAAGACTGCGCTTATCGGCGACATCACGGCATGGGTGGTGCGTGCGGCGCTGGCACAGGCAGAAATCTGGCACGGCGCCGGCTTGCGCCTGACCGTGTCACTCAACGTCTCGGCGCTGGACCTGGCCACCGCCGCCTTTGCCGATCTGCTCGACCGCCTGCTGGGGCAAATCCGCGTCGATCCGGCGCTGATCGAGATCGAATTCACCGAAAGCGCCGTGGCCGACGATCCGGTATCTGTCGGCGTACAGCTGCGCCGCCTGCGTGCGCTAGGGCTGCAGATCGCCATCGACGATTTCGGTACCGGCCACAGCAACTTCAGCTACCTCAAGCAGATACCTGCCACCACCCTCAAGCTCGATCAATCGTTCGTCCGCACGCTGCCCTCCGACATGCACGACGTGACCATCCTGTGCGCCATGATACGGCTGGGTCACGAGTTCGGCCATCGCGTGGTGGCCGAGGGGATCGAGACGGCGCAAGCATACGAGCTCCTGGCCAGCTGGGGATGCGACGAGGGGCAGGGCTACTGGATTGCCCGCCCCATGCCCGCCCCACAGCTGACCGACTGGCTGGCGCCCGCCGCTCAGCGCTTGCGCGCCAGCTCGTAGTCGTACCGCAGCGCGGCGGCGCTGGCCAGTGCCAGGACTGTGCCGGCCACGCATACGCCGTTCCAGCCGCCCAGGCGCCAGGCCAGCGACCCCAGTGCCGAACCGGTTGCCGCGCCAGCGAAATAGCCGGTCATGTACACCGCGTTGATGCGCGACCGGGCGCCGGGGTCGAGCTGGTAAATCACGCCCTGGTTGCTGATGTGGATGCCCGCCAGGGCGATGTCGATCAACAGGGTGCCCAGCAAGATCCAAGGCAGGCTGGCCAGCCCCAGGCGCAGCGCGCCCCAGCTAACCAGCAACAGCAGCAGGCAGCCGGCCGAAGTAGCCGTTCCCCAGCCCCTGTCGTTCAGGCGCCCGGCCACGCTGGCCATCATGGCGCCGGCCACGCCCAGCAGGCCGACCAGGCCGATCTGGCTGTCACCAAGCGCGAAGACTGGACCCGAGAGCAGCAGCGTGGTGGACGACAGCAGCACGCTCACCGAGGCAAAGGTCAGCGCCCCGAGCAAGGTCCGGCTGCGCAGGCGCGGATGGTGCGCGGCCAGCGCCACGAGCGAACGCAGTACCTGTCCGTAGCGCAGCGCGACCGGATTGCGCGAAGCGGGCAGCGCGTGCCACAGCGCCAGCGCCAGCAGCACCATCAGGCAGCCCGCCGCCCGGTACACGGTGTGCCAGCCCCCAAGGTCCGACAGCAGCCCGGCCGCGCTGCGCGCCAGCAGGATGCCGCTGAGCAGGCCGCTCATCACGAGACCCACGGCGCGGCCGCTGCGCTGCGGTTCGGACAGCGTGGCCGCCATCGGCACCAGGGTTTGCGCGGCCACCGAGAACAGCCCGGTCATGACGGTGCCCGCCACCAGCATGGCGAAACTGCCGGCATAGCCGCTGATGAACAGGCCGGCGGCAGCCAGCAGCATCAGGCCGCTGGCCAGGCTGCGCCGTTCCAGCATGTCGCCGAGCGGCACGAACAGCAGCAGGCCCAGTGCGTACGCCAGCTGCGACACGGTGACCGTGAGCGCGGCGGTGGCGTCGCTCACGTCCAGCGCCACGGCAATCGAATGCAGCAGCGGCTGATTGAAGTAATTACTGCCGGCGCACAGACCGGTGGCGACCGCCATCAGCAGCAGTACCGGGGTGGTGAGGGAGGTAGCGGGGGTAATGGTCTGGGTGGAATGCATGCGGACATCTCGATGAAAGCGATGAGTGCACTATAAAACCTCAACTTATGTTGAGGTCAAGCAGGATGTAATATTTAACTAATTCCCGCCGCAGTCGCCTGTTACCGGTACCGATCATTCTTCCGCACCGGAGAACGCCATGTTGTCCTCACCGTTATCCCGCGCCGCCCGGGCCGAGCCGCTCACGCCGGGCGGCGATACCGCCAGCCGCCTGCAGGCGCAGTCGCTGGAGGCGATGGCCAAGCTCAAACAGAAGCAGGCCGACCAGGCGCGCGAACGCGCCGCCGTGATCCGCGCGCTGCGCACGTCGTCGGCGCAGGCGGCCAAGGCGGCCGCGCGCGAACGGATCGAGATGATCAAGAAGCGTATCGAGGAACTGCTGCACCTGCTGGCCCTGTTCGGCAGCAGCGGCGCCAGGGGTGCGCTGCAGGAACTCAAGCAACTGTCCAACCAGCTCAAGGAAGCTGCCGCCGTGCTGCGTTCCGGCGATGGCGCATCGGCGGCGGAATCAGGGGGCGAGATCGCCGCGCCGTCGGCGCCTGCTGCACCGTCGGCACCATCGGCACCAGCACCAGCAGCGCCGGCCGACGCCGACCACGCCGAGGGCCGCGCCGCCTACGCCGACCAGCAACAGGCAGCCGATGCCGAGGCCAACGACCCGTTCAAACACCACGACCACCGCCGCACCGCCCAGGACAGCCAGCGCGACGCAGACGAACGCCTGATCGACAAGGTCCAGAAAGCGCTGCGCTTCGTCCAGGTCATGGCCGAAGCCGACGTCAAAAAAGAGAAAGCTGCGGCGGCACGTTGACCTCGCAGTTCAGTTGAGGGCGGCTTCGACGGTCCCGGCGGCGTCGAACAGGCGCGCTTCCGCCCCCGGCGCGCACAGCAGCGAGACGCTGGGCACCAGGCCGGTGGCCGCATCGCGGTATTTCCAGGCCGGCACCGCGATGGCCGGCAAGTCCAGGTAGTTGCCCATGGTGTGGGCGGTAAACAGGCCGTTGACGCCGGGTTTCAGCGATTGCCGGTTCATCTTGCCGTGGGGCGGCGCCAGCAATCCCAGCGTGGGCAGGACCATCACGCCGTCAACGCCCAGCATGGCGTGGTAGCGGGCGCGCGCGCTGGCGTATTCTTCGGCGATGCGCGCCACCGTGGACTGGCGGCGCGGTTTCATCAGCGGCGCGATCAGCATCCACGTCAGCAGGCCATTGTCGATGGTGGGACGGCGCAGCAGTTGCGCTGCCAGTTCGCGCCACGGCGAGAAGGGCGCCGCGCCCGGCGTGGACAGCAGCCGGATCCAGGTATCGTAAAAGTCGTCGAGGATGACTTTCGGGATTTGCAGGAACAGGTGGCGCACCTGCGAAAAATCCTGCGCTTCCTCGCGGTAGCCACTGCCGACCAGCGCGCTTCTCGCTGCCGCCAGCGCCTGGCCGATGCAGGCATCCTGTATCGTCATCGGGAAGCCGCCCGGCACCACCAGCCGGCCACCGGAGTCGCCTCCTGCATTGCTGCCCGCCCCCAGCGGCCGCTGGGCGATCACGTCGTACACCAGTCGCGCGTCGCGCACGCTGCGCGTGAGCGGCCCCAGGCCCAGCCAGGTGCGGGTGTTGCCTGTCACCGTGGGCCAAGTGCCGGTACCATCGACCGCCGCCGAATGCGGCTTGAAGCCCACCACGCCGCAGAACGCGGCCGGTATCCGGATCGAACCGAGGATGTCCGACCCCACCCCGAATACCGAACTGCCGGATCCCACCAGCGCGCCTTCGCCACCGCTCGAGCCGCCCGCCACCCGGTCCGGCGCCAGCGGGTTATTCGTGCGGCCGTAGCGGGGATTGGTCGATTCGGCCGTCATCGCCAGTTCCGGCACATTGCTGCGGGCGATCACCACCGCGCCGGCAGCCTTCAAGCGCCGCACGATCTCGGCGTCCTGCGCATGGTGTTCGGGCGCCATCCGCTGCGAGCCGGCCGTGACCTGCTGGCCGGCCAGGCCGAAGGTCTCCTTCACGCTGCACGGCAGGCCGAACAGCGGCAGCGACCTGTCGCCTTCGCGATCGAGCCGGCGCGCTTCGGCCAGCGCCGCGTCGTGGAAAATGCCGGTGGCGGCGTTCAGGCGCGGCTGCTCGTGCGCCAGCGTGTGCAGGTGCTGGCCCACCAGTTGTTCGGCGGTGAGGGCGCCCGCGCGCAGCTGTTCGAGCAGGGTGACGGCGTCGGGTGATCGGTGCGATGGGGTCATGGTGTCTCTTGTAGTTGTACGGTAAACAGCGCGCCGCCGCCGGGGCGGTTGGCGGCCGTGATGGTGCCGCCGCCGGCGCGCATGATCGATTGCGACAGCGCCAGGCCCAGGCCCACGCCGGCCACTTCGCTGGCGCGCGCGCCGGTGCCGCGGAAAAAGCGGTCGAATACGTACGGCAGTTCGGCGGCGGCAATGCCCGGGCCCTGGTCGGCCACCGTCAGCAGTACGGCACCATCTTTCTGTTCCAGGCCGATCTCGATGCACCCGCCCGGCGGCGAAAATTTCAGCGCGTTTTCCAGCAGGTTGCGCAGCACCAGTCCCAGCGCAGCCTGGTCCACCTGCATGTGGTCGGCCACGGCGCCCGCGTACGACAGCGCGATGCCATGCTCGCGCGCCGGCGCTTCCATGCGGGCGATGGTGTCGCGCACCAGTGCAGTCAATGCCACCCGCTGGCCGGGGCCGCGTTCCTGGCCAGCGTCGATCCGCGCCAGCATCAGCAGTTCCTCCACCAGCGTGGTCAGGCGCTCGACTTCTTCCAAGCACGAACGCAGCGCGGCCACGTAATCGCCGCTCTCGCGCGGGCGGCGCAGCGTGATTTCGATTTCCGCGCGCAGGCGCGAGAGCGGCGAGCGCAGTTCGTGCGAGGCGTCGGCGGTGAAGCGGCGCTGGGTTTCGAACGCGCCTTCGATCCGCTCCAGCATGGCGTTGAGCGTGGTGACCAGGTGGCCGATTTCATCGTCGCCACCCGGGTGCGGCAGGCGCCGGTCCAGGTGGTTGTCTTCGATGCGGCCGGCCTGTTCGACGATATTTTCGATCGCCACGAACAGCTTGCGCGACAGCCGCGCGCCGGCCCAGCCCAGCGCCGCCATCAGCGCCACCGCCATGGCGGCAAACAGCAGCGCGGCCGAGCGCAGCGTGCTGTTGGCGTCGTCGAGCGAACCGGCCACCTGCACCGCGTACAGCTGGCCTTTGACGCGTGCGGGCACGGATACCATGCGCAGCGGCTCCTCGCTGGTGTCGGGCAGGGTCTCGAACACGGTGCGCCCTGCCGCCAGTTGCTCGAGCAGCTGGGACGACGCCGGCAAATCCTCGGTACCCAGGTTGCTGCTGCGCGCCAGTATCCAGCCCTGGCTGTCGATGATCTGTACCAGCCGGTCGAGCCGCGTGAGCGAGGGCGGGGCGCTGCCTTGCGGCGCTTCGTGCACGCGGATGACGGCGGCGCCGCCATCGGTGAGCATCGCCGCCTCGGCTTCGGCCAGTGCCAGCAGCGCAGTGTCGAGCTGGCGGTTGACCGATTGCGACAGCACCCACCAGCCGGCGCCCGCCGTCGCGCCCACGGCGGCCAGGATCGCCAGCAGGTGCACCGCGATCAGGCGCTGGCGCAGGCTAAGCATCGCCAGTGTCCACCTGCGAGGACAGCCGGAAGCCGCGTCCGCGCACGGTCTCGATCAGCGGCACGGCGCCGGGCGTATCGACCTTGCGGCGCAGGTTCTTGATGTGGACGTCGATCAGGTTGTCGATGGCGATCAGGTCCGCATGCCATACCTGCTCAGCCAGTTGCAGGCGGGTGACGACGGCGCCGGCATGGCGCATCAGCAGGTCGAGCAGGGCGTATTCCTTGGCCGTGAGCGCAAAGCTGGCGCCGGCGCGAGTGGCCGTGCGCGTGCGGGCGTCCAGCGCCAGGTTGGCCACTTTGAGCACGGCCGGCTGCGCACGGTCGAAGCGGCGCAGCAGCGCGCGCACCCGCGCCAGCAGTTCGTCGAACGCGAACGGTTTGGTCAAATAGTCGTCGGCGCCGGTATTGAGGCCGGTGATGCGGTCGGCCACGGCGTCGCGCGCGGTGAGCATCAGCACCGGCAGCTCGTGGCCGGCTTGCCGCCATTCCGCGCACAGGGTCACGCCATCCTTCCCCGGCATCATCCAGTCGAGGATGGCCAGGTCGAAGCCGGCCGGCGTGGCCGCTTCGTGCGCGCCGTGCGCGACCTGCACCCGGAAGCCTTCTTCCTCCAGGCCGCGCGCCAGCAGCCGCGCCGCTTTGTGATCGTCTTCTACCAACAGGATGTGCATGGGGGCCCTCGACTGGAACCCGAGTATAGCAGCGCGTGCGAGCAAAAATCCTGAAGAAGTATTCAGGATGCAGTGCAGCATAAATTCGTACCATGGCGGCCGTAGCTTCAGGGAGAACCATCATGAAAAATACCAAACACACTGTCGCGGACCGCCGCTGGTCCCGTTTCATCCCCGGCCCGTTCCTGCTGGCCGGCCTGGTCGCCGTGGGCCTGATCGCCTGGGGCGCGCATGGCATGCACGCCATGCAGACCGCCAATGCTGCCGCGCCGGCACCCCCTGCGCCCGAACTGGTGCGCGAAGCCGACGCCATCGTCGTGCCGGCGACATCGCCGCTGCGCCGCACGCTGGTCGTGGCGCCAGTTCAGTCGCAAAGCCTGGCCGCGCCGTTCGTGCTGCCGGCAACGGTGGAAGCCGATCCCGCGCGCCTGGTGAAAATCACCACGCCGATGGCGGGGCGCGTGGTACGCCTGGAGAAGCAGCTGGGCGACGCGGTAAAAGCCGGCGACATCCTGTTCGTGATCGACGCCCCCGACCTGGCCCAGGCCGGCGCCGATGCGGCGCGCGCCCAGGCGGCATTGACGCTGGCAGCGAGCAGCCTGCAACGCCAGCAGGCGCTCGACCACGAGCAGCTGACGGCACGGCGCGACCTGGAACAGGCGCAGAGCGACTACGCGCAGGCGGCCAGCGAGGCTGCGCGTGCCGCCGCCAGGCTGCGCCAGAGCGGCGTTCCGCATGGCGGCGACGTAAATGGCGGCACACTGGTCGTACGCGCCCCGATCGCCGGTCGCGTGGTGGAACTGTCCGCCGCGCGCGGCATGTACTGGAACGACGCCACCGCGCCGTTGATGACGGTGGCCGACCTGTCTCACGTCTTCGTCGGCATCAATGCCCAGGAAAAGGACCTGGCCCAGGTGTATGTCGGCCAGGCGGCCAGCGTCCGCCTCGACGCCTATCCCGAACCGTTGCAGGGCGCCGTGCGCTACGTGGGCGAGATGCTCGATCCCGATACCCGCACCGTCAAGCTGCGGGTGCCGTTCGAAAATCGCGACGGCAGGTTAAAACCCGGCATGTTCGCCACGGCGACCTTGAGTGCGCGCGCGCGTCCGGCCATCCTGGTGCCGTTGACGGCCGTGGTGCAGGGCGGCTTTGCCAGCCGCGTGTTCGTGGAAACGGCGCCGTGGCGCTTTGCAGCGCGCGAGGTGACGCTGGGCGCGCAGGTGGGCGACAACGTCGAAGTGCTGTCCGGCCTGGCGGCAGGCGCGCGCATCGTGGTCAAGGAAGGAGTGCTGCTCAATGATTGATCGCATCGTCCACCTGTGTTTCAAAAAGCGTGGCATCGTCGCGCTGATTTTTCTCCTCGCCACCCTGTATGGGGCCTGGTGCTGGACCCAGCTGCCGCTCGAAGCCTATCCCGATATCGCCGACACCACGTCGCAAGTGGTCACCCAGGTCAACGGCCTGGCCGCCGAGGAGGTCGAGCAGCAGATCACGATACCGCTCGAACGCGAAATCATGGGTACGCCCGGCATGCACGTGATGCGCTCGAAATCCACCTTCGGCCTGTCCCTGATCACCGTGGTGTTCGAGGACGGCGCCGAAGATTACTGGTCGCGCCAGCGCCTGCAGGAGCGCATTGCCGGCGTCACGCTGCCGTACGGCGCCCAGCCGTCGCTCGATCCGCTGACATCGCCGATCGGCGAGATTTACCGCTACACGCTGGAGTCGAAGTCGCGCAGCCTGCGCGAGCTGTCCGAATTGCAGCGCTGGACCGTGGTACCGCGCCTGAAACAGGCGTCCGGCGTGGTCGATGTGACCAACTTCGGCGGCGTGACCACACAGTTCCTGATCGAGTTCGATCCGGCCAGATTGAGCAAGTACAGCCTGTCGCTGGCGCAGATCACAGCAGCGATATCGGCCAACAACGCCAACGCCGGCGGCAGCATCCTCACGCGCGGCGAGCAGGGCATGGTCGTGCGCGGCGTGGGCCTGATCCGCAGCCTCGATGACCTGGGCAATATCGTGGTGGCGCAAAAGGGCGGGGTGCCGGTGCTGATCAAGGACCTGGGCACGGTCACGCTGGGCCAGCAGGAACGCCACGGCATCCTGGGCAAGGACCATGTGTCGGATACCGTCTCGGGCATCGTGCTGCTGTTGAAAAACCAGAACCCGTCGCGCGTGATCGCCGGCGTGCACGAAGCAGTGGCCGACCTGAACGACCACCTGCTGCCCAGGGATGTGAAAGTGGTGGCGTACATGGACCGCAGTTCGCTGGTGGAAGCGACCGTGCACACGGTCGGTAAAACGCTGATCGAAGGCGTGGTGCTGGTCACCTTGGTGCTGGTGCTGTTCCTGGGCAGCGTGCGCGCGGCGCTGATCGCGGCCGCCGCCATTCCCGTATCGCTGATGACGGCCTTCATCCTGATGCACCACTTCAAGGTGCCGGCCAACCTGCTGTCGCTGGGCGCGATCGATTTTGGCATCATTGTCGATGGCGCCATCTTCGTGCTGGAGGCGATCCTGCGCCGGCGCGAAGAGCAGCCGGAAGGACTGCTGGACGAAGGCGAAGCGCTGGCCGCCACCAGCCAGGTAATGAAGCCCACGCTGTTCGGCATGCTGGTGATCATGGTGGCGTACCTGCCGCTGTTCGCGTTCCAGCGCATCGAGTACAAGCTGTTCTCGCCGATGGCGTTCGCGGTAGGCTTTGCCTTGCTGGGCGCCTTGCTGATGACGATGATGGTGATCCCGGGCCTGGCCCACTGGGCCTTCCGCAAGCCACGCAAGATTTTCCATAACCCGCTCTTGGGATGGCTGATGCCGCGCTACGAAGCGCTGCTGCAACGGCTGGTCGGCAAATCCAGGCTGGTGCTGGCGCTTGCCGGCGCCACGCTGGCGGCGGTGGTGCTGTTGTGCGGCGCCATCGGCCGCGACTTCCTGCCGGCGCTCGATGAAGGCTCGATCTGGCTGCAAGTGACGTTGCCACCGGGGATTTCGCTGGACAAGGCCACCCGCATGGCGAACGCCCTGCGCGACGCCACCCTCAAGGAGCCGCAAGTGGCCCACGTGGTCACGCAACTGGGCCGCAACGACGAGGGCACCGATCCGTTTACGCCATCGCACATCGAGTGCGCGGTCACGCTCAAGCCTTACGACCAGTGGCCGTCAGGCATGGCCAAGCAGGACCTGGTCGATCGGCTGGCTGCGCGTTACCGCGACCTGCCCGGCACCGACGTCGGCTTCTCGCAGCCGATGATCGACGGCGTGCTCGACAAGCTGGCCGGCGCCCACAGCGACCTGGTGGTCAAGGTGTATGGCGACGACTTCCAGCAGACCCGCAAGCTGGCCGGCGCCGTGGAACGCCTGCTGCGCACCGTGCCCGGTGCGCAGGACGTGATCATCGACCAGGAGCCGCCGCTGCCGCAGGTGCGCATCGATGTGGACCGCGCCGCCGCTGCGCGGCTGGGCATCAACGTGGCCGACGTGATGGCGCTGATCCAGACCGGCATCGGCGGCAGCCCGGTGGCGCAGGTGTACGTGGGCGACCGCAGCTACGACGTGGCCGCGCGCTTTGCCGGTGCCGCCCGCAGCGATCCGCAGGCGATCGGCAACCTGGTGCTGACCAGCCCCAATGGCGCGCACGTGGCGTTGTCGCAGGTGGCCCATATCGGCATGGCGCAGGGCGAGACCACCATCACCCGCGAGATGAACCGCCGCCACCTGACCGTGCGCACCAACCTGCGCGGGCGCGACCTGTCGTCCTTCCTGGCCGAGGCGCAGGGCCGCATCGCGCGGGAGATTCCGTACGACCATGCGCGTTACCAGGTTACGTGGGGCGGGCAGTTCGAGAACCAGCAGCGCGCCCAGGCGCGCCTGGCGGTGATCGTGCCGGCAGTGCTGGCGCTGATGTTCGTGATGCTGTTCTCGGCCTTCGGCAACCTGCGCCAGCCGGGGTTGATCCTGCTGGTGGTGCCGCTCTCGCTGCTGGGCGGCCTGGTGGCGCTGCAATTGCGCGGCATGACCCTGAATGTGTCGTCGGCGGTGGGCTTTATCGCGCTGTTCGGCGTGGCGGTGCTCAACGCGGTGGTGATGCTGTCGAATCTTAACCGCTGGCGCTTGCTGCTGCCGGACGACCTGCGTGCAGCCGTCATCAGGGGTGCCAGCGAGCGGGTGCGCCCGGTGCTCACCACCGCCACCGTGGCCGCGCTGGGTCTGGTGCCGGCGGCGCTGGCCCATGGCCTCGGCAGCGACGTCCAGCGCCCGCTGGCCACCGTGGTGGTGGGCGGCCTGGTGACCGCCACCGCGCTGACGCTGGTGCTGCTGCCGGCCCTGTATTACCTGATCGAACAACGTATGAAAAAGGAAGCCGCATGAAAAAAGTGATTGCTGCCCAACTGGTCGCCATCGCGCTGGCCATGCTGATCGCCGGCTGCGCCGCCGGTCCCGATTTCGTCGCCCCGGCCGCACCCACGGTGCAGCGCTACACGGCGCAAATACTCGACGGCGAAGCTGCGCAGCCCGGGCATACCCAGAAACTGGCGGCAGGCCAGGAGGTGCCGGCGCGGTGGTGGACCAGCTTCGGCTCGGAACCGCTCAATGCACTGGTGGCTGCGGCATTGGCCGCCAACCCGGACTTGCAGGCCGCGCAGGCAGCGTTGCAAGCTGCGCGCGAAAACGCCGCCGCCCAGCGAGGACTGTGGTGGCCGGACGCCACGCTGCAGGTATCCCCCACGCGCCAGCGCGTTGCCGATACGCTGTCGAGCCCCACGGCTGCCGGGGCCAACCTGTACTCGCTGCACACGGCGCAACTGAACGTGGGGTACTCGCCCGACGTGTTCGGCGGCGTGCGGCGGCAGGCGGAGGCGGCCCGCGCCCAGGTGGACGTGGCGCGCTACCAGGGCGATGCCGCGCGCCTGACGCTGGCGGCCAACGTGGTGCTGGCCGCCATCAGCGAGGCGGCGCTGCGCGCCCAGCTCGACGTCACGCGCGAGCTGGCGGATTTGGCCCGGCGCCAGCTCGATGCGACGCGCGCCATGCAGCGGGCCGGCCAGGTCGGCAGCGCCGACGTGGCGGCGCAGGAGGCGGCGCTGGCGCAAGTGGAGGCCGGCGTGCCGCCGCTGGAAAAGCAGGCGGCCCAGCAGCGCAACCTGCTGGCGGTGCTGGGCGGGCGCACGCCGGCCGACGGCGCCGGCGCCGCTGCGCTGGACTTCGACAGCCTGGTCCTGGCCGGCACGCTGCCGGTGAGCGTGCCGGCGCGGCTGGTGGAACACCGCCCCGACATCCGCGCCGCCGAAGCGCAACTGCACGCGGCCAGCGCCCAGGTGGGCGTGGCCAGGGCCGCTCGCCTGCCCAATATCGCCTTGACCGCCACGCTGGGCAGTTCGGCGCTCGATGCCGGCACGCTGTTCAAGTCGGGGGCAGGGTTCTGGAGCATTGGCGCGGACCTGGTGCAGCCGCTGTTCAAGGGCGGCGCCTTGCGGCACCAGCAGCGCGCGGCAGAGGCGGCGTACACCCAGGCGTCGTTCCAGTATCGCAGCGTGGTGCTCACCGCTTTCCAGAATGTGGCCGATGCGCTGCACGCGGTGGATGCCGATGCGCGCGCGCTGCGTAGTGCGGACGCCGCCGAACAGGCCGCGCGCCGCAGTCTCGGCATCGCCCAGCGCCAGTGGCAACTGGGAGCGCTGGCCTACCCGGCGGTGCTGCTGGCGCAGCAGTCGTGGCAGCAGGCCAGCGTGGCGTTGATCGCCGCCCGCGCCGCACGGTATGCGGACACGGTGGCGCTGTTCCAGGCGCTGGGCGGCGGCTGGACCGATGATCTCCAGGTCGCTAGCGCTGGCCGTCCCTGACGAACAGCGCGGTGGCGATGCCCACCGCGCACAGCGTGATCACGTACCAGGCTGGCGCCAGCGGCTGCACCTTGAGCATCAGCGTGACCATCACCGGGGTGAGGCCGCCGAACACGGCGTAGGCCAGGTTGTACGAGAACGACAGGCCGGAGAAGCGCACCGGTGCGGGGAACGCGCGTACCATCACGCTCGGCACCACGCCCACCACGCCGACCGCAAAGCCCAGCAGCGCATACAGCGGCAGCAGCAGGTCGGGGCGCACCTTCACCGTGGTGTAGAACCCGTAGGTGCAAACGGCCAGCAGCAGCGCGCCGCCGATCAGCATGCGGCGCGCGCCCAGGCGGTCGGCCAGCACGCCGGCCACCACGCAGCCCATGGCCAGGCACAGGGTGGCGGCGGTGTTGGCCATGAGCGCGGTGCGGGCATCGAAGCCATAACCCTTTTGCAGCAAGGTGGGCGTCATCAGGATCACGACCACGATCGCGGCCGACAGCATCCAGGTGAGCAGCATCGACAGCACCACCGCGCCGCGATGCTCGCGCAGCACGGCCTTGAGCGGCAGTTCGGCGGCCAGCGCCTTGCGCTGTTTCAGCTCGGTGAAGACGGGCGTCTCGTGCAGCCAGCGGCGCAGGTACATCGCGCCCAGGCCGAACACGCCGCCCAGCAGGAAGGGCAGGCGCCAGCCGTAATCGAGCACCTGCTGTGGCGTGAACACGCTGTTGATCCCGGTGGCCATCAATGAGCCGAGCAGGATGCCCATGGTGAGGCCTGCCGTAAGCGTGCCGCACGCGTAGCCGATATGGCGCGCCGGCACGTGCTCGGACACGAACACCCAGGCGCCCGGCACCTCGCCGCCCACCGCCGCGCCCTGCGCCACGCGCAGCATCAGCAATAGCAGCGGGGCGGCCAGGCCGATGCTGGCGTAGGTGGGCAGGAGGCCGATCAGCAGCGTGGGCACGGCCATCAGCAGGATCGACAGGTTGAACATTTTTTTGCGGCCCAGCAGGTCGCCGAAATGGGCCATCACCATGCCGCCGATGGGGCGCACCACGTAGCCGGCGGCGAAAATGCCGAAGGTCTGGAACAGCCGCATCCAGTCCGGCATATCGGGCGGGAAGAACAGGGCGCCGATGGTGGTGGCGAAAAACACGAAGATGATGAAGTCGTAGAATTCCAGCGCGCCGCCGAGGGCGGCCAGCGCCAGCGTCTTGTAGTCCTGGCGGCCCAGCGGGCGCGCGCTTGCCTGAGAGATGTCCAGCATCGAAAGGTGTCTCGCTATTGTTGGTTGAACAGTAGCGCCATTCTAGACGGAATCGGCTCAGGTCCAGAAATGCGACAGGTCGCCCAGGTTCCAGGTGTCCGGTTCTTCGTAGCCGGCGATGCCTTCGGTGCCCTGGTCGTGCATCAGGTCCAGCGTTATGGGCGGGATGTGCATGTCCTTGCGTATCGAAAAAAACACCCGCACCACGGGCGCCAGCAGCGAGCGGCTGTTATCGACCACCACCGCCAGTCGCTCGGAGCGCAGCCGCACCAGGGTGCCCAGCGGGTAGATGCCGATGCACTTGACGAAGGCGGCGAACACCTGGGCGTCGAGGTGGCCGCTGCGGGTCCATTCGGCCATGCGCCGCAGCGACACGGCAGGGCTCCAACCGGCCTTGTACGGACGGTTGGAGGTGATGGCGTCGTAGATATCGCAGATCGCACCCATGCGCGCATGCAGGCTCAGTTGATCGCCGCGCAGCCCGTGCGGATAGCCGGCGCCGTCCACCCGTTCGTGGTGGTGCAGGCACACGTCCAGCGCCACCGGGTGCACATTGCCCGACTTGAGCAGCAGCGCGTGACCGGCCAGCGGATGCTGCTTGACGCTGGAGAATTCGTCGTCGGTCAGCTTGCCCGGCTTGTTGAGGACCGCAACCGGCACGGCCATCTTGCCCACGTCGTGCAGCAGGCCGGCCATGCCGCACTGGCGCACCTCGTCTTCGTCCAGGCCTAATTGGCGCGCCAGCGCCACCATCATCGCGCACACGGCCACCGAGTGCAGATAGGTATAGTCGTCGGCCTGCTTCAGGCGCACCAGGCTGATCAGCGCACCGGTATTGCGCAGCACCGAGGCCGAGATATCGTCCACCAGCGGCGTGGCCTGGCCCACGTCGATCAGGCGGCCCATGCGGATGTCGCCGAACATGGTGGTCAGCGCGCGGCGCGACTGGGCGATGATGCGCGCGGCGCGCGCCAGTTCGTCGGCGGTGCCGGTGGTGGGGCGTTCGGAGCGCTCCGGGATCGACCGCGTTTCCGCTGCCGCCACCGGCGCTGGCACTGCCGCTGGTGGAACGACCGGTGTTGGCGCGGCCAATGCCGGCGCGATCACGTCAGAACCCTTGCTGGTGTCGATCCAGACCTGGCGCACGCGGCCGCCCTGCAGCTTGGCCAGGTCGAGCAGGGATTCGATGGTGAACGAATTGCTCCAGAAAGGATTGTCGAACCAGGAGCCGCACACGGCGTGGACGTGCATGCCGAGGGCAAGCTGTTCGATGGTAATTTTCTTAAGCATGTAAATTGGTAAATTCGTTATATTCACTGATTGTGACAAATATACGCTAATTTTCCTTGGTGATACATGATTGTTTAGTGATTTTTGGTGAGAATGTTACGTATCTGTAATGGTGCAGCGGCGGATGGCTTCGGCAAACGCGGTGGCGGTGAAGGGCTTGGTGAGGTAGCCATCGGCGCCTGCCTCCAGGCAGCGGGCGCGGTCGCCGTCGATGGCGTTGGCGGTGAGCGCGATGACGGGCGTGCGCGGCCAGCCGCTGGCCGCTTCCTGCGCGCGCAGGCGCCGGCAGGCTTCGTAGCCGTCCATTACCGGCATCATGCAGTCCATCAGCACCAGGTCGTAGCGCCGCGCGGCCAGCGCCTCGAGCGCCTGCTGGCCATCGTGCACTTCATCGGCCGTCCAACCAAGCTTGCGCAGCAGGATGCGCGCCAGCTGGCGGTTCATTTCCGTGTCTTCCACCAGCAGCGCATGGCCTGCCGCCGCCGGCACGGATGCGGAGACCGGGTCCGGTGCGGGCTCGCTGCCGGCCGCAGGCTTTGGTACCAGCCGTGCCGGCAGCTCGAAGCTGAAGCTGGAGCCCTGGCCCGGCGCGCTGGTGCAGTGGATGGTGCCGCCCATCAGTTCCACCAGGTGCTTGCAGATGGCCAGTCCCAGGCCCGTGCCGCCGTAGCGGTTGCCGATGCTGCTGTCGGCCTGGCGGAACGGCTCGAACAGGTGCAACTGCGCCTGCGGGCAGATGCCGATGCCGCTGTCGGTGACCGTGTAGCGCAGCCGCCACTGCCCGCCGTCCGTGCCGGCGGCCGGTGCAATGGCCTGGAAGCCGATGCCGATGGCGCCCGACGGGGTGAACTTGATGGCGTTGTTGAGCAGGTTGCCCAGCACCTGGCGCATCCGCGCCGGATCGCCTTCCACGAGGCCCGGCAGGCTGTCCACATCGACGGTGATGCGCAGCTGCTTGCGCTCGGCGCTGGCGCGGTGCAGTGCCAGCACCTGGTCGATCAGCTGGGCCGGCGCGTAGGCTTGCCGTTCGAGCTGCATGTGGCCCGCTTCAACCTTGGAAAAATCGAGCACGTCGTTGATGATGTGGAGCAGTTCCAGCGCGGCCTGGTGTACATTGCCGGCATAGGTGCGCTGGGTGGCGTCGAGCCGGGTGTCGAGCATCAATTCGCTCATGCCGATGATGCCGTTCATCGGCGTGCGGATTTCGTGGCTGGTCACGGCCAGGAAGCGCGACTTGGCGGCGTTGGCGGCGTCGGCTTCGGCCTTGAGGGCCAGTGCCTGGCGCGCATCTTCCTCGCGGCGCTTGAGCAGGAAGGCCATCAGCACAAAGGCTACCAGCACTGCGATCATGCTGGGCAGGACCACCGCGCCCAGCATGCGCAGGTTGTTGCGCCAGCCCGCCAGCAGCAGGTCGTCGGTGATGGTGGCGTTGATGATCAGCGGGTAGTCGCGCACCACGCGCACGGCGCCCATGCGGGTCACCTTGCGCATGCCGTCGGCCACGCGCGCACTGCTGGTGAGCACCACGTCGTGCTGCTTGCCGGCGGCAATGACATCGTACGTGGCGCCGCCCAGGTTACGCTTGCCCATCATCGCCTCGCGCACGGGCCAGCGCGCCAGCAGCGTGAAGTCGCTGCGGTACAGCGAGATGGCGGCGTGCTCGCCCAGGCTGACGTTGCGGAAAAACTCGCCGAAGAAATCGCACGACACGCCCACCAGGATTACGCCGGCGAAACGGCCGGCATCGTCGTTCAGGCGCCGGCTTACATAAAAGGTCCAGGTCTGGTTGCCCTTGTTGCGCACCGGGGTGGAGAGGAACGGCTTGGGCGAGTCGCTCTGCGCGTGGTGCACAAAGTAGTCGCGGTCGGCCAGGTTGATGGCCGGCGCCGGGTGGCTGCGGGTGAAGTTGATCACGTCGCCGTTGGCGGCAATGATGGTGGCCACGCCGATCTGCGGCGACACGCTCATGCGGTCGCGCAGCGCCTGGTACATGCGGGCGCTGCCGAAGGCTGCCCGGCGCGCGGCCGGCGACGGGCCGGCCGTGCGGGCAGCGTCCGCGACCAGCGCGTCTATGCTGTCGAGCACCTGGTAGGTGGAGGTCATGGTCTGGGCGGTGTTCTCGGCCAGGACCAGGGTGAGGTTGTCCAGTTCGTCGCGCCAGTCGGCGATTTCATGGACGTACAGGCGCCAGCTCACCAGCGCGGTGGTCACCCCTAGCATGGCCAGCAGCACCACGCACACGATGACGGTGGCGCGGCGCGCGGTGAGGGCGGTCCAGCGGCGCCTGGCGATGATCATGGCAGGCCGCGCCTCAGTGCTGCGGCACCGCGCGCACGATGCTCTGAGTGACTTCGCGCATCACCAGCGCGAGCAGCGGCGACAGCTCCGCCTGCGCCGCATCGAGTGCGCAGCCCTGGCGCGCGGCCGACTCGTGGCGTTGCAATTGGCTCGACAGTTCGTTCGCCCCGATCAGCATCGCCATGCCCTTCAACGCGTGGCTGCTGGCGGCGATGGCGGCATGGTCGCGCCGCGCGAACGCCTGTTCCAGGCGGGCGAACAATCCCGGCGCATGCTCGAGGAAGGTGTGCGACAGCGTGATGAACGTACCGTGGTCGCCGGCCGCTTCCATCAGCACGGTGGGGTCGATGCTCTGGTAACGGTACGGGCTCATTTTGCGGCCCGCACGAACTGGGCGCAGCCGGCGCGCAGGTAGCCGCGCAATTCGTCGTAGTTGACCGGCTTGCTGAAGAAGACCACGCCCGGCGGCAGGCCGCCGCGCGCGTCGAGATCGGCCTCGCCCAGCGCCGAGACGATGGCAATGTGCATGGGACGCAGTTGCGGGTCGTTGACGATGGTGTTCAGCAGTTCGTAGCCGTCGATGCCGTCCATGACGATGTCGGTGACGACGATGTCAGGCTGGCGGCGCGCCACCTCCAGCAAGGCCTGGTAGCCGTTTTCGCAGAAGACCAGCTGCGCCGGCAGGTTCCAGGCGCCCAGGTGTTTCTGGTACAGGGTGCGCTGCATCGGGTTGTCTTCCACCACCAGGATGGTCGCTTGCTCGCGGCCCGGCCGGCGGGGCGCCGGTGCCGTGGGCGCAGCCGGGGTTGTGCCACCCGCATGGCCCTTGTACGCCAGCACCGCCGTCATCGGAATGCGGCGATGGCCGCCCCGGGTTTTCCAGGCATCGATGGCGCCCGATTCGACCAGTTGCTGGACCGAGGAAACCGACACGCCGAGAATTTCGGCGGCGCGCTGGGTGGTGCAGACTTCGTCGTTTTCAGTTACAGATTTCATTACAAGCAACTACCAGCAATCAAGGAAATTCGAGATTATCGGTAAAAATCATTTTAATCAATGAATTTGTGGATTTTAGCGGTATTTGGTGAATTGGCGTGTATATGGCGTAGAATCGTTGAGCGGGAGACAATAATTAATTCAATTCATGACGATGTCACATTCGGCTGCTAGCCTGTGCGCGATCATGTTCGGCTGGAGATGGAAGCGAATGGCAACGGAAGCAATCGCAAGCGCGCAGCTGCCCACGGGCGGACTGGCGGGGCAGCGTGACGAATTCACCGCCGCCCTGGAGCGCATCCTGGCCAGCCAGGCGTTTTCGCGCAGCGGGCGGTTGACGGCATTCCTGCGCCACGTGTGCGTGTCCGCGCTCGACGGTCAGGAAAAGCAGCTCTCCGAGCAGCGCATCGGCACCGCCGTGTTTGGCCGCCCCGACCACTACAATCCGTCCGATGACACCATCGTGCGCAGCACGGCGCGGCTGCTGCGCCAGCGGCTCGACCAGTATTATGACAACGAGGGACGCACCGAAGCGTTTCGTATCGCCATTCCGCGCGGCGCGTATGTGCCGGTGTTCGTGCCAGTGCCCGCGCCGCACGCCGCTGACGATCCCGCAACATCGTTCCCCAGCGCTGCCATGCCGCCGCCCGCCACCGGCCCTGCGCCCGCCGCCATGCCGATAGCCGCGCATGCTGCCGCCGTCGAAACCAGTCGCTGGCAGCGCTGGTGCCGGGCGGCGCTGGCGCCCGCAGTGATGCTGCTGGTGCTGGCCGCCATGACCGGCCTGTGGTGGCAGGCACGCGACGATGCGGCGCATGGTCCGGCGCAGGAAGCGAGTGCGCGGTTCTGGTCCACCATGCTGCCGGCCGACCGCGATACCACGCTGATCGTTTCCGATAACGGCCTGGTGATGTACCAGGGCGACACCCGCCGCGAAGTGCCGCTGGCCGACTACATTGCCAATCGCCCCGGCGCGGCGGACACGCCGGCGCTGGAGGTGGAGCGCTACAACGCGCGCCGTTACACCGGCATGTCGTCGGTCACCCTGGCGGCGGAACTGGGCAAGCTGGCCAGTGCCGCACCGCAGCGATATCACGTGCGTTTTTCACGGGACGTGAAACTGGCAGACCTCAAGCACGACAACACCATCCTCGTCGGGGTGGAGCAGTCCAATCCCTGGTGGGCGCTGTATCGCAACCAGTTCAATTTTCACATCGACTGGGACAGTGAAACGGGCGATTTTCTCATCCTGAACGACCAGCCGCGCAACGGCGAGCGCGCCCGCTATCCGTTCTCGGCGCGCGACCCGGCACGGCGCGGGTACGCGCTGATCGGCTTCAAGCGTAACCTGAGCGGCGACGGTCACACGCTGCTGATCGGCGGCACCACGTCGGCCGGCACCGACGCCGCCATCGAATTCATGATGAACCCCGCCCAACTGGCGCCGTTGATCCGGCAGGCGCAGCGCGCGGATGGCAGCATCGGCAACTTTGAAGTGCTGCTGCAATGCGTGTTGCAGGCCAACGGCAGCACCGATATCGCGGTGCTGGGAACACGGGTTGCGCCGCGCTGAAAACAGCGGTGTTGACTGCGTTTTTCACGGTGAGATTTGACCGTGAAACGCGCCACGCCGAGTAGCGCCGACCCTACACTCGATTCCGACCGCAGCAGGCATTCCAGCCGGCGCGGCACCATCTGCAAGGGGATCGAACAACATGAAGTACACCATGACCAAACACCGCTGGTTGCTGGCGCCCACCGCCGTGGCATTAAGCATGGCCGCCAGCGCCCACGCCCAGGAGGCCAGCCTTGAGAACAATGCGACGCCGGACACCGTCGTCACCGTCACCGGCATCAAGCGCGCCTATTTAAAAGCGATCGAGAGCAAGCTCGATCGCAGCGGCATTGCCGACGTGGTCAGCGCCAACGAGGTACAGGGCCTGCCCGACAATACCATCGTCGAAACATTGCGCCGCGTGCCGGGGCTGTCGGTACTGCCCACGCTGGACAACGAACACCCGCGCGACGAAGCGGCCACGCCGGTGCTGCGCGGCCTGGGCGCGGCCTACAACAACGTCACCATCGACGGTTCGCCGCTGGCGTCGCCGGGCACGCCCAACGGCAACCTCGGTTCCATCGGGCGCGGCGTGCGGCTCGACCTGCTGCCGTCGTCGATGATCAGCGAACTGGTGGTGTCGAAAACCTTCGGCGCCGACCAGGAACCGAATGCCATCGGCGGCGCCATCGACCTCAAGACGCGCAGCGCCTTCGAGCGCGGCGGCCGGCCGTTCTTCACCATCGAAGGGGCGGCAGGCGCGGCCAGCGACGGTTCGCGCCCTCGGCCGCAGGATCGCCTTGGACAGCGGGTGATCTCCACCGGCAGTTTGACCTTTGGCGACGACAAACAGTACGGCATGGTGGTATCGGCCAACTACCAGAAGCTCGACACCAGTACCGACACGCACATGACCACCGACACGGTGTTCGAGAATTTTTATGACGCCGCCGGCAATCGCCTGAGCGGCAATAACCTCGGCAACGGCTACGCCGTGCCGCAGCAGGACAAGTACTGGTATGTGCAGGACGAGCGCTCGCGCCTGGGCCTGACCGTCAAGCTGGAAGCGAAGCCGTGGCAATCGGTGTATGGCTTTGTCACCGGCGGCTACTACCGGTTCCGCGACCAGATGGTGCGCAACGAGAACCTGATCGACCCGCGCAACACGCTCACGGTGCTGAACCAGACCGCTACGTCGGGCCGATATCCCGGCGGCGACGTGGAAGTGGGTTATTCGCAGCAGGACATGACCAGCGCTACGCGGCTGCTGCAAAGCGGCGTCGATTGGCAGATCGCCGACCACGAGACGCTGGGCCTGCGCGCCAATATTTCGCGCGCCACGTACAGAGAACCGATCAGGATGATCAAGTACGGCACCAACGCGCGCTACAGCGCACCGGGCACCGGCGGCGCAATTCCCGTGGCCACGCCGGAATACGCGTTCGACTACGACACCAGCGGCCTGAATCACTCGTTCAACGTCTCGCCGGCGGCTTACAACAACCTGTCCAATTACAAGCTGCTGTATTACCGCGACGACTACCGCCGCTCGGCGCAGGACACCATCGGCAATGTGCGTGCCGACTACCGGCGCGATCTCGATCAGCCTGGCGTGGGCTTTGCCGTGGGCGCCGCTTACACGGTGGACCGTCCCGGCTACAACATCTACCGCAACGACCTGGAACCGAACACCAGCCAGCCTGCGCTCACGCTGCTTGGGGTGACCGGGCCCTCCGCGCCCCTGCGCTACAGCCAGAACGGCCTGGGGCTGATCACCATCGACCCGCAGGCGGCCAGCGCCCAGATCGAGGCGCTGCGCGCGGCCGGCGGCCTGAACACCACCAACCAGACCGCATTCAGCAACCAGGATAACTTCGAGCACCGCGAACGCACGCTGGGCGCCTACGCCCAGGTGAGCTTCAACACGGAGCGTTGGAAAACCCTGGTCGGTGTGCGCGAAGACCGCACGCTGCTCAATACCGCCGGTCGTGCGCTGGTGGCCGGCGCCTGGACGCCGCTGCCCACTTCGTCGCGCTACAACTTCCTGCTGCCATCGCTGCAAACCACGTGGCAGGTCAATCCGGACCTCGACCTGCGCGCGGCCGCCAGCCAGACCATCGGCCGGCCTACCTATGATTCCTACGCTGCGCGCAGCGCCATCAGCTTCACCAACGTCGGCGACACGGGCAACCCCAACGCCACCGGCGTCGCGGTCACGGTGGGCAACCCGGACATCAAGCCGCGCCTGTCCACCAATACCGACCTGGCGCTCAACTACCGGCTGCCGAAGGCGGCCAACGGGCTTTTATCGCTGGCGGTATTCAACAAGGACATCAAGGACGAGATCTTCAACCAGGCCTCGCAGGGCTATACCTACCAGGGAGTCAACTACGTGAACGCGGTGGTGACGCGGCCGGCCAATGCCTCGAAGGCATCGATCCGGGGTGCCGAACTCAGTGCGGTGGTCAACTCGCTGGGCTGGATCCATCCGCTGATCGCCGACATGGGTTTCAGTGCCAACTGGAGCGCGCTCGATGGCAAGATGACGGTGCGCCGCTCCGATGGCGCCGCACGCGATATCGACCGCCTGGTGGGCCAGCCGGACCGCACCGCCAATCTCACCGTGTTCTACGCGAGCGCCGGACTGGAACTGCGCGCGGCCTACAACCGCCAAGGCAAGGCGCTGCGCTCGATCGTGCCCGATATCGCCTGGCAGGACCTGTACTGGGCGCCGCGCTCGCAGGTGGACCTGCAGGCCAGCTACAAGCTCACGCGCGAGCTGACCCTGTTCGGCCAGGTGCAGAACGTCGCCGGCAAGCGCATGACCAGCCTCACCGGTCCGTCGATGAACCTGCTCAAGGATACTTACTCGGTGCCCAAGGTGGCGTGGGTGGGTTTGCGCTACACGCCGGAGTTTTGACATGAGCCGCTTATTGTATGCCTGCGGCCGGGTGGCGCTGCTGCTCGCTTGCTCGATGTCCGCCATGGCGGCCGACCGCACCGATGATATTCGCCGCAAGTTCGACGACCCGTCCGCCGGCGTGTTCATCGCCGCGCACCGGGGCTGCCACAATGCGTCGCCGCACCAGAAGCTGGAGGCGGCGCCCGAAAACTCGCTGGCCGCGCTCGAGCACTGCGTGAAGCTGGGCGTGGACATGATGGAGCTCGATGTGCGCCGCAGCGCCGATGGCGCCCTGGTGGTGATCCACGACGCCACCGTCGATCGCACCACCGACGGCAAGGGCAAGGTGTCCGATCTGACGCTGGCGCAGTTGCAAGCGCTGCGCCTCAAGCAAAACATGGGCGCCCAGATGTCGCCGGATCTGACCGACGAACGGTTGCCCACCCTGGCGCAGATGCTGGGCGCCGCCAGGGGACGCATCATGATCAACCTCGACATCAAGGACGACGATATCTACGCTCAGACCATCGCCGAAGCAGCAGCACAGGGCATGGCGCGTTATGTGCTGGTCAAGAGCTTTGTCGATCGTGATGCTGCCGGCGTGGGCGCCGACGATCCGGCATTTGCTGCGGTCCCTTATATGCCGATCGTGGGCGCGTGGACCGCCAAGGGCGGGGGCGCCGGTACGGTGCAGGTGGTGACGCGCCAACTGGCGGCGCAGCGGCGGCCGGCCGGCGTGGAGCTGGTATTCCTGCCGCGCGAGCAGTTGGCGCCGGTGCGCAAGCTGGCGGCATCCGGCGGCGTGCGGCTGTGGGCCAATACCCTGACGTCGGTGGGCGTAATCAGCGTGATCGGCATGGGCGGCGACCTCGAAGCGCTGCGCACATCGGGCCGCGCCTGGGGCGATCTGATCGCCGCCGGCGTGGACACCATCCAGACCGACGAACCGGGGCCGCTGCTCGATTTTTTGAAGCGGGAGGGTATTCTTCACTGACTGCGCATGGTTTAGAATGGGCGGCCAATAAAACGTTTAACCTGGAGACCCGATGTCCTTGACCGCTCTGCTGGCGCTGGCCGCGCTGGCGCCCGTTGCCACCCAGGCCCCCGCTGTTAATGGTGTTGATCGCCCACCGGCGCCCGCAACCGCGCCCCTTGAAACCAGGGCGCCGCTGCGGATCGACGCCGATGCACCGGTGCGCATACTCGGCCGGTCCGACGCCGATGCGTACGTGGAGGCGCGGTTGCGGCCATTGCCCGCTGCCGGCGCCGATGGCCGCGCCTACGTGGTGGGCCGCTATCAGGATGCCGGCAACTGGTACGGCGCCGGCCTGGCCTGGCAGGATGCCAAGGGACGCATGCAGATCGAGATCGTGCGCATCCAGGACGGCCGTCTTACGCGCCTCAAACAGTTCAACCGCGCGGCCGCCACCGATGCGCGCTTTTACACGGTGCGGCTCGAAATGGCCGGCAACAGCCTCACCGCCTACCTCGACGGTGAACGCATCACCAGCGTGATCGACGGCGGCCTGGCGCAGGCGGGCGGTTATGGCGTGGTGGCGCAGGGCGCGCCGTTCGAGATGAGCGTGCCGGTAACCGGCGCCGCCACCGACAAGCCGGCGCGCCTGGCGCTGGCGCGCGTGCCGCAGCGGGTGCAGTTGTCGGTGGGGGATGCGCCGGTGTCGCTGGCGGTGAGCGCGCTGGGACCGTATCGCATCGTGGCTGCTGCCGATGCCGATGCCGGTTCCAATGCCAGTGCCAGCTCCAACACCAGTGGCAACGGCACCGCCAGCGCCAACGCGTCTCTGCTCCTGCCGGGCTACCTCACGCCGAGCGCGTTGCAGGACGCCGCCATGTCCGCACCAGCGAACGGCGCACAAACGATACGCTTTACGGCCAGTGTCGCGCAGCCGGCGCTGGTGACTGCAACGGTGGCCGATGGCGCGCTGGTGCTAGCGCCGCGTGCGGCCGGCGTTACCACCGTCACCCTGGCCAGCCCGGACAACCCCAATGTGCAATCGGTGCTGGAAGTGCGGGTAGCTGCCGCCAGCCCGGCGCGCCAGTCCGATATCAAGCTGGCAGGCGCGGTTCTGCCGGCCATCGGCGAACGTGACGTGCCGTTCGATACGCCGCTGCGGCTGCGTTTCGACCAGGCGCCGGTGCTGGGAGGATCCGGTGGCGCCATCCGCGTGTACCGCGTGCGCGATGGCGCGCTGGTGGACACCGTCCGCGCCGGCGGCGAGGCCGATTTGCTCGGCTACGCCGGCCAGCCGCTGCGGCGCGCGGTGCGCTGGCAGCCGGTGGCTATCGAAGGACAGGACGCCATCATCCACCTGCACAATGCCAAACTGGCGCCGGGCGAGCAGTACCGGGTGACTGTCGATGACGGCGTACTGGTCGGCGCCATCGGCGGCGTGGCGTTTGCCGGGGTGACGCAGCAGCAGGGCTGGACTTTTCACACCCGCGCCGCGTTGCCGCCGGGCGCCCAGGCGCTGGTGGTGGACGATGACGGTGCAGCGGACTTTCGCACGGTGCAGGGCGCGCTCAATTACGCCATGCAGCACACCGCCCGCACGGCGCCGGTCACGGTCACCATCCGCGATGGCCGCTACCAGGAACTGCTCTACCTGCGCGGCAAGGACAACCTCACCCTGCGCGGCCAGAGCCGCGACGGCGTGGTAATCGACGCCGTCAACAGCGACGGCGTCAACCCCGGCTCCGGTACGGCGCAGGATGCGCGTGCGCCCGGTATCACCGGCGGGCGCGCGGTGTTGCTGGTCGAGGATGCGGACATGGTCACCATCGATGGCCTCACGCTGCGCAACAGCGCCTTGCGCGCCGCGCCTAACGGCGGCCAGGCCGAGGCGCTGTTCTTCAACAGCGAGGGGCGCCTGATCGTCAAAAACGCCAGCTTGTTCAGCGAGCAGGATACGGTGCAGGTGCGCGGCTATTCGTGGTTCTACCGCTCGCTCATCGCCGGCAATGTGGATTACATTTGGGGCAACAACCGCGCCGCGCTGTTCGAGGACAGCGAACTGCGCACCGTCGGCGATAGCGGCAATGGCAAGAGCGGCGGCTACCTGCTGCAGGCGCGCACCGTCTCCGCGCAGGACAAGGGCTTCATGTTCGTCAACAGCCGCCTGACCCACGGTCCCGGCCCCACCGGCAACGACGTGCCGGCCGGCGCCACCTGGCTGGCCCGCAGTCCCGGGTACGCCGCCACCTGGGACCACGTGGCCTTCATCAACTGCCGCATGGGACCACACATCGCACCGGTCGGCTGGGCCGGACCAAACGTCAGGCAGCCGGCGCCCAACCCGGGCCAGGCCACCGCCACCGCCGGCTGGCGCGAGTACGGCAGCATGGACCTCGAAGGCAAACCGCTCGACACCAGCGCGCGCCAGTTCGGCCGGGTGCTCGATGCGCAGGAGGCCAAGGCGGCTTACACGACGCGCGCGGAATTTTTTGCGGGGTTTGGCGGGGGCAGGGGATGGCGCCCCGAATAGAAAACGAATCGGTCTAGCGAAAGAGGTAACATCCGGATTTGATCGAAGCAAAGCGCAAACATGAGGGCTGTTCGGATTTTTCTACGTATGCTGGTGATTGCCGTCGTCCTCATCGTGGGCTACGTCTTCTTCGGACCAGGCATCGAACGCGCCATGTACACCGTGCGCCTGGCAGCGATGGACAAGCCGGCCACGCTGCCGGTGCCGGTCGAAGGGATCAAGCCGCGCGCCTTGCGCGATACCTGGGGCGGTGCGCGCAGCGAGGGGCGCAAGCACGAGGGCATCGACATCTTCGCCAAACGCGGCACGCCCGTGCTGTCCACGACCGAAGGTATCGTTGCCCGTGTCGGTACCAATCGCCTAGGGGGCCAGGTGGTGTGGGTAATGGGACCGGGCGGCCAGCGTCATTACTATGCGCACCTCGATCGCTACGCGGACGTGGCAGCGGGCATGCGCATCGAGGCGGGCACTGTGCTGGGCTACGTTGGCGATACCGGCAATGCCAAGGGCACGCCGCCGCACCTGCATTACGGCGTCTATGACATGGGCGGCGCAATCAATCCGTATCCGCTGTTGCGTGCGGAACCGACTGGACCTGGCAAAAGAAACTGACGCGACCCATATGGCGTTACCAGCATGAGCAAACCGCTCAGTCCTGGCTAGCCTTGCTTTTGCCGCCCAACAGGCGGTCCTTGGTGCTGAGGAGCTTTTGCACCTTGGCGCCCATCTTCATCAGTTGCGCCAGCGATTCGGGCGACAGGTGCTGCATCTCTTCGAACCAGGTGTTGGCCAGGTCCACCAGTTCGTACATCTCGCGCATGCGCTGCTGGGCGTAGCGGTCGCCCGGTTCGCCGGCTGGCGCCATCAGCGATTCGCGCAGCACCGTCAACGTCGGCGCCACCTCGCGCCGGCGTCGTTCGGCCGCCACCACCTTGAAAATCTGCCAGACATCGCCCAGCGATGAAAAATACTCGCGCCGGTCGCCCGGCAGGCGCGTCTGCCGTATCAGTCCCCATCCCTGCAATTCCTTCAGGCCGATGCTCACGTTCGACCGCGAGAACGTCAGGTGCTCGGCGATTTCGTCGGCGTGCAGCGGCTGCTCCGACACGAACAGCAGCGCATATACCTGTCCCACCGTGCGGTTGAAACCCCAGCGGCTGCCCATCTCGCCGAAGTGGCTGATGAAGCCCTGGGCCAGTGGCGTCATCTGGAAGTTATTCGGTGTCGGCGTGGCTGGCGTATTGGGCATGGTGGACGTCTCTGGCTATAAAAATTGATGTACATCATCGTTCCGGCGTATTATACTAAAAATCGAATTTACAAGAATTTCTGAAAACTCAGTAATTACAGGATGTTGTTGCCATGTCTTCCGCAAGCGTTTCACTGCCGGTATTCGTCGTTCCCCGCCTGCCCGCGCTGGTGCAGGGTGCCGCCGCCCTCGTGTGGTTGCCGCAGGCGGCGCTGCTGGCCTGGGCGGTGCAGGGCATGGTAGAGGGTGCCGGATGGCGTGCGGCGTTGCTGCCGGCGGCGGCCGTGCTGGCGCTGGGTGTGCTGCGCGCACTGGCCGAGGCCTGGGGGGCGCGCGCCATGTATGCGGCGGCGCGCAGCCACTTGTCGGCGCTGCGGGCGCACGCCGTGGCCGCGCTGGCGCGCCGTTCGCCGCTGGACCGCGATCGCGCCCGGTCGGGGCAAGCGGCCAGCGTGCTGGCCGAGCAGGCCGAAGCCGTAGTGCCTTACCTGGTGCGCTTCCAGCCGGCGCGCTGGAAGGGCGTGCTGGCGCCGCTGGCCATCGTGGCGGCCATCGCGCCGCTGTCGTGGATCGCCGCGCTGGTGTTGCTGGTGGCAGCGCCCCTGATCCCCGTCTTCATGGCGCTGGTGGGCATGGGCGCGCAAGCGGCCAGCCGCGCCCACATGGTGGAACTGGGCGGCATGAACGCCTTCCTGCTCGACCGCCTGCGCGGCCTGGCAACCTTGCGCGCGCTGGGCGCCGTGGACGCCACCGCCACCCGCCTGGGTGACACTGCGCAGTCGCTGCGCCGCCGCACCATGGCCGTGCTGCGTATCGCATTCCTGTCTTCTGCCGTGCTGGAACTGTTTTCGGCGCTGGGCGTGGCGATGGTGGCCGTGTATATCGGCTTCTCGCTGCTGGGCACCCTCGACTTTGGCGCATGGGGCACACGACTGACGCTGGCCCAGGGCCTGTTCATCCTGCTGCTGGCGCCAGCCTTTTTCGAGCCGCTGCGCGAACTGGCCGCCGTCTGGCACGACAAGGCGGCCGGCGAGGCGGGACTGGCCAGCCTGCGCGACCTGGCGGCAGATGGGGTGATGCTGGTTGGTGCCGGTGATGGTCTCGAATTGTGTGCCGGCGTTGGTGCCAACGTTACGACAGGCGCCGCCGCAGTTGGCGTTACTGTCGCTACCGGTTCTGGCGTAGCTGGATGTGCTGCACAAATGGCAGCCGAAGTCGCTCCGTTAAGGATACTGCCGTCGGTTGACGTCCGCAATCTGCACTTCGCTCACGCCGGCGAGCAACCGCTGTTTGACGACTTCTCCTTCACCGTGCGCGCAGGCGAACACGTGGCGCTGCTGGGTGCGAGCGGCGTTGGAAAAACCACTTTGCTGGCCATGCTGGCGGGCCTGCTGCCAGCGCAAGCAGGAGAAATCCGCATCGGCGGCACCATCCTCGATCACGCCAGCGCTGCGACGCTGCGCCGGCGCATGGCCTGGATGGGGCAACGCCCGCACGTCTTCACCGCCCCGGTGGCGGACAACATCACCCTTGGCCGTCCGGTGACCACCGACCTGGCCGTGACCGACGCGCTGCACCTGGCCGGCCTGGGCGCCGTGGCGCAAGCACGGCCGGAAGTGATGTTGGGCGACGGCGGCCACGGCGTGTCCGGCGGCGAGGCCGTGAGATTGGCACTGGCCCGGGTGGCCGTGTGGCCGCATGCCGATCTGCTGCTGGTGGACGAACCGACCGCGCACCTCGACAGCGAAACCGCCACCCGCGTGACCGATGCGCTGCTGGCGCTCGCCAAGGGCAAGACCATGCTGGTCGCCACCCACGACCCGGTGCTGGCCGCACGCCTGCACCGTGCCATCGACCTGTCCGCGCGTACCACGCCACAAAGGAGCATCGCATGAACGCTCCATCGCATGCAGCACTGCGCCAGTTGCTGTTGGCCGAACCGAAACGCCTGCTGCTGGGCGCTGTGCTGGCGGCATTGACCACGCTGGGCGGCATGGCCTTGCTCGGGCTGTCCGGCTGGTTCATCACTGCCACCGCCATTGCCGGCATGAGCGCCTCGACTGCCTTCATGTTCGACGTGTTTGCGCCATCGGCTGGCATCCGCCTGCTGGCGCTGGGGCGTACCGGCACCCGCTACGCCGAGCGGCTGGTGACGCACGACGCCACCTTCGGCGCGCTGGCCGAACTGCGCGTACGGCTGTTCCGGGGCTGGTCGCTGCCCGATGCCGCCAGCCGCCTGCTGCGCAGCCCGGCCAAGTTGTTGTTCCGCCTGACCGCCGACATCGATGCGCTGGAGTCGCTGTACCTGCGCCTGCTGGTGCCGGCTGCCACCGCGTTGTGCGCGGCCGTGCTGGCCGGCGTGGTGGTCGCTTTCATGCAGTGGCAACTGGGCGTGGTGCTCGGCCTGTGGCTGCTGGTGTGCGGCGGCGCGATCACCTTGCTGCTGTTAAAAAGCGCGATCCGTCCCGGTGTGGCCCGCTCGCGCGCCGTGGAAGCGCTGCGCGCCCGCGCCATCGACCTGGTGGCCGGTCAGACCGAACTGGCCATGGCCGGGCGCCTGAATGCCCAGTGCCAGGCCCTGGCGCGTACCGACCACGCGCTGGCCCGCGCCGACCTGGCCTTGATGCAGCGCGACACCCGCGCCGGCGCGGCGTTCGGCATTGCCGGCAGCGCCACGCTGGCTGCGGTGTTGCTGGCCGCCGCCGCGCTGGTCGAGTACTGCGCCATGCCGGTGCCGCTGGCAGCGCTGGCGATCCTGATTGCGCTCGCCGCCATGGAACCGTTCGCCGGCCTGCGGCGCGGTGCGCTGGAAGCAGGGCGACTGTGGCTGGCAATGAAGCGGCTGGGGCCCAGGCTGGAGCAGGGCCTGGCGCCGGCCGGTGCAACTACGAGCGCTGCCGCTGACACGGTAGCGGCCAAGCCGACCGACGCCAACGTCACCGCCAACATCCCTGGCCCTATCGACATCAACGCCGCTGGCAATGCCAACACCTGCGCCGCCATCGTCTTCGAGCACGTATCGGCCGCGCAGTCGGGCAGCACGCCGGTGGTCCACGCCATCGACCTGCGCATCGCCCCCGGCGAGCGGGTAGCGCTGGTCGGCCCCAGCGGCGCCGGCAAATCGACCTTGCTGGCGCTGATGGCCGGCGAGATCGCGCCACTGGACGGCAGCGTGCACGCAGCCCAAGCCTGCCTGTTCACCCAGCGCACGGAACTGTTCCAGGACAGCATGCGCGACAACCTGCGCCTGGCCGCGCCCGATGCCGATGACGACCGCCTGTGGAACGCGCTGCAAGCGGCGGGGTTCGATGTGCAAGTGCGCGCCTTCGGCAAGGGACTGGACACCATGCTGGGCGAGGGCGGGCTGGGACTGTCGGGTGGCCAGGCGCGCCGGCTGGCGCTGGCGCGGTTGCTGCTGCATCCGTCGCGCGTGTGGCTGCTCGATGAAGCAACCGAAGCGCTGGACGCCGCCACTGCCCGCGACGTCCTGCAAAGACTGGACCGGCACGCGCGCGCTGAAGGGCAGACCGTGATCATCGCCACCCATCTGCGGCGCGAAGCATCGCTGGCCGACCGGCTGGTTGGCGTGCGCAACGGCCGCATTGCGTTCGATGTGCGGCGGGGAACGCAGGATTTCGACGCCGCGCTGGCTGCGCTGCGGCAGGACTGAATCAGCAATCAACTATTGTAAATTGTAATAACCAGGGAAACATCATGGACTTCGATATCGTCGCCTTATCCAGGCTGCAGTTCGCGCTCACTGCGCTGTACCACTTCTTGTTCGTGCCGCTCACCATCGGCCTGTCCATCATCCTCGCCATCATGGAGACCGTGTACGTCATGACCGGCCGCACCATCTGGCGCGACATGGTCAAGTTCTGGGGCGTCCTGTTCGGCATCAACTTCGCCATGGGCGTGGCCACCGGCATCGTCATGGAATTCCAGTTCGGGATGAACTGGAGCTACTACAGCCACTACGTGGGCGACATCTTCGGCGCGCCGCTGGCCATCGAGGGCCTGATGGCCTTCTTCCTCGAAGCGACCTTTGTCGGCCTGTTCTTCTTCGGCTGGGACAAGCTGTCAAAACGCGCGCACCTGGTGGTGACATGGCTGGTCGCACTGGGCTCCAACCTGTCGGCGCTGTGGATCCTGATCGCCAACGGCTGGATGCAGAACCCGGTCGGCGCGGCACTCAATCCGCAAACCATGCGCATGGAAGTGACCGACTTCGGCGCCGTGCTCACCAACCCGGTGGCGCAGGCCAAGTTCGTGCACACGGTGTCGGCCGGCTATACGGTGGCGGCCATCTTCGTGCTGGGCATCTCGGCGTGGTACCTGCTCAAGGGCCGCCATGTGGCGCTGGCCAAGCGGTCGATGACGGTGGCCGCCGCGTTCGGCCTGGCCGCTTCGCTGTCGGTGGCGGTACTCGGCGACGAGAGCGGCTACCAGTCGTCGGAGCATCAAAAAATGAAACTGGCCGCCATCGAAGCCATGTGGGAAACGGAACCCGCGCCGGCCGCCTTCACCGCCTTGGGCTTCCCTGACCAGCAGGCGCGCGAGACGCATTATGCGCTGCATATTCCGATGGTGATGGGCCTGATCGGCACCCGTTCACTGAACACCGAAATTCCCGGCATCGCCCAACTGGTCCGCAAGGGCGAGGACACCATCCGCGACGGCATCGTCGCCTACGACGCGCTGCAAACCATCTGCGCCGTGGCGCCGGGCAGCCCGGTACCCGCCGCCGCCAAAGCGGTATTCGAAGAGAAGGGCCAGGCGCTCGGCTATGCCCTGCTGCTCAAGCGCTACGTCGATGATCCGCGCCAGGCCACGCCCGCGCAGATCCACCAGGCCGCACTCGATACCGTGCCGCCCGTGGCGCCGCTGTTCTGGTCCTTCCGCGTGATGGTCGGCCTGGGCATCTTCTTCATCGCCCTGACCGCGACCTTCTTCGTGCTGTCGGTGCGCCGCACGCTCGACCGGCACCGCTGGCTGCTGAAAGTGGCGGTACTGGCGATTCCGCTGCCGTGGGTGGCCGTGGAAGCCGGCTGGATCGTCGCCGAGCTGGGACGCCAGCCCTGGGTGATCGAAGGCGTGCTGCCCACTGCCATGGCCGTGTCGCACCTGGGCGTGGCCACGCTGCTGGCGACGATTGCCGGCTTTGCCGCGATCTATACCGTGCTGCTGGTGATCGAAATGAAGCTGATGCTAAAGGCGATCCGCAAGGGCCCGGAGGAATTCACCGTGGCCGCCGTGCCAGCGGCACCGAAGCGCCGCACGCTGGCGGCGCCATCGGTCAACCAACCCCAATCCGCTTGAGGAGCACATCATGATCCTGCATGAATTACTGTCTTACGAAACCCTGCGCCTGGTGTGGTGGATACTGCTTGGCGTGCTGCTGATCGGCTTTGCCGTCACCGATGGTTTCGACCTGGGCACCGGCATCCTGCTGCCGTTCGCCGGCAAGACCGACCTGGAACGGCGCGTCATCATCAACAGCATCGGCCCGGTCTGGGAGGGCAACCAGGTGTGGCTGATCCTGGGCGGCGGCGCCATCTTCGCCGCGTGGCCGCAACTGTACGCGGTGTCGTTCTCGGGCTTCTACCTGGCCATGTTCGTGATCCTGACGGGACTGATCCTGCGCCCGGTCGCCTTCAAATTCCGCAGCAAGCGCGAAGACCCGCGCTGGCGCGCGCGCTGGGACTGGGTGCTGTTCTTCTCCGGCGTGGTGCCGGCCCTGATCTTCGGCGTGGCTGTCGGTAACGTGCTGCTGGGCGTGCCGTTCCGCTTCACCTACGACATGCACATCCTCTATGAAGGCACGTTCTTCGGCCTGCTCAATCCCTTCGCACTGCTGTGCGGCCTGGTGTCGGTGGCCATGCTGGTAATGCACGGCGCGGCCTGGCTGCAGCTGAAAACCGACGGCGAGGTCGCCGACCGTGCGCGCCGCTACGGCAGCGTGGCGGCAGTGGCTACCGTGGCGCTGTACGCGGCGGCCGGCGTGGCGCTGTGGCAGGCGGTCGATGGCTATCGCATCACCAGCGCCATCATTACCGAAGGTCCGTCGAACCCGCTGTTCAAGACCGCGCAGGCAGCCACCGGTGCCTGGTTCGCCAACTTCGAAAACCATCCGTGGACCTGGGCCGCACCGGTACTGGGCCTGGCCGCGCCGCTGCTGGCGCTGGTGCTGATGCGCGCGCGGCGCGGCGGGCTGGCGCTGCTCGCTTCCGGCGCGGCGATTGCCGGCATCATCCTGGGCGTGGGCGCGGCCATGTTCCCGTTCATCCTGCCATCGTCGCTCGACCCGCGCGCCAGCCTGACGGTATGGGATTCGTCGTCGAGCCATCTGACGCTGTTCATCATGCTGGTGGTGTCGAGCGTGTTCATTCCGCTGATCGTGGCCTACACCAGCTGGGTGTACAAGGTGTTGTGGGGCAAGGTCGATGGCGAGGCGATTGCCGACCATCGCGGCCATGCTTATTAATTGTCGATAAAGGAGTCAATCATGTGGTATTTCGCCTGGATTCTGGGGCTGCCGCTGGCAGCGATGTTTGGTGTGCTCAATGCGATGTGGTACGAGATGGCGGAGGACGATGCGGAGCGCTAAAGCGTGGAATTGCCTGAACTGGAATCGATAATCTGAAATAATTTCCAATATGAATTATTATCTCAGGGAATCTTTTTCTCGGGAATCTTATGGCTGTACTTATTCCGTCGACGGCAGGGGCGCTCAGGCAGGACGGCGGACTGTATCGGGAGCTCGACCTGGTCCAGGGACTGGCGCAATCGTTACCGGATGGGTATGAAGTTTTTCATGGCATCCCCTTGCACGCCGTGCATCGCGGCCATGACCATTATGGTGAAATCGACGTGGTGGTCATGGCGCCGGGCGGCGCGCTGCTGCTGATGGAAGTGAAGGCCGGGCCGGTGCAGGTGCGCGATGGCCAGGTGTACAAGCTCTACGGCAAGGCAGAATGCGATGTCGGCCGCCAGAGTCGCCTGCAGCGTGCCGGCCTGCTGGGGCGCTTGCAAGATGCCGATCTCGATACCAGCGTTGCGTGTTGCCTGGTGGTCCCCGACTATCGCCTCACCGACGAGGAAGCCGTTTCTATCGCGCGCGAACGCATCATCGATGCCGAGCGCTACCCGCAAGTGGCCATGCTGGTGCGCGAATGGCTATCGCAGGGCCGGGACTGCCAGCGTCTGGACGTGTTGCGCCGCTTTTTGCGCAACCAGTTTCGCGTCACCGTTGATCTGGCGACCGCGCGCGATCAGCTCAATCGCACCACGCGTGCGCTGGCCGATGGCATGGCCACGTGGGTTCCGCGTATCGCTGCGCCGTCCGGAGTGCTGCGGGTGCATGCCACCGCCGGTTCCGGCAAGACCCAACTGGCATTGCGCCTGCTCGAAACGGCTGTCGTCGAGGGGCGGGCAGTGGCCTATCTCTGTTACAACCGGCCGCTGGCCGACGCCATGCGCATGCATGCGCCTGCGCGGGCCGAAGTCGTCAATTTCCATGAACTGGCGGTCGATTATGTCCGGCGCTGCGATGGTGAACTCGACTTCAGTCAGCCGCGCGCGCTGGAACAGGCAGCCGAACGCTACACGCGCGACAGCATGGCCCGGGTGGCGCGCCTCGATGTGCTGGTAATCGATGAAGGACAGGATTTCGAACCGGCCTGGATCGAAGCCGTGTGCGAACTGCTGCGACCGGAGGGGCGCTTGTACCTGCTGGAAGACCAGGATCAGCGCTTGTACGAGCGTGGCGATTTCGAGATCGCCGGCAGCGTTGACGTGGACAGCTACGACAACTATCGCAGTCCGCGCCTGATTTGCGACGTCATCAACGCGCTGGGCCTGTCCCGCCGCGCGGTCGACAGCCGCAGTCCTCACCAGGGCGAAGTGCCTGGCTTCCATCACTATGCTTCTCATGATCAGATGCTGGAGCAGATCGAACGGGCGGTAAATGGCTTGCTGGCCCGGGGCTTTGCGTTGGCCGACATCGTGGTGCTCAGCCACCGGGGCCGCGCGGGTTCGTCACTGACGGACCTGCGCCAGATCGGACCGTGGCGCACGCGCCAGTTCACGGGCAAATACGACCGCCACGGTAATCCGCTGTGGACCGAGGGAGAATTGCTGGTGGAATCGGTCTACCGGTACAAGGGACAAAGCGCGCCTGCCGTGGTGCTGGCTGAACTGGCATTCGACGTGTTGACGCCGCAGGAAAAGAAAAAACTGTTCGTTGGCCTGACCCGCGCGCAAATGGCCGTCGAGATTGTCCTGACGGCCGCCGCCGAACAAGCCATGCTGGCCGAGATGTCCCGGCGCGATCGCGCCTGAGGGCAGACGTTTCTATCTGCCTGCGACAGCATCTGGCGCAGCAGGCCTTAAGGTGGTTGGTGTTGCGCCGCATGGCGCGCCTGATCATCGACAATGACCGACATCACGCCAGATCTTTCCCTTGCGGACCAGGCAGCCGCTTACGCCGGCGCGCAGTACCACATCTCGGGGCCATGGCTTGCTTGTCCGGTAGTGCGTCTCAAGACGCGCTTTGGGCTGACGCTGGCGATGGCGGAAGTGTTGGCGCAGCACTTGCACGACAGCGGAGTATGGCGCTTGCATCGCGTGCCGTCCGGACTGGCATGTGCCGAGATCGCGCCGCCGGCGCCACCCGAACCGACTTGAAGGAGTAAATGTATTGTCCACCAACCAGAAATCCCTGCTGCGCCAATGGCACATGCTGCGGCAGGTGCCACGCGCACCCGCCATGATCACCGTCGCGCAGCTGTGCGAACGGCTGGCCGACGCCGATTACAAGGTCACGCCGCGCACCGTGCAGCGCGACCTGAAGGAGCTGATGGAGGTGTTTCCGCTCCAGCCGAACGAGGAGAGCAAGCCCTTTGGCTGGAGCTGGATGCGCGACGGCGCCGCCTTCAGCCTGCCCGGCGTAACGGTGCCCGAGGCGCTGGCGTTGACGCTGCTGCAGCAGCAACTGGGCCACCAGCTGCCGCCCGATACGGCGGCCGCGCTGCAATCGCATTTTGCTGCTGCCGCGCGCACGCTCGGCACGGTGGGCGACCAGGTGCCCTCGAAGGCATGGCTGGGCAAGGTGCGCAGCATCGCTGCCGCGCAGCCGCTGCTGCCGCCAGCGATCGATGCCGGCGTGCGCGATGTCGTGTATGGCGCGCTGATGGCGGACCGTCAATTGACGCTGGCCTACCGCAAGCGCGACGTGGCGCAGCCGGCCGAGTATCCGGTGGTGCATCCGCTGGCGGTGGTCCAGCGCGGCGCGGTGATTTACCTGGTGTGCATGTTTGCCGACTATGCCGACGTGCGCACCCTGGCGCTGCACCGCATCGCGCATGCCGTGGCGCGGATGGAGCCGGCGCGCAAGCCGGCCGGCTTCGATCTCGACGCCTACGTGGCCTCGGGCCAGTTCGGCGTGGTGGCCGGGGCGCCGATGCGGTTGCGCGCGGTGTTTACGCGCCAGGCCGGCGAGCACCTGTACGAAACGCCGCTGTGCAGCGCTCAGCAGCTCGAAGCGCTGCCCGGCGGCGGTCTGCAACTGTGCGCCACGGTGCCCAACACGCGGGCGCTGGTCTGGTGGCTGCTGGGCTTTGGCGACGGCGTGGTGGTGCACGAACCAGCCGCGCTGCGCGCCGAGATCGCGGGCATGGCGCGCAATATGGCGCACGCTTACGGCCAGTCGCAACCCGTGTAACCGCTACTTTTCCTGGCCAAACCGCCCGGACGTTTGCGCCAGCTGCTCGTACGCGCCCTTGATATTCAGGGGCAGCCACTCGCGGTACTTCGCATAGCCCGCGTACTTGTCCAGTTTGATGTCCTGCTGCAGTTGCGCCAGCGTCTTGCCCTGGTTCATGCCATCGAGGACGGCGGCGCACAGGTCTTCCAGGTAAGCCAGGAACTCGCGTACGTCGGCCTTGGTGCCAGTCTGACCATGGCCGGGAGCGACGGTGTCGAAGTCGATCGCCAGCGCCTGGTGCAGCGACGCGATCATGCCATCGAGATTGTAGTAATACAGCTCCATCCATGGCAGGCGTTTCAGGACGATCCAGTCAACCACGAACAGTGTTTTCGCATCCGGCACGTACAGGCTGATGTTGCCGGCGCCGTTATTGGGGCCGTGGTAGCGCAGTTCGATGGGCCGGCCTTCGAAGTCGACATTCAACCGGTCGCTGAACGTGATGTCGGGCAGTGCGGTGGGTGCGCGGTTGCGGGCCAGGTCGGCCGCCGCCAGCTGGTGAGCGATCACGCGCGTGCCCGGTTCTTTCCACACCTCGCCGCCGAACACATGGTCGCCGTGGTTGTGCGAGTACACCAGGTGGGTCACCGGCAGCTTGCCGAACCGTTTGTCCACCTCCCCCTTGAGCCAGCGCGCGGCGTCGGCGTTGATCGGATCGGTCATCAGCACGCCGCGCTTGCCCACGATGAAGATCGAGTAATGGGTGTCGTTCTGGAAGCGGTAGATATTGTTGCCGAGGTCCGTGATCGCGCGCTGCGGCGCGGCCGATGCCGCGGTGGCGGAGAGCAGCAGGGCGCAGGCGAGCAGTAGCCGTTTGAGCATGGAAGGTCCTGGTTGAGTGTGTGGTCTGCCCCCCGAGCATAGCCGCGATACCGGCAGCATGGCGCACCGCTCCCGCGCGCCGCGCGCAGCGGCCCTGCGGTTATATTGGCGCTTCAACCTTTTGGAGCCGCATCATGCCGATCAAAACCATCGATGAGTACCAGGTCGAATACATGGCCGAGCCGCTGGAGGGCAGCGACCAGTGGGGCGCGTTTGTCGCCATCTCGGCGCCGTCCGCCACGCCCATGCACATGAATGTGATTCATGCGCGCCAGCGCGTGGCGGCCGACCAGGTGTTCGGCTCGGAAGCGGAGGCCGAAGGCGCGGCCGAACAGGCGGTGCTGGCGCTGCTGGAGCAGGTGCGCAATCCGCCGCCGGCACCGAATTAACCCTCGGCGCCACCCCCCAGCGCCTTGTACAGCGCCACCGCCGACCGGAACTGGTCACGCCGCAGGTCGAGCAGGGTGCCCTGCGCGGCGTACGACTGGCGCTGGGCGTCGAGCAGTTCCAGGCGGCTGTCCTGGCCGGCGCCGTAGCGCAGTTTCGACAGCCGTTCGCGCAGTTCGGCCGCGTCCACCACCCGTTGCTGCGCGTCGATTTGCAGCCGGTACGTCTGGCTGCCGGCCAGCGCGTCGCCCACTTCGCGGAAGGCCGACTGGATCGCCCGTTCGTACTGCACCACCGCGATCGACTTGCGCACTTCGGCCAGTCGCAGCTCGGCGCGCAGGTAGCCGCCGTGGAAGATCGGTTGCGTCAACTGTGGCGCGAACGACCAGTTGCGCTGGCTGCCCCGGAACAGGCCACCGATCTCCGGGCTGGCGAAGCCCAGTTGTGCGGTGAGCGAAATGCGCGGGAAGAACGCCGCGCGGGCGGCGCCGATATCGGCATTGGCAGCCACCAGCGCGTGCTCGGCCTGGATGATGTCCGGCCGCCGCGCCAGCAGGTCCGATGGCAGTCCGGCGGGCAGGGTGGTCAGCACCGGTTGTTGCGACAGCGCCGCGCCGTCGGGCAGGTCGGCGGGGAGGGCGGCGCCCACCAGCAGTTCCAGGTTGTTGTGCGCCAGCCGCAGCGCGCGTTTGCGCACCTGCAGGTCCGCTTCCGCCGTCGCCACCTGGCCGCGCGCCTGGGCCAGGTCGATGCCGCTGCGCTGCTGCGCCGTGTGCAGGCGCTCGGTGAGCGCGAGCGACTGGCGCCAGTCGTCCAGCGTGCGCTCCGTGAGCTCCGCCTGCTCCTGCGCCAGCCGCTGTTCGAGGTAGGCGTCCGCCACGGCCGCGATCAGGGTCAGGCGCGCGGCGCGCTGTCCTTCCACCGAGGCCAGGTAGCGGGCGAAGGCGGCGTCCGACAGCGAGCGCAGGCGACCGAAGAAATCGAGCTCGAAGGCGTTGATCGCCAGGCCGGCATTGCTGCTTTCCTCGATCGCCCGTGGCTGGAAGCCGCCGGCACTGTTGGTGCCGATCGCGCGCTGGCGCGTGGCGCCGGCCGCGACATCGACCTTGGGCAGGCGGTTGGCGTCCTCGATCCGGTACTGGGCCTGGACCGCGGCGACATTCAGTGCAGCTTCGCGCAGGTCGCGGTTGTTGACCAGCGCCAGTTGCACCAGCTGTTGCAGGCGCGGGTCGGGCAGCATGGTGCGCCAGGCTACGTCGGCGCCGGTGCCGGCGTTCGAATCAAATGAGGCGGCAGAGGCAGTGTCGGCATAGCTGGCCGCCACCGGCAGCGCCGGTTTTTCCAGCGGGGGCGTGAGCGAGCACGCCGACAGCGCGCCGGCCACGAAGACAGTCATCAGTGTAGGGCGCATCATGGCGCTTGCTCCTCGAGCTTGGGTGCGGCAGATGGCTGCTGGCGCCAGCGCGCCAGGCGCTCGGAGCCGCCCACCACCATTACGAAAAATACGGGGACGAAGAAAATCGCCAGCACGGTGGCGGCTACCATGCCGCCGAACACGCCGGTGCCGATCGCGTGCTGGGTCTCGGCGCTGGCGCCGGTGGCGAGCATCAGCGGCACCACGCCCAGCGTGAAGGCCAGGGATGTCATCAGGATCGGCCGCAGGCGCAGTCGCGCCGCTTCGATGGCCGCTTCCACCAGCCCTTTGCCCTCTGCATGCAACTGGCGCGCATACTCCACGATCAGGATCGCGTTCTTGGCCGACAGGCCGATGATGGTGATCATGCCCACCTTGAAGAACACATCGTTCGGCATGCCGCGCAAGCCCACCGCCAGCAGGGCGCCCATCAGGCCCAGTGGCACCACCAGCATCACCGAGACGGGAATCGCCCAGCTTTCGTACAGGGCAGCGAGCACCAGGAATACCACCAGCATCGACAGCGCCATCAGCAGCGGCGCCTGTGCGGCCGATTCCTTCTCTTGCAGCGACTGGCCGGCCCAGGCCACGCCGAAGCCGGGCGGCAGTTGCGCAGCGAGGCGCTCCATCTCGGCCATCGCTGCGCCGCTGGAAACGCCGGGCGCGGCACCGCCGCTGATGCGGCTCGACAGGTAGCCCTGGAAGCGCACCAGTTGCAGCGGCGTTTGCTGCCACACCGGCTGGACGATTTCTTTCAGCGCCACCATGCCGCCGTCGCTGTTACGAATGCGCAGCGCCAGCAAGTCGTCGAGCTGCATGCGCGCCGAGGCATTGGCCTGCACGATCACCTGCTGCATGCGGCCGGCGTTGGGGAAGTCGTTCACATACGTCGAGCCGGTGGCGGTGGTGAGCATGTCGCTCACGGCGGCGAACGATACGCCCAGGGCTTCGGCCTTCTTGCGGTCGATTTCCAGGCGCACGCTGGCGCCGGGCGGCAAGCCGTCCGGATAGACCATGCCCAGCAAAGGGCTTTGCGCCGCCAGTCCGAGCAACTGGTTCTGCGCCGCCTGCAGCGCGGCGGCGCCCTGGTTGGCGCGGTCCTGCAGGCGCAGCACGAAGCCGGACGAGTTGCCCAATTCGTCGATGGCCGGTGGCAGTACCGACATGATCATGCCTTCGCGCGCGGCGCCCATCGCCATCTGCGCCTGCAGCACTTCCTCCTGGGCGCTGGCGCCGTCGCGGTCGGGCCAGTCCTTGAGCATGGTGAAGGCCATGGCCGCATTGGGACCGGAACCGGAGAAGCCAAAGCCCAGCAGCGATTGATTGACGTCGATGCCGGGACGGCTGGCCACGTGCTGTTCGTACTGCTTGACCACGTCCAGCGTGCGGCCGGTGGTGGCGTCGGACGGCAGCTGGAACGACGTGATGAAATAGCCCTGGTCTTCTTCCGGCAAAAAGGCGGATGGCAGGCGGGTAAAGCCCCAGGCCATGGCGGCGGCAATCGCCGCATAGAGCAGCATCATGCGCCCGCCGCGCTTGAGCAGCGCGGTGGTGCCGGCCGCGTAGCGGGCCGTCATGCGGTCGAAGCTGCGGTCGAACCAGCTGAAGAAACCTTTTTTGACATGGTCTTCGGGGCCGATCGGTTTGAGCATGGTGGCGCACAGCGCCGGCGTGAGCGTGAGCGCCAAAAATGCCGAGAACAGGATAGCTACCGCCATCGCCACCGTGAACTGGCGGTAGATCACGCCCACCGAACCGGCGGCCAGCGCCATCGGGATGAACACGGCGGTGAGTACGGCGGTGATGCCAACCACTGCGCCGCTGATTTCCTTCATGGCCCGCGACGTCGCCTCGCGCGGCGACAGGCGCTCGGTGGCCATCAGCCGTTCCACGGCCTCCACCACCACGATGGCATCATCGACGATGATGCCGATCGCCAGCACCATGCCGAACATGGTGAGCACATTGATCGAATAACCGGCCACCGCCATCACGGCAAAGGTTCCCATCAGCGCAATCGGCGCGACGATGGCCGGTATCACCGTGTAGCGCACTTTTTGGAGGAACAGATACATGACCAGGAATACCAGCACCATGGCTTCCACCAGCGTGGTCACCACTTTTTCGATCGAGATCTTGACGAACGGCGCGGTATCGAACGGCACCGAATACGCCATCCCGGGCGGCATCGATTTGGCCAGTTCCGCCATCCGTGCGCGGATGCCGGCAGCCGTGGCCACGGCGTTGGCGCCGGGCGAGAGCGAGACGGCAGCGCCGGCCGACTGCACGCCGTTTTCGCGCGCCTGGAAGTTGTAGCTTTGCGCACCCAGTTCCACCCGCGCCACGTCGCCCAGCGTGACCAGCGAACCGTCGCGGCCCGCGCGCAGCACGATGGCGGCAAACTCCTGCGCATTGCGCAGCTGGCCCTGCACCGTGAGCGGCGTGGTCACGCGCTGGCCGGGCACGGACGGCGTGTCGCCCACGCGGCCAGGCGCGATCTGCACGTTTTGCGCGGCGATGGCGGCGGTCACGTCGCCCATCGAAACGTTATGGGCGATCAGCCTTTCGGGATCGACCCAGATCCGCATGGCCCGCTCGGCGCCGAACAGCTGCACCTTGCCTACGCCGGGTACGCGGCGCAGTTCCTCGATGACGTTGCGGGCCAGGTAGTCGCCCAGCTCCAGCGCATCGGCGCCTTTGCCGTTCTTCGCATCGGCATTGAGGCTGATGATCATCAGGAAGCCGGACGATGCCGATTCCACCGTTACGCCGTTCTGGCGTACCGTCTGCGGCAGGCGCGGTTCGATCGACTTGAGCCGGTTCTGTACATCGACCTGCGCCAGCTCGGGGTTGGTGCCGGGCTTGAAGGTAACGGTGATCGAGGCCGAACCCGAGGTGTCGGTGGACGATTCGTAGTACAGCAGGTTTTTGACGCCCGACAGTTCGCGCTCGATCAGCGCCACTACCGCGTCGTTCATGGTTTGCGGCGAGGCGCCGGGATACACGGCGCTGATGGTGACGCTCGGTGGCGCCACCGACGGGAAGCGGGCGATCGGCAGGTTGGGCAGCGCAATCAGCCCGAACAGCACGATGAAAATGGCGACCACCCACGCGAAGATGGGGCGGTTGATAAAGAATTGAGACATGGCTGGTATTTTCCTGTGCGATCAGCGTTGCGCCGTCTTCGACGCCGCCGGCTGCCACGGTTGTGGCGCCGCCTGCAGGCCGTCCTGCAGCCGTTCCTGGCCCTCGACCACCAGCACGTCGCCGCTTTTCAGACCGGACCGGATCACGTATTGATGGTTCACCACCGGTCCCACTTCGATCTTGCGCAGGCTGGCCTTGTGGTCCTTGTCGAGCGTCCAGGCCAGTGCTTCGCCGTCGGCGCCGCGCTGCACCGCCTGCTGCGGCGCCATCAGTTCGTTCGACGCGGCGCTGCGGGCGATGCGCGCGCGCACGAACATCCCGGGCAGCAGCGCACGGTCGGCGTTGTCCACCAGGATGCGCAGGGTGGCGTCGCCGGTGCCGGCGTCCACGCTCATGTCCGAGAACAGGATGCGCGCCTTGGCGGCATACGGCTTGCCGTCGGCGTCGAGGATGGTGACGGCCACGCCATCGGTTGCGCGCGCCCCCAGCGCATGGATCGAGGCGATCATCGCTGCCGGCTGGCGCACGTCCACGTACACCTTGTCGGTCTGCTGGATGCGGGCCATGGGGTTGGCATCGAGCTGGCCCACCAGCGCGCCTTCGGTCACCAGCTCGGAGCCGATGCGGCCCGAGATCGGCGCCTGCACGGTGGTAAATGCCAGGTCCAGGCGGCGGCGTTCCAGCGCGGCGCGGGCCTGCGCCACATTGGCGGCAGCCAGGTCGCGTTCGGAGACAGCGTCGTCGAACGACTGGCGGCTGATGGCGTCGGCGTCGATCAGCGGTTGCAGCCGCTCGGCCTGGCGCGTGGTGCGCGCCAGCGTGGCCTGCGCGTGTTGGAGCGACGCTGCGGCGGAATCGAACTCCGCTTTCAACGGCGCCGGGTTGAGCTGGAACAGCGGCTGGCCGGCCTTCACTTCGGCCCCCTGTTCGAACAGGCGGCGCAGCACGATGCCGCCGACCTGCGGGCGGATGTCGGCCGTGCGCAGCGCCGCCACGCGGCCGGGCAGGTCGTCGTCGAGGGTGACGGCGGCCGGCTTCAGGGCCACCACGGTGACTGCCGGTGGCGGCGCAGCCGGCGGCGCGGCGCCTTGTTCGGAGCATGCGGCCAGGGCCAGTGCGGCCGCGATCATCAACGGCCATTTCTTCAACAGGGTATGCATAGGTTATTTATTCAGGTGGTCGTGCAGCGAGATTACGCTTCGTACATGCAAGTTCGATGGGGGAAGTGTGGAGATTCGGTGGAGGCGAACGATATTTTTCCGCACTGGCAAACGCGCGCCGGGCGGCGGTATCATGGTCGCCTATGCAAAAACCTCACGACACTATGGAAGCTCCTCCGGATTCCACCCAGGCGCTGGTGCTGGTGGCCGAGGACGAGGCGGAAATCGCCCAGATCCTGATGGCCTACCTGGCGCGCTCCGGCCTGCGCGTAGCGCACGCCGCCGACGGCCAGGCCGCGCTCGATATGCACCATGCGCTCAAGCCCGACCTGGTGCTGCTCGACGTGATGATGCCCCGGCTCGATGGCTGGGCGGTGCTGTCCGAAATCCGCCGGCGCGGTCACACTGCCGTCATCATGCTCACCGCGATGGACCAGGATATCGACAAACTCACCGGCCTGCGCATCGGCGCCGACGACTACATCGTCAAGCCGTTCAACGCGGCCGAAGTGGTGGCGCGCACGCTGGCCGTGCTGCGCCGCACCTTGCAGGGCGGGGCGCAGCCGCACCAGCTGCTGCGCGCCGAAGGCATCGAGGTCGATCTCGAACATTATGAAGCGGCCGTGTGCGGCGCGGCCGGCCGCCAGGTGCTGGCGCTGACCATCACCGAATTCCGCCTGCTGGCGCACATGGCGCGTGCGCCCAAGCGGGTATTTACCCGCGCCGAACTGCTGGCCGCCTGCCTGCCTGAGGGCGAAACCCTGGAGCGCACCGTGGACAGCCATCTCAGCAAGCTGCGCAAGAAGGTGGAGGGCGCCGGCGCCGCCGGCCTGCTCGAGAGCGTGCGTGGTGTTGGCTACCGGCTGGGAGGCGGCGCATGAAGTTCGGCATGGGCCTGGGGCGCCAGATCACGCTGTCGATGTCGCTGCTCACGCTCCTGATCATCGTGCTGCTGCAAATCAGCTCTTACATTTTGTACGCGTTGCTGCTGCGTTATCAGCCCGAGTTGTTCGCCGATCCGCACAATTATTCGCCCACGCTGCCGGAGTGGCTGTACATGGGCATCTCGACCGTCGTCGCGGTGATCATCGCCATGGTGGCGGCAGCGCGGCTGTCGCGCCGCATCCTGGCGCCACTGAACGCCGTTGCCGCCAGCCTGCGGCGGGTGGCTGGCGGCGACCTGGCCGCGCGCGCTGCCGTCGATGACCGCCCGATCGGCGAGGCGTCGCAACTGGTGGAAGACTTCAACAGCATGGCCGAACGCCTGCAGCACATGGAGCAGGAGCGCGGCTTCTGGAATGCCGCCATCGCCCACGAACTGCGCACGCCGGTCACCATCCTGCGTGGCCGCCTGCAGGGGTTTACGGATGGCGTGTTCGTGCCCGACCAGGCGCAATTCCGCAGCCTGCTCACGCATGTCGAGGGACTTAGCCGGCTGATCGAGGACTTGCGCATCGTGGCGCTGGCCGGCAGCGGCCACCTGGAGCTGCACCGGGTGGAGACCAACCTGGCCGGCGACATCGCCACCGTGATCGCGCTGGCCGGCCCGGCCTTGCAGGCGGCGGGCTTCCGTATCGAGGTGGCGGCGGACGGCGAACCGGTGCTGTGCGATCCGATGCGCATGCGCCAGGCCTTGCTGGCGCTGCTGGAAAACGCCCGCCGCCACGCCACGCCGGGCCGGCTGCGCATTGCCGCCGTCGTCGCGGACGGCATGTGCGCCCTGCGGGTGGAAGACGAGGGGCCCGGCATTGCGCCGGAGCTGGCGCTGCACGTGTTCGAGGCATTCCAGCGCGGCGAACAATCGCGCTCGCGCGAGAGCGGCGGCAGCGGCCTGGGGCTGGCGGTGGTGGGCGCCATCGCCAAGGCGCACGGCGGCCAGGCGGCGTGCCGGCCGTCTGCCCTGGGCGGTACGCTGTTCGAGTTGCGCTGGCCGGCGGACCATATCGACGTACGGGATACACGTAACGCTTGAGTGTTTAATGATAATGACTTATCATTACCGACTATCAAGCATCGATAAGGAACTTCCCATGTCCGTTTTTCGCAGCAACCGCACCCCGATCGCCCTGGCCATTACGCTGGCATTGAGCCATTTCCCGCTGGCCCACGCCCAAACGGACTCTCGTTTGCCGGCCGATCCGGAGTCGGTGCCGACCGTGATCGTCTCGGCCAGCGCGCTGGGCGTGGTTGGCGACGACATGATCACGCCGGTGACGTCCATCGGCGGCAATGAGCTGGTGCGCGTGCGCGAATCGACCCTGGGCGAGACCCTCAACCGCCAGCCCGGCATTTCGTCGAGCCAGTTCGGCGCCGGCGCCAGCCGCCCGATCATCCGGGGCATGGACGGCCCGCGCGTCAAAATTCTGTCGGACGGCGCGGAAATCCAGGACGCTTCCACCATCAGCCCCGACCACGCGGTGGCGTTCGAGCCGATGCTGGCCGAGCGCATCGAAGTGCTGCGCGGTCCGTCGGCGCTGGCCTACGGCGGCGGCGCGGTGGGCGGCACCATCAACATCATCGACCGCAAGATTCCGACCGCGATTCCAGTCAACGGCCTGGAAGGCAGCGCCGAACTGCGCGCCAACTCGGTCGCCCGTGAAAAAGCGGGTGCATTCGAAGTGACCGGCGGCGCCGGCAGCTTCGCGTTCCACGCCGAAGGCGTCAAGCGCGAAGCCGACGCCTACAAGGTCGGTAAGGGATGGAGCGAAGGCCGCACCGTCGATGGCAGCTTCAAGGACACCGACACCGGTAGCGTGGGCCTGTCGTGGATCGGCGCCAACGGCTACCTGGGCCTGGCCTACACCAAGGAGCGCACCAGCTACGGCATTCCCGGCCACAGCCACGAATTCGAAGGCTGCCACCCGCACGGCGCCACCCTGCATTGCGGCGAGCATGAAGAGGAAGAAGGCCACGATCACGACCACGAACACGAGGAAGGCGCGATCCCCACCGTAAAACTCGACAGCAACCGCTGGGACCTGCGCGGTGAATACCGCGCGCCGGTGGCCGGCATCACCAAGGTGCGCCTGCGCGCCTCGCTTACCGACTACCAGCACGACGAACTGGAAGGCGCCGAAGTGGCGACCAGCTTCCGCAACAAGGCGCACGACGTGCGCGTGGAAGCGGAACACGCACCGCTGGGCGGCTGGCGCGGCGTGGTGGGCGTGCAAACGACCAAGCGCGATTTCGTCGCCGACGGCGAGGAAGCCTACGTACCGGCGACCATCACCAAGAAAAATGCCGTGTATGTCACCGAGGAATACAAGCTGCAGGACTGGCGCTTCGAAGCGGGCGCCCGCCACGAGTGGCAGGACATCACCGTCAACCAGGCCGGCTTGCGCGATCACGATGTGAGCGGTACGTCGGTCGCCGTGGGCGCGGTGTGGAAATTCGCGCCCGAGTATTCGCTGCGTGCGTCGCTGTCGCGCGCGCACCGCCTGCCTACCGCCGAGGAACTGTATGCCAATGGCGTGCACATGGCGACCAGCACCTACGAGATCGGCAACCAGGACCTGGACAAGGAAACCTCGAACAACGTCGATCTCACGCTGCGCAAGTATGCCGGCGCCACCACGTTCTCGCTGAGCGCCTTCCACAACAAGGTCGATAACTATATCTACGCCCGTACGCTGGACAACTTCGAAGGCTTCCAGCTGATCGAATACGCCCAGCGCGACGCCACCTTCACCGGCCTGGAAGGCGAAGTGAAACACAAGTTCTCGCCAGCGTTCGAGGCCACCGTGTTCGGCGACTACGTGCGTGCGCGCTTCGACAGCGCCGGCGGCGACCGCAACCTGCCGCGCATTCCGGCCGCGCGCCTGGGCACCCGCGTCGATGGCAACCTGGGCCAGCTGCACGGCCAGGTGGAGTTCTATCGCGTGAACAAGCAGGACAAGGTCGCCGACTTCGAAGGCGCCACGCCCGGCTACAACATGCTCAACGTGGGTACGCACTACACGCTGCGCCTCGGCGGCATGCCGGCGCAGATCTATGCGCGCCTGAACAACCTGACCAACGAACTGGCGTACAGCCACACGTCGTTCATCAAGAACTCGGCCCCGCTGCCGGGCCGGAATGTCACCGCCGGCGTGCGCGTGTCGTTTTGATGATGAAATACCTGATCCGGTGGGGCGACTACGCGGGCATGACGGCATCAGGCATCTGCCTGGTGCATTGCGTGGCGATGCCGTTCCTGCTGGCGGCGTTTCCCATGCTGGGCCTGGGCCACGAACATGATTCTGTACACTCGCTGCTGGTGCTGGGCGTGACGATACCGGTGATCGTGGCGCTGCTGCCGGGCTTTATCAAGCATCGCGAACCGGTGGCGCTGCTGCTGGGCGCTGCCGGCCTGGCAGCGTTTATCGTGGCGGTGTACGTGGTGGGGCCGCTGTTCGGCCAGGCCTGGGAAACCGCACTGGCCATTTGCAGCAGCCTGCTGCTGATCGTCGCGCATCGCCGCAACCACGGCAATTGCAAGAGCTGCGCGACCGATTAATCTACTTGCACTGGTCGCACAGGCCGTACAAGGTCAGCTCGTGCGACTCGAGCTGGAAGCCCTTGGGCGCCAGCTTCTGCATGTCGCCGGGGCACGCGTGCACTTCGAACACCTTGTCGCACGCGCGGCAGTGAAAATGGTGGTGGTGGCCATGGCCGGCCACTTCGTAACGGTCGCCGCCAGTGGGCAGCGACACGGCGGCGATCTCGCCCGACTCCAGCAGCGATTTGATATTGCGGTAGATGGTGGCCATGCCGATGCCCGGCACGGCCTGCTGCGCGTGTTCGAGTATTTCCTGCGGCGCGAGCGGGCGCCCTGCGGCAGTGATGCACTGGTGGATGGCGGTGCGCTGGCGGGTATTTCGTTCCATTCGATTCTGTTCCTCGGCGCCGGACGACGGCCCGGACAGGCCTTCATTATATAACCGGGAACCTTCACATGTTGTTTCGATCGCTGTTTTTCATCACCTCGCTGTATGCAGCAGCTCCAACATCCGCCGCACCAGCGCCGCAAGTGCTGCCACCTGCCGCGCCGTGGAACGGCAAGAGCGAGCAGCTGATCGTACCGGCTGCCGACCTCCTGGCCACGCCGGCCGAACGGTCGGACTTTCGCTCTTCGCCCAGCTATGCGCAAACGCTCGACTACCTGCGCACGCTGGCGGGAACGTCGAAGCTGCTGTCGCTGCACACCTTCGGCAAAAGCCTGCAGGGGCGCGACCTGGTGTACGTGCTGGCCAGGAAGCCTGGCGCCAAAAAACCGGTGGTGGTGATCCAGGCCGGCATCCACTCGGGCGAAATCGACGGCAAGGATGCGGGCCTGATGCTGCTGCGCGATATCGCCCTGCGCGGCCGCGACGATCTGCTTGACGCGGTGGACCTGGTGTTCATCCCCATCCTCAATGTCGATGGCCATGAAAACGCCAGCGATATCGGCCGCCCGCACCAGCACGGCCCGGACAGCAAGGGCGCGCGCACCAACGGCCAGGGGCTGGACCTCAACCGCGATTACGCGCGCTTGCAGTCGCCCGAGATTGCGGCCGTGGTCAAGCTGCTGCAAACCTTCGATCCGGCACTGTACATCGACGTGCATGTGAGCGACGGCATCGACTACCAGTACGACGTGACCTACACCTTTGCCGGCTGGGGCACCTATGCGCGCTCGCGTGCAACCGCCGACTGGCTGATGACCGCGTATCACGCCGACGTCAACGCGGCGCTCACCGCGCAGGGCCACACGCCCGACATCTATCCGAGCTGGGTGGACGAAGATGCGCCCGAGAAGGGGCTGCGCATCAGCGCCGAAGGGCCGCGCTATTCGACCGGCTATGGCGATTTTGTCGGTATTCCCACGGTGCTGGTCGAAAACCACGCCATGAAACCGTATAAACGCCGGGTGCTGGGCACTTATGTGCTGCTCGAACAGTCGCTCAGAACCGTGGCGCGCGAAGGGCAGGGCATCGCTGCCGCCAAGGCGCGCGACCGCGCTGCGCGCCCGGCGCAGTTGATGGTGCGCTGGGAAAAGGAGACCGCGCCACTGGAATTCAAAACCTTCAAGGGGTATCGCTACGACTCGTACCTGTCGCCGGCGTCCGGCGTGCGCGAGCGGCGCTGGACCGGTGAGCCGGTCGATATCGCCATGCCAGTCTTCGGCGTGCGCTCGACCAGAGAGGTGGCATTGCCGGCGGCGTGGTGGATCGGCGCCGAACAGCAGGGCATGATCGCGGCGCTGCGCCGCCACGGCATCGTGATGGACGAATTGAAGGCGCCGCGCACGTTGACACTGGAGACGGTGCAACTGGCCAGCGGCAAGGACCGCACCGGCTTGCTGCGCGCGCAAAAGCAGTGGACGCTGCCGGCCGGCTCGGTACGCGTTCCGCGCGATCAGCCATTTCACTTGCTGGCGGCGGCGCTGCTGGAGCCGGAGAGCGACGATTCGTTCCTGGCCACCGGCCATTTCGATAACGCCCTGCCGCTCGAATCGCAATTGCCGCGCCACTTGCTGGCGCCCATGGCGGACCGCATGATGGCGGCGGATCCGGCCCTGCGCACCAGCTTTGCCGCAGCGCTGGCGGCCGACGCCGCGCTGGCCGCCGATCCGCAGGCACGCCTGCGCTGGTGGCTGGCGCGTTCGCCGTATCTCGATCGCGCGCGCTGGACTTATCCGGTACTGATGGAGCGTTGAGCGGTAATTGATCACCGCTGCGATTGTTTGGTTGCACCGATGTGGTTAGACCAGATATAAAGTGGTCTAACCACCTTGAAACCTTGCTAGAATGGTCCCGCAGTGCCAGATCCGGAACAATCCGGGCAAATAGCTAATCACGGAGACCAGACCATGAAGGTGGAGATTGATCAAAAACGTCGCGTATTGATGAGCAGCGGTGCAGGCATGATGGCGGCGGCCAGTGTACCGGCGGCGCTGTTGCCTACCACGGCCAGCGCCGAGGATAAAAAAATTGCTGCCGACCCCTGGCAGCGCGCGCGCGACATCGAACAGAAATTCGCCAAGCCGCTCAAATTCCGCGACGAGGATTTCGTCATCACCGCCTTCGGCGCCAAACCCTGCCAAACGGCCAAGGTCAACGCCACCATCCGCTATACCGAAAAAGCCGACGTACCGTCGCCGGTGCGCGGTTCGCCCGATGCCTATCCCGCCATTACCGCAGCGATTGCCGCCTGCCACAAGGCCGGGGGCGGGCGCGTGGTGATCCCGAAAGGCGACTGGTACGTGGCCGGTCCGATCGTGCTGCGCTCGAATGTGCACGTGTACCTGGCGGCGGGCGCCCACGTCTACTTCAGCGCCAACCCGGCCGACTTTGCCAAGTACGGCGACATCGATTGCGGCCCGAATGGCAAGCTGTCGATTTCGCGCTGGCAGGGCAACGACGTGCTCAATTATTCGCCGCTGGTGTACGCCTACGGCCAGACCAACATCGCCCTCACCGGCGAGGACTGGACCAGCGTATTGAACGGCCAGGGTGGCGTGCCGTTCGAGAACGGCGAAGGCTGCTGGTGGGACTGGAAGGGCCGCCACAACAAGGGCAGCGTGCAGACCGAGATTGCTGTCAACGAGCGCAATCCCAAGTCGATGAGCGAGGTCGCGCCCAACCTGCCCGCGCATGACCGCGAGATGATCGAAGCGACGCGCCAGAGCTTCCGCGCCGACGTACGCTATCTGCCGGCGCTGTCGGAAGCCGGCGTGCCGGTGGCCAAGCGCGTGTTCGGCGTGGGCCACTACCTGCGTCCGAGCATGATCGAATTCATCGGCTGCACCGATGTGCTGATGCAGGGTTACATGGTGACCGCCACGCCGTTCTGGCAGCACCACCCGGTCAACTGCCGCAATGTCCATATCCGCAAGGTGCGCATGGAGAGCCAGGGCCCGAACAGCGACGGCTTCGACCCCGAAGCGTGCGACACGGTATTCGTGGAGCACTGCGAGTTCAACGCGGGCGACGACTGCATCGCCATCAAGGCGGGCCGCAACCGCGACATCCAGTTCGGCCCCACCCGCAATGTGCTGGTGCAGGACTGCGTGATGAACAGCGGCCATGGCGGCATGACGCTGGGCAGCGAGATGGCTGGCGGTATCGAGCATGTGTATGCGCAGCGCCTCGAGTTCCGCAACAAGTACTGGCAGACGTCGGGCCTCAATACCGCCATCCGCATGAAGACCAATATGAACCGTGGCGGCTTCCTGCGCCACTTCTACGTGCGCGACTGCACCTTGCCCAATGGCGTGGCCACCATCGGCCGCACTTATTCGCAACTGCCGGGCACCAAGCTGCCGGCGGTGCCGCACACCACGGCCGGCGGCGTGATCACCATCGATTGCGACTACACGCCGGTGGACGAGAGCGTGCGTATCCGCCCGCCCGAGGTCTCCGACGTGCACATCTCGAACCTGCGCGTCTCCGATGTGCAAACGCCGACCGGCAAGCACTCGTGCTTCCAGGCGTTCGTGATCCTGGGACCGGTGGCCGGCACCTACAACGGACCGGCCGGCAAGCCCACGCTCCCCCTCGACAACATCACCATCACCAACTGCGACTTCGGCACCCCGCGCAACGCGGAGCAGCCGTGGTTTGCCTATAACGTGAAAAACCTGGTGCTCACGAATGTGAAAATCGCCGGCAAGGCGATCAGCAAGAAGATCGACGCCTGACGGCTTTGATTGTCAGCGGCCGGCCCGGCTGGCGCGCTTGCGTTTGACGCTGCGCGCCGGTCCGGTGCCGAATAATGCTTGCACCAGCTCGTCGCGGCGTGCTGGTTGCAGGTGGCGCCGGATCGGATGCGGGGCATCGTCCTGCATCACGTGGATGCGGTAGTCGTCGTTGCCGAACAGCCGGCTGAAATATTTTGCCATCGGTGGTCCTTGTCGCCAGGTGCGCGTGCGCGCGGATAAGAGGTCTTGCACGGCACGCATTGTCCCATCGATATAAAGCCGGTTTCCTTGATGCAAATCAAGAATCCCGGCTTGACCACCAATTAGCTCAGCAGCTTGCGCAGCAGTTTTGGTTTCAGGAGCTGGGCGCTGGCATCGTATTCGAGCGCCACCCCGACCACCCGGCTGCCACTGGCGGCGGCGTCCAGTGCGGAACCCACGTTGAGCAGATTGACATTCAAGGGCTGGGTCGAATCGTCCGAGTCCGACAGGCCGATCCATGGGCCGTTTTCTACCAGACGATATTCGAACGCGAGCCGCTTCTTGCCGCCCGTATGCAGGCGCAGTGAGTAAATCGGACCTTCCGGCAGCAGCAGGAAGCGCTCATCGACACGAATGTCGCTATGGCCATCGTCATCGCCCACGAAATCGCGGTCGGTATCGTTGTCAGGTTCATCCTTCAACTCCACCGGGATGGCGCCGGTTTTGCGCACGACCGACAGCCGCATCCGCATGCGGAAATATTCGTTCCGCTTCAACAGCGTGCCAGGGTTGCGTTCTTCAAGCACGAACTCGATTCCGGTCAAATAGCCATCGATCTTGAGTTCGCGCTTGTCAACGGTCTTCAAGCGGTAGCAACCGCCTGACTTGACCGCCGTGCCGGTGGAATAGGTGACCGGACGGGTACCCGCTGGCAGGGCGGTGAAAGTCAGCGCCTCGCCTGGTTCCGTCATCGCCGTCACGCGTTGACCGGAGGCGGGTTTGACCACCACCGCACCGGCGTACAAAATCTTCTGGTCGGCGTCGACGATATGCGCCAGGCCTTGTTGGTCGGTCTTGAAAACTTTTGCCGCGAGGCTTATCCCTTGCGCAAATACCTGTTTGTCGTCAGCCTGGACCAGGTACACATCGGCTGTCATGGACGAGTTATTGGAGCCGATGGTCAATGCCGAGATAATCACGCCATCGCTGCGCACGTGCCATAACTGGTGCTTGCCACCGTTGTCCGGTTGCAGCAATACGCGGCGCCGGTCGGTCAAGGCGAATGTATTGGTGCTGTCCTCGTAGCCGTCGATGGCGAGTACCAGCCCGGACGGGTGGACCAGTTTGCCATACGCTTTATGTGCGGCCATTTTTACGATGTCCTCGGGCGCCGCTTCCTGCACGCTCCAGATGGTCGTGTCGTCTTTGCCGTCGCCTACCAGCTTGAGCAAGGGCGTGTTGTCGAGCGGCATGCTGAGCGCATAGCCGGCGCCGAAAGCAGCATTGCGCAGTTCGCCACGACCGGTAAAATCCCACACCTGGTTGGCGCCGCTGCCCAGTTCACGCAATTCCACGGCCAGGGTTTTTGCTTGTGCCGCGTCTTTTTCAGCTGCTTTGCCCACCACGGTCAGCGCGAAATCCACCGCTTGCTTGCGTCCCGGGAAGCCGCTGCTGACCGGGATCGTGCTGACGATGTTGCCGTTCGGCGTAATGCGCCACAGCAACTGCTCGCTCCATTCGAACGGCTTGCCGATCACGCCACCGCTGAGCGGGGTCTCGCCCTGCACCGCGAGGCAGCGCTGGCTGCCCTTGTTTTTCAGGAGGACGGTATCGTGCCGCGTCACTTGGCCGATTTCGGTGTCGTAGCGACCGTAGAACAGGAAATAGGCCTTGTATTCGCCGATCAGGTGCAGCGCGGTGTTTTTTACTGCGAAGATCTTCAGCGCATCCCACACGCGGATACTCAGATTCTTATTGAGCAAATCGATACTCGGCACCAGGTTTTCCCGCTGCACGGCCGCCCAGCGCCGGTAATCGTACAGCGATTCGGCCCAGCGGCCCGCCTGTTCCACCACGGCGCCTTCGCCGCCCACGGCATGGATGGTCGCCGACTGTTGTTCATTGCGGCCCTTGTTGCGGTCGTTATCCTGGCTGCTCTTCTCAAAGCTGGTGTCGGACTCGAACGACGCCGTGACGCTTTCCGCCGCGACCTTGATACGGCCGGCGTAGCGCTGGACCATCTCTTCCTGCGATTCGTTGCCGGAAAATTCCTTGACGTTGGTGGCAAATAAACGGCCACCCACCAGCGTTTGTGTCGCAACGAATTGCCCGAATTTACCGAGCACGGCAACCAGCCCCTTGAAGCGCGCTTCCGGCTGCGATTTGGCCAGCGCTTCTTCGCAGGTCGCCTCGAATTCATCGCTCGCGCAGGGGAAGGTATCGTCGAACGACAGTTCGACCTTGGGCAGGAAATAGTTGGCGGTGATGTACAGCTTTTTCTTGACGGTGCCGCTGTTCGAACTGTTGGACTCATGGGAGGAGCCGGACACACCGACGCCGACCGATGCTGCCTTGCCTCCCGCCACGCTGAGCGAGGATTTGATGTCGGTCACGCCATTTTTCTGCACCTGGTGCAGCGACTCCGACGACGTGTAGTAATTCTCGTGGTAACCCGAAAAATTCGGCTTGCGATACAGGATGCCGGTGACCAGGTTGCCGCCGTGCTTGCTCAGCTTGCTGGCGACGCGCGTTCTTTGCAGCACTTCGCGGAATCCGGTCTCCACCGGGTTGGCGGCACTGTGATCGATGACGATGCCCTTGTAGTAGCCGATCCGGTCGAGCAGATCTTCGCGCTGCGCCAGGTTGAGATCGAAAAAGTCCAGCACCTTTTCCGGCAGCTTGGCGTCATTGGTCATGAGCTTGACGACATCCTTGGCGGCAAATGCATGACTGTCGATGCTGAGCGCTTCAAATTTATCGACCAGCGCCTTGTCGATGGCCGGTGCCGAAAACCGCACCGCTTTGATCAACTGCGAGCGACGGTCATTGGCTTCTTTTTCGCGTTGCGCGAGTTCCTTCTTGCGTTCGGCGATGCGTTCCTTTTTCTCTTGCTTGCTGAGTTCGAGCTCTTCGTCCTCGAGGGACTTGTTCTCGAGTGGGTCTGTCGGCTTGGCTTTCACTGCAATGACGGCGTCGGATTTTCCTTCTGCTTTGTCGTCCGGCTTGACTTCGCGGTTGGCTATGGCGTCGGGGTTTGCATTTGCAATAACGTCAGCATTGTCCTCAGCTTTGGCGTTACCGCTGCCGCTGTCCTGTACCGGTTTGCCCGCTGCCGGGTCACTCTCGGGCAGCACTTGGGTTACTGGTTCGTTTTCAACGTTACTGCTTGAGGGCCCGGAGGCGTTTTCTTTGCTCATCGTGTCTCAGCTCCTGTAAGTCAAGTGGCCGGCAGCGGCAGTGCATGCCGGTGACCAATAGTATAGATAAGACATTAATTGAGGGAAACTGTAAAGTGACTGGCAAGCGAAACGGCGTGCTTGACAATCTGGCAGCATGATCCTAAAGTGATATCACTTTGATGTCTTACCTGAGGAGTAATCGAACATGAATGGAGCAGCTACCCGCCGCGAAAAAGCGTTTTCATCGACCAACGGCTACCTGGCGGCTGCGGCCGGGGTAGTGCTGCTGCTCGCCGCTGTCTATGTGTTCAGGAGCGGGATGGATGTCGGCAACATGGTCACGCTGTTTGCCGCAGTCGTGCTGGTGCTGGCGGGAGCTTTTTGCCTGGCAGGCCTGTTCATGTTGCAGCCCAACGAGAGCGCCATCCTCACCCTGTTCGGCAAGTACATCGGCACCGACCGCAGCGAAGGCTTGCGCTGGGCGTTTCCGCTCTACGTCAAGCGCCGCCTGTCGCTGCGCGCCCGTAATTTCAATGCGCCCACGCTCAAGGTCAACGACAAGCGCGGCAACCCGGTCGAGATCAGCGCCGCCATCGTGTGGCGCGTGCGCGATACCGCCCAGGCCGTGTTCGAGGTCGATGATTTCGAGCGTTACGTAGCGATCCAGGCCGAAGCCGCGCTGCGCCACCTGGCGTCGCAATATGCATACGACGAGGGCGAAGATTTGTCCGCCAACGAAACCACGCTGCGCGGCGGCATGGACGTGGTGGCCGATGCCCTCAAGTGCGAGCTGCAGGCGCGGTTCGAGGCGGCCGGTGTGGAAGTGGTGGACGCCAAGCTCACCCACCTGGCCTACGCCGCCGAGATTGCGCAGGTGATGCTGCGCCGCCAGCAGGCCGAGGCGATCATCAGCGCCCGCGCCAAGATCGTCCATGGCGCCGTGAGCATGGTGGAAGCGGCGTTGAAAGGGCTGTCGGAGCGCGGCATCGTGGAACTCGACGATGAACGCAAGGCGGCCATGGTCAGCAATCTGCTGGTGGTACTGTGCTCGGACAAGGAAACCCAGCCGATCATCAACACCGGCACCTTGTACAACTAGCGGCCGTCCAGCATGGCAAGTCCCGGTAAAAAAGCCTACCCGTTACGCATCGACCCGGCACTCTGGGAAGAGCTGCAACGGCTGGCCGCGCGCGACCTGCGCAGCGTGAACGCGGAAATCGAATTCCTGTTGCGCGAGGGGCTGGCGCGGCGCGGTATCAAGCCCACGGAGGCCAAGAAACCGGTTGATGGCGAGGCTGCGCCTGACCCGTAATAGTCTAACGGGCGTATCCCCGCTGCTTATCTGGTCGTTCGATCGTTCATGGGGCTAATCAGGGTGGATGGAGTTCGCTGTGCCAGCTAGAAGCGTCCTGGACAGAAACGATATGACATGCTCTTCCCCCAGTAGGGGAGATAGCGGAATGACACCAACCTTATTTTCCGCGATGAACCAAGGCTGCTCCAATGCCGCAACTCCACCTCCAGCGGGCACGAGCAACAATGCATAATCGGGACTGGCAGCACCCCATCGCAGACTGTCGCGGTAGATATGCGCCGATGACATTGCTTCCAAGATACTATCGCGGCTGACGCAATATTTGGCGTCGAATACAATGATTTTTCTAGTTGGGCCGTTTGTCACGGTAACGACGATATCCGGGCGACGTTGCGCGGAGTTGCTATAAAAATGTTCAAGCCCGTGTTTCTTGTCGAAGGCAGGAAACGTTTTCTGTAAAAATGCCCTAACTTGTATGTCTTTGCCTTCTCCGCTTATTTTGATTCGATCAGCCTTACCACCTACTTTTCGTGACCAGACCAGTTCAGGGAATATATGTTTTAAGGCCACGACCACGCGCAGAAAACACCATCTTTCGTATATTTCCCAGGTTGGGCTTACCGGGAGGATCTCGTCTGAACCCGGTCCATCGATACCGGGACGAAGAATTTGCCACCCCAGACGAAACGCACGTGCGTAGTCGGGATGTCCGGATATTGCGTTCAGACCTGCACTGGAAATTTCGTCGCGCGTCACCTCCGAAAAGGGCCGGGCACGCTTCAGCTTTTGTAATCCATCCTCCAGGTCGTCCAGCAGCAACTCGCGCAAGGCCAGGCGATCGGCCTGGGATGTGCGCACCTGGTCTCGTTGTTCATTGGCGGCCAGGCTCCTGAGCTCCATGCGCACAGCATTAATGTGGCGAATAATTTTGTTGAGAATGGTCTTCAACGTACGGTGTGCCGCAGTGTCAAGTGTAACGCTTGAAACAGGAACATCGAACATTCCGATTGTGATCGAATCTACGCCGTCAATATTGCCAAGCTGCGCCATAGCCCCAGGATTTCTGGCCAGGCTACGTAGGGTTTGCGTGTCTATGCGCCGAACGCGGTGCAAAGGGGCACTGCTGCGCGTACCTTTCAGAGCGGAAAGCGGTTGGATCGTTATTTTTTTTAGGGCCCGCAAGTATCGGTCGCCGAACAGCTTCAGTCTTGCGTATTGCAAGTGAATATTGCTGAAATCCCCTTCGCTGCTGATTTTTTCGCCACCTGGTTCCGCGCCGAAAAGAAGTTCGGGGTCTTCCGACCTCAAGTCCACAACCATCCGATGGAAACACATCTTCGCCAGTTTCTTAGCCGGAGGTGCCACCTCGAGGTGATAGACAGCCAACCGCACACCGCGTTCGTCGAATAATTCGGCTATTACCGTGCCGGCATAAAATTGTGGTGTCCATTCCCAACGATGATCGCCGTTTGCGTTGCGACAGGGGAGGCGCATATCGTCAATAACAAGAATGCGCGTACTTTCGCTCTGTAGTACAAACGCGTACCGGCCACCTTCGTAAAAGCCCTCGCTGCAGCTTGATTCCGGGGAGACAGTAAAAGAGACGCCAGAGGCGACGTGGCAAGTGAGCGTCGACATCGAACTCATCGCCAGAATCGGGCGCTGCCAGTGTGCAGCAAGTCTTCCTGTAACTCTTCTACTTTAGTGGCGGAATCATGCAATCTGGCGTTACGCAATATAAGTCTGGTTTGTTCCAAAGCGGCCCGTAAGCGGGTGTTATCTTCACCTCGAAGCTTGGGCAGGATTTTCGAAAAAATTGCTTGATCGAGGCTGTCCAGGTGATTGATGACGCCGCCTTGTGCCGCCTGTTCCATATATCCGATGACGTCACCCACGGTCCGCCAGCCGAAGTGAAGCCTCTTGGGACTGAGGGCCTTATATAAACCGATCAGGACTTCACGTGCAGTTGCTGCTGCATCGCTAGCCAGCGATGTCTTTCCCCAACCAGGATAGGCGTCCACATCGACCTCCCAGAATTCGATGACCGATGCGCGATCGAGAACCTTGTCGCTCAATCCGTGCGTAGTCTCGTCCATATTTACTGTACCGATGATCAGTAAATTAGCCGGATAGGGCAGACGAGAAGGTACGCCGCTGATGGCTTCGGAAAATGTATGCAGTTCGATATCGTCACCGGTTTCCATCGCCGATAATAACGGCGCAAGATATTGCTCAGGATGAGAAAGATTCATTTCGTCTAATACCACGACATAGGGCTGTGCAGAGTCCGCGCTGGCACGCATCAAAAACTCCAGAAATCCCGTGCGTACATAACTGTCGCCATTTATCGGATTGACGTATCCGAAGACGCTAGACGGATCGTGCCAGCCTGGCTGGATAGGCAAAACGTACAACCGCTCTCTGCTATCGGCTTCTGCCTTCCACAATGCCCGCGCGTAACTGCACGCAAGCAATGTCTTCCCGGATCCACTCAATCCCGCCAGCACGGCAAAATGGCGCCGATGGTTGCTCCATAAACTCGCGTCCAGACGGGCGACGAGTTTATTTGAAAAGACCATATCAACCGGCATAAAACTTAAAATATCGCGCAATGCCGGTCGTACGAGAGTTTGGCTTGTTGTGGACGTTTCGGCCACATCGAGATCGTCAGGTGCGTTAAGGGGCGGCAGTGATTCAGGAATCCAGTGTATTCGCTCTGCCCAGTCCAGGCCCGTTTCGGTAAGCTTGAACACTTCGCCTTCACGATAGATTAGCTTCATGTCCCTTTGCCAACCGATCATGGCATCCGGGTTAAAATTGGTCGTCCACCCCGGGTTAACCAATTTCAAAAGCGAGCGCAACTGATTTCGTGTGGCGTGAGTTTTGGTCTTTAATTCATACAGAACATGGTCGAACCCGAGTATCTTTGTCAGCAGCCAATCCGAGACATCGTCTGGATCGCCATTTTCCAACAGCGCTTCGCCACGTGTCGTTAATTCCAGCATGGAGCCATTTGATTGCAACACGCCCCACTCGGCTATCAGCGCATGGAGGTTGGTGTTGATTGCTGCTGGCGATAAGGCAGAATTGATAGAGCGTATATGCTCTCGTAAATCTTCGCGCATGCAACCGTCTTTCGCGAACTCCACAATTCCACGAATAGTTGCAAACGAGCCCGCAATAGCCAGCATGCCGCGGCGGCGACGCTCTGCGGGCAGAGGTAATAATTTTACCGAGCCAGCGTCTTTGTCCGTATCGACTATTTCCACCGCATCGGCTTCTTCCTCCGCAGTACTGCATAAAGCCCAAGCCAGAGACATCCTTTCGAGTCCGTCACGCGATGGCGGAGCGGCAGTCTTGCCCAGCACTTGATCAAACCGGTCTAGAATGGATCGATGGACGTCAACCGGGTGAATTTTCGTGGAAGCCGGCAGTCCCATTGCCCGCGCCAAGCTTCGCAGTACCTTGGTGTAGGAGAGCGTGACGAATTCCGATGGATGAATCGATGCAAATACATTGAAGAGCTTTAACCGGGGTTTTTTGCGAACTTGTGGCGCTATCAATGCAAGGCATTCGCTAAATTCGCGGGCCAGATATCGGGTTCTCTCGTTTCCCGGTTCGGGAAGCGGTTCGGTACGCAGCTTCCAAAGGCGTTCGATAACTGCGTCATCAGAAATAACCTTGTCCACATTGATCGCTCCACCCCAGCCAACCCCCGAAACCACATCGCTATTCCAGAGCGTCCGCTGAAAAGGAAGTGAAAAAAAAACTTCCTTCGAAGCTTCTTGAACGGCGCGCAAATGCTGCTCCAGCTTGTTTAACCATTGCTGCTGCTTCGGACTCGTTTTCAAGTGCTTCTCAGCTTCAAGGTAGGCTTGCCTTAATCCTTCCTCGGTGGATAAAATCAAACTCAAATGACTCTCCTTGGGATTAACGTCGGTATTAATTTAATTGTAGACGAAATTTCTCAAATGAAATAGTGGATAACATCCACGATGGAGGACTCATCAAGTCCATGCCGGGTTACGCCAACATGTCCGAGTTCAGCGGCACCTTACGCCCAAGTTTCTGGTGGGTTTGATCCCACCACATCTCACATTCGTTTCTCTGGAAAAGCACGCACTTGATGCCGTTGTCCTTCGCTATGCGGCACAGGCATAAAAAAACCCCGGCGCACCGGGGTTTTGTCGTATCAGCGAACTGATTATTTAGTGTCGGCCACCGGCTCTTCCGGGAAGGCGTTGGTTGCCTTGGCGCCCCACAGTGCGTAGAACAGCACGTAGATTTCGCAGGCCACGGTCAGCAGGAACGATTGCTGCAGACCGAAATGGTCGGCCAGCATGCCTTGCACCACCACCAGCGCACCGCCGGCAATCGCCATGATCATCAGGCCGGAACCTTCTTCGGTCATCGGGCCCAGGCCCTTGATGCCCAGCGTGAAGATGGTCGGGAACATCACCGAGTGGAACAGGCCCACCGAGATCAACGCCCACATCGCCACCGAGCCGCCGGCGAACGTGGCAATCGTCATCACGATCGCCGCGCCGATGCTGCAGCCTGCCAGCACGCTTTCGGCCGAGAATTTACGCATCAGTACGCTACCGGCGAAGCGGCCCACCATCATGCCGCCCCACAGGATGATCAGGTAGTGCGACGCTTTTTCGTGGGTCACGTTGCCGATGTCCGGCTGCGACACGAAATTGATGAACAGGTTGGCCACGCCGATTTCGGCAATCAGGTAGATGAAGATGGCTGGAATGCCGAACACCAGGTTGCGGTGCTTCCACAGCGAGTGGTTCTTGCGCGCAGCCTTGGCAGCTTCGCGGTTGGTCGAGGCGCCGATTTCCGGCAGCGGGAAGCGGGCGATGACGATGGCCAGGATGATCAGCACGCCGGCCACGATCAGGTACGGCAGTTCCACGGCGCGGGCATCGGCCAGGCGCTCGGCCTGGGTCAGCACCTGGTCGGTGGTGGCGGTGCCCGAGTTGGAGCGGCCCAGGATCAGGTAGCCGCCGAACAGCGGCGCCAGCATGGTGCCGAGCGAGTTGAAGGCTTGTACCAGGTTCAAACGGGCCGACGCCGAGCTGGCCGGACCGACCACTGCCACGTACGGGTTGGCCGCCACTTGCAGCAGCGTAATGCCGCAGGCAATGACGAACAGCGCGAACAGCGTGACCGGATACGACGGCAGGTGGGCGGCGGGGATCATCATCAGTGCGCCGACGGCCATGATGACCAGGCCGGTGACCAGCGATTTTTTGTAACCCACGCGCTCGATCAGCCGCGCGGACGGAATCGAAGCAAAGAAGTAGGCGATGAACCAGACCGATTCGATCAGCGTGGTTTGGGTGTAGTTCAACTCGAACACGCTGCGCAAGTGTGGCAGCAGGGTGTTGTTGATAACGGTGATGAAGCCCCAGGTGAAGAACAGGCTGGTCAGCAGGTACATCGCCGATTTTGCCGTATTTGCGTGCGATGCGCTGATCGCGGTGCTGCTCGAAGGTGTTGGTGCCGCCACTTTGTATCCTTTTTATAGACTTGCCTGGATCGCAATCTTAGGGGCAAAGCGGGTATAACACCAATAACTAAATAGAATTCCTCTATATCGAAATGGTGATGACAGGTATCACTGAAACGGATTATTGCCACTGCGCATTAAAACTGCGGCACTGTACGCGCTTTTCCGGGTATCCATGTGGAAAGCGTTATACTGCATGACCGGCGGAATTGCCGCCGGACGCAAGACAAGCCGGGGGATGGATGGAGCAGCGGGGAACGGTGGCGCAAGAGGCCGGACAGGCAATGGCAGACGATCTGGGATGGTTGTCCGGCGGTGGCGACATGGGCGAACTGATACGCTCGATGGACTGGTCCACGACGCCGTTGGGCCCGGTCTCCGGCTGGCCGCAAAGCCTGCGCACGTCCGTCAGCCTGTGCCTGTCGTCCACCTTCCCGATGCTGGTGGCCTGGGGTCCCGAGGATGTGCAGATCTATAACGACGCCTACCGGCCGATCTGCGGCGCCAAGCACCCGCAGTCGATGGGCGAGCCGTTCAAGATCTGCTGGGCCACCGCGCTGCCGGTCGTCGGCGATGCCTTCAATCGCGCCCACGCCGGTGAGGGCGTGTATATCCGCGACCAGCGCATGTTCCTCGACCGCTACGGCTACATGGAAGAAGCGTTCATGACGTTTTCGTTCTCGCCGATCCGTGCCGAATCGGGCAACGTGGGCGGCATCTTCCACCCGATCAGCGAAGGCACGGCGGCGGTACTGGACGCGCGCCGCACCCAGAACCTGCGCGACCTCACCGGCCGCATCGCCCTGGCGCGCACCGGCGACGAACTGGCGCGCTTCATGGTCTATGACAGCGATACGCTGGCGATGGATGTGCCGTTCATGCTGCTCTACCAGTTGGCCGGCGACGGCCGCACGCTGGCCTTGCGTGCCCAGGTCGGACTGCCGGCCGACAGCCCGCTGGCGCCGGCCGAAGCAGCGCTGCACGGCCATGGCGGCTGGGATTTCGCCGCCGCGCTGGCGGCCGGGGGCAGTCACCGGATGGAAGACCTGGCTGCGCGTCTCGGTTCCTTCGGCTGCGCGCCATATGAAGAGGCGCCCCATACCGCCATGGTGCTGCCGCTGACGGTGGCCGGGCAGGAGCGTCCGTACGGCTTCCTGGTGGCCGGCGTGAGCGCCCGCCGCGCGCTCGATGCTGCCTACCTGAATTTCTACGAACTGCTGCGCGGCGCCTTCAATACGGCGCTGGGCAATGTGCTGGCCTACGAGCAGGAGCAAAAGCGCGCTGCCGCGCTGGCCGAAATCGACAAGGCCAAGACCGCGTTCTTCTCCAACGTTTCGCATGAATTCCGCACGCCGCTCACGCTGATCCTGGGTCCGCTGGAAGACGCGCTGGCCGATACCGCGGAGCCGCTGGCGCCGCGCCAGCGCGATCGCATCGACCTCACAAACCGCAATGCGTTGCGCCTGTTAAAGCTGGTCAATTCGCTGCTGGACTTTTCGCGCATCGAGGCGGGCCGGGTGCAGGCGCGGTTCGCGCCGGTGGACCTGGCGCAACTGACGGCCAACCTGGCCAGCGTGTTCGAGGCGGCCATGGACAAGGCCGGCCTGGCCTACCGGGTGGAGACGGCGCCGCTGTCCGAACCCGTGTTTATCGACCTTGACATGTGGGAAAAGATCGTATTCAACCTGCTGTCGAACGCGTTCAAATTCACCATGCATGGCGGCGTGGCGGTGCGCCTGGAACAAACCGACACCGGCGCGCGTTTGACCGTGCGCGATACCGGCGCCGGCATCCCGGCCGCCGAACTGCCGCGCATCTTCGAGCGCTTCCACCGCGTGGAAGGCGTGCAGGGCCGCAGCTACGAGGGCACCGGCATCGGCCTGGCCCTGATCCAGGAACTGGTGCGCCTGCACGGCGGCGCCATTGCCGCCGAGAGCACGCTGGGCGAGGGCACCACGTTCACGGTGGAGATACCGTTCGGATCAAGCCACCTGCCGCCGCAGTACGTGGTGGCGCACTCGGATAGTTCCACCGGCGAGCGCATGGGCTCGGCGTTCGTCGAGGAGGCGCTGCGCTGGCTGCCCGACGGCACGCCGTCGGATTCCAGCGCGGAACCAGGCCTGGAAACAGAGGTGGAGCCGAGCGCCGAAGCCGGCGCGCCGGCAGGCGCCGCGCCTGCCGCAACGGCGGTCGCTCTCGCAGCCAGGCCGCTGCAACGCCCCCGCATCCTGGTCGCCGACGACAACCAGGACATGCGCGGCTACGTGCGCTCGCTGCTCGAACGCGAATTCACGGTGGAGACCTGGGCGGACGGCCAGGATGCGCTCGACGCCGTGCGGCGCAACCCGCCCGACCTGCTGCTCAGCGACGTGATGATGCCGCGCCTCGATGGCTTCGCGCTGCTCAAGACCATCCGCGCCGACGAGAATATCCGCCACGTGCCGGTCATCCTGCTGTCGGCCCGCGCCGGCGAGGAGGCCCGCATCGAGGGGCTGGAGGCGGGCGCCGACGATTACCTGGTCAAGCCGTTTTCCGCCAACGAACTGCTGGCGCGCGTGCGCAACCACATCGAGCAGGCCCGCGAACGCGAGTTGGCCACCTTGGCGCTGCGCGAACGCGAAGAATATTTCCGCTCGCTGGTCAATGCGTCGCCGGCCATGTTCTGGACCACCGACGAACACCATCAGTGCACGTTCCTGAGCCAGCGCTGGTCCGACTACACCGGCCGCTCGCTGGAGCAGGACCTCGGGCGCGGCTGGATGGAGCTGATCCACCCGGACGACGCCGCCGGTGTGGCCGATGCCTACACCGCAGCGTGCGACCGCAACCGGCCGTTCTCGATCGACTACCGCTTGCGCGACCGCGTGGGCGGCTACCGCTGGGTGATCGACGCCGGTGCGCCGCGCTTCGGCAACGACGGCCGGCTGCTCGGCTATGTCGGTACCGTGATCGACGTCCACGAGCGGCGCCTGTTGCAGGACCGCTTCGCCAATGTCACGCGCGCCAGCGGCATCGGCGTGTGGTATGCCGACTCGCCGCTGTCCACCATGCAGGCCAACGCCCAGTTGCGCACCCAGTTCGCGCTGCCGGCCGACGGCCTGGTGCCGGTCTCGCAGTTCTACCAGCGCGTGCATCCCGAGGACCGGGCGCGCCTCGAAGACGAATTCCAGCGGGCGATGGTGGAGGGCGAGGGCTACGAAGCGGAGTTCCGCGTGGCCCCGGCGCCGGGGCAGACCGCGCCTCGCTGGATCCGCATGATCGCCTGGTCGCAGCACGACGAGCAGGGCGGCATGATCCATTTCGACGGCGTCACGCTCGACGTCACCGACCAGAAGAGCGGCGAGTCCGAGCTGCGCAGCAAGGCCGGCGAACTGTCGCAGGCCAACCAGGCGCAACGCGAATTCCTGGTCACGCTGGCGCACGAGCTGCGCAACCCGCTGGCGCCGATCCGCAGCGGCCTGGAAATGATGCGCGCCCAGCACCTGGCGCACGAAGAAATCGAACGCATCCGCGCCATGATGGAGCGGCAGGTGGGCCACCTGGTGCACCTGGTGGATGATTTGCTGGACCTGGCGCGCATTGCGCGCGGCAAGGAAGTGCTGGTATTCGGCCCGGCCGACCTGAACGCGATCGTGCGCAACGCCGTGGAACTGAGCACGCCGCTGATCGACGCCCGCCATCACCGGCTGAAGATTTCGGTCTCGGACAACCCGCCGCCGCTGTGGCTCGACGCCCAGCGCATCGCCCAGGTGATCGGCAACCTGCTCAACAACGCCGCCAAGTACACGCCCGAACACGGCGCCATCGAGTTGCGCGCAGCCGTCGCCGACGGCGAGCTGACAGTAAGCGTGAGCGACAACGGCGTGGGCATTCCGGCCGACGCGCTGGGCAGCGTATTCGACATGTTTACGCAGGTGCCGGGCAGTGAGGCGCAGGCGCAGGGCGGCCTCGGTATCGGTTTGAACCTGGTGCGGCGCCTGACCGAGCTGCATGGTGGCAAGGTGAGCGCGCACAGTGCGGGCGCCGGTTGCGGCAGTACCTTCACCTTGCACCTGCCGGTGATGCTGCCGGCCATGCAGTCGCTGCTGGCGGCGCAAACGCCCACGCCAGCGACGGCTGCCATCTCCGCGCCGGTGCGGGTGGATGCCACTTCGAACACCAGCCTGCGCGTGCTGGTGGTGGACGACAATGTCGATGCCGCCGAAACGCTGTCGGCGCTGTTCGAGATCAAGGGGCACACCGTGGCCACGGTGCACGACGGCATCGACGCCGTGGGCCGTGCGCAAAGCTTCCTGCCGCAGGTGGTCTTCCTCGACATCGGCCTGCCCGGCATGAGCGGCTACGACGTGGCGCGCGAACTGCGTTCGCAACAAGCGCTCGACGGCGTGGTGCTGGTGGCGCTGACCGGCTGGGGTACCGATGCCGACCGCCTCAAGTCCGATGCGGCCGGCTTCGACCACCACCTGACCAAGCCGGTGAGCTTCGACGAGATCGTGCGGCTGATGGCCGATCTGGCCGGCCGGGTCGAAACCTGATACGAACCGAAGGGGAGCGCCATGAAACGCCTGTTCGTCCACGCGCTGCTCGGTGTTCTGCTCGGTGCTGCGGTGTTGCGGGCCGCGCCGGCGCGCGAAGGTCCGCTGGTACTGGTGAGCTTCGATTACCCGCCGTTCATGGAGGTGCAGCCGGGGCAGCCGCCGACGGGCATGATGGTGGAGCTGGTGACCACCATCTTCGCGCGCATGGACCAACCTATCGAATTGCAGTTTTATCCACTGGCGCGCAGCCTGTCGCTGATCGACACGCCGCGCGCCGACGGCTTTTTCACCATCAAGAAGAACGATGAGCGCGAGCAGAAATACCTGTTCCCGCGCGAACCGCTGCTGACCCAGGATTTCGTGATCTTCGTGCGCGCCGGTTCGCGCATGGCGTTCCAGGGCAACGTCAGCGAGCTGGCCGACGTGCGCCTGGGCGTGGTCAACAAGGTGTCGTATGGGGCCATTTTCGATGGCGCTGCCGCTCGCGGCATGTTCAATCGCCTGGAAGTGGCGCAGACCTACGAAGCAAACTTCCGCAAATTGCTGGCCGGGCGCATGGATGCCCTGGTGAGCAGCCGGGTGATGGGCGCCGCAGTGCTCAAGCGCCTGAATGCGCTGGACAAGGCCAAAGTGATCGGTCCGCCGATCGAAACCACCCAGAGTTACCTGATCTTCAACCGCAACACGGTCGCGCCGGAGGTCGTCACGGCGTTCGACCAGACCCTCAGCAATATGCGCAAGGACGGCTCGCTGCGCAGGATGCGCGACAAATATACGCGCTGAACGGCCCATGGCAATCGGTGGTTTGAATTTATAATCTTAAATTATCCTGCGGTATCGAGTGGCGACGCAGACGCGCCTGGCGACAAGAATGAATTTTCCGCACCTGGCCAAGCCGGGTTGGCGGCTGTTATCAATTGTATTTATTTAAGTGGAATGGAATTCGTATGGCCAATGTCAATGTGAACGGTATCAATGTCAGCAACACCGGTAGCTTCGTGCTGTTTGGCGGCATCAATGTGCTCGAATCGCGCGATCTTGCCATGCGTGCATGCGAAGAATATGTGCGCGTGACGCAAAAGCTGGGGATTCCTTACGTGTTCAAGGCCAGCTTCGACAAGGCCAACCGTTCGTCGATCCATTCGTATCGCGGTCCTGGCCTGGAAGAGGGCATGCGCATCTTCCAGGATGTCAAGGCGGCGTTCGGCGTACCGGTGATTACCGATGTGCACGAGCCATTCCAGGCGCCGCTGGTCGCCGAAGTGGTCGACGTGCTGCAATTGCCGGCCTTCCTGGCGCGCCAGACCGACCTGGTGGTGGCGCTGGCCAAAACCGGCAAGGTCATCAACATCAAGAAGCCGCAGTTTTTGAGCCCGGGCCAGATGGCCAACATCGTCGAGAAATTCAAGGAAGCGGGCAACGAACAGCTGATCCTGTGCGATCGCGGCACCTGCCTCGGCTACGACAACCTGGTCGTGGACATGCTGGGCTTTGGCGTGATGAAGAAGACCTGCAACGACCTGCCGATCATCTTCGACGTCACCCACGCGCTGCAGCAACGCGATCCGGGCGGCGCCGCTTCCGGTGGCCGCCGCCAGCAAGTGGCCGACCTGGCGCGTGCCGGCATTGCCGTGGGTATCGCCGGCCTGTTCCTGGAAGCGCATCCCGATCCGGACAACGCTCTTTGTGACGGTCCAAGCGCCTTGCCGCTCGATAAGCTGGAACCGTTCCTGTCGCAACTGAAGTCGCTCGACGACCTGGTGAAGTCGTTCCCGGCACTCAATATCGCTTGATGGAGAATCGCAGCGTGAACGACATCACTACCCAGCGCCTGGCCATCGTTATCCCGGCCCGTTACGGTTCCACGCGCTTGCCTGGCAAGCCGCTGGCCGACATCCTCGGCAAGCCCATGGTGCAGCACGTGTATGAACGCGCACTCGAAGTGCCGGGCGTGCATGCGGTGGTAATCGCCACCGACGATGAACGCGTGGCCGAGGCTGCGCGCGGCTTCGGCGGCCGCTGCGTGATGACCTCGCCCGACCATCCGTCCGGTACGGATCGCCTGGCCGAGGTCATGCAGTCGGTCGAGGCCGAGATCTACATCAACCTGCAAGGCGACGAGCCGATGGTGCGCCCCGGCGATATCGCCATGCTGGCCCGTGGCATGTGGGCCGATAGCTCGGTCCAGGTCGGTACCCTGTGCCACCCGATCGACGCCGACGAAGCCGATAACCCGAACACGGTCAAGGCGGTCCTGGCCGGCAATGGCGATGCGCTGTATTTCAGCCGCGCCAAGATTCCGTTCGCCCGCGATGACGCACCGGCGCGTTACCTCAAGCATGTCGGTGTGTATGGCTATCGCCGCGACGTGCTGGCTGCTTACTCGAGCCTGCCGCCGGCGATGCTGGAACAGGTGGAAAAACTGGAGCAGCTGCGTTTATTGGCGGCCGGCATGCGCATCCGCGCGTTCGAGGTGGAACCGACCGGCCCCGGCGTCGATACGCCCGAGTGCCTGGTGCGCGTGCGCGCATTGATGGCAGGGGAGACCGGCGCGGCTGCGGCTGCGGCAGCGGCGCCCGCGCCATTGCCTTCCCTGGCCGGTATCAAGCTCGTGATCACCGACGTCGATGGCGTGCTGACCGACGGCGGCATTTATTACGATGCCACTGGCGAGTGCCTGAAGCGCTTCCACGTGCGCGACGGCCTCGGCATGCGCCTGCTGGAAGAAAACGGCGTGCGCGTGGCGGTGTTGTCGGGCCGTGATTCGCCCACGCTGCGCAAGCGCGTGGCCGACCTTGGCATTACCTTGTACCAGTTCGGCTTCAAGGACAAGCACGGCGCCTGCCGCGCGCTGATGGAGCAAGCGGGCGTCGCCGTGCACGAAACCGTCTGCATTGGCGACGACAGCATCGATCTGCCGGCGTTTGCCGCCTGTGGCCTGTCGTACGCGGTGGCCGATGCACCCGTGTACGTGCAGCGCCGCGCCAGCGCCGTGCTGGCAACGGCGGGCGGCAAGGGTGCGTTCCGCGAGTTGGCCGATGCGATCCTGGTAGCGCAGGGCAAGGAACACGTATTCGGTTCGGCCGAGGGCTTTGCCACGGTGATGGCGGGCATGGCCCAGTAATTTTTTGTATTTTGAAATGGATGTAGTAATGAGTGAATCAATTACCCAGGCCCGCCAGGTGGTGGCGATGCAAATCGATGCGTTGTCGGCCATGGCTGACCGCATCGGCGCCGACTTCGACGCTGCTGTGGACATTGTCCTGGCCCGTCAGGGACGCGTGGTGCTGGTGGGGATGGGAAAATCCGGCCTGATCGGCAGGAAGATTGCCGCCACCATGGCCTCTACCGGCACCCCGGCCTTCTTCGTGCATCCGGCCGAAGCCTTCCACGGCGACCTGGGCATGATCGGTCCGCAAGACGTGGTGGTGATGATTTCCAACAGCGGAGAAACCGAGGAGCTGGTGCGCATCCTGCCTTTCCTCGAGCACCAGGAAAACCGGATCATCGCCATGACCGGCCGCCGCGATTCCACCCTGGGCCGGCACGCTCACGCGGTACTGGACGTGTCGGTCGAGCGCGAGGCGTGCAATAACAACCTGGCGCCCACCAGCTCCACCACCGCCACCCTGGTGATGGGCGATGCGCTGGCCGTGGTGCTCTCGTCGAAATGCAATTTCCAGCCTGAAGACTTCGCCCGCTTCCACCCCGGTGGCAGCCTGGGCCGTCGTTTGCTCACCCGCGTGGCCGACGTCATGCACAAGGACAATCTGCCGGTGTGCCGTCCCGATGCGTCGTTCCGTGACGTGGTACACGAAATCAACCGTGGCCGCCTGGGCCTGGTACTGGTGATGCAAGACGGTGATTTGCTGGGCATCATCACCGATGGCGACGTGCGCCGCGCGTTCGATTCCGCCGCCGATTACCGCGAGATCACGGCCCGGCACATCATGTCGTCCGAGCCGAAGCTGGCTGCACCGGACGAGCGCTTCTCCGATGCGGAAGCGCGCCTGCGCGCCGCCAGGATCAACGCGCTGGTCGTCAAGAACCAGGCCGGTGAAGTTGTTGGCGTGCTGCAGATTCACGACGTCGTTCCTGACAAGCCGGTCGTGTAAAAATCCTCGACCGGCAGTCAGCGGTTTTACAAGGCGTACGCAGCCTGTGCTGCGATGGTCGCAACCACCGCCGATACTGCTGCGGCCTTGGCGACGGGAATCAGGCGCCGCGCGTGGTACGTCAGGGTCAGCACCACGACAACCGCGCCGGCAGTCAGCGCACCCAGCCACATGACCCACCCCTGGCTGGCGCCCTTGAGCGCCAGCGACGCGGCTAGCGACAGCAGCAATCCGGCCGTGCCGCACGCCTGCAACCAGCGCGTCTTGTCGCCCGGCGAGGAGCCGCGCCCGTACAACGCTTCCCAGTGCCGGTCCATTGCCAGGCTCAGGCCGGCAAAACCGGCCAGCGCGGCAGCCAGCGCCGCGTAGATCAGCAAGCCGTTGGTCAGCGCGCTCATGCTGCGCCTCCACTCGCCAGCACCGGTGCGGGGTCATTAACCTTGTTAACTTTATTTACTTTATTCATTCTTGAATTACCCATCCGTTTAGCCGCAAATAACAATCCGATTCCAATCACCAGTACCACCAGGTCGAAACCGGCGATTTGCAGCAAGCCGTGCGACAGGCTGTAACCAAGGTGCGACTCGGTAGTGAACATATTGAGTATCGGCAGACCGGCAAACAACACGCCACCGACGGCCAGCAATATCTGCCACATGCGCCGCGAGGGCCGGGCCATTGCCAGCACGGCTGCCGTACCCCAGGCGCCGAAGAACCAGGCCGCTTCCATGGCCGGCCGCTCGGCCAGTTCCACCGGCAGCAGGCGGTTGGACCAGAAGTAGGCGGCAATCGCGATCGGCACGCCGGCAATGGCGCCCAGGTTCAGGCCATCGACCAGCCGCAGGCCGAAGCCGACCCGTCCCCCCTTGGCCAGCGCCTTGGCGTATTTCTGGCGTTCTTTTACGGCCCACAGTATCAGGCCAGTGGCCACCATCGCGCAACCGGCCAGGCCGGCGACAATGAACAGCGCCCGCAGCGCGGCACTGGAAAAGCGCGCCGCGTGCAGGCCGATCATCACGCCCTGGGTTTGTGCAGCCGGTGCTGCCGCCTGCTCCGGCGGCGAGACCAGTGCACCGGTCACGCCATCGAACACCATGGCCGGCTGGTCCACCGACATCTGCTTGCCGTCGCGGCGATACAACGCCACTGCGGCATTGGTCTGTTTGGGATGGCTGACAACGATGCGCCCCACGCCGCCTTCGCCCCAGGCGGCCGTGGCCTGCGCCAGCAGCGGTTGCAATGGCGTGAGCGCGGCCGGCACGCGCGAGGCCTTGGGATCGATGGCCACGTCCTGGCGCAGTTCGGTGAAGAACTTGTCGCGTTCGTCCTGGTACACGGCCTTCACGCCCCACGGCATATACATGAACATCAGCGTGACGATGCCGGTGTAGGTGATCATCAGGTGGTAGGGCAGGGCCAGCACGGCGCTGGCGTTGTGGGCGTCGAGCCACGAGCGCTGGCCCTTGGCCGGCCGGAACGTGAAGAAGTCCTTGAATATGCGTTTATGCGTGACGATGCCCGACAGGATGGCCACCAGCATGAACATGGCGCAGATGCCGACGATCCAGCGCGACCAGATCACCGGCATGTAGTGCAGGTCGAAGTGCATGCGGTACAGGAACTCGCCGCCGCGCGTGGCGCGCGCAGCCGCCAGTTCCTCGCCGGTGGCCGGATCGAGCGTGGCATTGCCGAAGCGCGCGCGGCGCGGACGCTGCTCACCCTGCCTGGCCGGGTCGGCTGGCGGCGGCGCCCACATGGTGCGCAAGGTCGGCTCGCGCTCGCTGGGCAGGGTGATGATCCAGCGGTCGCTTTTGGGGGCACGCTGCTCCAGGAAGGCCACGGCATTGGCGGTGGCAGCGGCCGGCGCCACCTGGCGTGTCATCGACTGGTGGACCTCTGGCTTCATCCACAGCGTGATCTCGTCCTTGTAATACGAGGCAGTACCGGTGCAGAACACCAGGAACAGGATCCAGCCGGCCAAGAGGCCGGTCCAGGTGTGCAGCCATGCCATCGACTGGCGCAATCCTTCCTTCATGCCGCACCTCCGGTGAAGGCGCCCAGGGCCAGCACCACGGCGCCAGGCAACAGCGATGCCAGCAGCAGACCGGTCCAGGCGCGCAGCGCGCTGGCGCAGGCGAATACCCACATCACCGCTACCGGATACACCACGAAGGCGGTGAGGGTGCCGGTCATCGCCGCTTCGGCGCGGGTGGTGGGCAGGGTGAGGGCGAGGGCGGCGGCGACCAGCGCGGACAAGCCATAGCCGCCGGCAATGGCGGCGACGGTGCGCGACAACACGCCCGCGCGGTAACGAATGGTAGAGGCCATACAACTTCCTTCAGATGCACGCTTGAAGCGCTAAATGCGAATAATTCTCGTTCATTATTGCAGTGTTGTCAATGAGGAAGTAGTTGCCGCGATTGGCTCACGAACGTGATTTTTTTGGCCGGCGTATGCCATGGTTTGAGCTGTGACTATAATCAATGGACCATAAAACTACATGAAGAGACTCATGAAAACATTTGCTCCCTTGCTGCTTGCCCTGGCGTCTGCGCCGGCCTTCTCCGCCACGTATTACGTCGCGCCCAATGGCAATAACAGCAACCCCGGCACCCAGGCCGCGCCGTTCGCCACGATCGCGCGCGCGCAAACCCAGGCCCAGCCCGGCGATACGGTGTACCTGCGCGGCGGCCGCTATGCCTACACCGCCGGCGTGGAAAGCTGCGCCAGCCGCACCGCCATCGTCAACGCCATCACGCTCGACAAGAGCGGCGCCGAAGGGCGGCCGATCCGCTACTGGGCCTACCCGGGCGAAAAGCCGGTGTTCGACTTCTCGGCAATGAAGGACGACTGCCGGGTCAAGGGCTTCAATGTCACCGGCAGCTGGCTGCATTTGAAGGGGCTGGAAGTGACGGGCGCGCCGCAGCAGCCGGGCAACCGCCTCAATCACGAATCGTGGGGCATCTGGGTCAACGGCAGCCGCAATACGTTCGAGCAGCTCGACCTGCATCACAATATGGGGCCGGGCCTGTTCATCCAGAACGGTAGCTACAATCTGGTGCTCAACAGCGATTCGCACCACAACTACGACCCGTACACGTCCAACGGCGCGGGCCAGAGCGCCGACGGCTTCGGCGCCCACATCAAGGCCAACAACCCGGGCAATGTGTTCCGCGGCTGCCGCGCCTGGGCCAACTCCGACGACGGTTTCGACTTGATCAACGCGTTTTCGCCGGTGGTCATCGAGAACTCGTGGGCCTGGTCGCACGGCTACCTGCCCGGCACCACCACGCCGCTGCAGGCCGGTAACGGCAACGGCATCAAGGCCGGCGGCTACGGCGGCGCCTATGTTTCGAATGGGGTGAAGCACACGGTACGCTTCTCGGTGGCGTTCAAGAACAAGGCGGCCGGCTTCTACGCCAACCACCATCCGCTGGCGCTGGACTTCTTCAACAACACGTCATTCGACAACGGCTACAACTACGACATGCTGGGCATCTCGGCCGACGGCACGCCCGTCAACTTCGGCACGCTGCGCAACAACATCTCGTACAAGGGCCAGCAGTCGCGCAATATCGACGGCACCAATATGCGCTACAACTCGTGGAATTTGCCGGTGACGTTGTCCGACGCCGACTTCGACGACGTCTCCGCCACCGGCTGGGATGCGCCGCGCCAGGCCGACGGCAGCCTGCCGGTGCTGCGCTCCTACCGCCTGCGCACCGGCAGCGACTTGATCGACAAGGGCGGCGACGTCAACCTGCCGTTCCTGGGCGCCGCGCCGGACCTGGGCGCGTTCGAGAAGCAATAACGACTTCTTCCGCTTACTCCTTGAGCTTCGACGCCAGCTGCGCCACGCGTTCCGGATCGGCCTTTACGGCCGTGCTGATGGCGCGGCCGTAATTGGCGTCGGCCTTGTAGAAGTACGACAGCATGGTGTACTTGATGCCGTCATCCTTGACCTGGCCCAGGTCGCCCGCCAGGTTGCTTACCAGGTTGGCCTGCTGGCCGGCATTGAGCGATCGGTAAAAGTCGCCGGCCTGGGCGAAGTTCAGGGTTTTGACGGTGCGCGCCTGCTGGGTGGTGCCGGTCAGTTTCAGCTCGGTGGCCTTGAATTCGGCAGTGTCGGCCAGCGGCGCCCGGGTGCTTGGCTGGTAGTTGACGTCGCCTTTGCGGCTGCCGCTGTTCAAGGCGCCATCCTGGTTGTAATTGGCGGCTTCGTTCCTCGGACGGTTGATCGGCAGTTGCAGGGCATTGGCGCCGATGCGGTGCAGCTGGGTGTCGGCGTACGAGAACAGGCGGCCTTGCAGCATGCGGTCTTCCGACGGCTCGATGCCCGGCACCAGGTTCGACGGCGCCATCGCCGACTGCTCGGTTTCGAGGAACACGTTATCGGGATTGCGGTTCAGGGTCATGGTGCCGACCTTGGTTTCCGGGACGCCGGGCCAGATCTTGGTGGCGTCAAGCGCATCGAAGTTGAACCTGGCCAGCTGCTCGGGTTTTAATACCTGCACATACAAATCCCATTGCGGATAACGGCCGTCCTTGATGGCGCCGATCAGGTCGCGCGTCAGGTGGTTGAATTCGCGGGCCTGGATGGCTTCCACTTCCGTCGCGTTCAGGTTCTTCTCGCCTTGCAGACTTTTCCAGTGGAATTTGACGTAGCTGACCTGGTTTTTCGCGTTGACGAATTTATAGGCATGCACGCTGTTGCCGTCCACTTCGCGGTAGCTGGCCGGCGTGCCCAGGTCCGTGTACAGGCGCGTGAGCATGTGCGTCGATTCCGGCTGGTGCGAGAAGAAGTCGAAGAAGCGGTTCGGGTCCTGGATGTTGGTATCCGGTGCAGGTTTGAGCGAGTGCACCATGTCCGGGAACTTCATGGCGTCGCGGATGAAGAAGATCGGCAGGTTATTGCCGACCAGGTCCCAGTTGCCCTGGCTGGTATAGAACTTGGTCGCGAAGCCGCGTGGATCGCGCAGGGTTTCCGGCGAGTGGTTGCCATGGATGACGCTGGAGAAACGCACGAATACCGGTGTCTGCTGGCCCGGCGTAAAGACTGCCGCGCGCGTGTATTCCGAGATGTCCTTGCTGGCGACGAACACGCCGTGGGCGCCGGTACCACGCGCATGGACCACGCGCTCGGGCTGGCGCTCACGGTCGAAGCGTTGCAGTTTCTGGATCAGGTGCACGTCCTGCAGCAGGACCGGGCCGTTGGGTCCGGCTGTTTGCGAGTTCTGATTGTCGCCGACCGGGGCGCCGTTGTCGCGCGTGAGCTGGGTACCAGCCTGCGTGGCGTTCTGGGCGTGGGCGGCGCCAAATCCCATCGCTGCCGACAGGGCGAGGGTGGCCAGGATAGTAGGGTTCATGATGTCTCCAATTCAGGGTAAGGAAGACAACATTACTGCCTGGTTATTCATTGTCCTAGTCAATTATTACTATGAAATCGATAGTGTTTTACTGACAGTCACCTTGCCCGACCCCGTCATCGGACAGGGGGAAATCAAGCGCCCTTGCGCTAGACTGGTGTTGATTCATTACGGGAGACATGACATGAGTGCCGGCTGCCAACACTTCAACCAGATTCATACGCATGCCGCCAATACCAGCGGTTGCGAAGAGTGCACGAAAATGGGCGACACCTGGGTGCACCTGCGGGTGTGCCTGACCTGCGGCCACACCGGCTGCTGCGACCAGTCGAAAAACCGCCACGCCACCCGGCATTTCGCGGCCACCGGCCACCCGATCATGCGCTCAAAGGAGCGCGGCGAGACCTGGGGCTGGTGCTATATTGACGAGGAAATGTTCGACCCGATCTGACCTTCGATCCGACCTTGTCTGCCAGGAGCTACATGCCCAAACCATTGCTTACGCTAGTCCTCACCATGGCCCTCGGGCTGGGCGGTGCCAGCGCCCAAGCGCTCGACTGCGCCAACGCCGCCAGCACGCCCGACATGAACGAATGCGCGGCGCGCACGCAAAAAGCGGCGGAGGCCAATCTCAACGCCACGTATTCGCGCGTGCTCAAGACGGTCACCGAGCGCAAGGTACGCACCCAGTTTGTTGCCGCCCAGCGGTTGTGGATCAAGTACCGCGAAGCCGACTGCAAGACCGTGCAGGCGCTGTACGGCACCGGCACCATCCGCACCGTGATGTATTTGGGCTGCCTGCAAAATCGGGCGGAGACCCGTACCAGGGAACTGGACATGCTGCAGGGCGACCGCTAATCCAGTCGTTACTGGCTATTCTTCTTCCTGAACTGCGCTGCCTTGTAGCGGTTGCCGCACAAGGCCATGCTGCACCAGCGGCGCTTGTGCGACTTGGTGCGGTCGTAAAACCACAGGATGCAGTCGGGATGTTCGCACTGCCGCACCAGCGTGAAATCGCCTTCCACCAGCAACTGCGCCACCGCTTCGGCCACCGGGCCCAGTAGCGACGCTACCGCGTCGCCGCGTGCGGTACGGGTGAGGGCCAGCTTGCCGTCCTGGTCGGGCGCCAGGTGCGGCGCGCCGAGGTAGGCGTGCAGGTAGTCGTTGAGCGCTGCGATATCTGCCTTGTCGAATGCATCGGCGCCGCTTTCCGCATCGTCTTTGCGTCCCTTGATCAGCCGCCGCGCCAGTGCGCGCAAAGCCAGAGCCCGCGCCAGCAGCGCTGCGCCCCCGGCTTGCCCACTCGCTTGCTTACCTGCTTGATTATCTGCTTGCTTATTTGTTTGCTTATTTGCTTGACTACCTGCTTGCCCGCCTGCCGGCTGCGCCGCTGAGATGCCTTGTCGCGCCAGCCACGCGCGCACAGCGTCGCCGCTATGCCAATAGTCCACTACCGCGCCGTCGCTGCGCGCCTCGGTGTTGAGCAAATCGAGCGCCAAGTGGTCGCCCAGCAATGGCGCCTCGTCGGTTGTCGTCATTGGATTCATTTAATAACCTTTAAAAATGCAGTTGACAGGTTACTTCGGTCGCGTCATACTCAGCTCAAGTAACCTGTTTAATGTAATTATACAGGTTATTAAAACTCATCCCAACCGGAGAAATATCATGACCACATCTACCATCGCCGCTGCCGCCATCATGGCTACCGCCTTATCCGCCCAGGCGGCGCCACCTGCCGTCCATCACCAGTCGCTGGAAGTCCAGGGCGTCAACGTGTTCTATCGCGAAGCCGGTCCTGCTGACGCGCCCACGGTACTGCTGCTGCACGGCTTCGGCGCGTCTTCATATATGTTCCGCAACCTGATCCCGCAACTGGCGCACAAGTACCACGTGGTGGCGCCGGACCTGCCGGGCTTCGGACAGACCAGCGTATTGCCAGGCACCGCGTTCGACTACACCTTCGACAACCTGGCCAAGGTGATCGACGCCTTCACGGTGGCCAAGGGCATCGACCGCTATGCCCTGTACGTGTTCGACTACGGCGCGCCGGTGGGCTGGCGCCTGGCGGTCAATAATCCGCACAAGATCACCGCCATCGTCAGCCAGAACGGTAACGGTTACGAAGAGGGATTGAGCGCCGGCTGGGCCGACATGCGCCGCGCCTGGGCCGAGCCCACGGCGGCCAACCGCGAAGCGCTGCGCCGCTTCAATACGCTGGACATGACCCGGTGGCAGTACACGGAGGGCGTGCGCGACACCACGCTGATCGCGCCGGAGACCTGGCAACTGGCGCATGCCGCGATCGAACGCATCGGCGTGGAAGTGCAGATGGATTTGCTGCTGGACTACGGCCAGAACATCAGGCAATACGCGAAGCTGCACGAATTTTTCCGCCGCCAGCAACCGCCCCTGCTGGCCATCTGGGGCCAGAACGATCCGTTCTTCGTGCCGGCCGGCGCGGAGGCTTTCAAGCGCGACAACCCGAAGGCGCAGGTGCGGTTCCTCGATACCGGCCACTTCGCCATCGAGACCCACGGCGCGGAAATCGGCGCGGCGATGCTGGAGTTCCTGGACGGCGCGGCGGTCAGGTAACGCTAGCGTTGCTTGCTGCTGGCGAATTCCTCGATCTTGTGGGTGGCGCCGGACACCACCAGGATGTCGCCGGGCCGCACCAGTGTTTCCGGCAGCGCATGCTGGAAGTCTTCACCGGCGCGCTTGACGCCAACGATGGTCACGCCAAAGCGCGACCGCACGTGGGCGTCGGCCAGGGTCTTGTTGTGGGTGAGGGCGGGGGCGCGCAGCTTGGCGATGGCAAAGCCGTCGTCGAACTCGATGAAGTCCATCATCCGGCCCGTGATCAGGTGCGCCACGCGCTCGCCCATGTCCACTTCGGGATACACCACGTGGTGGGCGCCGATGCGCTGGGCGATCTGGCCGTGTTCGGGCGTGAGCGCCTTGACCCAGATGTCCTTGATACCGAGTTCGGTCAGCACCATCAGCGACATCAGGCTGCTGGCCAAATCGGCGCCGATGCCGACGATGGCATGCGAGAACTCGGCCACGCCCAGCTGGCGCAGCACGCTGGCATTGGTGGTGTCGGCCTGCACGGCGTGGGTGAGCTTGTCGGCCCATAGCTGCACCAGGTCGGCGTCGCGGTCGATGCCCATGACGTCGTGGCCCATGCGCATCAGCGACTCGGCCACCGAACCGCCGAAGCGCCCCAGGCCGATGACAACCACGCTGTCGTCGCTGGAAAACGAGAACTGCTCTGAAAAGATCTTACCCAACAATTGGATGCTCCTCTGCGTAACGATAAGGCATGCGGCGCCCGCCCAGCACCAGCGACGCGGCCAGCGTGATGGTGCCCACCCGTCCCAGGTACATCAGGAGCGTGAGCAGCAACTGGCCGGAAGCGGGAAGCTGCGGCGTGATGCCGGTGCTCAGGCCCGCGCTGCCGAAGGCCGAGATTACCTCGAAAATGATCTGATCGGTCGGAAAGTCGGTGACCGCCAGCAGCGCCATGGTGCCCACCACCACGACCGCGCTGCCCATTACCACCACGGTGATCGCCTGGCGTTGGGCGGCAGCGCCGATGCGCCGGCCGAAGGCTTCGGTATCCGAATGGCCGCGGACCTCGGCCAGCACCAGCAGCACCAGGATCGCCACCGTGCCCACCTTGACGCCACCGGCCGTGCCGGCGCTGCCGCCGCCGATGAACATCAAAAAATAGTGCAGCGCCAGCGATTCCTGGGTGAGGGCGCCGATATCGACCGCATTGAAGCCGGCCGTGCGCGCCGCCACCGACATGAACGAGGCGCCCAGCAGCTTGTCCGGCACCGACAGGCCGCCGAGCGTGCGGGCGTTGTGCCATTCGGCCAGCAGGATCGCCACCATGCCGCCGACCAGCAGCAGCGCGGTGCCGGCCAGCGTCAGCTTGGTGTGCAGCGACCAGTGGCGCGACTCCCTCAAGCGGTTGCGGCTGGTTTTGCGTAAATCGTGAAGTACAGGAAACCCCACGCCGCCCACCACGATGGCCAGCATCATCGGCAGCAGCACCAGCGCATCGCCGGCGTAGCGCACCATGCTGTCCGGGTGGATCGAAAAGCCGGCATTGGTGAACGCCGAGACGGCATGGAATGCGCCGCTCCACGCGGCCTCGCCCCACGGAAGATCGTAGCCGTAGCGCAGGCGCAGCGTCAGCACGGCCGCGATGATCAACTCGGAAGCAAACGTCACCACCAGCACCAGCCGCGCGACGGCGGCGACATCGCCCAGGCCGAGGGTGCGGGTTTCCATTTGCGTCATCAGCTTGGTGCGCAGGCGTGGCGAACCGTTGACCAGCAGGCCAAGCAGGGTAGCGGCGGTCATCATGCCGAAGCCGCCGCACTGGAACAGCAACATGATCATGCCCTGGCCGAAACCCGACCAGTAAGTGCCGGTATCGACCACCGCCATGCCGGTCACGCACACCGCCGAGACGGCAGTAAAGAACGCCACCAGCACTGGCGCGCCATCGGGGCCCGAGCGCGCTGCCGGCAGCATCAGCACCAGCGTGCCAACGACGATCGCGGCCAGGAAGCCAAGGGCGACCGCGCGCGCGGGGTGCAGCACTGTTCTCATGGTGATTGGGGTGGGGCTGGTGACGGTGGGCGCCGATTATACCGAGAACCGGGGTTTGATAACGGATTGAAGCCGACGCTGGAGGCGGATGTCCAATTTTCCATACGTGGGCCTGGCATAGCTCTACCGTTTTCTGCTCACATTCCGTCGCCAGAATTGTATTTCCTCAAGGAAATTCCTTTGAATTCAATGGCTTGCAGGCTTCATATCGTTTGATAATGGCTGGCATAACCATTGCTATTCCCCCATACCCCGGGCGCCGACCCTGGGACTAAAACTTGGAGGAATACATGAAAAAGAAACGTCCATTAACCCTGTACATCCTGGTCGCGATGGTGCTCGGGGTCGCGGTGGGTTACGGTTGCCACGAAGCGATCACCGATAAACAACTGAGCGCGCAGATCGCGTCCCATATCTCCATCGTCACCGATGTATTCCTCCGCCTGATCAAGATGGTGATCGCGCTGCTGGTGTTTTCCACCCTGACGGTCGGCATCGCCCACCTGGGCGACGGCAAGGCCGCCAGCCGCATCGGCGTCAAGGCCATGGGTTGGTTCGTGGTGGCGTCGCTGCTGTCGCTCACGCTGGGCATGGTGCTGTCGAACTTCCTGCAACTGGGTACCCATCTTGGCCTGCCGCTGCCGCCGGTCGATGCCACCACCGGCCTGAAAACTGCCGCGTTCACGCTCAAGGACTTCGTCAGCCACCTGGTACCCAAGTCGCCGATCGAGGCGATGGCCAATAACGAGATCCTGCAAGTGCTGGTGTTCTCGCTGTTCTTCGGCAGCGCCCTGAGCGCGCTGGGCGAGTCGGCGTCGAAGCTCACGTCTGCCATCGACCAGCTGGCGCAAGTCATGCTGCGCATTACCGGCACCATCATGAACCTGGCGCCGCTGGCCGTATTTGCGGCGATGGCCTCCGTGGTGACCACCAACGGCCTGGGCATCCTGCTCACCTTCGCCAAGTTCATGGGCGGCTTTTACCTGGGACTGGTGTGCCTGTGGGCGCTGCTGGTGCTGGGCGGCTACGCCTTCATCGGCAAGCGCATCTTCCGCTTGCTGGTGCTGATCCGCGAACCGTTCCTGCTGGCGTTTTCCACGGCCAGTTCGGAAGCGGCATATCCGAAAATGCTGACCGCGCTCGAGCAGTTCGGCGTGCACCGCAAGATCTACAGCTTTGTCATGCCGATGGGGTATTCGTTCAACCTCGATGGCTCGATGATGTACTGCACCTTTGCCGTGCTGTTCATCACCCAGGCCTATGGCATCGACATGTCGCTTGGCACCCAGATCACCATGCTGCTGGTGCTGATGATCACGTCGAAAGGCATCGCCGGCGTGCCGCGCGCGTCGCTAGTGGTGATTGCCGCCACCCTGAACCAGTTCAACATCCCGGAAGCGGGCTTGCTGCTGTTGATGGGCATCGACCAGTTCCTCGACATGGGTCGTTCGGCCACCAACGCTGTCGGTAATGCCGTGGCCACTGCGGTAGTCGCCAAGTGGGAAGGCGCGCTCGATGAAGAGCGCCCGGAGCAGGTCGAAGCAATCAAGCACGCCGCATAAAACATAAAAACACTGGAGACAACATGAAACAACAGTTCGCCATCGTACTGGCCCTCGCTGCGGCCGCATCCACTGCCACTGCCCAATCCTCGGTCACCATCTACGGCGTCGCCGACGCCGGCCTGGTGCTCGAACGCGGCGGCTCGGCCGGCAATGTGCAGGCGATCGGCAGCGGCGTGGCTTCGGCTTCGCGCATCGGCTTCAAGGGCAAGGAAGACCTGGGCGGCGGCCTGACGGCGTCGTTCCAGCTGGAGAACGGTAACAATATCGATACCGGCGCCGCCGGCCAGGGCGGCCTGCTGTTCGGCCGCCAGGCCTACGTGGCCTTGTCGAGCACCACGCTGGGATCGATCAGCGCCGGCCGCCAGTACTCGCCGTATTACAAGGCGCTGCGCGATGTCGCCGATCCGTTCGTGGTTGGCCTGGCCGGTAACGCCATGAACATGGTCGCCACCACCTCGCGCGTGGACAACTCGGTGGAGTACACGACGCCGCGCGTCAACGGCTTCTCGGCCGACGTGCTGTACGGCTTCGGTGAAGTACCGGGCGACACGGTAAAAAGCCGCACCGTCGGCGCAGCCGTCAGCTACACCGGGCCGGAAGCGTTGCCCTTGAACCTGGTGCTGGTCCACCATCAACGCGACAATGCGCTGGCCACCGCGCGCAGCCGCTCCACCATGCTGGCCGCGCGCTACCGCGTGGGCAGCGTCACTACCCACGCATCGCTGTCCCACAACCAGGACCTGTTGCAGCGCGCCAGCAACGACGCGCTGATCGGCGCCACCGTGGCCATGGGGCAGGGCAAATGGCTCGCATCCGCCATTTTCCACCGCGACCAGTCCACGCTGAACCAGGACGCGCGGCAACTGGCCATCGGCTACACGCACAATCTGTCGCGCCGCACCGACGTGTACACCGCGTATGCGCATATCAGCAACCGCAATGGCGCCGTTTTCCATGTCGGCAATGCCACCGACAACGGTACCGGCACCGGCGGCTTCAACCTGGGCGTGCGTCATGTGTTTTAATAGCGGTCCTCAGTTACACTTTCATCTGGTTTAATCAAAGGAATCCATGCCGGCAGCGCAGAAAATGCAGTGGCCGCGGTTGCTGATTTACGCGCTGCTGCTGGCGGCCGGCCTGGCGCTGGCCATCGTCGCCGGCCGCTGGGCCGAGCACGCGGCCATCGAGCGCCTGCGCGAAGCGGGCGCCCAGCGCCTGCAAGGCTATGCGCTGGGCCTGGAAAACCTGCTGTCGAAATACGACTTCCTGCCCGGTACCCTGGAGCTCAACAAGGACGTGATCGCGCTGCTCGCCGACCAGCACGACGACGGGCTGCGGCGCGAGGTCAATACCTACCTCGAGAGCGTCAACAAGCTGTCGCGCGCCACCACCATCTACATCGTAAATTTGCAGGGCATTACTCAGGCGGCCAGCAACTGGCGCGCAGCCGACAGTTTTGTCGGCGACAACGTCGCCTTCCGCCCCTATGTGCGCGATGCGCTGAACGGCAAGCCGGGCGGCTTCTATGGCGTAGGCACCACCAGCCGCGAACCCGGTTATTTTTTCGCCCACGGCATCTACCGCGACGGCCATATGCTCGGTGTGGCGGCGCTCAAGGTCAATATCGAAAAGCTGGAAGCGTCCTGGGTGCAGGGCCGCGACCGCGTGCTGCTGGCCGATGCCAATGGCGTCGCCATCCTGAGCTCCGTCCCTGAATGGAAATACGGCACGCTGGCCCCGCTGGCGCCCGAGGTGCGGCGCGAGCTCGAACGCTCGCGCCAGTTCCACTCGCACTCGCTCAGGCAGATCGGCTATCGCGAGGTGCGCCCGCTCGGCGCGAACGCGGGAGCCGGTACCAGCATCGTGGCCGTGGACGGTGCGCTGGGCAGCGGCCGCATGCTGCGCCAGTCGCTGCATATCGGCGCGCGCGACTGGCAGTTCGTCTATTTTTCCGACCTGGGACCGGCCGAAGCCAGCGCACGCAGCGCCCTGGTTTTTGCCTGCCTGTCGCAGGCGCTGCTGGCCATGCTGGTGCTGTATGCGCGCCAGCGCCGCCGCCTTGATCGCCAGCGCCTGCGCGCGCGCGAGGATTTGCAGCGCGCCTACGACGACCTGGAAACCATGGTGGCAGAGCGCACCGCCAGCCTGCAGCAGATGACCGAGAACCTGTCCGCAGAAAACCTGGTGCGGCGCAAGGCCGAGCAGCAACTGCGCCAGGCGCAGTCGGAGCTGATCCAGGCTGCCAAGATGGCGGTGCTGGGCCAGATGTCGGCAGGGATGACCCATGAACTGAACCAGCCCCTGACCGCGCTGCGCACCATGGCCGACAACGCACGCGTGCTGATTGAACGCGGACGCCTGCCCGAGGCCAGCGCCAACCTGGCCACCATCTCGCAGCTGGTGGCGCGCATGGGCCTGATCACCGGCCAGTTGCGCCAGTTCGCGCGCAAAACTGACGCTACCCTGCAGGCGGTGCCGGTGGCCGCTGCGATTACCGGCGCACTGTTCCTGGTCGAGCGGCGGGTGGAGCAGGAGCGCATCAACTTCCGCATGGCGATGCGGGACCACGACGTCCACGCGCTGTGCGACAGCAATCGCCTGGAGCAGGTGCTGGTTAACCTGTTTACCAACGCGCTCGACGCCATGCAGGACAGCGAGGTGCGCCAGCTGACCGTGACGGTGGAGCGCACCGACGAGCGGGTGATGATCGGCGTGGCCGACAGCGGCCCCGGGGTGCCGGCAGACATCCGCGCCCACCTGTTCGAACCATTTTTTACGACAAAACCGCAAGGGCAGGGCCTGGGCCTGGGGCTGGCGATCTCGGAGCAGATCGTGCGCGAATTCGGTGGCCTGCTGCGCGTGGAAGCCGCGCCGGCCGGTGGCGCCCGGTTTATCATTGAGCTGCCTTTGGCGGAGCGGGAGACAAACAATGCATGATATGAAAATTTTATTGGTTGAAGACGATGCCAGCGTGCGCGCCGGCAGCGCCCAGGCGCTGGACCTGGCCGGCTTGCAGGTGACGGACTTTCACGCGGCCGAAAACGCGCTGGCGCACATTACCCCGGGTTTTGCAGGCGTGGTGGTGACCGACGTGCGCCTGCCCGGCATGAGCGGCCTCGATCTGATGGCGGCGGTGCACGCCATCGACGCCCAGCTGCCGGTGATCCTGGTTACCGGCCACGGCGACATCAACATGGCGGTCAACGCCATGCGCGACGGAGCCTACGATTTCATCGCCAAGCCCTATTCGTCCGAGCAGCTGGTGGAAGTGGTGCAGCGGGCGCTGGAAACCCGCCGCCTGGTCCTGGAGGTGGCGGCGCTGCGCCACCGCATCGAGCATGGCGAGGGCATCGAAGCGACCCTGCTCGGCGATTCACCGGCCATGCGCGACCTGCGGCGCCTGATCCTGGACCTGGCCGATGCACCGGCCGATGTACTGATCTACGGCGAAACCGGCACCGGCAAGGAGATGGTTGCGCGCTGCCTGCACCAGTACAGCCGCCGCCAGAACAAGCACTTCGTCGCCCTCAACTGCGGCGCCATCCCCGAGAATATCTTCGAGAGCGAAGTGTTCGGCCACGAACAGGGATCGTTTACCGGCGCGGCCAAGCGCCAGATCGGCAAGATCGAACATGCTGACGGCGGCTCGCTGTTCCTCGACGAGATCGAGAGCCTGGCCATGCCGCTGCAGGTCAAGCTGCTGCGGGTGCTGCAGGAGCGGGTCGTGGAGCGGCTCGGCTCCAACACGCCGGTGCCGGTCGATCTGCGCGTGATCGCTGCGTCGAAGGTCGATTTGAAGGAATGGTCGGACCAGCAGAAGTTCCGCAGCGATTTGTACTACCGCCTGAACCTGATCGTGCTGAATTTGCCCCCGCTGCGCGAACGGCGCGAGGACATCCCGCTGCTGTTCGAGCACTTCCTGCTGGGCGCTGCCGCGCGCTACCAGCGCGTGGTGCCGCCGGTGCCGGGACCGCTGATGCAGTCGCTGATGGCGCACGACTGGCCCGGCAATGTGCGTGAACTGCGCAACATCGCCGAGCGCTACGCATTGGGCCTGTCGAGCGGTGCGGACGGCCTGCTGTCGGTGAAAAACCTGGCGCCGGTGCCGCTGGCCGACCAGGTGGGCGGATTCGAGCGCGCGGTCATCGAGCAGGAGCTGCGCAAGGCCGGCGGCAGCGTGACGGAGGTGAGCGTAGCGCTGGGCGTGCCGAAGCAGACCTTGTATTACAAGATGCAGAAGTATGGCTTGACGTCGGACGAGTACAAGAACTCGTAAAGCAGGCCATTGTGCACAATTCGTCATCGTTTGCGCGCCAGCCATGCAAGACGAGAGGGCAGGCGTCGCGGTAAATTAGGGGCTGATTCCCTGCTCGAGGACCAGCCATGCACGTACCCGTTCCGTTTCGCCACCGCCGCCTGTTATTGAAGGGCGCTGCCAGCCTCGGGCTGGCCGGGTGGGGCGCCAATGCCGTAGCAGGTGCGGCAAGTACAGGTGAGCCACCGGCCGCGATTCCCGGTTCGGCGCGCGCCGTGCCACTGTCGGCGGTGCGGTTGCTGCCATCGGTGTATGCGGACGCGGTGCATGCCAACCAGGCCTACCTGCTGCGCCTGAGCGCCGACCGCTTCCTGCACAACTATCACAAGTTTGCCGGCTTGCCGGTCAAGGGCGCCATCTACGGCGGCTGGGAGTCGGACACGATTGCCGGCGAAGGCCTGGGTCACTACCTGTCCGCGCTGGCGCTGATGCATGCGCAGACCGGGGATGCGGCACTGAAGCCGCGCATCGATTACATCGTGGCCGAACTGGCGCGCGTGCAGCAGGCGCAGGGCGACGGCTATATCGGCGGCTTCATGCGCAAGCGCAAGGACGGCACCGTGGTCGATGGCAAGGAGATCTTCCCCGAGATCATGCGCGGCGAGATCCGCTCGGCGGGCTTCGATCTCAATGGCTGCTGGGTGCCGCTGTATAACTGGCACAAGGTGTTTGCTGGCCTGTTCGATGCCCACACTTACACCGGCAACACGCAGGCACTGCAAGTCGCCATCGGGCTGGCCGGCTACCTGGCCAATGTGTGCGCCGCGCTCGACGACGACCAGTTGCAGCAGGTGCTGGCCTGCGAACATGGCGGCATCAACGAGAGTTTCGCCGAACTGTATGCGCGCACGCACGACCGCCGCTGGCTGGCGCTGGCACACCGCCTGTATCACAGGAAGGCGCTGGAACCGCTGGCGCGCGGACGCGACGAACTGGCCAACCTGCACGCCAACACCCAGATCCCCAAGCTGCTGGGCCTTGCGCGCCTGCACGAGGTGGATCCGAACCCCGGTTATGCGGAGACCACGCGCTTTTTCTGGCAGCGCGTAACGCAGCACCACAGCTACGTGATCGGCGGCCACGGCGACCGCGAATATTTTTCCGCGCCCGACACCATCGCCGCCCATATCACCGAGCAGACCTGCGAGGCCTGCTGCAGCTACAACATGCTCAAGATGACGCGCCAGCTATACGGCTGGGCGCCGCACGCCGCCTACTTCGATTACTACGAGCGCACCCACCTCAATCACATCCTGGCGCACCAGAATCCGCGCACCGGCATGTTCACGTACATGACGCCATTGATGTCCGGCGTGGCGCGCGAATATTCAAGCGAAGAAAGCGACTTCTGGTGCTGCGTGCTGTCCGGCATGGAGAGCCACGCCAAGCACGGCGACTCCATTTACTGGGAAAACGGCGACACCCTGTTCGTCAACCTGTACATTGCGTCCAGGGTGGAGTGGCGCCAGGCGGCGGCCACCTTGGAGATGACCACGCGCTACCCGTACGAAGGCGACATCGACATCGCGATCGAACGCATCGCAGCGCCGCGCGCCACCACGCTGGCGCTGCGGCTGCCGGCATGGGCGGAGAACCACACGCTGCTGGTCAATGGCAAACCGTACCACGCTGCGCGCGGCCATGGCTATTTGCTGCTGCGCCGGCGTTGGAAAGCGGGAGACAAGGTGCGGCTGTCGCTGCCGCTCGAGTTGCGCCTGGAAGCGGCGGCCGGCAACGGGCAGGTGCAGGCGCTGTTGCGCGGGCCGATGGTGCTGGCAGCAGACCTGGGACCGTCGGACCAGCCGTTCGACGGCCTGGCGCCAGCGCTGGTGGGCGCCGACATTCTCGCCGCGTTCACGCCGGTGGACAGCAAGAACGCCACCTATCGCAGCGTGGGCAGCGGCCGTCCCGGCGACATGACATTCAAGCCGTTCTTTTCGCAGTACGAGCGCCGTGCGGCCGTGTACTTCAACGCCTACACGGAACCGCAGTGGGCGGCGTCCGAAGCGGCATTCCGCAAGGAAGAAGCCAGACTGAAGGCGCTGGCGGCGCGGTCGGTGGACGTGATGCACCTGGGCGAAATGCAGCCGGAGCGCGACCACGACCTGCAATCGGAGATTTCGTATCCGGTGTCATACCGTGGCCGCATGGGGCGCGATGCCCGCACCGGCGGCTATTTCAGCTTCCGCCTCAAGTGCGGCGACGGTCCACTGGTGCTGCAGGCCAGGTACTGGGGCGAGGAACGCAACCGCGACTTTCATATCCTGGTCGATGGCGTGCGCGTGGCGCGGGTGAAGCTCGATGCCAGCCATGCCGGCGTGTTCTTCGATGAAGACTACCCGGTGCCGCCAGCGCTCACGCAGGGCAAGCAGGCGATCACCGTGCGCTTCGAACCGGAACCGGGCCACACCGCCGGCCCGGTGTTCGGCGTGCGGCTGTATCGGGCCGGGTGATCAGGCGTCGTTGCACTCGCTGTGTACCGGTTGCAGGTCGGCCGCGATGATGGCGGCGTTTTCCGGGTAAAACGGGCGCAGTGCTTCGACCAGCACATGCGGCGTCGAGGGCGATGAAAACACCAGCACATCGCCCGGCTGGCACTTGGCGATCGCCACAGCCAGCGCCTGCTGCACGTCGTCGATTTGCACGGCCGTGCCATCGCCGCTCAGTTGCTGGCGGATGCCCTCCACGATCAGGGCGCCGGTCTGGCCGTCGCCACGACCGCGCCGGTTGGACTGATAGACGATCAATTCGTTGAAGTCGATCGCGCAGTTGCGGCCGATGTCGCGCAGGTCGGCGTCGCGGCGGTCGCCCGGGGCAGTCACCACGCCGATTACCTTGCCGGACGAGCCGGTCCCAGTCCCGGACAATGAACGGGCCATCTTGCCCAGCGCGCGATAGGCGGCCGGGTTGTGCGCGTAATCGATTACCAGCGTGGCCTGGCCGATGCTGTAGATATTCGCGCGCAGCGGGTTGTTATGGCTGTCCGACACGAAGGTCGTCAATGCCTCGGCGATCCTGGGCAGCGTGAAATCGCTGGCGATCAGCGCGGCGGTGGCCGCCAGCGCGTTGGCGATGTTGAACATGGCGTGGCCCTGCACCGACATCGGCATGGCCGCCGTGCTGACCAGCGCCTCGTGGCGGCTGCCGTGGCCGATCATCAGCACGCCGCCCTGCAGCCAGGTGGCGCGGCCACCTTGTTGCAGGTGGGTGAGCAGCACCGGATGTTCGGGATCGAGCGAGAAGTACAGTACTTCCACGCCTTCCTCCACCTGCGACGCCATGCGCACGCAATACGGGTCTTCTGCATTGAGCACCACCGCGCGGCTGGCGGTGCGCGCCACCACGGCTTTGACTTCCGCCAGCTCGTCCAGCGTTTCCACGCCGTCCATGCCCAGGTGGTCGGCGCTCACATTCAATACCACGCCCACGTCGCAGCGGTCGAACGCCAGGCCGCGTTTGAGGATGCCGCCGCGCGCCGTTTCCAGCACCGCGAAGTCCACTTCCGTGGACGTGAGCACCTTGCGCGCCGACCAGTAGCCGGAGCAGTCGCCCTGATCGACGCGCACGCCGTTGATAAACACACCCTCGGTGGTGGTCACGCCGGTGCCCAGCCTGGCCACGCGTGCGGCATGGCCGAGCAGCAGGGTGGTGGTGGTCTTGCCATTGGTGCCGGTGACGGCAACGACCGGGATGCGGCCGTTGTCCTTGCCGTACATGGCTTCCACGATGGCGTCGCCGGCGTCGCGCGGCTGGCCGCTGCTCGGGTACTGGTGCATGCGGATGCCCGGTGCGGCGTTCACTTCGATGATGCCGCCGTCCTGTTCGTCGAGCGGCACGCCGATGTCGCGGCAGATGATGTCGATGCCGGCGATATCGAGCCCGATGGTGCGCGCGGCGCGGATGCAGATCTCGCGCGTGGACGGGTGCAGCAGGTCGGTTGCATCCTCTGCAGTGCCGCCGGTGGACAGGTTGGCGTTGCCGCGCAGGGCGACGACGGCGCCCGCCGGCGGTACGCTGTCGAACGCGTAGCCTTGCTTCTGCACCAAATCTTCGGCGATCTGGTCGAGCCGCATCTTGGTCAGAATATTGGTATGGCCGTCGCCACGCGCCGGATTGAGGTTTTCGTGCGCCACCAGTTCGGCGATGGTGCGGACGCCGTCGCCGGTCACTTCCGGCGGGCGGCGGCGCGAGGCGGCTGCCACCTTGCCGCCAGTGACCAGCACGCGGAAATCTGCGCCTTCGAGGTATTTTTCCACGATCACGCGGCGGCTGTAGCCGCGCGCGTGGTCGAACGCGGTTTCGATCTGCTCCGGGGTGACGCACACGGTGGTCACGCCCTTGCCCTGGTTGGCGTCGAGCGGCTTGATGGTGACCGGCACACCGATACGGCGCGCTGCGCGCTGCGCCTGCTCCACGTCGGTGACCAGGCGCCCGCGCGGTACCGGCACGCCGGCTTCTGCCAGCAGGGTCTTGGTCAGCTGCTTGTCGCTGGCGATATTGGCGGCCACCAGCGACGTATTGCCGGTGACGGTGGCCTGCAGCCGCTTCTGGCGCGAGCCCCATCCCAGCTGGAACAGGTTGGCCTCTTCGGTCAGACGCAGGCTCGGGATGCCGCGCCGGGTGGCAGCGTCGATGACGGCGGCGGTGCTGGTGCCGATGGCGCGGCGCTCGGCGTGGTCGCGCAGTTCTGCCAGTGGTTCTTCCAGGTCGAACGGCTGGTCGCGGGCCAGCGTGGACACCAGGTCCAGCGCGAGGGCGAACGCTTCCTGCGCCACCTGCTCGAACTGGTAGCCGCAGACGACGCGGTAGCGGCCCGGTTGTCCCGCGATCGGCGTCGAACGGCCGAATCCCACCGGCGCGCCGGCCAGGGTTTGCAGTTCCAGCGCCACGTGTTCGACCACGCGCGCCATGTAGGTGCCCTGCTGCAGGCGCTGCACAAAGCCGCCCGGCTTACCGGGCGGTGAATAGTGTTGGCCCAGGCTTGGGATCAGTTCCAGCAGCGCGTCGTTGAAGTTGGGCAGGGCGCTGGTGCTCACGCCCTGCAATTCGGCCAGGTCGATCACGGTAAGCAGGCACCGCGCGCTGCTGTAGAGATTGGGGCCACGCAGCACGCGTTGTTCGATGATGTTCATGACAGGGTGTTCCTATGGGTGACGATGTGCATAAAATGTGCGAGCGGCGCTGGCGCTTCGCCGGTCTGGTAGCGCGAACCGGAAGGCAGCAGGTGCAGCCGGACGTCGATCAGTTCCGGGCAACCGTGCTGCGGCAGGTCAGCGATATTGGTGATGGTGTCGCGGCCGTCGGCAATGGTGACGGCGCCATCGCCGATCACTTCGATGCCGGAGCCCGGCGTGACGATCAGCGCAGTGTCTTCATCGATGCCGATGCCGAGCAAATGCGGATTGGACGCAACTACGGTGAGCAACCGCGCAAGGCGGTGGCGCTGCGAGAAATGCTGGTCGATCACCACGCGGTTGATCAGCCCCAGGCCCGCGCCCAGGTGCACCGCACCCTTCTCGGGATGCAGATCGGTCTTGCCGTCGGCAAGCATGTGGTTGGACATGGCCGACGCGCCGGCGCTGGTCCCGGCAATCACCGCGCCGCGTTCGATCAGCGCGCGGTGCATCGCTTCGTCGGCCAGCGTGCCGCCGATGATGGCCATCAGGCGCTTCTGGTCGCCGCCGGTCATGAAGATGCCGTCGGCCTGCTCGATCTCGGCAACCAGCTCGCGGTTGTTGGCATCGGCACGCGAGTCGAGATGCAGGTGTTTGCGGGCGGCGACACCGAGGTCGGCGAACGCCGTGTCATACATCTCCCAAACCTTGTCCGGCACGCGGCTGGCGGTGGTGATGACGACGAAGCGGCATTCGGCGCCGCCGGCCATTTCAACGAAACGGGTCAATACGGTCTTGTCATCGGTGCGGTCTTCGCCTCCGCCTATGATCATCAGGTGGCCGGTGCCCATGCTTACGCCAGCAGTTGGCGGAAGATGCGGGTGGCCATCAGGCCGGCAGCGCTGTGATGGCGTGCAGGCGACATCAGGTCGATCAGCATGGTCATCGCGGCTGGCTTACTGCCGGCGGCGGCCAGGCGCTGTTCCAGGCGGCGCAGTTCCGAGCCGCCGTCGCCGGCATCGAGGTCCGCTTCGCGTGCCGGATGGTGGCGGATCACGCCGCGCGGCTTGTTGGCATTGGGGCGCGTGGCAGCGCCGTCACCGAGCGTTTCCATGGCGCGCTGGCGGGCGCGGAAGCTGATCACACGCGCGCCCGTGGCAGGTGCTTGCGCGGTGGCCGCGCGTGGCGTGGCGATCCAGTCGCGCAAAATCTGCTGTTCATAGCTGCTGAACACGCCGAACATCTCGGCGCGCTCGCTCTGGATCAGTTTCCAGAAGCGGCTGTTTTCGGCCGGTTCGCCGCGCTTGATCCACCCGGCGTTTTCCAGTTCCAGCAGCATGTGCGGGATTTGCGCGGGTTCGGCCAGCCAGTCGTTGATGCTGCGGCCCGCCACGCGGCAGTAATCGGAGTGCATGTTCTGACCGACCACGCTTTTGTCCTGCATGATCTGCACCAGCTCCGCTTCCAGGTCGAATTCGTCGATGACCGACATGGTGCAGGCGCCCAGGTCGTTCAGGCGGTAGCCGTCGAGCATGCGGCGCTGGAAGTCGGCCGGGTCGGCGGCATTGGCCATCAACTGCTGCACGCCTTGCAGCGCCTTGTGGGCGTGGCCGGTGCCGGCGTTGTCCACCGTGATGTGCAGCGTGAAGTAATAGGGATCGATGCCCAGCTCGTTGAGCTCATATGACGTGATGAGCAGGTGCAGCGGCAGTTGTTCGTAACCGAGGTTGTAGCCGACGATTTCGGGCAGGTAGTGTTCGGCGTCCGCCGCCAACGCCAGCTGGATTGCGCCTTGCACGAACTTGTCGTCGTCGAGGCCGCGCCACTGGTCGCATTCGAGGCCCGCCAGCAGCTTCTTGTACAGGACCACGTGGTTTTTTTCAGCGATGCCGTCGCCCAGTTCTTCCAGGTATGTTTGAATCAGCGGACGGAAATCGGGATCCTCCCAGCGCTCGAGCAGGGCAAACAGCCAGGCGCCATCGACCAACTTGGTTGGTGCGACCGCCTTGATGAAGTACATCGCGTGGGATTTGCTGGCGAAGTAGCGGCGCGGGGCGCCGCTGCGCCGAGCGTCGAGATAGTCGCGGTACTGCTGGCCGACGGCCACGCTGCGCGCGCGCATCCACTCGCCCATTGCGGTGACGTCGGCCGGCACGTCGTCCTGCAGCGCGCGCGCCGCTTGCAGCTGGCGGTCGAGGTAGCCGCGCGCAGTGTCGCGGTGCTCGGTCAATGCGCCATGTTCAAGCAAAAAATAAAGTTCTTTCGCCGATGGCGTGGAGGACGCCGAAGGCGCTGACGACAACAGTGGCGCGAGGGAGGTTTGCATGGGAGGCCCGGAAACTGGTTTATTTAATGCATTATCCCGGGCGGGGGAAAGACGTGATATCGGTGCTCCCCCTGAGGCTGTGTAAGACGATGATTACACGTATTGCCTCAGGGGATCAGTGCTTACTTTTTGCTGGGAACCGGCGTGACATTCTGCGCATCGGGCACCGGCTTTTTGGCCTGCACATTGCGCGTTGCGGACGGCGATTGCGCCAGGTTGCGGGTGCGGGTGGCATCGGCCAGCGCCGCAGCGCAATTGACCGGTTCCACCTTGCTGACGTTAATCAAAGGCAGCAGCGCTGCCAGCGGATTGACCACGGACGCCAGTGCCACCGCCGCGCCACCTTTCAACGCCAGCGGGCCGACATGCGGTCCCACTTTCGGGTCGGTGAAGGTGCCCCTGGCGTACAGCGGCGTGCGCAGCGTGATGATGCGGGCGCCCTTGGTCTGCGGCTTGACGTCGAGGTCCAGCTGCTCGGTGGCCAGGTTGACGGAACCCGCGACATTGATTACCGCTTCGTCGGTATCGACCACGAAGCGGCGGATTTGCGCGTTGCCGCGTTCCACCACGAAGTCGCCGGCGCCGCAATTGAGCTGCACCTGCTTGTCGCCGAACAGTTTGACGAACACCAGGTTGGCCACGTTCAGGCCCGCCGCTTCGAGAATGAATTTGCTGACCGTGCCATCGCTGACGGTGGCGCCCAGTTCACCATTGGACGTGGCCAGCATGGTCGATACCGAGTTGCCCTTGCCAGCGAGCGCCACGTCAGCGTTGACTTCACCCACGCTGCCCTGCATCGATTCCAGCTTGGGGAACAGCTGCTTGATTTTCAGGTGACGTGCGGCCGCGCGCATCTGGGCATCGATGGTGTTGTTGCGGCCATCGAGGCGGATGTTGGACGAGACCGAACCGCCGGCCATGCCGAAGTTGAGCGGCGTGAGGGTGAGCACCTTGTCCTTCATGCGGATACGGGTTTCCACGTCGGTAAATGGAATATCGGCCGTGCGCACCAGCTTTTTACCGGTGAACTTGACGTCGGCATCGAGCGCGTCCCATTTCTCGGTATTGAACTGCTCGACGGGCAGGGCCTTGCCATTCGGCTGGACTTTTTTCTGGCCGCGCGCTGCCTTGTCTTCGTTGGAGTCGGCGCCGATGGTGGGGCCCAGGTCTTCGAGGCGCAACTGTTTCGATTGCACGGCGCCGGTCAGCAGCGGCCGCGGTTTGCGCACGCTGTATTCGAGCGTGCCTTCGAGGTCGCTGCCGCCGACCGTGCCGGTGAAATTGCGATAGGCCCAGTTCCAGTTCGCGCCGGCTTTTTTGCCCACCAGGCGACCCTTGGTGGCATACGGCGGCGTGGCCGGCAGCAGCACGCCGGTAATCGCATACAGGTCGGCCATCGAGGCCCCGGCCAGCGACATATTGAGGTCGATGCCGGCCAGCGAACGCGGATCGGTAATGATACCTTCCAGGGCCAGCTTGTTCTTGCCGGCGGCGGCATCGGCCTGGATCGGGAACTTGAGGTGGTCCTGCTGCAGCGAAAGCACGTTGCCGGTCTTGCCGCCGCCGACGATTTTGGCATCGCGGTAGGTGCCGCCCAAGATGAAGCGCAGGCCGTAAGTCTTCGCTTCGTCACCAGACAAGGTCTCCGCCTTGGCGTTGACATCGAGATCGATGCCACGGTCGATATAGCGCGCCGTGCCTTCGCTCAGCTGCACGCGGTCGATATTGACGTCCCATTCCGACGGGCCGTTGTCCTTGAAGGTCCAGGTGTTGGTGCCGTCGGCGCGGCGCTCAGCGGCCACGGCCAGCTTTTCGACAGCCAGGTCGGAGATGTGCGCTTCCTTGTGCAGCAGCGGCAGCAAGTGGATGCCGGCGGCCACGTTGCCCACGCTGACCAGCTGCGGCCCGGCCTTGGTCCATTCCGGGTTAGCGATGTGGACGTCGGCAGCGTTGATCTGCGGCCGGGGCACGTAGTGGCGCCAGCCCGTTTCGTTCGGTTCCTTCCACTTGAAGCGCACGCTGAGATCGCCCTTGATGGCGAACTCGCGGCCGATACTCTCCGACACCTTGTTGTTGATGTAGGGCTTGGCGCGATTCCAGTCGAACGTCAGGATGAAGACGACGACCGCCACCAGCACCAGCACGAGGAAGGCGAGGATCGCGAGGAAGATATTGAGTGGGCGTGATTTTGTCATGGCCTCATGGTAGGCCTGACAACTCCCCATTAATGTGCGCTTCACCACATACGCGCAAGGTTGGTTGCCGCAAGGCTAACTGTTGGTTAGCAGGTGCGCGCGCAGCAGTTCGCGTTCGACCGGTTCCGGTGTGCCCATGTAGCGCAGCTTGTTGCCCGCCTGGGTGGCCACCGGCAGGCCGTCGCGGAACAGGATGCGGTTGCCGGCCAGCGCCGGCACCTTGTCGCCGGGAAGCAGGGTGCCGCACAGGTTGAGCGGGTCGATGCCGGACAGGCATACCAGGGCGCCATCGTGCGGGCGCCGCCGCATGTCGCGCAGCAGCGGAATCGCTTCGGGCAGCGCGAACTGTTCGCCCGACAGGCCGGCCACGAAGCGCCCGCCACGGATGTCGCCGCGTGCTTCGAGCCGGTGATAGACGGGCAGCAGTTCGCGCCAGGCCGGCATCCACGATGCCTCGCGCTCGAGCAGCCGCCAGAACATCACTCCATAGCGGCGCAACAAGGTCATGGCGATGTGTTCCAGCGTTTCGGGATCGGTGCGTGGCCGGCGCGCCGGCGCCGTCGGCTTTTTCGCGGGATTTGCTGGCGTGGGTTCGCCGGCGGCGACGATCTCGCTGGGCCGTTCGACGATGGTGACGCCGTCGGCGCGGCGCACCAGCGCCCAGCGGCCGGCTTCCTCCATCGCAGGCCCTGCGCCCACCATGCCGCGCCGGCGGCGTTTATCGAGCGTGTTGCGCCTGGCTGCCGGCGCCAGCATCGCGCGCAGGCCGGCGTAGCTGTCGGCATTGACCAGGCCCGTGGCCACCAGCTCGCCCAGCGCGGTTTCCAGCTCCGCACCGAGCAGGCGGGCGTCGCGCGTCAGTTCGTCGAAGAACATCGCGCCTTCGCTGCGCAGCGCAGCCAGCACCCGCGCGGCGCGGGCCGATACGGTGATCTCGCCAGCGACCGCCGGCAGCGCGTGCCACAGCGCCAGTTGACGGCGGGGCAGCAGCACCAGCGGCGTGCCGCGCACCGGGCCGCCGGCGGCGGAACTGGGCGCGCCCACGCGGGTCCAGACGATTTTGCCGGCGCGGCACAGGTCGTCGAGCCAGGTGTTCGAATAGTCTGCCACGCGCAGGGCCAGCAGGTCGCTTTCCCAGCCGCCGGCGGCTGCCTCGTAGCCTTCGAGCTGCGCCAGGATTTGCGCCAGCGCCTCCTGACCACTGAGCTGGTTACCTTCGGACAGGTGCTGCCAGTCGAACAGGAAGCGCATGAAGTCCTGGCGCTCGACCGGCTCGATCTCGCGCCGCAGTCGCTTGATGGTGTAGCGGTGGATGCGCGCCAGCAGGTGGCGTTCCACCCATTCCTCGTCCTCCGTACCGGGCGTAAAGCGGCCGCGCATCACGTAGCCTTCGCTCTCCAGTCGGGTGAGCGCGATAGTCGTTGCCGATGCATTCAAACCCAGCGGGGCGGCGATGGCGGCGATGGTCTGCGGGCCGAAGCCGCTCAGGCGCGCGCGCAGCAGTTCCACCAGCGCGCTGTCGCGGGTCCAGGCTTCGTCGTCAAGGTGGGCCGGTGGCGGCGTCAGTGGCGGTGTGCGTGATGCGTGCGGATATGCCGCTTGCAGGCAGGCCAGCCGTTCGAGCGCCACCCACAGCTGCGTGTCGCCATCGGCCAGCAGCGTGGCGCGTCCGCCGGCCACCAGCGCTTGCAGCCAGCCGGTCCAGCCGGCGTTGGCGCTGGCCTCGTCCTGCGTAATGGCGGCCAGGGCGACCAGCGCCTCGTGCATCTCGTCGCTGTTGCGCACATCGGGCCACGCTTCCTGTGCCACGGCCTCGATGGCGCCGGCGTCCAGCGCGCCCAGGTCGTCGGTGGAGGCGGGGTCGGTCCAGCGGCGGTTGAGCACTGCCTGGGTGCGGCGCTCTTCCAGCGGTGCGTCGTCCAGAAAGGCGTAAGGGCGGGCGTTGAGGATTTCCATCGCCAGCGGCGACGGCGCCGGCAGGTCGCGCGCCAGCAGCCGCACCTCGCCCGCCTCCATGCGCTGCAACAGGGCCAGCCAGCCTTCGCTGTCCATCGCCTCGTGCAGGCAGTCGTCCAGCGTCTGGTCCACCAGCGGGTGGCTCGGCAGTTCGCGTTCGCCGACGATATTTTCCAGGCACGCCGCCTGGTCGGGAAAGACGGCGGCCAGCAGGTCGTCGCTTTTCATTCTTTGCAGTTGCGGCGCGACCTTGCGCCCACCTGCGTAGCGGGGCAAGGCCAGCGCGGTGGTGGCGTTCCAGCGCCACCGCACGTTGAACAGCGGCGCGTCGAGCAGCGCCTGCACCAGCACCTGCTCGGCGGTGGCGGCGCGCAGGTAGCGCCATACCTCGTCGAGCGGGAAGCTGTGGCTCTCGGACAGTGACAGCACGATGGCGTCTTCGGTGGCGGCGGCCTGCAATTCGAAATTGAAATTGCGGCAGAAGCGCTTGCGCAAGGCGAGGCCCCAGGCGCGGTTGATGCGGCTGCCGTACGGCGTATGCAGCACCAGCTGCATGCCGCCCGATTCGTCGAAAAAGCGCTCCATCACCAGCGTGTCGTGGGTGGGCAGTGCGCCCAAAGCGGAGCGGGCGCGGGCCAGGTAGTCGACGATCTGGCGCGCGGCGTCGTCGTTCAGCCCCAGGTGTTCGTGCAGCCAGTCGATGGCGCGTTCCAATGCGGCTGCGCCGGACTCGCCGTCGGCACGGCCCAGCAGCCGGTCGATCTCGCCGCGCAGGCGCGCCACGCCGAACGACAGCTCGTCGCTGCGGCCCGGCGCCTCGCCGATCCAGAACGGGATGTTGGGCGCGGCGCCGTGGGCGTCTTCCACCCGCACCTTGCCGGCGTCGATGCGCTGGATGCGGTACGACGTGTTCCCGAGCTGGAAAACGTCGCCGGCCAGGCTTTCGACCGCGAAGTCCTCGTGCACGGTGCCGATCGAGATGCCCTGCGGTTCGAGCAGCACCGAGTAATCGGCGTTGTCGGGAATGGTGCCGCCAGAGGTGACGGCGGTGAGCTTGCCGCCGCGCCGTCCGCGTACGGTGCCGCTCACGGTATCGCGGTGCAGGTAGGCGCCGCGCACGCCGTGGCGGGTGGTGTAGCCTTCCGAGAGCATGCGCAGCACCGCGTCGAAACGGTCGCGGGCGAGGGTGGCGTAGGGCCAGGCCTGCCGCATCAGGGCAAACAGGTCGCCCTCGCGCCACTCTCGGCTGGCCACTTCGGCCACGATGTGCTGGGCCAGCACGTCGAGCGGCGCCACCGGCACATGCAGGATATCGAGCTCGTCGCGGCGCACGCAGTCGAGCAGCGCCGCGCATTCCACCAGGTCGTCGCGCGAGGTGGGAAACAGCCGTCCCTTGGGCAGCCCGCCCACGTGGTGGCCCGAGCGGCCCACGCGTTGCAGGAAGGCGGCAATGCTGCGCGGAGAGCCGATCTGGCAAACGAGGTCCACGTCGCCGATGTCGATGCCCAGTTCCAGCGAGGCAGTAGCGACCAGCACCCGCAAATCGCCGCGCTTGAGGCGCTGCTCGGCATCGAGCCGGTATTCCTTGGACAGGCTGCCGTGGTGCGCGGCCACGTGTTCGCCGCCCAGGCGGTCGGCCAGGTGGCGCGCCATGCGCTCGGCCATGCGCCGGGTATTGACGAACACCAGCGTGGTGCGGTGCAGGACGGTCAGCTCCGCCAGCTTGTCGTACACGCGCTCCCACACTTCGTTGGGCATCACCGCTTCCAGCGGCACCGGCGGCAGTTCCAGCCCCAGGTCGCGCGCGCGCACGTGGCCCACGTCCACCACCGCGCAGTCTTCACCGGTACCGGCCAGGAAATGCGCCACGGTGGACAAGGGTTTTTGCGTGGCCGACAGGCCGATGCGCACCGGTGGCGTCTCGCACAAGGCGTCGAGCCGCTCCAGGCTCAGCGACAGGTGGCTGCCACGCTTGCTGCCGGCTACCGCGTGGATTTCATCGACGATCACCGTGCGCACGCCGGCCAGCATGGCGCGGCCGCTGTCGGAACCGAGCAGCACGTACAGCGATTCGGGCGTGGATACCAGGATGTGCGGCGCGCGGCGACGCATGGCATTGCGTTCGGCCTGCGTGGTGTCGCCGGTGCGCACGGCGCTGCGGATGCCGTGCGGCGGCAGTCCCATCGCCTGCAACTGCGCGGCGATGCCCTCCAGCGGCGCGAGCAGGTTTACCTGGATATCGTTGGACAAGGCCTTCAACGGCGAGACATACAGCACCCGCGTGACATCGGGCAGCGGGCCGGCGCCGCTCTCGCGCACCAGCGCATCGATCGCGGCCAGGAAAGCCGTCAGCGTTTTGCCCGAGCCGGTGGGCGCGGCGATCAGGGTGGGGCGGCCGGCCTGGATCAGCGGCCAGGCGCGGCGCTGCGCTTCGGTGGCGGCGGGGAAGGTCGCGCCAAACCACGCGGCAACGGCGGGGTGGAAGTCTTGCCAGTCTTGGCGGGCGGGTTGGCTCATGGAGACGAAGATGGGGGCGAAGTCGGTGAACGCAATAATGCGAACCATTGTAATTGAGTCATGCAATCAAGGCATGTACCGATGAATCTAAACCTAAGTATGAGTTGGCATTACCAAGGTGCGATTTCGCCAACTTCCGGGCCGCTCTATATTGGCTACAGGTCGGCGCCGCCGTCCTGCTGTTTGCCACTCAGGAGAGAACATGTTCGTGCATAACGATAAAAAGCTGCCCGTGCTGCGCACGGTAAAAGCTGAATGGCTGGTGTTGTGTTCCGTGCTGCTGGTGAGCGCGCTGATGATGGGTTACTTCATCTGGAACGAGCGCGCGCTGCTGATCGCCTCCAACATCGAACGCATGCGGCTGCAAACCCTGATCATCGACGAAAACCTCAGCCGCCAGTTCGAGGGCGTGCGCAGTGCGCTCGACAGCACGCGCGACGCCTTCCGCGCCAATGGCATGTGCACTGCCGACTGCCGCCGTCTGCTGCTGCAGTCGCTCAAGCGCGCCATGCCCGGCGTGCGCGCGCTGCTGGTGGTGGACCGCCATGGCGCCATCGTCAGCTCCGACGACGACCTGCGCGACGTGCGCCTCGACGACAGCAACTACACCAGCAAGGTCGCCGCCATGCGCGACGCCGACACCCTGTACCTGTCGCAGCCCTACGAAAACACGCCCGGCGTCTTCAACATCAAGCTGTCGATGGCGCTGATGCACGCCGACGGCACCAACAACGGCGCCGTGATCGCCATTCTCAACCCCGAATATTTCGACGCCGTGATGCGCTCGGCCCTGTATGCGCCGGACATGAACAGCGCCATCATCGAGGACAGCGGTCGCCGCATCCTGTACGTGCCGGCCGATCCGGCGGCGATGCGGCGCGCGCTTACTTTGCCCGATCCGTTCTTCACGCGCCACCAGCGCAGCGGCCGCGCCGACACCGCCTTCGACGGCCTGGATGCCCATGGCGCACCGCGCCTGGTGGTTCAACGCACCATGTTCATGGGCGGGCTGGGGCTGGACCACACGCTGGTAGTGAGCCTGGGGCGCGATCCCGCCATGATCGCCCAGGGTTGGCGCAGCATGGCCTGGTCCAGCGCGCTGGCCTGGCTGCTGTTCGCGCTGTGCGCCACCGGCACGCTGGCGCTGGTGCACCGCCGCCGCCAGGCGCTCGACGACCTGGCGCGGTTGCGCGCTGACGAGCAGGCCGCCGCCGCCGAAAAAGTGGAGCTGGCCCTGAACGGCGCCAACCTGGGCCTGTGGGAGTGGGACATGGTGGCCGACGTGCGCAGCGTCGATGCGCGCTCGGCGGCCATGCTGGGCTACACGCTGGAAGAACAGAACCGCGTGCTGCTCGACTGGCGTCCGCTGGTGCATGCCGACGATATGCCGGGCCTGGATGCCGCGCTGGCCGCGCACCTGGCCGACAGCAGCCGCTCGTACGAGGCCGAATACCGCATGCGCCACCGCGCCGGCCACTGGGTGTGGCTGCAAAGCCGGGGCAGGGTGGTGGACCGCGCGCCGGACAGCACCCCGCTGCGCATGCTGGGCACCCGCATGGACATCAGCGCCCGCAAGCTGGCGGAAGCGGAAATCGCCCACCTGGCGTTCTATGACGGCCTGACCAACCTGCCCAACCGCCGCCTGCTGCTCGACCGCCTGCACCACGCCATTGCCAAGGCCGGGCGTAGCGCCAGCCACGGCGCCGTGCTGTTCGTCGATCTCGACAACTTCAAGTCGCTCAACGACACCATGGGCCACGACATGGGCGACCGCCTGCTGGAAATGGTGGCCTTCCGCCTGCAGGAAGTCACGCGCGAAACCGACACCGTGGCGCGCCTGGGCGGCGACGAATTCGTGATCCTGCTCGAAGACCTGGGCACCCAGCAACAGGCTGCGCTCGACAACGCCGCCTCGGTGGCCGGCAAGGTGCTGGAGGCGCTGAGCCGCTGTTACCTGCTGGACGGCCACGAGCTGCTCAGCACCCCCAGCATCGGCGTGGTGCTGTTCTGCCAGGAGCACCACACCATCAACGACCTGCTGCGCCAGGCCGACATGGCGATGTACGAGGCCAAGGCGGCCGGCCGCGCCACCTTCCGCTTCTTCGACCCGCGCATGCAGGTCGCGCTCGACGCCTCGGCATCGCTGGAAAACGACCTGCGCTTCGCGCTGGCAGGCGGCCAGTTCCAGTTGTACTACCAGCCGGTGGTGGACGTGGATGGCCGCGTCAAGGGCGTGGAGGCGCTGCTGCGCTGGAACCGCCCGCGACGCGGCCTGACCGGCCCCGGCGACTTCATTCCGCAGGCCGAAAAATCCGGCCTGATCCTGGAACTGGGCGCGTGGGTGCTGGAACAGGCGTGCGCCCAACTGGTGGCGTGGTCCGGCTGCGCCGATACGGCCCATCTGACCATGGCGGTCAATGTCAGCGCGCGCCAGTTCCGCCAGCAGCATTTCGTCGAGCAGGTGCTGCGCGTGCTGGAGCAGACTGGCGCCGATCCGCGCCTGCTCAAGCTGGAACTGACCGAGAGCATGCTGCTGGCCGACATGGACGAGGTGATCGCCCGCATGACCACCCTGAAGGCGCACGGCGTGGGTTTTTCGCTCGACGACTTCGGTACCGGCTATAGTTCGCTCAGCTACCTCAAGCTGCTGCCGATCGACCAGCTCAAGATCGACCGCTCGTTCGTGCACGACATGCTGCATACGCGCCATGCCTCGAGCATCGTGCGCGCCATCGTCACGCTGGCCTATAGCATGGAGCTCGACGTGGTGGCCGAGGGCGTGGAAAGCCGCGAACAATGGTCGGCGCTGGAGGCCATCGGCTGCAATACCTTCCAGGGCCACCTGTTCGGCCGCGCGGCGCCGCTGGTGGAGCTGCCGCTGGCGTCGCCCGCCGATTGCAACGCGCTGGTAGCATAGGACTGTGCCCGTCGCCGCGCAGGCGAATTGTATCCGCCATGGCGGCGCACGGGCAGGTAAGCTGGAACCACCGATTTTTACAGGAGCATCGACGACATGGGTACCAAACACACTGAAGCTGCGGGCCGGATCGAGCCGTACACCCACCCGGCGGCGGGGTGGGGGGCGCTCAAATACGTGGCCCTCAACCTGTGGCGCGAACGCGTCGCCGCCGGCAAGTACGGCACCCTGTTCGCCCAGAACCAGCCCGACGGCTTCGATTGCCCCGGCTGCGCCTGGCCCGACCGCGAACACAGTTCCACCTTCGAATTTTGCGAGAACGGCGTCAAGGCGGTGGCGGCGGAGGCCACCAGCAAGCGCGTGACCAACGACTTGTTCAGCCGCTACAGCGTGACCGAGCTGCTGGCGCAGTCGGACTACGAACTCGAACAACATGGCCGCCTGACCGCGCCGATGCGCTACGACGCCGCCACCGACCATTACGTGCCGGTGTCGTGGGACGATGCATTCGCCCTGGTGGCGCGCGAACTCAAGGCGCTAGCCCACCCCGACCAGGCGGCGTTCTACACGTCGGGCCGCGCCAGCAACGAGGCAGCCTTCCTGTACCAGCTGTTTGCGCGCGCCTACGGCACCAACAACTTCCCTGATTGCTCGAATATGTGCCACGAGGCGACCAGCCGGGGCCTGCCGGCCTCCGTGGGCGTGGGCAAGGGCACGGTGGTGCTCGAGGATTTCGAGCATGCCGACGTGATCATGATCTTCGGCCAGAACCCCGCCACCAACCATCCGCGCATGCTGGGCGAACTGCGCGACTGCGCCCGGCGCGGCGCCACCATCGTGTCGATCAACCCGTTGCGCGAGCGCGGCCTGGAACGCTTTGCCAGCCCGCAGGATCCGGTGGAAATGATCACCCTGTCGAGCACCCCGATCGCCTCGCTGTTCCTGCAACCGCGCGTGGGCGGCGACTTCGCGCTGATCAAGGCGCTGGCCAAGCGCGTGCTGGAACTCGACGACGCGGCAGTCGCGGCGAACGCCGCGCGGGTGCTGGACGTGGCCTTCATCGCCGAGCATACGACCGGCTTCGATGCCTTTACCGCCGACCTGCGGGCCGAAAGCTGGGACGTGCTGCTGGCCGAATCGGGCGTGCCCCGCGCCACCATCGAACAGCTGGCGCAGGTGTACGCCAAAGGCGAGCGCGTGATCGCCACCTGGGGCATGGGCATCACCCAGCACAAGAACTCCGTGGCAACCATCCAGATGCTGGCCAACCTGATGCTCATGCGCGGGAATATCGGCCGCCTGGGCGCGGGCCTGTGCCCGGTGCGCGGCCACTCCAATGTGCAGGGCAACCGCACGGTTGGCATCGAGGAGCGGCCGACAGACGCCTTCCTCGACCGCATGGAACAGGTGTTCGGCTTCGAGCAGCCGCGCCACCACGGGCTGGACGTGGTGGCCACCATCGCCGCCATGGCTGCACAAAAAGTGAAAGTGTTCGTGGGCCTGGGCGGCAATTTCGCCGTCGCCACGCCCGACACCGAGGTGACGTACGCTGCGCTGCGCTCGTGCGCGCTGACCGTGAACATCACCACCAAGCTCAATCGCAGCCACCTGGTGCACGGTCGCGCAGCGCTGATCCTGCCCACGCTGGGCCGTACCGAGATCGATGAACGCCAGGGCGTGCCGCAAGGCGTGACGGTGGAAGACTCGATGAGCATGGTTCACGTCTCGTACGGCATCAACCAGCCGGCGTCGCCGGACCTGCTCTCGGAAGTGGCGATCGTGGCGCGCATGGCTGAAGCCACGCTGGGCTCAGGTCCTGGCGTGGGCCGCGACAGCCTTGCCTGGAACACGTACCGCGACGACTATGCCCGCATCCGCGACGATATCGCGCTGGTGTTCGACGACTTCCACGACTACAACGAGCGTATCGCGGCGCCGGGCGGCTTCCACCTGCCGGTGGGACCGCGCCAGCTGAAATGGCGCACCGCCAGCGGCAAGGCCACTTTCATCCCGCACGCGGTGGCGGTCGATACGCCGATTGCGCGGGCGCGCCGGCGTCATGGCGACAAGCTGATGGTGATGATGACCACCCGTTCACACGACCAGTACAACACCACCATCTATGCGCTGGACGACCGCTATCGCGGCGTGTTCGGCATGCGCCGCGTGATCTTCATCAACCAGGCCGACCTCGACATGCTGGGCATGAAGGCGGGCGACTGGGTCGATGTGCGCAGCGTGTGGGTGGAAGGCGCCGAAGGGGCCGAGCTTGAAACGGTGCGCCGCGCCGACGGCTTCATGCTGGTGGCCTACGACATCCCGCGCGGCTGCCTGGGCGCCTACTACCCGGAGACCAACGGCCTGGTGCCGCTGGCCAGCGTGGCCGACGGCGCCGGCACGCCCACGTCGAAATCGATCCCCGTGCTGCTGTCGCCGGGCGCCATGCCTGCCGGCGGCGGGCGATAACTTCTTGCCAGCCGCGTTACCGTTTGCGATCGCCGCCCGGCGCAGAGAATGAGGCCGGGCGGCGCAGCTGCAATACCCGGCCTTGCGTCGTTTCCTGGCGCAAGGCCGGCGCATGGGCGCTGGCGCGCAACCGGTCCAGGTGCCAGTCGGGCATGGCCTCGGCCGGCATCGGCCGCGCCACCAGGTAGCCCTGCGCCTGGTCGCAACCGAGTTCGCGCAGCAGCGTCATATCCTCCACCGTTTCGATCCCCTCCGCAACCGACGTCACGCCCAACTCGCGCGCGGTGGCGATCGCGTGGCGCAGGAGCGGCTTGACGTGCGGGCGCTGCCACGCCCCGTGCACCAGTTGGCGATCCAGTTTCAGTTCGCTGAACGGAAAGCGCGCCAGCCGCAGCATCGACGCATGGCCGGCGCCGTAGTCGTCCAGCGACAGCCCGAAGCCGTGCAGGCGCAGCTTGATCAGCATGCGCAGCGCGGTGGCCAGGTCGGCCACCTCGGCATATTCGACGATCTCGAAAGTGAGGTAAGTGGGCGGGATGCAGGCGCGCGCGACGGCGGCGATCAGTTCACTGGCCAGGTGCGGGTCGGTCAATGACAGCGGCGACAGATTAATCGACAGCGGCAGCGCCAGGCCGGCGCGGTTCCAGGCCTGCCAGTCTTGCAGCGCCAGGCGCACCACTTCCATTGTCACCTGGTCCATCATGCCGGCCGCTTCCAGCTGCGGCAGGAAGGCGCACGGCGCCAGCAGGCCCTGGCCCGGCAGGCGCCAGCGCAGCAGCGCTTCCGCTCCTTGCAACTGGGCCCTTGTGCCTTGCAGCGCTACCTTGGGCTGGTAGTGCAGTTCGAACTGGTCGCTGCGGATGGCATCGTGCACCTGCGCTGCATCCACCGCCAACGCCGTCCGCGTGTGCGGTACTTCCCGGCGTGGCGGTGGCGGCGTGGTAGGGCCGTCGTGGGTGCAAGCGCGGATTGCGGCCTGCAGTGCGGTTGCCTGCGCCGGCTTGGGCACCGCGCCCAGCGCCCGCAAGCCCAGTGTGGATGCCAGTGTGAGCGCCGCGTCCTGGATCCGTTCGCACACGGCGCTGCAAATCACTACGCTGGTGGCTGGGGCCAGCATCGACAGCGCCAGCAGCAGGTCGGCGCCGTCCATGTCGGGCAGGTGCAGGTCGAGGATCACCAGGTCGGGGGCAGCCGGCAGCGATTCAACCAGTTCCAGCCCGGTCGTGCCGTCATGCGCCCAGCCGTTGACGCGCACGCCGCATTGGCGGCACAACGCAATGGTGGCCTCGCAGGCGCGCCGGTCGCCGTCGATGACGACCACCCGCAGCGAGTGCTGGCCGGGCGCGAGGCTCATGCTGCGCTCCGTTGCAGCCGGCCCGCCAGCCGCAGCGACGGCGTTGTCGCCGACGTTGCCGCTGAGGTTGCCGGTTCAGTTGCGGGCACCCGGCGCGGATCGGCGATGCGGAAGCGGCCCACCGCCTGCGCCAGCCGCACCGACTGCTCCTGCAGCGACTGCGCTGCGGCGGCCACTTGCTCCACTAGCGCGGCGTTCTGCTGCGTGCCCTGGTCCATCTGCACCACGGCGTCGCTGCAGGCGGCGATACCCTGGTGTTGTTCTGCGCTGGCGTGGCGGATCTGGCCGAGCAGGTCGGCTACCCGCGCCACGCCGGTCACGATCTCCTGCATCGCGACGTCGGCAGCGCGCACTTGCTCGCCGCCGGCATCGGCTTGCGCTACCGAGGCCTTGATCAGCGCACCTACCTGGCGCGCGGCGTCGGCCGAGCGGTGCGCCAGTTGCCGCACTTCGCCAGCCACCACCGCGAAGCCGCGCCCCTGTTCGCCGGCGCGCGCCGCCTCCACCGCCGCATTGAGCGCGAGGATATTGGTCTGGAAGGCGAGGGCGTCGATGATGCCGACGATGTCGGCCATCTGCGCCGACGAGGCGCGAATCGCCGCCATGCGGTCGCTGACGGCGGCCACCGCCGCGCCGCCCTTGCCGGCGGCTTGCGAGGCGTGTTGCGCCATGTCGCTGGCGCGCCGCGCATGGTCGGCGTTCTGCTGCACGGTGACGGTCAGCTGTTCCATCGCCGCCGCCGTCTCCTGCAGGCTGGCCGCCTGCTGCTCGGTGCGCGCCGACAGATCGAGGTTGCCGCTGGCGATCTGGGTGTAGGCGGCGGCAATCAGGTCGGTGTCGGCGCGCACCTGCGCCACCAGTGTCCCCAGGCTGGCGCGCATGCGCTCCATTTCATACAGCATGCTCACCTGGTCGCCTGGACGCAGCGTGATGGCGGCGCTCAGGTCGCCCTCGGCGATGCGGGCGGCGGTGTGCGCGGCCTGGTCAGGTTCGCCGCCGAGCGCGCGGCGCAGGCGCATGATGATCAGCGCAGCGGCGGCGCCCGAGAGCAGCAGCGCCGCCAGGCCCAGTCCCAGCATGGTGGCGCGGTTGCGGGTGTAGGCGTGCGCCGCGTCTTCGCGGGCCTGGCGCATCAGGGCTACCTCGTTGTCGATCTGGGTTGCCAGCGCAGCGCGGCACGCTTGCAGCATGGCTTTGAGTTCGGTGTTGAGCAAGGTGTTGGCTTCGGCGTTGCGGTCCGCCTGTTCGAGCGAGATCAGGCGCTCCTGGCCGGCCGTGTAGCCATCGTAGGCGTTGCGTACCCGGGCCAGCGCGGTGCGACCCGACGGGGTGACCACGCGGCGGTCCAGCTGGGCGATGGCTGCTTCGATGTCGCGCCGGTAGCCGTGGATGTTGTCGATCTCCTGCATGCGCACGCCGGCGTCGTCGCTGAGCATGATGTTGCGCAGCGAGACCGCGATGTCCGTCACGCGCAGGCGCACGCCGGTGGCCAGTTCGATCTTGGGCCAGCGGTCATCGGCCATGCCGGCAGTGGCGGCATTGAGCTTGGCCTGCTCCTGCAGCGCCAGCGCGATGACGGCGGCCAGCAGGAGGCACATCAGGCCGAAGCCGGCCATGAGCAGGTTGGCGACCTTGATGCGGGAGATTTTCATGGGGGACCTGTGCGGTGGTGTGGAAGGCTACAGGATAGGGCCGCGCGCTGCCGCGCCATGGCTACAGATCGCGCCATGGCGGGGGAGTACAGTTGTGCGAAAAGTCAGCCGCTGCGACGCAATGGCTCCATCAACTCGCCCGCGACCAGGCCCAGCGTGCGCACTGCCGCTTCCATTGCCGGGTTCCACGGATAGCTGTAGTTCAGGCGGATGTGGTGGCGCCAGGCGCCGCTGGCGGCGAACATGTCGCCGGCGGCCAGGCTGATGCCGCGTTCCTGCGCGCGCGCATACAGTTCCAGCGCCTGCACGCCGGGCGGCAGACCGACCCACAGCAGGTAGCCGCCGGCGGGTGTCGAGACGCTGGTGCCGTCGGGGAAAAAGCGCAGCACGGCCGCCGCCATGATGCTGGCCTGCTGTGCCAGGGTTTTGCGCACCCGCCGCAGGTGGTAGTCGTAACCGTCGGTGCGCAGGTATTCGGCGATCGCCAGTTGCGGCAGCGACGGCATGCTGGGGGAGTTGAGGAACTTGAGCCTTTCCACTTGCGCGTGGCAGCGCCCGGGCAGGGTCCAGCCGATGCGCCAGCCGTTGGTCAGGCTCTTGGAGAACGAATTGCAGTGCATGACCAGGCCGTGCGTGTCGAAGTGCTTGAGGCTTGCCGGATGGCTGTCGCCGTAATACAGCTCGTGATAGACATCGTTCTCGATCACCGGCAGATCGTGGCGCGCCAGCAGGTCCACCAGCGCGCGCTGGCATTCCTCCGGCATGCGGAAGCCCAGCGGGTTCTGGAAGTTGGGCATCACCACGCACGCTGCCACATCGTCCGTCTCGATGGCGCGTTCCAGCGCCGCCAGGTCGATTCCCCGTTGCGGATCGGTGGCGATTTCCAGCACCCGCATACCGAGTCTTCTGACTGCCTGCAGCAGCGCGTAATAGGTGGGCGTTTCCACCGCGATGGCGGCGCCCGGCCGCGCCACTGCTTGCAGGCACAGGTTGATGGCTTCGGTGGCGCCGGCAGTGACGATGATTTCGGAGGCATCGACAGCCAGCCCGTTGTCCAGGTGACGGCGGGCGATCTGGCGTATCAGTTCCGGGTTGCCGGGCGGGAGGTCCGACAGCGGCATGCGCCCGCCGCTGCGGCGCCCGATGCTGGTGGCGTAGTGATTGAGGCGCGCCCACGGGAACAGCGCGGGATCGGGGTAGGGGGAGCCGAACGGCACGCTGCCCTGGTCGATCGAGCGCAGGGTGGTGAGCACCAGCGCGCTGATGTCGAGCGATGGCGCGCGCGCCACCTCGGCCGGCGCCGGCGGCAGCGGGGCAGTCGAGGGCAGCGCCGCGCCGGGCGGGCGACGGCGCACGAAGTAGCCTGATTGCGGCCGGCTTTCGATCACGCCCTGGCTCTCGAGCAGCAGAAAGGCGCGGATCACGGTGGAGACGCTGAGGTTGTGGTGCTGGCTGGTATGGCGCACCGAAGGAATGCGTTCGCCCTCGCGGATTACGCCCTGGGCGATCTGTCCGGCGATGTCCGCCGCCAGCGTCTCATACAGTTTCAAGGCGTTCTCCGAGATGGCAATGAACACAGCTTATGCCAACCGGAAGTTACCGGATATTATACTTTGGTTGCTAACGGCGGGCTTTTGGTGACGTTTTACCTATACCGAAGTATAGGGGAGCAAACCATTGGTTACACCTTATAATCCCGTGGATTACTATGATAATGACAAGGTTGAAGATGCGTCGGGACGCCAGAACACCGCTGCTTTCCACACTGCTGATCCTCAGCACGCTGCTGATTTTCATCCTCGACACCTTCACGCCGCTCGATGTCGCCATCGCCGTGCTGTACGTGGTGGTGGTGCTGTTGTCGGCCAGCGTATGGCAGCGGCGCGGCGTGCTGTGGACTTGCGGCGCATGCCTGGTGGCCACCGCGCTGTCATACGTGGTCACCCATCTCGACGTGTTTTCGGTCGCGGCGGTAGGGCGCATGGTGGTCAGCATGTCCGCCATCGGCATCGCCACCTTCCTGGTGCTGCGCGGCCAGGAAGCCACCAACGCGCTGCTGGCGCGCGAAAAGGCGCTGCGCCGCAGCCAGGCTTTCCTGGCCGGCTCCCAGCGTATCAGCAAAACCGGCAGTTTCAGCATCAAGACCCCGGGCGGCGACATGTTCTGGTCCGACGAGGCCGCACGTATTTTCGACTACGCGCCCGACATTACTCCCACCATCGACCTGATACTGGCGCGCACCGCGCCAGACGACCGCGTGATGGTGCGCGCGGCGTTCGACCGCTGCATCGAGTGCCTGGGCAGCGTCGATCTGCGCCATCGCCTGGTGATGACTGACGGCTCGATCAAGTATGTGCAGGTGCTGGCCGAACCGCTGTTTTCGCGCGATGGCGACTGCGAATATCTCGGTTCGATTACCGACGTCACCGCCGCCGTCGTATCAGAGCACGCCTTGCACAACTCGCAGGTGCAGTTGCAGCACGCCACCCGCGTCACCATGCTCGGCGAACTCGCCGCATCCATCGCGCACGAAGTGAACCAGCCGCTGGCCGCCATTTCCACCAACGGCGAGGCCTGTCTGCGCTGGATGAACCGTCCGCAACCGGACCTGGAAGAAGCGCGCTACACCGTCAACGCCATTCTCGAAGCGAGCGCCCGCGCCACCGGCGTGATCAAGCGCATCCGCGCGCTGGCGCGCCGCAGCGACCCGCAGCACCTGGGAGTGGACCTGAACCTGCTGGCCGAGGAGAGCGTGGACCTGGTGCGGCGTGAACTCAATAACCACCGGGTGGCGCTGGTGCTCGAACTGGAGGCCGGCCTGCCGCCGGTCAACGGCGACCGCGTGCAGCTGCAGCAGGTGATCATCAACCTGCTGATGAACGCCATCCAGGCCATGCACCATTGCCCGTCCGGCCAGGCCGTGCTCACGCTGCGCACCGAGCGCCGCGCCGACGACACGCTATGGCTGGGCGTGACCGATACCGGTCCCGGCATCCCGCCCGCCGAGATGCCGCGCCTGTTCGAAGCCTTTTACAGCACCAAGCCCGATGGCATGGGCATGGGCCTGCCGATCTGCCGCTCCATCATCGAAACCCACGGTGGCCGCATCTGGGCCGTCGAACCTGAAGCTGACGCCCCGGCCGGTGCTACCATCGTGGTTTCCCTGCCTGCCATGGATGCTGCATGAATCCCCCTGACATCGAACCGCTGATCTACCTGGTGGACGACGACGCGCTGCTGCGCGACGCCATCGGCAGCCTGCTGCGTTCCGTGGGCATGCGGGTGGCTGCCTACCCGTCGGTGGCGGCGTTCCTGGCCGTGCCGCCCGTGGATGTCACCAGCTGCTTGCTGCTTGATGTACGTCTGCAGGGCGTAAGCGGGCTCGATTTCCAGGCTGACCTCAATCGCGAGGGCGTGCCGCTGCCGGTGATCTTCATGACCGGCCATGGCGATATTCCGATGTCGGTGCGGGCCATGAAGGCGGGCGCCATCGACTTTCTGGCCAAGCCGTTCCGCGACCAGGACCTGCTCGACGCCATCAACGTGGCGCTGCAAGCGGACAGCGCGCGCCGCAGCCGCGACCAGGCCCTGCACGCGGTCACCGCGCGCTACGCCACGCTCACCCCGCGCGAACGCGAAATCATGGCGCTGGCCGCCCGCGGCCTGATGAACAAGCAGATCGCCGGCGAGGTGGGCACCAGCGAAATCACGGTCAAGATCCATCGCGGCAACGCCATGCGCAAGATGGAAGCGAAAACCTTTGCCGACCTGGTACGCATGGCCGAGGCGCTGGGGCTGGCCTGAGCACCGCCCCTCTCATACCCATGTATGATTCCGGGATCCTGCCCGGACCGGTATTGTTCTCCCATGCGCTGGACGGCCGCTAGCCGCCGTTCGAACATGGGAGTACTTAGTGTTTCAACCAGATCCAGATTTTTCCAATATTGCCATCGTTGACGACGACGAGTCGGTGCGGGTGGCCTTGCGCAGCCTGCTGCGCTCCTACGGCTACTCGGCCCATGCCTACGATTCGGCCGGCGCACTGCTGGCCAACGAGGCGTTGGGCGGCTACCACTGCGTGATCACCGACCTGCAAATGCCCGGCATGAGCGGTATCGAGCTGCTCGAGCAGCTGCGCCGCCAGGGCAATGCGCTGCCGCTGATCCTGATGACCGCCTTCCCGGAAGCGACGCTGCGCAAGCGCGCGCTGTCGGGCGGCGCCAGCTGCTTCCTGAGCAAACCATTCGAGGCCAATGCGCTGCTGCGCTGCCTGCGCCAGGCCAGCGGCGCCGAACCCACCCCTCCACTGGAGTAAGCGATGCACCCCTCCGCCAGCCGTTCGCGCCATGTCATATACATCATGCTGCTGCTGGTTATCGCTGCCAGCCTCGCGCTGTCGGCGGCGATGGAGAGGACCGCCAACACCATCCGCCGCAACGAGACGCCGCTGCTCACTGTGATCATCCCGCAGCTGCGCTACCTCGGCGATTTCGAGAGTGCGCTGCTGCGGTACCAGCTGGCGTTCGATAAACGATACACGGAGTCGATTACGCCGGACCGCTTCCGCTTCCTGGAACGCATGGGCCGCAGCGAACTCGATTCCACACTGGGGCAACTGCGGCCCAGCCTGGGCGATGGCCCGGAGCTGGGCGTATTGCGCGACGGCACCCTGCGCATCGTCGCCATGGCGCCCGAATTCGAGCGCCTGGTGGGCGCCGATACCGATGCCAAAGCCGATGCGCATTCCGAGGCCGCGCGCCGCCTGCTGGTGACGATGAACGACGACGTCAAGGCGCTGCGCACGCAAGTCGATGCGATGCAGCTGCGGGTCCAGGAAGCGCTGTACGACAACGGCACGCTGGCTGGCCGCAGCATTTCCTCGATCACCGCGCTGATCCACATTTTCGATGTGCTGGCCGTGCTCACAGGCCTGTTCCTGCTGTACCACGTCCGGGCACGGGTGCGGGTGGAGGATGAACTCAAACACCTGGCCGGCCACGACCCGCTCACCGGACTGCCGCACCGCCGCGCCTTCGAGGCCAGGCTGCACACGCTGGCCGCCCAGCCCGCGAGCAGCGGCCGCCACGCCGTGGTACTGGGCACCATCGACCGCTTTTCGCGCATTATCGGCGGCTTCGGCCACGCTTTCGGCGACCGCGTGATGGTGGGACTGGCGGTCCGTTTGCGGCTGGCGGCCGAGCGCAGCGGCGGTGAAGTGTTCCGCCTCGACGGCGCCAACTTCGCCATCCTGTACCGGGTGGGCTGCGACAGCGTGGAATTCGAGCTGGCGCTGGCCGGCCTGCGCGAGGAAGTGCGCAATCCCTACGACTGCGAAGGCCACGAGATTTTCACCACATTGAGCCTGGGCGCGGCCAGCTATCCGCTGCACGGCCAGTCGCCGCAGGCGCTGCTGCGCCATGCCGACGCCGCGTTACAGGCGGCGCGCAAGGCCGGCGGCGACAGCCTGGTCACTTATGGCCCGGAGCTGACGGCGCAAACCGGCGAGCGGCTGGACATGGAAGCGCTGCTGCGCCACGCCATCGAACGCGACGAACTGGAACTGCATTACCAGCCGCAGCAAGGCCTGCGCGACGGCCGCCTGGTGGGCTTCGAGGCGCTGCTGCGCTGGCGCCGCATGGGGCAGCTGATATCGCCGGCCGATTTCATTCCCATGGCGGAGGAATCGGGCCTGATCGTGCCGATCGGTAAATGGGTGATCGAGGAGGGCTGCCGACAGGCCGCCGAATGGCACCGCGAGACCGGCCAGGCGGTGCAGGTGGCGATCAACATCTCGCCGCGCCAGTTTGCCGCACCGGGCTTCCTGGCGCACCTGGAGAGCGTGCTGGCCGCCACCGGCGTGGAGCCTTCGTCGATCGAGCTGGAAATCACCGAGAGCGTGATGGTGGAAAACGCCGAAATGGCGATTGCGCTGCTGCAGCGGCTGCGTGGCCTGGGGTTGAAACTGGCCATCGACGATTTCGGCACCGGCTATTCCAGCCTGGCGTACCTGTCGCGCTTCCCGATCCACAAGCTCAAGATCGACCAGTCGTTCGTGCGCAATATGCACACCGTGAGCGAGCAAAGCACGATCGTCCAGGCCACCATCAGCCTCGGTCACAGCCTGGGGCTGACCGTGATCGCCGAAGGCGTGGAGACGGAACAGCAGCGCACCATGCTGGCCGCCTGGCGCTGCGACGAAATCCAGGGCTATTGCTACGCCCGCCCACTGCCCGCCGCGATGGCGCGGCGGTTTATCGAGGACGGCCTGCAGCTGCAGGCGGCGTAAAAGCGCTCCATCGCGTCAACTGAACGCCCTGACAAAACCTCCAGAGCAAGGAGCTGCAACGAAGACAGTACGCCAGTACGGCAAGGCGCTGCAACGCCGCGCTGGAGGTTTTTCAGGCGTTCAGTTGCGGCGGAAGCGTTTGCCCATGCCAGGCTTTAATGTGTCGGCGCAGTCGCCGCAAAAACCGTACAGCGACAGCGAGTGCTCGTGCAGCACGAAGTTGCGTTCGCGGGCCACGGCTTCCTGGCGCTGCTCGATTTCGGCGTCGAGGAATTCCTCCATCTTGCCGCAATTGGTGCAGATCAGGTGGTCGTGGTGGCCGCCTTCATTGAGTTCGAAGACCGAGGCGACCGATTCGAAATGGCGGCGGATCAGGATGCCGGCATCGGCAAACTGCATCAGCACCCGGTACACGGTGGCCAGTCCCATGTCGATGCCCTCGTCATGCAGCAGCCGATAGACATCGTCGGCATTCATGTGCTTGGACTTCGATTCCTGGAAGAGCTGCAGGATGCGCAGGCGGGGCAGGGTGGCCTTGAGGCCCAGTTTACGGAGTTCTTGTGGAATATCCATGCGGTTGGTCGTCAACAGTCCTAAGAAATGATAATGATTCTTATTCGCACTATAGCGGGTATTTGTTTCCTCTGCAACGTACGATTGGCTTGCGCACCACCTTTTTCGGGCGGCGACGTCCTATAATCGTCGGTCTCCGTTCCTTACCGCATACAAGCCAGTAACCTCGTGAACTATCCCTTCCTCAACGGCGGCGGCCATATCGCGCAGATCATCGCCTACTACGACTGGGCCAGTACCGCGCTGGGCGCCATCGACACCTGGCCGCAATCGCTCAAGACCACCGTGTCGACCATGTTGCGGTCCACGCTGCCGATGGTGGCGCTGCTGGGCGAGGACGGTGTGATGATCTATAACGACGGCTATTCCGAGTTTGCCGGCCGCCGCCACCCGATGTCGCTCGGTTCCAACGTGCGCGAGTCATGGCCCGAGGTGGCCGAGCATAACGACTACGTGATCCGGGTGGCGCTGGCCGGCGGCACGCTGGCGTACAAGGACCAGGAAATGACGTTGCTGCGCTCCGGCAAACCGGAGCAGGTGTGGATGAACCTCGACTACGCACCGATCCTGGACGAAGCGGGCAAGCCGTTCGGGGTGCTGGTGGTGGTGGTGGACACCACCGACAAGATCCGCGCCGAGCAGCAGCTGCGCGCCAGCGAAAACACCTTCCGTACCCTGGCCCAGGCGATTCCCAGTCAGGTGTGGTCGGCCGACGCCGACGGTTCGCTTAACTGGTTCAACGAGCAGGTGTACCGCTATTCCGGCACCCAGCCCGGCCAGTTGACCGGCGATGCCTGGACCGTCATCGTCCACGCCGACGACAGCGAGAAGGTGGCCGCTGCCTGGCGCGCCTCGGTCGCCACCGCGCAGAATTTCGAGGTCGAATACCGGATCCGCCGCGCGGACGGCGCCTGGCGCTGGCATATCGTGCGCGCCATGCCCATCATCGACGACAACGGCGTGGTGCAGCGCTGGGTAGGCACCAGCACCGATATCGAGGACCAGAAAGCCACCGCCAGCAAATTGCAGCTGCAAGTGGCCGAGCGCACGGCGGAGCGCGACCGCATGTGGCGCCACGCCACCGATGTCATGCTGGTGACCACGCTCGACGGCTGGATCACCGCCGCCAATCCGGCCTTTACCCGCCTGCTGGGCTGGGACGAGGCGGAAATCATCGGTACCTCGATCCACAAGATCATCCACCCGGACGACGCCCAGTCGTCGATTGCCGAAATGGACTCGCTGGCGCAGGGCCACAGCACCTTCAAATTCGAGAACCGCACGCTGCGCAAGGGCGGCGGCCATGCCATCCTGTCCTGGACCGCCGTGCCGGACGAGGGCTTTATCCACGCCGTGGGCCGCGACATGACGGCGGAACGGGCGGCTGCCGAAGAGATGCGCCGCACGTCGCTCAAATTGCAGCAGGCGCAGAAGATGGAAGCTATCGGCAAGCTCACGGGCGGCGTGGCGCACGACTTCAATAACCTGTTGCAGGTCATCTCCGGCAACCTGCAACTGCTGGCTGCCGACGTGGCCGACATGTCGCGCGCCCAGCGCCGCGTGGAGCAGGCGCTGGCCGGCGTTACCCGTGGCGCCAAGCTGGCCAGCTACCTGCTGGCGTTTGGCCGGCGCCAGGCGCTCGATCCGCGCGTGGTGCGCATCGGCCGCTTCATCGCCGGCATGGAAGACATGCTGCGGCGCAGCCTGGGCGAGGAAATCGAGGTGGAAACCGTGATCTCGGGCGGCTTGTGGAACACGCTGGTCGATACCGCCCAGGTGGAAAACGCAGTGCTCAACCTGTGTATCAACGCGCGCGACGCCATGGACGGCGTGGGCAAGCTCACCATCGAGGTGGGCAACGCCATGCTCGACGACCACTACGCACGGAACCACCCGGAACTGTCTCCGGGCCAGTACGTGATGATCGCCGTCAGCGACACCGGCACCGGCATGTCGCCCGAGATCATGGCGCAGGCCTTCGACCCGTTCTTTTCCACCAAGCCCGAAGGCAAGGGCAGCGGCCTGGGACTGTCGATGGTGTATGGCTTCGTGCGCCAGTCCGGTGGCCACGTGCAGATCTACAGCGAGCCCGGTTGCGGCACCACGGTCAAGCTGTACCTGCCGCGCTCCACCGATATCGAGGACGCCCCGGCGCCGCCGGAAACGCGCGCCGTGGTCGGCGGCCAGGAGACCATCCTGGTGGCCGAAGATGACGAAGGCGTGCGCGCCACCGTGGTCGAAATGCTGGGCGAACTCGGTTACCGGGTTTTAAAGGCAAACGACGCCGCCAGCGCCCTGTCCATCATCGACAGCGGCATGCCGATCGACCTGCTGTTTACCGACGTGGTGATGCCCGGCCCGTTGCGCAGTCCCGAACTGGCGCGCAAGGCGCGCGAACGCCTGCCCGGCATTGCGGTGCTGTTTACGTCCGGGTACACCGAGAACGCCATCGTCCACGGCGGCCGGCTCGACGCCGGCGTGGACTTGCTGGGCAAGCCGTACACCCGCGAAGCGCTGGCGCGCAAGGTGCGCCATGTCCTGGCCAACCGCCAGCACGCGGCGCAACTGACGGCGCAACCGGCAGCGGCGATGCTGGCCCAGCTGACGCGCAGGACGGAGGTGGTCGAAGCGCCGGAAATGGCTGAACATGCCGAACTGGCGGAAGCTGGCGAAGCGGCCGATACGTCGGCGGATACGACCGACATGGCGGCTACCTCTGCAACGGCAACGATGGCTCCTGATCGGCTGCCCGGCGAGCCTGCAGGGCAGCCGGATGGCGGGCACCGGGATGCCGGCCACCGGGACGCCGGCCGCCGCATCCTGCTGGTGGAGGACGAACCGGAACTGCGCGAGACCACCGCCGAACTGCTCGAACTGCTGGGCCATCAGGTCACCGCCTGCGGCGACGCTTCCAGCGCCCTGGCCGCGCTGGACGGGGGCGAGTTCGACATCATGCTCACCGATATTTCGCTGCCCGACCTGTCGGGCGAGGTACTGGCCGCGCGCGCGCTGGCGTTGCGACCAGGCCTGCGGGTGATTTTCGCCAGCGGTCAGACGCCGAGATCCATGCTCGATGGCGCGCAATTGCTGCTCAAGCCGTTCAGCATCGAGCAACTGGTGGAAGCGCTGGAACGCACCTGACCAGGGGTGCCAAAACCCGCGCTAATTTAGTAATACAAAGTAACTATTGGTGTATTTCTATCAAACAATTGGTGGTTTTTGGTGAGAATCTTTGGTATATTTCCGTATGGCATGAAATTGGCCATTGGGTAGTGCTGGTAACACCTCATCGCGCCCGGCTTCGGCTGGTTGCGCAGGGCCGCATTGATGCGGCCCGTCCGAATTTCCTGCCCCCCATTTTTTTAGTTAGTGCAGACGCCCGTCCGGGCCCGCCCGCGCGCATTCGCCGGGCGGCCCGTGGCATGGGCGAGGAGCCTCACATGATCGTTCAACTGTTTGCGCGCTGGCTGCGCCGCGGGCTCGATACCTATATCTCGCTGCCGCTGTTCGCGCTGGCGCTGCTGGCCGGCCTGTGGCTGCTGTCTTGGCACGACATCGAGCAGGGCCGCGAACGCGCCCGCGCCGCTGCCGTCAACACGGTAGGCGAAATATTGGGCACCTACGAGGCGCAAGTGGCGCGCAGCGTGGACAGCATCGACCAGACCCTGCGCGTGATGAAGTACGCGGTCGAGCGCAGCGGTTCGCCGGGTGCGCTGACCGAGCTCGCGCGCGAAGGCCTGCTGCCCCCCAGCATGGTGTTCGCCGTGAGCATGGCCGATCGCGACGGCATGGTGGTGGCCAGCAATCCGCGCGCGCAACCGCTCTCGGTGGCCGATCAGGCCTATTTCCTGTATCACCAGCAGCGCGACAGCGGCGGCATTTTTGTCAGCCACGCCCAGCGCGACGCCGTCAAGTCCGACGCCCACCTGCATTTCACGCGCAGGCTGGACGACGCCCGTGGCAATTTCGCCGGCATCGTCATGCTGGAAACCGATCCCGCCTACTTTACCAGCGACTACGAGCGCAGCCGCCTGGGTGAACGCGGCATGCTGGCGCTGGTCGGCGCCGACGACGTGGTGCGCGCGCTGCGCGTGGGCGACCAGGTGTCGTACGGCCAGCAACTGCCGGCCGGCGGTGTCGATGTGGACGACGGCGTGAAGCGCTTTGCCGCCGCGCGCGAGCTGCACCAGGTGCCGCTGCGGGTGGTGGCGGGTCTGGACGAAAACGAGCAGATGGCGCCGTTCGAGCGCGAAACGCGCGACAAGCTGTGGGTCATGGCCATGGTCAGCCTGGTGCTGATCGTGGGCACTGTGCTGCTGTGGATCTGGGCCTGGCAGGGCGCGCGCAACCGCACCCGCGTGCGCCGTGCGCGTGAAACCTTTGCCGCCGCTTCCGCTGCCAGCCTGGATGCCTTCTTCGTGCTGCGCGAGGTGCGCGATGCCGGCAATGCCATCACCGACTTTCGCTTCATCGACGTCAATGCCCGCGCCGAGCGCATGACCGGCATGTCGCGCGCCGAATTGTGTTCGATGACGCTGCTGGAAATGATCCCGGAAGCGCAAAAAGGCGGCATGTTCCAGTTGCTGGTGCAGGCCAGCGAGGACGGCGGTGTGCACGAGCGCGAATGGGAAAATACCACCCAGCCGCGCTACCCGCGCTGGATGCAAAAGCAGGTGGTGTCGGTGGAAGGCGGCATTGTCGCCATCGTGCGCGACATCACCGAGCGCAAGCTGGCCGAGGAACGCATGCTGCACCTGGCCCACCACGACAACCTCACTGGCCTGCCCAACCGTATCCGCATCACCGAGCGTCTGAGCCAGATGGTGGCCGATGGCGGCTCCGTGATGGTCGCTTTCATCGATCTCGATGGCTTCAAGCTGGTTAACGATGGCCTGGGCCACAACGCCGGCGACGAACTGCTCAAGGTGGTGGCCGAGCGCATGGCCGGCTGCGTGCGCGCCGGCGACACGGTGGGCCGTTTCGGCGGCGACGAATTCGTGCTGATGCTCGATGCCGAGGGCGCCGACCAGTCGGCGCGCGCAACCGCCGTGATCGAGCGCGTGCGCCACGCGGTGCTGCAATCGATGTGCGTGGCAGGGCAGGAGGTGCAGGTCAGCTGCAGCATCGGCGTGGCCGTCTATCCGCACGACGGTGGCGACGCCGAAACCCTGCTGATGCATGCCGACGCCGCCATGTACCGGGCCAAGGACCTGGGCAAGAACAATTACCAGTTCTACACCCGCGAAATGAACGTCAATATCGAGGAAAAGCTGCGCCTGATGGAAGGGCTGCGCGTCGCCCTCGACCTGCAGCAGTTCCACCTGATGTACCAGCCCAAGGTGGACATGCGCAGCGGCCGCATCTTCGGCTGCGAGGCACTGGTGCGCTGGGACGATCCGGCGCGCGGCGTGATCGGGCCCGATCGCTTCATCCCGCTGGCCGAGGAAAGCGGCATGATCGTGGCGCTGGGCGAATGGGTGCTGCGCACCGCCTGCTTCCAGAACCAGGCCTGGCAGGACGCCGGCCTGGCGCCGCTGCGCATTTCCGTCAACGTCTCGCCGCGCCAGTTCGAGGAACAGGGCCTGGTGGACCGCGTGGCGCGGGCGCTGGCCGACAGCGGCATGGAGCCGCGCTGGCTGGAGCTGGAAGTGACCGAAGGCGTGATCATGCGCGACCTGGCGCAGGCGGTGGAAAAGATGGGGCAGTTGCGGGCGATGGGCGTGTTCCTGTCGATCGACGACTTCGGCACCGGCTATTCAAGCCTGTCGGCCTTGAAGTCGTTCCCGATCAGCACCCTCAAGATCGACAAGTCCTTCGTGCGCGACCTGGGCCGCAGCGACGGCGACGAGGCCATCGCCAGCTCCATCATCGGCCTGGCGCATCGCCTGAAGCTGCGCGTGATCGCCGAGGGCGTGGAGACCGAGCAGCAGCGCAGCTTCCTGTCCGAGAACGGCTGCGACGAATTGCAGGGCTATTTGATCAGCCGTCCGTTGCCGCCGGAGCGGCTGGCGTTGATGCTCAATCCCGCCGATTTGATTGCAGCCTGAGCCGGCGTAACCGCTGTTGTACAATCGTTTTCCAACGTTTATGCAGACAGGAAGACATACATGGCTATTCGGGTACACCATCTCAACAAAAGCCGCTCGCAGCGCATCGTCTGGCTGCTCGAAGAACTGGGCCTGCCGTACGAACTGGTACGCTACCAGCGCGACGCCGTCACCAATTTCGCCCCGCCCGAACTCAAGGCCATCCACCCGCTGGGCAAATCTCCGCTGCTCGAAGATGACGGTGTGCTGATCGAGGAATCGGGCGCCATCGTCCAGTACCTGCTGGACCGCTACGGCAAGGGCGCGCTGCAACCAGCCCCCGGCACGCCCGCCGCGCTGCGCCACCTGCAACTGATGCACTTCGCCGAAGGCTCGGCCATGATCCCGCTGCTGCTGCGCATTTACGTTTCGCGCCTCGGCGACGGCGGCGTGCCGCTGCACGGCCGCATCGACAGCGAAGTGACGAACCACTTTGACTACCTGGAAAGCATCCTCGAACCATCGGGCTACTTCATCGGCGACAGCCTGACCGGCGCCGACATCATGCTCAGCTTCCCGGTCGGCATCGCCGTCAAACAGCCCGAAGGCAGCCGCTGGCCGCGCCTGCAAGCCTTCACCGCCGCCATCGAAGCGCGTCCGGCGTGGCAGAAGGCGATGGCGGCAACCGAGGGTTGATAAGGGCGGGCACGTTGCAGCTATCTACTTAACTTTTTGCAGAATTTTCAGCCTGTGCCCGCCTAGTTGCACTACCTGGTCAAAGGTGGACTTTGTCGTGTCGTTCGGTGCTGCGCGCGCTGAAATCAGAGTGCCTAACGCCGCCAGATCACGGTTCCATATCGCCAGCGCTGCTGGATCAAAATTGAAAGCGTGAAACTGATTTGCGTTGATTATCGAGGAGGCCAATCTCAGCCTTTCGCAAGACGTACCTCGCGCGGCGTAAGTACGGAGACAATGGTGTTCCCATCCTCGCCAGGCTCGTAGATAACCCTAAAGCCAGAGGCAACGTTTCGAACCTTAAGCAGCTGGCTGCCAACCTTCACGATCTTGGTAGAGGCATCGCTGTCAGGGGATCGCTGTTCAACCGCCGCGATAATTTCTGTCTTGAAGCGCGACGGTATCCTGCCCCACGCCAGCTTGGCGGGAGCTGAAATCCGGGTACTTACAGCATTGTTCGAGGGGGGATCGTATTCCAATGATTTTGGTTTGGTCAGTCTGGTAACCATTTGATTGCTCCCTGGGAATTTGCTTGCCACTCTAGGGTGGGGCAATGTGGGCAAGAAGGGTTTTCGTTCGATTATAAACTGTTCCAGCCCACTTATTCGTCTGACACGCAGGAGGGCCGCTTGTGCAGCAGCCCGCGCTGCGGGGCCAAGGCGCGAGTGGTATTACATGGTCAACACGATTTTCCCGACATTCAGACCATCTTCCATGCGCTGCTGCGCGGCGCCGGCCTGGGACAGCGGGAAGACGCTGTCGATGACCGGGGTCAGGCCATCCTTGCCGAACTGCGACAGCCAGCGTTCCTTGAAGCGACGCGACATGGCGTGCTTGACTTCCTGGCTGCGCGACTTCATGACCGTGCCGATGATGTGCAGGTGTCGGTACAGCAGGCGGTCGAGCGGGATTTTTGCGTTCTCGATGCCGCCCATGATCCCGATCTGCACCAGGCGCCCGCCGAAGTTCAGCGCATTGACGTTGCGCTCGAAGTACGGCGCGCCGATGAAGTCGAGGATCACGTCCACGCCGCGATCGCCGGTCAGCGTTGCCACCACCTGCGCGAAGTCTTCGTACTCGTAGTCGATCGCGTGGTGGGCGCCCATGCGGCGCACCAGGTCGTGGGCGCTTGCCTGCGCGGTCGTGATCACGGTGGCGCCGGCCGCGCGCGCCAGCTGCACGGCCGCGCCGCCCACGCCGCCGGCGCCGGCGTGGATCAGCACCGTTTCGCCTTTTTCCAGCCTGCCCAGGTGGAGCAAGGCTTCGTGCGCGGTGACGAAGACTTCGGTGATTGCCGCTGCCTGGATGTAGTCGAGGCCTGCAGGAATCGGCATCGCCATGCGATGGTCTATGCGCGAGACTTCGGCATACGCGCCGCCACCGACGATGCCCATCACGCGGTCGCCGAACTTGAATTCCTTGACGTTGGCGCCGACGGCAATCACTTCGCCAGCGATTTCCAGGCCCATGATGGCGGAGTCGCCGAAGTCGGGCCAGCCGTAGCCGCCGCGCCGATGGGTGAGGTCGGCGCGGTTGACGCCGGCCGCGTGGGTGCGCACGATCAGGTCGTCGGGACGCAGTACCGGTTCGGGCACGTCGCCCAGTGTGAGGACGTCGCTGGCGCCGAATTTGTCGAAGGTGATGGCTTTCATGATGGGTTCCTGAAAAAGTAGAGGTGAATCGAGCTTAACGACGAACCACCGGTTTGATAATCAGCCCCTGCCGACTAACCGCTGTGCACACCGCGCACAAGTGGTGGCAGTCCACCGCCAGCCCACGCGGCCGCGCCACATCTTCCTGCGTCGTGCTTTCGCTTTTGTTTTTACCGCCGTTCTTTGACGCAGAGTTGTTGTGCTTATTGCTGGCGATGTTTCGCTACATCCGCCGCCGTCACCTTGCCCTGCTTGCTCCCGAACTGGTAAATCACGTAGTTGCTCAACTGCGCGATCTCGTCGTCGGTGAACGACGCCCGGAACGACGGCATGAACACTTCCGCGCCGGCGATCTGGGCGCGGGTGCCGGACAGGATCATCTGCACCACGTTGCGGCCTGACGGGTCGTTTACCGAGCGCGCGCCCAGCAGCGCGGCGTACTGCGATTGCGGGCCGGCGCCGTTCCATTGATGGCAGCTGGCGCAGCTGCTTTCGAACAGGCGCAGGCCGTCCTTGAGGTTGGCCGGGGTGCCCGGTGCCGGGGCGTACGGGCCTGCCGCAGCCACGCTGTCCGGTTTGGGATTGACCACGATCGGATTGTCGCCGGTGCGTGGCGGCACGCTGCGCAGGTAGGTGACCAGGTTGCGGATATCGGCCGGGTCCAGGTATTGCAGGCTGTTTTCCACGGCTTCGCGCATCGGTCCCGAGGCCGCGCCGTGGCCCGGTGCGTGGCCGGCGCGCAGGTACTGGTACAACTCGGCGTCGGTCCATTTGCCGATGCCGTGGACCGGGTCGGACGTGATATTGGGCGCCTGCCAGCCGTTGACCACGGCGCCGCTCAGTTCATTGCGGTGGTCGAGCGCGAAGCCGATGTTGCGCGGCGTGTGGCACTCGGCGCAGTGGGCCAGCGCGATCGCCAGGTAGGCGCCGCTGTTCCATTGCGCCGATTTGTCGGGGGCGGGCTTGAAACGCTCGCTCTTGAAGAACGCCGCGTTCCAGAAGCCCATTGCCCAGCGCTGGTTGAACGGGAATGCCAGGTCCGGTGTCGGCGTCTCCTGCGTGACTGTGGGCAGGCTGAATAAATACGCCTTGATCGCCAGCGCGTCCTCGCGGCTCAGCAGCGAATACGACGTGTACGGGAAGGCCGGGTAGAGCCGCTTGCCGTCGTGGCGCACGCCGTCGTGCAGCGCACGCACGAAGTCGTCGTCGCTGTAGTTGCCGATGCCGGTCTTCTGGTCGGCCGTGATGTTGGACGAGTACAGGGTGCCGAACGGCAGCTTGAACGGCAGGCCGCCGGCAAACGGCTTGCCGCCGGAGACGGTGTGGCACGCCACGCAATCGGCTGCCTTGGCCAGGTATGCGCCGCGCACGATCTTCGACGCGGACGCCGGCGCGCCGGCCAATACCGGCGCCGTGCCCGGGGTGGGATCGGATCGGGTGAGGTAGAAGTAAGCTGCCGTACCGAGGATGGCGGCGCACACGGGCGCCAGGATCACGATGCGTTTCATGCCTTGCTCCCTTTTTGTGCCAGCAGCTCGCGGCGGATCGGCAGCTCGCGCAGGCGCACGCCGGTGGCCGCAAAGATTGCGTTGGCCAGTGCCGGTGCGGCAATCGCCGTGCCCACTTCGCCGATGCCGCCGGGCGCCTCGGTGTTGTGGACGATGTGGACTTCCACGTCGGGCGTTTCGTTCATCCTGATCATGCGGTAGTCGTTGAAATTGCTTTGCTCGATGGCGCCGTTGGCGATGGTCACTTCGTTGAACAGCGCGGCGGACAGGCCGAACAGCAGCCCGCCCTGGATCTGCGCTTCGATCGAGCCGGTGTTGACAGGAATGCCGCAATCGACCGCCACCACGGCGCGCCGCAGGCGCACGTCGCCGGCAGGCGTGACTTCCACCTCCACCATCGCGCATACCTTGCTGCCGAACGGCTCGCCCAGCGCCACGCCACGGGCCACGCGCGGGGGCAGGGCGGCGCCCCAGCCCATCTTGGCGGCCGCCAGGTCCAGCACTGCGGTGGCACGCGGATTGTGGCGCAGCAGGGCGCGGCGCCATGCCACCGGATCGGTCTTGGCGCAGTGAGCCAGTTCATCGAAAAAGCTCTCGACGATGAACAGGTTGTGCAGCGCGCCCACGCCGCGCCACCAGCCGACCAGCAAACCGGGCGGCATGTCGTGGCGCACCCATTCCACCTTCATGTTGGGGATGGCGTACGGCATGTCAGCCACGCATTCGATGGCGTCGCCATCGAGACCGTTCGGGCGCATGCCACCCGGCCGCCAGCGGCCCAACACGGTGGCGCTGCAAATGCGGTCGCCGTACCACACCGGCATGCCCTTGGCATCGACCACCGCCGAAATCACGTCGTGGTACATAGGGCGCACGATGTCGTGGCCGATGTCTTCTTCGCGGGTCCAGATGATCTTGAGCGGATACTTGACCAGTTTGGCGAACATCACTGCCTGGTCCACGTAGTCGCTCTCGAGCCGGCGGCCGAAGCCGCCGCCCAGGTATTGCGGGTGCAGCACCACCTGTCCCACCGCCAGGCCGGTAATTTTCGCGGCATTGGCCACCACCCGGGTCGGTACCTGGGTGCCGGCCCAGATCTCGCAGCGATCGGCGGTGACGTGGACGGTGGCGTTAAGCGGCTCCATGGTGGCGTGAGCCAGCATCGGCAGCTTGTAGGTTGCCTCGATCAATTCGCCTTGCGGGCGCGTGCCTGCTTCGCGCCCGACGATGGCCTTGCCGCTGGCCTGGCTGGCAGCCAGGCCGGCGCGCAGGTCGCGGGTGGTGAGCATGGCATTGGCGCCCCGGTCCCATTCGATGTCGAGCAGCTCCATGCCGCGGTTGGCCGCGCCGAAATGCACGGCCACCACGGCCACCGCGTTGGCTATCCTGAGCACTTCGATCACGCCGGGTTCGGACCGCGTGGCGCGGTCGTCGAACTTCACCAGCTTGCCGCCGAAAGTGGGGCAGGCCTTCACTGTCGCCACCCGCATGCCGGGTACGCTGACGTCGATGCCGAATTTTGTGGTACCGGCCACCTTGTCGGCCGAATCGAGGCGCGCCATCGGTTTGCCGATCAGGCGGAATTCGCCGGGCGACTTGAGTTTGACGTCGCCGGGGTCGGGCAACCGGTTGGCGGCGGCAGCCACCTGGCCGTAGGTGAGCGTCCTGCCGCTGGCCTGGTGCCGGATCACGCCACGTTCGACCACGCAGTCGCCGGGCGCCACCTTCCACTTCGCGGCAGCCGCCGATACCAGCAGGGTGCGGGCGATGGCGCCTGCCGTGCGCAGTTCGGTGAAGGTGCTGCGGGTGCTGGTGGAGCCGCCGGTGATTTGCCCCTTGAGCAGCTTCATGCCATACAGCTCGTCGCTGGCCGGTGCATGTTCGACCTGGATCTGGTCCAGGCCCACGTCCAGTTCTTCGGCCAGCAGCATGCACGAACCGGTGTAGATGGCCTGGCCCATTTCCACCATCGGCATCACCAGGCGAATGGCGCCGCTGGCGTCGATGCGCACAAAGGCGTTGGGGGCAAACGCAGGCGCGCCGTCGGCTGCTGCCGCCCTGGCGTCGCCGGGCTGGCGGTGCGGGGTGACCGCGCCGAGGGCGGTCTTGGGCGTGGCCAGCCACACGAAGGCCACCGACAGGCCGGCAGCTTTCAGCAACTGGCGGCGCCCGGTCGAAACGGTGTCAATGACGTGGCTCATTTGCGGCCTCCGATCGTGGCGACGGGAATGGCTTGCGTGACCACGATCTTGCCGGTAGCCGCCTGCTTGATGGCGGCTCGGATGCGCACGTAGGTGGCGCAGCGGCAGATATTGCCGGACATGGCGGCGTCGATATCGGCATCGGTGGGGTTGGGCGTGCGCTCGAGCAGCGCGGCGGCCGACATGATCTGGCCCGACTGGCAGTAGCCGCATTGGACCACGTCCACCGCCAGCCACGCATCCTGGATGCGTTTGCCGCTGTCGGTGGCGCCGACCGCTTCGATGGTGGTCACCTCGCGGTTGCCGACGCTGGACACGGGCAGCACGCACGATCGCACCGGGTTGCCGTCCAGGTGCACGGTGCAGGCGCCGCACTGGGCGATGCCGCAGCCGAACTTGGTGCCGGTCATGCCGATCACGTCGCGGATCACCCACAGCAGCGGCGTGCTGCCCTCGACATCCACGACATGTTCGTGGCCGTTCACCCTTAGCGTTTGCGCCATTGTCCTGCTCCTCAAAGTTGGTGTTCCATTCGTTTTTGAGCGTAACAATGTTTTGACAAGGCGATAACTGGCCGTTGGTAATAAGCCGTTATGCGCCTTTTGCACAAATGCCATTTAGAGCGCTCTTAGGCCTGGCTGATGAATTTATTGGTCAGATAGTGACCGATGCCCTCGGCGCCGCCTTCGGAGCCATGGCCGCTTTCCTTCATGCCGCCGAACGGCAGTTCGGTGGCGACGATGCGGTACTGGTTAATGCCGATCATGCCCGCTTCCAGGCCGTCGCCCACGTCGAGCGCGGTGCGGGCATTCGTCGTAAAGGCATATGCCGACAGGGCGTAGGGCAGGCGGTTGGCTTCCGCCAGGCCGTCGGCGAGGGTGTCGAACGGCAGCAGCACGGCGATCGGACCGAATGGTTCTTCATGCATGATGCGCGCCGTCATCGGCACGTCGGCCAGCACGGTGGGCTCGAAAAAATAGCCGGGGCGGTCGATGCGTTTGCCGCCGGCCAGCACGGTGGCGCCCTGTTCGACGGCGTCCGCAACCAGGGCCTCCATTTTGGCCAGTTGACGCGGATTGGCCAGTGGGCCAACCTGCGTCTGCGGCGCCATGCCGTCGCCGATCACCAGCGCGCCGGTGGCGGCGACGAAGCGTTCGACAAACTGGTCGTACACGCCGCGCTGGACCAGGAAGCGGGTGGACGAGATGCAGATCTGGCCCGTGCCGCGAAAGCGATTGGCCGCACCGCCGACGGCGGCAGCCTCGATATCGGCATCGTCGAACACCAGCACCGGACCATGGCCGCCCAGTTCCAGCGTGATCGGCTTGACGCCCGCAGCGGCCCGTTCCGACAGCAGCCGGCCCACCGGCACCGAGCCGGTGAACGCCACCTTGCGGATCACAGGCGAGGCGATCAGCCTGGCGGACACCATGTCCGGCACGCCGAACACCACTTGCAGCACGCCCTTGGGCAGGCCGGCGTCGTCCAGGCAGCGGGCCAGCGCCAGCGCGGTGGCCGGGCTTTCCTCGCCCGGTTTCAGGATCACGCTGCAGCCGGCGGCCAGCGCCGCCGACAGCTTGCGGGCCGGGGTGATGGCCGGGAAGTTCCACGGCGTGAAGGCGGCCACGGCGCCGATCGCCTGGCGCTTGACCAGTTGCTGCACGCCGGGGCGGTTGGACGGCACCACGCGGCCATCGATGCGGCGCGCCTCCTCGGCGAACCACTCGAAGTATTCGGCTGCGCGCAGCACTTCGTCGCGGCTTTCGGCCAGCGGCTTGCCTTCCTCGAGCGTCATCAGGGTGGCGATGTGCTCGGCGCGCTCGCGCATCAGCGTGGCTGCCTGGCGCAGGATGCGCGAGCGTTCGGCCGGCACGGTGTGGCGCCAGATGTCGAAGGCGGTGCGCGCGGTAGTCAAGGCCAGGTCCAGGTCGGCGGCGGTGGCAAGCGGCACGCGGCCCAGGATGGCGCCGCTGGCGGGGTTGATGACGGGTGCGGTGTCGCGGTTGCCCGCATCGAGCCAGGCGCCGTCGATGAACAGGGAGAGTTGGTCGTAATCCGGTGTGTGCATTATTTTTTCCTTGGTAGAGTTGAAGTGCCGTGGAAGAAGCGTAAAACCGGACGGCGTGCGTGATAAGCGGGCGCCGTCCCACAACAGCTATGCAAGGAACGCAAAGATGCAATCAGAAAAATTCGCGGAATTTCTCGGCGTGTTCGTCGATGTCGCGCGCGAGGGCAGTTTTTCCGGCGCGGGCCGCCGGCGCGGGCGCACGCCGTCGTCCATCGGCCGCCAGATCGACATGCTGGAAGAGCACCTGGAGTCGCCGCTGTTCCTGCGTTCCACGCGGCTGCTCACGCTCACCGATGCCGGCGAAGCACTGCTGATACGCGCGCGCCAGATCCTCGACGCGCTGGCCGACGCCCAGCAGGAACTCGCTTCGATGAAGGGCGAGGTGACGGGCATTCTGCGGGTGGCGTGCTTTCCCACCTTCGGCAAGCGCTACGTGCTGCCGGTGATGGGGCAACTGGCCAGCCAGTATCCCGACCTGCGGGTGGAACTGGATTTGACGGAACGGCTGGCGGACCCGGTGGCCGAGCGCCTGGACCTGGTGATCCGCATCGGCGACCTGGCCGACAGCACGCTGATCGCCAGCCGCCTGGCCACCCAGACCCGCATCCTGTGCGCCAGCCCGGCATACCTGGAGCGCGCGGGCACACCGGCCGCAGTCAACGCCATCGGCTGCCATCGCCTGATCGACAAGCTGCATGGCGCGGATTTACTGGGCTGGACCGACGTGCTGGGTCACCCGGCGCGCGCCTGCGGTGGTCAGCCGGTATTCGCCTGCGACGATTTCGAGGCGATGCGCCTGGCCGCGCAGGAGGGCATGGGGATTGCGTACTTGCCGGACTGGGTGGTGGAGCCCGATATCAAGGCCGGCCAGCTGCGCCAGCTGTTTCCCGAATGGTCGCAGCAGCCGCGCGCCACCACCGGCATCCACGCGTTGCGGGCGCTGCGCCAGCCGCCGGCGCGCGTGACGGTGCTGCTCGATGCGCTGCGCGCGGCCATCGGGCAGCCGCCGGTGTGGGCGTTGGCGTAAGGCGTAGCTGGCAGGCCTGTATCAGTGGCGTGATTGGTTTATTGCGGCGCTGCCAGCGCCGGCAACAGCGGCGCGATATCGCCATCGGACGGCAGCGGCGCGAGATTGAGGAGGCGCATCACGAGCGGGTACACATCGACATTGTCGAACGCCGGCAGCACCACGCCGCGCCTGAACGCGGGACCGGCGGCGATGAAGATCGCGGCCATTTCGGGGACGGCGTTGTCGTAGCCGTGGTTGCCGCCTTTGAGCCTGGCGATGGCGTCGTCGCCAAAGACGATATTCCATCCCGGTTCGGCCAGGCACAGGAAGCCAGCCACGCGCGGATTGCGACCGTAGGCCAGCCGCGCCGGAATGTCCTGCTTGCGCCAGCATTGCATGTGCTGCTGCGGCTGGAGCAGCGCTTGCGCCAGTTCTGCCTCGCGGCCCGGCGCCGCGTTCATGGCCGCATAGGGGCCGTCGATCTGGTCGCGGTAACTGCCGGCGGGGACGATGTCCTGCATGCGGATCAGGCGGTCCTTGCTCAATGCCGCCATGCCGTGGTCGGAGACGATCACCAGGTCGGCTTCCACCTGCCTGGCGGCCAATCCATCCTGCAGGCGGGCGATGGCGCGGTCCACCACGGCCAGCGCGGTGGTGGTCTGTGGCGCGTCCGGGCCGAAGTCGTGGCCGGCGTGGTCCACATCGTCGAAATACAGGGTCATGAAGCCGAAGCGCTGGTCGGCCGGGCGGTCCAGCCACGATAGCAGCAAGTCCACCCGCGCATCGGCCGGCAGTTTGCCATCGAACCTGGGCGAGACGGTGGGGCGCACGCCCCGGATGTCCGCTTCCGACCCGGGCCAGAACAGCGTCGCGCTGCGTACGCCGTGGCGCTCGGCGGTCACCCATACCGGCTCGGCCTGGTCCCACCAGCGGCGGTCGGTAACAGCCGCGCGGTTTTTCAGGGTGAAGTGCTGGCCGGGAATGGCGGCATCGTCCATCTCGTTGTCGACGATGCCGTGATGGTCGGGCCGCAGGCCGGTGACCAGCGTGTAATGGTTGGGAAAGGTAATCGACGGGAATGAAGGACGCATCGCCACGGCGCGCACGCCGCCGGCCGCCAGCCGGGCCAGGTTGTCCGTCACGCCCCGGTCCAGGTACTCGGCGCGAAAGCCGTCGATTGACACCAGGATGACGGGACGCGCCGGCTGGGCGTTAGCGGTGGCGCCGGCCAGCGACAAAAACAGGAACAGGGCAGACAGGATTTTCATGGCGGATAGTGTAGGCAAAGGACGTGACGTCATGATGACGTCATTGGTGATGGTGTCCATCTGCCAAACCGGAGAGTACTGCCTTATCCTCTCACAACGGAATGATCCTGACCGCCGCATGCCTGAGCGTACCCGGTGCGATGGTGAGGGTGTACAGCTCCTGGTTGAGATCGTCCGCGCAGTACCTGCCGGAGGCCGTCATCGAAACTGCCTGCGGTGAGGTGAGGGGAGCGTCGTGGCGGGCATCCAGGATATCGTTGCTGCTCAGGCAGAGCAGGGACCCGGTGTCCATCGTGGCGGCGCCTTTGAAACGGGAAAACATGGTGACGGTGTTGCCGCTCACTTTATAGATGGTGGCGCCGGCGCCCATCCAGATCGCGCCCAGGCCGGCGCGGATGGTGTCCACCCGGCGCGGCAGCGTCCAGTCCCGTGCGCCATCCTGGTTGGTTGTGCCTATTGCGTTCGAGCTCACCTGCCATCGTTCAATCACGTCCGGAGCATTGTCATACACCTTGCGCACCCATGGCCCGTGGGCATCTTCATGGTCGGCCAGGATGTCGATCCGGGTCAGGCGGTCGGGGCGGCCCCCGTTGCCGCAGGCAGGCAGGTCGAGCATCAGGTTGGCGGCGACGAGCGAGACGGTGGTGTGGACGTTCATGAGTGTGGCGCGGCTACGCTAAATTGCAAGTAAATCCAGCTTAGCGCCCGCCGGGCCGCGTCCGCTTCACCCAAATAGGTTAATCTTGAGCAATGGGTATTCTTTTGTCATACCGATCATTTTAGATTCCCTATGGGCAACAATATACTTCCCCAGTACAGCAGCCTGTTGCTGGCGCTCTATCGGCTGGCCCAGGAGTGCCCGGTGCAGCAATTCCAGGATGCTGCGCTCACTTTGCTTAAAGCCACGCTGGCCTTCGATTCCTCGATGTGGGGCACTGCCACCATGAACGCGGACGGCATCGACATCCACAGCATCCACTTGCACAACTCGTCGCCGGCCATGCTCGCGGCCTACGAAAAGGTCAAGCACCGCGATACCGCCGCCGTCCAGGTGACCGCGCAACCGGCGCTGACCATCGGTTTTTGCGTGGACGATTTTCCCGGCGACGACAATGCCGGCTTGCGCCAGTTCCTCAACGATTTCGGCCACCGCAATTTTTTGATCACGTCGTCCATCCATCCCGCCACCCGTTTCGTGCAATGGGTGTCGCTGTACCGCGCGCGGCTGGAGGCGCGCTGCCAGCCAGCGGAAGTGGATTTGCTGGCGTGCCTGGCGCCGCACCTGATGCAGGCGCTGGCGATCAACCGCCTGGTGCACCTGGACCGGCTCAGTCATGACGTGGTGCGGGCCAAGTGGTCGGTGGCGATTGCCGACCAGCGCGGCGTGCTGTACCACGCTGACGAACGTTTCAAGTCATTGGTGGCGTCCGCCTGGGGCCGCGACGATCCGGGCCGATTGCCGTCGGCGCTGCTGGCGCGACTGGTCGGTGACGGCAAGGGGCCGCGCACGCTGATGCACGAGGGGGTGATCTTGTATTGCAGCCGCGAGCAGGACGTGTTGTTCCTGAAAGCGCGTGCGGCCGAAGCGGTCGATACGCTGAGCGAACGCGAATTTTTGGTCGCCCGCCTGCTGGCCGGCGGCCTGACTCACAAGGAAGTGGCGACCCAGCTGCACCGCTCACCGGAAACCATCCGCACCCAGATCAAGGCCATTTTCAACAAGCTCGACATTAACAACGTGGCGTTGCTGGGGACCTTGCTGGCGGTGCGAGAGTAAGGGCCGGTCAGGCGCGGAACGCGCGCCGCATGCCGTCGAGGTCGATGGCAGGCTGGTGCTGGGTCTGTTCTGCGGCCGTTACCTTGGTGGCTGGCGCGAACACCAGGCCTTGTACCAGCATGGCTGCCAACAGCAGCACGCCGATAATTGCAGCGATCTTGATCGTGACCATGATTGTCTCCTTCTGTATGGCCGGTACGCACCAGCGTCCGGCGCTTTCTTACATTCAGAGTAGGCCGTACCGGGGCGGAAGGGAAGCTGTTTTATCGGATAGCTGGTATTTTCAGGCCAGATGCTTCGACAACATCAATAAGTCCAGGTTAGCGTGGCGCTGCCGTTGCGCGGTGCAGCATAGTAACTCTGGGTCCAGTACAGGCTGGTAAGGTACTTTTTGTCGGTGACGTTGTTGAGGTTGACGGCCAGGCTCAGGTAACCATTAGCCGACCGAAGCTATAACGTTGATAGCTCGAGTTTTGTGATGTTTGCGCGCAGGCGCGTTTGATCTCGCACAAGGCCATGCTGGCGCGCGCCCACTACGCTGGTCGTTGGTCCGGGAGGCTGCGATGGCGAAATTCCTGTGTGCAGTATTGTTGTTTTGCCTGGCTGGCTGCGCTGGCACCTCGCACCGCGCGCCGGCGCCCGGCGATGCCGAAGTGATCCCGATTACGGCGCAGTGGCTGGCCGAGCAACGCCTGCTGCGCAATGCTGGCGGAGGCGGCGGTGTCCTTGTCGCTGGCCATGGCCCTGGTGCACGCCCCACAGCTGATACTGGTACGCACGCCGCTTCCACGCAACCCGCTTTCGTTGGTGAGATGACGGCTGAGGCTGGTGCCTTTGGCCGTACCTGGCCGGTAGCCGACATTCCTGGCGCAAGCAACGGTGGCCAGTACCGGCTCGGCGTTGGCGACGTGCTGGCCATCACGGTATGGGACCATCCGGAACTGACCGGCGCCGGTCTGCCGTCGCGGTCCGACAACCTGGACGGCCAGATCGGCCCGCCGCCGGCCACGTTCGTCATCGACCAGCAAGGGCAGTTGCACTTTCCGTTTGCCGGCGCCGTGCCGCTGGCCGGACTGACCCGCGAAGAGGCGCGCGACCGCCTGGCGCAGCGGCTGGCGCGCTACTTCCGCGCACCGCGCGTGACAGTCACGGTGATGGCCTACCGCAGCCAGCGCGTGTATGTCGATGGCCAGGTGCGCACGCCCGGCCCGCAGCCGATCAACGACATTCCGATGACCCTGCTCGAAGCGCTCAACCGCGCCGGCGGCCTGCTGCCCACGGCCGACCAGAGCCGCATCACGGTCGAGCGCGCTGGACGACGGTACCGTATCGACCTGGTGGCGGCAATGCGCGGCGGCCCGCCGCAGGCGCCAGACCGGTCAGCCGGCCCGGCACCTGGCCAGCCGTCGGCACCTCAGTCATATGGGGCAGCCAGCCCGGCGCCTGGCCAGCCGCCAGGACTGCTGCCATACCAAGGGTATCCGGGCGCGATGATGCTGGCCGACGGCGACGTGGTGCGGGCGCCGCCGCGCGACGAGAACAAGGTGTTCGTGGGTGGCGAAGTACTGTCGCCGCGCGCGCTCACCATGCACGATGGCCGCCTGAGCCTGGGCGAGGCGCTGGGCGAAGCCGGCGGACTCAATCCGCAAAGCGCGGATGCGGGCCAGGTGTACGTGGTGCGCCGCGCACAGCAGGGCGACACTGCGTACATGACCGGTTCACCGGGCTCGCTTAACGAGCTTAACGAGCTTAACGGGCTCAAAGGGCTCAAAGGACCAAACGGACTCGTCACGGCTGGCGCGCACGCATCAACGGCGCCTCCAGCACCGCGCGGGCCGCTGGTGTTCCGACTCGACGCCCGGTCGGCCAGCGCGCTGGCCCTGGCCGAGCAGTTCGAGCTGCAGCCGCGCGACGTCGTGTACGTGGCCGCCTCCATGCTGACCAACTGGCACCGGGCAATCAGCCAGTTGTTCCCGGGCGAACTGTCTTCGGCCGTCGGCGTGACCACCAGGCCATAGGAGGCTCACATGGATGCGCCACGCGACGCCGACACTTCCCGCATGCTGCGCCCGCTGCCAGGCGTGGCGCAGCCGGCCCGCCTGATCGAGCACCCGACGCCGCCGGCACCGCCCGATCCGACCATGCTGGCCTGGCGCGCCTGGTTCCGTGCGCTGGCTGCACGGCGCTGGCTGATTGTGACGGTCACCGCGCTGTGTACGCTGGCGGCGCTGGGCTATGCGCTGGTGGCGCCGCCCGTCTATCAAGCCAATATGCTGTTGCACGTGGAGGAAGAGCAGCCCAACGCTTCGAAAAACATTCTCAACGAAGTGTCGTCGCTGTTCGAGACCAAGAAGGCGGCGATCGCCGAGATGGAGCTGCTGCGCTCGCGGCTGGTGGTGGCGCCGGCAGTCGATACCTTGCGCCTCTACATCCACGCGCGGCCGCGCTATTTTCCGCTCGGCGGCGAGTGGATCGCCCAGCGCCGCGGCGGTCAGCTGTCGGCGCCCGGCCTGTTCGAGCGCGGCGGTTATGCATGGGGTGGCGAAAAGATCGACGTTGCCGTGTTCGATGTGCCCAGCCAGTGGTACGGCCGCCAGTTCCGCATCACCGCGCTCGGCGGCGAACGCTGGCGCCTGGCCGACAGCGCCGGCCGTACCTTGCTCGAAGGCAGGGTGGGGCAACTGGCGCGGCTGGAAATACCTGCCGCTATAGAGGCGGTAGACGCTGTAGCGGCGGATTCAGCCGGAATGGCAAGAGCAGCACGAAAAGCCGAGGCAAGCGCACCGGATGTCGTGGAATTGCTAGTCACGCGGCTGCGCGGCGCGCCTGGCACACGTTACTTGCTGCGCCGCACGTCGCGGCTGGCAGCGCTCGAGAGCGTGCAGCGTGCGTTACAGATTTCCGAGCAGGGCAAGCTGTCGGGCATTATTTCGGTCACCTTACAGGGCAGCGATCCGCAGCAAGTGTATGCCACGCTGAGCGAGATCGGCCGCGAATACATGCGGCAAAACCTGGCGCGCCGGACCGAGGAGGCGCAAAAGACGCTGGCCTTCCTCGATCGCCAATTGCCGGTGGCCAAGCAGCAGCTGGAAGCGGCCGAGGCCAGCTACAACGGCTTTCGCAGCGGCCACGACACCATCGACCTGACCCAGGAGGTGCGCATTGCGCTCGATACGCTGGCGGCGTCGCAGGCGCGGCGCAGCACGCTGGTGCAAAAGCGCGCCGAGTTGCTGGGTCGCTTCACCGACGAGCACCCGGTGTTGCAGGCGGTGGCGCAGCAAATGCGCGAGAACGACCGCGAGATCGCCGCGCTGGAAGCCCGCATCAAGCGCCTGCCGCGTATCGAGCAGGAGCAGGTGCGGCTCGAGCGCGACGTCAAGGTCAGCACCAACCTGTACACCGAGTTGCTCAACACGGCGCAGCAGTTGCGGCTGATGGCGGTGGGCAGCATCGGTACCGTGCGCATGGTGGACATGCCGGTAGCGCCCGAGAACACACTGAAACCCAACCGGCCGCTGATCGTGATGCTGGGCATGGTGAGCGGCGTGTTCCTCGGCGCGCTGCTGGCGCTGGCCTGGCGCGCCGTGCGCGGTGGCATCGACGCCGCCGAACGCATCGAAGCACTGCTGGGGCCGAACACCGTGCACGCGATCATTCCCCATAGCCGCAGCCAGGACCGGTTGCGCCAGCACGCGCGGCGCGCGCGCAAAAGTGGCCTCTCTCGCCAAGCCGACCAGCAGTTGCCGGTCTCGCTGCTGCTGGCGCATGCAGTTCCCGACGACGTTGCGGCCGAGAGTCTGCGCGCTTTTCGCGCCACGTTGCAATTCGTGCTGCCGCACAGCCGTAACAATGTCGTGTGCTGCCTGGGCCCTACGCGTGAGGTCGGCGCGGCCTTTGTCTCGGTCAACCTGGCGCTGCTGCTGGCGGCCGGCGGCCAGCGCACGCTGCTGGTCGATGCCGACTTGCGCGGTGGCACGCTGCACGAACACTTCGGTCTCGATCGCGCGGCCGGGCTGGCAGATTGCCTGGCCGGCACGTTGCAGCCGCACCAGGCGCTGCGCGCCGAGGTGGCGCCACGGCTCGACTTCATCGCTGCTGGTGGCGCCGTTCCGCACCAGGCCGAGTTGTTGCAGCCGGGGCTGTTTACCGACGCACTGGCGCGGCTCAGCGCACGCTACGACGTGGTGCTGGTGACAGCGCCGCCGGTGCTGACGGCGGCCGACGCGCTGGTGGTGGGCGCCAATGCCGGGTCCGTGTTTGTAGTGGCGCGTGCTGGTGTCACTACCGAGGTCCAATTGGGAGCTGCGGTGAAGCGCCTCAACCACGCCGGCATCGCGCCGCGCGGCGTGGTATTCAACGATGTTTGACGTCAACGCATAAAATTTTTTTCGTGCACGAATTCGTCTCCCTTTCTGGCTGCAAGCCGCATGTTTACTGAGTCTTCCATTGTCCATGCGTATCGATCGTTGCTGGAGGAAAACTTGGCCAGAACTTTTTTTCTGAAAGCATTGAACTATAGAATTTGATGCCGATCAAACCTCGCTCATTCACTTTGAAAAAGCGAGGAACGGCTGATGAAATTATCTGTCAACTACCTGTCTCAAACCGCCGGCGCGACCGCGTGCATGGTGCTGCTGGCTGCGTGCGGCGGCGGGCAAAGCGATAGCGCCAGCCAGGCACCAGGCATGACGCTGGCCGCCACCACCCAGGTGTCGGACGAACCGGCAGCGGACGCCAGCTACAATGCTGCCGCCACTGCGTTGTACGTGGCAACCACTGGCGCCGACAGCAATCCCGGCACCAGCGCCAAGCCGTTCAAGACCATTGCCCGCGCCGCCCAGGCGGCTACGCCCGGCACCGTGGTGCACGTGGCGCCCGGCGTTTATGAAGGCGGCTTCCGCACCGGCACCAGCGGCACGCCGACGGCGCGGATCCGCTACGTGTCCGATACCAGGTGGGGCGCGAAGATCGTGCCGCCGGCTACGTCCGCCAATGCCGTGGCCTGGGACAACCGGGGCAGCTATGTCGATATCGACGGTTTCGAAGTCGATGGCAGTGCGCACAAGGCCGGTACCCGCTGGGCCGTGGGCCTGTACACGGCAGGCTCGTTCGGTACGGTGACCAACAGCCATGTGCACCACGTGGGCCAGGGTGCGTGCGCATCGGGCGGCGGCATCGGCGCCGACAGCTACTACAAGGGCGCCAGCAACGATGTGCTGGCCAACGTGGTCCACGACATTGGCGCGGCCGGTTGCAAGACCATGTTCGGCGTGTTCGTCAACAGCGCCGACAGCGACGTCAAGAACAACCTGATCTACGGCGTGTCGCAGGCCGGGGTGCAGCTCTGGCATGACGCCGCGCGTGTGACGGTGAGCCATAACACCATCTTTGCCGCTCATACTGGTATCGTGGTGGGTGGCGGCGATCCCTATGTGTCCAACGGGGTCAACGATTACTCGCGGGTGGCCAACAATATCGTGGTCGATACCCAGTATGGCGTGGTCGAGCAGGGCAACGTGGGCAGCAACAACACTTACACCAACAACCTGATGCACCAACAAACGGCCTATCCGTATTTGCTGATCAAGGGCGTCGCGGTGGCTACCATCGCGGCGGCGCCGCAGTTCGTCAATTACGTGCGTACCGGGGGCGGCGACTACCAGCTGCAAGCGACGTCCCCCGCGATCGACAAGGGCCTGGCAAGCGATGCCACGCCTACCGACCTCAACGGCAAAGCGCGTCCGGCCGGCGCCGGTCCCGACGTGGGCGCCTACGAGTTCAACGGCGCCACCCCGACGCCGACGCCCAATCCCAACCCGGCGCCCAACCCGGTGCCAGCGACGCCGAACAACCTGTACGTCTCGACCACGGGCTCGGACAGCAACTCCGGTGCGCAAGGCTCGCCGCTGCGCACCATCGCCCGTGCGTCCGCGCTGGCCAAGCCCAACACCACCGTGCACGTGGCGCCGGGCACCTACGCCGGCGGCTTCAAGACCACCACCAGCGGCACGGCGGCCGGCCGCATCTACTACTACTCGACCACCAAGTGGGGCGCCAAGATCGTGCCGCCGGCCAATTCCAGCAATAACATCGCCTGGGATAACCGTGGCAACTACGTCGATATCATCGGCTTCGAGGTCGATGGCAGCAAGCTGCAGGGTGGTACCGTGTGGCGCAGCGGCCTGTACACAGGCGGCTCGTATGATGTGATTCGCGGCAACCGCGTGCACCACATCGCCAACACGCTGGCGTGCAACGGCAGTGGCGCCTCGGCCATCGGCGTCGATTCGTACTACAAGGGCATCAAGGGCGACGTCATCAACAACTTTGTCCACGATATCGGTCCGGCCGGTTGCAAGTACATCCAGGGCATCTATGTGAGCACGTCGGGCAGCGTGGTGGGCAACGTGGTGTACCGCGTGTCGGAAGCGGCGATCCACCTGTGGCACGATGCGACCAATGTCATCATCGCCAACAACACGGCGGTCGCTTCCGGCACCGGCATCGTGGTGGGCGCGGGCGACTTCTACAACCGCAGCGCCCCCAACGACAACACGCATGTCGTCAACAACATCGTGTACGACAATCGCTACGGCATCACCGAGCAGGGCTCGACCGGTACCCATAACACTTACCGCAACAACCTGGTGTACCAGAACAGCATCTACAACATCAGCCTGAAGAACGGGCTGAAGGCGACGGGTACAGTGTCGGCCGATCCGCAATTTGTCAGCTACACGCGTACCGGCACGCCGGACTTGCACGTACGCGCGTCGTCGCCGGCCAAGGGCAAGGGGACGACCGACTATGCGCCGGCGACCGACATCGAGGGCAAGCCGGTCACGGCCCCTGTGACCATCGGTGCGTATCAGTAAGCAGTAGCCGCCGGTGCGTCACCCCGCGTCGATGGAGCGCCGTGCAGACGGCGCTTCAACGACGCGATCGATGTCTTTGAGGCCCGGCAAGCGCCGGCGTAGCAGCCGTCGCAGCCTGCCCGTTTGTGCTTCGAACGGCAGGTGAAACAGATACGCCAATGCCAGCACCACGGCCAGCATGGCGGCATACACCGCCAGGCTGGCCGGCTCTCCCGGCGCCAGCAGCGCGCCATCGCGGTACGCCCACAACATGCGCTGCAGCGGAATATGCACCACGTACAGGGTGAACGAGAAGCCGGCGAGGAACGCCCCGGTCTGCGCCACCGCCGCTGCCGGACGGCCACGTCCGACGCTGCACAAGCACACGACCAGCAGCAACGCCAGCAACAGGTCCGGGCCCAGGGTGACCAGGGTGAAGTCGCCATCCTGGCCGCCGAGACGCAGCAGCGTGGCGACCACCAGCAGCGCGCCGCGCCACAGCCAGCGCTGTACCGCCGAGAAATCGAAACGCAGGCGCGACGCCGCCACCCCCAGCAGCCACACCAGGAAATAGCCGGTGATCGCCGCGCCCAGCAGCGTCGCCACCGCAAACGCCAGCGCCGCGCACGCGAGCCGCAGCCAGGCGGCGCCGGCGCGCGCTGCAATCACCAGCAGCGGAAACAGTACGTAATACCAGGTTTCGTTGGCCAAACTCCAGAGCGGAAAGTTCTCGCCGAAAGGCGGCACGACCAGCGTCTGCAAGCCAACCAGGTTGCCCAGCAGCGTGGAAAACGACCACGCTGTGCGGGCGTCTGCTCCGGCGATATCGGCGGTAGTGCCAGCAACATTGGCTGGCAGCGTGCGGGTGTTGGTAGCCGCATCACCCGTGGCAGCCGTGCCGGCGCCGGCATGGGTAACAGCGGCGGTGCCTGCGGCAGGCGTGACAACAACGGTATCGGCGGCCGGGTTGGCATCGGACCACGGCAGCGCCCCGGCCCAGGCCAGTGCCAGCATCAGCATAAAGGCCGGCAGCAGCACGGTCCACAACCGCGTGGCGCGGTCGAGCGCATAGTCGCGCAGCGCCCGTGACGGCGGCATATCGTGGCTGCGGTCGAGGAAAACGCCGCCCACCAGCCAGCCGCTGAGTACAAAAAACACCAGCACCGCCTGGTGCGCGAAGCCGGTCATGAACGCCAGCCCCTGGTACCACAAGGGGGGATCCGTCAAGGTGCTCAAACCGGGGAATACCTGGGCGCGCAAGTGGGCCGCCGCCACCTGCAAGGCCGCCAGGCCGCGCAGCCAGTCGATCAGCACCGACTGTCCGCCGTTGTGTGTACTGTGCGCCAGCCGGCTGCTGCGCAGTATGCGCACCAGCGGTCGCTTGCGGCGCGCGCCGAACAGCAGCGTGGCGACCGTGTATAGCAAAATCTGCAAGTCGGTGGCGAAGCTGCGGCGCTGCACGTAGCGCGCATAGTATTTGAGTTTTACGGGCAGCACCTGGTGCAGATAGGCGTGTTCGGGGTCAACGGCCTGGCGCAGGATGTCGCCCTCGTTGCGAAAGCGCAGCGCGGCCCAGTCGGTAATGCCCGGCGCGACCGACAGTACGACCGCGCGCACGGCAGGCGGATAATGGGCCACGTAACGCGGCACCTCGGGGCGCGGACCGACCAGGCTCATGTCGCCGCGCAGCACGTTGACCAGTTGCGGCAGTTCGTCGAGCTTGTGGCGCCGCAGCCAGCGCCCGGCCCTGGTGGCGCGCTGGTCGTCGGCCACTGACAGCTGGCCGTCGCGTTCCGCGCCAGCGGCCATGGTGCGGAACTTGAGGATCTGGAACGGCGCCCCGTGTCGCCCCACGCGGCGCTGGCGAAACAGCGCCGGTCCCGGCGAGTCGCAGCGTATCCATGCCGCCAGCAGCAACAGCAAGGGCGACAGCAGCAGCAGGCCGGCCAGCGCGGCGACGATATCGAACAGGCGTTTGGCTAACATAGCAACTCCGTCAGGGTGGCGATCACGCGGGCCTGGCCGGCGTCGGCCATGGCGGTGTACAGGGGAAGCGTCAGCTGCGCGTGGTAGCTGGCTTCTGCGTGGGGAAACTGCTCGGGGCGCAACTGGTAGCGGTCGCGCCAGTAGGGCTGGCGATGCAGCGGGATGTAGTGGACGCTGGTGCCGATGCCTTGCTCCGACAACTGCTCGATCAGGCGGTCGCGCTCCAGTGGGGCGTCGGCCGTCAGGCGCACCGGGTACAGGTGCCAGGCGTGCTGGCTGCCTGCCGGCGCATCGGGCGGCAGGGTCAATGGCAGATCGGCCAGGCATTCGGTGTAGCGGCGCGCCATTTGCTGGCGGCGCGCCAGAAAGCCCTCGATCTTGCGCAGCTGCGCGCGGCCGATGGCGGCGGCAATATCGGTGAGGTTGTATTTGAAGCCGGGCGCGATCACCTGGTAAAACCAGGCAGGCCGGCGCGAAACGAAACGGTCGAAGGCGTCTTCGCTGATGCCGTGCAGGCGCATCACCCGTACCCGGCGCGCGATGTCCGCATCGCGGCACACCACCATGCCGCCTTCGCCGGTGGTCATGGTCTTGTTGGCGTAGAAGCTGAACACGGTGGCATCGCTGTCCAGCGTGCCCACCAGGCGCCCGCGCAGAGTGGTGGGAAAGGCGTGGGCCGCGTCCTCGATCACGCGCAGGTCGTGGCGGCGTGCTATTGCCACGATGGCGTCGATGTCGCAGGCCAGGCCGCCGTAGTGGACCGGGATCACGGCGCGCGTGTTGGGCGTGATGGCGGCGGCGATGGCCTCCGGTTGCACGCACAAGGTGTGCGGATCGACATCGACGATCACCGCGTCGGCGCCCAGGTAGCGCACCACTTCGGCGGTGGCAGTGAAGGTCATGGTGGGCACGATCACTTCGTCGCCGGGACCGATGCCGAGCGCTTCGAGCGCCAGGTGCAGGCCGGCAGTGGCGGAGTTGACGGCAATGGCGTGCACGTCGCCGCCCAGGTAGGCGGCGAACTCCTGTTCGAACTGGCGGCTCACCGGCCCGCTGGTGAGCCAGCCCGATTGCAGGCACTCGAGCACGGCGGCGGCTTCTTCGTGGCCCAGGTCGGGGAGGGCGAAGGGAAGGAAGTCATCTGGGGGAGTGGTCATCGTGGTCTCCTTTGGTCGGGATGCTGACTGCGGATTGCCGGCTGTGGTGCGCTCTGCCGTGACGGAATGATCGGTGTGCAGCCACGGGCCGGCAGGTTATTGCGTGCGATGGCGGCTGGTGCGTGGTATCGCGTGTTGCCGTATGCCGGTGCGAGGATTCGGCTGGCCGGTTCGACAGCATGCATCGAGGTAGCGCTGCGCCAGCAACCGGTAGTCGAGGTAGCGGCGGGCGTAGGTGGCGCCGCGCTGGCCCAGTTCCTGGCGTTGCGCTGGCGGCAGGCTGGCCATGTGACTGATGGCGGCGGCCAGTGCGTCCGGGTCTTCGGGGACGATGCTCAGGCCGCAGCCGGCATCGGCCACCGTGTCGTTGGCCGCGTCCACCGCGTGGATCACGGGGCGCGCCGCCATCAGGTAGTCGCCCAGCTTGTTGGGCGAGATGCCGTAGCGGTAGAGGGGCTGGCGCCGCCAGCCCAGGTAGGCGATGTCGAAACTGCCCAGCAGCGCCGGCATGCAGGGCTTGGGCAGCGGCGTGAGGAAGTGCACGTGGTGCAGGCCGTCCACGTCCACCCGCCGTTGCAGTTCCTGCTTGTGCGGACCGGCGCCGGCCAATACAAAGGCCAGCGGCTGGCCGCGCAGCAGGCTGGCGGCGTCGAGCAGGGTGTCGAGCGCGTTGGCGGCGCCATGGCTGCCCGCGTAGCCGATCAGCATGCGGCCCTGGGCGCGCAGGCGCGCGAGCAGCGTTGCCACCGGTCCGGGCAGTGGCGTCAACGTCGCTTCCCACTCGGCCGGCACGACGCCATTGGGCACCACGTGCAGCTTGTGTGGCGCCATGCCGTGCGCCGCCATGTGGCCGCCCGCGTGGGGCAGGATCGAGATCACGGTGTCGGCATGGCGGCAGGCATAGTCTTCGGCCGCCTGCATCACCCGGATGAACGGATGGCGCGGTGACATGCCACCGAGTTCGATCGGTGAGAGCGGCCACAGATCGTGCACCTCGAATACCAGTCGGGCGCCGGCCGCCAGGGCGATGCGGCGCGCGGGCCAGATATCGGCCGGGTAGGTGCTCGAGGCGATCACCAGGTCGGGGCGCTCGGCCGCCAGCCGCTTCGACTGCTGGTACAGGCGCGCGATGAAGGCGCCGATATTGGCCGCACGTCGTGCGCCGTTGCTGTCGTAGGCTGGTACGGCCAGCCAGCGGTAGTCGATGCCGTCGATTTCCTGGTCCAGCACCGCGCGGCCATCCATCTGCGGCGCCCGCGCGCGCAGGTGCGACGCGCTGGCCGCCACGATGCGCACCCGGTGGCCGGCGCGCACCCATTCGCGCGCCAGGTAGTAGGGGCGGTATTCCATGCCGTGGTGGGTCGAGCCGGCATAGTGGTTGATCAGCAGGATGTTCATGAGCGCTCCTCGGTTACCAGAGCCACGCGTCGAGCGCGCGCGCCAGGTTTTTTTGGCTGTTGGCGGCCCAGCCGGCGTGCCATTGCGACGGGTGCGTGAGCAGGCAGATGCGCCGGTGCTTGCCCAGCGCCGCCTGCGGCGCTACCGGGTGGAAGTAGCGCGGCGCCGGCTTGTCGCTGATATACAGGTCAAAACTGGACAGCAGTTCGGCGTCGTAGCATTCGGCGTCGATGCCGCAGCGCGCGCGCAACTCGCTGTCGGCGAGCACCGCGCAATTGGTGATGCCAAGGCGCCGGTTGGCGAAGTCGCCATGGCTGGCCACCGTGTGCAGCTTTCGGCCCAGCATGGCCTCAATGCGCTGGAAGTTGGTTTCGAATTCGGCGCGGATCTGGTCCAGCCGCGCGCGCACTTCGCCCGGCAGTTTCAGGTGGGTGCGCTTGGCGTAGGTGGCCAGTTCCTCGTAGTGGTAGCTGGCCTCGCTGCCATAGTCCTCGATCGCGCGCATCAGGCCGAAGTCCAGCGTGGACAGGCGGAAGTAGTAGCTGGCGCGCACGCCGTGGCGCTGCTCGATCTCGAACATGCGGCGCGCGGTGGCCAGGTCGGTGTCGATATCGTGGCGATGGACCAGCACCGGCGGAGGTGGCTGGCGATACGCGGCGCCGTTGCCGTGGGCCGTGTTGCGCAGCGTGTGCAGCCAGCCGCGCACCGAGGTCTGGCGGTAACCGTGGTCGCGCGCCTGCGCCAGCAGGGCGTCGTAGTGCGGCAGCCGGCTTGGCATCAGGTAGTCGGCGTACAGCCGGTTCAGGATGGTTTTCATTGCAGCGTGTAGCGCACACGGTACGGCGTGAAACCGAGCATGGTCTTGAACTGGCGCAGGCCCGGTTGCGCGCCGAAGAAGGTGTCGTACATCAGGTAGTCGGGACCAGCGCCGGCACGCGCTTCGGCCAGCAGCAGGCTGACGATGTCGGCGATCATCAGGTGCATCACGCCGTCGTTGTTGCGGTAGCCGAGCAGCTGGGCGAACGCGGCGAAGTTGCCGAAGCGGCCCATATTGCAGTAGGCGACCAGCTGCTCGCGCTTGTCGAATACGCCGAAATAGCGGTAGTGGCATAGTGGTTCGAAGTGCGCGGCCTTGTTTTGGTAACGCGTATCCATCGGCCGGCCCTGGCGGCTTGGCATGCTGGTGTTGATGGCGTGGATGGCGTCGATGTAGTCGTTGCGGTCGATCTGCGCCAGCCGGTAGCCGCGCTTGCGCGCCTTGCCCACGTAGCTGGCCGCGCCGCTGCCCGGGTACACGGCAGGTTCGGCCAGCCGCCGCAGGTCGATCAGCGCCACGCCCAGCTGCTTGTGGCCGATCACCTTGTAGCGCGGATGCCGGCGGGTGAACTGGCGGTGGGTATCGCGCACGTCTTCGGGATGGTAGCGGGTGTCGAAGCACAGCGTGGCGACGGGCAGGCGCGCCACTTCGAGCACCAGCCGGCAGCCGCGCGCGAGGGGGGCGAAGTTGAACAATCGGGGGAGCTTGGCGATCATGGTAAACCTCATGCAATGGCGTAGCGGATGCGGTACGGCGCGAAGCCGAGCTTGCGCTTGAATTCACGCAGGCCGGGCAGGGCGCCGAGATAGGTGTCGTACATCAGGTAGTTGTAACGGTGTTCGTCGATCAGGCGGCAGGCGATATCGGCCAGCAGCAGGTACATCACGCCGTCGGTCTTGATCCCCAGCAGGCGGTCGGTGGCGGCGAAGTCGCCGTAAATGCCCAGGTCGCAATAGGCCACCAGCTTGCCGCCGGCATCGAGCACGCCGTAGTAGCGGAAGCTGTCCACGGCCACGTAATGGTCGGTGCGGTGGGTGTAAGCCGGGTCCATGGGCCGGCCCTGGCGCATGCGCTGCGAGGTATTGATGCGATGGATGTCGTCGATGTAGTCGTTGCGGTCGATTTCGGCCACCGTGTAGCCGCGCGCGCGGGCCCGGCGCGCCTGATAGCCGGCATGATCTTTCTGCGCCACCGACTGCAGGTAATCGGCGCCACTGGCGAACGCGCGCAGGTCGATCAGCGCCACCCCCAGCGACTTGTTACGCACGATGCGGTAGCGCGGGTGCGGCATGGTGAAACTGGCGTGGGTACGCCGTATCAGGTCGGGATTGAGCGACGCGTCGAAACGCAGCCGGGCGCGCGGCAGGCGGACGATGTCGGCGGCCAGTCGCAGCCGCGCCAGCACGGCCGGCCAGAGCCCGGAGGTGTCAGAGGTGGTCATAAAAGTCGATCAGCTTGGTGGACTGGCTGCGCCAGTTGTAACGGGTGCGTATCGCGCGGCGGCCGTTATCGCCCATGCGGCGGGCGATGTCCGGGTGGCCGGCCAGGTAGTCGATGGCGGCGGCAATTGCCGGCGGATCGCATGGATCGACGCACAGCCCGCACGCTCCGCCATCGGCGCTATCGCCTTCCACGATGGCGCGCCAGCGCGGAAAATCTGATGCGATCACCGGAATGCCGGCGGCCATGTACTCGAACATTTTCACCGGCAGCGCATCGAGGTGGTTGAGCGTGGGATGCAGCGTGACCAGGCCTGCGCGCGAGGCGCCCAGCAGTGCGGCCACGTCGCCGCGCGCCAGCTGGCCCAGTGCGTCGATGTGGCGCCAGCCGGGGCGGGCGCGCAGTTGCGCTGCCAGCGCAGGTTCGCTGAAAGCGCCGGCCAGTTGCAGCCGCACAGGGGTTTGCAGCAGCTCGCAGGCGCGTACCAGTTCGGCAATGCCGCGTATCACGGACAGCCCGCCCGCGTAGCACACCTGCAGCGGCTTGTCGGCCCAGGCCAGGTCGGCGCCAAACTCCTCGGGCATCGGAAAATTGTTGATGTCCACCGTGGCGCGGTTGATGCGCTCAAACCGTTCGCGGATGAACGGCGTGGCCGTGATCACGCCATCGAGCTGGCGGCAAGCCTGGTGTTCGAAGCGGGCGTAGGCGGCGGCCAGCGCGCGCCGGGTCCAGGGCGGCAGGTAGGGCTTGCCCAGCAGCTGGCGCGGCACGTCCTCGTGGGCGTCGAAGATCACCTTGCAGCCGTGGCGTTGCAGCAGCAGTCCGACCGGCAGGAGCTCGGGGTCGTGCAACTGCACCACGTCGGGCGCCAGCGCCAGCGCGCAGCGATACACGCGGGTGGTGGCCGACATCATCCTTTGTAGCCGTCCACGTGCGGCGCCAGCATCGACGATGCGGATGCCATGGCGGTCTTCGTCGCCGCGGCCGTCGGCTACCACCAGCGTGACCCGGTGGCCGTGATCGGCCAGCGTGCGGCACTGCTTGCCGAAGATGCGGGCGTCGTGGCGCGGATGGGCGGACGTCAGGTGGGCGATATTGAGCATGTCAATCTCCCGCGCGGTACCGCGCATAGGCGCCCAGCGCGGCGCCGATCAGCATGTCGCTGAAAAAATGCGACAGGCATAATAACAGCAAGGTGCTGGCCAGCAGGCTCCAGGCCAGCAGGTAGCGGTGATCGCGGCTGGTGCGACCGCCCAGCAGGTAACCGTGGATGGCCAGGTGCGTGAGCGGATAGAGCAACAACGCCAGCAGCGCGGCAAACCCCAGCAGTCCCAAATCCACCCACGCTGACAGGATGTTGTGGGCGTACCGGCCGCTCGGGTAGCTGCCGTAGTCGCCCAGGATAGGGTGGTCGGCGATGGTGCGCAGCGCCTGCTCGGTGAGCGCATGGCGCGCGCTGGCGGACGTGGAATGCGACAAATCCAGCAGTTCCAGCGTGCGGTTGCCCGGCACGGCTGCCACCAGCGCATCGAGGTTGAACTGCAACAGCATGATGGCGCCCGCCATCAGCATCAGCATCGCCAGGCGCGAGCGTGCCGCGTGCAGCTCGAACAGCGGAATCAGGAACAGCAGCGCGCCGAACTCGCTGCGCGCGGTGTTGATGTACAGCGTGGGCAGGCCCAGCGCGTACAGCGCCCAACGCAGCGAGGCACGCCGCGTGCAGGCCAGCAGCACCACCATGGGCAGCAAGTAGGAGCGTGAGAAGCCCTGGTACGTGGCCACGCTTTCGGGGTCGCGCGCGGCGCCCAGCGCGGCGAGGTAAAAAGCGCCATCGACCGCGTACGCGAACACCACCGCCGACATGGCCAGCAGGCTGGCCAGCAAGGTCAGCTGGAAGCGCTTCGATTCGAAGTCCAGCGTCTTGAAGATCACGAACAGCAGGAACATGTACAGCAGCCCCAGGGTGTGGTGGCTGGTGGCGCCGCCACCGGCCAGGCCCATGTGCAGCACGATGATGGTTGCATAGTAGGCCAGGAACGCCAGCCAGGCGGCATCCACCCGGTGCACGCGCCAGCCGCAGGCGCGCATGCGCAGCAGGTATGACAGCAGCAGCGGCGCGAACATCAGCAGCGAGATCCAGGCGAAGTAGCCGCCCAGGTAGGCGCGGATCAGGCCCAGGCCGAGCAGGGTCTGGTAGGCAAAAAAGCCGGGGAACAGCAGCCAGAACGCCAGTTCGGCCCAGGCCGGACCGAGCAGGCCAAGCGGCCCGGCGCGGCGCCCGGCCGCGTACACCTGCGTGAGCGGCGGCGCGGGGAAGGCGATGGCGTCAGCCGGCAGCATGGAGCCTCCGGCCCGGCAGGCGGTCGAGCGCGTAGCGGTACGACAGGTGCAGATACACCAGGTACAACAGCGAATAGCCGATGCTGTAGGCCAGCACATTGTGCGACAGCGACAGCGGCGCCGCAAACGCAGCGACGGTGGTGGCAAACAGCGCCACCTGCCACAGCAGCTCGATCTTTTGCCGGCCCGCCACCGAAAACACGTAGCTGAGCGGGCCGGCGATGAAATTGAGGAAAAACAGCGGCGCCATGATCTGCGCCAGCTCGCCGGCGCCGCGCCAGTCGGCGCCGAACACGAAGGCAAACAAGGCGGGCGACGCCACCCACAGCACCAGGGCGGGCACCGCGCCCAGCGCCAGCAGCACGCGCAGCGCATGGCGGTAGGCGGGGCGGCAGTCGCCGTGTTCCTGGTACTGGCGCACCGACTCGCGCTTGAACACTTCCAGCACCGACGCGGCCAGCAGAGAAATGGGCGCGGCCAGCACGCGCTGGGTAAGCGCGAACAGCCCCGCCGCCATCACGCCATGGCGCGCGCCGATGATCAAGAGCGGCAACTGGCCCACGGCCGCGTTGAGCAGGCTCGATGGTAATGTGAAGCGCCAGAAGGCGCGGTGGTGGCGCAGGTAGCGGCGTTGCGGGGCGGTGGGCAGCAGTGCGGCCCAGCCTTGGCGATGCAGCCGGCGCATGTAAACCTGCAAGCGCGCTGCTTTCAATCCGGCACCCCGTAACGGCAAATGCAGTAGCCGCCGTGCGGCCAGCAGACCTGCAGCCAGGCCCACCAATTGACCGGCCAGCAGGGCATCGCCGCCGGCGTCGGTCAACCGCATGGTCAACCAGGGCAGGGATGCCAGCATGGCCAGTAACCCCAACTGGGCGCCGGCCACGCCGCCAGCCGCCACGATCCGCGCCTTGGCCGCCGCCGCAAAGCCGTTGTGCGAGGCGGCGTAGGCCAGCGTGGTCTGCATGCCGGCTGTCAGCCATGCCGCCAGGCCCAGGGTGAGCACGCCCGGCCATGATATGGCGACCAGGTCCAGCAGCCGCGCCGCCACCAGCGCCACCGTCAGCAGCACCGCCAGCCAGGTGGACGACCACGCCACCACGCCAAAGCACAGTCGCTGGCGGATACGGCCCGGGTCGACCACCATGGCGAATTCCATGCGCAAGGTGGCCGCCACAGCGGCAATCGCGACCATGCCCAGCCACACGCTGAACGCGCCCAGTTCGCCCGGGGTGCACAGCCGCGTGACCAAGGGCGCGGCCACGATGGGCAGCGCCTGCGCGGCCAGCGATCCGCCCAGTACCGTGAGCAGGTGCTTCCAGAAATTGGGCAGGGCGGCCATGGTTTGCAATACCTCAGGCGTCGAGCGCGGCCAGCACAGTGGCCGCCACGCGGGCCACGTCGGACTGGCTCAGGTGCGGTCCCATCGGCAAGCTCAGTACCCGTTGCGCCAGCAGTTCGGCCACCGGGCAGGCCGCGTCGTCATAACGCAGGTAGGCCGGCTGCTGGTGGATTGCCTGCGGATAGTGCACCACGCTGGGGATGCCGGCGGCCGTGAGTGCGGCCTGCACCGGTTCGCGGCAGGGCGGCACGATGGTGTACTGGGCCCAGGCGCTCGCTTCCGCGCCGCCCAGGGTTTCCACCCGACTGCCGAAGCAGCGGTCGTAGGCGGTGGCCACGCGGCGGCGTGCGGCGATTTCGTCGTCAAACGTGGGCAGTTTGGCCAGCACCACCGCGCATTGCAAGGTATCCATGCGGCCGCCCACGCCCACGCGGGTGTGGTGATAGCGCTGGGCCTGGCCGTGGATGCGGATCTCGCGCATCGCTCGCGCCATTTCATCGTCGCTGGTGAAGATGGCGCCACCGTCGCCGTAGCAGCCCAAAGGTTTGCTGGGGAAGAAGCTGGTGCAGCCGATGGTGGACAGGTTGCCGCTGCGCTGACTACGATAACTGGCGCCGAAGCTTTGCGCCGCATCCTCGATCACGGCCAGGCCGTGGCGGCGCGCGATGCCGTTGATGGCGTCCATGTCGGCCGGCTGGCCGTACAGGGAGACGGGCATGATGGCGCGGGTGCGCGCGCCGATACGGCGGACGATGCGGGCTGGATCGAGATTGCCGCTGGCGCGTTCGACATCGACAAACACGGGCCGCGCGCCAGCGAGCACGATGGCCTCGGCCGTGGCGATGAACGAGAACGGCGTGGTGATCACCTCGTCGCCGGCCTGCACGCCTAGCGCCATCAGGGAAATGAGCAGCGCCTCGGTGCCCGACGACACGGTCACGCAATGGCGCGCGCCGCAATACTCGGCCAGTTGCGCTTCGAGTTGCGCCACTTCGGGCCCCATGATGTACTGACCGTGGTCGAGCACACGCTGGATGCCGGCGTTGATGTCATTGCGCAGTAATTCATACTGCTGTTTCAGGCCCGTGAATTCCATTTATTTCTCCCGAATTAGTCGGCTGGTTGAAGGGTGCAGACGCGGCCCGTCACCGAGTACACGTCACCGGTATGCGGACAGCGCGCCCGGCCGTCGGCGCCGCGCGGCAAGTCCAGGCGTTCGCCGTGGCGGCTGATCCAGCCGATCTGGCGCGCCGGCACGCCGGCCATCAGCGCGAAATCGGGCACGTCGCGGGTGACCACGGCGCCGGCGCCGATCATCGCGTACGCGCCGACGGTCACACCGCAGACCACGGTGGCGTTGGCGCCGATCGATGCGCCCCGGCGCACCAGCGTGCGGCGGTACTCGTGCTTGCGTACCACGGCTGCGCGCGGGTTGTGCACATTGGTAAACACCATGCTGGGGCCGCAGAACACGTCGTCTTCGAGCACCACCGCGTCGTACACCGAGACGTTGTTCTGGATCTTGACGTTGTGGCCGATGACGACATCGCTGGCGATGAAGACGTTCTGACCCAGCGAGCAGCGGTCGCCGATGCGCGCGCCGCCGCACACGTGACTGAAGTGCCAGATGCGGGTGCCTTCGCCCAGGATGGCGCCGGCATCGACAATCGCGCTGGCGTGAACAAGGTTATCCATTGAAAAACTCCTAGTAGTCGAGCGGCAGCGCCACGCGGCGGCCATCGCGCGCGGAACGGTAGGCGGCGATCAGCACTTCGAGCGATTTGAGGCCTTCGCGCCCGTCGGTTTCCGGTTCCGCCTCGCCGCGCAGGACGGCAATCACGTTGTCGTAATAAAGCGGGTGGCCATAGCCATAGACCGACGCGGTTTCGTAGCTGGCCTGTTTCACCTTTGCGTCGTCCGCGTCGGGCACCGCGAAGTCCCACTGCTGCACCTCGTTGACGGCCACGCCGCCGATGCGTGCAGTGCCGGTTTCGCCCAGCACGGTGATGCTGCCTTCGAGGTTGTGCGGGTAGGCCAGCATGGTGACGTTCATGGAGCCGAGTGCGCCGTTGCGCCAGCGCAGGCTGATCACGCCCGTGTCTTCCACCTCGATATCGCGCGCCAGCGTGGCGGTGTACGCCTGCAGGCTTTCGACCGGGCCGATGATCCAGTCGAGCAAATCGACATAGTGGCTGGCCTGGTTCATGAAGGCGCCGCCGTCGAACTCCCAGGTGCCGCGCCATGGCGCGCTGTTGTAGTAGCTTTGCGGGCGGGTCCAGAACACATTGAGGTTGACCATGTAGATACGGCCGAAGCGCTTGTTGTCCACCGCGCGCTTGAGCAGTTGCAGCGTGGCGTTGCGGCGGTTCTGCTTGACCACGAACATGCGCACGCCAGCTGCATCGCAGGCGCCCACCATGCGCTTGGCATCTTCCCAGCGGGTGGCCATCGGCTTTTCGGTGATCACGTGGCGGCCGGCGCGCGCCACCCGCACCGCCTGGTCCGGATGCAGGCCGGACGGCGTGGTGATGATGCAGGCGTCGATGTCGCTGCGCTCGAGCATGTGGTCGAGGTTGTCGAACGGGGTGGCGCCGGTGTCGGCGGCGGCGCGGTCGAGCGCAGTGGCATCGACATCGCACACGGCCACCAGCTCGCAGCGGTCGGCATGCTGGGCCAGCGCGCCGAAATGGTTGCGGGCGATGCGGCCGCAACCGACCAGCGCGAAGCGCAGCTTGCGGTCGGTGACGGCAGGGCAGAATTGACGCATGGGCTACTCCTTGCAGTGGGTGCAAAAAAGTCAGGAAGCGTGGACGGCCACCGGCGGCACGGCTGCCAGGGGCGGCACGCGCAGGCGGCGCAGCGCGGCCTCGCTGTCGGTGGCGCGGACCCCGGTTTGCGGCGTGAATTCGGTGATGATGGTCTTGAGCATGGCCTCGATCAGCCAGCGGTCGTTGCTGGCGCAGGCGACCAGCAGCAGTTCCAGGTACTGGTCGAGCTGCGCGGCGGGCAGCGCCTGCTCTTTCATGCACAGGATGCGCGGGTGGCGGCTTGGCGTGGCGCCGTCGGCAATGAGCAGTTCTTCCTGCAGCTTTTCGCCGGGGCACAGGCCCACGTAGCGGATGTCGATATCGCCCTGCGGATTGCGCGGCGTGCGTTCGGTGAGGCCGGCCAGCGCAATCATGCGCCGCGCCAGATCGACGATGCGCAGCGGCGCGCCCATGTCGAGCACGAATACTTCGCCGCCTTCGGCCATGGCGCCGGCCTGGATCACCAGTTGCGCCGCTTCCGGAATGAGCATGAAGTAGCGCTCCATGGCGGCGTCGGTAATGGTGAGCGGACCGCCCTGCTGCAACTGCTGGCGGAACAGCGGCACCACCGAGCCGGACGACCCCAGCACATTGCCGAAGCGGACCATGCTGAACGTGGTGACGCTCGCGCCTTCATCCTGCGCGGCCTGGAACACCAGCTCCGACAGGCGCTTGCTGGCGCCCATGATGGTGCTGGGCCGCACCGCCTTGTCGGACGACACCAGCACGCAGGTATGCACGCCGTGGCGGGCAGCCGCATTAGCGACATTGCGCGCACCGACGACGTTGTTGCGCAGTCCCTCGACCATATTGGTTTCGACGATGGACACGTGCTTGTAGGCGGCTGCATGGTAGATGGTGTGGATGGCCGCGCCGTCCATCACGCGCTCGAGCATGCGCTCGCTGCACACGGAGCCCAGGTGCGCATGCAGCACCAGTTGCGGCCAGCGCGCCCGCAATTCCTGGGCGATGGTGTAGAGCGCGAACTCGCTGTGATCGATCAGGTGCAGGCAGCGCGGCGCCAGGCTGGCGATTTGCCGGCACAACTCGCTGCCGATGGAACCACCGGCGCCGGTGACCAGCACGTTCTTGCCGCGCACGCAGCGCGCGAACAGCGCGCTGTCGGGCTGCACCGGTGCGCGGCCCAGCAGCTGTTCGAGGGCGAAGTCGGGCAGGCCGCGGCTGGCGGCGTCCGTCGGCGGCGGCACCTGGTGGTGCAGCAAGGACCGCAGCAGGGCGCGCATGCCGGCGCGCGAGGCGATCAGGTACAACATCGCCAGCGGCCAGTACATGGCCAGCACCGGACCGGGGATGCGCGCCGCCGCGCCGTCCCTGGTCAGCAGGTACAGCGCGACGATAGCGGCGCCCAGCGCCATGCCGGCCAGGAAGAGCGTGCGCTGTTCGAGCTGGCGCAGCGCGGCGCCGTACAGCGACGCCATCGACAATGCCGAGATGCTGAGCGCCGTGAGCAGCAGGGCGGCAGGCCACGGCGGCATGCCGCCGGTGATCACCATCATGGCCAGCACCAGGCACAGCGGCAACGCCACGCCATCGGCCACGCACATCAGCAGGCGCTTGCCGCTGCGGTTGATGGCGGCCAGCCGCACACACAGCTGGCGGACGGAAGAGGCGGGGTGGTGGACGGAGACGGGCATGGTGCGGTACCTTCAAAAAGCATGCGAGGCCTGGGTGGGCGGCTCGGGATGCACTGATTGTCGGCTGACCAGCACTTTGGGACTTGACTCCTATCAAACGGCGACACGGACCTTGTCCGTGCGGCTTGACAACTAATTTCCTATTCCTATTTATTTTCCAAATTAAACTTACTTGGTAACAGGCTTGAGCGTCTGACAGAGCCTTCGGAGCAAGGCGCAGCGACGAAGACAGTACGAATGTACGGCGAGGAGCTGCAACGCAGCGCCGGAGGTTCTGTCAGACGCTTTTGATGATGTAGACGCATCGTCTTGCGCCATTGAGCATATGCTCCACCCGCCCAACCGAGCAATCGCTGCCCAGCACGCGCTGGAAAAGGTCCAGCTCCGAGCGGCAGAATTGCTGGCACTGGCGCGCGGCCGCGCAGATCGGGCAGTGATTTTCGATCAGCAGCAGGGCGCCGTCGTCGGCTGTTTGCACTTCCGCCATATAGCCTTCCACCGAGCGCGCCTGCACCAGCGCCGCCACCCGGTCTGGCAGGGCGCGGGCGCCAGCCAGGTGCTGGCGGTACTGCTGCTCGCTGGCCTGCTCGCGCGAGGCGATCAGTTTATCGAGCCCCGCGTCGCCGAACAGCTGGCGCACCTGGTCGATCAGCTGCACGGTCAGGTCGGCGTGGCGGTCGGGGAAGCGCGCGTGGCCTGCTTCGGTCAGCAGCCAGCGCCGCGACGGCCGGCCCGGTTTGTCGGCCACGTCCTCGTAGGTAAGCATGCCCTTCTCCTGCCACGCTTCGAGCTGGCGGCGCGCACCCATCGAGGTCAGGTCGAGCAGTGCGGCCAGTTGCTGCGCAGTTTGCGGGCCGCGCGTCTTGATCAGGAAAAGGGTCTGGTCGGCGGTGTTCATGACAGTGCTCCCGCCGCCGGTGCCGCGCGTTGCAGGCTGTAGTGCCAGCGTTGCAGCCGCCACGCCGACCACGCGCCCAGCGCGGCCGAGAGCAGCAGGATCAAACGCGTATCGATCAGGGTGAGCACCGCGCCGATCAGCGCCATCACGATATTGGCGAGACAGAAAGTGGTGGAGATCAGGCCCATCACCGCGCCCTGGCCGTGGGCGCCGAAACGCTCCGCGCACCAGTGCGGCACGATGCTGCTGTGGAAGGCGTGCGGTATCCCGAACAGCACGATGGCAGCCAGGCCGAAGCTGGCGTTGCTGACCGCCAGCACGCCGATGAGCGTCGCGGTCGCATATGCAAACCCGCGCGCCCGCAGCAGCGGTTCTCCGGCGAACTTGCGGCCGGCGACGATGGTGGTGGCCGTCATCACGCCGCACATTGCAGCCGTGGCCCAGGCGATGCCACGCGGACCGTAGCCCGGCACTTCCACCAGCCACAATGGATAGAACTCGTAGAAGCCGGTGACGCAGCAGCTGTACGCCAGCGTGATGATGAACAGCGTGCGCAGCTCCGGCTCGCGCAGCAGATTCAAGGCATGGCGGTGGCGCGCCACTTGCCACCACGACGTGGTAGCCGCCGACGGCGCTTCGCGCGGCAGCGCCTTGGCCACCAGCACGGCGGTACCGAGCAACAGCGCCACGGCAATCCAGAACGGCGTGGTGATGCCGTACCCCAGCGTGAAACCGGCCATCAGCGGCCCCACCAGCCAGCCCATGTAAAACGCGCCGTTCAGCCACGACAGCGCCTTGCGCCGCAGGTCTCCCTCCAGCTTGTCGGCCAGCATGGCGCGCGCCACCGAGCCGTTACCTTCCAGCAGGCCGGTGATGAAGCGCGCGACGATAAACAGCGGGAACGATTCGATCACCAGGGCCAGCGCCGTAATGGCATGGCCGATGGCCGCACCGACGGCGGTCACCAGCAGCACCGGCCGGCGGCCGTAGCGGTCCGACATGGGGCCGAGCAGGGCAGAGCCGATCAGGAGGCCCAGCGGGTTGATCGTCAATGCCAGGCCCAGCAGCAGCTTGGGCGGCAGGCCGAGGAAGGTGTTGAGGCCGTTGGCGGTGCCATCGGCAAACAGCGGTGCCAGGATCGGATACGGCAGCGCGGCGCCGACGGTGGAGAGCAGGGCCAGCAGGCAGGCGCTGCTGATGAGCAGGGAATTTTTCATGGCGTTACTGTAACGGCCCGGCCTGAATAAGTAAACGAAAATGTTTATTAATTGCCGGGCCTCTGACTGCGCGGTATGATGGCGCTCTTCTTACAGACCGGAGCACGACGGAGCATGATCAGCAAGTGGCGTAACTGGTTCGGCGGCCGGCGCGGCGGGGTGTTTTTCCTGCTGCTCGGTATCGGCATCATCGGCATCTTCATCGCGCTCGAACTGCGCTTCCCAAGCGCGGCGCAATTGCAGGCCGTGACCGGCCGCGTGGACTGGACCTACGACAGCCGTGGCGCCATGTATTTTGCCGCACGCACCACGCCGCAGCAGTTCGTTGTGCACGTCAAGGGCGATGCCGATGGCCGCCTGCGCGCGGCGCTGCGCTCGGCCACGAAGCTGTACCCGGTGACGGTGCGCTTCAATCCGGCCCAAGTCAATCACCCCGGCTTTTTGCCCGGCGACTTCCACGTGGCGTACGGCGTGTCGGTGGGCGGCAAGGAGGTTACCAGCCTGGCCGACGTCCGCACCAGCTACGGGCGCGACAACCTGGTGGCGCTGGTGATGGGATTGGTATTCATGCTGCTGGGCGCGCAGCGCCTGTATATCTATCGCGACGAAAAACTCACCGCAAATCGCGCTGGCGGCGGAAGGCGAGCCAGCCGGCGATTGCCGTAAAGCTGGCCACGATCAGCACCACCACCAGGAAGCCGTGCGGCGCGTCGGCCAGCGGGATGCCGCCAACGTTCATGCCCAGCAGGCCGGCGATGATGTTAATCGGCAGGGCCAGCACGGTGACGATGGTCAGCACGAACAGGCTGTGGTTGTTGCCCTCGTTGACCAGCGCGGCGATCTCTTCCTGGATCAGCTTGATGCGTTCCTGCAGCGACGCCATGTCGGCCAGCACCATCGAGAATTCCTCGGTGGACTGGCGCAGCTCCTGGGCGTCGATCTCGGCCACCCAGCGTGGCGGCCGTTGCAGCAGGCGGAACAGCGCTGCTGGTTCGGGCGCCAGCAGCCGGCGCAGGCGCACCAGTACCCGCCGCAATTCACCGAGGCTGGCGCGCTTGGTGTTGAGCTTGCCGGCGAGCAGATTGTCTTCGATGCCATCGACCGTGGCAATCGCATGGCGCACGATCTTGATCAGGGCGTCGGCCTGGTCGCGCAGCAGGTGGATCAGCAGTTCCACCGACGAGCGGATCGGTTCGCCGTTGCGCACGGCGTTGCGCAGGCTGTCGATGGCACGCAGCGGCTTGCGGCGCGCGCTGATGACCACCTGCTTGTCCACGCTGAGCCACAGGGTGGAAATGTCGGACGGGTCGAACGAAAAATCGTGCAGCACATCGTTGACCACGGCGATCAGCGTGTTGTCGGCCACCTCGATGCGGGTGGAGCGCGGCCCCTCGTGCAGACTTTCGTAAAACTCCTCTGGCAAGGACAGATGCTCGTTGAGCCACTTCTCGCTGGCGGTATTGGCCAGGTTGTAGTGCAGCCAGATGAATTCCGACGGATGCAGGTCGCGGTGCTCCAGCCAGGCGCAGGCTTCGTCGGCGTTGAGCGGCACGCCCACGCCTTCCTGCGCGCGGCCGAACACGTAGCCGCACACCAGGCCCGACGCATCGGAGCCGTAAGAGAAGGGTGTTTGCTGCATGCTCACACCAGCAGCGCGGCGCTCATCTCGGCGGCGTTGTCATGCGCCTGCTTGAGCAGCACTTGCAGGCGCTCGGCGTCGATGAACAGGTCGATGGCCGATTCGGAATGCGGCGGCAGTTCGCGCTCGGCCTCCTGCAGCGGCGAGCGCACCGGCGTGAGCAGGTTGGCCAGCAGCAGCGTGTCCAGCAAGGTATCGGGCGGGATCGACATGAAGGCGTCGCGCAGGCCCTCGATGGCGTCGGCCACCGGCTCGGGAATGCACAGTTTGCGCATCACTTCGCGGGTGATGATTTCTTCGCTGGCCGAGTGCCAGTTTTCCGGATCTTCTTCGAGCAGGCCCGGGAATTCGTCCGCGCGCGAGAGCAGGTAAAAGCCGCCCACTTCGTGCACGATGCCGGCGAACAGCGCGGTGTCTTCGTTGACGCCGGTGACGTCGCGCGCGATCAGGCGCGCCAGCGCGGCCACGGCAATGGTGTGGTCCCACAGTTTTTCGGCCTTGACGCGCAGCGCCGGGTCGACCAGTTTGCTGCCGAACTGGCGCACCACCATGGCGGCGGCCAGCGCGAACAGGTTCTGGTAGCCGATGCGCATGATGGCGCCACGGACGTTGGTGACCACGGGCGCACCGGCGCGCGCGAACATGGCGGAGTTGGAGATGGCGACGGTGCGCGCGGCCAGCGTGGGTTCGGCCAGCACCAGGCTGATGGCCTTGTCGATCGGGCAGTCGGGATCGTCGAGCGCAAGCTGCACGCGCAGGGCGGCGTTGACGCTGGTGGGGAACACCAGTTCGCCGCGGATGGCCATGGCCGCAATGTGGCCGAATGCTTCTAATTTATTCATGATCAAAATTATACGCAGCCCGGCGCACAAGCTCAACGCCATGTTGGGCTGCGCGGGCACTGATTCACGAATAGAGGCGGGGATGCGACAGTCCCGGTGTTTAAAAGATAATCGTTAAGCGCTGGCCAGTTGCGGCTGGCGCTGTGCCGGCGCGGCGCCATACCGCGCCACCGACAGATCGTCGGCCAGGATCGCCGGCTTGCGCGCCGAGATGATATCGGCCAGCAGCTGCGCCGAACCGCACGACATGGTCCAGCCCAGCGTGCCGTGGCCGGTGTTCAGGTAAAGGTTGCGCAGGCCGGTGCGGCCGACGATTGGCGTGCCGTCCGGCGTCATCGGCCGCAGGCCGGTCCAGAAGCTCGCTTCGGCAGTGGCGCCGGCGCCGGGGAACAGGTCGTTAACGACCATTTCCAGCGTCTCGCGGCGGCGCGGATTGAGGCGCTTGTCGAAACCGGCGATCTCGGCCATGCCGCCGACGCGGATGCGGTCGTCGAAACGGGTGACGGCGATCTTGTAGGTCTCGTCGAGAATAGTCGAGACGGGAGCGGCGTCGGCATTAACAATCGGCACCGTGATCGAATAGCCCTTGAGCGGATAGACCGGCACGTCCAGCAGGCCCTTGAGCAGCGGCGTGGAATAGGCGCCCAGCGCCACCACGTACGAATCGGCGGTCAGCAGTTCGCTGCCGGTCTGCACGCCACGGATCTGGTCGCCAGCCTTGATAAGTGCATCGATCTCGATGTTGTAGCGGAATTTGACGCCGAGCTCTTCCGCCATGGCGGTCAGGCGCGTGGTAAACAGCTGGCAGTCGCCGGTTTCGTCGTTGGGCAGGCGCAGGCCGCCGACCAGCTTGGTCTGGTCGAGGCCCGGCTCGGCGCCGACCAGTTGTGCGCGGTTCAGCAGTTCGTACGGGACGCCGGTTTCCTGCAAAACGGCGATATCCTTGGCCGCATCATCGAGCTGCTTCTGGGTGCGGAACAGCTGAGTGGTGCCTTGCTGGCGGCCTTCGTATGCGATGCCGGTGGCGGCGCGCAACACCTTGAAGCAGTCGCGGCTGTACTCGGCCAGGCGCACCATGCGCTCCTTGTTGACGGCGTAGCGCTCGGGCGTGCAGTTTTGCAGCATCTGCCACATCCACTGCAGCTGGAACAGGGTGCCGTCGGGCGTGATCGACAGCGGCGCGTGACGCTGCATCATCCACTTGACGGCTTTCAGCGGGATGCCGGGGGCGGCCCACGGCGACGCATAGCCGGGCGAGATCTGGCCGGCATTGGCAAAGCTGGTTTCCAGTGCGGGGCCGGGCTGGCGGTCGATCACGGTAACGTCGTGGCCGGCCTGGGCCAGGTAATAGGCGCTGGTGACGCCGATGACACCGCTGCCGAGTATGAGTACGCGCATGTGAACCCCCGAATATTGTGGATGGACGCAGCGCGCCCCTATAATCCGCTATGGTATGCTTGAAACACTAGCTTTTGTTACTGTAAAAATCGATAAATTTAGTGGAATTTCATGCGAATACAGAAGGAATCGGTCCGTACCCTGGACAAACTCGACCGCAAGATCCTGCACATCCTGCAAGCGGACGGCCGCATCTCGATGAAAGACCTGAGCGAGCAGGTGGGCCTGTCGATCACGCCCGCCATCGAACGGGTGAAACGCATGGAGCGCGACGGCGTCATCACCGGCTACCATGCGCGCATCGACCCGCCGGCGCTGGGCGCCAAGTTGCTGGTGTTCGTCGAGATTACGCTGAACCAGAAATCGGGCCCGGTGTTCGAGCAGTTCCGCCGCGAGGTGCTGCGCATTCCCGAGGTGCAGGAGTGCCACCTGGTGTCCGGAGACTTCGACTACCTGATCAAGGCGCGCATCCACGAGATGGCCGAGTATCGCAAGCTGCTCGGCGATATGCTGCTCAGTTTGCCTGGCGCGGCGCAGTCGAAAAGCTACGTGGTGATGGAAGAGATCAAGGAGACGCTGGCGCTGGCCACCGGTGCGTGATGTCCTCTGCCGTCATCCGCTAAAATAGCGGCCATGAAATACAACCAGACGGAGCAAGTGTGAACACCCACGGTACTCCCACCAGCACTAGCACCAGCACCGGCGTCGGCAGCAGCGCCGACGCCATTCACGTGCGGTCCCTCGACGAACACCTGTCCGCCGACCAGAGCTTCAGCTCCGCCTACGCGCGCGCGGTCGGCGCCATTGCCGGCCGCGACGGCAAGCTCACGCTGGCGCAGTTTGCCGCCGTCACCGAGCTGGCCGGCGACGGCAAGTCATCGGCCGTGTTCACCGCGTTGGTGCTCAACGCCATCGAGTCCGGCGTTGACGTGGACTGGGCCTTTGCGGCCCTGGCCCGCAGCGCTACACCGATCGACCAGGCCGCGCGCGAAAACGCGCTGGCCATGGCGATTCCGCTGCTGGCGCTGCACGGCGGCGATGCCCGGTCGCTGGCCCAGCGGCTGGCCAAGGCCCTGTCGGTGCGCCTGGCGCCCGAGGACTTCGAGCGCCTGCCGGCCGCCGAAGAAAAGGGCTTGCTGGCCAACCTCGGCGAGCAGGCGCGGCGCCTGGTGCGCGGGCGTTCGCTGTCCGACGCGGTGGCCGATTTCGGCCGCAGCGCCGGCCAGCCGGTGCTGGTCGAACATGCGCGCAACTATCAAGCGGGCGACATCGACCACGCGCAACTGCATACGCTGGTGAGCAGCACCACCACGGTCATCCTGCAAGACATCGCCGCGTACCTGGACCAGGCGCGGCAGATGGGGCTCGACGAGTCGATCGCCGCCACCCTGGTCACCACTGCCAACGAAATGAAAAGCCAGGTGATGCAGCGGCTGGTGCTGGTCGAGCAGCGCATCGCCTACGAACGGCGCCTGCTGACCGAAGAAATCGACGACGCCGTGCACGACGCCGGCAATGCCATCGAACTGGCCATCGCCGACCGCCTGGCCACCGACAAGTGGAAAGAGGACGAGGTGTGGGAGAGCATCGGCCGCAACCAGTTCGGCCAGGAGATGGAGCGCCGGCTCGACCGCATCGTGCGGCGCAAGGAGCAGGCGGTGCATTTGCTGCAAGAGGACCTGCGGCTGTTCCAGTCCGGCATGCGGCTGGGGCAGGTGTCGATGTTCGAGCGCCAGCACCATTCCACGCTGGCCCGCCTGATGCCGCGCCTGCGCATCGGTACGCGGCTGGCCAACAGCGCCGAAACTGCCGCCAATGTGACCTTGATGAGCGGCGTGGTGGCTGCCGCCGGCACCGGCACCGCCGCCTACCTGATCGGCGCGGCCGTGGTACTGCCGGTGGTGGCGCCGGCTGCGCCATTCGTCGGCGGCGCGGTGCTGCTGGCGGGCGCCTTCAAATGGTTCACCGACGCCGGCAAGCGCAAGCGCACCGAAATCCGCGACAAGCGCAGCGCCTTCGAAGCGGAACTGCGCAAGCAGCTGCAAGGCGCCGAACACACGTTCAACGCCCAGCTGGACCTGGTGGCGCAAGGCTTCCGCGAGTCGGCCGAACAGATGCTGATGCCGCTGCTGCTCGAAGCCGAAGCGGCCGGCCGCGTGCCCGGCATGCGCCAGCGCATTGCCGACCGCGTGATCACCCAGGCGCAAACCGCCATCACCCAGCTCGACGCCGAACTGCGCAAATAGTTCAGGGCCAGTTCCGGCATCCGGACACGAACCGAGCCCTATCGCTGTCGGGCTGGCTTGCAGCCTAGTGCAGGTTGCGGCTGATGATGGTGTCGGCGGCCGTGGTGGCCTGTTGCAGCGGTTGCGACAGCGCGGCGGTCTGGTACACCGGCTGTTGCGGCATGGCGGCGCCCAGTACCGGGCCGTCGGTTTTGCTGATGTCCACCTTGACGGTGGTCGAGAGGCCGATGCGCAGCGGATGGGCGTGCAGCTCGGCGGCGTCCAGGGCGATGCGTACCGGCAGGCGCTGCACCACCTTGATCCAGTTGCCGCCGGCGTTTTGCGCCGGCAGCAGCGAGAAGGCGCTGCCGGTGCCGGCCGATAATCCCACCACCTTGCCGTGGAATTCCACCTTGCTGCCATACATGTCCGCTTCCACCAATGCCGGCTGGCCCACGCGGATGTTGCGCAGCTCCGATTCCTTGAAATTGGCGTCTACCCACAACTGGTCCAGCGGCACGATCGCCAGCAGCGCCGTGCCCGGCGTGGCGCGTGCGCCCACTTGCACCGCGCGCTTGGCGATGTAGCCGGAGACCGGCGCGACGATGGTGTTGCGGCGCGCAGCCAGCCAGGCGTTCTGGTAGTCGGCCTTGGCCGCCAGCACGTCCGGGTGGTGCGACACATCGACACCGGTCACCGACGCCTGCGCCGCCTGTTCCTGTTTCACTGCCACCGCCACGGCGGCGCGGGCGTTGTTGACGGCCTGGCGCGCGTGCGCCACTTCCTCGCCCGAAATCGTGTGGTCGGCCGCCAGCGGCAGGCGTCGCGCCAGGTCGTCCTCGGCGCTCTTGAGTTCCAGGCGGCGCAAGGCCACGGTGGCGTCGTATTGCGCCACGTCCGCGTAGCGCTGGCGCTGCTGGCGCACGGCGGCGCTTAGCTTCGCATCGGCCTGCGCCAGCGCGACGTCGGCGTCGGCCGCGTCGAGCATGACCAGCGGCGCGCCCGCTTGCACCATCTGGGTTTCTTCGGCGCGGATCTCGGTGACGTTGCCGGTCACTTGCGACGACAGGTTGACCAGGTTGCCGCCCACGTAGGCGTTGTCGGTTTCCTGGATTTTCGACAGCACGGTCTGGTAATACACGGCATAGGCGCCGCCCACGGCCAGGAACAGCACGGTAATGCCGGCCAGGACGGTGTTGCGTTTCTTGTTGTTGCTTGATTTTGCTGGAGTGGTCTCAATGGTCATGATGGTCTCGTTGAATTACTTCAGTACAGTGGCCAGCGGCGCCTGCTCGTGGTAGCCGCCACCGAGGGCGTTGGTCAGCGCCACTTCGGCCAGGCGCTGCACCTGTTGCAGGTACAGGTCGGCGTCGCGTTCGCGCAGCATGGCCAGCCGTGCATTGAGTACACCGGCGTTGTCGGCCAGGCCGCGCTCGAAACGCTTCTGCACCGACGCCAGCTGCGCCCCGGTCGCTGCGCTGCTGGCTGCCTGTTCGGCGATTTGCTGTTCGATGCCCTGCACCTGCAAGGCGTCCTGCGCCACCTCGCGTACCGCCTCTACTACCGCCTGGTTGTATTCGGCAATGCGTTCGTCGCGCGCGGTGCGGGTGGCGTCGAGCTGGGCGTCCAGCCGGCGGCTGTCGAAGATCGGCAGCGTCAGGGTCGGACCCAGGTACACGGTGCGGCTGGCCGCCTGCAGCAGGTTCTCCAGCTTGATGGTGTCGAGGCCGATCGAGCCGGTCAGGTTGACGTCCGGGTAGAACGCAGCCTTGGCGGCATCGATGCGACTCAACGACGATTCGAGCTTCCAGCGCGCGGCCTGCAAGTCGGGCCGGCGCGCCAGCAGGTCGATGCCGAGCCGCGCGGGCAGGGTGTGCGCCACCGCGCTGGTTGGCACGGGTTTGAGGTCGGCCAGCGCCGTGTGGTCGGCGCCCAGCAAGGCCCGCAGCGCCTCGCGCTCGACGCCGATATCGGTCTTCAGCTGCGCCGCCTGCTTGCGCAGTTGCGCCAGGTCGGCCTGCGCCGCGTGGCCGGTATCGGCGTTGGCCAGGCCGCTGTCGATGCGGCGGGTGCGGTCCTGCGCCAGCGCGGTCTGCACGGCCGTCAGTTGCGCGAGATTGTCCTGCCGCGCAAAATCGCCTTGCAGCCTGAAATAGCTTTGGGCGATGGCGGCGGCCAGCGCCTGTTCGGCCTGGGCGTAGGCCGCCCGGTCCACGTTGAGCGAGCCGACCGCAGCGGCGACCTGGGCGCGGTGCTTGCCCCACCAGTCGAAGTTGTAGCGCGCTTCGAGCCGCAGCGTCTCGGTGGTGAAGTACGCGCCGCCAATCGGCGCCGGGAACAGGCCGGTACCGGAGTAGCGCTGGCGGTTGGCGTTGGCGTAGCCGCCGATGTCGATGCCGGTGTCGGCCATGCTGCGCGACAGTTCCGACCGCGCGCTGCCGATGCGCGCTGCCGCCACTTCCAAACTCGGGCCGTCGCGCAGTGCCTGCTCGATCAGTGCGTTCAACTGTTCGTCGCCATACGCTGTCCACCAGCGCGCCTGCGGCCAGCCTTCGCGCGCCAGGTGGATGTCGGTCGCCAGGTCGGCTTTGGCGATGTCGCGTTTGACGGGAATGTGCGCATCGGGTGGAATCGCGGCGCAGCCGGCCAGCAGCAGGACCGCCATGCTCAGTAAGGATTTTTTCACGTGTTGGTTCATGGTCGATTTCAATCGTGGGCGGCGTGCACCGCCGGTGCTTCGTGTCTGGCGGCCGGGCGTATCAACAGCAGCAGCGGCAGTACGCACAGGGTCAAGATCAGCATCAGCCAGAAGTCGTCCACGTACGCGATCATCGACGCCTGCCGGGTGATTTCGTTGTTGAGCAGCGCCGCGCCGTTGGGCGCAGCGAGGGCATCGAGCGCGGCCGGATTGGCGATGGTGATTTTTTCGGTCAGCGTCGCATGCATGGTCTGCGTATTGCGCACCAATAGGGTTTGCACCAGGGCGATGCCGATCGAGCTGCCGATATTGCGCATCAGGCTGTAGATGGCCGTGCCTTCGGCGCGCATCTCTGGCGACAGCGTGGCAAACGTCGCTGCCGACAAGGGTACGAACACCAGTCCCAGGCCCAGGCCCTGGATCACGCCGGGCCAGATGATGTCGCTCTGAGAGAGCACCAGCGTGTAGCGCGTCATCTGCCACAGCGAGAAGGCGGTGATGGCAAAGCCGGCGCCCAGCAGCAGGCGCAGGTCCACCCGGCCCACCAGTTTGCCGACGATCAGCATGGCAATCATGGTGCCGATGCCGCTGGGCGCCGTCACCAGGCCGGCGATGGCGGCCGGGTAGCCCATCAGGCTTTGCAGCATGGTGGGAGTCAGTGCGCGGGTAGCGAACAGCACCAGGCCCACGATGAAGATGAACAGCAGGCCGCTGACGTAGTTGGCGTTTTTCAGCAGCCGGTAGTCGAAGAACGATTTGCCGGGCGGTTGCATCGCCGTATGCACGGCAAAATAAATAAACGCCAGCGCCAGCACGATCGCTTCGATCCAGGTTTCGGTGGCGGCAAACCAGTCGTTCTGTTCGCCCCGGTCGAGCAGCATCTGCAAGGCGCCGATAGCCACGCTGAGCGTGATGAAACCGAAGGCGTCGAACTTCATCTTGCGCGGCGCGGTAGTCTTGCCGATGTAGCGCCAGATGCCGTAAAACGCCATCGCGCCGATCGGCACGTTGATAAAGAATACCCAGCGCCAGTTATAGGCATCGGTGAGCCATCCGCCCAGCGTGGGGCCGAGGATCGGACCGATCATCACGCCCATGCCCCATACCGCCATGGCCGAACCATGCTTTTCGCGCGGATTGATGTCGAGCAGCGTGGCCTGCGACAGCGGCACCAGCGCCGCACCGAACACGCCTTGCAGCATGCGCGCGGCAACGATCTCGCCCAGGTTCATCGACAGCCCGCATAGCACCGAGGCGAGCGTGAAGCCGGCGACGGCGGTGAGGAAAATATTCTTCTGGCCGAAGCGGTCGCACAGCCAGCCGGTGAGCGGGGTGGCGATCGCGGTGGCGACGATGAAGGAGGTCAGTACCCAGGTGATCTGGTCCTGCGAGGCCGACAGGCTGCCCTGCATATGGGGCAGGGCGACGTTGGCAATGGTGCCGTCGAGCGCCTGGATGATGGTGGCCAGCATGATCGACACCGTGATCATGGTGCGGTTGATGCCGGCGTCCGGGACAGGTGGTGCTACCGCATTCATATGCCGGACTCGATATCGCTTTGCATTTGCTCGAGGAAGCCGGTGACGATGGCCAGCACCGCCGGATCGGCCTTGGCCAGCAGCTCGCCGCGCACCGCGTCGGCTTCCTGCTTGACGCTGCGGTACACCTGCATGCCGGACTCCGTCAGGCTGAGCAGCTTGACGCGGCGGTCGGTCGCGGACGGCGTGCGGATCATATAGCCGGCTTTGACCAGGCGGTCGATGGTGGCCACCATGGTCGGGTCCTCCACGCCCACGCGGTTGGCCAGCCGGGTTTGCGACGGCGGCTCTTTTTCCTTGGCGGTCAGGGCAATCGCCATCCAGCTCGACTGGCTGATGCCGAGGTGGCGCAGGCGGCGGTCGATGGCCAGCCGCCAGGCGCGGGCGCTGCCATGCAGGGCGGCCGAGAAGCGCTCTTCGATAGTGGACATATGATTCGGTAGTTAATGGTTAGGTATCGAACTATTATTGTAGCAGCTTTGGTGGTGGACGGAAAGATTTCGCCAGCCTTGGTATCATGGGGCTTATATATATTGAGCAAAAACTGGGAGAAAGACTTGCATAGCAAAATTGTGATCGTGGGCGGTGGAGCGGGTGGCCTGGAGCTGGCCTGCAAACTGGGCCGCAAAATGCCGGGAGAGGTGATGCTGGTCGATAGCCGCCTGTACCATATCTGGAAGCCTTCGCTGCACGAAGTGGCCGCCGGCACCCTCGACGTCCACCAGGAAGGCCTGTCCTACCAGATGCTGGCGCACGACAACGGCTTTACCTTTGCCTACGGCCCCATGCTGGCGCTGGACCACGCACAACGTTCCATCACCATCGGCGCCATCACTGCCGGCGACGAGCGCGACGAAGTCGTGCTGCCCGAACGCCAGGTGGGCTTCGATTCGCTGGTGATCGCAGTGGGCAGCACCTCCAATTATTTCGGCGTGCCCGGTGCGGCCGAGCACACGATTTCACTGAACGCCACCGAGGACGCGGAACGCTTCCGCCTCACGCTGCTCAAACTGCTGACCCTGGCGTCACTGAAAAAAGAACACAACGTCGAGGCAGGCGTGGACGTGGTCATCATCGGCGGCGGCGCCACCGGCGTCGAGCTGGCGGCCGAACTGCGCGAGGCCAGCGGCGTGTATGCCACCTACGGCTTCGGCCAGCTGAAGGCCGAACGCGATATCCGCATCACCCTGCTCGAAGGCGCGCCGCGCATCCTGGCGCCGCTGCCGGAAAAAGTCTCGAGCGCCGCGCTCAACCTGCTGCACCAGCGCGCGGTGACGGTGGTCACCAATACCCGCGTGACCGCGATTGCGGCCGACGGCGTGACGGCCGGCGACATCGTCTATCCGGCCCAGCTGGTGGTATGGGCTGCCGGCATCAAGGCGCCGGACTTCCTCAAGGAGCTGGGTCTGCCTACCGTCAAGTCGGGTGCGCTGGACGTGGACCAGCACTTGCAGGTAAAAGGTTTTACGGGGATTTACGCGCTGGGCGACTGCGCCGCCTGTATCGGCCCGGACGGCAAGCCGGTGCCGCCGCGCGCCCAGGCCGCGCACCAGCAGGCCGATTACCTGCTCGACACATTCCTGCGCCAGCGCGACAACAAGCCGGCGCAAACCAAGCCCTACGAATACAAGGACTACGGTTCGCTGGTATCGTTCGGCCAGACCACATCGGTCGGTAGTTTGATGGGTTCGCTCAAGGGCTTGAGCTGGTTCGTGGAAGGTTTTGTCGCGCGGCTGATGTATGTGAGCCTGCACCTGCTGCACCACAAGGCCGTACTGGGCACGGTGCGCACCGGGGTGCTGGCGCTGGCCCGCTTCCTGATCAAGCGCAGCACTCCGCTGGTGAAACTGCACTAGCAACCAGGAGCGGCTGGCGAACCGTCAGCCGCAAGACGCAGCGACGAAGACAATACGAAGGTAGGGCGAGGAGCTGCCACGCAGCCCTGGAGGTTCGTCAGGCGCTAAGTTTTCTGCGGTTTCGGCAGGATCATGGTCAGGGTGGCGCCGCCCGCAACGCCCGGCGCCAGGGTGAGGGTGCCACCCAGGTAGGCGGCTCGTTCGCGCGCCATGCGCAGGCCGAACTTGACGGCGTCGGCGCCGCCCGCAGCGACGGAACCGCTGGCTGCAGGACCTACGCCGTTGTCTTTCACCGTCATCATCACTTCGTCTTCATTGTCGTCCACGATCACGTCCACCTCGGTGGCGCCGGCATGGGCGACGATGTTGCGCAGTGCTTCTTCCAGCGTGTGCAGCAGCACGATGCCGTGGCTGCGCGGGCAGTCGAGCTCGTCGTCGGGCAAACTGCTGCGGGCCTTGATGTTGTGCTGCTGGCCGAATTGCTCGACCAGTTCGCCCAGCGCAACGCGCACGCCGAGGAATTCGAGCTTGTCGTTCCACAGCTTGATCTGCATTTGCCGGTTGGTTTCCACGATTTGCCCCAGCAGCTTTTTCATGTGGCCGGCGCGGTCCTGCAGCGCCTGGTCGTCGGGCAGCTTTTGCATCAGCAAGCCCAGGTGCATGGTCAGCGCCGTCAGTGACGAGCCCAGGCTGTCGTGCAACTGGCGCGACAGCGAGCGTCGTTCGTTGTCCCAGCAGGTGTGGACATGACCGAGCAACTCGCTCAGGTCGGCGCTGCGCTGGGCGTCGTGATGTTCTTGTGGGGCCGGTACGGACATGGGCATCTCTGTGTGTATGGAAAGACTTGGTGTAAGTTGTAAAGAAGGAGTCTCGTTGCCGATCATACCCGAGCTTTCCACGAGACGGCGCTCCGCTGGGAAATCAATTACCCATGGTTACAATTTCAACGGTTCTCGCATGCAACTGGCGATTGTTTCCATCAACTGTTCAATGCCGACCGGCTTGACCAGGTGGCGGTCGAAGCCGGCTGCCATCACGCGCGCCAGGTCTTCCGCCAGGCCGTAGCCGGTGAGGGCGATCAGCTTGATGTGGCGGGTGTCCGGGTCGGCGCGCAGCCGCCGCGCTACTTCATAGCCATCGATGCCGGGCAGGCCGATATCGACCAGCGCCAGATCCGGCCGGAACTCGCGCACCGCGTCCAGTCCGCGCAGGCCGTCCTCGGCGGCGCGCACCTGGTAGCCATAGCAGTCGAGCATCATGGTCATCATTTCGCGGCCGTCTTCGTTGTCCTCGATCAGCAGCAGGGCGGGCTTGCCATCGGCGGCCAGCGGCGCCGGTGCCGCCAGCGGCACCGGCGGTTCGATGCGCGGCAGACGCAAGATAAACACGCTGCCGGCGCCGGGGCCCTTGCTGTCGGCCTCGATGTCACCGCCGTGCAATTCGGCCAGGCGCCGCACCAGCGACAGGCCGATGCCGAGGCCGCCCTGCGAGCGGTCGAGCGTGCTCGAGCCTTGCACGAATACATCGAACACGTGTGGCAGCAACTCGGCCGCGATACCGACGCCATTGTCACGCACGGAGAGCACGACTTCGCCATTCTCGGTCCAGGTGCGCACTTCGATGCGGCCGCCGCTGGGGGTGTACTTGAGCGCGTTGTCGATCAGGTTGCTAGCAATTTGCTCGAGCCGGGTGGCGTCGCCTTCGACCCAGCCGCCGGCCAGGTCGTGCGCCAGGTCGTAGCCGTTGCTGCGGCCCGTGGCGCGAAAGGTTTCCAGGGTGCCTGCCACCAGCGCGGCCAGGTCCACCGGCGCGCGGTCGAGCAGGATCTTGCCGGACATGGCGCGCGACAGGTCGAGCAGGTCGTCGACGATGCGGCCCAGGTGCTGGCTCTGGCGTTCGATGATTTTCTTGGCGCGCTGTACGCCATCGACGCTGACGCCCGGCAAGCCGATCAGCGCCGCCGCGCTGCTGATGGCGCTGAGCGGATTGCGCAACTCGTGGCCCAGCATGGCGAGAAATTCGTCCTTGGCGTGGTTTTCGCGCTCGGCCACCTGGCGCTCCTCGATTTCGCGCCGCAGGCGCTTGTTCGAGGCAGTCAGCTCGGCGCTGCGCGAACTCAGTTCGCGCGCCTGCTTTTTCAGCTCCTCGTTTTTCGACGCCAGCGCCACGAACACTGAAATCTTGGCGTACAGAATTTGCGGGATCACCGGCGTGAACAGGAAATCGACCGCGCCGTGCTGGTAGGCCTTCAGTCGGTCGAGTTCGTCGGCCAGGAAGGCGGTGATGAAAATGATGGGAATGTCGGCCGAGCGCGCCCGCGCGTGGATCGCCTCGGCGGTCTCGAAGCCGTCCATGCCGGGCATGTTCACATCAAGCAGGATCACCGCGAAATCGTGCAGCAGCACCTGGCGCAGCGCCTCCTGTCCCGTGCGCGCGGACAGCACTTCGTAGGACTCCTGCTCGGCCCATAGTCCAAGCAGGCTGGTCAACGCGAACAGGCTGTTGGCGTCGTCATTGACGACCAGGATCTTGGGTTGGGCTGGAATGGGCACGATGTCTGCTGACGGCGAGGGGACCGCACGATCATAACAATTGCTTGTATGAATGTCAAAAGACCGGTAGTCAATAGAACCTTGCTACCGGCCGCCGCTCTATGTTTGCTCCCGCACAGACCCGTCGGGCCGGTGCTGTCACAGTCAAGCTGTATCCACCCACTCAAGGAACACATCATGAATATCGATACTGTCGTGGACAAAGAATATCTAGGCCAGAGCTTCCGCGCACTGGCAGCGGCACCGGTCAGCGCGCTGCGCGGTGTGAGCGCCAAGGACGCCAAGGCGCTGGCGCAGGCATTCAACGTGCACTCGGTGCGCGACCTGGCCAATATGGACTTCGTCAAATGGGCGCAAGCCATCACTACCCTGGCCGACCTCGAGCAAGCCACCCCGGCCGAACAAGCCAAGGAAACCCTGCTCGACGATGGCCTGGAGATGACTTTCCCGGCCAGCGATCCGGTCTCGGTCGATGCCGGCATTACGCGCATCGAAGTACCGCCGGAAATGGTCGATGCCAAGGATGATCATCGTCACAGCAGCGCCAAGCCGGCAGGCAAGGCAGGAGCGAAAGACAAGGCAGCAGCGTAACTGCTCATCATTGGCCGTAAAACTTTAAAGCCGTCATTCCTGCAGAGGAATGACGGCTTTTAGTTTATTCCGCGCCGCCGGTTCAGGCGGCCCGTTGACATCGATTACACCGTGGTGGACAGCACCGGCTGGGCCGCAGATTGCGTGCGCAGGGCTTGCGCCGTGCAACTGCGGTTCTTGCCGGAGCGCTTGGCTTCGTACAGCGCGGCGTCGGCCACCGCGATCACGGCCGCAACCGCGTCGGCGTCGTCCGGGAAAATCCCGATGCCGATACTGGTGGACAGTTGCAGCGTATGGCCGTTGACGATATACGGCTGCGAGACCGACTCGATCAGCTTGTTGGCGGGTTCCTGGGTATCGCCCACGTGCGAGATATTGCCCATCACGATGACGAACTCGTCGCCGCCGACGCGCGCGACCGTATCTTCCTTGCGCGCGCAACTGACCAGGCGCTGCGCGACCAGCTTGAGGATTTCGTCGCCGGCCGCGTGGCCGTAAGTGTCGTTGATGGGCTTGAAACCGTCGAGGTCGAGGTACATGACCGCCGCCTTGTTCTGCTGGCGCGTGGCGTGTTGCAGCACGGTGGCGATACGGTCTTCAAGCAGGCGGCGGTTGGGCAGGCCGGTAAGCGGATCGTGCAGCGCCAGTTCCTGCTGCTGTTTGCTGTACTGCGCCAGCTCTTTATAGAGCAGCCGCACTTCGAGCATGTTGTGAATACGCTTGTGCACTTCGAGCAGGTCGAACGGTTTGCTGATGAAGTCGCGTGCGCCTGCTTCCAGTGCGGCGATTTTAAAGCTCGGCTGTGCAGTGAGCGCTAACACGGGCAGGTAACCGCCTTGCTCGATTTCTTTCAAACCCTTCATGACCTGGAAGCCGTTCAAACCGGGCATCTGCAGGTCCAGCAGGATCAGGTCGTAACAATGCTGGCGATGCATGGGGCATACCTGCTCGGGCAGCATGGTCGAGGACACGTCGGTGTAACCGGCTTCGCGCAGGATCTCCAACATCAGCTCGACATTGTCGGCGCTGTCATCTACCACCAGGATCTTGGCGTGCAGAATATCGTCACGGCTCGGCATATTTTTTCTCAGTCTCATCTAAGCGGCGGGGTCCCGGCCGCATAATAAATGCATAATAATTAGATAATATCGCAAACCTCTGTGCTGCAGCGCACACATCTGCGATTAATTTCTGTACGGAAACAATTCTACCTGCTTTCCATGATTTTCCAAGTGTAGCAAGCATGCGTCTGATTGCTTGTAGGACATTGCCGCGTCTAAAAGTAGGAGCAGGAAAAATGCTTTATGGCAATAATATTTACGTGTGTTTATTGCATGTCATCGTCGCTCAGAGTGGGGGCGTGGAAAAGCCAGTGCGTGCGGACCGCGCGGAAGCGACTTTGGCTATCAGTTCGGCCGGCTCCACCGGTTTCGAAACATGTGCGAAAAAACCACTTGATAACGCTTTCACGCGGTCGCCCGCGCGTGCAAACGCGGTCAACGCGATCGCCGGTACGTCGCCGCCGTGCGCCGGGCCCAGCGCCCGCACCCGTTCGAGCAGGCCGTAACCGTCCATCTCTGGCATGCCGAGGTCGGTGAGCAGCAGTCCCGGCCGCAGGTGCTCGAGCAGCGACAGTGCTTCGGCAGCGCTGGCGGCGGTCAGTACATCGGCGTGGCAATCGTGCAGGATACGGCGGATCAGCTCGCGGGAATCGTCGTCATCGTCCACTATCAGCACCTGGAAACCGGCCAGATCGTGCGGCGCAGCACATGCGTGCACGGGCGCTGCATCGTTCTTGCCGGCCCGGCGCGGCAGACGCACGGTGAAGCACGAACCCAGGCCGGGGCCGTCGCTGTGGGCGGCAATGGTGCCGCCGTGTTGCTCCACCAGGTGCTTGGCGATCGCCAAACCCAGGCCCAGGCCGCCGTGCTTGCGGGTGGTGGTGGCGTCGGCCTGGCGGAAGCGCTCGAACACGTGGCCAATGAAGTCGGCGGCAATGCCGGCGCCGGTGTCGCGCACGTCGATGGCGACCTGGCTGTCTTCGCGCCGTACGGCGACTGTTACCGTGCCACTCTCCGGCGTAAACTTGATGGCGTTGGTCAGCAGGTTCCAGATGATTTGCTGCAGGCGGCTGGCGTCGCCGGACACCATGCCGGCCGCGCTGTCGAACTCGGTGATCAGGCTGATGCTGCGGGCCTCGGCGGCCGGGCGCACGGTATCGATGGCGGCAGTGGCAATTGACGATGGCGACAGCGGCAGCAATTCGAGCCGCACCTTGCCGGACGCGATGCTGCTCATGTCGAGCAAGTCTTCGATCAGTTGCGCCTGGGCGCGGGCGTTGCGCTCGATGGTTTGCAGGCCGCGATGCAGGTCGGCTTCGTCGCGGGTGCCGCGCCGTAACACCTGCGACCAGCCCAGGATGGCCGTGAGCGGGGTGCGCAGTTCATGCGACAGCGTGGCCAGGAATTCATCCTTCATTTGGCTGTTGCGTTCGGCTTCGGCACGCGCTTCGCGCTCGCTGTCGAGCAGCTGCTTGCGCTCTTCGGCTGCCTGCTGGGTAGCTTCGTACAGGCGCGCGTTGTCGATGGCGATCGCGGCCTGGGCTGCAATGCCGCTGATAATCCGCTCGGTGCGCTCGGTAAACATGGCCGGCTCGGGATGACCGAAAAACAAACAGCCGATCACCGTGCCCGTGCCAAGCGCCACCGGCACGGCCAGATAGCTGCGTACCATTGGCGTACCCGGTGGCAAGCCGTGATTGGGGCTGGCCTGCTCGTCGCCCGCTTCCGCCGTTAAATCGACACTGCGAATGGCAGCATGACCAGCGGCAAGAGGTTCCCCGTCGGCAAGCAGGGCTTCGGCGCGCGGCGCGCAAAAACCGCCGAAGCTGGCAGGCGCGCCGGCGGACAGGGTGTGACGCATCACGGTGGCGCCGGTGTCGTCTGCCTGATAAAAGAAGGCGCCATAGCGGGCGCCGCTGATGCTGGTGGCGGCGTCGGTCAGTTCCTGCAACAGCGGGTGCAGGTCGCGCCGCGACGCGAGGGCGGTGCCGGTGCGGTTGACCAGTTCGAGTGCGGCGGTTTCTTCGCGCAAGGCTTCCTGGGCGCGCTTGACCTGGTCGACGTCGGTGCTGGTGCCGAACCAGCGCACCAGCCGGCCATCGGCGTCGCGTACGGCGTTGGCGCGCACCAGGAACCAGCGGAATTCGCCGCTGGCACTGCGAATCGGCACTTCGAGCTCGAGCGCCTCGCCGCTGGCGCGACATTGTTGCCATAATTGTTCGAGGGCGGCCACGCAGTCGGGCGCGTACACGCGGCGCCAGCCGTCGCCGGCCATGTCCTGTGGGGTGGCACCGGTGTAGTCGTACCAGCGCTGGTTGTACCAGATCATCGCGCCGTCCTGTTCCGCAATCCATGCCAGTTGCGGCATGGACTCGGCCAGCGCGCGCAGCTCGTGCCGGCTTTGACGCAGCAACTCGCGCGCGCTGCGCAGTTCGTCCAGCGCGCGTTGTGGATCGGTGAGCGCAGCGTCTTCCACCGGGACGGCAGAGGTGGCGCTCACAGGCTCATTGGGAGAAATCATCGATGGCGGCAGGCCTGGCGCCATCCCGTCAGCCGACTGGCGGACGAGAAGCGCGAAGCTAACACTGGAAAGTTAACGGTTTGACCATTCTAGCGTGATAGTTCGCCCCGCCTCCGCACGGTTGAATCGCTGGTGGCGCTTATGCCGCTTTGGCCTGCACGCTCTGGACAATCTGCTGCAAAGCGTCTTGCAACACATCGAGATCGTAGGGCTTTTGCAGCGAGCGGGCGGGAAACTCCAGGTGGCGGGTCAGCTCGTCGCCATAGCCGGAAGCGAACAGTACTTCCAGCGTCGGTTTGTCGCGGCGCGCCTGGCGCGCCAGGTCCACGCCCGACATGCCGGGCAGGCTGACATCGGTAAACAGCACGTCGAACTGCTGGCTGGCCAGTTGCGGCAGCGCCTCTTCGCCGCTGGCAGCCGCCTCCACCTCGTGGCCCAGCGCGCGCAGGGTTTCGCACACCAGGTAGCGGGCGTCGGCATTGTCTTCCACCACCAGCAGCGTCAGGGCGCGCCCGGACTGTGTTGCCGGCATCGACTGCGCTGGCGCCAGCGCGCACAGCACGCCCTGCACGACATTGTTGTCATCGCGCACCGGGGTGTAGTACAGGTCCAGCGGCTTCTGGGTAAACGCGTGGTCGCGCCACACGGGCAGGTTGCGGCCGCGGTAGCTGGCGCTGTGGCCCTGGCGCGCATGGGCGATGGCGTCGGGATTCCAGCTCCACGCCGACGGCTGCATCGGCGGCACGTGGCCGCCGGGCGCACTCAGGCTGGGCAGGCCCAGCAGCTCGACATACGCATCGTTATAGACCATGATTTGCTGCTCGCTCCATTGCAGCACCATGGGCAGCGGGGAATTGAGCAGAATATCGACCGTCAGCCGCAAGCTGGCTGGCCAGCTGGCATGATCGCCAAGGGCGGTGCGCGTCCAGTCAGGGGCGGGCGCTGCGATCGAATCGGGAAATGACATACGAGTTGACCTCTTCACAAGATGAACGCATCGTACACGGTAAAAAAAAAGCCCGCTACGGGAGCGGGCTAAATCTATTTCCTTGGAGGAGAATAGAGGAGACAGCTCAATAATGCTGCAACGCGCAAACGAATGCAAATTTTTATTGATGATGATCGAGATAAGTGGCGTGAATGGTATGCTTTTTTGCTCATGTTGCAGTGCACGGCGGGCATTCGGTTAACATTCGATTAATCAGGAGGAATCATGACGACAGTAGTAAAACACCGGGGCGTCAAGATCGTCGTGCTCGGTGCTGGCGAGCAGTTGCTGCAAGTTTGCAAAGCCGGGGACATCGGCCTGATCGAGGACGAGCAGGGTTGGTGGATCAAGTTCATCGGCGACGGCGGCGCCATCGATTGTTATGGTCAGCCGTATCCGTCCTACAACGAAGCGTTGTGGACCGCGAAGGCCGCTGCCGAATATGGCGTTTGAATGATGTGTGAAGCGATCGCAATTTACGGGTGGACAAGCGCGGAAACCGTCCCTATAATGCTGCTTCTTTCGAACGGCATGCCGGACGAGAGAAGTGCAGCAAAGTAAGGGTAAGGTTTTTGTACAGGGTTTGTTCGGTGTTTCGTGCACCTGGCAAACAAATCGATAGAAATGTCGGACTTTGCAAAATAAAGTTTATCTGATACAATGTTGCACATGAAATTTTGGCGGCTGTAGCTCAGCTGGATAGAGTACTTGGCTACGAACCAAGGGGTCGTGGGTTCGATTCCTGCCAGCCGCACCAAAAATTCATGTTTTACCAGACAAGAAAACGCTGTTACTATCTTGTTTTACGCGGCTGTAGCTCAGCTGGATAGAGTACTTGGCTACGAACCAAGGGGTCGTGGGTTCGATTCCTGCCAGCCGCACCAAAATTCGTAAGTAAGAGGGCCTGATGAGTGATCGTCAGGCCCTTTTTCTTTAAGTGTAAGCGTCTGAAAGTAAATGAAAATTTCCTCTCTCGACGGCTTCACCAGATGTCGAAACGCTGTTACAATGTTGTTTTTCGCGGCTGTAGCTCAGCTGGATAGAGTACTTGGCTACGAACCAAGGGGTCGTGGGTTCGATTCCTGCCAGCCGCACCAAAATTCGTAAGTGAAAAGGCCTGATGAGCAATCATCAGGCCTTTTTTCTTTTAAGTGTAAGCCCTTGAAAGTAAATGAAAATTTCCTCTCTTGGCAGCTTCACCGGACGACTGAATGCTGTTACAATGTTGTCTTTCGCGGCTGTAGCTCAGCTGGATAGAGTACTTGGCTACGAACCAAGGGGTCGTGGGTTCGATTCCTGCCAGCCGCACCAAAATTCGTAAGATGAAAGGCCTGATGAGTGATCATCAGGCCTTTTTTCTTTATTCCTTAGTTTTCGGGTTTGCCCGGGGCCGCCTGCTTTGCGCAGCGTCCCGACAGGATAGCCCGCTCAATCGAATCCGCCACCGCGCGGATCGCTTCCTGCGAACAATTGGCAGCCGATGCCTCCGGCACTTTCGGCGTCTTGCCTAGCTGGCGCCAGGCCCACGCCGACAGCAGCAGCACTGCAATCAAGGTCATCACCGTACTGGGTTGGATTTTCAATGCTGCTCCTTTAAAGTTTGAAATACTGGCGCCCGAAGGTTAGTCAGGCGCCCTGTCTCCCCCCGCCTATGCCACCACGTTGCGCGGCGCGCCCGCCACCCAGGCTTCCACGTTGTCGATCAACTGGTCCGCCAGCACCTGCATGGCCTGCGTACTGGCCCACGCCGAATGGGGTGTGAGGATAAAATTCGGCAAGCGCAGGTTGAGCAGCGGGTTGTCGGCTGGCGGCGGTTCCTGCGTCAGCACGTCGAAGCCGGCGCCGCCGATCACGCCGGCGCGCAGCGCGTCGGCCAGCGCCTGTTCGTCCACCAGGCCGCCGCGCGCGGTGTTGATCAACAGTGCGCTGCGCTTCATGCGCACCAGCTCCGACGCGCCGATCATGTTGCGGGTCTTGTCGTTCAAGGGCAGGTGCAGACTCAATACATCGGACGTCTCCAGCAGCTCGTCCCACGATACCTGCACAACCCCTTCGTCCTCGACCGGCGAACGGTTAAATACCACGACCTCCATGCCGAAAGCGCGCGCAATGGCTGCCACCGATTTGCCCAACGCGCCATAGCCGGCCAGGCCCAGGCGGCTGCCGGCCAGGTCTGCGATCGGATGGCCGAACAGGCAGAACTGTTCGGCCTTTTGCCACAGGCCCGCCTCGATGTCGGCGCGGTACGCCACCAGTTGCCGGCGCAGCGCCAGCATGAGCGCGAAGGTGTGCTCGGGCAGCGTGTTGACCGCGTAGTTGCGAATGTTGGCGACGGTGATGCCGCGCGCGCGGCATGCGGCCAGGTCGATGATGTCGGTGCCGGTGGCCGATACCGCGATCATTTTCAGGTCGGGCAACTGGTCCAGCGCGTCCGCGCGCAGCGGCACCTTGTTGGTGATGGCGATGGTGGCGCGGGCGTCGCGCAGGCGTGCGACCGCGTCGGCCGCTTTGGTGGCCGGATACTCGGTCCACGCATGTGCAAACGACGGCTTGCGCACGTTGGCGATGACGCTGTCACGGTCAAGGAAAACAATACGGTGTTGATCATCTGGTACAGAGGTCATACGGCTAACTCCAATGGTGAGGGCGCGGTGCGCGCCGCTGGCGGCGGCGCTTTCGGCAGGCGCATGCCCGGGTGGTTGGCAAACAGTTCGGCGACCCACTCCACGAACACCCGCACCTTGGCCGACAGGTGGCGGTTTTGCGGGTACACCACGTGCACCGGCAGCGGGTCGATGGTCCAGTCGCCGAGAATGGTGGTGAGGCGGCCGTCGGCCAGCATCGCCTCGATCACGAAGCCCGGGGTCTGGATGATGCCCAGTCCCGCCACGCCGGCCGCGATATAGGCGTTGGTGTCGTTGACGGCGATCAGGCCGGGGAGGGTGACCTGCAGCCGTTCGCCGTCGCGGGTAAAGTCCCAGTCGAGGATTTTACCGCTGCGCGACGAAAAATAATTGACGCACTGGTGCTGCAGCAATTCCTGCGGATGCACGGGAACGCCCTGGCGCTGCAAATAGGATGGCGCTGCGCACGTAATAAAATTGAGCATGCCCACGCGGCGTGCGATCAGGCTCGAATCGACCAGCTGGCCGCCGCGCACCGCGCAATCGACGCCTTCCTCGATCAGGTCCACGCTGCGGTCGCTGCACCCCATCTCCATCTGGATGTCCGGGTAGCGGGTGAAAAAATCGGGCATGGCAGGGATCAGCACGTCGTGCGCCAGGCCGGTGGGTACATCCACCCGCAGCCGCCCGCTGGGGCTCAGGCGCGTGCGGGAGAGCGATTCCTCGGCGTCGCGCACGTCCGACAAAATGCGCAGGCAGCGTTCATAATAGGCGGCGCCGTCGGCAGTGACGCTCACGTGGCGCGTGGTTCGGTGCAGCAGCTTGACCGACAGCGCCGTTTCCAGCGACGCGATCAACGTCGAGACGGTGGCCTTGGGTAGTTGCAGGTTTTCCGCCGCACGCGTGAAGCCGCCGGTGTCCACTACCTCCACAAAAACTTCCATCGCTTGTAGTTTATTCATGTAACACTCCCATTGTTCAGGATTCTGAACAATCAATTCAGTTTTGCCGTCTTTATCGGATTGTAGAACATGTTTAAGATTGCTGTACTGCACAAAGAAAAAGAAATGATTCCGGCGGCAGGCCACAGTTGAAGGAAAGGATCAATCATGAAAAATCGGGATGGAATTTTTGCCACGATCGCCGTTGCGCTGACCACGGTCATGCTGGCGGGCGTCGTCTCCACCGATGCCTATATGCAGACGGCCAAGGCCGAAGTGCAAGGCGTTCGTGCCCTGACCGAAGTGGCCAGCGGCGACGTGCTGGCATGTGCCGACACTTCACTGGTCGCCAGCGACGCCATGACGGTGACGCGATGAGCGCGCAGGCGAACCTGCCGGCAGAGCAGCCGCTGCCCGAACTGTCCGACCGCATCAAGGTGCGGGCGCTGGAAGTGGGCGGCGCCGAAGGCCCGCTCGCGGCGCGCCTGTACACCAGCGGTGATTCAGGTGAACGCGGTGCCGGCAAGCGCGACACCCTGCTGGTGTTCTTCCACCCGGGCGGTTTCGTGGGCGGCGACCTGGAAGGCGCCGACATCTTCCTGCGCCATATGGCCGACGACAATCCGCACGTTGCCGTGCTGTCCTCGAGCTACACGCTGGCCACCGAACGTTCGTTCCCGGCAGCGGTGGAAGATGCTCACGCGGTGCTTAACTGGGCCAAGAAGAACAAGGCCAAGACGGCATGGACCGGCAAGCGCCTGCTGGTGTGCGGCATCGAAGCCGGCGCCAACCTGGCTGCGGTGTGCGCGCTGATGTCGCGCGACCGTGGCGGTCCCGCACTGGCCGGCCAGATCCTGATCATGCCCATGCTCGACCCTGGATTGACCACCTGCTCGATGCGCGAAATGCAGCAGGCGCCGGAACTGCTGGAAGTGGCCGATGCCTGCGCCGCCGCCTACGCCGGTTACCTGCCCAACTGCGCCGACCGCACCCACCCGTACGCGTCGCCGCTGCAATCGAGCCGCCTGAAAAACCTGGCTCCCGCCCTGATCCTGTCCGCCGAGGACGATCCGCTGCGCGACGAGGCCGAACAGTATGGCGCCAAGCTGATTGCCAACGGCGTCAAGACATCGGTGATCCGCATGCCCCCCGCGCTGCAGTCCGAAGCAGGCGAGCGCAACGAGTGCGCGTGCAAGTGCATCGCGCTTGGCGAGATCGCTACCTTTATCGCCGGTTTGGACCGCGCCGACGCGGCCCCGTTGTCACAGGAATAGCTGCCCGTACGTCTAACACCTGATTAGTACCCTTCACGTCCCCACTGGCTTGCCGGCGGGGCGCCCGACTCTTGTTGTCTTGTTTTTCGTGCTACGTCCGTGCTTGCGCCCGGCGCCGCCCTTTCTATTAATAATTTTCATTCAAAAAGGATATAAAATGAAAACCATTAAACAAATGACCGCTCTGGCAGGGCCGCTGGCCGCCGCCATGGCGCTGGCGGGCCTGGCCACCATTGGCCTCACCGGTTGCGAAGAAGCCAACAGCAAGAATGCCCAGGCCCAGGGCGCGCCGCAAGGCGGCCCGCCGGTGTCTGCCGCGGCGGTGGTCGAGAAGACGCTGACCGAAACCCAGGAATTCTCGGGCCGCCTCGAAGCGATCGAGCAGGTGCAGATCCGTCCACGCGTGGCCGGTTTTATTACCGCGATCAACTTCAAGCCCGGCAGCCAGGTGAAAAAGGGCGACGTGCTGTTCGTGATCGACGCCCGTCCATTCCAGGCAGAAGCCAACCGCGCCGAAGCGGCTGCCGGTTCGGCGCGCGCCAAGGCCGAACTGGCCAAGCTCGAAATGAACCGTGCCGAAAAGCTGCTGGCCGATAAAGCCATCGCCCAGCGCGAATTCGACGAGCGTTCGTCCAACTTCAAGCAGCTCGACGCCGACGCCCGCGCCGCCCAGGCCCAGTACGAAGCGGCCAAGCTCAATGTCGATTACACGCGCGTGACGTCGCCAATCAGTGGCCGCGTGTCGAAAGCGGAAATCACGCTGGGCAACCTGGTCGATGCGTCGGCCGTGCTGACCTCCGTGGTCTCGCTGGAAAACATCTACGCGTCGTTCGACGGCGACGAAGAAACCTATTTGCGCGTGGGCGCCGCCGCCCACAAGGGCCAGCCGGCCGTGGTGCGTATCGGCCTGGCCAACGAAGAAGGCTTCCCGCACGAAGGCAAGCTCGAATTCGTCGACAACCAGCTCGATGCGCGTAGCGGTTCGGTGCGCATGCGTGCCCGCCTGGCCAATGACGATGGTTCACTGGTACCGGGCCTGTTCGCCCGCGTGCAACTGGCCGGTTCGACCGGCGCCAAGCCGGTCATGCTGATCAACGACCGCGCCGTGAGCACCGACCAGAATCGCAAGTTCGTGTTCGTGGTCGGCGCCGGCAACAAGGCCGAGTACCGTCCGGTCACGCTGGGCCCGCAGGTCGATGGCCTGCGCGTGGTGCGCTCCGGCCTGAAAACCGGTGAGAAGATTGTCGTCAACGGCCTGCAGCGCGTGCGCCCCGGCGCACCGATCACGCCGACCATGGTGGCGATGGACGCCGATCCGCTGGCCGCCAACGTGGCGCAGCCGGAAGCCGAAAAAGATGAAAAAGTCGCCGCAGTCGCTGATGCGAAAGCCGGCACTACCAAGGAATAATTAAAATGAACATCTCCCGATTTTTTGTCGACAAGCCGATTTTCTCGGCCGTCCTGTCGATCATTATTTTTGTGGCCGGCCTGATCTCGATCTTCAAGCTGCCGATCTCCGAGTACCCGGACGTGGTGCCGCCATCGGTGGTAGTACGCGCGCAGTACCCGGGCGCCAACCCCAAGATCATTGCCGAAACCGTGGCCGCGCCGCTGGAAGAGCAGATCAACGGTGTCGAGAACATGCTGTACATGTCCTCGCAAAATACGTCGGATGGCGCCCTGGCGCTGACCGTCACCTTCAAGATCGGCACCAACGTCGAGCAGGCTGAAACGCAGGTGCAGAACCGCGTCCAGCGCGCCTTGCCACGGCTGCCGGAAGAAGTGCGCCAGATCGGCGTGACCACCGTCAAGTCGTCGCCCAATCTGACCATGGTGGTCCACCTGGTGTCGCCGAATGGCCGCTACGACGACCTGTACCTGCGTAACTACGCGGTGCTGAACGTCAAGGATCAACTGGCGCGCCTGCCCGGCATGGGCGAGGTGCAGCTGTTCGGTTCCGGCGATTACGCCATGCGTGTATGGCTCGATCCGCAAAAAGTCGCTGCACGCGGCATGACCGCCGGTGACATCGTCGATGCGATCCGCGAGCAGAACGTGCAGGTCGCGGCAGGTGTGATTGGCCAGGGCCCGAGCAAGGGCGCGGACTTCCAGCTCACCGTCAACACCCACGGCCGCCTGCAAAGTGAAGAAGAATTCGGCAACATCATCGTCAAGGCCAGCGCCGACGGCGCCGTCACGCTGTTGAAAGACGTGGCGCGCCTCGAAATGGGTTCGAACTCGTACGCACTGCGCTCGCTGCTGAACAACAAGTCGGCTGCCGCGATTCCGATTTTCGAAGCGCCGAATGCCAACGCGCTGCAACTGTCGGCCGACGTGCGCTCCACCATGGAACGCCTGTCGAAAGACTTCCCGGAAGGCGTCGCCTACGACATCGTCTATGACCCGACCCAGTTCGTGCGCGAATCGATCAAGTCGGTGATCCACACGCTGATCGAAGCGATCGTGTTGGTGGCCCTGGTGGTGATCATCTTCCTGCAAACCTGGCGCGCTTCGATCATTCCGCTGCTGGCCGTGCCGGTATCGGTGGTGGGTACCTTTGCAGTAATGCTGGCCTTCGGCTTCTCGATCAATACGCTGTCGCTGTTCGGCCTGGTGCTGGCCATCGGTATCGTGGTCGATGATGCGATCGTGGTGGTGGAAAACGTGGAACGTAACATCCACGACGGCCTGTCGCCGCATGATGCGACGATCCAGGCGATGAAAGAAGTCAGTGGTCCGATCATTGCGATCGCCCTGGTGCTGTGCGCCGTGTTCGTGCCGATCGCTTTCGTTTCCGGCCTGTCCGGCCAGTTCTACAAGCAGTTCGCGCTGACCATCGCGATTTCCACCGTGATTTCGGCATTCAGCTCGCTGACCCTGGCCCCGGCCCTGGCTGCAGCCCTGCTGAAACCGCACGATGCCCCGAAAGACATCGTCACCCGTGGCATGGACAAGGTATTCGGCGGCTTCTTCGGCTGGTTCAACCGCTTCTTCAACCGCGCGTCGAACAACTATGAAAAAGGCGTGACCGGCGTCCTGAAACGCAAGGGTGGTTCGCTGGTGGTGTACGCCGTGCTGGCCGTCGCTGCCGGTTTCATGTTCAAGGTCGTGCCGCCGGGCTTCGTGCCGGCGCAGGACAAGCAGTACCTGATCGGCTTTGCCCAGCTGCCTGATGCCGCCTCGCTCGACCGTACCGACGCCGTGATCCGCAAGATGTCGGACATCGCCAAGGACATCCCTGGCGTGGCCAACTCGATCGCATTCCCGGGCCTGTCGATCAACGGTTTCACCAATGCGCCGAACGCCGGTATCGTGTTCGTGGGCTTGAGCGACTTCCACGAGCGCACCGGCAAGGAGCAGTCGGCCGAAGCGATCGCCGGCGAAATCAACAAGCGCATGGGCGCCATCGAAGGTGCGTTCGTGATGGTGCTGCCGCCGCCGCCGGTCAACGGCCTCGGTACCACCGGTGGCTTCAAGCTGATGCTGGAAGACCGCGACAACCTCGGTTACGACGCGCTGTATAAAGCGGTGCAGGCGGTGCAAGCGAAGGCTGCGACCAACCCGAAACTCGCTGGCGTGTTCTCGAGCTACCAGATCAACGTGCCGCAATTGTTCGCCGACGTCGATCGCGTGAAAGCCAAGCAGCTCGGTGTGCCGCTCAACACGATCTACCAGACCTTGCAGATCAACCTCGGTTCGCTGTACGTGAACGACTTCAACCAGTTTGGCCGTACCTACCAGGTGCGCGTGCAGGCCGACCAGCAGTTCCGCTCGCACGCCGAAGACATGGGCCAGCTCAAGGTCCGCAACGACCGTGGCGAAATGATCCCGCTGTCGTCGCTGATGCGCGTGAAAGACAGCTATGGCCCGGACCGCGTGCAGCGTTATAACGCCTTCGTCGCCGCCGAGATCAACGGCGCACCGGCCCCTGGCGTGTCGTCGGGCGAAGCGCAGGCCGAGATGACCAAGATCGTCGAGGAAGTGCTGCCGAAGGGTATCTCGTATGAATGGACGGAACTGGTCTACCAGGACATCCTGTCCGGCAACACCATGATGTACGTGTTCCCGCTGTGCGTGCTGCTGGTATTCCTGGTATTGGCTGCCCAATACGAAAGCTGGACCCTGCCGCTGGCCGTGATCCTGATCGTACCGATGTCGATCCTGTGCGCCCTGATCGGCGTGAAGCTGACCGCTGGCGACAACAACGTGTTTACCCAGATCGCCCTGTTCGTGCTGGTGGGGCTGGCGTCGAAAAACGCGATCCTGATCGTGGAATTCGCCCGCGAACTGGAACTGCACGGCCGCACCATCGTGGAAGCGGCGCTGGAATCGTGCCGCCTGCGTCTGCGTCCGATCCTGATGACGTCGATCGCTTTCATCATGGGCGTGCTGCCACTGGTGTTCTCGAGCGGCGCCGGTTCGGAAATGCGTCATGCGATGGGCGTGGCGGTGTTTGCCGGCATGCTGGGCGTGACCTTCTTCGGCCTGTTCCTGACGCCCGTGTTCTACGTCCTGCTGCGCAAACTGTCGGTCAGGCTGGAACGCAAGAAAACCGTGGTGACCGGCGAGACCGTCGTCACCGCACCAAAACTGGAAGGGACCCACTAATATGAACAAGCTGCAGATGATCGCCAAAGGCGTGGCTCCCGTGCTGGCCGCATTGCTGATGACCGCATGCGCCGCACCCGAGTTCAAGCAACCGGCCATCGACGTGCCGACCGCCTTCAAGGAATCGCAGGCGCCGGTGCCGTCGGAAGTGGCCATCCACATCCAGACCGCTGCCGACGGCAGCACCTGGAAACAGGCGCAAGCCGCCGAAGCGCAGCCGCGCGGCGAATGGTGGCTCGCCTTCAACGATACCGCTTTGAATGAGCTGATCGCCGAAGCCACCCGCGCCAACGCCAACCTGGCCGTGGCGGCCGCCCGCGTCAAGCAGGCCCGCGCGATTGCCGGCGTGGCCGAAGCGGACCGCATTCCGCAAGTAGGCGCCAACCTCGGCGCCCAGCGCCAGCGCGCTTCGGCGCCGTCGCTCGGCCTGCCTGACGGCACACCGGTCCGTCCCGGTAACGCTTACAGCGCCAACCTGTCGGCCAGCTACGAGATCGACCTGTTCGGCCGCGTGTCGTCCAACGTGGCTGCGGCCCGCAACGACGCCGCCTCGGTCGAAGCGACGTACCGCTCGGTGCTGCTGTCGGTGCAAGCCGACGTGGCGCAGACTTATTTCCGTCTGCGCGCCACCGACGCCGAACTGGAAACCCTGGCCCGCACCGTGCAAACGCGGGAAGAGGATGTGAAGGTCAACCAGCGCCGCTTCGACCTGGGCGATATCGGTGAATTCGACCTGTCGCGCGCCAGGACCGAACTGGCGACAGTGCGGTCCGAAGCGATCGGCCTGCAACGCCAGCGCGTGACGGCCGAGCATGCTCTGGCCGTCCTGCTGGGCAAACCGGCGGCCAGCTACACGGCCGGCGCCAGCCCGCTGCTCGACACCGCGCTGCTGCCGGTGGTACCGGCCGGCCTGCCGTCGTCGCTGCTCGAGCGCCGTCCCGACATCGCTGCCGCGCAGCGCACCATGGAAGCGGCCAACGCCCGCATCGGTGTGGCCCGGTCGGCCATGTTCCCGGCGCTGAACCTGAGCGCCACCGGCGGCGGTGCGGCGGCGCAGTCGTTCTCGAACGTGTTCGAGTGGAGCAGCCGTTCGTGGGTGCTGGGCGCGCTGATGTCGATGCCGATCATCGACGGTGGCCGCAACAAGGCCAACATCACGCGCAGCGAAGGCGCGCTGGAAGAATCGGTCGGCACGTATCGCCAGAGCGTACTGGTGGCATTCGCCGAGGTGGAAGACAACCTGGCCGGCCTGCGCATCCTGGCCGGACAAACCGCGCAGATGGAAGCGGCGCTGGTGTCGGCGCGCCGTTCGGCCGACCTGGCGCAAAAACTGTACGCGGCAGGCCGGTCGAGCTATATCGACCTGCTGGACGCGCAGCGCAACCTGGCAGCGGTGGAGCGCACGGCGGTGCAACTGCGCGGCAACCGCGCAGTAACCACGGTGGCGCTGATCCGGGCGCTGGGCGGCGGCTGGGACAGCCCGACCGTGCAGACGGTGGCGCAGCAGTAACGGCGACAAGACCCGAGAAGGTCTCAACGTAAAAACGGACCCGCGAGGGTCCGTTTTTACTTCACGCTTCAACCCCGGTACGGGGCTGAATGGAGATGAATTACTTGGCTGGGGTAACCGGGGCAGGGGTGACCGCTGCATCGGCTTTCACCGCTTTTTCGTGGGCTTTGGCCTTGGTTTTGTGGGCCTTGGCGTGGGCGTCGGCCTTGTCGGCTTTGGCATCGGCCTGCGCTACGGCGACGTCCTTGTTGGCTTCGGCTTCTGCCTTGGCGGCTTTGGCATCGGCCTTGATATGGGCCTTGGTTTCCTTGGCGGTAGCTTTGGCATCAGCCTTGGCTTCTTTCGCTTCGGCCTTGGCAGCAGCTGGTGCAGCCGGGGTAGTAGCAGGCGTTTGAGCGAAAGCTGCGGTAGCGAACAGGCCGGCGATCACGGTAGCGATAAGTTTTTTCATGATGAAGTTCCTCGTTTCGGTTGATAGGGCCCGGGACTATTCCCGTGTCTCTGAGCGTAAAACGCGGCCCGATTCGCCGTCGTTGACGGCCTTTACAATCGCTTACATGTTCGCCATCGCACAGAGTCCAAGCAGCGCCGGGCCTACGCTGGAGGAATGACAGCCTCCCTCAAAACCTACAAGTCCAAGCGCGACTTCACCATCACCCCGGAACCGGCCGAAGGCGGCGCCGAGGGCGGTGAGCACCTGGCGTTCGTGATCCAGAAACACTGGGCCAGCCGCCTCCACTACGACTTCCGCCTGGAACTCGACGGCGTGATGATGAGCTGGGCCGTGCCCAAGGGCCCCAGCTACGACACCCACGACAAGCGCATGGCCGTGCACGTGGAAGACCACCCGATTTCGTACAACGACTTCGAAGGCACGATCCCGGCCAAGCAATACGGGGCCGGAAAGGTGATCATCTGGGACAAGGGCAGCTGGCAGCCGCACGATGATCCGCGCAAGGGCCTCGCCGCCGGCAACCTCAAGTTCACGCTGCACGGCCACAAGCTGCGCGGCCGCTGGGTACTGGTGCGCATGCGCGGCAAGGGCGAAAAGCAGGAGCCGTGGCTGCTGATCAAGGAGAAGGATGATTATGCGCGGCCGGCCACCGAATTTTCCGTGATCGATGAAATGCCCGACAGCGTGAAGGCGCTGCCAATGCCCGAGGGGGCGGGCAGGTTGACGCCGGCGGCAGCAAAGGCGTCCGATACCGGCCCCGGCACCGCAGCGACAAAGGCGGCCAAGGCCAGCAAAGCCACGAAAGCGGCCAAGGCCAGCAACGCCACGAAGACTGTCAAGGCCACGAAGACTGTCAAGGCCACGAAGACTGTCAAGGCCACGAAGACTGTCAAGGCCACGAAGACTGTCAAGGCCACGAAAGCGGCCAAGGCCAACGATGCCGCCGAGGCGGCTCAGGGCAACAGCGGCAGCAGCGTCGCAACGGCAGCCACACCGGCAAAAGCGGGCAAGGCGCCACCCAAAGTCGCGCTGCCCGAAAAACTGTCGCCACAACTGGCCACGCTGGTGGACGGCCCACCGTCGAACCGTGACGACTGGCTGTTTGAAATCAAGTTCGACGGCTACCGCATTCTGGCGCGCATCGATGGCAAGGATATCCGCCTGATTACCCGCAACGGCAACGACTGGACCCACAAGCTGCAGCCCTTACAAAAGGCACTGGCCAGCATGAAGCTGCCGCCCGGCTGGTACGACGGCGAAATCGTCGTGCACAACGACGAGGGCCGACCCGACTTCGGCCTGCTGCAAAACGCCTTTGACGCCAACGCCCCGGGCGACGTCGTCTACTTTCTGTTCGACGCGCCATACCTCGATGGCCGCGACCTGCGCGACACGCCGCTCGAACAACGCCGCGCGCAGCTGCAAGCGGTGCTCGATCAACGCCCCAGCGACACGGTACGCTACAGCGCCGCACTGGCCGCAGCGCCGGAGGACATGATTGCCGCCGCGTGCAGCATGGGCCTCGAAGGCATTATCGGCAAACGGCGCGATGCGTCTTACACGGCGCGGCGCAGCGGCAGCTGGATCAAGCTCAAATGCGGCCAGCGCCAGGAGTTCGTCATCGGCGGCTATACCGATCCGCAGGGCGCGCGCAGCGGCTTTGGCTCGCTGCTGCTGGGCACCTACGACGCCGACGGAACATTGCGCTACGCCGGCAATGTGGGCAGCGGCTTCGATGGCGCTGCCTTGCGCGACCTGAAGGCGAAAATGGACAAGCTGGCGGTCGAAAAAAGCCCGTTTGCGCCGAGCCGCGTGATCGACCGCAAAGCGCACTGGCTCAAGCCCACGCTGGTGGCGGAAGTGGCGTTCGGCGAATGGACCAGCGCCGGTTCGATCCGGCACGCGGTCTTCAAGGGACTGCGCAAGGACAAGCAGGCCACTTCCATCGTGCGTGAGCTGCCTGCGCACCTGAAGGAGGAACAAGCTGTGACAGATACCGATACTGAACCGATGGTGGCGGGCAAGCTGCCCGCATCTCTCAAGGTCACCAACGCAGATCGCGTGATCGACAAGCAAACCGGCGCCACCAAGATCGACCTGGTGCGCTATTACGCGCTGGTGGGCGCGCTGATGCTGCCGCACCTGAAAGGCCGTCCCGTCTCGCTGGTGCGCGCGCCGGCAGGTGTCGGTGGCGAGCTGTTTTTCCAGAAGCATGCCGATACCGACAAGATGGACGGCGTCAAGAACCTCAAGCAGTCGCTCGATCCCGGGCACGCGCCGATGCTGGAAGTTGCGACGCAAAAGGGCTTGCTGTCGGCAGCGCAGTGGAACGTGGTGGAACTGCACACGCAAAACGCCAATGCCGCGTCGTACGACAAGCCCAATCGCATGGTGTTCGACCTAGACCCTGGCAAGGGCGTGGACTGGAAGCAGGTGCAGGAGGCGGCCACCCTGATGAAGGCCTTCCTCGATCACCTGGGCTTGCCGGCATTTTTAAAAACCAGCGGCGGCAAGGGGCTGCACGTGGTGGTGCCAATCAAGCCCGGTTACGGCTGGGATGACGTGAAGGGGTTCTCGCAGGCGATTGTCGCGCACATGGCGCAGAATATTCCCGAGCGCTTCGTGCTCAAAAGTGGACCGAGCAACCGGGTAGGGAAGATCTTTATCGATTACCTGCGCAACGGTCGCGGGTCCACCACCGCGTGCGCCTGGTCGGCGCGGGCGCGGCCCGGGCTGGGGATTTCGGTGCCCGTGAGCTGGGAAGAACTGGGCGAGCTGCGCGGCGGCGACCACTGGACGGTCGCCACTGTGCACACGCGGCTGGACGTGGGCAATGCGCCGTGGGACGGCTATGCCAAGGCCGCCAAGGGACTGGCGCCGGCGATGAAGATGCTCGACTTTAAACCGGAGAAGTGAGGAGCACCGTTCTCGTCCAGCCATTGCGTCAAGCCGCCTTGCGCGCAGTCGATGACTTGGCCGCAGGCTTGCGAGGCGCCGCCGCCTTGGCTTTGGCAGGGGCCGACTTGGCAGCGGCAGCCCGCTTGCGCGGCGCCGGCGCCTTTTCTTCCGCCTCATCTTCGTCTGCAGCAGCCGGTCTGGCCTTGGCGGGCGCTTTGCCCGGCCGCTTGCCCAGGCTGTCCTGCAGCAATGCCACCAAATCCACCACGTTCGACGACTTGGGCGCCTTGCGTTCCGGTTCCGGTGCGGTGAGGGTCTTGGTCTGGCCAGCCTTGATCTTTTTCTTGATCAGCGCCATCACGTCTTCCTTGTAGGTGTCGTGGTATTGCGACGGCTTCCATTCCTCGGTCATGCCTTCGACCAGCGACAGCGCCATGTTCAATTCCTTGTCGCTGATGCCGGCGCCCTTGAGCGTGACGGGTGGCAGCTTGAGGTCTTCGCTGTCGCGGATCTCGGTCTCGAACCGCAGCGTATTGAGCACGATCTTGTCGTCCATGCACACCAGCGCGCACAGGTGTTGCTTGGTGCGGATTACCACCGTGGCGATGCCGATCTTGCCGGCCTTGCGCAGTGTCTCGCGCAGCAGAGCATACACCTTGGCGCCGCCCTTAGAAGGCGCCAGATAATAGGGGTGCTCGTAATAGGTGAGCGGCACGTCGGCCGCATCGACAAAGGCCTGGATGTCGATGGTGCCGGTGGCCTCCACGTTGGCGCGCTTGAGGTCTTCGTCCGACAGCACTACGTACTCGCCGTCTTCGTACTCGTAGCCCTTGACGATATCGTCCCAATCGACGTCCTTGCCGTTCTTCTTGTTATAGCGCTTGTAGCCCACGGGCGAAAAGTCGCGCCGGTCCAGCATCGACAGGTCGAGGTCGTGCTCCTGCACGGCCGTGTACAGGTCCACCGGGATATGCACCAGGCCGAAGCTGATGGCGCCTTTCCACAACGCGCGGGCGGCCACGGTCAGCTCCCCACCGAGCCGGTTACCGGCAGCACGATGCCGGTGATGTAGCTCGCGCATGAAGGCGCAGCCAGGAACACGTAAGCGGGTGAGAGCTCCTGCGGCTGGGCCGGACGGCGCATGTCGGCCTGCGCGCCAAATTCGGTGATCTTGTCGGGCGACTGGTCGGCCGGATTGAGCGGCGTCCAGACCGGGCCGGGCGCGACCGCATTGACGCGGATGCCCAGCTCCAGCAGGTTCGACGCCAGCGACATGGTAAAAGCGTGGATCGCACCCTTGGTGGTCGAATAGTCGATCAGGTGGGCCGAGCCTTTGAGGCCAACGACCGAACCGGTGTTGATGATCGATCCGCCTTTTTTCAGGAAGGGCACCACCGCCTTGGCCATGTGGAAGTAGCCATACACATTGGTTTTCATGGTCATGTCGAACCGTTCCTCGGTGAGGTCGGTGATTTTCTCGGCATGCTCCTGGAATGCGGCGTTGTTGACCAGGATGTCGAGGCGGCCGAAGCGCTTGTGCACCTGTTCGGCCACCTCGCGGCAGAATTGCGCCTCGCGCACGTCGCCGCGCATCAGGAGGCAGCTGCGGCCTTCCGCTTCCACGTAACGCTTCGTGTCGATCGCATCCTGGTCTTCCTCGAGATAGACGATGGCGACATCGGCACCTTCTCGGGCATACATCACCGCCACGGCGCGGCCGATGCCCGAATCGCCGCCGGTGATGATGGCGGCCATGCCTTCGAGCTTGCCGCTGCCCTGGTAGTCGGGGGCCATGAATTCCGGTTGCAGTTCCATCTGGGCTTCGAGCCCCGGCTTGGCCAGGTGCTGCGCGGGCAGGGGCGTGCCGGGGTAGTCATGGTCGGTGGTTTGCACCGGTCCCTGGCGCTCGCCGGACTGGCTGCCGCCCGAACGTTGTTTTTTCTGCTGGTCGGCCTGGTCCTGGCGCTGCTGGATCTCGCGCTGCTGGCTGGCGGTGCCGGTGGTACTACCGCTGCGGTTACCTCGATTATGCTGGTTGTCCATGCTGCCTCCGATTGCAATGAACTGCCAGTATTGGCGCCGTCCCTTACGATGACGGTGCGTTTCGCCACATAAGCCCGGATTTGCGCGGCGCTGCTAGTCATACCGGCCTATAGATTATCCTCGTCATGTATAATCAAGGCATCTTGAACGGGAGGCCGCGCATGAAAGTCAGCAGGGAACAGGTGGCGCTCAACCGCGAGCGCATCGTGGAAACCGCCGCCCGGCTGTTTCGCCAGAACGGTTATGACGGCATCGGCGTGGCCGACCTGATGAAAGGCGCAGGCCTCACGCACGGCGGCTTTTATGGCCACTTCGCCTCGAAAGAGGATTTGCTGGCCGAGGCCACGGCGCACGCCTTGCAGCGGTCGGTGCAGCGCTGGCAGGAAAAGACGGCCACTGATCCGGTCGCCGGCCTGTCCGAACTCGCCAGCGGTTACCTCTCCACGCGCCACCGCGATCACCCCGAAAACGGCTGCGCCATCGCCGCGCTGGGGCCTGACGTGGCGCGGCTGGGGCCGGCCGCACGCAGTGCGATGACAGCTGGCGTGGCGGGGCAGGTCGCGGTAGTGGAAAAATGCCTGGCAGTCGAAGGTGCCGATGTCGCCGCCGTTCGCCAGCAAGCACTGGCCACCTACGCCGCCATGGTGGGCGCGATGGTACTGGCCCGCGCGGTCAATGACGAAGCGCTGTCGCAGGAAATCCTGGCGGCGGTGCGCGAGCAAATACCGCGAAGCGACGCGAGCTGATTCTTCTTATGCGTTTTTCGCATTAGCAAATGCGAAAAACGCATTTGGCGCTGGACCGCCCCCGGTCTATCGCGTACCCTGTCGCTTTCCCCGTTTTTCGAATTCCAGCATGCTGCATTGGTTGAAGCACTACCGGCGCGCGCTCCTGCCCGGCGATATCAGCGCCGGCCTGGTCGTGGCCATGATGATGATCCCGCAGGGCATGGCCTACGCCATGGTGGCCGGGCTGCCGCCGGTGGTGGGCCTCTACGCCAGCATCATGCCGCCCGTGGTGTATGCGCTGTTTGGCAGCAGCATGACGCAATCGGTCGGCCCCATGGCCATCATCTCGCTGATGACAGCCGCCGCCATCGGCCCGCTGGCCGTACCCGGTTCCACCCTGGCTGCGGTGCTGGCGGCCCAACTGGCGCTGGTGGCCGGCGCCACTCTGCTGCTGTGCGGCCTGCTGCGCATGGGCTTTCTCGCCAATTTCTTTTCGCGTCCCGTGATGAGCGGCTTCACCGTCGGCTCGGCCATCGTGATCGCGTTCGACCAGGTACATACCCTGCTGGGCGTCCCGATCGCCGACGTATTGAAGCTGCACGTGCATCTGCCCAGTGCGCTGCTGGGCGTGGGTTCGCTGGCGTTGCTGCTGCTGGCGCGCCGGTACCTGGCCGGCGTGCTGCGCGCCTGCGGCCTGCCGCCGCTGGCGGCCGACATCGGCGCCAAGCTCGCGCCGATGCTGGTGGTGCTGGGCGGGATCGCCCTGATGGCCTTTACCGGCCTGCACGACCTGGGCGTGCGCACCACCGGCGCGGTGCCGGCCGGGCTGCCGGGGCTCAATCTCGCCACGTCCAGCGCGCACTGGCCGGCGCTGCTGCAACCGGGCCTGCTGATCGGCTTCATGGTGTTCCTGATGTCGATGTCGGCGGCGCAGTCGCTGGCCCTCAAGCGCAATGAAAAGCTGGTCAGCAACCATGAACTGATTGGCCTTGGTGCGGCCAACGTGGCCAGCGCACTGTCCGGCGGTTTTCCCGTCACCGGCAGCCTGTCGCGCTCCGCCGTCAATTTCGCGGCCGGCGCCAACACCCCGCTGGCGAGCCTGATCACGGCGGCGTTGCTGGCCTGCGCGCTGCTGGCGCCCACCGGCTGGCTGGCATTGCTGCCGCTGCCGGTGCTGGCCGCCACCATCATCGTTGCCGTATTGGGCATGCTGGAACTGGGCATCGTGCGCACCGCCTGGTCGTACGACCGCAGCGACGTGCTGGCGTGGGCCGCCACCTGCCTGGGCGTGCTGGTGCTGGGCGTGGAGGCGGGCGTGATCGTGGGCGTGGCGCTGTCGATGGGCACCCTGATCTGGCGCGCCAGCCGCCCGCATATCGCGGTGCTGGGCCGCATCGCGGGCAGCGAGCATTTCCGCAATATCGAGCGCTATCCGGCCGCCACCCAGCCGGAACTGCTGATCCTGCGCATCGACGCCAATCTGTTCTTCGGCAACGTGGAATCGGTGAGCGAACGGATCGAGTGCGAACTGCGCACCCACCAGAGCGCGCGCGACCTGCTGCTGGTGATGACGGCGGTCAGCTCGATCGACACCACCGCCCTGTACGCGCTGGCGGAACTGAATCAGAGCCTCAAGCGGCGCAACATCGGCCTGCACCTGGCCGAGGTGAAGGGGCCGGTGATGGACCGCCTGCGCCACAGCGACCTGCTGCGCGACCTGAACGGCAAACTGTTCCTCAGCACGGCGATGGCCTGCGACCACATCCAGGCCGGCCAGCAATAATACGCATGGACTTCCGGCCGGATTGACAATATGATCAAGGGCAACGTTCCACATCCACCCACCGCTGGCCCGCTGATAATCTACCGATGCTGCACCGACTTGCCCGCCGTGCGGGACGAATTTCGATTGCCACCTTCGTCAGCGTGACGCTGACTGCCGTCGTCACCGTGGTGCTGGCCACCTTCGCGTTGTATTTCTATTCGCTCGAACGCGCGCAGCGCTGGGAGCAGTTGCACAAAACCCTGGCCAACAGCGCCGACGAACTGGCGGCCGCCGTGGCACTGCCGGCCTGGAACTTCGACGACAACCAGATCACCACCATCATCAAGAGCGGCTTGAGCAACCGCGACCTGTATGCCGGCGCGGTCACGCCGGCCACCGGCGGCAAGGCCTTCATCCTTGCCCGCAACGAGCAGGGGCAGCTGCACGAAACCACGCGCCTGCCCGACAACCCCGACCTGCTGTCGGAACGGCGCGACATCGTCGCCGCCGGGCAGCTGATCGGCGCCATTACCGTGTACGCCTCGCCGGAGGCGATGATCGAACAGCTGCGCCAGCGTCTCTATACCATCGCCGGCATGATCTTCGTGCTCGACGTGACGCTGGTGTTCTGCCTGTACCTGCTGTTATCGCACATGATCTTCAAGCCGATCACCACCATCGAACGCTATGCCGCCAACGTCAAGGCCGGCCAGAACCCGGGCGCCTTGCCGCCGCGCGACTGGTTTTTCGGCGAACTGCGCACCCTCAACGCCTCGATCCGCGAAATGGTGCAGCTGATGGACAGCCGCTACAAGGCCATGCACGACAGCGAGGAACGGCTGCAAATCGCCAGCAGCGCGGCCTCGATCGGCATCTGGGACTGGAATATCCACACCGACCGCATGGTGTGGGACGAGCAGATGCACCGGCTGTACGGGGTGGCAGACGGCCACACCGGGCCGCACCGGTCGGCGGTCGAAAACTGGATGCTGATGGTGCACCCCGATGACGCCGTGCCGCTGCACGAACTGCTCACGCGCGCGCTGGCCGGCGCCGGCGACTTCGACAGCGAATACCGCGTGCGGTGGCCGGACGGCTCGCTGCATTACCTGCACGGCGAGGCGGTGATCTTCCGCGACCCGGACGGCAGCCCCGCGCGCATGGTGGGGGTATGTTACGACGTCACCGAGCAGAAAACCGCCGAGCAGGAGCTGCGCCGCCACCGCATCCACCTGGAAGATTTGGTCACCGAACGCACCAACGCGCTGTCGGTGGCAGTGCGTCAGGCGCAGGCGGCCAACCAGGCCAAGAGCATTTTTCTGGCCAATATGAGCCACGAGCTGCGCACGCCCCTCAATTCCGTGATCGGCTTTTCGCGCCTGATGGCGGACTCCAAGCACATGCTGCCCGAGGAGAAGCGCAATCTCGCCATCATCCACCGCTCGGGCGAACACCTGCTCACGCTGATCAACGCCATCCTCGAACTCTCGCGCATCGAGGCCGGGCGCGCCATGCTGCAAACCGAGGCGGTGCGCATCGATGACGTGCTGCAGGAAGTGATGGACATGGTGAGCATGCGCGCCGGCCAGACCGGCGTACACCTGACGCTGGACGCCGTCGGTTTGCCGCCGGGCGCGCGGGTGGACGGCACCAAGCTGCGGCAAGTGCTGCTTAACCTGATGTCGAACGCGGTCAAATTCACCGGCCAGGGCAATGTCACGCTGCGCGTGGCCGGCACGCCGGTCGATGGTGGCCAGTGCGAGCTGGCGTTTGCCGTGATCGACGACGGCCCCGGCATCTCGCCCATCGACCAGACCCGCATTTTCGAGCCGTTCATCCAGGCGGAAGGGCCGGGCGCCAAGGAGGGCACGGGCCTGGGCCTGACCATTTCGCGCGAATTCGTGCAACTGATGGGCGGCGTGCTGTCGGTGCAGTCGGTACGCGGCGCTGGCGCCACGTTCCGGTTCACCATCTGCGCGCCGGTGGCCGACGCGGCGCAGCTGGCGGCGGCGGGCGGCATCAGCGCGCAGGAAATGCAGCGCGCGCGCCGCTTGCTGACCGCGCCGCCCGAGGGCGCCGGTCTGCGCACCGCCGTGCCGCTGGCCGCCGCCGACCTGGCGCAGCTGGCGCCGGACCTGCGCGCCCAGCTCAAGGCGGCGTTGCAGGAACTGAACCTGGCCCGCGTGGCGCTGCTGCTGGAGCCGCTGCCACCCGAACTGCATGCCGTGGTCGACGGCATCGAGCACATGGTGCGGCTGCACCAGTACCCGCAACTGTGCACGCTACTGGACCAGGCTGGAGCACAAGGCAGTTGAGGTATATGATGACGTTTGGATCACACGCATTTGGCGCGATAGAGAGTATTCATGCACCGGGACTTATCGGAACAACACACCAAGGGTGAAGTGCTGATCGTGGAAGACACGCCGGCCTCGCTCAAGCTCCTCAGCGACCTGCTGACCGACGCCGGCTACTCCGTGCGGCAGGCGCCCAATGGCGAACTGGCCTTGTGGACTGCGCAATCGCGCCCACCGGAACTGATCCTGCTCGACATCCGCATGCCCGGCATCGACGGCTTCGAAGTATGCCGGCGCCTCAAGGAATCGCCGGAACTGCGCCAGGTGCCGGTGATTTTCCTCTCGGCCCAGCATGACACCGACGACAAGGTGCGCGGCTTCGCCCTGGGCGCGGTGGACTTCATCGCCAAGCCGTTCCAGGCCGAGGAAATCCTGGCCCGCACCGACGCCCATGTACGCCTGGGCCGCGCCCAGCACGCGCTGGCGCAGGAGCGCGCCACGCTCGAACAGCGGGTGGCCGAACGCACGGCCGAACTGGCGCGCGAGATCGAGCAGCGCCGCGCCAACGAGGAATTCATGCGCCTGTCGAGCCAGGTGTTCGAGGCCACCCGCGACGCCATCGTCGTCACCGACCCCGAGGCGCGCATCGTCGCCACCAATCCCGCCTTTACGCAAATTTCCGGCTACACGCGGGAAGAAGTATTGGGCCGCAATGTGACCATGTTGCATGCCGGTGAACAGGATGCCGCCAACCTGGGCGTGGTGGTGCAGGCCATGGCCAGGAGCGGCCACTGGTCGGGCGAGCTGCTGGCGCGGCGCAAGAATGGCGAAACCTATCCCGGCCTGCTCAGCGCCTCCACTTTGCGCAATGCGGCGGGAGAGGTCACCAACCACGTAGCGCTGTTCCTCGATATCACCGAGCGCAAGGCCGAGCAGCACCTGATCGACTTCCTGTCTCACCACGATGCACTGACCGGGCTGCCCAACCGCCTGCTCGCGCGCCAGCGCTTCGAGCAGTCGCTGGCCGGCGCCCGCCGCGACGGCCGCTGCGTTGCCGTGATGTGCCTCGACCTCGACCGCTTCCGCAGCATCAACGACTCGTACGGCCACGAGGTAGGGGACAAGGCGTTGCAGGTGGTGTCGCACTTCCTCACCGACAGCGTGCGCGAGGGCGACATCGTCACCCGCCAGGGCGGCGACGAATTCCAGATCGTGGTGCAGGACGACAGCCAGCTGGGCGCCACCATGGCGCTGGCGCAGAAAATCCTGGCCGGCTTGCGCAAAGAGCTGGTGATCGACGGCCAGCAGATCACGGTCACCGCCAGCATCGGCATCGCCGTCAGCCTTACCGACGGCGACAGCTTCGACGAACTGATACGCAGCGCCGACACCGCGCTGTACCGCGCCAAGGAAACCGGTCGCGATAACTACGCCTTTTTCACCGAGCGGATGGACGCCGAGATCCGCGACAAGCTGGCGATCCAGAGCCAGCTGCGCGGCGCCATCGCCCGCGACGAATTCGAAGTCCACTACCAGCCGCAAATGTGCCTGCGCAGCGGCCGGCTGGCCGGCGCCGAGGCGCTGCTGCGCTGGAATAACGCGGTGCTGGGCCGGGTGCCACCGAACCGTTTCATCCCGCTGGCCGAAGAATATGGCCTGGTCAATTCGATCGGCGACTGGGTGCTGGAAAGCGTGTGCGCACAAATTCGCGCTTGGCAGGACCAGGGGCTCGGCGAGGTCAAGGTATCGGTCAACCTGGCCGCCGGCCAGTTCGCCAACGACGCCACGGTGCCGTACGTGGAAAATACGCTGCGCCACTTCGGTATCGCGCCGTCGTGCCTGGGCCTGGAGATCACCGAGGGTACCGTGATGGGCGACCCGGACAAGGCGGTGGCCGCGCTGCACCGGCTCAAGGACATCGGCGTATCGATCTCGCTCGACGACTTCGGCACCGGTTACTCGAGCCTCGGCTACCTCAAGCGCTTTCCGATCGACACCCTCAAGATCGACAAGTCGTTCGTTGACGACGTCACGACCAGCGCCAACGATGCGGCGATCGCGCTGTCGGTCATCTCGCTGGCGCACAACCTCAATATGCAGGTGATCGCGGAGGGCGTGGAAACGCGCGAGCAGGTGCAGTTCCTCACCGAGCGCGGCTGCGACGAAATGCAGGGATACTTTTTCAGCCGCCCGGTCAGCGCCGGCGAGTTTACCGAATTGCTGCGCGAGCGGCGCAATCTGTTTGACGTCTAGGAGCCTTATGCACAAGAAGTTCAGAACCATCGAGTTCAGCACCATTGCCGGCGTGGTTGCCGGCGCCTGCCTGGTCCTGTCGATGAACGCCCAGGCGGCCGCCAGGCCCGGACCGGCCGACGCCCGCTTCAAGGCCATCTACACCGAAGAACTGAAGTGGCGCCAGACGCAGAAGCAGGAAAGCGACGAGGACGACGAGGGTAGCGAAAGCGGCGTGAGTTCCGCGCTGCCGCGCATCGACGCCGCCACCCAGGCCACGCGGCTGGCCTACTGGCAGGGCGTGCTGAAAAAGCTGGACGGCATCAACCCGGCCAACCTGTCCGGTGAAGAGCATATCAACTACCAGGTGTACAAGGCGCAGATTGCCGCGCTGGTGGCGGACATCGCCTTCCGCGAATACGAAAAGCCGCTCAACGCCGATACCGCGTTCTGGTCCAACCTGGCGTATTCCGCGCGGCGCCCGATGACCACCGAGAAGGACTACCGCGCCTACATCCGCCAGTTGAACGATGTGCCGCGTTACTTCGACGAGGAAGTCGTCAACATGCGCGCCGGGCTGGCGCGCGGCTTCACGCCGCCCAAGGTGACGCTGGTGGGGCGTGATTCGTCGATCTCCTCGGTGGCCGACGCGAAAACGCCGCAGGACAGCATCTACTATGAGCCGTTCAAAACCATGCCCGCCACCATGCCGGCGGCGGTGCAGGACGAATTGCGGGCGCAGGGCGTGAAAGCCATCGCCACGGCGGTGCAGCCGTCGTTCGTCAAGCTGCTCGGTTTCATGCGCGACGAGTACGTGCCCAAGGCGCGCGAAGACCTGGCTGCCGAGAACCTCCCCGACGGCAAAGCGTATTACCAGTCGAAGATCGTCGAATTCACCACCACCAATCTGACCGCCGACGAGATCCACCAGATCGGCGTGGCGGAAATGGCCAAGATCCGCGCCGAGATGCAGGACGTGATCAAGCAGACCGGCTTCGAGGGAGATTTGCCGGCCTTTTTGCACTTCCTGCGCACCGATCCGCGCTTCTACGCCAAGACCCCGGAAGAGCTGTTGATGCGCTCGGCCTGGGTCGCCAAGAAGTTCGACGGCAAGGTGGCCCAGTATTTCGGCTACCTGCCGCGCCGCCGCTTCGCCATCATCCCGGTGCCGCCCGATCAGGCGCCGTTCTACACGTCGGGCCGGGGCGGTCCGGGCGTGTACCTCGTCAACACCTACAATCTGCCATCGCGCGCGCTGTACAGCATGCCGGCGTTGACACTGCACGAATCGGCCCCGGGCCACGCGTTCCAGATGCCGGTCGCGATGGAACAGAAGGGCCGGCCGTCGTTCCGCAACGCGTACATCTCGGCCTATGGCGAGGGCTGGGCGCTGTACACCGAACGCCTCGGCGCCGAGATGGGCATCTACGAGACCCCGTACGAAACCTTCGGCATGCTCAGTTACCAGGCGTGGCGCGCTTCGCGCCTGGTGGTCGATACCGGCATCCACAGCAAGGGCTGGACCCGCAAGCAGGCGCAGGACTACCTGCGCGCCAATACCGCGCTGTCGGACCACGAGATCGAAACCGAGGTCGATCGCTACATCTCGTGGCCGGGGCAGGCGCTGTCGTACTACCTGGGCCAGATGAGCATCATCAAGGCGCGCCGCAAGGCGGAAGCCGCGCTGGGCGAGAAGTTCGATATCCGTCATTTCCACGACACCGTGCTGCAACTGGGGTCGGTGCCGTTGCCGGTGCTGGAAGCGCGGATCGACCTGTTCATCAAGGAAGGCGGCAAGAGCCCGTACCCGAGCCTAAATTAACGTCAACGGTGACAATTGGCGCATTTTTTACCACGGCGGATGAAGTAATATTGTTCTTTTGAACAATCCGACTTCATCCGTTTTCATAGGCATCCCCGTGTATAAAAAATCCGTTGCGCTCGCCGTATCAAGCTTGTTCTTCAGTCTCGGCGCCCAGGCGCAGCAGCCGGACAAGGCTGAACCTCTTTCCGAGATCGCCCAGGTCTACACCGAGGCAGCCAGGGAAGTGAGCGCGCTCGACGCCACGGAACCGAACATCAACAAGCGCATTGCCGCTTACGAAAAATTCTCGTTCTCGCCCGAACTCAAGCCGCGCTTGAAAGCCGTCTTTGGCACCGACAAACCGTTCGCGCCGCAGCGGCTGCCCGACAGCCGTGGGCGCCAGCATTACCAGAGCGTGCTCAAAGCCGGCAGCCATACCGATGCGCAGGGCCATGCCGCGTGGAGCGATATCATCCTCAAGGGCGACACCAGCGCGGCCGGCAACCAGATGAACTACACGGGCGAGATGGCGTCGCTGAATGTGGGCGTCGCCAGCCGCCTGCAGCTGTCCGACCTGCGCCTGGGAGGCAGTCAGGCGCGTGCCAGCGATGGCATGTGGTATGGCGCGGTGAACTTGAGCGTGGCCCGCATCGCTGTCGAAGACGGCATTACCGGCAAGCTGCTGATGGAGGACCTGCGGTTCAAGACGGACATGCAACGGCGCGGCAAGACCGTGGACCTGGCGTACGGTTTGTCGATACGCTCGGCCGGCGCGGGGGAGCACAAGGTCGAACGCGTCAACGTCGCCACGCGGGTGCTGGGCATGGACGGCCAGGTGATGGCCGATTTCACCCGGTTCGCCAGCTCGCCGCAGTTGCAGCAACTGGCCCCGGCTGCGCAAACCCAGGTAATGCTGCGCAAGTTCAAGGAGCTGGGCGTGGCGCTGCTCAAGGGTGGCGTAAGCGTGGTCATCGACGACATCAGCGCCGCCTGGAAAGGCCAGGTTGCCTCGATCAAGGGCCGCATCGATTTTGCCAAAGCCACCGACGCCGAATTGAACTCGCTGCCGGCGATCGTGAAAAAGCTCGCGGTGCGGCTGGAAGTGCGGGTGCCGGTGGTGATCATCGAAGAAATTTCACGGGCCAACGCCGCCAAGGCAGTCAAAGCCCGGTCGCCCGCCGAGCAGGCCGCCAACCCGGCGCAAATGGCTGCCTTGGAGCAGAACATGGCCGACAAGGTGATGACCGATATCCGCCAGTCCGGCTTCGCGGTCGTGGACAAGGACGAGGTGCGCACGGTGATCGAATTGAAAAATGGCGTGCTCACGCTGAACGGCAAAGGGCCGTCGATGTTCGGCCTGAAGAACGGCAAGTTGCCGATGCCGTCGACGCCGACGCCGATGCCGATGCAGGCCAGGTAACACCGACCGATCCAGGACCACCATGACAGACGCTCACATCCATTTCTCCGGCCTCGTGCTGCGCCCGTTTGCCGATACCGACGCCGACGCCTTTGCCGCGGCCGTGGTGGAGTCGGTGCCTTCGGTATCGCCCTGGATGGCGTGGTGCGCCAGCGACTACACCGCTGCCGATGCGCTGGAGTGGTTTGCCATGTGCCGCGCCAGCGAAGCAGCGGGCACCGCGTTCGAGTTCGGCATTTTTTGCGAACAAACGGGCGACTTTCTCGGCGGCGCGGGTCTCAACGACATCCGACCGCTGCACCGGTTTTGCAACCTCGGTTACTGGGTGCGGCAGTCGCGCCAGGGGCAGGGCGTGGCAACGCGCAGCGTGCAGGCGCTGTCCGCCCATGCGTTTGACGCGCTGGGACTGCACCGGGTGGAGATCGTGGTCGCCGTCGGCAATACAGCCAGCCTGGCGGTGGCGGCGAAGTGCGGTGCGTTTGACGAGCGGGTGGCGCGCAACCGCCTGTGTATCGATGGCCGTGCGGTGGACGCGCACGTGTTTTCGCTGGTGCCGGGATAAGGCCAGCACGATTGGCAGGAACGTGAGTTCAATGTTATTATTTATACATTGCAATAATTTCAATTAACTCAACAGGCCACCATGACTACCGCACGCAACCTCTCGAAAGCGATCGGCATCTCCTTGCTGGGCGCATTTGCCATCCCTGTCGCCGGCTTCTCGGCCTTGTTCGCGCTGATGATGCTGCTGATTTTCCTGTTCCTGGACGGCTATCGGACTTTCGGCGTGTTCTTGACGTTCGCGATTGCCGCAGGCATCTGCTACTTCGCCATCAAGACCTTGGTCGGCATCGCCGGCAAGAACGCGGCTTTCGTCCGGCACATCAATGCCACCGAATCGCTGGCGCTCGATCCCGACAATATGCTTGGCGCACCGAGTCCGGCGTTCCTGGCCTTCGATCAAAGCAATCGCAAATTCGCGTTTTGCGACCGCGTGTCAGGTGAATACCGCATCCTCGATTTCAGCCACGTGCTGAGGTGGTATTACGACTGGGGTACCGGCACCCGGATGGACGTCCACATCATGCCCAACGTGAATGCAGCCGGCCTGCCGGTGACCAACACCGGCCTGCCCTACATGAACGTGCCGGGCACGCCGATGCCGCATGCCGGCACCTCTCACACCGAATATAAAAAGAACTTCAAGCTGGTGCTGGAGACAGCCGACGTCAAGAACCCGATCTTCACGTTCCCGATGCAGGGCGAAGCAGCCGCCCAGCGCTGGTGCGCCAGGCTGAACGCCATCTTCAACGGCTGACCCGCGAACTCCGGTTTGCCATCGGCGGGATTTGCTCTACACTTCAATGTGTACAAGTTATCGTACAGCTCAGTGCGATCTTGGTGCGCTTCGACGTACCTGGCTCGACAGGTCAGCAAAATAACTTCACGATGTAACGGAGCGAAAAAATGAGAATCATCAATTTTTCAGATGCATGCAACAGCTTGCGTGCCGTGATCGACCAGGTGGTGGAAGATGCTGACGTTACTGTCATTTCACGCAGGGATGCGCCGGATGCGGTGGTCATGTCCTTCGACTATTACACCAGCCTGATGGAGACTGTCCACCTGCTGGGTTCCCCTGCCAATGCTGCCCACCTTGCCAAGTCTGTCGCGCAGGCCCGTACCGGGCTGGCGAAAAACAGGGAATTGATCGATCTTTCCGACGCGGTCCAGGCGCATCGACGAAACCAACCGCCTGGTGTACCAGGTGCAGGGGGATGAGCTGATCGTCCTCTCCTGTCGCCATCACTATTGACGTCGGGCGTGATGTCTTACCGCAGCATATCGTTCGCAATCCAGTCCATCACCGACGGCCCGTGCGGCTGCCACCCGAGCAGCTCGCGCGCTTTCCTGCCGTGTACGCGGCTGTTGGAACCGAGGCCGTACGACGCCATCTCGTAGCCCCATTCCTCTTTTGCCTCCTCGAGCGGCCAGTCCTGCGGCGCACCCAGGCCCAGCGCCCTGGCAATCGCCGCGCTCATGTCGCGGAACGATGCTTCGCCGCTTTCCACGAAATAGAATGTGCCTGCCGGGCTCTTTTCCAGGGCCAGCAAATACAGGTCCACCACGTCGTCGATATGGACGTTGGACCAGATGTTGAGGCCAGGACCGACATGGCGCACGATGCCGCTCTTCTTGGCCTGCTTGAGCAGGCGGGGCAGCTGCACGCTGTCGCGCGGCAGCGCGCCGTGGCCGTAGATCAGGGTATTGCACAGTACGGCCGAACGGATGCCCTGGCCGGCAGCGGCCAGCACCAGGTTGTCGATCGCCACGCGCGCGGCCTTGTCGGCCGTAGGTTGCGGCAGTTGGTCTTCGTAGTAGATCTTGTCGGTACCCAGGCCGCCGGAGGCGTCGCCGACGATGCTCGAACCGCTGGTGTGCAGAAACGGCTTGCCCGATCCGGCCAGACCTTCGATGATGGCTTCAACTGCTGCGCGGTTGTCGCTGCTGGCGGCGTTGATGACGGCGTCGGCCGCGCGTGCTTGCGCCACCAGCAGGTCGTGGTCGGCCAGCGTGCCGACTATGCCGGTCACGCCGATCTTCGCTACTTCGGCCACCTGGTCCGGGTTGCGCACCAGGCCCACCACCTGGTGGCCGGCCTTGACCAGCCCCGCTGCGATCGAACCGCCGATAAAACCTGCCGCGCCTGTGACGAATACTTTCATGCCGTGCTCCCGTTTGATTGAAGGATCAAGTATGGGAGCGTTAGCCGTGCGCACCAAGGTGCGCACGAACAAAGCTGTTTTGACTGCGGCGCAACAATGGACTTACGGCGTGGCCATCATCTCGTCGAGCAGCGGCGCCATTGCATCAGCCCACAACTGGTAGCCCGCAGCGTTCGGATGCAGCTGGTCGGGCATGACCGCATCCGGAATCTTGCCATCCTTGTCCAGGAACACGCCGGTGATATCGAGGAAGCGCACCGTCTTGCCGTCATCCATCCGCGCCAGTTCCTGGTTAACGGCGCGGATGGTCTCCATGCGCCTGGCCGCTTCCGCGACAAAGGCCGGCGTGACCGGGCCGCCGAAGCGGTCGCGCGGGCCGCGCGGGAACACGCTCAGCAGCAGCACTTTGGTGCCCGGCAGTTTGGCGCGCACCATATCGACGATCTTGCGGTTGGCCGCCGCGATATCGGCCGCGCTGTAATCGAGACTGTTGTTGGTGCCGATCATGAGCACCGTGACCTTGGGCGCGATGCCGTCGAGTTCACCGTGCTCGATGCGCCAGATCACATGCTGGGTGCGGTCGCCGCCAATGCCGAAATTGGCCGGCTGGTACTTGCCGTAGTACTTGTCCCAGATCTCGGGCGCCTTGCGCCAGTTGTCGGTGATCGAGTCGCCCAGGAACAGCAGTCCCACCGGGCCGCTCTTTGCGCGGGCCAGGTTGATCTCGTGCTTTTTGAGGAACTTGCCATCGTCCTGCTTGGGCGAGGCGATGGATGCGCTTTCACGCGGATTGGTTTGCGCCAGCGCGGGGGCGGTGAGCAATGCCAGCGACAGCAGCAGTGCGCGGGAAGTCAACGACATCATGGGTTTTCCTTTACTTGAACGGCATGGGGACGCACCGGTTCCACGGCGCCGCCGAGCCAGATCGACAGGTATACCAGCGGCACCAGCGCGGCGCCGAGGACAAAGAACAGCGTGTAGTTGCCGCCGGCCGTGAGCACCGGCACCAGCTGCATGCAGCCGATCACGCCCAGCACGGCGGCGGTGCCGCTGACGCCTGCCAGCGAGCCGACCGTACGGCCGGAGAAGAAGTCGCTTGGCAGGGTCTGGATGTTGGTGATCGCCGCCTGGAAGCCGAACAGGATCACGGCAATCGACAGCACGGCAGCCAGCGGCGTGGCAGCCACGGTGGTGAGCAGCAGGGCGGGGAACATCACGATCAAGCCGAGTGCGATGACGAATTTGCGGGCCCGGTTGACCGACCAGCCGCGCTGCAGCAGGCGCCCGCAGAACCAGCCGCCGGCCAGCGCGCCGATGCCGGCGCCCACGTACGGCACCCAGCCGAACAGGCCGATCTGCTTGACGTCAAAGCCGAATTTCTCGTTCAGGTACAGCGGCAGCCAGCCCACGAACAGCCACCACACGGGATCGATGAAGAAGCGCGCTGCAATCACGCCCCAGCTCTGGCGGTGGCGCAGCAGCTCGCCCATGGTGGGCACGTATTCGTCAGCGGCAGCTTGCGTCTTTTTTTGGCCGCCGAGGATATACGCGCGTTCGTCTGCGCTGATCCACGGGTGCGAATCCGGGCCGGATTTATATACGATCAGCCATGGCACGATCCAGATGAAACCGAGCGCGCCGATGAGGATGAACGTGGTTTTCCAGCCCACGTACGCATACAGGAAGGCAACCAGCGGCGGCGCGATGATCGAGCCGACCGAGGCGCCGGCGCCGAAAATGCCCTGGCCCAGTGCCCGTTCGCGCACCGGAAACCATTCGGCGATGGCCTTGGTGGCGCCGGGCCAGTTGCCGGCTTCGCCGATGCCGAGCAGGGCGCGGAACAGCGCGAACGACAATGCGCTGCGCGCGACGAAATGCAGCCCGATCGACACCGACCACACCACGATCGAAAGCAAAAAGCCGATGCGGGTGCCCAGCGCGTCGAAAATTTTACCGAACAGCGACTGGCCGACCGCGTAACCGATCAGGAACACCGTGATGATGTTGGCGTAGTCGCGCTTGTCCAGTCCCAGTTCGGCGGCGATGCCCGGCCACATCACCGCCAGTGCCGAACGGTCGATGTAATTGATGATGGTGGCAGCGGCAACCAGTGTGATCACCAGCCAGCGCAGCCCTTTTTTGGTTGTCATGCCCTTGTCTCCTTGTTGGTTTTAGAACCTGTTTCGGCAGGGAATGAGGCGCTGCTCAGGTTCTTATTGGGGCGCTGATGTTTCAGGCGGGCGGCGGCGCCATGGCGTGCGCCAGCTGTTCGCGCGTGGGCAGGCCTTCGCAGTCTCCACGGAACTGCACCTGGCGCGCGCCGATGGCGTTGCCGCGTGCGGCCGCATCGCGTAGCGGCAGGCCGTCGAGCAGGGCGCTGATGACGCCTACAGCGAAGCCGTCGCCGGCGCCCACCGTATCGACCACCTTGGCCACCGGCTGGCCGGGTACCGTGCCGCGATTGTCGCCATCGGCGTAATACGCGCCGTCCGGTCCCAGTTTGACCACCACCTGGCGGGCGCCGCGTTCCAGGTAAAAATCGGCGATGCCGGCAGCGTCATTGCGGCCCGTCAGCAGGCGGCCCTCGGACAGTCCCGGCATCACCACGTCGGCCAGGCTCGCGAGATCGTTGATGGTTGCGATCATCGCGGCTTCGGAAGGCCACAGGCGCGGCCGCAGGTTGGGGTCGAACGTCAACAGGCGGCCGGCCGCGCGGGCCTGGCGCGCCATGGCGAACACCAGTTCGCGGCAGCCGTCCGACAGCGCCGCCGAGATGCCGGTCAGGTGCAGCAGGCGCGCCTGCTGCCACGGATCGGGGTCGCGCAGATCGGCTGACGAGAGCCGGCTGGCCGCCGAGCCGCGCCGGAAGTACTCTACCAGCGGGTCGCTGCCATCATCGGTCATGGCCTTGAGCATGAAGCCGGTGGGGTGCGCCGCATCGATGCGCACGTGGCTGCGGTCGATGCCTTCGGCATCCATGAAGGCGAGCAGGTTGGCGCCCAGGCTGTCGTCGCCCAGCGCGGACAGGTAGCCCACCCGGAATCCGAGCCGCGACAGGCCCACCGATACATTGAGTTCGGCGCCAGCGGTGGCGCGTTCGAAGTCGCGCACTTCTGCCAGCGGCTTCGCTTCGCGGGCGATGAACAAGGCCATCGCTTCGCCTACGGTCACAACATCGGGTGTGCGTTTATCCATTGACAGGCCTCATGGTGGTGATGATCGACGTTTCACGCGCGGCCGGCATCGAAATGCGCAGCACCGAGCCGCGCTCCTCGCGTGGGCCCTTGTCCACGTTGCCCGGCGGGCCGGCCGCCGTCACCACGCCTTTTTCGATCACTGCCGTGGCGCCGGCGGTCTTGATATCCACCTGCAGCGCGGCCGGCTTGCCGGCCACCACGTAGCGCTGCTGGCCGCCGGCGGCAATCGCCGTATCGCCGTGTACTTGCGCCGTCAGCACGACGGGGCGCGATGCGCGCAGGCGGTCGGTCGTGGTCCAGGCGCCGCCTTCGTACGTAAAGCGGCGTTCCAGCTTGTCCACGCCCAGCTCCTGCCGGAACGCGCCGGTGAGGTCGGCCACGATTTCGGCGCGGTCGGCGGCCAGGTTGACGGTGGTGAGGCGAATGCTGTCGAGCCGCGCATATGGGTAGTCGGCAAAGGCGTCGTGGCCGTGGCCCTCGTTGGCCTGGCCGTGGCCGTCGATCAGCACCGTGTTACTGAGGTTGCTGCGCGGGATGCCGGCATAGCCCATCGGCCCCGATAGATACGTGCCGTTGGCGTACAGGATAAAACTGCCCGCGTCCGGGTGCGAGTGGCCCATCGACAGGTGCCAGTCGGGCAGCTTGTCGAACAGCGTGGCGGCATGGTGGCCTTCGGGCGGGCCGGCGCGGAAGGCGAACGCGGTGGCCCGGTCGGTCCAGTCGCTGCGCCAGTACACGGTGCCCAGGTCGTCGAAGTGGTGATGCGGCGCCAGCGCGGTGATTGGCGCGGCCTTGATCGAAGCATCGCGCCATTGCAGGGTCCAGAAGTCTTCCGCGCATACGTGGCCGAGGGACTTCATCCAGTCCGCCACGCCCTGCGCCTCCGCACTCTTGAAGCGCGTGGCCAGGCGGTAGATCAGGTTGTAATTGGAATGCAGCTTGCCCTTCGGGTGGGTACGCGCCGCCTCATCGCCGTGGCGCGAGCGCGTGAGCGGGCCCTCGAAGGCGTCGCCAAAGTCGAAGATGTCCTGGCCGTTGGGCGTGAGCGAATGGGCCATGTACAAGTGGGCCTTGCGCAGCGCCGGGTGGTCGTACAGGTCGTCGCCGGCCGCGTGGGCAAAGGCGTCGAGCGCATGGATAATCCACGGCATCGAGAACACCCAGTATTCCACGCCCTCGTAAAAATAGCCGTCGGGCGAGGCCACGTCCAGCACGCGCGAGAAGATCGCCCGCGACTGTGCGGCCCAGGCGGCAGCCTCCGGCACCTCGTCCCAGATCGCGTACGCAGCGATGGCCAGTCCGGCGATCGGGATGAAGCAGTGGTTCTGGCTATACGAGAAGGTCTTGCCCGGCTTGGGCGCGAAGTGCGCAGCCAGCAGGCGCGCCTGGTGCGCCAGCTTGTCGCGGTAGCGTTTGCGCTCGTCCTCGGTCAGCACGTCGAACAGCAGGTCGTAGCCCATGCCCAAGCCGTAGAGCAGGTGGCCGGCGGCCAGGTCCACGTTCGGTTTGCTGAATGTGTAGCCCCACACCGGATAGCTGACTGCTGCTTCCATGTACTTGCGGGCGGCGGCCAGGTAACGCTCGTCGCCCTCGATACGGTACGCCATGGCGGCGCCGGCGATGCCGATGGCCACCGTGTTCTGGGCGCGGCGCTTTTGCGCGGGCGAGGGCGCCGGGTCCTGCTTCATGGCCACCAGGCCGGCCAGCGCCTGCTGCCACTCGGCCTTGTGGGTGGTGGCAGCCCGTTGTTTGAGGTCGGCCAGGCCGGCGCTGGTGATGAAGACGCGCGGATGCACGCCGCGCAGTTCGGCGCGCAGCGGCGCCGGGTGGGCCTGCATCAGTGCCTGCAGCGGGTGCGGGCCGCCCTTGGCCTTGCCCTGCTTGGGGCCAAGCGCTTCGCGCGAGTCCTGCGCCAGCAGGCTGCCTGACGAAAAAACGGGCAAAGCCAGGGCTGCGGCGCCCAGGAAACGGCGTCGTGTGATCGATGGATTCATGGGGATTCCCGGATTAATAGAGGGCGAGGCCGCCGTTGACCTGGATGATTTCACCGGCAAGGAAGGCGGCGCGGTCCGACGCCAGGAACACCACCACGTTGGCCACGTCGGCCGGTTGTCCTTCGCGCTTGGCCGGGGTGCGGTCGGCAATGGCCGCGCGGTTGGCAGGCGTGTTGAAGGTGTCGTGGAAGCGGGTGGCGATCAGGCCCGGCGCCACGCCGTTGACGCGGATGCCCAGTGGGCCGACTTCCTTTGCCAGCGCGCGGGTAAACGTTGCCACGGCAGCCTTGGACGACGCGTAGTGCGCCGAACCGGGGCCGCCACCGTCGAAGGCGGCCAGCGACGACATGGTGACGATGGTGCCGCCTTTGCGCGGTTCCATGCGCTTGAGCGCGGCCTGGCAGATCAAAAAAGTGCTGGTGAGGTTGAGGTTCATCGACTCGTTCCACAGCGACAGCGGCATGTCCACCACGCGGCAGCGCTGGATCAGGCCACCGATGTTGGCAAACAGGGTGTCGATCTCGCCGATCGCACTTTCCGCCTGGGCAAACACCTGCTCGGCCACGTCGGCGTCGGCGACGTCGGCACGGATGGCGTGGGCCTGGCGGCCCAGAGAGCGGATTTGCGTGACCACCTGTTCGGCTTCTTCGGCGCTGCTCCAGTAGGTGAGCACCACGTCGGCGCCGGCCGCTGCCAGGGCCAGCGACGTGGCCTTGCCGATGCCCGAGGCGCCGCCCATGACGAGGGCTTTTTTGCCTTGCAGTTCAGTGTTTTGTTTGGTTTCCATGCTTGTCTCCGTATTTGTTGGTGGTTCAGGATTGCGGGGGTGTGGCGGTGGATGACCGTACGATCAGCTCCGGCGCGAACAGCGCGCCGTCGGCCGGTTCGTCTGGCGTCAGGATGCGTTGCAGCGCGGCGTCGGCCATCGCCTGGATCGGCTGGCGCAGTGTGGTCAGTGGCGGGTCGTGCGCGGCGCAGAAGAAAATATCGTCGATGCCGATCAGCGAGATATCGGCCGGAATGCGCCGTCCCAGCTGTTTCAGGCCCACGCCCACGCCGATCGCCATCATGTCGTTGATCGCTATCGCCGCCGTGGGGTGCGCCGACGACGTGACGATGCGCGCGGCGGCGCTGCGCCCCAGTTCGAACAGGCGGGTGTCGCCGTGCAGGTCGGTGGGGCCGTCGGTGGCGTCGGCGATGATCAGCTCTCCCTTGACACCTGCAGCGGCGGCAGCCTGCTTGAAGCCGCGTATGCGTTCCTGGCGATTCAGGGTGTACGGCGGCGGCGTCACCAGCGCCACGGCGCGGTGGCCCAGCATGGCCAGGTGCTCCACCGCCAGCGTGGTGGCGGCGGCGTTGTCCATCGAGACGGTGGCGATACGCTGGTGCGATTCGTCGCCGCGCTTGATGTCGAACGCCACCACCGGGCAGCGCGACGTCACTGCTGCCAGGTGCTCGGTATCGCTCAGGGCCGAGCCGGTGATGATGCCCTTGACGCCATACGCCAGCAGGTCGGCCATCACGGCGCGTTCGCGCTCGGGATCGCGGAAGGTACTGAAGGTCATCACGTGGCAGTGGTGGCGAGCGGCCGCCGCCTCCACCGCGCATGCCAGCGCGCCGAAAAACTGGTTGGCCAGCGACGGCACCAGCAGGCCGACCATCGACGCCACGCCGGTTTTGAGCTGGCGGGCGGCGTTGTTGGGCCGGTAGCCCAGCTGCTCGATGGCCTGCTGGATCTTCGCTTGCGTATCCGGCCGCATCTGGCCCATGCGGTTGTTGAGGAAATTCGAGATGCTCGACGGGGAAACCCCCGCCAGGCGTGCCACATCCTGAATTTTAGGTTCGCTCATGGTGTCCTTGATTCTGGTAAGCGGCCGGTCAGAAATTGACGTCCAGCCGGGCGGTGTAATAGCGGAATGCGTCGCGCGCAGGTTGCCAGCCATACGAGCGAATGTCGGGGCCCGACGTCTGCTTGAAGTTCAGGAAGGTGCCGCCGTTGCCCACCGAGTAGTGGTGGTCGAACAGGTTTTTTACACCGACCGACAGCTTGTATTTTCCACCGCGGCCGGCGATCGAGGCGCCCAGGTCAACGATAGCATGGCCCGGCCGTTTCAGGCTCGGGTCCTGGCTGATCGCGCCCTGCACCCTGGACTGCGCGCGCACGTTGGCGTTGATCGCGGTCTTGAAGCTTTTGATAGGCAGCGTGTATTCGCCGCCCACGTTGGTTTTCCACTTGGGCGAGTTGGGCATCAGGCCACCGCTGGCGTCGCGCAGGAACGCGCCCGGCACCAGTTCATTCGGCACGGTGCAGTCCTTGGCGCCGCTGTAGCACGGCCCCTGGCGCCAGTTCACCACCGTGGCACGGGTGAAGGCCAGGTTGGCCGACAGCAGGAATTCGCGCGTGATCAGCGCGGTGGCATCGGCCTCGAAACCCTGGGTCTGGATCTTCGGGATGCTGTACAACACGCTGGCCTGGCTGCCGTCCGAGAAGCGCTCGGTGGCCGACGTTTGATAGTCGCGGAAGCGGGTCTTGAACACGGCCAGGTTGAGCGTGGCGCGGTTGTTCCACAGGTTGGCCTTGAAGCCGGCTTCGTAGCTGGTGGCTTCCTCGGGCGCCAGCGGCAGGCGCTTGAACACGTTGACGTTGTTGGCGCCGCTGGTCATGTCGTACGCCACGCCCTTGGTGCCGGTCGACGCGGTGCCGTACACCATGGTGTTGGGCGTGAGCTTGTAGCCGTAACCGAGCTTGCCGGTCACGTAGTTCTCGTGGTGCTTGGGCGCGTTGTAGTAGTTCTCGCCCGTGTGCACATTGTTCGGTGCCGACGACAGCAGGCTGTCGATGGTGTGGAACATGTAGTCGTTCGACTCGCGCGTCAGTCGCACGCCGCCGGTGAGCGTGTGTTTAGGGATGAAGTCCCAGCTGCCGTTGAAGTACAGCGCGCGGTTGAGCACCGACGACGACGTCTCGTAGTTGGTCCAGCTGGTCTCCTTGACGAACGGATTGCCGCGCCGGTAGGTACGGTCGATGCTGGTGCGGGCGATCCACAGGCCGGCCAGGTAGCGGAAATTGCCGCTGTCCGGCGACGTCAGGCGGAATTCCTGGCTCGTCATCTTGGTGTCCATGGTGCCGTTGATCTCGGGCGACTCGTTGATGCCCGACGGTTTGCCGAAGTGGTCGAGCTGGTAGAACGTGGACACCAGGTCGATATTGTCGTTGTCGCGGAAGTCGTTGGACTTGTTGTTGTCCACCGACGTGATCGACGTCAGCGCGTGGCCGGCCATCGGTGAACTGTCGGGGAACAGGTAGTTCACGCGCACGCCGATGCCGCGATCGGTCGCTTCCAGCCCGGTGGGCGAGTCGTTGCGGATGGTGGTGTTGAACTGCGAGACGTTAATCCCGCGCAGCACCTCGGTGTTCGACAGCGCCTTGTAGTTCTTGTTGTACAGGTAGCCCACGCCCGGCCCGATCGAGTTGATGGCGGCGGTGTTCCCGGTGCGCAGCGCGTGGTCGTAGCGCGGCGCGAGCTGCACGTCGAGGTCCGGCGTGACCTGCCACTGCACCTTGGCGAAGAAGGTTTTGCCGCCGGAGCCGTTCTGCATGCTGTCGGTAGTGAGGTTGTAGAGCAGGCCAGGGAAATTGGTCTTGCTGGCGAATACTCGCACACCGACGGTGTCGGACATGCGTCCGCTCACGGACGTCTGCACGCGGTACTCGTCGTCGCTGCTGCGAAACAGCGACAGCTTGCCCTTCATCGGCCCCGCGCCGATCGGCTTGGTCGTGATCACCACCGCGCCGGCAATCGCGCTCTTGCCGAACATGGTGCTTTGCGGACCCTTGAGCACTTCCACCCGCGCGACGTCGGACTGGTCGCGGAACGCCTGCTGCGCCTGGGCGTACGGCATATCATCGACGATCACGGCCACGTCGCCTTCGATGCCGATATTGTTGGACGTGGTGCCGATGCCGCGCATATTGATGCTGTTGGTGCCCACCTGGGTGCCGGTGGAAATGGTCAGGGCAGGGGACAGGTTGACGATGTCGTCGAATTCGCGCACGTTGTTGCGCTCCAGCGTTTCGCCGGTCAGCACCGAGATCGATTGTGGCACGTCTTCGAGCTTTTCGATGCGGCGGTTGGCCGAGACGATTACCTGTTCCAGTTGCGGCGCGCCGGTCTGGGCGGCTTCCTGGGCCTGGGTCATCGACGACATCTGCAGCAGCGCCAGGGCTGCAGCCATGGGCTTCATGTTGGGATAGCGCGGCAGCGGGCTGCCGGAATGCGTTGTGACCATCGGTTGCCTCCGTTGTGGTTTTTATAGTGGCTATCTACTGCATCGATACACTAATCAAGCGATTTGTCCGGTCTGGGCCTTACTAAATCGATTTAGTGCAACGATTTAGTAAGGATATAGGAATCGATTTCGATGTCAACATTTATTTGCGGGCGTGAGAATTGCGCTACATTGGTGCAAATGCACCGTCACGGTGCGTGAGGTTTCTAAAACCGCTATGAATAATCTTGGCAGGCTGGCACGCGGCTTGCATACGACACGACATTATTTGTAAACGATTGCGCCATGCCAGATTGCACCTCACCGAGCGACCATACTGCCCGCCAAGCCGCCGCCTGGCAGGCCGGTCTCACGCTCGGTTTCGCGGACGACGGCGGCACCACGCGCCTGTTCAACAACCGCCACCACGGCCCGCTGCGCGTGCAAAAGGCGCTGTACCCGGAAGATGAAAAAGTCTGCCACGCCATCGTGGTCCATCCGCCCGGCGGCGTGGTGGGCGGCGACCAGCTGGCCATCGACATCGGCGTGGGCGACCGCGCCCATGCCTGCATTACCACGCCCGGCGCGGCCAAGTGGTACCAGGCCAACGGCAAGCGCTCGCGCCAGACCGTGCACCTGCATGTGAACGAATACGCTGCGCTGGAATGGCTGCCGCAGGAGACGATTTTCTTCGACACGGCCGACGTCATCCTCGACCAGCACGTGGAGCTGGCGCTTGGGGCCACCTATATCGGCTGCGAAATCCTGTGCATGGGCAGGCGCGGCTCGGGCGAAGTGTTCAACACCGGCACCGTCACCCAGCGCAGCACCATCCGGCGCGAGGGCAAGCTGCTGTGGTGGGAGCAGGGCGCCATGCTGGGCGGGCGCCTCGACAGCCCGCTGGCGCTGGGCGGGCGCACCGTGTGCGCCACCCTGATCGCGGCGGGCAAGGCGCTGCCGGCGGCGCAGATGAACCAGCTGCTGGCCGATATCCGCGCCGACGTCGCTGCGGACGGTGCGGCCGTTAGTGCTGCCAACGGTGCGGCCAACGGCTCGACTGGCGCGGCGGTCAACGGTGGGCACGTGTTCGGCGTTACCCATACCAGGGGCGTGCTCGTGGCGCGCCACCTGGGCGACGACAGCGAGACCGCGCGCCGCCTGATGCTGGCGGTATGGCGCCGCGTGCGCCCGCACTTGCTGGAGCGCGAAGCGGTCACACCGCGCATCTGGCAAACCTGAACCGCCGACGAACAGAATACGAATATGACTGGAAGCACATGGAACTGACACCGAGAGAAAAAGACAAACTGCTGATCTTCACCGCCGGCATCGTGGCCGAGCGCCGTCTCGCGCGCGGACTGAAACTCAATTATCCGGAAGCGGTGGCGCTGATCACGTGCGCCATCATGGAAGGCGCGCGTGACGGCAAAACCGTGGCGCAGCTGATGTCCGAGGGACAGACCATCCTGTCGCGCAAGGATGTCATGGACGGCATCCCCGAGATGATCCCGGACATCCAGGTCGAAGCCACTTTCCCCGACGGCAGCAAGCTTGTCACCGTCCACAATCCCATACCCTGAACGAGGAGATCGCAATGATTCCCGGTGAATATCGACTCAAGGAAGGCGAGATAGGTCTCAACGAAGGCCGCGAGACCGCCACGGTGGTGGTGACCAACCAGGGCGACCGCCCGGTGCAGATCGGCTCGCACTTCCACTTTTTTGAAGTGAACACGGAGCTCAAGTTCGAGCGCTGGAAGGCTTACGGCAAGCGCCTCAACATCGCTGCCGGCACTGCGGTCCGGTTCGAGCCGGGCCAGCAGCGCACGGTGGAACTGGTCACGCTGTCGGGCGACATGGAAGTCCATGGCTTCAGCGGCAAAGTCATGGGCAAGCTGGACCCGAATCCCCCCAAAGAATAAAAACTCAGCTAAAGGCAGACATGGCTACAATCTCGCGCCGCGCTTATTCGGAGATGTTCGGTCCCACACTTGGTGACCGCATCCGTTTGGCCGACACCGAACTGTTTATCGAAATCGAACATGATTACGCCATCTATGGCGAAGAAGTGAAATTTGGCGGCGGCAAGGTGATCCGCGACGGCATGGGCCAGTCGCAGCGCTGCCGCACCGACCCGCTGGTGATGGATACCGTGATCACCAACGCCGTCATCATCGACCACTGGGGCATCGTCAAGGCCGACATCGGCCTGCGCGACGGCATGATCGCCGCCATCGGCAAGGCCGGCAACCCGGACATCCAGCCCGGCGTGACGATGATCATCGCTGCCGCCACCGAGATCATCGCCGGCGAAGGCAAGATCGTTACCGCCGGCGGGGTGGACACCCACATCCACTTCATCTGCCCGCAGCAGATCGAGGAAGCCCTGATGAGCGGCGTGACCACCATGATCGGCGGCGGCACCGGTCCCTCGGCCGGCACCTCGGCCACCACCTGTACTCCTGGCCCGTGGCATTTGCACTCGATGCTGCAGGCGGCCGATGCCTTCCCGATGAACCTGGGCTTTCTCGGCAAGGGCAACGTCAGTCTGCCCGCGCCACTGGAAGAGCAGGTGCGGGCCGGCGCCATCGGCCTGAAACTGCACGAGGACTGGGGCAGTACACCCGCCGCCATCGACAACTGCCTCACTGTCGCCGACGAGATGGATGTGCAGGTAGCCATCCACAGCGACACCCTCAACGAAGGCGGCTACCTGGCCGACACCATCGCCGCGTTCAAGGACCGCACCATCCACACCTTCCACACCGAAGGAGCGGGCGGCGGCCATGCGCCGGACATCATCGCGGCGGTGGGCGAATCGAACGTCCTGCCGTCATCGACCAATCCCACCCGGCCGTTCACCGTCAACACGCTTGACGAGCACCTGGACATGCTGATGGTGTGTCACCACCTCGATCCCGCCATCGTGGAAGACGTGGCGTTTGCCGAATCGCGCATCCGCCGCGAGACCATCGCCGCCGAAGACATCCTGCACGACATCGGCGCCATCTCGATGATGTCGTCCGACTCGCAGGCCATGGGCCGCGTGGGCGAAGTGGTGCTGCGCACCTGGCAGACCGCGCACAAGATGAAGGTGCAGCGCGGCCCGCTGCCGCAGGATTCGTCGAACAACGACAACTTTCGCGTCAAGCGCTACATCGCCAAGTACACGATCAACCCGGCCATCACGCACGGCATTGCGCATGCGGTGGGCTCGGTCGAAGTGGGCAAGATCGCCGACCTGGTGCTGTGGAAGCCGGCGTTCTTCGGCGTCAAGCCGTCCACCATCATCAAGGGCGGCATGATCGCTGCCGCGCCGATGGGCGACCCGAACGCCTCGATCCCCACGCCGCAGCCGGTGCACTACCGGATGATGTTCGGCGCCTTTGGCGGCGGCCTGAAAAAGTCGTTTACGTTTGTCTCGCAGTCGGCATTCGACGATGGCATCGGCGACCGCCTCAAGCTCAATAAAACGCTGATCGTGGCGAAGAACATGCGCGCGCTGCGCAAGTCCGACATGATCCACAACGACCTGGCGCCCAAGATGGACGTCAACCCCGAAACCTACGAAGTGCGCGCCAATGGCGAGCTGCTGGTGTGCGAAGCGGCCAGCGTGCTGCCGATGGCACAGCGTTACTTCCTGTTCTAAGCAAACGACATGTTCACCTTTCATACCAAAATTTCAGCGGCCGAAGCTGGCCCCATCGCCGCGCGGCTGGTACTGCCCTACGAACTGCGCGAAAAATGCCGCCTGCGCGCTACGCTCGACAACGGCGAAGACGTCGCGGTCTTCACCACGCGCGGCACCGTGCTGCGCGACGGCGACCTGCTCACCGGCGAAGACCGGCGCGTGATCGCCGTGGTGGCGGCGGCGGAGCCCACCTACAAGGTCACCTGTGCCGATGCGCACGCGCTGCTGCGCTGCGCCTTCCACCTCGGTAACCGCCACACCCAGGCGCAGGTCGGCGACGGCTTCCTGCGCATTCGCGCCGATGCGGTATTGAAGGAAATGCTGGCGGGGCTGGGCGCGGTGGTGGTCGAGGAATCGGCCGCCTTCGAGCCGGAGTCGGGCGCGTATGGCGGCGGTCATGGCCATCACCACGACAACCATCCGCTGGCGCCGATCCCGGTGCGCCAGAAGATCCACCGCCCCGGCGACGCGGCATAAGGTTACGTATCGATGCAAGCTTCAGCGCTGCTCAACCTGCTGCAATTCGCCAGCCCTGCGCTACCGATCGGCGCTTACAGTTACTCGCAAGGCCTGGAGGCCGCGCTGGAAAACGGCACGGTCCACAACGCCCCCACCGCGCGCGCCTGGATTTTGCGCCACCTGCACGAAGTCGTGGCGCAATGGGAAGCGCCGGTCGCCTGGCGCCTGATGCAGGCGTGGACCAAGCGCGATTGGCAGGCCGTGGACGACTGGAGCGAGCGCTTCATCGCCTCGCGCGATAGTGCCGAATTCCGCGCCGAGACCATCCAGATGGGCTATTCGCTGGTCAAGCTCCTGGCCGAACTCGATATCCTCGATGCCGACGCCAAAGCCCACTTGCAGCGCGAGCCCGAAGTGGCGCTGCCCACCGCGTTTGCCTGCGCAGTGGCGGCACTGAAGATTCCGCACGATGCCGCGCTGCTGGCCATGCTGTTCGCCTGGGCCGAAAACCAGGTGCTGGTGTGTGTGAAATCCGTGCCGCTGGGGCAGGTGGCGGGGCAGCGCATGCTGCTGTCGCTGCGCGACGATATCGAGGCAGCTGCCCGTTACGCGCAAACCGTGGCTGACGACGACATGTGCAATTGGGCGCCTGGCCTGTCGTTGCTGTCGATGCAGCACGAGGTGCAGTACAGCCGGCTTTACCGATCATAATTTTACAAAAACGAGATAAACGATATGACTCAAATGACTTCCAATCCCCTGCGCGTCGGCATCGGCGGCCCGGTCGGTTCCGGCAAGACCGCCCTGTGCGAAATGCTGTGCAAGGGCATGCGCGACCACTACGACATGGCTGTCATCACCAATGACATCTACACCAAGGAAGACATGGAAATCCTGCTGCGCGCCGATGCGCTGCCGGCCGAGCGCCTGATGGGCGTGGAGACGGGGGGGTGTCCGCACACGGCAATCCGCGAAGATGCCTCGATCAATCTGGAAGCCATCGCCCGCATGCAGGCCGATTTTCCCAATCTCGACCTGATCCTGGTGGAGTCGGGCGGTGACAACCTGGCCGCTACTTTCAGCCCCGAGCTGTCCGACCTGACGATCTATGTGATCGACGTGGCCGGTGGCGAGAAGATTCCACGCAAGGGCGGTCCCGGCATCACCCGCTCCGACCTGCTGATCATCAACAAGACCGACCTGGCGCCGCACGTGGGCGCAGACCTGGACGTGATGGCGCGCGACGCCAAACAGCAGCGCGGCAGCCGGCCGTTCATCTTCACCAACCTGCGCAGCGGCGACGGCGTCACCGCTGTCATCGATTTTATTCGCGAACAGGGCCTGCTCGGCTCAACCCCGCACTTTGCCCAGGAGACCAAATGAAACGCACCGTCAAAATCCTCGTTCCAGCGCTGACGCTGGCGCTGGCCAGCACCGCCGCCGTCGCCCACCCGCAGGCGGGCGCGCACGCGCACGGCTTCCTCGACGGCTTTGCCCATCCGTTCACCGGCATCGACCATTTATTGGCGATGCTGGCGGTGGGAGTGTGGAGCGCGCGCCAGTCTAACGCGCAGTGGCTGCCGCCGACGTTCATCGGCATGGTGATGGCGGGCATGCTGGCCGGCGCGCTGGGCATGGCAATCCCTGGCCTGGAGCTGGGCATCGCGCTGACGGTGGCGGCGCTCGGTGCGCTGATCGCCTTTGCCGCGCGCTTGCCGGCAGCGGCAAGTGTGGCGATGGTGGGCGCGTTTGCGTTCTTGCACGGCAATGCGCACGGCCTGGAACTGCCGGCCGTATCGAGCGCGCTGGGTTTGCTGGTGGCCAGCGCGATGCTGGTGTATGGCGGCCGCCTGCTGGGCCGCGTGGGGCCGGCGCTGGCGGTCAAGTTTTCCGGCGCGGGGATTGCCGCGACCGGCATGGTGCTTGCTGCGGCGCTGTAAAGATTAACCGCGCGGCTCCGCGCGCCGCTCCGCCAGGATAATCGGCGCCGCATTTTCCGGATGCAGGCCCTGGTGACCCTCGAGCACTGCGCGGATCGCCGCCATGTCGGCCTCCTGGTTGCCGGTCAGGTGGATGTGATCGACCAGGCTCAGGGTTTTGCTCGGGTAGTCCATGAATACCAGCACCAGCGGCACCTTGGCTTCCATCGCCAGGTGATAAAAGCCGCTCTTCCAGTTCGGCCGGTACGCGCGCGTGCCTTCGGGCGTGATGCCCACCCAGTAGTATTCGGACGCGTTCATGCGCTCGGCCTGGGCCTTGATGGTGCCTTGCGGCGCGCCGCGTTGCACCGGCTCGCCGCCCAGCCAGCGGAACCATGGCCCCAGCGGCGACTTGAACAGCGAGTCCTTGGCCAGGAAGCGGAATGGCTGGTCCATCGCCCATTTGCCCAGCAAGCCGATCGGGAAATCCCAGTTCGACGTGTGCGGATAAATCACGCAAATGCCACGCGGGCCGGGCAGGGGCCGGAACAGCACCTTCCAGCCGAAAAAGTTCAATACCCGCAGCGCTGCGCGCTGGCGCCACCGTGGCAGCGCCGCTACCTGTAGTTCGAATTCGCTCATGTCATGCACCCTGTATTGGTTTATTTATACTCTTGACACGGCGACATCTTCCTCGTCAAAAAACTCGGCGCATTCTATATTGGGGCCGGATGGGGGGCAAGTTATTCATCCTTTCGAGGCAGGTGTTGGTGTGCCGATGCGGTAAGCTGTCAGGTTCCAGAATATCAACAAGAAGGTGAAATCATGATCAATATCGCTCGTTCTTCCCGGGTTGCCATGGCGACTGCCGTCGCCGCCGTTTTGGCTGGCGCCATGGGGCCGGTGCACGCTGCCGCGCCGTTTGCCAAATTCCAGGCCCCCGGCTTTTATCGCACCACGCTCGGCGAGTTCGAAGTGACCGTGCTCAACGACGGGACGCTCGACCTGCCGGTGAGCAAGCTGCTCAAGCAGCCGGAAGCAAAAACCAAGGCGGCGCTGGACAAATCGTTCCTCAAAGAGCCACTGCAGACCTCGGTCAACGCCTTCCTGATCAACACCGGCAGCAAGCTGGTGCTGATCGACACGGGCGCCGCCGGCCTGTTCGGCCCCACCGCCGGCCAGTTGGCCGCGAGCCTCAAGGCTTCAGGCTACACGCCGGACCAGGTCGATGAAATCTATATCACCCACATGCACAGCGACCACGTCGGTGGCCTGGCCAGCAAGGACCAGCGCGTGTTCCCGAATGCCATCGTCCGCGCCGGCAAGCAGGATGCCGACTATTACCTGAGCCAGGCCAACCTGGACCAGGCCAAGCCCGACGCGAAGGCCAATTTCGAAGGACCGATGGTGTCGCTCACGCCGTACGTAAAAGCCGGAAAATTCCAGCCGATTACCGCCAATGGCGAACTGGCGCCCGGCATCCGGTCGCAGTTCAACGGCGGCCATACGGTGGGGCATATCAGTTACGTGGTGGAGAGCAAGGGACAGAAGCTGGTGTTGCTGGGCGACCTGCTGCATGTGCAGTCGGTGCAGTTTGACGATCCGAATGTCGGCATCGCCTTCGATACCGACAGCTCGGTGGCGATCAAGGAGCGCAACGCGGCGTTCGCGGCAGCGGCCAAGGGCGGCTACCTGGTCGGCGCGGCACACCTGTCGTTCCCGGCACTGGGCCATGTCCGTGCCAACGGCAAGGCTTACCAGTTCGTGCCGGTCAGCTACACGCAGCCGCGCTAGGCGGTGACAGCGCCCCGCGCGGCTGGCGGGGCAGTGGCTTCTAGGCGGCCAGGGCTGGGTAGTCGGTATAACCTTCAGCCGACGCGCCATAGAACGTCTCCGCATTCCACTTGTTCAGCGGCGCATCGGTTTCCAGGCGGCGGGGCAGGTCAGGATTTGAAATGAAATCCTTGCCGAAGGCTACTGCGTCGGCGGTGCCGTTGTCGAGCAGTTGCTGGGCACCGGCCTTGTCCAGGCTTTCGTTGGCGATGTACACGCCGCCGAATTCTTTTTTCAGCAATGGCCCCAGGCTGTCTTCACCCACGGCTTCGCGAGCGCAGATAAAAGCGATCTTGCGCTGGGCCAGCTCGCGCGCCACGTAGCCGAAGGTGGCGGCCGGGTCGGAGTCGCCCATGTCGTGCGCATCGCGGCGTGGCGCCAGGTGCATGCCCACGCGGTTGGCGCCCCACACGGCGATGCAGGCATCGGTCACTTCGAGCATCAGGCGGGCGCGGTTTTCAATGGTGCCGCCGTAGTTGTCGGTGCGCTGGTTGGTCTTGTCTTGCAGGAACTGGTCGAGCAGGTAGCCGTTGGCGCCGTGGATTTCCACGCCGTCGAAGCCAGCCTTCTTGGCGTTTTCCGCGCCCAGTTTATAGGCTGCCACCACGCCGGCCAGCTCTTCCGTAGCGAGCGCGCGCGGCACCGGGTAAGGGCGCATCGGGCGCAGCAGGCTGACGTGGCCTTCGGCTGCGATTGCGCTGGGCGCTACCGGAGCGTCGCCGTTCAGCAGGCTCGGGTCCGAGATGCGGCCCACGTGCCACAGCTGGGCGAAGATCACGCCGCCTGCCGCGTGCACGGCAGCGGTGACCTGCTTCCAGCCTTCCACCTGCTCGTTGGACCACAGGCCCGGCGTATCGGCATAGCCGACGCCCTGCGGCGTGACCGAAGTGGCTTCCGAGAGGATCAGGCCGGCGGTGGAACGCTGCTCGTAGTACTTGGCCATCAGGGCGTTCGGCACACGGGCGCCGCCGATGGCGCGGGCGCGGGTGAGCGGGGCCATGACGATGCGGTTTTTCAGGGTCAGGTCGCCAATGGTAATCGGGTCGAAGAGGGTAGGCATATGTTTCCTTTATAGGGTCATTTGGTCGATGAAAGCCCGGATCGTGGCTTCATCGCGTTGAAAATAGTTCCACTGGCCGACGCGCTGCGACGTGATCAACCCCGCCTTGAGCAAAATTGCCAGGTGGGCCGACACCGTCGATTGCGACAGCCCCACACGCTGGTCGATCTGGCCCGCGCACACGCCATTGCTGAACGGGTGCGACTGGGTCGGAAAGTATTGCTCAGGATCCTTCAGCCACGCCAGAATCTGGCGCCGCGTGGGATTGGCCAAGGCCTTGTGGATCGCGTCGATATTCATCGTATTTCCTTCAAACATGACTTCGGGTTGGAACGACATGCATATCGTCTTTTTCCGATGCCAATATCGTGATCTTACGATATAAATCGAAAACGTGCTGGCGCCCGCGTAAAAATGCGGGTGCCAGTGAAAGAACGGAGGTTATTGCTGGGCGATGACGCCCTGGTTGCCGCCACCGGTCTGAACCAGGCTGGCGTTCAGGCGCTGGCCGTTTTGGCGGATCGTGGCCAGGTTGCTGGTTTCCGCTGCAATATTGCCGTTCTGGGTCAGGGTGGCGGTATTGAGCGTGCCGCTCTGGGTGACGTTGTAGTCGCTGCTGCGACCTTGCTGGTCGGTGCTGGCCATGTTGCCTATGCCGGACTGGAGCAGGTCGCCGCCGCTGACTGTTGCCGAGGTGCGCGTGGTGGCGCGGTTCTCGGTGCCGTTCTGGGTGATGGTGTAGTCGGTGAACAGGGATTCGCTGCTCAAGGCGGTAATCTGGTTGCGTTCGCCGTACTGGGCCATGTCGTGCTGCGTATAGTCGGCAAAGGTCTGTTCGACCACGATCTGGTTGCCTGTGCCGTTCTGGTCCATGTTGGAATCGGAAAAGCCATTGCGGCGCTGGAAGATGTTGACGGTGTTGTCGGCACCGGTCTGAAACGCGATGAAGCCGTTGGCCAGAGTATTGGCGGCGTCGCCATCGACCCGGTTGTTGGTGCCCGCTTGCCGCACCCGCGTCACCGATTCGAAAGCCGCATCCTGGCGCACCGCGGTAATGTTGGCGGCGCCCGTCTGCTCGAGGATGAACCAGGTGCGCTCGCCGCTGCGCTGGGTGCCGGTGGCGCGGTTGGCGTCGCCGGTCTGGCGGATTTCCAAGCGCAGGTTCGACGCTTCGTACTGCCGCACACCGCCGCTCTGGCTGTCCGGGTTGCCCACCAGGTTGTTGTTGCCATTCTGGACCACCGTGGCGAAAATCCCGCCCAGGTTGTCGGTTTGGGCGATATAGGCGCGGTTGCCGGCGCCGGACTGGCTGGCGCTGGCGTTGTTGTCGTCCTGGGCGGCGCACAACGAACACGTCAGCGCAGTGGCCAGCAGCGCGGCGCTGCGGGCGGTGAGGGTAGTTTTCATGGTCACTCCTTCGGTGGTGGGGCGGACTCGTGTTGAACGACGGCGCCCCGGTTGTTGCCGCCGTCCTGGATGATGGTGGCGTCCTGGAGCTTGCCGTGCCGCCCGGTGGTTGTGAGGTTGCGCGCGCCGGTCTGGGTGATGCGCAAGTCGGTGCCAAAAGCGCTGCTGTGCACGGTCGCGGCCTGATCGATGGTGCCCTGGATGCTGTCGGTGCCGGTGGCCCGCAGCAGGATGCCGCTGGCGGTGGAATGGTGTTTCATGATGGCTCCCTGTCGGCTGCCTTGAATGCGATGTTGATCGGGTACTGCGTGGCGCAGCACGGACAGGGAGCCCCTGGTGGGGACTCCCTGTGGTGACGCTGACGATCAACGTTGTACGATGGTCGCGCGGTTGTTGCTGCCGGTTTGGGCGAGCGCGGCATTGCCGTTGTTACCCAGTTGCATGATCATGGCCACGTTGGGTTGGGCGGCCGTCATCGCGGTGCCGGTTTGGGTGATGGTGGCGGTGTTCAGGTTGCCGATCTGGCGGATCTCCGATTCGTTGAAGTTCATGGTTTTGCTGACGGTCGCCACGTTGTTGTTGCCGGTCTGGGTGACGATCGAGGCGTTGCGCATGCCGCTGTTGCTGACATTGGCGCGGTTGTCCATGCCGGTCTGACGCACCGTCATGTTCTGGGTGTCGCGGGCGTTGTTCTGCACCACGTTGGCTTCGTTGCGCATGCCATTCTGGTAAATGGACGGGTTCGAATAGTAGTCGAGGACTTGCTGGATATTGGCCACGTTGGCCGTACCCTGCTGCTCGACCACCGGCGACGTGTTGCCGGCGCGTTCCTGCCGCACCGACAGCTCGTTGTTGTTGCCCACCTGGCGCGTGGTCACGGTGCCGGTCGCCACTTCGGACTGTGCGAACTCTGCGAAGTTATAGTTGCCTTCCTGGCGCGCCGAGATGTTGGAATAGCTGGCCGCTTCCTGGCGCGCTGCCACTTCGTTGTTGTTGCCGATCTGCGCGAACGCGGCGGTGCTGTTGTCCACGTCGTCCTGCACCACGCCAGCCTGGTTGTAGTTGCCGTTCTGGTTGATGGTGGCGGTGACGTTTTGCGAGTTCATTTGCATGATGCCCGCTGCGCCACCGGGCGTGCCGGCGACATTGTAGTTGCCGGTTTGCGTGATGGTGGCGACGGCGTTTTGCGCGCTGGCCATCTGCTCGATGTTGGCCAGGTTGTTGGACCCGTTCTGGGTCAGCGTGGCGCGGTTGCTCTGGGCGGTGGCCGGTTGCAGTGCGCACATCAGGCTCAGGGCGGCGGCGACGGCGCCGGAAACAATGGTGGTTCTCATGACGGTATCTCCTTGGGTTGAGTGGGTACTACTGGTACTGCCGGTACTACTGGGTAAAACTCTGTTGTTCGGTGGCCGGCGCTGCGGCTGCAGCGGGCGTTGCTGCAGGCGGGGCATACGCGGCCAGGTGCTCGCCCGCATAGCGCTGCACCACCGGGTTGGACCACTGGGCCGGGTCGGCCAGGGCCCAGTGCTGCTCGCGCACGCCCTGCACGATCAGGTGGCCCAGCGCGGCGGCAATCGCTTCGCTCACGCACAGCTGCGCCGGTTCGTTGCGCGTCATGCCGGCTTCCACTTCCACTAGGTCCTTCACGCTGACGAATTTGAAGATGCTCGGATGCAGTTCGTACGAGTAAATGGTCTTGGTGGTGGAAATGCTTTGCAGGATCTGGCCGGCGCGGATATCGACCGTGCGCAGGTTGACCGTGACCTGGTCCACCCGGTACTGCGACGACATGCCGATGCCGAGGAAGCGCGCACCCGCGCCGCCGGTGCGCACATTGCTCTCGTAAGCGACGATGCCGCCTTCGACCAGCACCGACGCGGCCAGCAGCGGCGGCATTTGCACTGGCGGCGCGTCGGCCGGTTGCGGCATTTCCAGCGCCCGCACTATCTTGCGTTCGGTGAGCAGGTTTTGCAGGTTCTCGCGCTCCACCGGCACGAACCAGCCCGAGTCCTTCAGGGCTTTCACCAGCAGCGACGAGGCGCCCTGCGTGACGGCCGTGGAAAACGAGCTGTCGGGCGACGGCTTGTACTGGCCGGTCTGGTCGCGGATGCCATACACGGCCACCGCGATCTTGCCCTTCGGTGGCGGCAGTTGCAGCAGGTCGCGGCTGGCGGCGGTGAGCGTGGTCAGCTGCGCCACCGATCCGGCTTCGTCGCGCGGCGTTGACGGCGGGTGCGAGATGGCGCAGCCGGTGCCGGCCAGCGCCACGGCCAGCAGCACGATGATTGCGCGCGGCTTCATTGCGACACCTCGAACGAGGTGGACGCGCCGGTGGTTTTATCGACGGTGGTGATGCGCAGCATGCCGCCGCCCAGGTCGGTGACGGTGATGGTGAAGTTGGACGTCTGGAAGGTGCCTGGCAGCAGTTTGCCATCGGGCCCGGTCAGCTTGGACGTGGCGGCCGACGCCAATTGGCTCAGTACCGTGCGTTCGAGCGTCTGGTTGAACTGCGTCAGCGGCGACTGGTCCAGCAGCGACGAATAGCCGAGGCCCTTGTCCACGTGCTTGTTGGTGGCGCTGGCCACGGCCAGCAGGTGCTGGCCGTTGGCGGGATAGCCGCCGAAGGACGGGTTCACGGCCTGGTACACCAGTTCGGTGGCGTTGGTGTGGAAGTGCATGGCGCCGGCAAGCAGTAGCAGCATGCCAGTGCGAAGGGAGTGCGTGAGCATCATGGTCTCCTTGTTGTGAGGTCAGAATTCATCGGGCGCCAGGTCGGCGTCGTGGAACAGCTTGCGTTCGGCATCGGTGCGCTGCACGGTGGCCCACACGTGCTGCACGGCGTTGGCGGCAAGTTCTGGCAAGGCTGCGCGGGCCGGCGGCAGGCGCAGTTGCAGCACGGTGCGCTGCGAGTAATCGATCCACACTTCGCTGCCGAAGCGCGCCGACGGCCGCTCGCGGATCGCCAGCGTGACCTGGTCGCTGCCGTCCTGGTCGCGCCAGGCCGCCAGAAAATGCTGGGAAAAATCGTGGCCGGCGGTGGTCATGGTCTGCACCGTGATCACGCCCACCGCGCGCGGCGGCTCGGCATCGGCGGCAGCGGCGCGTAGCGCACACAGCGCTGTTGCCGCAATAAAAATGACGCGTAAAAACATGTGATCCTCGCTGCGGTTGGGCCGGAAGTGGCCAAGTCGTCAGTCGAGTATAGAAGTCGCGTTCGCCTCAAATTTGACGACGATCACGCGCGGGGACGATATGATTTTGTGCGGGAAAGGAAGCGGAAAAACGTGCTTGAGCCTGTGAAATCAATTAGTGTACGGGTATCGAAATCGGCTCGGGAGAGCGTCATGTCCAACCATTATCTCGACGTTGCCATCGGCTTGTCGTTCACGTTCCTGGCGATGAGTTTGTTGTGCAGCGCTACGCGCGAAGCGATTGCCTCGCTGTTTCAAACCCGCGCCAAGGTGCTGCTCGACGGCGTGCTGACGATGTTGCACGAGTCGGCGGCCAAGCCGCGCCTGCGCGGCATCGGCCCCTCGCTTGCGCGCCTGCTGCGGCGTGACAACTGCTTCGGTCTCGACCGGCTAGGCGATGCCTCGCTGGCTGCCGACGTCATGCGCCATCCACTGATCGTCGGCATGGCGCAGCGCGGCCGCATGCCGTCTTACATCCCGGCGCCGATTTTTGCACGCGCCTTTGTGGCCACGCTGATCGCGCGCTACGGCAAGGGCCACACGGCGCAACTGCTGCTGGCCAACACCGGCAACGAGGGCCTGGCGCGCACCCTGCTGGCCATCATGGGAGAAGGTCCCGACGATGCCGCCGCGCTCGAGAATGCCGTGCGCATCTGGTACGAGACGGTAATGGAACGCATCACCGGCTGGTACAAGCGCCGCTCGCAGCTGGTGCTGTTCTGTATCGGCCTGTTTTATGCGGGGGCGATGAATATCGATGCGCTGGTGCTGAGCCAGCGCCTGTGGCAGGACGACAGCGTGGCGGCCGAACTGGCCAAAACCAGCGCCGAGACGATCGCCGCCGGCCGCGTGAAGATCGACACGAACGCCACGCCGGCGCAGGCGCTGGGCCAGGCCGTCGCCGCGCAAAAGGAAATCGACAAGGTGGCGGGCCTGCCGGTCGGCTGGCCGTCGTCGCGCTTCGAGAACCTGGACGGGCAGGGCGCTGGCGCGTGGCTGCTGGCGCTGGGGTTTGCGCTAATGGGATGGATCATCACGGCATTCGCTTCGTCGCTCGGTGCGCCGTTCTGGTTCGACGGCGTGGGCTGGCTGCTGGCGCTGCGCGGCACCGGCGTCAAGCCGCCGGTGGAATCGGTGCCGGCGACGTCGGTGACGGTGTTGCCGAGTCTGAGTGTAGCGCCGCGCCCATGATTTTGGCCAGCCAGGCATGATCGAATTCGATATCCAGTTTCGCGGAGTGGCATACCAGCGTGGCGACCAGAAATAATCCGATGCAGCCCAGCAGGAATGCATAGTTGGCCGGCTGCTCGACCACCTTGATCGTGGCAACCACGGTAAACAAGAGGATGAGCCCCATCACGAATGACATGGAGAGTGTCTCCGTGACTGTCATCCCAAACTGGCCCTTGAGCACGGTCCGGCCGTGCTCGGTTTCAAATGTGCCCGTGAAAACTGCCCGACCTGAATTGCGCGAGAATACTCGTTCGCGCGTGAGTTCCACCCGCTGCGCCGTGACCGTGCCAACCGCGCCGTGACCGGGCGTCCGATTTACCTTGTTGGACAGCAGGGCAACAGCTTCGTCGATGGAATAGGGGCTGGGGAATTGGGCTGGCGTGGTGCCGTAGAGAAGATTGTAGAACCACCGAATCATGGACATTTACGCCGCGAAATGCAAAGCCAATGCCACCACCGCCGGCAAGGTCTGGATCAACAAGATGCTGCGCTTGACGGTCAAACCGCCCCACACGCCGGCCACCGCCACGCAAGACAGGCCGAACACGGTGAACGCCGCGCCCACCACGGTATTCGGATGGGCAAAGCCGACTACCAGCGCCGCCACCAGGAAGCCGTTGTAGCAGCCCTGGTTGGACATCGCGGGGCGCACGATCTCCGCTTTTTCTGTCGATAAGCCGAACACCTTGCGGCCGCGCGTATCGAACAGCACCGTCTCCAGCAGGACAATATAGATGTGTATCAGCGCGACAAAGCCGGTGACGATCTGGGCCAGTAACTGCATGGTTGCTCCTGTTCTTGTTAAGGAACGATTATCTCCGAGATTGTTGCGAATGGTATACTTTTGTGTTGCGCGCCAACTGGCAGGGACCACCTTGCCGCGCCCTGGAGATTTTTATGACCTGGATTATCCTCATCATCGCCGGCCTGCTCGAAGTGGCCTGGGCCATCGGCCTGAAATACACGGCAGGCTTCACCAAGCTGATGCCCACGCTATGGACCTTGAGCGCCATGCTTGGCAGCGTCGGCATGTTGGGCCTGGCGCTGCGCACGCTGCCGCTGGGCACCGCCTACGCCATCTGGACTGGTATCGGCACGGTTGGCACCGTCATCTACGGCATCGTCATGCTCGATGAACCGGCCAGCGCCATGCGCCTGGCGTGCATCGCCATGATTATCGGCGGCATCATCGGCCTGAAACTGACCAACGCTTAAAATTCAGGGTTGGTGCGGGTCAGGTAATACCATTCTCCGCCAGCGACCGCTGCGCTGTCGGGAAACAGCATGCGGCCGTCGAACCCGGCCAGCACCGGTGTGCCATCGGCACGTTTGCCAATGCGCTCGCCTTTGGCAACGACATCGAAGCTGCGCCACGGCCGCGAAAACCTGTCGTCGGCCGAGATTTTATCGACCACCGCCACCATGCTCAGCGCCTCGATGGCGTGCGGATCGACGGGCGCCGGTGGCGGGCCATTGGTCATGCCCAGGAAGGCGAGCGTGTTCAGAATGGCGCGGTACGCCACCTCGGGCGCTTGCGGATCCTGGTGCTGGCCGCATTCGAGCGTGAGCGCATAGCCGCCGGTGCTGCGCATGTATTCGGTAGTGCCCATGCCGTAGCGCAGCACGGTCTCGATCTGCTGGGCGTCGTCCAGACGGCGCCGCACGCCGTCGCCGTATGTGCGCAACCACCCATCGACAAACCGCCGCACGCCAAGATGGCGCGCAAGCGCGCGCTCGGCCTGTTCATGCTGGAACGGTTCCAGCGGGCCGGTGTTGTTGCGCGGGCCGACCATGACGAACGGTTCACTGGGCGCGTTGAATGAATGCAGGTCGAGCAGCACGTCATGCTGCGCCAGCAGCGGACACAGCCAGTTGGCGAGGTGGTCTTCGTAGTCTTGCGGCGTGCTGGTGGGGAACAGGTGGCGATTCAGGTTGCGGTCGCCGTTGCGCGTGCTGTTGGCATACGCGAGCGGGTTGGCGATCGGGACGAAGGTGACCAGGCCGCTGCGGAGCGACAGCGTGCCGCTGTCGAGTTCGGCCATCACGCGGGTGATGGCCTCGGTGCCGCAGCGTTCGTTGCCGTGGACAGCGCCGGTGATCAGCAGACGTGGGCCCGGATAGTTGCCGTATTCGTGACTGACGCAGCTGGCAAGAATATCGGTTCTCATCGGGCCTGGTGCCTCGTTCAGGTTGGTTCTGGTTCGTTTTCGACTTGCGGATCGTGCGCGAATTCATGCTGATTTTCCGCCTTGAACTTCAGCGTCACATTCAACGTGATTTTTTCGCTGTTGGCATCGCTGAAAGTCAGCTGCTTGCCACTCACACTGACGATGGCAGCGCTCAACTGGTTGTTGTCTTCCGGTGTTACCGACATCCCGGTAAACACGATATCGACTCCGCCGGTATCTACGATCTGGTAATTGATCACGGTATCGGGTTGGGTGATGCGGGGAATCGACGGCGCCGTTTCCACCTTGTACTCGCCCGCGACCGCACCAGGTTTTACTTTGACAGAAATATTCAAGAATTGGGTGGAGGTGATCAGTTTTGACATGAATTTTACTTTCTAGTGGTTGGAAAGGTACTGCACGTAGTCGGGATCGCGATAAGCCATCGCTTCCAGTTTTTCTCGAGCCGAGATGGCCAGCTCCGATTGGCCCAGACAATGGATCGCTTTTACCCACGGCGATAACAGTTTGAAGTCGTTGCTGCTGCCTATGAGCGACGCATACATGTCGCGCACCGTTTCGCAATTCTTTTTCGCCGTGGCCGGATCAGTGGTCTTTAGCAGGTCAGCTTGCAAAAGCAGTGCTTTTGCCAGAGCATTTTTGACGGCCATGTCCGAGTTGCCCGGCGTCTGCAATGCCTGCAGTGCCGTGATGGCGGGCTGCAGGCTGGCCAGTGCCTTCGATGACCGCCCGATCCTGGTTTCAGCCGCCGCCTTTATATAGCCGAGCTCAGACCGCATGGTCTTCAGCGCCACGCGTTTCGGATCGAGCACGATCAGGTCATCGAAACGTTGTCCCAATACTTCAATTCTGTCGAGCGAAGCGGCGGCATTTTGATCCGTAAGGTTCGCTTCGATCAGTTTTAATTGGGCAAAGTGCAAATTGCGCTGCCAACTGCGGTTGCTGGCATCGCGGTTGACTATTTGTTCCAGCAAGGTCTGTGCGTTTTGCAAGTCGGTGCCGCTTGCGGCGAGTTCGCCCCGCGCGCGCTTTACTTCAGCCTGATGCGACCAAGCCGATGACAAGCGGTTGAGCCATAGCGCTTCCGACGGATACCTGTCGCGTAAGTCTTGCAGTAAGGCCAGTTCCTGGCGGTACAAATCTGTAGCCTGGTCAAGTTTTCCGGTCTGCATATTCGTTTGCGCCAGCCACGACAGACTGTCGGCAAGATCGGCCTGCAGTTGCTTGTTCTTGGGCGACGCATTGTAGGCGCGGGTCTTTAATGCCAGCGAGGCGGCAAATTCTTTTGCGGCCAGTTCCACGTCGCCCCGGCGTAGCGCCACGCTGCCGATGCTGTTATGCGCGTACGACTGTTCGATCCAGACATCGATGCTGGACGGGGAAATGACCGCTTGCCGCTTGCTGTAATCACGGTAGTGCTCGAAGAACCGCTGCGCACCGTCGAGGTCTTTGCGATCGAGATCGATCTTGCCCAGCCAAAATGCATTTTCGCCCGCGCTTTTCAACACCGCGAGATTGTTCGGGTCGGCCTTTAATTGATGCGATAGGATGGTGCTGCCAGCGCGCAGCGCGGTGACAGCGCCATCGCTGTCGCTGCGCGCGTACCTGACTTCCGCAATGATTTGCAGCGACTTGGCGCGCTGGGTCAGGGCCACGGTGCTGTCGTTGTTATCGACATGGTGCGACAGGTAAGCCAGTGACCGCGTGCTGACGCTGTCGAGCAAGTCCAGTTTGCCGAGGGGTCGCAATTTTTCCACAAATTCGCCCAGCATATACGTCATCATGCCCTCGGCTTCGGTACGATGCTGCTCCGCGAGCACGCGGGAAGCATGCGCCGACAGGCCCAGGCCACCGGCGAGCATCACCAGGAAAGTCATCATCGCCATGATGCCCACCCGCAGCCGCTCCGTGCGCCGGGCACCGGCCAATGACGAATCGATAAAGCTGCGCTCTGTTGCCGTAAAGTTGAACAGTGCCTTGCGTACCAGTTCCCGCGCCTGGTTCGCCTGCGTGCCTGACGGCAGCAGCATGTCGCGCTTGCGGCCGCTGTCATGCCAGCGCCGCGCCTGGGCGCTGATGCGACTGCGGGTTTGCAGCGCCTGCCGGTGTTCATCCACCCACGCCACCACGCGCGGCCAGCGCCGCAGCAGTGCTTCGTGGGCGATGCCGAAGGCCGGGGCGCCGCCGTGCAGGTCGCTCACGAATAAATGGGCATCGACCAGCGCCTGCAACAGTTTGGTTTCGTCGCCGTTCGATACATCGGACCAGGGCACGCGGCGCGCGGTGACCGTGGCTTCGTCTTCCGCCACCAGCACCAGCCGCGACAGCAATTGCGGAAGGGCGGCGATCTGGGCGGGGCCCAGGCTCGATATCACCTGCTCGGCGCGGGCGCCGATGGCGCCTTCCAGGCCGCCCATCTGGTGGAACGCGGCATGCGTCAGTTCGCCGGCCGGGGTGCGCTGGCGATACAGCTCCTGCAGACAGTATTGCAACAAGGGCAGGGTGTCGGGGCCGGCCTTGGCGGCGTGGCACAGCAGGTCGTCCAGCGCTTCGCCGTGCTCGTCCACCGTGTAGCGCAGCTGCGCCACCTGCGCCGGGTGGCGCACGATCTGGGCAATGTCGGCGCTGCCGGGCGGCGCCAGGTCGAAGTGGCCGCCGCGCAGCTTCATGTTCATCAGCGCCGGATAGACGGTCAGGTGCGGGTAAAAATCGTTGCGGCAGGCCAGGACCAGCAGCATGCAGCCGGAGCGTGCCAGCTGGTCGAGCACATTGATGAAGACGACCCGCTCGGCCTCGGTAATGTGCGGCAACCGGAACACGGCTTCGAAGCGGTCGATGAACACGGCCAGCCGCAGCGCCGGCAATTGCGCCTGTAAATGGGCGATCAAGCCCGGCAAATCCTGCTCCATGTATTGGGCGAGGGCGGTGGCGCTGGTGTTCCGGAACAGCAGCTGGCCATCGATTTCGGCGTCGAGCAGGGTGCTGGCCAGGGTTTCCAGCAGGCCGGACTGGCCCATGTCGGCGCAGTCGATCTGCACTTGATCGGTGATGGCAAGGCCCGCCTCGGCCGGGGCCGCGCCCGTTTTTAGGGCGGGAATCAAGCCGGCCTGGATCAGCGAGGTCTTGCCGGCGCCGGACGGTCCCAGCACCAGCACCATCGCGCAGGCAGCCTGCACCTGGTCCACCACGACCTGCACCAGGCGGTCGACGCTGAGCTTGCGGCCAAAGAAAATCGCCGCGTGCTGTTCCTCGAATGCTTCCAGACCACGGAACGGCGAGGCATGGGTCCAGCTGCCCTGGCTGACGTCGTCTTCATAGCTGAGCTCTGCAACCAGGCGGTAGCCGCGCTTGCGGATGGTCTCGATATAGCGTGGCTCGGAGGCCGAATCGTCAAGCGCCCGGCGCAGCTGGGTGATGATTTTATGAACCGCGTTGTCGCTTGCCGGGGAGTCGCCCCAACAGGCGTCGAGCAGGGTCTCGGCGGAAATCACCGTGTGCGGATGCCGCGCCAAATGTAACAAAACATCCATCGCGCGCGGCTCGATCTGCCGGCTCAGTTCACCCGAGTTGAGCGTATTGGTGGCGGGATCGACACGCCATTGACCAAAACGGAAGCTCTTATGGTTCAAACTAACCTTCTACGAAAAAATAAAACGCCAATTAATCAGAGACTTATGCCAGGGAAGGTTTCCAGAAGGCGGTTTTGATGCCGCCCGGGTAAAGTTCTTTCATCGCTGCATCATTTTTGAGAATATAACATTAAGCTGGAGAAACTATTAAACATTCTTCTTCCACTGTTGCGTTAAGTGTGACATCGGCGCGCCGCGCGCCGTTTGCCGCCAGCGTGCCGCACGCCAACGATGTGCGTGCCGAACTGCACCGGATCGCGGTCAGCCGCACCTTCGCCTACGCCGGTTCCAGCTGCCAGTTGCTCGACTACCTGGTGCGTCACCGAGACGAGCAGCTGTACAACGCTTACTCGATCGGGGTCGAGGTATTCGGCCGCTCGGCCGCTGACTTCGATCCCGCCGACGACCCCGTGGTCGGGCTGCAACTGGTGCGCCTGCGCAGCAAGCTCGCCCAGTACTACGTCGGCGAGGGACGCGGCAATCCGTTGCGGATCCGCGTGCCGGTACACGGCTACCGGGTGCGCATCGAGCGGGTCGAGCCGGCGGCACTGCCTGGTCCGATGCCACGCCTGCGGTCGGTTCCCGCGCCTTCATCCACCATTCCTACTGGAGCACCCATGGTTGTCCTCACCGGCGTGAAAGCCGCTTTCGAACTGACGCAGCACGCGATATCAATCAAGCAACAGGGGATCGATTTTGCCATTCGTTACTACAGCCATAGCGCGAGCAAGAATTTGTCGATGGCCGAAGCGCGGGCGCTGACCGATGCCGGCATCCACATCGGCGTGGTGTGGGAGACTATCGGCGCCCACCTGCATTCGTTCAGCCGGGCGCAGGGCATGGCCGATGGCGCATCAGCGTATTTGATGGCACAGTCGGGCATCACCCAGCCGTCGGGCTCGGCCATCTATTTCGAGGTGGATTGCAATCCCAACTCGGACGATATCGCCGGTCCGATCACGCGCTATTTCGAAGGTATCAACCAGGCGTTCAAGGCGGCACGGCCGGGCGAGCCGGTGTACCAGGTCGGCGTGTACGGCTCGGCTGCGTGTTGCGAGGCGATGGTCAGTGCCGGCCTGGCGACGCTGAGCTGGCTGGCGCCGGCGCCGGACAAGACCCAGCCGGCGCCCGATGCGTCGAAGTTCGAGTCGTTCAACCTCAAGCAACTGGCGCCCGCAGTGCTGCCGGTTGACGACGGCCGCCGCATCCACGTCGAGCTGGCGCGCAGCAACGAGGGTTTTCCTACCGGCTTTTTCCAGATTCTTTAATTAAAAACCTAGGCCTGCATGTCGATGACGTCGAACGGCGACTGGGTGGAGGAGAGGAACGCCATCACGCTGCGGGCCCGTTCGCCGATGTCGTCGTGGCGGGTGCCGGCCACCTGTGCGCGGAGGCCGGGGATTACTTCGGTGATGTGGGCGCTGTCGTAGGCGTGTACCAGTTGCACGGCCAGCTCGGTGGCGCGGCCGCGGTTGTGGCGCATGCGTTCTTCCAGCACGGCCAGCAGCGCGCGCTGCATGCGCGGCGTGGGATTGTCGATCTGGCCGAACACCAGCGGCGTGTTGGTAATCGCTTCGCACAGCCGGTGCTCGATCTCGTCGGGTTTGACGTAGGAAGCGATGTCGAAGTAGGCGCCGTTCCAGCGCGTGCGCTCATACGGATGGCCGGGCGGGAAGGACGATACGGTTTCAAAACCGAGCATGTAGCTCAGCTTGCGCAGCCATTTCAGGAATAAGGGATTCATCCGCGTATTTTATCCCGAGACAGCCTGTTTCAATGCTGGGCGGTCTTGGAAAACACGTTCATCACCACCACGCCGGCCACGATCAGTCCCATTCCCAGCAGCGCGGGCGTATCGAGCTTCTGTCCGAACACCAGCCAGCCCACCAGCGCGATCAGCACAATGCCCACGCCCGACCACACCGCGTAGGCGATGCCGATCGGGATGGTGCGCAAGGTGAGCGACAAAAAATAGAAGGCGATGCCATAGCCCACCACCACCAGCAGCGATGGCAGCAGCTTGGTAAATCCCGCGCTGGACTTGAGGGCCGAGGTGGCGATGGTTTCCGAAACGATGGCGATGGCAAGGAAAAGCCAGTTTTTCATGGTGTGCTCCCGAGGTTGTTGCCGCATTATGCACGGCGCCCCGGTAGCGCACCAGACTGTTCAGAACCGGCAAACTGTGCGCACACGCCGTGCACCACCTTCATCAAGCGTGCGCTTCTTCGCCCAGTTTGCCGCCCCGGAAGTCTTCCACCGCCTGGAATACCTCGGCCTGGGTGTTCATCACGAACGGGCCGTATTGGGCGATCGGCTCGTTCAGCGGTTTGCCGGCCACCAGGATCAAACGGCTCGCTTCCAGCGCGTGGACGTTGATGCCGTCTACGCCTTCGGTGTTGGCCAGGATCGCCATGCGGCCGGCCGCCACGTCCTTATCGCCCACCCTCACCGTACCGCGATAGACGAACACGAATGCGTTATGCCCGACGGGCAGCACCTGGCTGAACGATGCGCCGGCCGGTATCTCGACGTCGAGGTAAATCGGTTTGGTCACCTCGCGCTGCACCGCGCCCGCCACGCCATGGCTGCTGCCGGCAATGACCTTGACGTTGACGCCGGCGGCGGTGACAAAACGCGGCAGCTCTTCGCCGTTGAAGTCGCGGTACCACGGGTCGCGCAGCTTGTCCCTGGCCGGCAAATTGAGCCACAACTGAAAGCCTTCCATCCGGCCTTCCTGCTGCTCGGGCATCTCGGAGTGGATCACGCCCCGGCCGGCGGTCATCCATTGCACGCCGCCGTTGGTGAGCAGGCCCTCGTTGCCAGCGCTGTCCTTGTGGCGCATGCGGCCTTCCAGCATATAGGTCACGGTCTCGAAGCCCCGGTGCGGATGGCTGGGGAAGCCGGCGATGTAGTCGTTGGCTTCGCCGCTGGCGAAATTGTCGAGCATCAGGAACGGATCGAGCCGGCGTTGCAGCGGCTGCGTGACCACGCGGTTGATCTTCACGCCAGCGCCATCCATCACGGACTGGCCGGCCAGCACGCGTTCCACGCCGCGTTCACGGGTGACGGTATCACTTGCTACGTTGTTCATGGCGCTGCTCCTTTTTTAACGTTGATGACAAGGTCGATTACACCAGCACGGCGTTGATGTCGGCGTCGGCCTGCGCCTGCGCTTTTGCTACGGCTTCGGGACCCATGCCCAGGCCTTCCGCGTACACGAACTGCACATCGGTCATGCCCAGGAAGGACAGGAACATTTTCAGGTGCGGCAGTTGGGTGTCGCTCGGACCATCGCGGTGCAAACCGCCACGGGCGATCGCGACATACACTTTTTTACCGGTGACCAGGCCGATCGGACCGGTGGCGCCGTATTTGAACGTCACGCCGGCGCGGGCAATCGCGTCGAACCAGGCTTTCAGCTGCACCGTGATGCCGAAGTTGTACATCGGCGAACCGATCACGATGGCATCTGCCGCCTGCACCTGGGCGATCAGGGCGTCGTCAAGCGCCACGCGGGCCGCTTGTTCGGCGGTGCGCTGGTCGGCCGGGGTGAACAGCGCTTGCAGCGCGGCTTCGTCCAGCACCGGGTGCGGTACGGCGGCCAGGTCGCGGCGCGCCACGGTGGCGCCGGGATTGGCGGCCTGCAGTTTGGCGACGATGGCGTCCGCCAGGCGGGTCGATTCGGAACCGGTGCTGCGGGCGCTGGAGTTGATTTGCAAGATGTTCATGGTGGGGCTCCTGTATTGGTTGTGCACTGCGGGTTGTGTGCTGCGATGGAGTTACTTTAATCGTTTCAAAACCAATGCGGAATCCCTTAAAATGGATAACATTCATCCACCAGTGGAACAATCATCATGGATATCGATCCCGCCGACCTGCTGCTGTTCGCCCGCATCGTCGAATGCGGCAGTTTCAGCCTGGCTGCCGAGCGCGTGCAGTTGCCCAAGTCCACCGTCTCGCGCCGCATTTCCTTATTGGAGGCGCACCTGGGCGAGCGCCTGCTCCAGCGCACCACGCGCAAGCTGATGCTCACCGAGTTCGGTTCGAGCCTGCTGGAGCACGCGCGCCGCGTGGCCGACGAAACCGAGGCGGCGGGCGCGCTGGCGCAGCACCGGCAGGGCGCGCCGAGCGGCTTGCTGCGGGTATCGATGCCGGCTGATTTTGCCAACCTGGCGCTGAGCGAAATGCTGGCGACGTTCCTGCAAAAATATCCGGCGATCTCGCTGGAGCTGGATTTGTCGCCGCGCCGGGTGGACCTGGTGGCGGAGAACTACGACCTGGCGATCCGCATGGGCGACTTGCCGGACGATGCCACGCTGGCCGCGCGCCGTATCCTGGGCAGTTCGCTGGCGCTGTACGCCGCGCCCGGGTACGCCAGCGTGCGCGGCCTGCCCGAGCATCCCGACGACCTGTTCCGCCACGACGTATTGAGCTTGCCGCCACGCTTGAACGGCCTGGTACGCTGGACGCTGGAGCGCGGCAAGGTGCGCTGGGAGCGCGAGTTGCCGGTGCGGGTGCTGGCCAATTCGCCGGAACTGGTGGTGCGCATGGCCAGCGTCGGTATCGGCATCGGCGCCTCCACCGAGCCGATTGCGCGGCCGTACGTGGAGAAGGGCGCACTGGTGCGGGTGCTGCCCGAGTGGTCGTTCCCGCAGGTGACCGCGTGGGCCGTGTTCCCGGGACGGCGGCTGATGCCCGCGAAGACCCGGGTGTTTATCGATGCGCTGGAAGCTACCTTAGGTTCCTAGTCGTCGCTGGCGGCAAAAGCCAGGCGCGCGAAGCTTGCCACGCAGGCCACGCCGGCAAATGCTGCGCCCAGCATCAGCGCGTAGCGGGTGCCGTTGGTGGCCGAGATGGTGAAGCAGTAGGCCACCAGCGCCGCGCCGGTGGCCTGGCCGGTCAGGCGCGAGGTGGCGACAATGCCGCTGGCGCTGCCCGCGCGCGACTTCGGTGCGCTGCCCATGATCGCTTTCAGGTTCGGCGCCTGGAAGAAGCCGAAGCCGATGCCGCACCACGCCATGCGCCAGCCGATGTCGAACGCGGTCGGCGCTGGCGGCAGCAGCAGCATCGCCACCAGGCCCGAAGACAGCAGCGCCAGGCCGATGCCGCCCAATACTCCGGGCGAATACTTGTCGCTCAGGCGCCCGGCGATCGGCGCCATCACCGCCACCAGCACCGCCCACGGCGTCATCAAGAATCCGGTCTCGATCGGCGAGCGGCCCAGCGTATGCTCGAAGAAGAACGGCAGCGACACGAACGCCAGCCCCTGCGCGGCAAACGTGCACATGGCGGTGAGCGACGACAGCGCGAACAGCGGCCGGCGGAACAGGTCCACCGGCAGCATCGGCGCCGTATGGCCGGCCTGGCGCCGCAGCAGCAGCACAAAAAACAGCACCGTCAGCGCGATCTCCGGCACCAGCGTGTGCCAGTCCTGCAAGTGCGCGCCTTCACCAAACGCCAGGATCAGGAGGCCGAAGGCGAACATGTTATAGACGACAGTGAGCACGTCGATCTTGTGGCCGGCCAGCGCGGTAGCGGGCAGCGCGCGGCGCGCCATGAAAATCGCCACGAGCCCCAGCGGCACGTTGATGGCGAACAGCCAGGGCCACGAGGCCACCGCCAGGATCAGCGACGCGGCAGTGGGGCCGATGGCAAACGACGTGGCCACCACCAGCGAATTGAAACCGAAACCGCGCCCGGCCAGCTTGGCCGGATAGATCGCCCGCAGCAGCGCGGTATTCACTCCCATCAGCGCCGCGCCGCCCACGCCCTGGAACAGCCGGGCGACGACCAGCGACGGCAGCGACCAGGCCAGCGCGCACGCCAGCGACGCAAGGGTGAACAGGGCCATGCCGAAGATGGCCACCTTGCGGTAGCCAATCACTTCACCGAGCGCAGCGAACGGCAGCAGGGTGGCGACCATCGCCAGCTGATAGACATTGATGATCCAGACCGAGGCGGCCGGGGTGGCGTTCAGCTGCTCGGCGATGGCCGGCAGCGCGGTGTTGGCGATTGCCGTGTCGAGCGAGGCCATGCCCACGCCGATGGCGACCGACAGCATGGCCCAGCGCCGCGCATCGGGCGGCAGGCCGTCGCGGTCGGCCAGGGAGGTGGTGGTCATACGAATCCGATGCTTGGGTGACTGAGCCTGCCATTGTCGCAAAAAAGCGGCAGCCTTGCAGGCGGCGGCCTCAGTCGGCAGCAGCGGCGGTGGACGAGGCCTGCAAATCAGTGCACGCCTGGTCCAGCGCCGCTTCCACTTCCACCAGCATGCGCGCCACGTGGTCGATGCGGCCGGCGTTCGCTTCCGCTTCGAGTTCCGCGCACAGCGCGTGCAGGTGGTTGGAACTGAGGTAGCCGGCGCTGCCCTTCAGGGCGTGGATGGCGGCGGCCGCCGCTTGCGCATTGCCGGCGCTGACCGCCGCGCGCGCAGTGCGCAGGCGGCGCGGCGCTTCGTCGAGGAAGGCGTCGGTGATGCGCTGCAAATGCTTGTGCGACAGGCCGGCCAGCGGCATGATCTGCACCGCCTTGCCGGCGCCGGCGTCGCTACCGTCACCATCACCGCAGGCCGCCGGCGCAACGCCGAACTGGGCGTCGAGGTCCGCATGGCACGCAGATGGCAGCTGCGCCGGATCGACCGCGCGCAGTTGCCGTCCACGCGCCAGGTGCAGGGCGATGATCTTTTCGATCTGGTCGTACAGCAGGTGCTCGTCCACCGGCTTGCTAAGGAAACCGTCCATGCCCACGCCGAGGTAGCGCGCGCGGTCATGGTCGCTGGCGTTGGCGGTGAGGGCGATGATCGGAATCGACCGATCGCGCATGCGGTAATCCTCGTTGCCGCCGGCGCGGATCAGGCGCGTGGCCTGCTCGCCGTCCATCATCGGCATGCGCCCGTCCATCAGCACCAGGTCGTAGTCCGATTCGGCCAGTGCATGCAGCGCCTGCAGGCCGTTTTCCACGATACGGATGTCGTGGCCCATGTTCTCGAGCAGCGTGCTGACGATGATCTGGTTGGTGCGCACGTCCTCGGCGCACAGGATGCGCAGGCGGTAGGCGTGGTACTCGCGGTGCGGCCCCGTGTCCGGACCGGCCAGCGGCGCGGCGCCCACCGCCAGCGGCAGGGTAAAGCTGAAGGTCGAGCCCACGCCCACCCGGCTTTCGGCGGCGATGGCGCCATCCATCAGCTCCACCAGCTCCTTGCAGATGGCCAGTCCCAGGCCGGTGCCGCCGTAGCGGCGCGTGGTGGAATGGTCGGCCTGTTCGAATTTCTGGAACAGGCGCGGCAGGGTGTCGGGCGGGATGCCCGGACCGGTGTCGATGATTTCGAAGCTGACGCTGGTGAGACCGGCGACCGGATCGAGCGCGGAAGCATGCAGCCGAACTTCGCCGCGGTCGGTAAACTTGATGGCGTTACCGAGCAAATTGAGCAGGATCTGGCGCAGGCGGGTGGGATCGCCGCGCACGAAGCGCGGCAGGTCCGGCGCCAGTTCGCAGCGCAGCAGCAGGCTCTTGGCATCGGCCTGGCCTTGCAGGATGCCGATGGCGTCGTCGATCAGCGCGATCAGGTCGAAATCCACGGTTTCGATCGACAGGCGGCCGGCATCGATCTTGGAAAAGTCGAGGATGTCGTTGAGGATGGCCAGCAGCGATTCGCTGTTTTGCAGGCCGATGCGCAGGTATTCCTCGGTCCGGCCGCGCACCGACTGGTCGCGCATGGCGAACTTGATCATGCCGATCACGCCGGCCAGCGGGGTGCGGATGTCGTGGCTCATGGCCGACAGAAAATCGATGCGATGGCGGCTCACCACCTCGGCGTGTTCCTTGGCCTCGGTCAGCTCGGCCGTGCGCTCCTGCACGCGTTGTTCCAGGGTGTTGCGCAGCAGGCGGATCTGGTCGGCCAGCGCAAACGCCAGCAGCACGCCATCGAGCGTGCCGCCCAGCAGCGTAAAGAGCTGGGCGTTGGTCACCAGCGCCGGGATCAGGCCCACGTTGGCCGGCAGGATCACCAGGCTCGGTAACAGCAGCGCCAGGAAACCGAGCACGAAGAAGCGCGCCGGCTGATAGCCCCGGCGCCACACCACGATGCCGGTCACCAGCGCCATCGACACCCAGATCGCGATGACGACGGTGGCGATGGTGTGGGCGTAGCTGAGCGCCAAAAAGCACGAGGGCAGCGTCAGCAAGGGCAGCACGATGTTGACGCGGCTGAGCAGGAACAGGCGCGGCGCGGTCTCGCGCAGGCGCAGGAAGCTGGTGTAGAACAGCGTGCTGATCACCGGCAGCAGGAAGAACGGCACGTAATGCCAGTGCAGGTCGTGCCAGTCGAACATGTCGGCCGACAGGTGGAAGGTCATGCCCCACGCCACCGCGTAGCACAGCACGTACAGCGAGTAGTACAGCGACGAGCGGTCGCGCGTGATCGAGTAGATGAAGAAATTGAACACCGTGAGCGCCAGCAGCGCGCCGATGGAACCGATGATCATGACGTTTTCGCGCGCCACCAGGCGCTGGTAGTCGCTGCGCGGCAGCGCGGTAAACATCGGCGTGCGCGCGTAATAGGGACTGGAGAAGCGGATCAGCACCGGGTAGCTCTTGCCCGGTTCGAGCTGGACGTCCTTGCCGTAGTGGAGCAGGTAGTCGTGCGGCTGACGGTAGCCGGTTTTCAGCAGCCGCACCGTGCCGTCGGGCTGATACAGGTAGATGTCCACCACGTCGATCAGGGTGTCGTTGGGATCGATGACCCAGTCGGTCAGCACGCCGTCGTTGCGCAGTTCGGCCACCAGCCAGTAGCCGCCGCCCAGTAAATCCACCTTGTCCGCAGGCCGCAGGCCGGCCACCAGCGCCGGCAGCGCACCGGCACTGGCTGGCGCCAGTTCGCCTTCGTCCAGGTAGAGTTTACCGGTGCGAGCGATATCGATGCCGGCGTGGGTGAGACCAATTTGCGGCAACGCCGGCGCCTGCGCGCGCGTCGGACCGGCAATGCACAGCGCGGCCAGCAGCAGCGCCAAGATGCGTAACAATAGCAGCGGCGACGACAGGTGGCGGGGGACTTGGCCCGCAAAGGCGCTCAGCGCGTGGTACATCGTGCAAGCTTTGGTTATTGATATGTAGGAATGTCGGCCGCCGTTGCGGAGGCAGGAATTCGGTCATTTTATACGAGAACATGTTGTTTTCAGAAAATATGATGTAGTTGTGACATACCCATGCGACAGCTATCATCATGGGTTCCAGCCTTTATCGAGCCTTCACATGTTAATTTCGCCAGAACAGTTCATCGGTTTTCTCAGTGCCGCCTTGCTGATTACGATCTCGCCCGGCCCGGACAACCTGATGGTGCTCAGCGTGGGCGTCTCGCGCGGCCGCCGCCAGGGCATGGTATTCGGCATCGGCTGCGCGCTGGGCTGCCTGAGTCACACGGTGCTGGCCGCACTAGGCGTGAGCGCGCTGATCGCCGCGTCCCCTGCGGCGTTTGCCGCATTGAAGATCATCGGCGGCGCTTACCTGGTGTGGCTCGGCATCGGCGCGCTGCGCAGCCGTGGCGGAGCGCGCGTGGCGCAAGCCGGCTTGCCCGACCAAAGCCTGGGGCGGCTGTTTGCCAAGGGGTTGTTCGCCAATGCCATCAATCCCAAGGTGGTGCTGTTCTTTCTGTCGTTTTTGCCGCAGTTCGTGGTGGCCGACCGCGGCGATGCCAGCTGGCAGACCGCGCAACTGGGCTTGCTGTTCACGGGGCAGGCGGTGGTGCTGTTTTCGCTGCTCGGCTATTTTTCCGGCGCGGTGGGGGCGTGGATCAATCGCCACCCCGGCGCCGGCATGTGGATGGACCGGGTGGCGGGGGCGGTATTCGTGGGCCTGGGATTAAAACTGATTATTTCGAGATAGCGCGTGTTGATGTCATCACGCCGTCATGTTGAGGGGAGATACTGCACTTGCTCTTTCAAGTCTCTCCCGATTTGAAACCTTTCCGCCCGCGCCGTATGTGCCGCGGGCTTTTTTTTATCGCGCGATTATTTCGCCACCAACGTGAAGCGCAGCTCCATCCGGTCCTCCACCGCCATGGCGCCGCCCATCACCGAGAACGGCACCAGTCCGAAATCGGTCTGCTTCAGATCGACCGTGCCGCTCACCGTCAGGGTAGTGTTCTCGCGGGCGAACACCACCGGAATCTGGTAAGTGCGGGTGACACCGTGCAGGGTAATGGCCACGCGCAGCGGCTGGTCGTCGGCAATCCGTTCGGCGCGCACGGTGACCAGCGGGTAGCGGTCGGCGTCGAGCACCTTGGTCAGCATGTTGGTGCGGGTGCCGGCGACGGCTTCCGGTGACGGCTGTTTTTCCAGGCCCGCGACCTGGCGCAGCGCCGGTTCGTCCACCGTCATCTGGTCGAGGCGGAACTGGAACTGCGCGCGGTTGTCGGTGGGCGTGACGGTGCCGGTGATGGCGCGTGCGGCCACCACGTGGTCGTGGCCCAGCCGCGCCAGCACGCCGCCGCGCCGCACGGTGACGGCGATCAGCGAGTTGGCACTGTCGATGGCGAGTGCCCCCGCTGCGACAGCGCCTGGCGGCGCCGGCTCAGCGGGTGGCGCCTGCGTGATTGTCGCTGGCGCGGTGGCGGGCGTGGAAGGCGGCAGCGGCGAGCAGGCGGCCAGCGCCACGATGAACGTTGCCGCCAGCAGGTGCGCGCGCAGTGGTGATGTCGATAACATAGTTGTATGCATTGTAGTATCCGTCATTGGCTGGTCATATTGCCCGATTATGATGCGTAGCGCTGGTCCCAGCATCTTCCAGTTGGTCGCCGTGTCCAGGTTGGCGCGGGATTTCACGGAAAATCGCTCAGCGGGCTTGCCGGTGGCCTGTAACACCGGCACCAATTCAATCATCTCAATGCCCCCTCCCAACGGCAGGCTTCATCAAGTTTAATGAAGTCCTAAGCCTGTCTTTTCGATTAACTGGCAAAGTAATACCTGTAGCGCGCGGTTAAACCAAGCGCCCGGCTGCCGGACCTTCATTCCGGCACAAATTCAGTCCAGGCGGCGCAGACCAGCCGCCGGACCACCGGCCATCCCCACGCTTTCGAGCGTTTTGCAACCAGCATCACCTCACGGTGGCGCTGGTTTTTTTTTATGGTGGGGGCTCGCAAACCTGCTGCGCGGCCCCCGATGTTTCAATGGTGATGCGCCAGCCAGGCGTCGATTTCTGGCAGCCGCTCCTTGCGCACCTTGACGCGGTACTCGATCGAGGCGATCGCGATCTTGACGTCGCCGCGCGCGTCGGCGGCCAGGTGCTGGTCGGCGTAGGTGTTCAGTTTGGCCACCATGCCCGGATCGGCCGAGCGGCGGGCCAGGCCGGGGAAGAAGCGGCTGCGCGATGTGGCGTCGATCTTCTGTTCCACCTGCTCGCGGTGCGCCACCGCGTAGTCGAACGCCAGGTCCGGATGCTGATTGGCGACATGGCTGATCATGCTGGCGCTGTTGGTGGCGCCGGCTTCGTCGGTCAGCGCCAGGTCCAGCGCCCGGCGGGCCAGCGCCGGGTCGCGGCTGGAACCGAGCAAACCGTATTGCTCGGCCTTGACCATGGCGGATGTTTCGGCGCGCGCCTCGGCCAGCAGTGCATCCCAGGTCGCTGCATCGGCGTTGGCGGCGATCACGCCCAGGATCGGACGGCGCAGGGCCACCGGCATGGCGTCCTGATCGCTGTGGCGCAGCGCATAGCGGCGGCGCGCTTCGGCCAGCACCCCAGGGTCGCCCATGTCGCCGAGGGCGGCGATCAGCGTGGCGCGCAGGTTGGCGACCGGTGCGGCTTCGCCGGGGGCGGCAGTCCAGCCCACGCGCGCCAGTACCGGCGCCAGGCGCGCACGCGCAAAGCTGTCGAAGGCGGCGCGCTGTTCCGGCTTGCCCTCGTAGCTGGCGTGCAGGCCGGCCAGCGTGCCGGCGATGTCTTCCCACACCTGCGGCGCGGCTGCCACCGGCGTGCCGGCCACCAGTTCCAGGTAGCCGGGCGCCGGCATGTGGCCGGACATGCCCAGCGCTGCGGCATCGGCCAGCAAACCCATTTGATCGATGGCCGGCAGGTCGGCGAAGCGCCCGGCCAGCGCGGCGAAGCCCTTGGGCGTGTACAGCGTGCGGTAGTAGCCGCTCTGGCCGGCGTTCACCAGCACCGCGCCGCATTCTGGAAGCGTGATGGTGGTCTTGCCGCCGGCAACCACGGTGCGCACGGTGGCGCCCCCCACGGTTCCGGCGATGACCGGCACGCGCCAGCTCAAAGGTTTACGGGGGGCGTCGTCTTTGGCGAATTCGCCCTGGGTGAGGACGATGGTGGCCTTGCCGTTCCGGCACACGGCATCGGCCACGCGGATCAGCGGCACGCCCGGTTGCAGCGTGAAGTCGTGGGCGATGGCGGTGACCGGCTTGTGGGCCGCCTTTTCCACCTGGCGCCACAGGTCGTCGGACACCGTGTTGCCGTACGCATGCCTGGCGATGTACGCGCGCACGCCGTTGCGCCAGGCGTCCGCGCCCACGTACTCTTCCAGCATGCGGATCACCGCCTCGCCCTTCTGGTAGGTGATGTTGTCGAAGGCCTGGCTGGCCTGTTCCACGGTGGCGATGCGCTGTATCACCGGGTGGGTGGAAGCCAGGGCGTCGCTGGCCATCGCGCCTTCGCGCGTGTGCACCGCGCGCAGGTGCCAGTCCCATTCCGGGTGCAGGCGCGCGGTGGTGCGCGATTCCATCCACGATGCAAAACCTTCGTTGAGCCACAGGTCGTCCCACCAGGCCATGGTGACCAGGTTGCCGAACCACTGGTGGGCGATTTCGTGGGCGGCGGTGACAAACACTCCTTCGCGGTCTTCCTGGGTGGCGGTGCGCGGGTCGAGCAGGATCGCGTATTCGAAGGTAAAGATGGCGCCCCAGTTTTCCATGGCGCTGAAGAACTGGCTCTGGCCCGGCGCGCCGATGTTGTCCAGTTTTGGCAGCGGGTACTTGATGCCGAAGTAGTCGTTATACTCGCGCAGCACGGCGCGCGACGAGTCGAGCGCGAACTGGGCCTGGTTCAGCGTGCCGTTTTGCGTGATCACGCCGATCTCGGTGCCGCCTTCGGTCGTGGTGGCGCGCTCGAATTCTCCGAGGCCGAAGAACAGCAGGTAGGTGGACATCTTCGGCGACGTGGCAAAGCGCACCAGTTCGCGCCCGTCGGCCAGCCTGGTGGTGGCTGCCACCGGCATGTTCGATACCGCCATCTGGCCGGCAGGGATGGTCGCCTCCAGCGCGAACGTGGCTTTATAAAACGGCTCGTCCCACGACGGGATCACGCGGCGCGCTTCGGAGTTTTCAAACTGGGTGTACAGCGCGCGTTTGGCTGCGCCGCCGTTCTGGTAGTCGAGCGCAAACAGGCCGGCGGCCTGGGTGCCGATCAGGCCAGTGTACGCCAGTTGTAACTGGTAGCTGCCCGGTTGCAGCGTGCGGCCGAAGCGGAAGGTGGCGGTTTGCTGGTCGGCGTCGAGGTCGATGGCGGTGGCCGCTTGTGCCGGCTGGCCGGCGCCGGCGCTGAGCGCAGCGCTGGAAAACTTCAGGTCGGCGGCGTGGAGCACCAGGCTGTCGGTCGCCTGCGTGATATCGAGCGAGATGACGACGCTGGCGCTGAAGGTGCGGTTGGCGGCGTCCGGCGTGAGCGACACCGCGTAGTGCGTGGGCGCGGCATTGCGCGGGAGCTGGGTGGTTTGCCGGGCGGCTGGCTTGGCCGCCGCCGGCGCTGCATGGACGGCATGGGGGAGGACAGCGCCCAGGGCCAATGCCGCCGTCACGGCGATCGACATCAAACTGCGTTGCATGTATTTCCTTGTAATGGTTAATTCAGCCAGACCCTGAGCAGCGACAGCAGTTGTCCCACATCGACCGGCTTGCTGATGTAGTCCGACGCGCCGGCGGCAATGCATTTGTCACGATCGCCCTTCATGGCCTTGGCAGTAAGCGTAATAATCGGCAGCGAACGAAACCTGGCGATGCGCCGGATCGCGCGCATGGTGTCGTAGCCATCCATTTCCGGCATCATGATGTCCATGAGGACGATCTCGATGGACGGATCGCGCTCCAGCACCTCGATGCCATCGCGGCCGTTTTCTGCGAATGATACCTGCATCTGCTGGCGTTCGAGCAGCGACGACAGGGCGAAGATATTGCGCACGTCGTCATCGACGATCAGCACACTGCGCCCGGCCAGGCTGCTCTCGGCTTCGTGGACCTCTTCGAGCATGATGCGCTGGGATTCGGACAGGCTCGCCGGTGACCGGTGCAGGAACAGCGCCGTCTCGTCGAGCATCCGTTCGGGCGTGTCCGCTTCCCGGATCACGATGCCGTTGGCGCCGCGTTCGAGGCGCGCGAGCCGGTCGAGCTGCTTGCGATCGATGTCGCCAGCGGTGTTGACCACCACCGGCACGTCGCGCAGCACGCGGTCGGCAGCGATGGCGCCCAGCAGTTCGAAGCCGCTCATGTCGGGCAACGCCAGGTCCAGCACCATGCAGTCGAAGCGCCGCGCGCGCAGTGCTGCCAGCGCCGCCACGCCGGTATCCACTGCCGCGATGTCCAGGTCGGCGGCGCCGAGCAGCGCCACGGTGGCGTCGCGCCCGGTGGCGTCGTCAGTCACCACCAGCAGGCTGCGCTGGCTGCGCGCAAGGAAGGCGCGGATGCGCGCGAACAGGTCGCGCAGCGCTTCGCGGTCGGCCGGCTGGTACTGGTACAGGTTCAGGTAGAGGTACAGATAGGACTGGGCCCCCAGGCGCAGCGCCTGCTGCCGGTCGCGTTCCTGTTCGCGCCGGTTGGACAGTGCATGCACGGGAATATGGCGCGTGCCCGGATCGCGTTTCAGGCGTTCGAGCACGGTCAGGCCGTCGATGTCGGACAGGTCGAGGTCGAGCAGGATGGCCGAGGGCAGGTAGTCGCGCGCCAGGCTCAGGGCCGAGTCGCCATTGGCGGTCACCACGCCCTTGAAACGATGCGCGCGCGCCAGGTCCAGCAGCATCGCGGCAAGGCGCTCGTCGTCGGTGATGATCAGCACCGAAGGATCGCCGGGCGCCAGCAGCGCGCGGTCGTCGTGGTAGTCGCTCTCGTCTTCCGATTCTTCGTGGAGCAGCTCCGGCAGTTCCACGACTTGCATTGCCACGGCCTTGGGCGCCGGCGCCGGTTCCAGTGCTGGTTCGGATGCAACACAGCCGGCCCGATACCATGGCAGGAACAGGGTGAAGGTGGAGCCTCCGCCCAGCACCGATTCCACCCGGATCTCGCCGCCCAGCAGGCGCGCCAGTTCGCGCGAGATCGACAGCCCCAGGCCGGTACCGCCGTACTTGCGGGCGGTGGAGCCGTCGGCCTGCTGGAACGCTTCGAAGATCAGTTGCAGCTTGTCGGCGACGATGCCCACGCCGGTGTCGCTGACGGCAAACGCCAGCACCGCGTCGGCACGGCACAGGGCGGGAAGGTCGCTGGAATAGCCGCCGTCTGTCAGTCCGATCGTCAGCGCCACGCGGCCGTGGGAGGTGAACTTGAACGCGTTCGATAGCAGGTTTTTCAGTACCTGCTGCAGGCGCGTGGTGTCGGTCATCAGGGCGGCTGGCAGGTCGCCGTGCAGTTCGATCGAAAAGTCCAGGTGCCGGGCCTCGGCCATGTGGCGGAAGGTGCGCTCGACATACTGGTGCAGGTGCTCGAACCGGTATTCGGAAAACTCGAGCGTGACCGTGCCCGATTCGATCTTGGACAGGTCGAGGATGTCGTTGATGAGGGTGAGCAGGTCGGAGCCGGAGCCATGAATGGTGCGGGCGAATTCCACCTGCTTGTCCGACAGGTTGCCGTCCGGGTTGTCGCCCAGTTGCTGCGCCAGGATCAGCAGGGAATTGAGCGGCGTGCGCAGCTCGTGCGACATATTGGCCAGGAACTCGGATTTGTACCGGGACGACAGCGCCAACTGGGTGGCCTTTTCCTCCAGTGCCAGCTTGGCCTGCTCCACTTCGATGTTCTGTTCCGACAGCAGCCGCGCCTTTTCCGCCAGTTCCTGGTTGGTCTGCCGCAGTTCCTGCGCCAGCGATTGCGACTGCGTGAGCAAGGCCCCGGCCCGGCTGTCGGCATCCATTTTCTCACCGGTCGCCATGATCTGGTTGAGCGTATCCGCCACCTGGCCGGCCACCCCGGCGCCGCCGGACGGCATGCGCGCGGAAAAGTCGCCGTTTTTCAGGGCCGTCAGCGTTTGCAGCAACAAGCTGGCGTCGAGCTGGTCGTCCGGGCCGGTCATGGGGTTCATCAATGGGGATCCTCCGCTAGCCTTCGATCATACGCCAGCGGTCAGGTGCAGCGCCACGCGCACGCCGCCCACGCGCGCTTCGACCAGACCTGGTCCGGTCACGTCCACCGGCGCCGTGAGCGTGCCGGTAGTGATGACCGCACCGCGCGCAATGGTGATGCCACGGCGGGCGAACTCGCTCCACAGGAAGGCCAGGGCCGCGAAGGGCTGGGTGCGGTCATCGCCTTGCAGCGACCGGGCAATCACTTCATCGTTGAAGCGCATTTCGACGGGGGCCAGGAACGGCTCGGTGCGCGCAAGGTCCACGGCGTCGCCGCATACCAGCGCGTGAAAGCCCACGTTGTCGGCAGCAAAGCTGGGCTGGCCCACTGCCTTGCGGTCGACGAAGCGGCTGCGCACCACTTCGATGGCAGCAAATACCCGGTCCACCATGGTGTGGTCGAACGGTTCGTCGGCCGGCACCACGTCGCGCGCAAACGATACCGCCACTTCCGCCTCCAGCGTCAGCGGTGCGCCGGCGTGGATGGCCAGCGTGGCGCCGGCTTGCACGAGCCGCGACGGCACCACCGCGCCGATCAGCGGCACGGCCGGCAGTTCACCGCGCAGGCAGCGCGGCGATGCGCCAGCGATCTTCCAGCCGACCACCGGTTCGCCGCCCGCCGCCAGCACGGTGGTTTGCACCAGGTAGCCGTCGTCCACGGTGGCTGGACGTTCGTCCGGCGGCAGGGCCACCAGCAGTTGCGCCGTGCGGCCGGCTTCTTGCAGGCGCGCGGTGGCGGCAGCGGGGTCAAAGGTCTGGTCGGTCATGCGGTCTCATTTTGATTTGTTCAAACGAGTATCCTACATGATAGTGCAGTATGGCGGCCGAAGCCGCCATCGGGACTTTACATCCGGTAGTTCAATCCCAGCAGCACGGTGCGGCCGTAACGCGTTTGCTCGATGATGTTGGTCTCCACCTTGCGATAGCGGACAAATTCGGCATTGGTGAGATTATTCATCTGCAGCAGCAGCGACGCGCCTTTCAGCCAGCCGTTGCGGAACTCGTAGCCCAGTTGCAGATCGAGGATCTTCTCGCCCTTGATATACGTGGCCTGGCGATCGCCCTCGCTGGTCTGGATGTCGCCCACGAACGCCGAGCGGTAGCGCTGCGCCACGCGGCCCGAGAAGCCGTTCTTCTCGTAGTACAGTGTCAGGCCGGCCGTGATCTTGGACAGCCCTGGCAGCGGCATATTGCCCGAGCCGCCATCGGTGGTATCGGGCACGTTGAGCGAACTGGTGGTGTACGCATAGTTGGCGTACACGCCGAAGCCGTCGAGCCATTGGGTGGCAAGATTGAGCGGAATCGATGCCGACAGTTCCACGCCCTTGATGAAACCACCGCTGCCGTTGGTGGGCTGGACGAAGTCGCCGATGGGGCTTGGCAGCGGAATATTGGTCTGGCCCAGGTACGGCGTAAAGTCGAAATCGTTGTTGGTGATGTTGACGATGTAGCTGTCGATCTTCTTGTAGAACGCCGCTGCCGCCAGGTAGCCCTGCTTGTCGAAGTATTTTTCGTACGAGATATCGACAGCCTTGGCGCGGAACGGATCGAGCTTGGGATTGCCGCCGCCGCCCGAGTACACGTTCTTGGTCGTGTCCACGCCGAAGCCGTTACTAGCGCGCAGATCGTTCAGCGTGGGCCGCGCCATCACTTTCGATACCGCGAGGCGCACATTTTGCTGGTGGGAGAACTCGAAACCGAAGTTCGCGCTTGGCAGCACGTCGTGGTACACCTTGCCAGCCGTGATATTTGTGACGGGGCGGTTGGCATCGCTGTCGCCGCCGTCGCTGTCCACCGAATAGGCGCTCGAACTCTGGTCGGTACGCACGTACTGCAAGCCGACGTTGCCGCGCACGGGGATGCCGGCCAGCGTGCTGTCCACATTGAGCTTGGTGAACGCGGTGCTCACTTTTTCGTTGACGATCCAGTCCTTGTTGTAGATGGCCGGATTGCGTTTTTCGTTAAAGTCGTACACCGAGGTTGCCGCAGCTACCGGATCGAACACCAGTATCGCCACGCCGGTGTCGCCGGCATAGCCCACGCTGGCGTTGGGAATCGCGCTCGAGGCAAAGCGGTCGGCGCCGCCACCCTTGATGGTGCCGAGGAATTCGCGGAATTCGCGGCGCTTGGAGCGGTCCGAGAGGTTCACGCCCACATCGACGTTGGAGAAGAACAGGCCATCGGGCAGGTCGCGCTTGGCCGACAGCCGCACGGCCTTGATCTGGTCGGCCACTTGCGAATTCTTGATGTACGCGGCCTGGGTGTCGTTGCCGCCCCAGCCGGCGACGTCGGTCAGGCGGATGATGTTCGGATCCGAATAATTGAAGCCGGTGGTGAATTGCTGGCTGCCCGCCACGAAGTTCACCGAGTCGAACGCACCCACGGTGCCGTTGCCGGCGGTGCCGGCGTACGCTTCCACGATGTCTTCCTTGCGGGTGGCCTTGTTGTAGCTGAGGTCCAGCGTGGCCGACCAGTCCTGGCCCAGGCGCGCCGTGGTTTTCCAGCCGGCCGATTTGCTGGTTTCCACTGCCTTGTCACCCACGTTGGCCACGATCGCATGCACGTTGTTGAAAGTGCCGCTCACCACGTCGTTGCCGTTCAGGACCGCGTTGCTCAGCTGGCCCGGCGCTTCGTTCTGGCTGTCGGCGGCGATCCACCAGTCGTTCAGGCCCGCCTGCCAGCCGTGGCGCATGCCCGCGTGCTTGTACTTCGAGTAGAACAGGTCGAGCGTGCTGTTGAAGTCGCGGTTGGGGCGAAACTGCAGCACGGCCATGGCGCCGTCGCGCGAATCGGTCTGCTGCTGGGTCCAGCCTTCCACGCCGTTGTACGGCACGTTGACGGTAGCGCCGTTGTAGTCGAGCGTGCCCGCCCCCCACGACGAGAAGCGCGTGGTGGCGGCGCCATTGTCCTTCAGGCGCGCTGCACCCAGCGCGATACCGATGGTGCGGTTGGCGAACTGGTCGATGTACGATGCGCTCGAACGGGTGCCGTCGCCTTCCTGTTCCAGGCCCACGCCGCTTTTCGTCTTGCGGGCGTTGAGGGCGATGGTGCGCTTGCCGAAGTCCAGTGGGCGCACGGTGAGCATATCAGCGGTGCCGGCCAGGCCCTGGCCCACCAGTGCGCCGTCCGGGGTTTTGTAGATCGTCACGCCGCTCAGCAGCTCGGCCGGGTACTGGTCGAACTCCACGCCCCGGCTGTCGCCGGTCGATACCTGTTCGCGGCCGTTGAGCAGCGCGGTGGAAAAGTCGGGCGACATGCCGCGGATGCTGATCGCCTGCGCGCGGCCGGCGGTACGTTGCGCGGTCACGCCGGGCAGGCGCGCGATCGATTCGGCGATGCTGGCGTCGGGCAGCTTGCCGATGTCTTCCGCCGAAATCGCTTCCACGATCGAGTCGCTGTTTTTCTTGACCGAGATGGCATCCTCGATACCACGGCGGATACCGGCGACGACCACGCTGGTGATGGCGGGGGCTGCCGGTGCCGCCTCTTGCGCCGCCGGTGTTGCGGTCGGCGCAGCTTCCTGCGCAGTGGGGGCAGGGGCGGCCGCAGTTGCGGTCTCCTGGGCCCAGGCATTGCCGGCCAGGGTGGCGGCCAGCAGCGCGCAGGCGGCGGCGATCGGGTGTAGATGGATGCTTGGGCGGTGCGGGATGTTCATGTGGCTATCTCCAGTGTTATCGTTTTATAGGAAAAAAATGCGCATGCGAAGGTAGTCTCCGGCATGGTTGCGGGGCTGTTATTTCGCTCCGCCGATCACCACCGCGCCAAACAGCGCGGGTATGTGTAGGGTCAAACGGCCGTCCTGCGCGGTGGCGGTGCCGCCATCGAGCGCGTTGACGTATGGGCCGGCCGGCGCACCTGCCGGCAAGGTGACGGTCACCGTGGTGGCGGTGGCCGCGTTGTTGGTGGCGGTGATGGCCCAGGTGCCGCCGTCGCGGCGCGCCAGTACCACCACGTGGTCGTCGAGCAGCAGCGGGGCGTCGATGCTGCCGTGGCGCAGTACCGGATGCGCGGCGCGCATGGCGATCAGCGCCTTCACGTCCGCCAGCAGCGCCAGGTCCGGCTTGCCGCCCAGATCCGCCCACGGGTACGTGGCGCGGTTGAGCGGATCGTCGCCGCCGTTCACGCCCACCTCGTCGCCGTAGTACACGGCTGGCGAACCGGGGAAGGTCATCTGGAAGAACATCGCCAGGCGCAGGCGCTGGCGGGCCAGCGCGGCGGCGGCCGGATCGTTGCCGTGATCGCCCAGCACGTGCAGCGAACGGGCCTGGTCGTGCGTGGACAGCAAATTCATCAGCGCATAAAACGCTTGCGGCGGATACGCTTCGCGCATCATCTCGATGCTGGCGTATGCGGTGCCGGCCTTGACGCCGCTGGCGTAGTCGAGCACCGCGTTGCGGAAGATGTAGTTCATGGTCGAATCGAAGGTGTCGCCCAGCAGGAACTTGGACGAATCGAACCAGGTTTCGGCCACCGTCAGCGCGTCGCTGCGTTCGGCCTTCACGACCTTGCGCCATTCGCGCCAGAAGTCGTCCGGTACCCACGGCGCCACGTCCATGCGCCAGCCCGACGCGCCCCGTTGCAGCCACAAACGGGTGATCGAATCGGGTGCGCCGTAGGCGAACTGGCGGTACGACGGCGAGTTCTTGTTCAGCTCCGGCAGGTCCACCGTGCCGCCCCAGCCCTTGTATTGGCGATTTGGGTCGGTCTGCTTCGTGTCGAACACGTACCAGTCGGCGTACGGCGACGCCGGATCGACATGCTCGCCCCGGAACGCGCCCTGGGCGTGGTAGTTGGCGTAGCGGTCGAAGTACACCGAGTCGCTGCCGCTATGGTTGAACGAGGCGTCGGCAATCACGCGGATGCCGCGTTTTTTCGCTTCCACGGTCAAGCGGGTGAAGTCGGCATTGCTGCCGAAATGCGGGTCGATGTTGCGGAAGTCGGCCGTGTCGTATTTGTGGTTGCTGGCGGCCTGGAACACCGGCGTCATGTAGATGGTGTTGGCGCCGAGGTCGCGGATGTAATCGAGCTTGTCGATCACGCCCTGCAAATCGCCGCCAAAGAAATCGTTGTTATCGAGATTGTCGGATCCGTCGCCGCTGCGCGGACGATACGGTTTGTCGAGCCAGTTGGCATGCAGTTCGATGCCCTGGTCGTGGTAGCGCGTGACACCCGGCTTGGGATCGTTGGCGCGGTCGCCGTTGCGAAAGCGCTCGGGGAAGATGTAGTAATAGACGGCGTCGCTGGCCCATGCTGGCACCTGGAAATCGGGCGCATACACGGTCTGGCGAAACGGCCGGATGGTCTGGCCTGTAACCACTGCCTGCGCCGTGCCGATACCGTTGACACCTTGTTCGCGGGTCCAGTACAGCGGCTGGCGGTTGTTCTGGTACAGGTACTTGCGTCCCTTGATCTCCACCTCGAAGTGGTAGCCGTACACGCCGATGTCGGCGTAACGGTAGGTTGCGCTCCAGCGGTTCTTACCCGGTTGACGTTGCATGGCCACCCGCGCCACCGGCGCGTAACTGAGCACTTCCTGGTTGCCTTCCAGCGTGCGGCGTTCGATCACCAGCGTGGCCTTGGTGATGCCGGGGAGTGCGGCCAGGTTGAGCGTGACCTCGCTGCCAGCCTTGACGGCGCCGAACGGCGCCTTGTCGGCCAGGCTGCGCGAGTCGTGCGCCAGGCTCATTGCGACCGGGTCCGTGGGCACGGCGGTGTCGGGATCGACATAGCTGCGCGGCCCCACCGCGATCTGCGGCTTGCCGTGGTCGAAGCTGACCTTGATGGTCTGTGCACCGGCGAACTGCTGGTGGAACGTGCCGAAAGTGGCCTGCTCGGACCAGGCGGCGTCGCCGATCTTGAATTCGTACTTGCCGTTGAGGTCCACGTTCAGAAAATACGCATCGCACTGCCAGGCCAGCTTGTACGCGTCTGCCACGCCCCAGTTGTTCATGGTGCCGCGCACGAACAGCTGCGCCGCCTGTGGCGCCTCGCTGCAGGCTGCCCACGCGTCGGCTGGCGTGCTGGCGACGATGCCGGCAACCATGCTGATAACTGCTGCAGCCAGCAGGCGCTTGCGCAGGCCGGGCAAGGTCGGGGGCAGCAGGAGGGCAGGTAAAACGTGCATCGGATTCCTTGTTGGGATGGGTGGTAGGCGAAGATACCCGGGCGCGGTGGACTCCCGTTAGCCGCAAAAACAACAGCGGCAGCGGGAATCCAACGCACCTGAAGACAGTCTTTAAGTTACGTGAAGGAAGTCTGAAGAAATGGCCGGCGCGCTAAGGCCTGGGCGCCGCTTTTGGGGTAAAGCGGATCGCCTGGCCGCCGCCCGGCGCCAGCCGCAGCGTGAGCTTGTCCTTCGACGTCACCGTGCGCTGCTCGGTCACCAGGTCGAAGCGGTGGTCGTTGCGGTAGTCGGCCTGGTCGCCGTCGCGGTAGATTTCGGCGATATAGCTTTTATCGGCGTCGAGGAAATCGAGCGGCAGCGGCAATACGCGCGCAAAGCCGTCGGTCACCGCGCCCACGTACCAGTCGTCGGACGCGCGGTCCTTGCGAGCGATGGTGGCATATGCACCCACGGCGCCATTGAGCACGCGCGTATCCGCCCAGTCGGTGGGCACATCCTTGATGAATTTGAACGCTTGCGGGTACCGGTCGTAGTTCTCGATCAGGTCGGCCGCCATCACCACCGGCGAATAAATCACGACGAAATTGGCCAACTGCTTGGCCTGGGTGGAGTTGAACCAGCGCCCGTCCAGCCCTTGCAGACTCAGGATGCCTGGCGTGTAGTCCATCGGTCCGCTCAGCATGCGGGTAAATACCAGGCTGGCTTCGTGATTGACGCTGTTGACCGGATTGCCCCACGCATTGAATTCCATGCCGCGCGCGCCTTCGCGCGAGAGCCAGTTGGGGTAGGTGCGGCGCAGGCCCGTGTCCTTCACTGGTTCATGCGTATCGATCGACAGCTTGTATTTTGCCGCCTCGGTGACGGCCTTGACGAAATGGCGCACGCCTTCCTGTCCATCGGTGTAACCGTAATGCACCTTGCCGCCGGGACCCGCGAACTGCGCGCCGCCGGCATCTGCCACGTAGCCGGACTTGATGGTGTCCACGCCCAGCCTGGCGTAGAGCTGGTAGGCGGCGTCCATCTGCGACTCGTACCGGGCGATATTGCCGCCGGTCTCGTGATGGCCCACCAGGCGCACGCCGCGCTCGCGTGCATAGGCGGCCAGGCCGGGCAGGTCGAAGTCGGGGTATGGCTGGGTAAAGCTGAAGGTGGAGCCGCTGCCGGCCCAGTTTTCGTCCCAGCCGAGGTTCCAGCCTTCCACCAGCACGCCGCGCAAACCGTGTCTGGCGGCGAAGTCGATGTGGCGCCTGGTGTTGGCGGTGGTGGCCCCGTGCCGCGGCCCCGAACTCCAGGTGCTGCGCTCGAGGTGCATCTCCCACCACACACCCACGAACTTGGACGGTTTGACCCACGAGACATCTCCCAGCTGGTTCGGTTCATTGAGGTTCAGGACCAGGTCTGACATGTACAGGCCCGGTGCATCGTCGGCGATCTGCATGGTGCGCCACGGCGTGTTGAACGCGCCCTTGTGCACCACCGCCGGGCCGCTGGTCGACGGCGTGAGGTGGGCGCGCAGCTTCTGTCCTTCCACGCGGCGCAGCCACATCGACGCGTAATCGACCAGCGCCGCCTCGTGAAAGGCAATGTGGATGCCGTCATCGGTGCGTACCGTCAGCGGCGTATTGGCCATGCCCACTTCACCGAGGGCGGTCTTGCGGATCGGGTATTCGAGCGCCATCACCTCGCCGGCCGGCTGCCACCAGGCCTCGGCCGGCTGCGCCACCACGAACTCGGTCAGCTCGTCGCTGATGTGGATCGCCTTCATGTGCGCCTGCTTGGGAAATTCGTAGCGGAAGCCCACGCCGTCGTCGAACACGCGGAACACGATGGCCAGGCGGCGCCCCGCAGCGTCTTTCTGGCGCACGTCCACGCGCAACTGGGTGTAGTGGTTGCGCACGAAGCGGCGCTCGCCCCACGGCTGCTCCCAGGTATCGTCGTGCATGGTTACCTGCTGGCGCGCGATCCTGAAGCCTGCGTCGAGCGGCGCGCCGTTGGCCAGTACGAAACCGAGGCGCGATGACGAGATCACCGGCTTGCCGTGGCGCGAGACCTGGTACGCCAGGCGGCCGTCCTTGGCCACCTGCACCGACACGTCGAGCACCTTGCCCGGTGACGACGCCGTGGCCAGCAGGTCGTCGGCCCACGCGTTGGCGGTGCTGACCACGATGCCGAAAGCGACACAGCCTGCGGTGGAGATCCAGCGATGTTTATTGACTTGCAGTTGCATGCGATTCCCGGTTGTTGGAGCGAAGCAGATGGTTGATGTATGCGCCGTGCGCCGGCATCACGTCCACGCACTTGCGCATGACGGCGGCAACGCCGGCGAGGTGATTGGCGACCTGCTGTTCGCCCGGTACGTCGGCCAGTGCGTGATAGCCGCTGGCAGCGATGCCCTGGCCGACCAGCACCTGCAGCCAGCCCACCTCGCTAAACAGTTCGCCGCCTTCGCGCACGATGCGCCCGCGCGAGCGCCACAGTTCCAGCCTGGCCTGCAAGCTGTCGGGCAGCGCCATGGTGCGGCAATGGTCCCAGAACGCGGTACCGGTACGCCGGGTGGCGTGGTAGTGCAGGATCAGGAAGTCGCGGATGCGTTCGGACTCGAACGCGCTCTGGCGGTTGTATTCGTCGCTGTCGGCCTGGGCGAACGCGCGGTCCGGGAAGAACGCCAGCAGGCGGGCAATCGCGGTCTGGATCATGTGGATGCTGGTCGATTCCAGCGGTTCCAGAAAGCCAGATGACAGGCCGATTGCCACCACGTTGCGCTGCCACGGCGCGGTGCGGCGCCCGGCGCCAAAGCGCAGCAGCTTCGGCTCGGCCAGCGGTGCGCCGTCGAGGTTGGCCAGCAGGATGGTGCGCGCTGCGTCGTCGTCCATGTGGGCGCTGCTGAACACATGGCCGTTGCCGGTGCGGTGTTGCAGGCCGATGCGCCATTGCCAGCCGGCCGGGCGCGCGGTGGCGCGCGTGTAGGGCAGCGGCTCACCGGCGCTGGCGCACGGCACGGCCCAGGCGCTGTCGCATGGCAGCCAGTGGCGCCAGTCCTCCCAGCCGCTGCCCATCGCGGCGCCGATCAGCAGCGCGCGGAAGCCCGAGCAGTCGATGAACAGGTCGCCGTGCAGCAGTTCGCCGTGTTGCAGACGGACGGCGTCGACGTGGCCGTCCGCTGTGCGCAGCACGGTATCGACCACCTTGCCCTCGGTGCGGCGCACGCCGCGCGCCTCGGCATACGTGCGCAGGTAGCGCGCATACAGGCCGGCATCGACGTGGTAGGCGTGGGTGATGTCGCCCAGCGGCGAGTTGGCCAGCGCCGGATCGGCGGGCATGAAGCGATTGGTGCGTGCGGCCATCTGGTTGATCGAGTACCGACCCAGGTCGTGTTCCTTGCCGGCGTGATGCTGGCGCAGCCAGTAATGGTGGAAGTCGAGCGCGCCCAGGTCCTGGCCGAAACGCCCGAAGCCGTGCATATAGCGCTCGCCCTCGTGGCCCCAGTCGCAGAATTCGATACCGAGCTTGTAGGTGGCGCGGGTGGCGCGCACGAAGTCGGCTTCGTCTATGCCCAGCGCTTGATTGAAGCGCCGTATCATCGGGATCGTCGATTCGCCCACGCCCACGGTGCCGATGTCGTCGGACTCCACCAGCCGGATCGCGATGCTGTCGCCCAGCGTCTTGCTCAATGCGGCAGCGGTCATCCAGCCTGCCGTGCCGCCGCCCACGATGACGATGGTGCGTATGGGGTGCTGGCTCATTTCACCAGGATCCGGTAACTCCATGGCGTGAGCCTGAAGGTGGTGGCGGCATCGACGTTGACCGTCGCGCCGGTGGCAAAGTCGCGGTACGCGCCATGGTGCAGGGTTTTGCCGAAGGTGACATCGACCGCCTGGCCCGACAGGTTCAGCACCGCAAACACCTTGTCCTGGTCGTTGGCGCGCACGAAGCTGAACACTTTTTTCTGGTCGCTGTTCGGTACCTGTTCCATCTGCGCGCCGTATTCGCCGTTCCACAGCGCGGTGTTGGTCTTTTTCAGGCGCAGCAGCTTTTGATAGAACGCGAAGTAGGGGGAGTCGTTCCATTCGATCGGGTCGCGGTCGAAAAACGCCAGGCGCTTGCGGTTGCCTGCTTCCTGGCCGTTGTAAATCATCGGCATGCCTTCGCTCAGGAACGAGAATGCGATGACCGCATCCGTGGCGGCGCCGAAGGTTTCGAATTCCGTGCCTTCCCACGCGTTCTTGTCATGATTGGTGGTGTACAGCATGCGGTAGGCCTGGCGCGGGTAGAACTTGCGGTTCCACGCGTAGTAGCTGTACAGCGACGTGGCGTCGGCGCGGCCTTCGGTCGCCAGTTTGACGGCTTCCCACCAGCTCCACGCGTAGCTGGCGTCGAACGCGTGCGCGTGCAGGTCGCGGCTCTCCCACTCGGCCAGCATGAATACGGGCTTGATGGCGCGCAGCTCGCGCGCCGCATGGTCCCAGAAGTCCTGCGGCACCAGGCCGGCGGCGTCCGCGCGGTAGCCGTCGATGTCCGTTTCGCGCACCCAGTACAGCAGCGCTTCCGTCATGTAGCGGCGCAGGGCCGGCTGGCTGTAATCGAGGTCGATGATGTCGTCCCAGTCGAACCACGGCGTGGGCTGCGGCTGGCCGTCGGCGCCGCGCGCATACCAGTCCGGGTGGCTGGCGCGCAGCACGTTGTCCCACGATGTGTGGTTGCCCACCCAGTCGATGATCACGCGCTGGCCGTTGGCGTGGGCGGCTGCCACGAAGGCCTTGAAGTCGGCCATGGTGCCCAGTTCCGGGTTGACGGCGCGGAAGTCGCGCACCGCGTACGGGCTGCCCAGCGTGCCCTTGCGTTTGACCTCGCCGATCGGATGGATCGGCATCAGCCACAGGATGTCCACGCCCAGCGTTTTCAGGCGTGGCAGCTGCGCGGTAGCGGCCTTGAACGTGCCCTCGGGCGTAAACTGGCGCGTGTTGATCTGGTAGATGCTGGCGTTTTTGGTCCAGTCGGCGTGCTGGAACTGCACGTACGGCGCGGGCGTGTACGGATCGGCGGCGTGGCAGGGGCCGGCCAGCAGCGCTGCCAATGCCGGCAGGGCACGCAGGGCGCGCAATGGTTTTTTTATCATGAGTACTCCGGTGGTGGTCTCCGCCGCTGTACGCGGCTCGGACGATGGTCGGGCAACCGTGCGCCAGGGTCAATGCGCTGGGGGAAACGTTGACAGTTAGACGCGCATATCTGAATGCAACCTGAAGATAGTGCGTATCGCCAGCACAACATCGAACTGCTACACTCGCCGCATGAAAATTCTGATGATAGAAGACGACCTGGCGATCGGCCGCGCGCTGCTGGCGGTGTTCCAGGACGAAGGCCATGCCTGCGTGTGGCTGCGCATGACGGCCGGCGCCATGGAGCGCGTGGAGGCCGAGCATTTCGACGCCGTGATCCTGGACCTGAGCCTGCCCGACGGCGACGGCACCGACCTGCTGCAGGCGATGCGCACGGCCGGCTACAGCCTGCCGGTATTGATCATCACCGCGCGCGACAGCCTGCAGGACCGCCTGTACGGGTTCGATATCGGCGCCGACGACTACCTGATCAAGCCATTCGAGATTCCCGAACTGCTGGTGCGGCTGCGCGCCATCGTGCGCCGTTGCAGCGGCACCATGGACGCCGCCGAACACATATGGACGGCCGGCACCATTACGGTCGATGAAGCACGGATGCAAGTGTCGCGCACCGGCGTTCCGGTGACGTTGTCGAAGACGGAATTCGCGCTGCTGCTGGCGCTGATCAAGCAGCCGGATCGCGTGCTCACCCGCGCCGAACTGGAAAAACGGGCGCTGCCGCATAGCGAGGGCCAGACCCTCGACGTCCACATATTCAACCTGCGCAAGAAGATCGGCGAGACCGCGATCCGCACCGTGCGCGGTGTCGGCTACATGGCGCAGGCGTGAAGGGAGCGAGCATGTTGAAACGCCTGGGCAGGGGAATGCAAGCGTCGCTGTTCCGCCGGCTGATGCTGGGTTTCAGTTGCGTGATCATCGCAGTCGCGCTCATGGGCCTGCTGTGGGTATTCCTGGAAGCGAAGGCCACCCAGACCACGCGCACCTCCAGCGAAAACCGCGCCCATGTGCGCGCTCTGCTGATGCACATGCGCGACATCGCCGGTCAGCCCGAACACATGCGCGAGACGCTGGAGCAGAGCGAGGCCGCGCGCGTGCAGATGTTCAGGGAACTCGATTACCACTCGCGCGTGCGGCTGCGCGTGTGGCAGTACGGGCGCCTGATTTACAACTCGCAACCGGATTTGCCCGACGTGCTGCCCGCCAAAGCGGAACATGGTCACTATGCGTGGGTGCGCTGGTCCGAGCGCGACGACCGCACCGGCGTGGTGGTGGAGCGCAGCCACGAGGTGGACGACGAATGGATGCTTACCCTGTGGGGCGTGAACTTCCTGCTGTCGTCCACTATCTTCAGTTTGCCGTTGCTGCTGGTGCCCGCGTGGCTGATCGTGCGCATCGGCCTGAAACCGCTGCGCACGATTGCGGCGGCTATCGAACAGCGGTCCGACGCCGACCTGTCGCCGCTGCCCGACTCGAAATACCGCGAGCTGTCGCCATTGGTGGCGGCCACCAACGCGCTGATGGCGCGCCTGAAGCAGCGCATCGAACACGAACATGAATTCTTGGCCGACGCCGCGCATGAGCTGAAAACGCCGCTGGCGGCAATCCAGATCAACACACACGTGCTGCTCAGCCGCGTCAGCGGCGAGACCGCTGCGCGTTGCGCCGAACCGGCGGCCGGCGTGCGCGAAGGCGTGGCCCGCACCACCCACACCGTGCACCAGTTGCTGGCGTTCGAGCGCATGCGCGCCGGGCCGGAAGGCGAGCCGTTGCCGCTGCTGGAGCTGGGCGCCTTCGTGCGCGACCGGCTGGCGATGGCGGTGCCGCTGGCCCTGCACCGCAATATCGAGATCGAGTTTTCCGCACCGCCGGCCTGCCACCTGCCGCTGCACGTGGAGAGCCTGGGCGCCATGCTCGACAACCTGATCGGCAATGCCGTGAAATATTCGCCGGATGACGGCCGCATCGCGATCCGGCTCGAGGAGGCCAAAGTTGGTACCGGACCACGGTTGACCATCACCGACCAGGGGCCGGGCATTCCGGCGGCATTGCGCCAGAAAGTGTTCGAGCGCTTTTACCGGATCCTGGGGCAGGAACAGTCGGGCAGCGGCCTGGGACTGGCGATCGCCGAACGGGCGGCCGCCCGCAACGGCGCGACCATTTCGCTCGATGAAGGCGCTCAAGGCGCCGGCCTGGCGGTGACCATCGCATTTGCCGCCGCCTGAATGGCCCAATTCTCACCAATTCTTCCACTGGTTTCATTTCGGCATTAATAGTATGCTTCCGCTGCAACTTTTTGCATTCGAGAAGCGATCTCATGCTCACATCGGGTATTCACAGGAAATCTGTCAACAGCGCGCGCCTGCTGCTTTGGGGCGCCGGCTGGGCATTGGCAATGGCCGTGGGCGTTGCCGCATATTGCGTGGGCGGCCGCATTGTCGATGCCGATGCCCGCCAGCGTTTCGACCACCTGGCCCGCAGCACCCAGTACGCGATGTCCGTGCGCATCAAGGCGTACGCCAATGTCACGCGCGGGCTGGCGGCGCTGTTGCAGACCAACGACGCGCTTGATCGCCGCCAGTTCCAGCAGTACGTCGCCGGCCTGGATCTGCCGCGCCAGTTTCCCGCCGTGGTGGCGATGACCTGGGAACCCGAGACCGGCGCTGGCTTCGTCGCCCACCAGGGCGCCTATCCTCCCGGCCATGCCGGCGCCGGGGGCGTGTTCGGCATGGGCCTGCCGGTGTACCGGGATGGCATGCCGCAGGATGATGCGGCCCAGCGCCGCGCCGCGTATCGCGGCATGGCGGGCCTGAATTTCTCGGTCGCGAAGCTGATGCAGATCGTGCTTGACGAAACCATGGTGCGCGACGTGCGCCTGGACCTGTACGCCGATGGCAGCGTCGATCCCGATCGCCGCCGACTGGTGATCGAGCCGCGCGACCGCCTGCTGTTCAGCGAACACGGTGCGCAGCCCGGTGCGGCGCTGGCGGACGGCGACTATTTCGAGTCGGTGCTGCCGGTCGATTTCAACGGCGCCTTGTGGAAGGCGCGGTTCCAGGTGCGCAAGACGGCGCTGCGCAACGGCTTCGATGTGTACTTCCCGCTGGCGTCCGCGCTGGTAGGCGGGGCCGGCACGCTGCTGTTGTACAGCTACCTGGCGGTGCTGTACCTGTCGCGGCGGCGCGCGGTCAAGCACCGCGTGCTGCTCGATACGGTGCTCAACAACCTCGACGCGCACGTGTACATGAAGGACCAGAACCGCCGCTACATCTATGTCAATCCGAAGATGGCCGAGCACCTGGGCCTGCCGGAGGCGGAAATCGTGGGCCGGCGCGACCGCGAACTGATGCCCGAGGAGAAGGCCGATGCCGCGTGGGCGCTGGAGCGGCCGGTGTTTGCCGATGGCGTCAAGCGCGCCAGCGAAACGCAGTTCGCCTGTCCCGCCGGTGTGGCGCAGTACCACTGGAACGTGCGGGTGCCGGTCACGCTGGGACGCTCGGTGACGGCGGTGATTGGCGTTTCGACCGATGTCACGGAACTGCACCAGTTGAAGGACCGGGCCGATACCGCCAACCGCGCCAAGAGCGATTTTTTGTCGAACATGAGCCACGAGATCCGCACGCCGATGAACAGCATCATCGGCATGGCCCACCTGGCGCTGAAAACGGTTACCCATCCAAAGCAGCGCGACTACCTGCAAAAGATTTATCACTCGGGCCAGCACCTGCTGGGCATCATCAACGACATCCTCGATTTTTCCAAGATCGAGGCGGGCAAGATGGACCTCGAGGTGCTCGATTTTTCCATCGACATGCTGCTGTCCAACCTCACCAGCCAGCTGGGCGACGTGGCCACCGCGCGCGGGCTGGAGCTGGTGTACGAGATTCATCCCGACCTGCCGCGCCAGTTGCGCGGCGACCCGCTGCGCCTGGAGCAGGTGCTGATCAATTTCACCAGCAACGCCATCAAGTTTTCCGAGCAGGGCAGGGTGCACGTGCGTGCGCGCCTGCTCGAAGAGCGCGACCAGCACCTGTTGGTGCGTTTCGAAGTGCAGGACCGGGGCATCGGCATGAGCGAGGACGAGGTGGCGCAGCTGTTCCAGTCGTTCCACCAGGCCGACACCTCGACCACGCGCCGCTACGGCGGCACCGGCCTCGGACTGGTGATCAGCCAGCAACTGGCGGAGTTGATGGGCGGCCGGGTAGGCGTGGAGAGCCGGCTCGGCGAAGGCAGCACGTTCTGGTTCACGGCGCGCCTGGACCTGCCGTCCCGCGCCATACCCGACGAAGGTGATGGCGGCGATAGCGGCGACGGCGCCAACGCTTACGATCCGCAGCAGGCGGGCCTGTTCGAGAGCATCCGTGGTGCGTCGATCCTGCTGGTGGAAGACAATATCTTCAGCCAGCAGGTGGGGCAGGAACTGCTGGAAGACGGCGGCGCCACCGTGTGCGTGGCCAACAACGGCAAGGAGGCGATCGACCTGCTGCTCAAGGAGCGTTTCGACTGCGTGCTGATGGACGTGCAGATGCCGGTGATGGACGGTTTCGAGGCCACGCGCCTGATCCGCGCCCACCCCAGGCTGTCCGGCACCCTGGTAATCGCCATGACCGCCAACGCCGGCCGCGACGACCAGCAGCGCTGCATGGACGCCGGCATGGACGAATTCGTAACCAAGCCGGTGGCGCCACGGCTGCTGTTCGCGGTGCTGGCCAAGTGGCTTGACCAGCGCGCCGCCACGCCGGAAGGGGCGCTGCGGCCGGTGGTGCCGCCGCCACCGTCGTTCTTCACCATGGCCGACGGCCAGCCCACCGCCGCCGGCGCCATGGTGCTGCAGGCCGCATCGGCGACTGAGCCGCAGGCCGCTGCTGCGGCCAGCCTGGCGGCGGACGTGCCGGCCGCTGCGCCGGGCGCGCCAACGCCGCCGTCAGCGCTACCGCCGACAGCGCTACCGCCGACAGCGTTGCCGCCGCAAGCACCGCAGCCGCCATCACAGCAAGCACCGCAGCCGCCATCGTCGCCGTCGCCATCGTCGCAGTCAGTGCCGCCTGCCGAAGGCGAACTGTTCGACATCGCCGCGCTGGCGCAAACCTTTGCCGGCAAGCCGGACAAGATGCGCAAGTACACCCAGCTGTTCCTCGACTCCGCGCGCGACACCATGGTGGAAATCGATGCCGCACTGGCCGCTGCCGACCTGGCGCGGCTGTCGGAACTGGGCCACCGTCTCAAGTCGTCGGCCCGCGCGGTGGGCGCCATGCGCTTCGGTAACCTGTGCCTGGCGCTGGAACAGGGCCGCCAGGACGCCGACACGGCCAGGGCAGGTGCGCTGGTGGCGCAAATGCACGCGTTGTTGCTGGTGCTGGGCCCGCACATGGAACAGGAACTGCTGGCCTACGATGCCGGCTAAGGCGATAATAGGGTTTTAATCCGCGTTTCGCCACGCCCCCAAGAGCCCCATGCATTCCAGCGTCACCTCAACGATGATTACCCCCGGCCTGTTGATTTTGCACGGCAACCAGATGGAGCAACTGCGCGCGGCCGTGTTCCAGTGGTTGCACAACCATCCGTTAGGGCCCCTGGAGCCGGAAACCTTCCTGGTGCAATCGAACGGCGTGGCCGAGTGGCTCAAGATCGCGCTGGCCGAGGAAATGCGCGTGTGCGCCGCCACCCGCGTGGCGCTGCCGGCGCGCTTTCTGTGGGAGACCTATCGCGGCATGCTGGGGCGCGAACGGGTGCCCCGGCGCTCCGCGTTCGACAAGGGCCCGCTCACGTGGCGCCTGATGCGCCTGTTGCCCACGCTGCTGGCCGATCCGGTCTTTGCGCCGCTGCGCCACTTCCTGGCCGACGGCGAGGCCGAACGCCGGCTGCAACTGGCCGAACGGCTGGCCGACCTGTTCGACCAGTACCAGGTGTACCGCGCCGACTGGCTCGACGACTGGGCCGGCGGCCGCGACCAGCTGCGCTGCGCCCGTGGCGAGATCATCGCACTGCCGCCCGAGCAGCGCTGGCAGGGCCAGTTGTGGCGCGCGGTGATCGACGACGTCGAGCCGCACGAACGCGCGCTGGGCCGCGCCACCGTCCACACCGAATTCGTGCGCGCCAGTGCCGCCGGCGAACTGCCGCTGGGCCGCCTGCCGCGTCGCATCGTCATCTTCGGCGTCTCGGCGCTGCCGTACCAGACGCTCGAAGCGCTGGCCACGCTGGCGCGCCACACCCAGGTGGTGCTGGCCGTGCCCAACCCGTGCCGCTATTACTGGGGCGACATCATCGAGGGCCGCGACCTGCTGCGCTCCGCGTATCGCCGCCAGCAGCTGCGCAACGGCCAGGACCTGGGCGCGCTGCCGCTCGAAGAGCTGCACGCCCACAGCCATCCGCTGCTGGCCAGCTGGGGACGCCAGGGCCGCGATTTCATCCGCATGCTCGACGAATTCGACGAAGCGGCGGCCCATGCCGCAGCCGCTTCCGGCGATGACGAGGCGGTGACGCCGCTGCGCGTGGACCTGTTCGGCGATGAGGACGGCGGCACGCTGCTGGCCCAGGTGCAGGCCGCCGTGCGCGACCTGCTGCCGCTGTCCGAACATCCGCACGCGCCGCCGGCTGCGGCGGACCGCTCGATCGAATTCCACATCACCCACAGCGTGCAGCGCGAGGTCGAGGTGCTGCACGACCAGCTGCTGCAAATGTTTGCGGCGACGCCGGACGGCGGTACGCCGCTGCGCCCGCGCGACGTGGTGGTAATGGTGCCCGACATCGACACCTTTACCGCCGCCATCCACGCGGTGTTCGCCCAGCACCGCCGCAGCGACCCGCGCTATATCCCGTTCGAGATCGGCGACGTCAACGACCGCAGCGTCAATCCGCTGCTGGTTGCGCTGGAGTGGCTGCTGCGGCTGCCGCAGCAGCGCTGCCGCCAGAGCGAAATCCGCGACCTGCTCGACGTGCCGGCACTGGCGGCGCGCTTCGGCCTCGGCGACGACGACCTGGCCACGCTGGGCCAGTGGATCGAAGGTTCGGGCGTGCGCTGGGGCCTCGATATCGAGCACCGCAGCGGGCTGGGACTCGGCTCCGCCGGCGAACAGAATGCCTGGATTTTCGGCGTGCGCCGCATGCTGCTCGGTTACGCCAGTGGCGGTGGTGGCGGCGGCCCAACCGCCAGCTTTGCCGGCATCGAACCATACGGCGAAGTGGGCGGCCTGGACGCCGCGCTGGCCGGTTCGCTGGCGCAAATGGTGGAGTCGTTGCTGCACTGGCGCGCGGCGCTGGCGCTGGCGCGCACCCCCGCCGATTGGGGCGTGCAGGCGCGCGCGCTGATGGCGGCGTTCTTCAAGGCCGGCGAGGAGGGCGACCGCCTCACGCTGGCGCAACTGGACGATGCGCTCAACACTTGGCTGGAAACCTGCGACAGCGCCCAGTACAACGAAGAAGTACCGCTGGCCGTGCTGCGCGAGGCGTGGCTGGGCCTGATGGACGAGCCTACGCTGAACCACCAGTTCGTCTCCGGCGGCGTCACCTTCTGCACCCTGATGCCGATGCGCGCGGTGCCGTTCCGCGTGGTGTGCCTGCTCGGCATGAACGACGGCGACTTCCCGCGCCGCGCCCCCAAGGCCGACTTCGACCTGCTGGCGTTGCCCGGCATGGCGCGTCCCGGCGACCGCTCGCGCCGCGACGACGACCGCTACCTGATGCTCGAAGCCGTGCTGGCTGCGCGCGAAAAGCTGTATATCAGCTGGGTGGGCCGCAATGTGCGCGACAACAGCGAGCAGCCGCCATCGGTGCTGGTCTCGCAACTGTGCGACTACCTGAAAGCCGGCTGGAACATGACACTGGCGGAACGCACCACCGAGCACGCGCTGCAACCGTTCAGCCGCCGCTATTTCGAGCGCGACGGCTTGCTCACGTATGCGCGCGAATGGCGGGCGGCGCACGACGTTGACCATGCCGACGAGGTGGACGCCGACGCACCCGCAGACGTGCTGCCACGGTTCGCGCTGGACGAAAAATACCGCCTTAAACTTGGCGCACTGGCGGGCTTTCTGCGCCAGCCGGTGCGCTACTTCTTCCGCGAACGCCTGGCCGTGGTGTTCGGCGAGGCGGCGCAGCTGGGCGACGACGAGGAACCGTTCTCGTTCAATGCGCTCGAGCGCTACCTGCTCGAACACACGATGCTCGACAACGATGCCGACACCGAGCAGCTGGAAGAAATCCACGACAAGCTCACCGAACGCGCCGAACAGCTAGCGCGCGAAGGCGTGCTGCCCATCGGCCTGATCGGCCGCCAGTACCAGCGCCAGCTGGTCACTTCGCTGGCGCCCGTGCGCCATGCGTGGCTGACGCTGCGCCAGCGCTACAGCAAGCCGGCCGCCAAGGTGGCGCTGAGCCTGGACCTGGGCCCGGTGCAACTCGACGACTGGCTCGACCAGCTGCGCAGCGATGGCGCCCAAACCGTGTGGCTGATGCAGCTGTCGTCGCGCGTGGCCGACAAGCAGGGCAAAGCCCGTGGCGACAAGCTGATCGCCATGTGGGTGCGCCAGCTGGCCGCAGCCGCAGCCGGGCTGTCCGTCACCGGTTACCTGGTGGCGCGCGACATGGTCGTCACCATGGCGCCGCTCGACGGCGACGAAGCCTTGCAGGCGCTGCGTGTGCTGGCGGCGTTGTGGCGCGATGGCATGGACCGTCCTTTGCCCACTGCCTGCAAGACGGCGCTGGCGCTGGTTGGCGACGGCGACGGCAGCGGGGAGAACAAGGCCAACGCCCGGACCGCGTACGACGGCGGCTTCGAGCTGCAAGGCGAAAACCAGGACCTGTGCCTGGCGCGCCTGTGGCCCGATTACAGCGCCTTGTCGGCGCAGCCGGATTTCGAACGCGTGTCGCAGGACCTGTACGGACCGCTGGCGCGCTGGATCGAGCAATGTATCACCATGGCGCCGATCGACGGCGAGGACGCAGCATGAGCACCGTACCAAACACCGCCAACGAGCTGAAGCCTCTGACCTTTCCGCTGCACGGTTCGCGCCTGATCGAAGCGAGCGCCGGCACCGGCAAGACCTGGACCATCGCCGCGCTGTACGTGCGGCTGGTGCTGGGTCACGGCGGCGACGACGGCTTTGTCCGCCCGCTGCTGCCGGCCGACATCCTGGTGATGACCTTTACCCGCGCCGCCACGCGCGAGCTCTCTAACCGTGTGCGCGAGCGCCTGGTGGCAGCGGCTGCGTACTTCCGCAACATCGATAGCGACGAAGCGCAAACCATCGCACCGGATGCCTACCTCGACGCCATCCTCGAATCGTACCCCGATCGGGGCGAACGCCAGCGCGCAGCGCACCGCCTGATGCTGGCGGCGGAAACCATGGACGAAGCGGCGATTTTCACCATCGACGCCTGGTGCCAGCGCATGCTGCGCGAGCACGCGTTCGACAGTGGCAGCCTGTTCGACGAGGAACTGGTCAGCGACGAGCAGGCGCTGTTCGAGGATGCCGCCAACGATTACTGGCGCCAGCAGGTGTATCCGCTGGCCGCGCCGGAACTCGAAGCGCTGCTGGCTTGCTGGGGCGACGTCGAGGTGCTGAAAAAATCGATTCGCGATCTGGTGCGCCGCGCCGACATCATCGCTGACCAGGACCTGCAACGTTCGCTCGGCACGCTGATCGTCACCGTGCAGCGCGAACAGCAGGCCGCGCTGGCTGTTCTGAAAACCGGCTGGTTGGACCGCGCCAACCGCATGGAGCAGTGGATCGCCCAGCTTACCGCCGCCACGCCCAAGTTTTTCAATGGCGTCAAGATGCGCGCCGCATCGGTGGCGGCATGGTTTGAAGCGCTGCGGTCCTGGGCCCAGGATCCGGCTGCCGTCATGCCGGACCTCACCGCCACCGCCTGGAACCGGCTCACGCCGGACGGCATCGCCGATGCGTTTTCCAAGGACAGCCACGCGGTGGTGCCCGACGACTTCGATGCCATCGCCGTACTGAAGCAAGCGCTCGACCAGTTCGAGCCGCTCGCGCATGCGCTGTACCGCCACGCGGCGGGATCGGTGGCGCTGCGCATGGCGGAACTGAAAAAGCGCAACCGCCAGTTCGGCTTTGCCGACATGCTCGACCGCCTGAATGCGGCGCTGCAAGGCGAGAACGCGGCAGCGCTGCGCCAGCGCATCGTCGAGCAATACCCGGTGGCGCTGGTGGACGAGTTCCAGGATACGGCGCCCAACCAGTACCAGATTTTCAACCTGCTGTACCGGGTGGCGGACAACGACCGCAATACGGGCCTGTTCCTGATCGGCGACCCCAAGCAGTCGATTTACGGCTTCCGTGGCGCCGACATCCACAGCTACCTGTCGGCGCGCACCGCCACCGAGGGGCGCCACTACCAGCTGGGCACCAATTACCGCTCGACCGGCCCGGTGGTCGCTGCCGTCAACCACCTGTTCCTCAACGCCGAAGGCGCATCTGATGCCGGTGGTTTCGGTCGCGGCGCGTTCCGTTTCCGCGATCCCGGCACCCGCAAAAATCCGCTGCCGTTCGAGGCGGTGGCGGCGCAAGGGCGCGCCGACCGGCTGGTGGGCGGCGCTGGCGATGCACCCGCGCTGGTGGTGGCCTGCACCGGCCTGGAACTGAAAAGCGACCAATACCGCGAGTTCTTCGCCAATCACTGCGCCGAAGACATCGTCGCCCGTCTCAACGACGCCAAGGCCGGCTTTGCTGGTCCGGGCGGCTTGCAGCGCCTGAAACCTGCCGACATTGCCGTGCTGGTACGCGACCGCAACGAGGCCGCCGCCATCCGCCGCGCGCTGCAGCGGCGCAAGGTGGCCAGCGTGTACCTGTCCGACAAGGACTCGGTCACCAATAGCGAGGAAGCGGGCGACGTGCTGCGCTGGCTGTCGGCGGTCGCCAATCCGCTCGACGGCGGCCTGGCCCGCGCCGCGTACGCCACCCGTACCGCCGGCCTGCCGCTGGCGGAACTGGCTGCGCTGTCGTCCGACGAACTGGCGTGGGAAGCGCGAGTGGAGCAGCTCAAGGGCCTGCACATCGTCTGGCAGCGCCAGGGCGTGCTGGCCATGCTGCGCCGCTTCATCCACGAGCTGCAACTGCCGGCCGCCTTGCTGCTGCAGGCGGGCGGCGAGCGGCGCCTGACCAATTTGCTGCACCTGGCCGAGTTGCTGCAATCGGCCAGCCGCCAGCTCGATGGCGAACAGGCGTTGATCCGCTGGCTGGCCGAACAGATCGAAACCGGGGAGGGCGCCGGCGACGAGCGGGTGCTGCGCCTGGAGAGCGACGCCGAACTGGTAAAGGTGGTCACGGTCCACAAATCGAAGGGCCTCGAATATCCGCTGGTGTACCTGCCGTTCGCGGTTACGGCGCGCAAGGTGGACCGGCGCAACCGCAGTTTCTTCGAATTCAGCGACGATGACGGCACGCGCCGCATCGACATGGCGCTTACCGACACCGCGCTGGCGCTGGTGGAAAGCGCCCGGCTGCAGGAAGACCTGCGCCTGCTGTACGTGGCGCTCACCCGGGCGCGTCACTTCCTGTGGCTGGGCGTGGCCGCGCTGGGCGCGCGCAAGGGCGGCGCCAACAGCCTGCACGACTCGGCGCTCGGCTACCTGCTTACCGGCGGCGCGCCATTGCCAACCGACTTGATGATCGGGCGCTGGAGCGACACCTGCAAGGAGTGCCCGGCGATTGGCATCGTGGCGCTGGAAGGCGATGGCATGCCGCCCACCATGCTGCACCGGGTGGACGACCGCCCGCAGCTGGTCGATGCCCCTCATTACACGGGCCGCTTCGAGCGCGACTGGTCAGTGGGCAGTTTCAGCTCGCTGGCGCGGCGCACTGGCCCCACCGCCACCATCGGCGGCGATCCAGTGACTGCGTTGCCGGTGCCACGCGACGCGGCCCAGGAAAAACTGCTCGAAGATGCCGACTTGCCGGCCACCGTGCCGGCCATGAAGGTCGAAGACGCGCCGTGGCACCGCTTCCCGCGCGGCTCCGTCCCCGGCAACTTCCTGCACGAGCAGCTCGAGTGGCTGGGGCAGGAAGGGTTTTATACGGTCGATGACGAGCACTTCGATGCGCGCCTTACGCGCCGGGTGGAGCGTGCCGGCTGGGGCAACCGCCTCGATGACACGCTGGCGTGGGTGCGCGAAATCGCCCGCACGCCGCTGCCGTATCTTGAAACGCCGCTGTCAGGCATCGACACGCCGCTGGCCGAAATGGAGTTCTGGTTTCCCAGCGAGCGCCTGTCAACCGGGGCGCTCGACCGCCTGTGCGTGGCGCGGCTGCTCGACGGCATGGCGCGTCCGTCCCTGCCCGAGCGCCAGCTGCACGGCATGCTCAAGGGCTTTGCCGACCTGGTGTTCGAACATGAAGGCCGCTACTGGGTGCTCGATTACAAATCGAATGCGCTGGGCGCTGGCGACGCCGCCTACCAGAAGCCGGCGCTGATGGCGGCCATGGCCGAACACCGCTACGACATCCAGGGCGCCATCTACATGCTGGCGCTGCACCGGCTGCTGCAAAGCCGCCTGGGCGACGACTACGACCCGGCCGAACACCTGGGCGGCGCAGTCTTCCTGTTCCTGCGCGGGATTGCCAATACCGCCACGCGCGGCTGCTACTGGATCGCGCCCGACCCGGAACTGCTACAGCAACTGGACGCATTGTTCGACGCCGGGAGCCACGCTGATGCCTGAGCAATCGTTACCATTGCCGGCAGCAGTCCGGATGCCAGCGGGCAGCATCCACCATGACGCTGAGCGATCGATACCATTGCCGACAGAGGCCCGGTCGCCATCCGGCAGCAACCACCACACGCGCCCTGCACCCTGGGCGGCGCCGCTGGCGCAACCCGCCGCATTCACCGACACCGATCACCATGATGACGCCTGAATTATCCGCACCGCTACTGACCGCAGTCGATGCGCTGACCGAAAACGGCCGGCTGCGGCGCCTGAGCGGCGCTTTTGCCCGCTTCATCGCCTCGATCGGCGGCGGCTCGCCGCCACTGATGATTGCCTGCGTGCTGCTGTCCGAGCTGGAGGGGCGTGGCCACAGCTGCCTGATGCTGGCCGAACTGGCTGGCGACCCGGCGCCGCTGCTGGGGCTCGATACCGAAGAGTGGGCCGCGCTGCGGGCGGCGGTGGCCGCTGCCGGCCCGTGGCCGAAAAATGTCGCCGCCTGGCGCACGCTGCTGGCCAGGTGCGAACAGGTATGGCCGGTGGGCGACCTCGATTTCCAGCAACCGCTGGTGCTCGACGGCGAACGGCTGTACCTGCGCCGCTACTGGCGCGATGAAACCCAGGTGGCGCACGCGGTGCGCGCCCGGGCGCTGGGCGGCCTGGTTGCCAGCGACGCCGACGACCAGACCGGGGCCGTGCGCCACTGGCTCGACATCCTGTTCGCACCGGGCACCCATGCGGACGGCGTGGACTGGCAAAAGACCGCCTGCGCGGTGGCCATGCGCGGCAAGCTGGGCATCATCACCGGCGGTCCTGGCACCGGCAAGACGTACGCGGTGGCGCGCCTGCTGGCGCTGCTGTTTGCCACCAGCGGCGGCCAGCAGTCGGGTTTGCGGGTGGCGCTGGCCGCGCCCACCGGCAAGGCAGCGGCGCGCCTGAAACAGTCGATCGATGTGGCGCTGGCCGGCCTGGACGATCGCGTGCGGGCGGTGATGCCGCAGCGCGAACTGGGCGCCGCCCGTACCCTGCACAGCCTGCTCGGCGCACGGCCCGATACGCGTGCCTTCCGCCACCATGCCGGCAACCAGCTTGACGTCGATGTGCTGATCGTCGATGAAGCGTCGATGATTCACCTGGAAATGATGGCCGCGCTGCTGGCGGCGCTGCCGTCCACCGCCACCCTGATCCTGCTTGGCGACAAGGATCAGCTGGCGTCGGTGGAGGCGGGCGCCGTGCTGGGCGACCTGTGCCACAACGCCGAGGCCGGCGGCTACGATGCGGAAACGCTGTCATATGTACAAGCGAGCACCGGCCAGCAGGTGCCCGAGCAGTATGCGGGGCGTGCCGGTCCGATTGCCCAGCAAACCGTGATGCTGCGCGAAAGCCGCCGCTTCGGCGGTCCGATTGGCGCGCTGGCACTGGCGGTCAACGGCGGCGACGCGGCGGGCGCGGTGCGCATCCTGCGCGCGGGTGAAGATAAAAAGGTGGCCTGGACCGATCCGGCGCTGCCGGGCGACCTGCTGCAACTGGCGCTGGCCGGTCGCGACGGCGCCCCTGGCGGCTACCGCGATTACCTGCGACTGGTCGAACAGGGCCCTGCCGGCGACGACCCCGGCGACCACCTGGCATGGGTGCAAGCGGTGCTGAAATCGTTTGAAACTTTCCGCATCCTGTGCGCCGTGCGCGACGGCGAGTGGGGTGTCTCCGGTTTGAACGAGGCCATCGAAAAGCGCTTGCAGGCGGCCGGACTGTTGCGCCGTACCGGCGAATGGTACGTCGGCCGGCCGGTCATGGTCACCCGCAACGACTACGGTACCGGCGTGTTCAACGGCGACATCGGCTTGACCTTGCCCGACCCGGCCCGCCCCGGCGCTTTGCGCGTGTACTTCTCGGAAGGCGATACCGTGCGCAGCGTGCTGGCCACGCGACTGCGCAACGTCGATACCGCATTTGCCATGACCGTGCATAAGTCGCAAGGCTCGGAGTTCCGGCACACGGTGCTGGTGCTGCCGAAAGACGGCGGCGGCGTGCTGGCGCGCGAGCTCATTTATACCGGCATTACCCGCGCGCGCGAGTTCTTCACATTGCTCACGCCAAACGGGCAAGTGTTACTCGAAGCGATAGCGCAGCGCACGCAGCGGGCCAGTGGATTGAGGGATTTGCTGGAGAGGTAATGCCAGAAGTTGGCGTGATTGTGCTCATTCCTGGTGGATTCGGTAACATCACGCGCTGAGGCAGGCGAAAAAAAAACCGGACGCCAGGGCCCGGTCTCTTCTTTTACAACCACCGCACTTACATCTCGCGGCTGGTCCGTTTCGACGCTTTGACAGCCGCCTGTTTCTTCGCTTTGACCGACGTTTTGACGATCTTGGCCTTGCGTACCGGCTTGGCCTTGGCCGATGCCTTGACCACGCGCGGCTTGTCCGCCTTGACCTTGGCCGACGCCTTGACCATGCGTGGCTTCTCGGCCTTGACCTTGGCCGATGCCGCCAGCAGGCGCGGACGCTCGAGCGAACGCGCTTCCGGGCCGACGATCAGGCGACGGATATTGACCGCGTCGGTGATGCGCGCCGAGTTGGCCTTGGCGTTGAGCAACACCAGGGTGTTGTTCTTGCCGCCGCTCTTGAAGCGCATGATCAGGCAACGGCCCGCTTCTTCGGTGTAGCCGGTCTTGGACAAACCGACGTCCCAGCCCTTGGCGCCGACCAGGCGGTTGGTATTGTGGTACTCGACGTCACGGCCCTTGATCTTGATCAAGTCCTTCTTGTCGGTGGTGATGCGGGTGATTTCCGGATAGACCGACGCTGCCCGTGCCATCTTGACCAGGTCGGTCGCGGTGGAGCGGTTGTGCGGCGACAGGCCGGTCGGTTCCTCGATCACGGTATTGGCCAGGCCCAGCGCGCGGATCTTGGCGTTGACCGCACGGCGGAAACCCTCGGTGCCACCCGGATAGGTGCGGGCCAGCGAGGCGGCAGCGCGGTTGTCCGAGGACATCAGCGCCAGTTGCAGCACGTCGCCACGCGTGATGGCGGCGCCGACCGGCACCCGCGAGGTGCTGTGCTTGAGCATGTCCACGTCGGCGCGGTCGATTTCGATCGCTTCCTTCATGTCCTGCTTGGCATCGAGCACGACCATGGCGGTCATCAGCTTGGTCAGGGAGGCAATGGGTACTTGTATGTCGGCATTCTTTTCCAGAATGACTTTGCCGGTGTCGTCTTCGACAACCAGCACCGACTGTGAACCGAGCGGCACTGCCAGGGCGGCGGCAGTAAACGTACTCAGCAAGACAGCAACAATTTTCTTGAGCATGTTCGGTAGTTTCGGTTTGGGATGTAGGGTGGAACAGGGCGTCGTGGAGGCGACGCAGCACATGACCAGGACGGTAGAAAACCACTGGCTATGCGGCAACACTGAGGTTGGACGATAACATTAAAGTGGTTTCTCGTCTATTGTGCGTAACTCGCGGATTCCATTATTTTAAACATTTCAATAAAACAAAAGCCCCGGGCACGCGGCGCGGGGCTTTTAAGGGAACAACGCAAGGAGAATCAGCTGCTGATCTTGGCGATCGATACTTCCGTCGATTTCACCAGCGCGATCACTTCGCTGCCGACCTTCAGGTCGAGATCATGGATCGAGCGCGAGGTGATCACCGAGGTGACGATGCCGTGCTGGGTTTCCACATCCACTTCCGAGACCACCGGTCCGAAGATGATTTCCTTGATCTTGCCGCGGAACTGGTTACGTACATTAATTTCAGAAATGGCCATCGTGATTCCTTTGTGTGGTTGATGTCTACCTAGCCAGAGTAAGGCCGACGGTCCATTTCGTGAACGAATGGTTCCGACTATCGTTATTTGTTCTGGTAGATCTTGTCGAACTCGCCGCCATCGTCGAAGTGTTTCTTCTGCGCTGCTTTCCAGCCGCCGAACACGTCATCGATGGTAAACAGGCTGATCTGGCGGAAGTTGGCGTTGTACTTCTTGAACGCCGCTTCCGAGCGTGGACGGAAGTAATGCTTGGCGATGATGTCCTGGCCCTGCGGCGAATACAGGAAGTTCAGGTAGGCGGTGGCTTCCTTGCGGTAGCCTTTCTTGTCCACCACTTTATCGACCACGGCCACCGGCGATTCGGCCAGGATCGACCACGATGGATAGACCACGTCGAAGTTGCTGCCGAATTCGGCGCGGACCAGGTTCACTTCGTTTTCAAACGTCACCAGCACGTCGCCGATGCCGCGCTGGGTGAAGGTGGTGGTGGCGCCACGGCCACCGCCGTCCAGCACCGGCACGTTCTTGAAGATGCGCGTTACCAGTTCGCGCGCCTGCACTTCTGTACCCTTGTTCTTGATCACCGAACCCCAGGCGGCCAGGTAGGTGTAGCGGCCGTTGCCCGAGGTTTTAGGGTTCGGTACGATCACTTTGACGCCCGGTTTGGCCAGGTCGTTCCAGTCCTTGATGCCTTGTGGGTTGCCCTTGCGCACCAGGTACACCATGGTCGAGTAGAACGGCGCAGCGTTGTTCGGGAATTTCTTTTCCCAGCCAGCCGCCACCGTGCCACGATCGACCAGCAGGTCGATGTCGTTGGCCTGGTTCATCGTGACCACGGCCGCTTCCATGCCGTCCGCCACCGAGCGGGCCTGCTTGGACGAGCCGCCGTGCGACTGGTTGATATCGACGGTCTCGCCGGTGGTCTTCTTGTACTCGGCCACGAACGCCGGGTTGATCTCCTTGAACAGCTCGCGCGCCACGTCATACGATGCATTCAGCAGCACGGGCGTGGCGGCGCTGGCCTGCAGCGGCAAGCCCAGGAACACTGCCGAAGTGGCCAGTAACGAAGTGACAACGAAACGGCGGGTCGTATTCTGGTAGGTCATAATGGCTTTCTTAATGAGATTTGGTAATAAGGAACACCGTCATGGTGTAAAATTTCATACAGAAAAGAAACGAATATTTCGTAATATGCTTAGAAGCGGGTTAGAAGCCGAGTCTGTTCACTGGAAAGCGCATAACGATTTTTGAAAACATTCGTGGGCAAAAATAGGGCGACACCCTAGGCTTTCGAGGTAGATCACGTGCACCGAGGTGCGCGTCAACCTCAATCTGCCGCTTGGTGTATAGTCGCGCTCAAGCACGGGGAAGCGCACAACGCTTCTTTTGCTATTGGAATGTTTTGTGAGCATACATGAGTCTTGAAATACGTAGCCCCCAGGTTCGCGTGGCGGTGGCGGCAGACGCGCAAGCGGCGTGCAATGTGTTGCGCCGCTCCATCGCGGAATGCTGTGAAGTCGATCATAAAAATGACCGCACCATCCTCGATGCCTGGCTGGGCAATAAAACTCCGCAAATGGTCGAAAGCTGGTTTGTCTCGCCCACCAATTTTTCCGTAGTGGCCGAGCTCGATGGCGCGGTGGCTGGCGTGGCCCTGCTGACCGGGGCCGGCAAGCTGGCACTGTGCTACGTCCTGCCCGAAGCCCGTGGCCAGGGCCTGGGCAAGGCCATGCTGGCGCGGGTGGAAGAGCAGGTGCTGTGCTGGGGCGTCAAGGCGTTGCAGTTGCATAGCACGGCCACCGGCCAGGGCTTCTTTGCCAGCCGTGGTTACACCGACGCCGGCAAGGTGCGCTCGCCGTATGGCGTGGAAACAGTATTTTTCTGGAAACAGCTCGATGCATCCGGCGATGCCGGCGCCGACGCCACCAAGCGCAAACGCTTTTGCAATTGCAACTCGGCTTGACTCCCTGGCAGCAACTCAGTAACTGAGCAGCAGTTCCTGGCGCCGGCACCGCACCGGCGCCGCGCCCACCTCTTCGCCCCCGACAAACAATGTCAATTCCCCCGCTTGCAGCTTGATCCAGGTTTCGTTGGAGGTCAGCGGCTGGGTGGCGATGACGGCGATGCGGTCGTCGAGGTGGTTGTGGCGGGAAAAATCGATGCTCAGGTCGCAATCGATCAGCCTGGCCACCGAGAACGGGTATTCGCGCACCACGTAGTGCAGGTCGGTGCTGCAATGGGCAAACAGCAGCTCGCCGTTGGACAGGATGAAATTGAAGGTGCCGTGCGCAGCGATCTCGCCAGCCAGCAGGGCCAGCGTAGCGAACAGCACGGGGCGCGGCGGCTGCTGTGCGAACCGCAGCGCCAGGCCCGACAGCAGGTGGCAGAACGCGCGCTCGCTGTCGGTGTCGCCCAGCGGCGAATACAGGCTTGGGTTCGGTTCGAAATCGACCAGGTTGCCGTTATGGGCGAACGACCAGGTCCGGCCCCACAACTGGCGTGTAAACGGATGGCTGTTCTCCAGCGCAATGCGGCCCTGGGTGGCCTTGCGGATATGCGCCACCACGTTTTTCGCCTTGACCGGCTGCTGGCGAAATTGCAGCGCCAGCGGCGAATCGATCGAGGCCAGGTGGTCGGTGACGAGCCGGCAGCCGTCGGCGGTGTGGATGGCGACACCCCAGCCATCCTTGTGTTCGCCGGTGCGGCCGCCGCGCTCGGCAAAGCCGGCGAAGGAAAAATCGACGGCTGCCGGTTTGCTGCTGTTCATGGCAAGGAGCTGACACATGGCGGACCAAAATCAATAACGATGATCCACGATAACGGCCACACTGTTGCGCCGGAAGGAATGTTTTGGCATATCCATAGCTGAAAGCATTCGTTCAGCTTTGCGGGGCGCCCGCATACGCTGTCGGTATTGTTTTGTTGTCGAGGATTACCATGTCATTTCCCATCTTGCAAAAGTACCTGACGCGTCTATCCGACGCCACGGGCGCCGCCGGTGTCACCTCGAGCATCTGGCTCGATCACGAGGGCAGGGCGCAGGGGCGGTTCTTCAATTGCACCATGAGCAGCGCCTTCCAGCCGATCCGCGCGGTGGCGACCGGCGAGGTTGCCGCCTACGAAGGCCTGGCGCGCAGCGTCTCGGCCCAGGACAAGGGCTTGTCCTTGTGGAAGCTGCTCGACCACGCGGCCAGCGACAACGAGTCGATCGAACTCGACCGCCTGTGCCGCATGCTGCATTCGATTAATTTTTTCCGGCAAGCCGATACCGCACCCAATGCGGAGGCCGACCTGTACCTGAACGTGCACGACCGGCTGCTGAGCGCCGTCAGCAGCAACCACGGCCATGCCTTCCGCCGCATCCTCGATGCGCTGGAACTGCCGCTGTCGCGCGTGGTGCTGCAATTGCCGGTGGCCACACCGCAGCAGGGCTGGCTGCTCAACTATGTCTCGGACAACTACCGCCGCAACGGCTTCCGCTTTGCCGTCAACGTCGATAGCGCAGCTGACGCCGTTGGCATACTCGACCGGTTACGGCCCGACGTGTTCAAGTTCGATACGCGGGTGCTGCACGACACCGAGGGGTTGCTGGCGCTGTTGCAGCGCACGCGCGAGGCCGGTGTCAGCGTGGTGTTCAAACGCATCGAAACCGACCAGGCGCTGCAGGCGCTGCGCGAACTGGGCGCGGCTGCCGGAGTGCCGCTGCTGGGTCAGGGCTATCTGCTCGATGAACCGCGCGCCACCCTGGCCGGCGTGCAACCGCAAGTGCAACCGCAGGCGGTTGCCGCCTGACGCGCGTCAACGGCGGCCCAACCTTGCTGGAGACTTAGCATTCGCTTAATCCTCGCTTAAGACTTGTCGATTCTTGTCCGCTGGGCAGCAAATTGACCGAAATCGATCCGTGCGCGCTTTTTTATTTCCCCCAGCATAAGTTATAGTACCCCTATCACTTTTCACGGATGTGCCATGGCTTCGCGCAGAGAGTTCTTACAGCAGGGTTTCGGGGTGACGGCAGCCAGTGTGCTGGCGTTGCCGTTAATCGGTTGCGGCACCAGTACCCCGCGCCAAACAACCGCCGCGGCCGCCAAGCCGGCCAAACCGGTGGCACGTCCGGCCGCGCCGGCCGTGATCACCGATTCCAAAACCGCCTCGGCCATGCCGCACGCATCGCAGCAGTCGGCGCCGTCGGGCAAGAGCAGCGAGCTCGAACCGCCGCCCGACATTTTCGATGCCCAGGCGCTGGACCTGGAGTTCTGGCTGCGTCCGCGCACCATCGAAGTCTATCGCCCGGCCAGCAACGAGCGCGCCAAGCTGCTGTACTGGCGCGATGGTGAAGTCATCGACTCCGCTTACCAGGACCTGTGCCACCTGCTGCGCGACGTCAACGGCAAGGAAACCGCCAAGATCGATCCCAAGCTGTTCGAAACCCTGTGGGGCGCGCAAGCGTTTGTGCGCCGCTTCGGCATCGACACGCCGCTGGAAATCCTGTCCGGTTACCGCACCCCGGCGTCGAACAACAAATTGCGCGAAGCAGGCGTGCCGGCCGCGCGCCAGTCGCTGCACATGGTGGGCCGCGCCGCCGACATCCGCATCGTCAACCTCAACGAGGAAGTGCTGGGCGGCCTGGTGAAAAGCTTCCGCCAGGGCGGCGTCGGCTTCTATTATCGCGGCGGTCCGCGCGGCGGCTGGATCCACGCCGATACGGGCCTCAATCGCACCTGGAAGGGCTGACGGCGGCGCTGTCCATCGGGTACACTGGCGCCTCGGTGACCGACACAGGAAGTGCAGATTGAACAAGCAAGACCAGCAAGATAATAACGCGCGCCCGCGCTTTCGGCCGGTGCCGTGGAGTGGCCTGGAAACCCCGGCCGATGTGGAACTGTGGATCGCCGAACATAACCTGAGTTTGCAGGAACATATCGCCCCGTACGAAACCGGCTACGGCGTCTGCTTCACGCTCGACGCCGGCGGCGAAATCTACTTGCATACGACCCAGGACGGCGCCCTGATCCTCGACGTGACGCCCGAGGCCGACTGGGTGGCGCCGTTGATCATGGCCGCCGCCAACGTGGCCGAACCGCCCCCCGGTTCGATCTGGGTGCTGCCCGACGATAAGCTGATCCAGCTGATGATCGGCCTCTCCAGCCTGATCGCCAGTTCGATCCTGGTCGTGGGCCATAATTTCGGCCGCCGCCGCATGGGCGCGGCCTGGTAATGGCGCGCTGACAACGTTCGCAGCGCCCACGTGCCAGACGATTGATGTTTTCTCGACATCTCTTAATGACAATGTTAGGCTAGTCTTCAGGACATTTCCCGGTAGCACTGCAAAGGGAGGGTATGGAGAACTACACCACTGATCAGCGGCGCCCGCCGCTGCTGGCCGACCAGCCGGTCGGCCAGCTGCCGGGTTTTGCCGTGCTGTCCGGGGCCGAGTCGTATCACGCGGCGCTGGCCGCCATCGCCGCCGACCAGGTTGCCGAGCTGCCGCCAACCGCTGCCGCGCAGGTCGACATCGAACAGGCGTTCGTCAACGACTTGTTCCTGCTGGCGCCGGTCGGCTATTTCGTCCTGGGCCTGGACGCCACCATCCTGCAAATGAACGTCAGTGGCGCCGGCCTGCTGGGCGTGCCGCGCGTCAATCCCGAGCGGCTCACCCTGCGCCATTTCGTGGCGCCACGCTTCCTCGACGACTTCGACCGTTTCGTGCGCGCCGCTTTCAACGAGGCCCTGCCGCAGCACTGCGACCTGCAACTGGTGCGCGGCCCGGACGCCCACCAGCCGGGCGTGCCGGTCAGGCTGCGCGCCTGCGCCGACCGCAGCGGCCAGGCGCTGCGGGTGCAACTGGAACCGGCCGAAGGCAAGCTGGCGGCACTGGAGCGCAGCGAGGAGCGCTTCCGCCGCATCGTCCACTGCGCCGAGGAGGGCATCTGGGAAATCGACGCCAATGCCCGCACCAGCTTTGTCAATCCCAAGATGGCGCAACTGCTCGGCTACACCATCGAAGACATGCTCGACCAGCCGCTCGTCGCTTTCATGGACGATGAAGGCCGCGCCATCCTCGAGCACAATATCGCCAGCCGCCAGCGCCGGGGAGGCGAGGCCGAACGCCACGAATTCAAATTCCTGCGCCGCGACGGCAGCGAGCTGTGGGTGACGCTGGCCACCAACCCGATTTTCGATGCCGGCGGCGCCTACCTCGGCGCGCTGGCGCTGGTGTCCGACATCACCGACAGCCGCGCCTCTGCCGAACTGATCTGGCAGCAGGCCAATTTCGATACGCTGACCGCGCTGCCCAACCGCCACATGTTCCAGGACCGGCTGGGGCAGGAAGTCAAAAAGGCGCGCCGCGAAGGCACCTTGCTGGCGCTGCTGTTCATCGACCTCGACGGTTTCAAGCAGGTCAACGATACGCTCGGCCACGGCCAGGGCGATGCGCTGCTGGTCGAGGCAGCGCGCCGCATCGTCGGCTGCGTGCGCGCCACCGATACCGTGGCGCGCCTCGGCGGCGACGAGTTTACCGTGATCCTCACCGGTCTCGAAAGCATGAACGGGGTCGAGCGCATCGCTCAGTCGATTGTCAGCCGCCTGCAGGCGCCGTTCGCGCTGCAGGCGGCCAACCCGGTGGTGTCAGCCAGCATCGGCATCTCGGTGTTTCCGGCAGACGCGGTCTCGCCCGAGGACCTGGTGCGCAATGCCGACCAGGCCATGTACGCGGCCAAGCAAAACCGCCGCTGCCGCTACAGCTATTTCACCGCCGACCTGCAACAGGCGGCGCAGGCGCGCCAGCAGGTCACGCTCGACCTGCGCGTAGCCCTGGCCCACGACCAGCTGGAACTGCACTATCAGCCGATCGTCAACCTGCGCACCGGCAGCATCGAGCGCGCCGAGGCGCTGCTGCGCTGGCGCCATCCGCAGCGCGGCCTGCTGGCGCCCGGCGATTTTTTACCGTTTGCCGAGTCGGGCGGGCTGATGATGGAAATCGGCGACTGGGTGTTCCGCCAGGCGGCGCGCCAGGCGCGCCAGTGGCAGGACGAGATCGGCGCCGGTTTCCAGGTCGGCATCAACCAGTCGTCGGCGCAATTTCGCGGCGATGCGGCGTTGTATGCGGGCTGGCTCGGTTACGCGGCCGAGCTGGGCCTGGCGCCACGCAGCCTGGTGATCGAAATCACCGAGCGGGTGCTGTTGGACAAGGCGACCCAGGTGGCGGACCGCTTGCGCGAATTGCGCGAGATGGGCGTGCAGGTGGCGCTCGACAACTTCGGCACCGGCTATTCGTCGCTGGCGCACCTCAAGCATTTCGGCATCGACTTGCTCAAGCTCGACCACAGCTTCATCCAGCACCTGGCCAGCGACAGCGGCGACCTGGCCATGTGCGAGGCGCTGATCCTGATGGCCCATCGGCTGGGCCTGCGGGTGGTGGCGGAGGGGGTGGAGACGGTCGCGCAGCGCCATTTGCTGGAACTGGCCGGCTGCGATTTTGCTCAGGGCTATGTGTATGCGCAGCCGATGGCGGCGCCGGAATTGACCGCGCTGGCGCAGCGCGGTCTGTGGCATGAGCTTAGCGCAGGCGCAGCAGCGATACCACGCGTTCCCGGCTAATGCCCGACAACGCCGACGTGATCGACAACATCGACTGGTAGCCGGGCTGCTTGGCGGTATCGACGAAATTGTCCGCCACCTGCTCCATGCCCTCGGTGGAGGTCTCGGCGGTTGTGCTTTGCACCCGCGTATTGGCCTGAGCCAGCGCCGAGCGTACCGAGCTGATCGATTTTTCCACGTGGGCCAGCGCTTGCACTACTTGCTGCAAGGTGGCGCGCAAGCCTTCCGCGTCGGAGGTTTGCCAGGACTCGGGATTGAGCGCGGCCGCCTCCGGCTCGGCCCGCAGGCGATTGAGCTGGCCGGCGGGGAAGCGCTGGCCATTGCCCTGCACGGCCAGGCTGTCGCGGATGCCGGCGAACTGGTTTTCCGGCGCGGAAAATTCGAGCTGGCCGTCATCGTTGAGCTTGACGCGCACGCCGGCCGGCGCCAGCGCATCGTCGAAGCGCTGGGCGATTTGCTGGTCGGACATGCCAGGCTCCAGTACCACCGAGCTCAGGTTCTGGCCGCCCAGCGACAGCGCCAGCACTTCGCGGCCGCCCTGGCGCAGGTTGGCCACGTTCATGCCGCGCACGGTGAAGCGGGTCCTGGTGTTTTCGTTGCTGAAATTGAGCTGGGCGTCGAGCGTGCCGCCCGACGCTGCCGTGCGGCTGCGCCAGGTATTGCTGAACTGGCGTACGCTGTTTTCCAGGTTGCCGTCGGCGCGCTGGCGATTGGCCAGGCGGGCGCTGAGGTCGGCTTTCAGGCTGCGCAGCTGGCCGGCGCTCTGCTCGAGAAAGTCGAGCGCCTGCTGGGCGCCGGAAATATCGCGCTGGAGCGGCTGGTCCCAGTTGTTGAGGCCGCGCCGCAGCGGCGCTGCCGTACTGGCAGGTGGTGTGACCGGCGTAGCGGTGACCGCGTTCTGGCCTTGCTGGCCAAGGGCGGTGCCGTCCACCGCGCTGGCATTGCCACCATTGCCGGTGACAATCACGGAAGGGGACGATGGTGACGGAATTTGCATGATAGGACGCTCGGCGCTTAGATGAGGCTGAACAGGGACATGCCGCTGACCTTGGAATAGGCCTTGTACGACGCTTCCACCGCCAGGCTGTAGCCGGCCAGTTCGGTGGCGGCGACGGCGTAGTCGAGCTTGCTCAGGTCGCCGATGGCGGTCGCATTCGACAGGCTGACGTTGGCATGGTTGTCATCGAGCGTTTGCAGGATGTTCTGGCCGCCGCCAAGTTGCGCGATCTTGCCTGACACCAGGTTGAGCCCGGCCGAAGTGCTGGCCATGGCGTCGCCAACGATGGCCCGCAGCGCGGGCGAATTGGGCTGCACGGCGGGATCGGACAGGGCGGTGATCGCTGCGGTCAGCTTGTCGAGCATGTCTTCCATGCCCTTGAGGTTGACGTTGGTGGTCTGGGTAACGCCGTTGCCCACCACCGTCGATTGATTCTTTTCGTTGCCTTGATACACATAGGTGCCCCCCACCAAGGCGATCGGCGCCTGGTCCACGGCGGTGCCGGAGAACACGTAGCGGCCTTCGGCATCGCGCTGGTTGGCGGTGTTGACCAGGCTGTCGCGCAGCGAGGTCAGGCTCGTCACCATGGCATTGAGGTCGGACGGCACATTGCTGCCGTCGGCCGCCCACACCAGCAGGTCGCTGACGTCGGTGATGTCGCGCGTCATGCTCGAGAGGTAGGATTCGTTGCTCGACATGCGGATCTGCACCGAGGCGATGTTGGAGCGGTACTGCGTGACCAGGGCTTGCTCGCGGGTCAGGCGCGAGATCTGGACGTTGCCCACCGGATCATCGGAGGGGACCAGGATGCGGTTGCCGGTCGCCATCTGCTCATTGATCTTGCTGAGCCAGGTCTGGTTTTCACCGAGGCCGCGCAACATGGTGGATTGGTATTGGCTGCTGGCGATACGCATCGCGCTTCCCCTAATTAGTTAAACATTTGCAAGGTGGCGTCGAACAGGTTGTTCGCGACGGAAATCACCTTCATATTCGCCTGGTACATATTCTGGAACTCGATCAGGCTGATGCCTTCCTCGTCCACGTTGACTGCGCTGGTCGATTTCCAGTCATCTTCGGCCTGTTGACGGACCGTGGTGGCAGTCTTGAGCTGGGACTGGTTTTGCTGGCTTTCGATGGCAAGCTTGCCGACCAGTTGGGTGTCGGCGTCGCCAAGCAATACCGAGCCCACCGAGGCCACCGTGATCGGTTTGCCGCGAATGGCGATCAGCGCCTGCAAATTGCTGTTGTCGCCCGCAGGCTGGCCGCGTTCGGCGAACGCCAGGTCGGCGGTGGTAAAACCTTCGTTGACCTTCAACAGGCCGGTGGTGCTGGTCGGGTCGAACGTGAACATGGCGGTGCCGGGGGCGCCATCGGTCTTGTCGCCGCTTTCCTGCTGGGCGTTGAACATGCTGCTGAATTGCTGGGCGATGTCGGCGATCGATTGTTGCAGCGGCGCCAGGGTGTTGGTGCGGAAATTGGCCAGGCCGCCCAGTTTGCCGCCGATCTTGCTGTCGTCGAGCACGAACCTGGTGCCGGCAAAGCTGAGATTGAGGGTTTGTTCGCCGCCTGCGCTGCTGTAGCTGAGGTTGGCTGCGACGTCGGCCGCGACCAGTGGCTGGCCGCTCTTGAGCGACACGCTGGCACTGCCGTCCGGACCGTACACGACTTCCACGCCTACCTGGGACGATACTTCATCGATCAGCAACTCGCGCTGGTCGATCAAGGCCGAGGTGTTGGTGCCGTTGGCGCCCACTTGCTGGATCTTGGAGTTGAGCGCGGCAATGCTGGCCAGCGAATCGTTGAGTGAGGGCAGGATGGCACTGCTTTGCTGTTGCGTCGACAGCTTCTGGTTGGCAGCCAGGTTGTAAATACTGTTGATCTGCTTGGACAGCGCATCGCCCGAGCTGATCACCTGCTGGCGCAGTGGCGTCGAGGTTGGATCGACGGCAGCCGCGTTGAGCGCCTTGAAGAAATTATCGAAGCCATAGCTGATGCTTGACGTCGGGTCGTTCATCACTTTTTCGAGCTGGGTCAGGTACGGCTGGGTTTGGGCGCGCTGGCCCAGCTCCGAGTTGGAGCGCCACATCTGTTGCGACTTGTAGGAATCGGAAAAACGCAGCAACGCGCCGACCGTCACGCCATTGCCCGGCGAATTACGGCTGAAATCGGCAACATTCGATTGCAGCAGCACGCCTTGGCGGGTGTAACCCTTGGTTTGCGAGTTGGCCAGATTCTGGCTGACCGTGGCGATGGCGGCCTGGGCCGCCAGGGCGCCCGACAATGCGTTGTACGTTATGCTCATGTTTGCAAGGGTCTTTCCTGGTGAACGCGAAGGACCGCAGCTTGCATTGCGCGAGTGATGCCGGTCCGTTACTTGTAGAAGGCGACGGCTTAGCGGGAAAGATTAAGCGCTGGCGCAGAATTTTGCGCGTTGGAAATCATTCTGTCGTTGGCGGGCACGATTTTCTCCGTGCCCCCGGCCGGGGCCGGTGCCGGGGCTGCTGACGGCTGCGGCAGCAGCTGGCGCAGGATGGCGTCGGCCACGCCGAAGGCGCGGCGCCCGGCGATCTGGTCGGCCACCAGGTTGTCGGCCATGTCCAGCATGTCCTGGTTGACCTTGTTGTTCATGGCGCTGTCCTCGTCGGCCAGCACGCGCACGCCGGAGCGCATCTGGTGCAGCATGTGGCCGATGAAAAAACTCTCGAACTTGACCGCCGCCTCGGTGGCCTTGGCACGATACGCCGGATCGACGGTGTCGGCCGGCTGGCCGGGCTGGCTAATCGCCGGCGCCACCACCACGTCGGGCAACTTGCCGGGTATGCCCGGAATCAGGCGCGATGGATCGAACGAGGGAGGAAAACTCATGATGTCCTTAAATGACGACCAGTTCGCCTTCGATGGCGCCGGCCTGGTCCAATGCTTGCAGGATGGCCATGATATCGTCGGGCGAGGCGCCCAGGCTGTTGACCACGTCGATAATCGCTTGCAGCTTGGCGCCGGCCGGCCAGTTGAACATCTGGCGCATGCCCTGTTCCGCAGTCACCTGCGACTGCGGCGCAGCCACCGTGTTGCCGCCGGCCAGCGCATTCGGCTGGCTGACCTTGGTGCTTTCCGAGATCACCACCTTGAGCGAGCCGTGGGTGACGGCAGCCGCGCGCACGCGCAAGCCGTCGGCAATGACGACGGTGCCGGTGCGCGAGTTGAAGACCACCTTCGGCGATTCCTCGCCCACGTCGATCGACAATCCTTCGAGCTTGGCCATGAAGGCGATGCGCTGGGTGGGGTTCGATGGCGCCTGCACCTCGACCGAGGTGGCGTCGCTGGCGGTGGCGATGTCGCCGAAGCGCTTGTTGATCGAATCGACGATATTGATGGCGGTTTGGAAGTGCGGATGGCGCAGCGACAGGCGTACGCTCGGGGTACTGGCGAAATCGGTCGGGATCGCGCGCTCGATGGCGGCGCCGTTGGGAATCCGGCCCGAGGTCGGTGTGTTGACCGTCACCGACGAACCGCTCTTGCCCTGCGCCGAGAAGCCGCCAACGACCACGTTGCCCTGGGCCAGAGCATACACTTCGTTGTCGGCCGCGCGCAGCGGCGTCAGCAGCAGGGCGCCGCCGCGCAGGCTTTTCGCGTCGCCCAGCGAGCTCACCACCACGTCGATCGCCTGGCCCTTGCGGTAGCCGGGCGGCAGCACCGCCGAGACCATCACGGTGGCAACGTTTTTCGATTTCGCATCGGTACCATCCGGCACCTTGACGCCGAACTGCTTGAGCATATTGATCACCGACTGGCTGGCGAACTTGACCTGGGTCGAGTCGCCGCTGCCGTTCAGGCCCACCACCAGGCCGTAGCCCACCAGCGGGTTGTCGCGGATGCCTTCGACCGAGACCAGGTTGCGCAGCACCTGCGCCGCCTGCGCGGGCAGGGTGGCGAACGTCAGGCACAGGGCCAGGGGCAGGGCGATGAGGCGGGACAGCGTGCGGAAGTTCATGATGTTCTCAGCCTCAGAAAGGCATGTATGGGCCGTTGAAGAAACGTGATAACCATCCGGCCGATTGCGTATCGGCCAGCGTGCCCTGCGCCGAGTAGGCGATGCGGGCATTGGCGATGCGCAGCGACGAGACCTGGTTGTCGGCATCGATGTCGGCTGCGCGCAGGTAGCCGCGCAGGCGCACGAATTCTTCGCCCTGGTTCAGGGTCAATACTTTTTCGCCGGATACGCGCAGCAAGCCGGTCGGCAGCACTTCCTGCACCACCACGGTAATCGCCCCGGTCAAGGCGTTCTGCTGGGTGCTGGTGGCGTCGCCGGTGAACGAATTGTCGGCGCCGACGCCGATACTGGCTTTCGGGAATACCTTGCCCAGCAAACTCGGGGCCGCCACATTGTTCGACGATTCCTTGGAATAACTGGTGCCTGCCCGTTTGCTTGCTTGCGTGGTTTCCTGCAACATCACGGTCACCACGTCGCCGACGCGGAAGGCGCGGCTGTCGGACGTCAGCGACATGCCCATGTCGGGGCTGTAGACGCCGCCGCCGGACACGCGCGGCATGGTCGAACGCACCAGCGGCGGCGGTTCGTCCATCGGGCCGGGGCGGACCGCCGGCGGTTCCAGGCTGGCGCAACCGGTCAAGGCGGCCAGGACCAGCAAGGGCAGTGCGGCTTTCATCAGCGTGCTGCCGAAGCCAGGTATTGCAACATATTGTCGGCGGCCGACAGCACCTTGGTGTTCATTTCGTAGGTGCGCTGGGCGGCGATCATGTCCACCATTTCTTCCACGACCTGCACGTTCGAGCCTTCCAGCGTGCCTTGCTTGATCTTGCCCCACTGCGCCGTACCGGGCGCACCTTCGGTCGGGGTGCCGCTCGAGGCGGTTTCCGCGTACAGGTTTTCGCCCAGGGCCATCAGGCCGGTGGGGTTGATGAAGCTGGTCAGCGTCAGTTGGCCGAGCTGGCTCGGGGTGGCAGTGCCGGCGATCGTGGCCGAGACGGTGCCGTTTTCACCGATGGTGATCGCGGTGGCGTTGTCCGGTACGGTGATCTGCGGAATCAATGGCAGGCCGTGGGCGTTGACCAGGATGCCGTTGGCGTCGATCTGCAACTGGCCGGCGCGGGTGTAGGCAGTTTCGCCGCTGGGCTGGCGCACGGCCAGGAAGCCGTTGCCATTGACTGCCACGTCGAGCTCGCGGCCGGTGGTTTGCAGGCTGCCGCTGGTAAATACTTTCTGGGTGCCGACCATGTGCACGCCGTTACCGAGCTGGACGCCCGATGGCGCCAGGGTGTTGTTGTCGGCCACTTGCGCGCCCGGCTGCTGGCCGACCGTGTAGAACAGGTCTTCGAACACCACGCGGTCGCGCTTGAAACCGATGGTGTTGGCGTTGGCCAGGTTGTTGGCGATGGTTTGCAGTTTCTGGTCTTGCGCTTGCACGCCGGTCTTGCTGATCCACATTGCTGGATTCATGGTTTCTCCTAAATACTGTTGGGATCAGCTTAGCCGCTGATCAGGCGATTGCCGGTTTCGGCCATGGTGTCGGTGGACTTGAACAACTTCATCTGGACTTCGAAGGTGCGGTTCAGGCTCATGGTGGCGACCATTTCTTCCACTGCCGAAACGTTGCTGCCTTCCAGGTGACCCGATTGCAATACCACGGTCGGATCGGTCGCCAGCGGCACGCCGTCGCGCGCGATCAGCAGGCCGGACTCGTTCTTGGTCAGCTCCGAACCTTCGGCCTTTACCAGGCGCAGCTTGTCCACGGTTTGCATGGTGGTCGTGCCCGGGTTCTGGATCGAAATCGTGCCATCGGTGCCGATGTCGATCTTGCTGTACTCGGGCAGCGTGATGGGACCGCCTTCGCCGAGCACCACGTTGCCGTTGATGCGCAGGGTGCCGGTTTCATCAAGCACCATGGCGCCGGCGCGGGTATAGGCTTCGCCGGTCGGTCCTTCGACCGTCAGGAAACCGGCGCCCGAGATCGCCACGTCGAGCTCGCGGCCGGTGGCCTTGAGCGTGCCCTGGCGGGTGTTGACCGAGTTGGCCTGCAACTGCGCCATGTGGCGGTCGTCGTAGCCGTAACCCTGCACGGACTGCGAGGTGGACATTTCCATGTCGGCCCGGAAGCCCACGGTATCGGCATTGGCCAGGTTGTTGGCGCGTACCTGCTGGCCGCGCAGGGCCCGCTCGGCCCCGCTCATGGCGGTAAAGATCAACGAATCCATGCGCTACCTTAGATCGCCTGCATCAGCGATTGCATCATGGTGCTCTCGGTCTGGATGACCTTCGAGTTGGCCTGGTAGTTGCGTTGCGACGTCATCAGGCCCACCAGTTCGGACGTGATGTCGACGTTCGACTGTTCCAGCGACGAGCTGGTGATGGTGCCGCCCGTGCCGGTGCCCGGTGCGTTGACCAGCGGACGGCCCGATTCCAGCGACTCGGTCCAGCTGGTGCCGCTGATCGTGGTCAGCGCGCCTTCGTTGACGAAGGTGGCCAGCGCCAGTTTGCCCACGGTCTGTTTCTGACCGTTGGAGTAGGTGGCGATCAGCGAACCGTCGTTGCCCAGCGCCAGGCTGGTATAGGTGCCCGAGGCATAACCTTCGGCATTGTTGGCGGACGTGGTCGCTTCGCCGGAGTTGCCGGTGCTGCCGTCGTAGTCGATCACCAGGTTGGTCAGGTTGGCGCCGTTGGCCAGCGGCGTAATACCGCTCAGGTTGACCGTAGCCGTGCTGGGGATGGCGCCGGTCGTGGCGTCGGGGGGCACGTCGTTGACGCTTTGCAAAGAACCGGTAGCAGGGTTGAATTTCAGGACGGTCGCCGTGCTGCCTGGCACCACGGCGCCGTCGAGCAGGTAGTTGACGTTGACCGTGTTCGGCAGGGTGTCGTCGCGGCTGAAGTATTGCGTCAGCGTGTGTTTGCCTCCCAGCGTATCGTAGATCACCGTGGCTTTCGACATATTGAAGGTGCTCGGGTCGGGCGGGGTGGTCGGAGTGATCGAGTTCGCGGGCCAGGCGGCCGGGACGGTCCAGTCGGCCGACATATTGCCGACATAGGTCATCTTGCCCGAGGCCACGGCCGGGATCGCGCCGGTCTGGATCGGCAGGTCGCCCACGGCGCCCATCGCCGACGTCAGGGGATTGATCGGGTAGCCTTGCACGCGGTTGCCCTGGGTATCGACCAGGTAGCCATCCTTGGACGTTTCGAAGATGCCCACGCGCGAGTACTGCGGCACGTCGGAATTGGCTGCCTTGGAGATGAAGAAGCCGCCGCCGTTGATGGCCGCGTCCAGCGAGCGGCCGGTGCTCAGCACGCCACCCGGTTTGCTGATGTTCTGGGTGACCGAACCGATGGTGACACCGGTCTGCAGTTCGCCGGACACCAGCGACGAGAAGTTCGCGCGCTGGGCCTTGTAGCCATAGGTGCCGGCATTGGCGATGTTCTGGCTGGTGCTGTTGAGGGCCTCGTTGATGGCCTGGATGCCAGACAATGCGATATCGAAACTCATGATGGAAATCCTTTAAGAGATTGAATTATTGAATGGCTAAAGCAGGCTTGCCGTTAAACGCAGTAATGTTGCCGGGATCGATTTCGCCCAGGTTGGCGACGTTGAGCACCACGCCGCCGGTCGCCGAGATGCGCACGCTGTTCAGGCGGCCCTGGATGTCGATGGCAGGGGTTTCCTTGGTGCTGGTTTCCACCGCCATGGTGTAAGTGCCTTCCTTGAGGCCCAGCTTGCTCGGGTCGATGGTGAACGGAACGTTGCCGGGCGCCTGGGTGCCGAGCTTGACCGTATATTTCTCGCCGTTGTCGCCGGTCAGCACCAGGTTGGTATTGGTGCTGCTGGTTTCCAGCACCACCTGCCCGCTGACGGGCGTGGTGCCATCGACGCGGACCTGGCTGGACTGGGCCATCACGTCGGAGCCCACCTGCGCACCGAGCGACAGCACTTGCATGCTCTGCAGAATGCTGGAGTTGGCGCTGGTCAGGGTCGAGAGCTTTTGCAGCGCCTCGGTTTGCGACAGTTGCGTCAGTTGCTGGACGAACTGCGCCGGGTCCGATGGCGACAGCGGATCCTGGTTCTGGATCTGCGCTACCAGCAGCTTGGTGAACATCTCCGACGCTTCGCTGGCCGTGTTCGTTGTTACCGCGTTGCTGACGCCGGTGCCGGTCGTGGTGGTGCCGTTATTGAGAAGACTGACTGCCATGACTTAACTTTCACCAAGTTTAAGGAGGGATTGCTGCATCGTGCGGATGCGGCCGATGACTTCGACATTGGTTTCGAACGCGCGCGAGGCCGACATCATGTCGGCCATCTCCGCCACTTCGTTGACGTTGGGGTAGAACACCATGCCGTCGGCATTGGCCATCGGGTGGCCCGGTTCGTACACCTTGCGCAGCGGTTCGGACGATTCGACCACGTCCAGCACCTGCACCTTGCCACCGGTCATCATGCCTTCGCTGTTTTCGCCCAGCACGGTGGCAAACACCGGCTTGCGGGCGCGGTAGGTCTCGCCCTCGTTGCCGGCCACGGCGTCGGCATTGGCCAGGTTGGAGGCGATGGTATTGAGACGCACGCTCTGTGCGGCCATGGCCGAGCCGGCGATCTCGGAAATATCTTTAAACGACATGTCGTTCCCTTACGGTGGTTGGGCAGTCTTACTGACCGGCGATGGCCTTGGCCAGACCCTTGAATTTCATGTTGACGAAGGTCAGGCTGGTCTGGAAGTCGGCGGCGTTTTGCGAGAATGCCGCCTGTTCGACGCCAAGTTCGACGGTATTGCCATCGCGGGCGGGGTGGAATGGCACGCGGTACATCTGGGAGGCTTCGCCATCGCCGCCTGGTTCGCCGGAGGCTTCGGCTTGCAGGTTGGCCAGGGCGGCGCCGAAGTCCATGTCACGCGCCTGGAAGCCGGGGGTGTTTTCATTGGCCAGGTTGGCCGCGAGAATGCGGGTACGTTCCGCCCGCAGTTGCAGCGCATCGCCGTGGACGCCGGTAACCTGGTTGAAATTGATGCCCATGGTGGTCTCCTTGCAGGATCGAATGGTGTTTCGGTGAATACTATGTAACTGTTAAGCTCTGTTGCGCAGCGGAAATTTCCCGCCTATTCCTCATTGCAATCTTGCTCGGCATGTAGAATGTTGGTCTCGCACGACAGGCGCGTTCGCTTGCATCATAGTAGAGGTATTGCCCATGTTCAACAAAACTATTGTAACTGGTTTGAGCCGAATGTTGCTAACCGGAAGCATCTTTTTTAACACTTCCGCCCATGCCGCGCCTGTCCCGGCAGACAAAGTGCTGCTGCTGGTGGAGGACGCGGCGCGCGAGTATGTGTTGCGCTGGGCCGACAGTCGCGGCCTGGCCGAGCCCGAATTCGACATCACGGTGGTGCGCGGCAGCCGCCCGCTGGCCGCGTGCGGCAGCGCAGTATCAGTCGAGGCGGCGGACACCCGCCAGCCCGCGCGCATGCGTTTCAACGCCATTTGCAGCGGCGACGGTGCGCGCGGTGGCAACTGGCGTTACGAGTTCGTGGTGCGCGCCAAAGTGTCGGCGCGGATCGTGATTGCGGCCAACGACATCGGCGCTGGAAAAATCATTACAGATGAAGATGTGTTGCTTGAGCGCCACGATATTTCGACCGTGGGCGACAGTGTGTCGGATCCGCAAGAGGTTGTGGGGATGAGTGCCAAGCGCACCGTGCGCGTGGGCGAAGTGTTGCGTACCGGTTCGCTGGCATCGCCGATCCTGGTCAAGCGTGGCGACCTTGTCAACATTGTCGCCAGCCGCGACCAGGTCACGGTGTCCATGTCGGGCGAAGCGATGGATGCGGGCGCCAAGGGCAGCCAGGTGCGCGTGCGTAATTCCAGCGGCAACATCATCCGCGCGCGGGTGACCGGGCCGGGGGCGGTGCAGCCGGCGGATATGCCTGCGGCGCGCTGAACCCGGGTGGACAGACCGGCGCCCGCACCTGGCGGGGCGGCCTGCATGGCGCTGGTCCGGTCGAGGTGTCAGTCGGCCGCAGCCGCAGAGGCGCGCTGGAGCTGTGCGGCCAGGCGGGCCAGCTTGTCGGCGTAGCCGGGGTCGGTGGCATAGCCGCCGCGTGCCAGGCCGTTGGCAAAGGCACGGGCGTCGCTGCCCGTATTGAGCGCGCCCTGGTAGCGCGGGTTGCCGGCCAAAAGATCTGCGTAATCGCGGAACGCGCTGGCGGTGTCCGGGTAGCTGCGGAAGCGCTCGGTCTTCTTGAGCATGGCGCCGTGCTCGAATTCGGTGGTGGTGGCGTTGGCGACGTCGCCCTGCCAGCCGCTGCCGGCCTTGATGCCGAACAGGTTGTTGGTGTCGATGCCGCCCTTGCGCAACGGTTGCCGGCCCCAGCCGGACTCCAGCGCCGCATGGGCCACGACCAGCTCGGGCGAGACGCCCAGCTTGTCGGCCGCCTCGCTGGCCCAGGGCTTGATCGATGCCAGGAATTGCTGGCGGCTGTCGCTGTCCATGCCGCCATCGTCGATGGCGCCGGTAGCGTGCCTGGCATTCAGGGCCGCCAGTTGCATGGCCTGGGCCGATGACGGCGCCGCATTGCTGCTGAAACCGCCATCACCGCGGTTGATATAGCCAACCACGTCGTTTTGCACCTGCTGAAACGTGCTCGAAAATGCGCCGGTCGAGACCATCCCGCCAAAGCCGGCCGTGGGCCGGGTGGCGCTGATGTTCGAGACCGTGGCGGCGGTGGCCGCAGTAAAGGCAGTGGGATTAAATTGGCTCATAAATGTGTTCTTCGCCATGCAGCACGCGCTGCATGATGCCGTGCTGTTCGACCAGCAAATCGGCATTGCGCTTCGATAAGCGCTTGCATTCGATCACCAGCGCTTCGAGCGCCAGCCAATCGGCTTCCATTTTCTCGCGCGCAGCCGGTTTGAGCAAGGCAAATGCCTGCGCCATGGTGCCGTTCGCGCCATTTAGATGTTGCGCAAGTGCAACGCGCTGGATGCGACGGGCATCGGCCTCGGCCACCATGCCGGTGATTTTTTCGGCGATATCGCCCAGGCGCGGCCCCTGGTGGCGCAGTGCGGCGTCAAATTGCTCTTCCAACAGCGCCGCCAGGCCGGCATATGCCTGCATGTCGGCGGCTATGCCGGCCAGCAGCGTGCGCATGGCTTCCTGGCGCGATACCGGCGGGGGCGACGCTGCGTTGCTCACTTTTCCACTCCATGGAAGCGCTGGATCAGGCCGGCCAGCTTGGCGGGATCGAACGGCAGTTCGCCCTTGGCCAGCGCGTCGCGCAGCATGTCCACTTTTTCCTGGTCGATTTCCGGCATGTCGCGCATCGCTTGCAGCGCCGGCTGCATCACCGCCGACTGCAACGGCGCCGCAGTGGCCGGCGCAGCGGGGGCGTCGGCGCCGTCCACCGGCGCCGGTTCGGCAACACGCTGGACGGCCATGCCGTCGGGAGTCGCGGTCGTGATTCTCATACGGGTGCCTCTGGTTGGCTTGGTTTGCATGGCGTTATTGTAGCGTCAGTTGTTGCGGCCCAGCGAATCGCGCAGCTTTTGCAGCAGGCCGGGATCGGGCAGGGCAGTGTTGATCTGTTCGGTCAGCGGCACCGTGTTGTCCGGCATGCCGAACATCGAGGCGATGGTTCTGGCCTGGCTGGTGGTCAGGATCAGCAGTTCGATGCGGCGGTTGACGCCGGCATCGGCGCGCTTGACATCGAGCGGCGCGCGGTCGGCCATGCCCACCACTTGCAGCACCGATTCCGCGTTCATGCTACCGGCCAGCAGCTGGGCGCGGGCCGACATGGCGCGGTTGGCCGACAGCGTCCAGTTGGAAAACGCCGCATAGCTGGTATCGGCATACTGCATCGAGTCGGTATGGCCGACGATCAGCATCTGGTTTTCCATCTTTGCGAACAGTGGTCCCATCTTGCGCAGCAGGGCGCGGAACTTGTCGGTTGGCACGGCACTGCCGCGCACGAACATGCCTTGCTTGTCGGTGTCGTGCAGCATCACCCGCAAGCCGTAGGGCGTGACCACCGCTTCCAGGTTGGAGGTCAGGCCAAAGTCGGCGCTCATCTTGGTCAGCGCCTTCGACAGGGCCTGCAAATCGTCCGGGCTTTCGTACTTGACCTTGGCTGCGGAGGTCGGATCGGCCGGCTCGCCGGGCGCCAGTTTTTCGCCGGGCTGGTCGGTGCTGCCCGTGTGCGGCATCGGGAACCGTTCGATCAGGCTGCCGCGCGGACCGCCCACCTGCTCGGGCATGATGCCCTTGCCCTGGTCGGTCTTGGCGCCGTCCGATTCGGTCATGATTTGTTCCAGCGCCTCCGTATTGCGGGCGGCGATCAGCCACAGCACCAGGAACAAACACATCAGCGCCAGGCAGAAGTCGGCGAACGCTACTTTCCAGGCGCCGCCGTGATCGTCGTGCTTGTGCTTGCCGCCACCGCGCTTGACGATGGTCTGGTCATGCGCTTTCTCATGCGGCTTTAGCACCACGACCTCCCCGGCGGCTGTCGTCGGCCGGTTCGCTGTCGCGGCCTTCGAGGTCGTTGATCCAGCGTTCGAGCTGGGCGAAGCTCGGCTTGATGTTCAGTGGCACCAGGCGGCGGCCCGAGTCGATCGCCAGCAGCGCCGGCTTGCCGGCCACGTGGGTCACCAGCACCACCTTGACGGTTTCCTTGTTCGACGCTTCCTGGTTGACCAGCTGCTTGAGCATATTGCACAGCGGATCGATCAGGCCGTAGCACAGGAAAATACCGATGAAGGTGCCGACCATGGCCGCGCCGACGTTTTCGGCAATCTCGCCCGAGGTGGCGCCCTGGCTCACGGTACTCATGGTGATCACGATACCGAGCACGGCGGCCAGAATGCCGAAGCCCGGCATCGCTTCGCCGATCTTGCCCAGCGACTTGGCCGGCTGTTCGAGCTCGGTGTGCAGCGCTTCCAGTTCCTGGTCCAGCACGCCTTCGAGTTCGTGCGCGTTGATCTTGCCCATCGCCATCAGGCGGAAGTTATCGACGATGAAGGCCAGCAGCTTCGGCTCTTCCAGCACGCGCGGATAGCGCTGGAACAGCGGGCTGTCCTTCGGCGCTTCGACGTGGGCGTCGAGTGCTTTCAGGCCGCCGGCGGCCAGTTGCAGCAGTTCGTACATCAGCAGCAGCAACTGGCGCTGGAATTCGGAATCGTATTTTTTGCGGACGATGATCTTCTTGATCTGCGTCATCAGCTCCTTGAGCACGTGGGTCGGGTTACCCAGCACCAATGCCCCGAGGCCGGCGCCGCCGATCACGATCAGCTCGAGCGGGTGCCAGATCTGGTGGAACGTGCCGCCCATCAGGGCAAAGCCGCCGAAGACGCTACCTAAAATGATGAGGATGCCAACTAGTTGCTGCATGATGATTCGCCTTTCCGCGTCATTTTTGATTCCTGGTGGTCGTGTTGTGCGAGTCGCTACGCGGCTTGCAGCACGGCTTTCATTTTGTTCAGGGCCGCCTTGTTGAGCTGACAGACGCGGGCGTCGGTCAGATCCAGCACGGCCGCAATTTCCTTGTAGCTCAGTTCGAATTCGTAGTACATCTGCACCACCCGCTGCTCACGCTCGTCGAGGCTGCGCAAGGCCTGTTCCAGGCTGCGCCGCACGATCAATTGTTCTTCCGGTCCCGGGGCGCTGTCCTGGCCCACGGATTCCTGCAGTACTTCATCGAAACTGGCGATCAGCTCGGCGTTCTCGTCGAGCTGGTAGGCCTGGTATTGCTCGGACGTCAAGGACAGCCCGGTCATGATTTCCTGTTCGCTCGGTTCGTGGCCCAGCTTGCGGGTCAGCGCGCGCACGCTGTCCCGCAGTTTGTGGCTGTGCTGGCGCACCGCGCGCGGGCGCCAGTCCTGGCGCCGCAACTCGTCGAGGATGGCGCCGCGGATGCGCAAGCTGGCATAGCTGCCGAACGTTTCGTCGGGCGTGCCATAGCGGCGCAGCGCTTCGAGCAAACCGATCAGGCCGATCTGCTCCATGTCGTCGCGGTCGATCGCCCCCGCTACCTGCGAATTGAGCTGGCGCACGATGCGCTTGACCAGCGGCGCGTACGACAGCAGGTATTTCTGCTCGTCGGCCGGGCTGTGCATCGCCACCGCGCCGTCGCCGCCGTCGCCGTAACCATCGGCATACGCATTGCCAGAATGCTCTACATAGGCCATGCCCGCTCCACTGTTAACCATGCTGGCTGTGGCTTACTCAATGATGAGCTTGCCGATCATGACATCGGTAAACGGCTTGTCCAGGCCCTCGTGCTCGTACGCTTCATCGAAAGCCTTGTTCAATGCCTCTGCAAACTGGTCGATCGTCATGGTCTGGGCCGTGGCCATGGTCAGGTCGGACAGCGTGCGCACGGCAACGCTGCGCAACATCGGCAAATGTTCCTTGGCCTGCTTCTCGGTCTTCTCGTCCGTGGTGATCACCAGGTCGGCCGACATGTAGTGGGAACTGGTGTCACCGGGCTGACGCTTGAGCATGATGATGACCTTGTCCACCGTCATGTACTTGGGGGGACCTTCCTTCTTTTTCTCTTCCTTCTTCGCGGCCTTCTTGCCATCGGCAGAAGTCTCTTCCGCGTGGGCGCCCTTGGACATATACCAGAACGCACCGCCGGCCACGGCCGCGCCAACTACGACGACCAGCGCGATCGCGACAATTATTTTCTTGTTCATCTACAGATTACTCCTGGTCATTCATGGCAAAAATTGGTTTCGAGTCATCCTGGTACAGGGCCCGGCCCGGGTTGCGACCGCGCTCCTGCTCCTGTTGCTGCTGGCGGCCGCCATCTGGCTGCCCCTGCGCATAGGATTGCTGCGGTGTCGCTTGCGACAGGGCCGACGTGCGGGAAGTCGATACCGTCACCGCCACGTCGCTGAACTGGCGGGTGGCCAGGTCCTGGCGCACCGAATCGCCGATGGCGTTGAGCTGGCGCACGACCTCGCTGTTACTGGCCGACAGGTTCACTTGCAGCGCGCCGGCGCTCTGGCGGATCGAAATCTCGATGCTGCCCATGTTCGGCGGGTCGAGGCGGATCACGGCCTGGTTGTTGTTACGTTGCAAATTCACTTGCAGGCGGTCGCCCAGCGCTTCGCGCAGTGGCTGCTGCCATTGTTCTGGCGCCCCCGCCAGCTTGACCGGCGCGGCGAAGCCGGCAGGCGTTGGCGCTGCGGTCGCCACGGCGGGCGGGGTAGCGCCGGCAGTGGCGGCCAGCGCGCTGGTAAATTTCGCCGTTGCCTGGCCGTCGTCGCTGGTCATGCCGAAACCATGGTCGCGGCTGGCGGCCACTGGTGCGGGCACGGCGACGTCCACGCCTGCGCTGGCGACGGCAGGCATCACGCGGGGCTGGGCAGCGCCGGCCACGGCAGGGTAGCTGGCAATGGTCGCGCTGGTGGCAGCACCGGCGGTGGCCCGGTGTGGCATTGTGGTAGCGGCCGGAACCGGCAGCGTGGCGGTGGTCGGGAGTGGCAGTGCGGCAGCGGCCGGGAATGACAATGCCGCATTGGCCGGGAATGACGGTGCCGCATTGGTCACGGCGGCGGCCTTGCGCCCGCTGAAATGTTGGCCGCTTGCCTCGGCCGCGATCGTTGCCACTGCGGGAGCGGCTGCATACTCCGACGTGGCGAACCGTGCCGTTGCCGCCGGCGCTGCAGCCCTGGTCGTCGGCGCTGCCGTGGCGGCCGTAGTGGCAATGGTGGCAGTGGTGGTCGTCGTGTCGGCTGTTGCAGCCATGGTGATTGCAGCAGGGGCCGTCGTGGTTGGCGCCGCGCCTGCCTGGTGGCCCGGCATGGCAGCGGCGTTGGTGGCCAGCGCTGGGTTGAATGGCTTGACCAGGCCCGGGATCGAAGCCGGCACGGCATTTTCCGTGATGGCGGTGTTGGAGACCGCAGGTGCAGCAGCGTCGGCCACGGTGCCCCCGTGACTGGTGACAGCCGGGATCATGCCGGCGACCGGGATGCCGGACGTGCGCGGCACGCTGGTTGTGACTGCTGCGGCGGTTGTGGCCTCGATCAACTGCGGGTGCGCTGGCGTGACTGCGGATGCATAGCCGTACGTGGCCAACAACGGGGCGCCGATGTCCTCGGTGACACGCGCGGCTTGCTGTGCCAGCGCCAACTGGTTGGCATCCTGCAGCGCGGTATAGCTGGCCTGCGGTGCCGCGCCCGAAGGCGTGGTCACGGCGATATTCGCGGCAGGCAGGTTGAACGGGGTAGCGGACGGATACAGCGTGGCGCCGGCACTTGTGCCAGCCACCCCGCTGACCGCAGTACTCACCGTGGCGTCCGCCGCCACCGGCGCCGGCGCAACGTACCGGTTGCCGGCCAGGGCAGGCAGCGCGATGGCGGGGGCCATGACGCTGGCGAACACGGGGGCGACGATCACGGCGGGTGTCACTGCGGCGGCGACGCCGGCATTGTCGGTATCGGTATCTGCCGGCTCTTTGATGGCAGTAGCGGCTGCTGGTGCAGCAACGGTCGCGTCACCTTCGGTGGTCGTGTCCATGACGTGCGCAAACAGCGGCGCTTGCGCGGCGCGGTCGGTCGGTACGGCCGGCGTGCCCGGCGCAGTGGCGTTGGCCGGAGCACCGGCCGGCGCGGGCTGGCGGCCAACAATGCCGGTCAGCAGGAAATCTTCGCTCGCACCCGGCTTCCCGGCCGGTGCAATACCGGTAATGAGGGCGCTGGTGGTGCTGGTGGTGCTGGTGGTGGCCGGCGTGGCCGGGCTGGTGATGGTCATCGTCATGCTGTATATCCGTTTTCTGCCAGCTCGCTGTCCAGCGCGTAGGCGAGCAAGCCTTCTTTATTCGCCTGCAATTCGCTGAGCTTGCGGCCGACTTCTGCGGTGGCAAGGTCGCAGCGGCGTGCGGCTTCCTGGTGTACCTGGTACAGGGCCGAGAGGGCGGCCTTTTCGGCCGCGTCCCACGCACCTTGCGCTGCCATCTGCGGCAGGGTCGAGGACAGCAGCGTGTTCAGCGCCGCCAGCATCGACCAGTCTTCCGCGCCGACAGCGGCATGCATTTTTTGCGTCAGCGACAGCAGTGTGCGTTGCCTATCCACCATTGGCCTTGGCCTGGACGCCGAGCCAGCCTTTCTTGATGGTGGTCAGCAGGGCGATCACTTCGTCGATCACCAGCGGGTCGAGATTGATGCCCGCCGTGTACAGGCGGCTGGCGCAGTATTCGTAGAGGCGGCCGAGATTCTTGACGACCTCGCCGCCGTTGTCGTAGTCGAGCGAGCTCGACAGGCCATTGATGATATCGGTGCACTTGTTCAGGCTGATCGCCTTGAGCTCGTAGCGCTTGCCGGCGATATGGCCGCGCGCGCGCGCCAGCTCTTCGAGCAGGCCGTCGGTCAAGACCAGCACCAGTTCGACCGGCGAGGCGCGGGCGACCTGCGCGTCGAGGTTGGTGGCGTGGTAACTGCTATAAGCTTCGTGATTCAACATGGTGTTCACCGTACTGTGTAAAAGGCGGCGGTTGCCGCCCGGGGTTGATGCTTAAGTTTTGCTGCTACTGGAGAACAGCTCCGTGAACAGGTTCGACGTGTTGGTCATCGACGACTGCAACTGCTGCAAGGTCGTAAATTGCGTCAGGTAGCGGCGATAGGCGTTGTTGAACTGCACTTCCAGGGCGGTCTGGCGGTCGGCCAGCTGGCTTTGCAGCTTGGTGCTGGCCTGCTTGCGCACCGAGATCGTCCCCTTGGAGGTGTCGGTCCAGCTGCTGATCAGTTTGTTCATCTTGCCCAACACGCCACTATCGTTCAGGCCCAGCGACGACGAACTGCCGAACATCGTGTCCAGCGAGCCGGGGTTGGCGGCCACGGCCTTGGTCAGGCGCGCGGTATCGAGCGACAGCGTGCCGTCGCGATTACCGGTGATGCCAAAGCTCACCAGGGACAGGCCGCCGGTGGCAGCGCGCAAGGCGGTACCGAGCTGGTCGCGCAGCGCCTTGACGCCCGAGTCGGCGTTCAGCACGCCTGGCGTAACATTGCTGGCGGCGTTGCCGGCCTGGGTCAGGGAGCTGATCGCGTTGTATAAATTGTTATAAGCGGTGACAAACGACTGCACGTTGGCCGTGGTGGCGGCAGTGTCGGCACCTACCTTGAGCGTGATTGGCGCATCGCTGGCGCCCTGCGCTTTGGCGATGGTGAAGCTCACATCATCGATGACGGTGAAGGTGTTGGACGCCTGTTCGATCTTTGTGCCGGTGGTTTTGGGGCCGGACCAGACAATCGCGTTATTGGCGGCCGTCAACACGGTCTTGCTGGCCAGGTTGGCGGATAGTGTCGGATCGGTGGCGCCGGTCAAGGTAATGTCTTCCACGCCGGCATCCTTGCCGGTCTTGGTCGAGGTCAGCACCAGGCGGGTATCGCCGTTGATGGTGATGGTCGACGCGGTCAGCTTGCCGTCGTTGTTGGACGATGCATTGATGGCGGCAGCGATTTCCTTTGGCGTCAGTTCACCGTTGTTGTCGGTGTTGGCCGTGGCCAGGTCGATCTCGATGATCGAGTTGTCGCCCATCTTGATGTTCAGTTTGCCGTTATTGGGCGCCAGGCCGTTGCTGATGCCGAACGATACCTGGCCGGCCGTGGCCACCTGCTCGACGAAGAACGAATAGCTGCCGGCGGCAGCGAGCGCACCGGCGCTGCCGGTGGCGATGGTGGTGTCGCTGAAAGTGGCGCCGCGAGCGCTGATGGTCTTGCTGGCGCCATTGGCCAACGCGTTGATCGCGGTCTGGAACGTGGACAACGCCGTGCCCAGCGTCGCCAGCGCCGCCGTGTCGGATTTGTCCCGGGCAACCTGTGCATCGAGCACGGCCTGGGGCGCCTTGATATAGGCATTGGCCAGGTTGGTGGCCGTCGTTTGCGGATCGTAGGTTGGACTGGTGATGATGGCCATATTGTTGCTCCTGGAAACAATGAGTGAGTGTACCCTGATACAAGGCGACCCTAATCGTTTCCCTATGAAAAGTTTTTTAACTATTTTTCCGGTGTTGCGCGTAAGCCCATTTACTTTTGCCCGCGCCACCACGCTTGCGTTGCCAATTCATCATGCTGCTTGCGTTCCTTGGAATGTTGCTCTTTCTGAACCACCTTGTGCTGTTTGTCGAGCACCTTGCCCAGCACCTCGCGCCTGGCCCAGGCCGCATTGAGCGCCTGCTGCGAAACGGCCATGTCGGCCTCGTGCAAATGCAGGTCCACCCGGTGGTTGTCGGCCATCACCATCACGGCCTGCTTGTAGTCGCCGCAGTTGCCGGCCAGGGCAGGGTGCAGGTTGCCGCTGGCGCCCATGTTGACGTACAGCCCGGTCAGGCGGTCGAGATTTTTCTGGTAGCGGTCGCGCAAGTTTGTCTTTTCGGCCATCTCGGTCTGCAGGCGCTCCACTTCGGTGTTGCGCAGGGCGACCAGGGTGGTCAGGTTGCGGATGTTGTGCTGGCTCATATTGTCGGTCTCACTTCAAGGTGTCACTTCATCAGCGTTTCAAGTTGGTTGATGCACGGCGCGTAAGGCGCTTCTTCCTTGGTGCCCTGGCACAGGAACTGTTCCACGCGCGGATGCAGCATCACGGCCTTGTCGGTGACCAGGTCGGCGCCCGGCACATAGGCGCCGAGCGGTATCAGGTCGCGCACGCGGTCGTGGCGCGACATGCTCGCTTTCAGTGCACGCGCCGCCAGCATGTGCTCCGGCGTGATCACCTGGCTCATGCAGCGGCTGATCGACTGGCCGATGTCGATCGCCGGGTAATGGCCGCGCTCGGCCAGTTCGCGCGTCAGCACGATGTGGCCGTCGAGAATCGCCCGCGCGGTATCGACCACCGGATCCTGCTGGTCGTCGCCTTCGGCCAGCACGGTGTAGATGGCGCTCATGCTGCCCACCTGGTTTTCGCCGTTGCCGGCCGATTCCACCAGCTGGGGCAGGGCGGAAAATACCGATGGCGGATAGCCCTTGGTGGCCGGCGGCTCGCCCAGCGCCAGCGCCACTTCGCGCAGCGCCATCGCGTAGCGGGTCAGCGAATCGACCAGCAGCAGCACGTTCTTGCCCTGGTCGCGGTAATGCGCCGCGATCGAGTGGCACAATTCGGTCGCCATGATGCGCATCAGCGGACTTTCGTCGGCCGGGGCGATCACCAGCACCGCCTTTTGCAAGCCCTCTTTACCCAGCGACATATCGACGAATTCGCGCACCTCGCGCGAGCGTTCGCCGATCAGGCCCACCACGACCACGTCGGCCACGGTTTGCCGCGTCATCAGACCCAGCAGCACCGACTTGCCGACCCCGGAGCCGGCCATCAGGCCCACGCGCTGGCCACGACCGAGGGTCAGCATGGAGTTGATGGCGCGCACGCCGACGTCGAGCGGCTCTGTGACCGGCTTCTTCTTGAGGGGATTGATGCGCGGCGGCTGCGAGTCGAGCGGAAAGTCGCCGCCCAGCTTGCCCAGGCCGTCGATCGGCTCGCCGAGGCCGTTGACCATGCGGCCCAGCCAGCCGGAACCGATTTGCAGGCTGATCTTGTCGGGGGACGGCAACACCCGCGCGCCGGTGGTCAGGCCGATCGCCTTTTTGAATGGCATCAAATACGACACCTTGTCGCGGAAACCGACGACCTGGGCATCGAGCCATTCGCCGCTTACTGTCTCGATCTGGCAACGCTGGCCGGTATGCAAGGGACAGCCGACCGCCTCGAGCAGCAAACCGGACGCACCCACCAGCCGACCCGTGGGGGTGGCCATGGGAACGCTGCCCAGTTCGAGATTGCGCAAGGCATCGGCGATCACTGTTCGGTCTCCGTATCGTCATCATCACCGCCGTCGGCGGCCTGCAGCTGATTATCGACCTGTTCCATGACAGCAGCAAGACGCTGATGACAGCCGGCATCGACTTCATTATCGCCAGCCTTGATCCGGCATTCGCCCACTTCCAGGCGGGCGTCGCCGATCAGGTGCCATTTCTTGGAACGCTTGGGATCGAGCTCGGTGATGCGTTTGAGTTCTTCGGGATTGAGATAGACGTCGATTTCCTCGCGGGTGGGCGGCATCGAGGCCAGGGTTTCCTCCACCAGCGACATCAGCTGCACCGGTTGCAGGGCCAGCTCGGCGCGGATCACCTGGCGCGCCACCTTGGCCACCAGGTCCACCACTTCCTTGCGCTGGGCGGCGCGGTAGTCGGAACGCAGCTTTTTCAAACTCTTGAGCATGGCATCGACCGGGCGTGCCATCTGGTCGTAGGCCACCAGGGTTTCGTGGCGGCCTTCTTCGCGGCCTTGCTGCTGGCCGGCGGTGCGGCCGGCTTCGTAGCCGTCTTCCTGGCCGCGGGCCAGGCCGATTTCATAGCCGTCGCGCTGGCCCTGTTCGAAGCCTTCGGTGACCGAGGCGGCCCACTGGGCGCCGGCGTCACCGCCACTGGCGTTGCCGTTGGCGGCTGCGCGCTGCTGCGCCATGCTGGTGAACTGGGCCAGCGGCGGAAAGCGGTAGGCGCGGAACTGCTTCATTCAACCACCTGTTCGGCAAACAGCTGGATCTCGACTTCGCCGTTGTCGGCCAGGGCCTTGACGGTGTTCATGATTTCCTGGCGGGTCTGCTCGATGCGCGACATCGGCATCGGGCCGGCGCGGCGCATCATGTCCTCGAAGGCTTGCGCCTGGCGTTTCGGCATGGTCTTGAGGATGGCGTCGCGGATCGACACTTCGGCGCCCTTGAGCGCGATCGCCCATTGCTCGAGCGGTACTTCCTCGATGATGCGCGACAGCGCATTTTCGGACTGGTTGGCCAGGATCAGGAAGTCGTACATCGACAGTTCGATCTTCGACACCACTTCCGGGTCGTGGGCGCGCAACAGTTCCACCATCTGCGCGCGGTTGCCCGGCAGGCGGTTGAGAATCTCGGCGGTCTGGCGGATGCCTTCGACGCTGGTGCTTTGCGAGTCAAACGAGCTCAGGCAGCGCACCACCAGCTCATCGAGCTCTTGCAGCAGTTCGCGGTCGATCTCGTCCATGCGCGCCAGGTTCAGCAGCACCAGGTCGCGGCCTTCGAGCGGCAGTGCGTCGATGATCTGGCCGGCCAGCGCCGGCGGCAGGAAGGCCAGGAACACGGCTTGCATCTGCACGTGCTCGTTGGAGATGTATTCGGCCAGCCACTTCGGCGAGGCCCATTGCAGGCGCGCCATTTTCGGCCGCAGTTCGTCACCGTAGATATTGTTCAACACCGTGTTCGCCAGGTCGGAGCCGAGCGCGAGGTCCAGCGAACGCTTGAGGTAGCTGCGCGACGCGCCATGCACGCCCGACTGCTGGCGGTAGTCGTCGAAGAAGGTCTGCATCGCGTTCTTGACCGATTCGACCTTGATGCCGCTCATGCGCGACATCACTTGCGTGACTTCGATCAGCTCCTCGCGCGACAGGCAGCGCAGCACGGCGGCAGCCGGTTCCTCGCCTATGCTCAGCAGCACGATGGCGGCCTGTTCGACCGGCGTCAGCTTGGCCTGAGCGCCAAATTCGCCGTCGTTATCCTGGTAATTATTGAGTTCGGCCATTTTTCTGCATCCATTGTTTGACGACTTCGGCGACGCGCTCCGGCTCTTTCTCGGCCAGTACTTTCAGGTGATCGACCATGACATCCACCGCCGAGCCTGGTGGCGGCAGATCGTAGTTTTCCAGCAGCGGCACCATGGTGGTCGGGCCGGTGGCGCTTGGCAGCGCCGGCAGGCCGTCGGCGCCCAGCACCGGCACGGCAGGGGTGCCAGGCAGCGCGGCAACCGGGTTGCCGTTGGCGTCTTTGGCTTCGCGGGCGGCGGCCACGGCGGCCGCTTCGGCAGCGCGGCGTTCCGTGGCAGTGCGGGCTTGCTCCTTTGGATCCGGGGCGAAGCGCATCGTCACCAGGCGCATCAATGGACGCAGCAGCAGCAGGTAGCCGAGCAGGAAGCCGACGCCGTAAATCACGTAGGAGCTGATATCGACCACGTTGTCGCGTTCCTGCCACCAGGGCACCACGGCAGCCTTGGCCGGGAAGTTCATGGCGGACACCACCAGCTGGTCGCCGCGCTCGGCGTTGATGCCGAGGCCATTGCGCAGCAGCTTGTCGATATTGGCGATCTCGGCCGCACTCCAGCCGGAGGCAGGCGTCGGCGCGGCGGCTTGCGCCAGCACCACGGCCACGCTCAGTTTTTCCAGGCTGCCACGGCTGCGCTTGGTCTGGGTGATGCTGCGGTCGTAAGCGTACTGGCGGGTGGTAGCGTTCTTGCGCGCGCTGCCGTCGTTGCCGTTGGCCGGATCGGTGGCCGGTTTGGCGGCATCGGCCGGGTTCGGGTTGGCTGGCGGCGCGCGGTTCGACAGCGTGCCCGGCACGCCCATTACCATGCGGTTGCGGTCCTGCTCTTCGCGCATCGCTTCGCTGGTCACTTTCGGATCGGCACCGTATTTCTCGACCGTTTCCTCGACCCGGTCGTTGCTCACCGTGGCGGCCACCGACAGGCGGAAGTTGTCGTCGCCGATCACCGGACCCAGCAGCCCCTTGATGTTCTGCTTGACGTCGTCCTGGTAGCGCTTGGCCGCTTCGTTGCCGCCGGCGGCGCCATCGAAGCCTTCGGACAGGTCCACGTGCGACGACAGCAGGTTGCCGGCCTGGTCCACCAGGCTGACACGCGCCGGCGCCAGGCTGGCCACGCTGCCCGACACCATGTTGATCACGGCGGCAATCGCTTCCGGTTGCAGCGTGGTGCCCGGCTTGAGTGCGACCACCACCGAGGCTGACGACTTGTCGCCATCGGACGAAACAAACGAGCTCGACTTGGCGATCGACAGGTGCACGCGCGCATGGGCAATCGCGTCCATGGTCATGATCGATTGCGCCAGCTCGCCTTCGAGGCCACGGCGGAAGCGCACGTCCTGGACGAATTGCGACACGCCCAGCGGATCGTTCTTGTCCATCAGTTCCAGGCCGGCCGGCAGTTGCGCGGTGACGCCCTTGGCGGCCAGCAGCATGCGGACCTTGCCCAGCATGTCGGCCGGCACCAGGACCTGGCCGCTTTCCGGGTGCACGCGGTACGGCACCCGTTCGGTTTCCAGTACATTCATCATGTCGGACGCCGAGACTTTTTCGCGCGCGCCGAATACCGGCTTGTAATCGGACTGGTCTTTCCACAGCAGCATCAGCACCAGCGCCGTCACGCCGATTGCCAGCAGCAGCAGCGGGTAGAGGTTCTTGAGCAGGCTGGGGGAGACGGACATGGCGGTCGGGCTGGTGCGCCAGCGGCCGAAGGCGGTCTTGAAGGTGTTAATCACGGATGGACTTTCGCGGGCGGTTACAGCGGGTCATTACAACGGCAACTTGATGAGTTCGTCGAGGCCGCCCATCACCTTGTTACGCACTTGCATCAACATGGAGAAGGACAGGCTCGCTTCCTGGCTCGACAGCATGGCGCCGATCAGATCGTCGCTTTTGCCCGATTCCACGTCGGCCATCTTCTGGCCGGCGGCGACATCGCCGTCGTTGACCTTGCCGATGGTGTCTTGCATGGCCTGGGAAAACGAGAAGCCCTGGTGCGGCGTACTGGCGCCGAACTGGCTGGCGGGGGCCACGGCAGCGTTTGACAGCGCTTGCGCGGCGTTGGTCAGCGCGGCCAGGTCGGCCTGGATCAGGCCTGCGATTCCGTTACTCATTGCTACCTCCGGTTACTACAGCGTTGATGTCCCTAACATAGCCAGATTGCCACCACGCAGCAAGGACTGCCTGAGACCGCGCGCGTTTGCGTGTTCCGTTCGTGCGACACTGCATGTTGTATATGTCACAGTGTTGCTGGATTTGCCACGCGATCTGTCGGACAAATCCGGACGGCAAAGCAGGCGCGGGCCAGCCGGGTAATATGGCGCTGAATGAAAAAGTAGGGGGAAATCCGAAAAAAATTCACGTTTGACTGTCGCTTGGCGGGGCGACGCGCCGCATTCTGCAAAGGCCTTTTATCATGTTTTCTATGAGCAAATATCGTTATAAATCATTCACTAAGCACGATGCGAAAGGTTTGTTGCGTTGCAGCGAATACCAAGTAATGCTGGAATAAGCTTACCGGCTAGCAATACTCCTGTAAAGGTTTATTTGCCCTGCGTAAACATGATGCGACACGTCAGATGACACAATTCAAGGGGAATATTGTTCAATGGCAATAATGTGAATTTTCGGGTATGCTGTCGCTACCGGAAGCATCCTACTTTCAGTTATGCTGTTGCAACGCCGGACCATTCCCTGATACGACAATGACGAAACAAACTGCGCAACATCAAGTCCTGGACCCCTCGCTGTTAGGGCGTCCCGTGCACCTGCTGCCCATCTTTGCGGCGCAGTTGCGTGACGACCTCACGCAGTCCATGCGCCTGAATATGCACCGGCGCTACTGGGGCGGCTTCCAGGTGGAAGACGTACAGTTCAGCCGCATCGACAGCGCCACGGCCCCCAGCAGCCGCTGGCTCAGTTTTGCCGCGCCAGCCGGCCAGATTGCTTTTTCGCTCGAACGCAAGGTGTTGCTCAGCGTCCTCAACTATCGTTATAGTAGTGGCGCCAAGAGCGACAGCGTGGCCGAGGTGGACGAGGCAGCGGTGCGCGTGACCGCCACCGAGGAACGCCTGGCTGTGGTTTTAGGGCAACAGTTAGCGGGCATCCTGGCCGGCCGCATCGAGGCCAATCTGCCCGAAACCAACCTGGCGCCGGGCGCCCGGTTGCCGAACGGCGAAGCGGCTACTGCTGAAGAACCGGTCGAAGATTATGGTTTCAAGCCGACCACCGGCGCCCAGCCCGCCAAAGGCGCGTGGGTGATCGTGGTCACCCTTGCCGGCGCCACCAGCGGCGTGACGGCGGGCCGCTTCTGGTTCGCGCTCGACAAGCAATTGATGGCCGGCGTGCTGCGCGGCCTGCTGCGCGACCGCGACGGCGCCAAGAAGCGCAAGCCGGCCGGTCCGCTGGCGCAGCGCCTGCACCTGGGTATCACGGGCCGCCTAGCCAGCAAGGAAGTCATGCTGGGCAGCCTGTACGACCTGCAAGTCGGCGATATTATCCCGATCAGCTTGCACCGGGCCGACGTCCTGCTCGAGGACTCGCGCCTGTTCACGGCCGCCGTGACCGAGCACAAGGGCAAGCTTTGCCTCACCTCCTTTGAAGATGCTGAATAACGATGAACATGAACGTAGCCAACCCCAACGACGCCCTGCTGGAAGACCTGTCCGACGAAATGATCATCGAGCAAGTCGGCGGTGAGCTGGCCGAAACCTCGGTGGCCGCCCAGGCGCCGCGCCGCGACCTGCCCGCCATGATGCGCAAGATCCCGGTCACGCTGACGCTCGAAGTGGGCTCCGCGCGCATTTCGCTGCAAGACCTGATGGCCATCGGCCCCGACAGCGTGGTCGAGCTCGACGTGCTGGCCGGCGAACCGCTGGTCATCAAGGTCAACGGCACCGCCATCGGTCGCGCCGAAGTGGTCGTCGCCGGCGAGAACTACGGCCTCAAGGTACTGGACCTCGACGGTCTGAACCTGGACCTGATGACCCCATGACCGTGGTCGAGTCAAGATCCGGCAAGCTGACGGCGCACAAGGTGAAGATCGGCATGCTGGCCGGCGCTGCGCTTGCCGTGGCGCTTGCCATGCTGCCGGGCGCCGCCCATGCGGTGGACCTGCTGGCCAACGTGGTGCCAGGCGCCAGGACCGAACTGACGGTCAAGATGCAGATCCTGATCATCATGACCTTGCTGGGCTTGCTCCCGGTGATGGTCATGATGATGACCAGTTTTACCCGCTTCGTGATCGTGCTCTCCTTGCTGCGCCAGGCCCTGGGTTTGCAGCAGGGCCTGCCCAACCGGGTAATCACCGGCGTCGCGCTGATCCTGACCTTGCTGGTGATGCGCCCGATCGGCGACCAGATCTGGACCGAAGCGTTCGTGCCCTACGACCAGGACAAGATCGGCCTGGACACCGCGCTGCAGATCGCCCAGCAGCCGGTGTCGCGCTTCATGCTGGCGCAAACCAGCAAGGCCGCGCTCAGGCAGATCGCCCACCTAGCCGGCGAAGACCATGTGACCGACCCGACCAAGCACGCGTTCACGGTCAAGCTGGCCGCGTTCGTGCTGTCGGAACTGAAAACCGCGTTCCAGATCGGCTGCATGCTGTTCATCCCGTTCCTGGTGATCGACCTGGTGGTGGCCTCGGTGCTGATGGCGATGGGGATGATGATGCTGTCGCCGCTGGTGATTTCCCTGCCGTTCAAGCTGCTGCTGTTCGTGCTGGTCGATGGCTGGACGCTGACGGTCAACACGCTGGTCACCAGTATCCAGGCCTACTGACGGCGAAGGGGATATTCCGTGCTGACTCCTGAAATCGCCGTCGACCTGGTGGCCGAATCGCTGCACATGGTCATGCTGCTGGTGATCATGCTGGTGGTGCCGGGCCTGATCGTGGGCTTGCTGGTGGCGCTATTCCAGGCCGCCACCCAGATCAACGAACAAACGCTGAGCTTTTTACCGAAGCTGCTGGTGACCCTGCTGGCCGTGATCCTGATGGGGCGCTGGATGTCCGGCTACCTGATGGATTACTGCGTCTCGATTTTTACCCGCGCCGCCACCCTGGTCGGCTAGCTGCTGCGCATGGAACCGGTCCTGGCCAACCTGCTGCCCATGCTTACCGCCATCTGGTGGCCGTTTTGCCGCATCCTTGCCATGTTCATCGGCGCGCCCGTGCTGGGCGAGGCGGTGACGCCGGTCACGGTGCGCATCCTGCTCGCGCTGGTGTTGTCCATCGTCATGCTGCCGCTGACCGGAGGCATTGGTGCGCAGCACGCGCCGATCGATCCGTTTTCCATGCACGGCGTGGTCGCCACCATCGAGCAGGGCCTGATCGGCTTCGTGCTGGGCCTGGCATTCCACTTCGCGATGTCGGTGGTGGGCGTGCTCGGCTACATGGTCACTTCGCAGATGGGCTTGTCGATGGCGGTAATGAACGATCCGCTCAACGGCCAGTCGTCGGACGTGGTGTCGGCGCTGCTGTCCACGCTGGCGATCATCGTGTTCTTTGCCATCGACGGCCACCTGGTCATCGTCGGCATCCTCGGCCAGAGTTTCCAGGCCTGGCCGCTGGGGCACGGCTACTCGCCGCTGCTGCTCAACGCCGTGGCCTACAACGTCGCGTGGATTTTTTCGGCGGCAATGCTGCTGGCGTTGCCGGTGGTGTTTGCCACCATCGTGGTGCAGCTGGGCTTCGGCTTTTTGAACCGGGTGGCGCCCAGCCTCAACCTGTTCTCGCTGGGCTTTGCCGTGATCACGATTTTTGGCTTGATGATGCTCGGTGAGCTGGTGAAGTTCATTCCCGAGCATTACGTGCGCATGACCAACCAGGTGCTGGAAATGATACGCCAGCAGATGCAGGCGGCCGCCCATGGCTGACCAGGGCAGCACCGGCGACAAGACCGAAAAGGCGTCAGCCCAGAAACTCAAGAAGTCGCGCGACGAAGGGCAGGTGGTCCGCTCGCGCGACCTGGCCACCGCGATCGGCATCCTGGTCAGCCTGAAACTGTTCGTGTACCTGCTGCCCAGCTATATGACCGACATCAATGCGATTTTCCACACCAGCTTCGCGCCGTTCGACAGCGAAGGCGCGATCGAGAACACCATGTCCACGCTGTTCATCACCTCGATGTGGTTGTTCATCAAGATGGTGCTGCCCTTGTTCATCGTGCCGATGTGCATCATGATGGGAGCGATGATTCCCGGTGGCTGGGTGGTGTCCACCAAAAACTGGGCGCCCAAGTTTTCGCGCATGAGTCCGATGGCCAACCTGGGCCGCTTGTTCGGCGCCAAGCACGGCACCGAACTGTTGATTTCGATCGCCAAGGCCGGCGTGCTGATCTCGGTCCTGATCCACATGGCGCGCTCGACCATCGGCGCCTACATGGAGTTGCAGCATATGCCGATGGGCCAGGCCATGGTGGCGGGCGCGTCGCTGATGATGGACGGGCTGATGGCGATGGTGGTGATTTTCGTGCTGTTCGCGCTGGTCGATGTGCCGGCGCAGGCGTATTTTTTCGCCAAGAACCAGCGCATGAGCAAGCAGGATCAAAAGGAAGAACACAAGACCAGCGAGGGCCGGCCCGAAGTGAAAAGCCGGATCCGCCAGTTGCAGCGGGCCCTGGCGCGCGGCAGCGCCCGCAAGACGGTGCCCACGGCCGACGTCGTCATCGTCAACCCCGAGCACTACGCGGTGGCCCTGAAATACGACCACGACCGCGCCGAGGCGCCATTCGTGGTGGCCAAGGGCATCGACGAGATGGCGCTGTACATCCGCCAGCTGGCGAAAGAATTCGAGATCGAAGTGATGGAGCTGCCGCCGCTGGCGCGCGCCATCTACAACACCAGCCAGGTCAACCAGCAGATCCCGGTGCAGCTGTACCAGGCGGTATCGCAGGTGCTGAACTACGTGCTGCAATTGCGCGCGTTCCACAGCGGGCGCCGCAATGCCCGGCCGGTCCCACCCACCGAAGTTGTCGTACCTACATCCATGAGCGAGGTTAAGCAGTCATGAATTTCTTCAAAGCGCTGATCGTCGAGGCGCGCCGCCACAAGTTCGCCACCCCGGCCTTCCTGCTGGCGATCCTGGCGATGATCATCCTGCCGTTGCCGCCATTCCTGCTGGACGTGATGTTTACGTTCAACATCGTGCTGGCCCTGATCGTCATCATGGTGTCGGTGTCGGCCCGCAGGCCGCTGGATTTCTCGGTATTCCCGACCGTGATCCTGGCCACCACCATGCTCAGGCTGACCCTGAACGTGGCCTCCACCCGGGTTGTGCTGCTGCACGGCCACCAGGGCACCGACGCTGCCGGCCAGGTGATCGAAGCGTTCGGTCATGTCGTCATCGGCGGCAACTACGTGGTCGGTATCGTGGTGTTCGTGATCCTGATGATCATTAACTTCATGGTGGTGACCAAGGGCGCCGAGCGGATTTCCGAAGTGTCGGCGCGCTTCACCCTGGACGCGTTGCCGGGCAAGCAGATGGCGATCGACGCCGACTTGAATGCCGGCCTGATCAACCAGGAACAGGCGCAGGTACGGCGCAAGGACGTGGCGGCCGAGGCCGACTTCTACGGCGCCATGGACGGCGCCTCGAAATTCGTGCGCGGCGACGCCGTGGCCAGTATCCTGATCCTGATCATCAACATGGTGGGCGGTGTGGCCATCGGTTCGATCATGCAGGACATGTCGTTCGGCGACGCCTTCAAGCAATATGCGCTGCTGACCATCGGTGACGGCCTGGTTGCGCAAATCCCGGCGCTGCTGCTGTCGGCCGCCGCCGCCATCCTGGTCACCCGCATTTCCGACACCGGCGATTTCGAACAACAGGTGGGCAACCAGGTCCTGACCTCGCCGCAGGTGATGTTCAGCGCCGCCGGCATGATGTTCATCCTGGCGCTGGTGCCGGGCATGCCATGGCAGATGTTCATGCCGTTTGCCATCGTGCTGGCGTACGTGGGCTGGAAGCTGGGGCAGCAGGTCAAGGCGCCCGACACCACCCATATCGCCGCCATCGAAAAGGCGCTGCGCGAGGATGCGCCGGAAATCGAATGGCAAAGCCTGCCGGTCACGCAGCCGTTGCAGGTGGCGCTCGGCTACAAGCTGGTCTCCCTGATCGACAAGTCGCAGGGCGAACCGCTGGTCAAGCGCGTGCGCGGCGTGCGCCAGAGCCTGTCGGAGGCAATGGGCCTGCTGTTGCCGCCGATCTCGGTGCGCGACGACCTCGGCATGAAACCGTCGCAGTATTCGGTGATCCTGTCGGGCAGCGTGGTGGCCCAGGGCGAAGTGTTTGCCGACCGCCTGATGGCGATCCCGTCGCCGAATGTGTATGGCAGCATCGACGGCATCCCTGGCATCGAACCGGCCTACGGCATGCCGGTGACGTGGATCGAGACCAGCGAGAAAGCCAACGCGCTGGGGCTCGGCTACCAGGTGGTGGAGACGTCGAGCGCGATCGCCACCCATTTGTCCAAGCTGATCCGGGAATACCTGCCCGAGCTGTTCCGCCACGAAGACGTGCCGCACATGATCGAGCGCTTGAATGCACTGTCGCCCAAGCTGGCGGGCACGCTCGACAAGTCGCTCACGCACACCCAGCTGCTGCGCGTGTTCCGCGTGCTGCTGGCGGAGAACGTCTCGCTCAAAGACATCGTGCCGATCGCCACTACCCTGGTGGACAGTTCCGAGACCACCAAGGATCCGATTTTGCTGGCGGCGGAAGTGCGCTGCGCGCTGCGGCGCCAGATCGTCACGGCGCTGTTCGGCCAACGCACCGAGATGCAGGCGTTCAACCTGGGCGGCGACCTGGAAAACATGCTGCTCGGCTCCCTGAACCAGGCCCGCCAGGGCGGTAAAGTGGTGCTCGACAACTACCCGATCGACCCCAACCTGCTGGCCCAGCTGCAAGTGAACATGCCGGTGGCGCGCGAACAGATGAAACAGCAGGCGACGCCGCCGCTGCTGCTGGTATTGCCGCAAATTCGCCCGCTGCTGGCAAGGTACGCGCGCTTGTTCGCGCCGGGGCTGCACGTATTGTCTTACAACGAAATCCCGGAAAACCGCGAAGTGAGCATTATCGGCACTGTCGGCTAACCGCGCACCTGGAGTAAAAATGAAGAGCAGATTGTTTTCGACGCACGTGGTCGGTGCGGCGTTGCGTGACTTGTCGATAGCCTTCGTCCAGCAGGGGCCGGAGCGTGACGGCCTGGCGTTTGCCAGCTTGCGCCATGTGCAGGCGGCCGGCATCTATTTTGTCGAGGGTGCGACCGAGCTGGCCGGCGCCATCCGGGAGTCGCTGGTGATCTGCCGTGCGGCCGAGGGTGTCGATGGCTCGAACACATTGATTGTCGTGGCTGAGCCGCAACTGGCGTTTTACAAGCTGATGCGGCACTTTTATGCGGCGCCGCCGGCGATCGTTTCCGATATTCACCCCACTGCCGTCATCGACCCGCGCGCCGTCATCGGCGCGGGCGTGACCATCGGCCCCTACAGCGTGATCGGCGACTGCATCGTCAAGCAGGGCACCCGCATCGGGCCGCACGTGGTGGTCGAGGACGGTTCCACCATCGAGGAAGAGTGCGAAATCGCCTCGCACACCACCATTGGCGCTGCCGGTGTGGCCTGGATCTGGGACCCTGAAACGCGCGAACGCATCGTGCAGCCGCAAATCGGCGGCTGCATCATCGAGGCACGGTGTTTCATCGGCACCAACGTGACCGTGGTGCGTGGTTCGGTCAACGAGGCCACCATCATCGGCGAAGGCACGCTGCTGGCCCACGGCACCAAGATAGGCCACGGCTGCAACGTCGGCAAGCAAAACCACTTTGCCAATTCGGTCAGCCTGGCTGGCAATGTCACGACCGGCGATCGGTGCTTCTTCGGTTCGGGCTGTATTGTGCGGCCGATGATAAGGCTGACCATGGATACCATCGTTGGCGCCGGGGCCGTGGTGGTCAATGATGTCGATGTACCTCACAGCTTGCTGGTGGGGGTGCCCGCGGTGGTCAAGCCGCGGGACAAATCACGGCACAATGGCGTGCCTAAAAACTTGTCTTAATAGGAGACTGAACATGAACAAGATCAGCGAGACAGCGATCATCCCCGCCAGCGTCAAGATCGGCAGCTTCGTCATCATCGAAGAAAACGTCGAGCTGGCCGAGGGCTGCACCATCGGCGACTATGTCCTGATTCAACGCGGCGCCAGGGTTGGTGCCCATACCCAGGTCGGCACGTTTTCGAAGATCGGCGAAAACGCCGTGGTGGGCGAACATTGCTCGATGACCGCCTACTGCGAGGTGCGCAGCAATTGCGTGCTCGGCAACCGCGTGACCATGGGCAGCCGTTGCACCCTGTCGGCCGGCACCATCGTCGAAGACGACGTGATCATGAAATATTCGTTCGTCACCACCGATACGCCTGTGCTCAGCAATAATAACCAGAAGCTCACCGGCAAATTGCTCAGCGGTTCGCGCTTTGGCGCCAACGTGGTGATCATGCCGGGCGTGACCGTCGGTCGCAATTCGGAAATCGGCGCCAACTCGCAGGTACGCGTGAGCGTGCCCGACAACGAGGTCTGGTTCGGCATTCCGGCCAAGTTCTATCGCAAGACCGTCAGCGAATAAGAGCAGGTAAGGCCCATGGCCTGACGCGGCAGTTGCGTTTCAGGCCGCGTCGGGTTGCGGCTCGACCGGCTGCGACAGCTGCATGGCGATCTCCGCCATGGCTTTGAACAGCGGCGTGGTCAGCTGCGCCGTGTCGGCCGGGGTGGGGGCGATATGCGCCAGGCCCGGCGCCAGTTCGCGCCGCAGGTGGCAGCGCACGACGGTCAGGCCGCACTGGTTGATCACGTTGGCCAGCGACGGCAATATCTCGCGCATATGGCGGTTGACCGACGTGTGGGCGGCGCCAACTTCCATCAGCACCCGGTTGCCGGCCATTGGTTCGAGCTGGAGTGTCACCCGTCCCAGGCCGGACAACATCAATTCCAGCCGCAAGGCCATGCGCGCACGCTTGCGCGCCGACCGACGTGGCTCCTCCTCGTCGAACATCACCACTTTTAACACCAGCCGCTCTGCACCCCAGGCGAACACGGCGAAACGCCATGGTTCGGTCTGCGTGATCAGCGGCGGGCCGGCGCGGCCTTCGCGCACGGCGGAAGGGTTGTGGTCGGCCATGAACAGGCTGGCCGGCAGGTGCTGGCCCTTGGCCTGCTCCAGCCAGGCGGCGCGCTGCTCGCCATAGGTGCGCACCATGATTTGCCAGGAGGCGGCCATCATTGCCGCATCGGGCGGATGCCAGGTGAGTTGGCGCGACATGAACAGCTGGTTGGGGCGCATGGCAGGCGGCTCGACCGCGTCGGCCAGCTCGGCCAGGGCGTCGGCGGCGGCTTGCAGCGCCGGGTTGGGCGCGGCCGGTGTTTCAGGGGCGTCGGCCACGGGCCCGAGCGGGACCGCATTGACGCCTGGCAGCGTGGGCAGGTTCGGCAGGGGCGGCGGCAGTGGGCCGACCGGGTAGCGACTGACGGAATCGAGCGGTCCGCGCAGCACCGGGCCCGGCAGCTTTTGCCGGTCGGGAATGCTGGCGGGGCGCGCGGCGGCGCCGAGTCGGTCGACCATCTGGATCGCTCTTTACGTAAGTGGTGAAAAAAAAGCCAACCGGATGACCGGTTGGCTCCTGTACGACCGGTGCCCAGGCGCACCGTATCGTTGCAAAAATTACTGCAGCAGGGACATGACCAGCGACGACATGCTGTTGCTTTGCTTCAGCATCGCGGTACCAGCTTGCAGCAACATCTGGTTCGAGGTCATCGAAGCCGATTCGGTCGCGAAGTCGGTGTCCATGATACGGCCCGAAGCCGATTCAGTGTTGGTCGAAATGTTCGACAGGTTGCTGTTGATGTGGTCCAGGCGGTTGATGGTCGCGCCCAGTGCCGAGTTGACAACGCCGACTTTGTCGATGGCGTCGGCCAGCAGCTTGATGGTGGCGTTGGCTGCGGACGTCAGTTCGGTAGAAGCAGCACTGGTGGCGCTGGTGTAGTTGGCGGATGCCGAGCCGAGGGCGCTGGTCAGCTCAGTCATGGCGCTGGCCACGGTGACGGTCATCGTTTCCGACTGCGAGGCGCCGATCTGGAAGGTCATCGAGCCGGCCAGGGTACCGCCGGCCAGCAGGGTGGTGCCGCCGAAGGTGGTGTTGTTCATGACGTTGGACAGTTCTTTGCCGAGTGCGTCGAACTCGGACTGCATGGCTTCCTTGTCCTTGGTGCTCGACGACACGTCAGCAGCCTGGGTGGCCAAGTCTTTCATGCGGACCAGCATGTTGGTGACCTGGTTGAAGGCGCCCGACGCGGTTTGCAGCATCGAGGTGGCGTTCTGGGTGTTTTTCATGGCCATGGCCATACCGCTGGTCTGAGCCTTCAGACGGGTGGCGATCTGCAGGCCAGCCGCATCGTCCGATGCAGTGTTGATGCGGTAGCCGGTGCTCAGGCGCGTCATCGACGTCGACAAGTTGCTCTGGGTTTTGGCGATGGCGTTCTGTGCGGACAGGGCAGCGTTGTTGGTGTGAAGGCTCAGCATTTTGTTACTCCTGGGTTGGATGATGTCAGTTTAGAGCACCGTTTTCTCTTGCTCTCCACTACACAAGGCGACAAGGCCGGGCCGCTTATTAAATGCTTCGCAGAAATTTTTTGAATATTTTTTCAGAATTTGCGATTCAAGCTGCAGCCGCGATGCAAATCCGCATGATCTGGACCACGGTCCTGATCATTTCGGCGTCCATGGTCTGCCCGGTTGGCAAAACGATCACGCGCGCTGCCACCACGCCCGTGTGCGGCAAGACCAGGCCCGCGTGCGGGAACAGGCTGCGGTAAGGCTCCATGTTGTGGCAGCCGGGCCAGAAATAGCGGCGCGCCATGACGTTGTCGGCCTGCAGCGCCTCGATCAGCTGGTCGCGCGTGGCAGCACAGTCCGGGCCCACCTCGACCACGACGTACTGGTAGTTGTGGCGCTCGCCCGTGTCCATCGACAGCAGGCGCAGACCGGGCACGCTGCGCAGCGCCTCGCGGTAGGTGTCGTAGTTGCGCCGGTTGGCAGCGATCACGTCGTCGAGCGACTTGAGGTTGACCAGGCCCATGGCGGCATTGATTTCCACCATCTTGCCGTTGGTGCCGGGATGGATCACGCGATCGAAGCCAGCAAAGCCGAAGTTGCGCATCAGGCGCATGGTCTGGGCCAGTTCGTCGTCATTGGTGACCACGGCGCCGCCCTCGAAAGTATTGAAGAACTTGGTGGCATGGAAGCTGAGCACTTCGCAGGCACCGAAGTTGCCGATCATCCGGCCCTGGTGCATGCAAGAAAACGCATGGGCGGCGTCGAACATCAGTTTCAGGCCGTGTTCGTCCGCGATATTCTGCAGTTCGCGCACCGGCGCCGCGCGGCCCCACAGGTGCACGCCGATGATGCCGCTGGTGCGCGGGGTGATCATGCTGCGCACGGCATCAGGCGACAATTGGTGGGTCACCGGATCGATATCGGCAAATACCGGGGTGACCGATTGCCATTGCAACGCGTGGGCGGTGGCCACGAAGGTATAGGAGGGCACGATGACTTCGCCGTCCATGCCCAGCGCGCGGATGGCGATTTCCAGCGCGATGGTGCCATTGCACATGGCAACACAATGCTTGACACCCAGATGAGCCTCGATCTCGCGCTCGAACTGCTGCACCAGCGGACCGTTGTTGCTAAGCCAGCGGCGGTCGAAAATATCGTTGGCGTATTGCATGAACGCGGCGCGGTCGCCCATGTTGGGGCGGCCGACGTGGAGCGGTTCGTCGAACGCCGGCGCGGCGCCGTTGACGGCAAGGTCCTGTGCGGTCTGGATGACTTTCATACTGAGGCATCCTCATCCTGCGGCAGGATGTCTTCCAGAGCGATGCGGAACGGGCCCGGCGCAATGTTCGCGCACCAGCGCTGCCACATGATGCGGAACGCACGTTCGAGGCCGGCACCAGCAACTGCCGGCTGGCCCACCACCGAGGCATTGTAGCGGTCACGCAACGTAATTCGCAACGCCGCGAGCTGCGGGATATTGCGAGAGAGAAATTCCGCTCGATCAACATACTGGCTGGCTTCTTCCGTCACAAATGCGTCCAGGCCCAGGTGATTAAGGTAGGTGGCGCTGCCATGGCTGGCCATGGTCGGGCCGGACAGGGTGAGCGTGGGCACACCCATCCACGCGGCATGCAGCAGCGTGGTGGCGCCCGTGTAAGGGAAAGGATTGAGGCAGACATCCACTTCTCGGTGCAGCAGCAGGTACTCCTTCATCGTGCCGCGTGGCCGCGGATCGAGGCGCTCGCGGGCTATGCCTTCGGCCGCGAACCAGGCCAGCACGGTGTCGGTGGCGCGGCCCTGGCCCAGTCCGCCGAGTAGCAGGCGGGCGTCCGGTACGGCGCGCAGCACGCGTGCCCACAGGTTGATCACCTCGCGGCTCAGCTTGTTTGCGCGGCTGAAGGTGCCAAAAGTCAGGTAGCCGTTGGCAAGCGCCGGCAGCGGGTGGATGGGCGGCGCGTACGATACTGGCAAGAATGGCGCAACCAGCGGCATGCGCACCAGATGCTCGGTGAAATAGCGTTCGTAACGCCCTTCTGGCGTATGCATGCTGTCGGTCAGGAAGTAGTCGACACCGAGCAGGCCGGTGGTGCCTGCGTAACCGAGCCAGCTGGCCTGGATTGGCGCTGGCTTGTGGGTGAACAGTCCGAGCCGGTTGGCTGCCGAGTGGCCGGCCAGGTCTACCAGGATGTCGATGCCCTGACTGCGCACCAGGCTTGCTGCAGCAGCATCATTGAGCTCGGTGATATTGTGCCAGTGCGCAAACAAGGGGCGCAGGCGAGAGTGTGCCGCGTCTTCCAGGCGCTTGTTGTAAAACGCATGCAGTTCGAGACTCGGTTCGCGCGAGAGCAGGATTGCTACCGGCTCGAAAAAGTTGGTCAGCGCGTGATTGTTGAAATCCCCCGAAACGAAGCCCACACGGATCTTGCGATCGGGATCTGCGAGGTTGTCATGACCGCTCCATGCACCGCGTCGCGGCGCTTCGTAACGATCGGCAAAGCTGCAATGTTCTTCAAACAGGCGTTCGGGGTCGGTACAGATATGGCTGAGCAAGAACAGCAGGTTGCTGTAAAGCGAAGCCTCGTCCGGCAGCTTTTCTATGGCCTGCCTGCAAGCCTTTTCGGCATCTTCAATGCGGCCCTCTTCGACCAGCATGGGTACCATGCTGGTAAGCGTTTGCGGATGACCAGGTTCAATCTCAAGTGCACGCTCAAAACTGAGCATGGCATCGTCGTCGCGCCCCAATGTTCGATAGCTTCGACCCAGCTCGGAATGCAGAGTTACATCATCGGGCGCAAACGCCAGTCCCTCCAGGCACTGCTCTATAGCTTCTGCATGGCGCTCCAGTTGCTTCAATGCCATCACCAGACTGCGTCGAGCAGCCTGGAACTGCGGGCGTTGCACCAGCGCCTGGCGGGCATGGCTCTCGGCAGCCGCGAAATCGCGCAAGTTGTAATACAGGGCGCCGACGTTGGCGTGCGCTAGCGCCAGGTCCGGCTCCAGTTCCAGCGCGCGCTGGTAGGCGGCCATCGATTCGTCGTGGCGGCCCAGTCGGTGCAGCGCAACGCCCATATTGGCGTAGCCATGGGCGGCGTCGGGTTGCAAACGCAATCCTTGTTCGTAGTGCGCCAGGGCGGCTTCGCAGTCGCCGCTTTCCTGCAGAGCAATGGCCTTGCTGAGCCACGCCTCTGCGTGTTCGGGATCGACGGCACGGACCCGGTCATAGCTGCGCAGCGCGCCCTCGTAATCCTGCAAGCCCTGCTGAGCGGAGGCCATCACGAAATACGTGAGGATGTCGTCCGGATCGAGCGCCAGCGCCCGTTCGCAGGCAGCCAGGCTGTCGGCGTAGGCGGCGCGCTGGCACAGCAGGTCGCCCAAGCCACGGTGCAAGCTGGCATCGTCCTCCTGCACCGCCAGCGCCAGGCGGTACTGCTGCTCGGCCTCGTCATTGCGGTGTTGCGCATGTAACAATAGCGCCAGGTTGCCGTGCAGGGCGTTCAGGCCCGGATCGAGCGCCACTGCACGTAATTGTGCATCAATCGCACCGTCGAGCTCACGCATGCCCTGCAAGGTCGTGCCCAGGTTGGCCCAGGCTTCGCCGTCGTCAGGCAGCAGGTCAATGACCTGGCGGTACAACGGCAAAGCCTCGTCGTAGCGCTGCATTGCGCGCAGCGTATCCGCCAGATAGGTCAGCAGTTGCGGGTCTTGCGGCGCCAGCGCCAAGGCAGCGCGGTAGCTGGCAACAGCCTCCCCGTGTTGGCCCGCATCGCGCAGGCTGTTGCCGAGATTGAAATGAGCAGCCAGGTTACCCGGGTCGGCACCAAGGGCGCGGCGGTAGCTTTGCTGCGCCTCGGTGTGGCGGCCCAGCGCATCGAGCGCCGAACCGAGGTTGCAATGGGCGGTGGCGTACTGAGGCGCCAGTTCGATTGCACGCAGATACAAAGGCAGCGACGCTTGCGGGTCGCCGGCATTTTGCAAGGCATCGCCCAGGTGGGTGTGAGCCTCGGCGTCGTGCGGCGCCAGCACGATCAGGCGCTGCAGGGCGTCGGTCGGATTCTTGCCTTGCAGTTGCAGAGCTGTGCCCAGCACGCTCCAGCCAAAGGTCGATTGCGGGTGACGCGCCAGCAGCGCTTGCGTGGCTTGTTCCATGTCGGCGTGGCGGCCGGCGTTGTAGAGGTCGATAATGATTTGCCGGGCGGCGTCGTTCGGTTCTACCGGCAGGGCGGCGCTGGCCTGCGCCACCAGTTGTTCGATGGTGGGGCTTTGATAACCGCGCGACTGCACGTGGTCAACGATATCGAGCGCTTCGCCCGGCTCGCCCGTTTGCACCAGGCCGCGCGCGAGCGATAACCAGAACTCACCCTCGTCGGGCGCTAGTTGCACCGCGCGGCGCAGCTCGTTTACCGCTTGCGCATGCCGTCCCAGCCGTCCCAGCAGCAGGCCGCGATTGTGCAGCACCAGCGCATGGTCGGGCGCGCTGGCGAGGATGGCGTCATAGTCTTTCAGCGCCTCCTCGAGCCGGCCGGCCTGGTGGTGGGCGATCGCCTGCGCCAGCAGGGCGTCCGGCGTAGAGGTGGAATCGTATGCATCCATGGGCGAAGAACGTTAATTTTATGATGACCAATTGTAACGCCTATTCTTTGCCCCAGGATAGAGTATTTCCCGAAAGAATTACGGGGCGTCCTTGGACGCCCCGTAGAGTGTTGTAAGCAGTGATTGCGTTACATATTCGGGTAATTCGGCCCGCCGCCGCCTTCCGGCGTCACCCACACGATGTTCTGGGTAGGGTCCTTGATATCGCAGGTTTTACAGTGCACGCAGTTCTGGGCATTGATCTGCAGGCGGTCGGCCCCGGCGTCGGTCTTGACGAACTCGTACACGCCGGCCGGACAGTAACGCGCTTCCGGGCCCGCGTACTGGGCCAGATTCACATCGACCGGTACGCTCGGGTTTTTCAGCGTCAGGTGGATCGGCTGGTCTTCGGCGTGGTTGGTGTTGGAGATGAACACCGACGACAGGCGGTCGAACGTCAGCTTGCCATCCGGTTTCGGGTACACGATCGGAGTGAACTGCGACGCCGGTTTCAGGCATTCGTGGTCTGCGTGCGAGTGGTGCAGGGTCCACGGCGCCTTGCCGCGGAATACGATCTGGTCGATGCCGGTCATCAGCGCGCCGATATATAAACCCTTGTTGAGCCATGGCTTGACGTTGCGTGCCACGTGCAGTTCCTCGTGCAGCCACGATTGCTCGAAGGCCGTGGAGAAGGTGGCCAGTTCGTCGTGCTGGCGGCCGGCGCCCAGCGCGGCCACGGCAGCTTCAGCGGCCAGCATGCCGGACTTGATGGCGGCATGGCTGCCCTTGATGCGGCTCATGTTGAGGAAGCCGGCGTCGCAGCCGATCAGCGCGCCACCGGCAAACACCAGCTTGGGCAGCGATTGCAGGCCGCCGGCCGTGATCGCGCGTGCGCCGTACGACACACGCTTGCCGCCTTCGAGGAACTGGCGGATTTCCGGGTGGGTTTTGTAGCGCTGGAATTCTTCGTACGGCGACAGGTACGGGTTTTCGTAGTTGAGGCCGACCACGTAGCCGACCATCACCTGGTTGTTTTCCATGTGGTACAGGAACGAGCCGCCGTAGGTTTTGCTGTCGAGCGGCCAGCCGGTGGTGTGGATCACCAGGCCGGGCTGGTGCTTGGCGGGATCGATTTCCCACAGTTCCTTGATGCCGATGCCGTACGACTGCGGGTCCTTGCCCTTGCTCAGATCGTACTTGGCGATCAGCTGCTTGCCCAGGTGGCCGCGCGAGCCTTCCGCGAACAGCGTGTACTTGCCGTGCAGCTCCATGCCAAGCTGGAAGTCGGGGCCGGCTTCGCCGTCGCGCTTGACACCCATGTTGCCGGTGGCCACACCCTTGACCGAGCCGTCGTCGTTGTACAGGATTTCGGCGGCCGGGAAGCCGGGGAAGATTTCCACGCCCAGGCTTTCGGCCTGTTCGCCCAGCCAGCGCACCACGTTGCCGAGCGAGATCACATAATTGCCGTGGTTCTCGAAACAGGCGGGCAGGGCGAAGTTGGGCGTCTGGTACGACTTGGTTTCGGTGAGGAACAGCACGCGGTCTTCGGTGACGGCGGTGTTGAGCGGCGCGCCTTTCTCTTTCCAGTCGGGGATCAGCTCGGTGAGCGCGCGCGGGTCCATGACGGCGCCCGACAGGATGTGCGCACCGAGTTCGCCGCCTTTTTCCAGCACGACCACCGAGGTGTCGGGCGAGAGTTGCTTGATCTTGATTGCCGCCGACAAGCCTGCCGGACCGCCGCCGACGATGACGACGTCGTACTCCATCGCCTCGCGTGGACCGTACTGTTCGATGAGATTCTGGGGCTGTGTCATATTTTTATAGTGTCTTGTAGTGATGGGGAAAATTTTAGCACGAGTGTGCTTCTTTTTCGGCCCGATTGCAATGGTGGCGCTATTCTGAGGGACATTATTAGACATCGCAATCTAATCTGGCATTTTGTGTAATGATTGCGATCAGACAGTGCGAGCAGAAAAGCGCTGTGGATTTCGTGATCGTCATACAGAGGAGCTGCCGTGGGCATAGAAGTCAATTTTGAGGGAAAAATCGCGTTGGTGACCGGCGCCTCGAGCGGCCTCGGCGCCAGGTTTGCCAAGGTGTTGGCCCAGGCCGGCGCGCAGGTGGTACTCGCTTCGCGCAGCACCGAGCGCCTGAAAGAGTTGCGTGCCGAGATAGAAGCCGACGGTGGTGCCGCCCACGTGGTGAGCCTCGATGTGACCGACTACGCCAGCATCAAGTCGGCCATCGCCCATGCCGAAACCGAGGCCGGCCCGATCGATATCCTGGTCAACAATTCTGGCGTTTCCACTACCCAGCGCCTGGTGGATGTGACGCCGGACGATTACGACTTCGTGATGGACACCAATTTGCGCGGCGCCTTTTTTGTAGCGCAGCAAACTGCCAAGCGCATGATCGCGCGCGCCAAGGGCGACCCCACCAAGAAACACCGCATCATCAATATCGCCTCGGTAGCCGGCCTGCGCGTGATGCCGCAGATCGGCGTGTACTGCACCAGCAAGGCCGGCGTGGTGCAGATGACCAAGGCGATGGCGGTGGAGTGGGGCAAATACGGCATCAATACCAATGCCATTTGTCCCGGTTACATTTCCACCGAGATCAACGAAGCATATTTCGCCAGCGAACAGGGCCAGCGCCTGATCGACTTGCTGCCACGCAAACGGCCGGGCAAGCCGGAGGATCTTGATGGCTTGTTGTTGCTGTTGGCGGGAGAAGATGCCAATTTTATTAACGGCGCTATTATCTCCGCAGACGATGGAATGACGGCAATGTAGCGCCCGCTAAAACCGGCGCCAGCTTCGTTGCCGCTCCTTGCCAAGCTAACGCACTGTCTTCGTCGCGGCGCCTCGCTGGCACCGGTTTTAGCGAGCGCTATCGGCTATTTGCTATTAAAAGCGCATTCCAACTAATTTGTGGACCAGTTCGGAAGATGTTGCCGCTGAAAACTTGCGCATTAATTTGGCGCGGTGCATTTCGACGGTGCGGGGGCTGAGGTCGATCTGGCGGGCGATGGTTTTGCTGGTTTTGCCTTCCACCAGCAGTGCGGCGATTTCGCGTTCGCGCGGGGTGAGGTCGGCGGTGACCGGGCGTTTTTCGCTGACGTCCTCGAAGGTCCAGATGCCGGCGCCCAGCGGTTCTTCGCCGTGCATCGGATTGCCGGTAACGTGGCACCAGAACAGCTCACCGTCGGCTCGGCGCATGATGCGCTCGTCGGAATAACGGCCCCTGGCCGTCATGATGGGGATGATGCGGTCGCCCGTGCGCAGGAATTCGTCCATGGTCGGATACAGCGCCAGGAAGGACATGCCCTGCAACTGCGCTCGCGTGTAGCCGAACATGGCAGCCAGGGTGTCGTTGGCATTCTGGATCACGCGGTTTTCCGAGATACACATGCCGACCGGCGCTTGCAGGAAGATGGATTCGTAGTCGATAACGGTGGATGGATTCATGGCGTAATGACGGACAGATTAACTGCGATCAATTGGCGGTAGTTCTACGGTATTGTGCTTTTATTTAGGCTATTCTATGCTCAGACTCCGTACAACAAAAAAAGTTTAGTATTGAGTCGTTTTGATTGAGCGAATTGAGATAACAAGGGACAATATGAACAAAATCTACCCCGATGCCGCCAGCGCTCTGGCCGGTGTCGTGCAAGACGGTCAAACCATTGCCGTGGGCGGCTTCGGCCTGTGCGGCATCCCCGAAGCCCTGATCGGGGCGCTGCGCGACTCCGGCGTCACGGGCCTGACCGCCATTTCCAACAACGCCGGCGTGGACGGCTTCGGCCTCGGCCAGTTGCTGGAAACTCGCCAGATCAAGAAAATGATCGCCTCCTACGTGGGCGAAAACAAGGAATTCGCTCGCCAGTACCTGGCCGGCGAACTGGAGCTCGAATTCACGCCGCAAGGCACGCTGGCCGAAAAACTGCGCGCCGGCGGCGCCGGCATCCCGGCCTTCTTCACCAAGACCGGCGTGGGCACCATCGTCGCGGACGGCAAGGAAATCCGCGAGTTCGACGGCGAACAATACGTGATGGAACGCAGCCTGGTGGCCGATGTGGCGCTGGTCAAGGCCTGGAAGGCCGACAAGGCCGGCAACCTGGTGTTCCGCAAAACCGCGCGTAACTTCAACCCGAACGCCGCCATGGCCGGCAAGATCACCATCGTCGAAGTCGAGCAGCTGGTGGAAATCGGCGAAATCGACCCGGACGCCGTGCACCTGCCCAGCATCTTCGTGCACCGCATCGTGGTCAACGCCACGCCGGAAAAACGCATCGAGCAGCGCACGGTCCGCGCCAACCCTGCATCGAACTAATAACGGAGAAAAACATGGCATGGACTCGTGATGAAATGGCCGCGCGCGCGGCCAAGGAACTGCAAGACGGATATTACGTCAACCTCGGCATCGGTTTGCCCACGCTGGTGGCCAACTATGTACCGGAGGGCATGGAGGTATTCCTGCAGTCGGAAAATGGCTTGCTGGGCATCGGCCCGTTCCCCACCGACGATGAAGTCGACGCCGACCTGATCAATGCCGGCAAGCAGACGGTCACCGCGCTGCCCGGCGCAGCGTATTTCAGCTCGGCAGACTCGTTTGGCATGATCCGGGGTGGCAAGATCAACCTGGCCATCCTCGGCGCGATGCAAGTGTCCGAGCGCGGCGACCTGGCCAACTGGATGATTCCAGGCAAAATGGTCAAGGGCATGGGCGGCGCCATGGACCTGGTGGCCGGCGTCAAGCGGGTAGTGGTGCTGATGGAGCACGTGGCCACCGCCAAGGATGGCACCACGTCGCACAAGCTGCTCAAAAAATGCGACCTGCCGCTGACCGGCGTGGGCGTGGTGGACCTGATCGTTACCGACCTCGGCGTGCTGGGAGTCGGCGACACCGGCCTCAAGGTGATCGAACTGGCGCCGGGCGTGACCAGGGACCAGATCGTTGCCGCCACAGGCGTGGAACTGGACCTGACCGCATTGTAAGACCGCTGCAACGTCTTGGCAGTCGCGACGCACGCAAACATGGTCGCGGCTGCCGCTCGACGATCTGGCGCACTGGCTGCGCCACTCTGCAACCTCGGCGCCATCGTGATCGTTAGCTCAGCGGCCAACCTCGCCCTGACTGGCGAGGTAATCGGCCGCTGTTCATGCCAGACTTGCCGGGATGGTAAGTCTCAATGTACCTTTCTTCATCGTCGCTTTCCTGGCGGGCGCTGTACTAATTGCCGTGCGTGGTTGAAGGGCAGGGGCTGAGCTCGAGGACCGTGCGTTGTCATCAAGTTTGAACACGCCCACCACCTTTGCCAATTGTTCCGCCTGTTCTTCAAGCGCGGCCGTGGCCGCAGCTGCCTCTTCCACCAGCGCTGCGTTCTGCTGGGTGACCGCATCCATCTCCGTGACCGCCTGGTTGATCTGCTCGATGCCCGCTACCTGCTCGTGGCCGGCAGCGGTGATTTCGCTGATGATGTCGGTGACGCGCTCGATGCTGCTGACCACTTGGACCATGGTGCTGCCGGCGTTCGACACGAGGTCGTTACCGATCTTGACCTTGTCCAGCGAGTCGCCGATCAGGGTTTTGATTTCCTTGGCGGCGGCGGCCGAACGTTGCGCCAGGTTGCGGACTTCGGAAGCTACCACCGCGAAGCCCCGCCCCTGTTCACCAGCGCGGGCAGCTTCGACGGCAGCGTTGAGGGCCAGGATGTTGGTCTGGAAAGCGATGCCATCGATCACGCCGATGATGTCGACTATCATGTTGGATGAGGTATTAATTGCTTCCATCGTCACCACCACGTCGGCCACGACGGTGCCGCCCTTGCGCGCGATCTCCGTGGCCGATTGGGCCAGCTGATTGGCCTGCCGAACGTTGTCGCCGTTCTGCTTGACGGTCGAGGTCAGTTCTTCCATGGACGATGCAGTTTCCTCCAGCGCGCTGGCTTGCTGCTCGGTGCGCGACGACAGATCCAGATTGCCCTTGGCGATCTCGGTGCTGGCCGTGGCGATTTCGTCGGTACCAGTGCGCACCTGTCTGACGATATCCTGCAGGTTGCCGCTCATTTTCTTCAGTGCTTGCAGCAGTTGACCGATTTCATCGGTGCGGGTGGCATCGATTTGCTGGCTCAGATCGCCTGCAGCCACCGCTTCGGCCAGCATGACGGCGCGGTTCACCGGGCGGGTGATCGAGCGTGCCGTCAGTATGCCGATGATAACCGCCGTGACGCAGGCGAAGACTGCCAGCGTCGTCATCAGGACGATGGCGGACTTGCTACTTGCTTCTGCCAGGTTCCCATCCTGCCGCATACGCTCTTGCTGGAAGTCGGACATGGTTGCCAGCGCGGCGAAGAATTCGTTCTGCGGCGGACGCAATTCCTTCAGCAGATAGGTACCTGCAGCCGCCATCTTCCCTTCCTTAACAAGTTGGACAGTAACATTGCGCTTTGCGGCGTAATTTGCGCGCTTGTCCGTCACGGCCTTGAACAGCTCGCGTCCCTTGGCGGTATTGATCATGCTGTCCAGTTTCTGTCCATAGACATCGTTTTTTTTGACCGACTCCGCAATCTTGTCCAGGAACTCTGTGACAGTGGCCTTGTCGTCGCCAGCGATAATGGCGTTGCGCAGATAACGCGCCTGCACGTTCACCTCGAACTGCATTGAGTGCGCCAGCATTACCTTGACGTAGCGATCATCAAGGATCTGCGTAATGGTTTCGTTGTTGGTGTTAAGTCGGCTAATAGCCAATACAGTCAGCGAGATCAGCAGTACCAGCAGTATGCCGAAGCCCAGCGCGAGGCGGGTGCCCAGTTTCCAGTTTGACGGTTTCATACCATTCCCTTTTTCCGGTTTAGATGGAACATCGAAATTGACTCGGCAGGGGCGGGGCAGAGCAAGGCAAGAATTTATTTCCTGTGGGTAATACCATATCGTTATGGTCACCATGTTGCTATTGGACTTTGGTCCTACGCGCTCGAGCTGCGGCAGGCGCCTACGCTGCGGCGGTAGCGCGCGTCAGTTCAGGCGTGACCATGGCTGGCGCCCACCACCACGCCGTGGTTGTTGATGTCGGTGGCGTAACTGACCTGGCCGCCCAGGGTGCCGAGATCGACCGGGCCGTGCACGCCGTCGCTGCGAAAGGCGTGGAAAGTGCCATCGGCCGTATCGGCAAATCCCACGACATGGCCGGCGTCGTTGATGGCCGCGCCGTGGCTGCTGCATCCGCCCAAGGTGCCGAGGTCGCGCATGGCGAATGCATTCCCGGCGCGGGCTGCTGGTGCGACGAAAGCGCGCCAGTAGCCGTCGGCGTTTTGCGCGGTGCCGACCACGTCCCCGGCGTTATTGATGCCGCCCGCGTAGCTGTCGCTGCCGCCCAGCGTGCCCAGTTCGACCATGTCCTTGCGATACAGTACCGCGCGGCGCACGCCGTGTTCATTCTCGATGGTGCCGGCCACCTGGCCGCTGCTGTTGATGGCGACGGCAAAGCTGGCGTCGGTTTTGCTGGTAGGAAGTGTTACAGGGGTAAGGGCCGGCATGCTGTCTCCTTGGTCTTTGAATGACGGGAGCAGCGCAAGAGGCATGCCATGGCGGTGTCAGGGGCCGGGCGGGCCCAGATGTCCGGAAACGGACAGCAGTGCTGTTCATTTCCGGATAAAAAAACCCCGCACATCGCTGTGCGGGGTTTTTTCGCGACACTACCGGTGATCAGTGTGCTGGTACGGGTACCACCGCAGGTGGCAGGTCGTTCTTGACCAGGGTCGAACCAGGGTTGTTCAGCTCAGCATGCATGGTTTCCATGTTCAGCTCTTTTTCCCATTTCGAGACAACTACCGCTGCCACGCCGTTGCCGACGAAGTTGGTCAGTGCACGGCATTCGCTCATGAAGCGGTCGATACCGAGGATCAGCGCCATGCCGGCCACTGGAATCGTTGGTACCACGGCCAGGGTGGCGGCCAGGGTGATGAAGCCGGCGCCGGTGATGCCGGAAGCGCCTTTCGAGGTCAGCATGGCAACGCCGAGGATGGTCAGCTCTTGCATCAGGGTCAGCTCGGTGTTGGTTGCCTGGGCAACGAACAGGGCGGCCATGGTCATGTAGATGTTGGTGCCGTCCAGGTTGAACGAGTAGCCGGTTGGTACCACCAGGCCCACGACTGGCTTGGAGCAGCCCAGGCGTTCGAGCTTGGTCATCAGCGAAGGCAGCGCGCTTTCCGACGAACTGGTACCGAGGACGATCAGCAGTTCTTCCTTGATGTAGCGGACGAATTTGAAGATCGAGAAGCCGGTGTAGCGGGCGATCAGACCCAGCACAACGAACACGAACAGGCCGCAAGTCAGGTAGAACGAACCCATCAGTTTAGCCAGCGGGATCAGCGAAGCCAGGCCGTATTTACCGATGGTGAAGGCCATCGCGCCGAAGGCACCGATGGGAGCGACCTTCATGATGATGTTGACGACACCGAAGATCACGTGCGACAGCTCGTCGATCAGCTTGGTGATCGGACGGCCACGCTCGCCCAGCAGCGACAGCGAGAAGCCGAACAGGATGGCGATCAGCAGCACTTGCAGAATGTCACCCTTGGCGAACGCATCCACGAAAGTCTTCGGGATGATGTTCATGATGAAGTCGGTGGTGGTCAAGCCTTCGGCGTGCGTGTATTGCTCGATCGACTTGGCGTCCAGGTGGGCTGGATCGGCGTTGAAGCCGGCGCCTGGTTTCAGAACGTTGGCAACGACCAGGCCGATGGCCAGGGCGAAGGTGGAGACCACTTCGAAGTACAGCAGCGCTTTGCCGCCGACGCGACCGATTTTTTTCACGTCCTGCATGCCGGCGATACCGGACACGACAGTACAGAAAATCACGGGGGCGATGATCATCTTGATCAGTTTGATGAAGCCGTCGCCGAGCGGTTTCATGGCGACGGCATCTTTGGGCAGGTAAATGCCAAGCAGGATGCCGCACGCAATAGCGAACAGTACCTGGATGTACAGTACCTTATAGAATGGTTTTTTCACGGGGTCTCCTCGCGTTCAGTTGAGGAGGTCATCATCCGTGAAAATAACAGTTATCACTATTGTGGAAAACCGCAGGTGTTGCAGTTCCATCCGTTTTAGTGATAACCCGGTAAGCCGCCGCTTATGAGAAGGGCGTAGATATTACTGCGCGACCCAGCCGCCATCCATATTCCACGCCGCGCCGCGTACCTGGCGGGCCGCGTCGCTGGCCAGGAACACCGCCAGCGCACCGAGTTCTTCCGGCGTGACGAACTCGCCCGATGGTTGTTTATCCGACAGCAGTGCCTTTTTGGCTTCGTCGTTGCTGATGCCGTCCTTGGCGGCGCGGTCGTCCACCTGCTTCTGGACCAGCGGCGTGAGCACGAAGCCCGGGCAGATGGCGTTGACGGTGACGCCGGTGCTGGCGGTTTCCAGTGCGCCCACCTTGGTCAGGCCCAGCAAGCCGTGCTTGGCTGCCACGTACGCCGACTTGCCGGCCGAACCGACCAGGCCGTGGGTGGAGGCGAGGTTGATGATGCGGCCCCAGTTTTTCTTGCGCATGCCAGGCAGCACCAGGCGCGACGTGTGGAAGGCCGAGCTCAGGTTGATGGCGATGATGGCGTCCCATTTCTCGATCGGGAAATCTTCGATATTGGCGACGAACTGGATGCCGGCGTTGTTGACCAGGATATCGACGCCGCCCAGCTTGTCGTCGGCAAAGGTGATCATCGCTGCGATGTCGGCCGGCTTGGACATGTCGGCGTTGTGATACAGCACCTGCACACCGAACTCCTTGGCCAGGTCCGCTTGCAGGCGATCGATCTCGGCGGCGTCGCCAAAGCCGTTCAGTATCACGTTGGCGCCTTCGGCCGCGAAGCTGCGCGCGATGCCGAGGCCGATGCCCGATGTTGAGCCTGTTACCAGTGCCGTTTTGCCGGTTAAACTTTTGTTCGTCATGGTGTCCTCTGGAGGGTTGGAGATAGAAGGCGTGCTGCGCTACACTGCGTTAGGATTTAAGCACATCGCCCGGTAAAATGTCATTAGAACCAACTTAAAAAATGATCAAGGAAACCGCATGACCGACGCCACCTCGAACTTTGTCACCTGCGTGTCACCTGCCGGCCTGCACCGGATGGCGTACAAGGAGTGGGGCGACCGCGACAATCCGCGTGTACTCATCTGCGTCCACGGCGTCACACGCGTCGGCGACGACTTCGACCACCTGGCGCGCGCCTTGTGCGATGAGTACCGCGTGATCTGTCCCGACGTGGTCGGCCGTGGCCGCTCCGGCCGCTTGCAGAACCCGCAGTTCTACCGCATCCCCCAGTATGTCAGCGATATGGTGACCTTGCTCGCGCGTGTGACCAATGGCAGGGAAGATCAGGCGGTGGACTGGTTCGGCACGTCGATGGGCGGCTTGATCGGCCTGGGCCTGGCGTCATTGCCGGGCAACCCGATCCGCAAGCTGGTGCTCAACGATATCGGCCCGGTGCTCGAGCCGGTGGCGCTGCAGCGCATCGGCGATTACATCGGCCAGGATTTGCGGTTCAACTCTTTCGATGAAGGCGCGCAGTTCATCCGCGATGTCTCTGCCTCGTTCGGCCCGCATACCGAGCAGGAATGGCACAAGCTGGCCACCGACGTGCTGCGCCAGGATGCCGACGGCAAATGGGTGCGCCACTACGATATGGGCCTGGCGCTGCCGTTCCGTTCGGTCACGCCTGAGTCCGCCAAGGCCGACGAGGCCATGCTGTGGGCCGCCTACGACGCGGTGCAGTGCCCGACCTTGCTGGTGCGCGGCGCCAACTCCGACCTGCTCACGCGCGATACCGCGCAGTTGATGACGCAGCGCGGACCCAAAGCCACGCTGGTGGAAATCGCCGACGTGGGCCACGCGCCCACCTTCATCCACGACGACCAGATTGCGATTGCCCGCGCGTTTTTGCTCGGCAAATAAAATACTAATTAAATACTAAGCAAGCAACCACATAATAATAATTTTTAGGAAACCACTATGGAAATTACACGACTGCACGTCGGCCCCCGCCTGTCCGAAGCGGCCATCCACAACAACACCGTCTACCTGGCCGGCCAGGTGCCCGACGACACCAGCCTCGACATCGTCGGTCAAACCCGCGAAGTACTGGCCCATATCGACCGCCTGCTGGCCGAGTGCGGCAGCGACAAGACCTGCATTCTCAGCTGCCAGATCTACCTGGCCGACCTGGCCGATTTCGACGGCATGAACCAGGAGTACGACGCCTGGGTGCCCGGCGCCCACTCGCCGCCGCGCGCCACCGTGCAAGCCAAACTGGCCAATCCCGATTGGCGCATCGAAATCGTCGTCGTTGCCGCCCAGCGCTAGGAGCATCATGGTTTCAACCACCGCGCTGGCTGGCGCCACGTCCGCCACCACCGATCCCTTGTTGTCGGGCCTGTCACCCGACGACAGCATCCGCATGCAGTCCGCGCTCGACTTTGCCGGCGAGGCCTATGCCGGCCGCGTCACCAGCAACGGCCAGGGCGCTCTTGAATTTGCCACCGGCGTGGCCGCCACGCTGGCCTATATGCGCAGCGACGTCGAAACCCGCATCGCCGGCCTGGTGTTCGAGCTGACCTTGCTCGACCCGGCCCAGGCGCCGCTGGTCGAGCCGCGTTTCGGGTCCGAAGTCGGCGACCTGGTGGCTGGCGTGCGCCAGCTGATCCGGCTGCGCGAACTGACGCAAAGCCAGGCCCCGGCCCAGTCTGCCACCGGTGGTCCGGCGCGCGGCCGCAACGCGGCCCAGCAGGCCGTGGCGCAAGTGGAAACGCTGCGCAAGATGCTGCTGGCGATGGCGTCCGACATGCGCGTGGTGCTGGTGCGGCTCGCGTCGTGCGTGACCACCTTGCGCTATTTCGCCGACATCAAGCTGTTCAACGACATGACCTGCGCTTACGGGCGCGAGACGCTGGACCTGTACGCGCCGCTGGCCAACCGGCTCGGCATCTGGCAACTGAAATGGGAGCTGGAAGACCTGTCGTTCCGTTTCATCGAGCCCGATGCGTACAAGCGCATCGCCAAGATGCTCGAAGAAAAGCGCATGATGCGCGAAGGGTTTGTCACCAACGCGATTGCCCGCCTGCAATCAGAGATGGCAGCGGCTGGCATCGAAGCCGAAGTGTTCGGCCGGCCCAAGCACATCTACTCGATCTGGAGCAAGATGAAGGGCAAGGAGCTCGACTTTACCGACCTCTACGATGTGCGCGCGTTCCGCGTGATCGTGGCCGACGTCAAGACCTGCTACACGGTGCTGGGCGTGGTCCACAATATCTGGACCCCGATTCCCAAGGAATTCGACGACTATATTTCGCGGCCCAAACCGAACGGCTACCAGTCGCTGCACACGGTGGTGACGGCCGAAGACGGCCGGCCGCTGGAAGTGCAGATCCGCACCCAGGAAATGCACAGCTTTGCCGAGTACGGCGTGGCCGCGCACTGGCGCTACAAGGAAGGCGGCGCCAACTCGGTCGGCCAGAAGTACGAGGAAAAGATCGCCTGGCTGCGCCAGCTGCTGGCGTGGAAAACCGATGTGGCCGAATCGGTGGTGGGCGAGGAAGACCAGCAGCGCGAATGGGTGGAAAAACTCAAGTCGGCCGCGCTGGACGACCGCATTTTCGTGCTGACGCCGCAGGCGCGCGTGATCGAACTGCCGGTGGGCGCCACCCCGATCGATTTTGCGTACTACCTGCACAGCGATGTTGGCCATCGCTGCCGGGGCGCGCGCGTCGATGGCATCATGGTGCCGTTGAATACGCAGCTGAAAAACGGCCAGACCTGCGAGGTGATCACGGCCAAGGGTGCGCCGGGCACGGCTGGACCGTCGCGCGACTGGCTCAGCGACGAATACACGGTTGCCACCCGTACGCGCTCGAAAATCCGCGCCTGGTTCCACGCGATCGACATGCAGGAAACCCTGTCGCACGGCCGCTCGATGGTGGAAAAAACCTTGCAGCGCGAGGGCAAGACGGCAGTCAACCTGGAGGCCCTGGCCAACAAGCTTGGCTTTGCCAAGGTCGATGACCTGTTCCTGTCGGTGGGCAAGGACGAGTTCAGCCTGCGCCAGATCGAACACGCCTTGCACGACAGCGGCGAACCGGTCGAGCCGGTCGATGAAGTGTTCCTCGGTAAAAGCCGGGCATCGAGCACGGAGCAGGGCGCCAAGTCGGGCGTGCTGGTGGTGGGCACCGAAGGATTGATGACGCAGCTGGCCAAGTGCTGCAAGCCGGCGCCGCCGGACGGCATCGTCGGGTTTGTTACGCGCGGCAAGGGCGTCTCGATCCACCGCGCCACCTGCAAGAATTTTGCCGAAATGCGCGCCAAGGCGCCCGAGCGCGTGATCGTTACCGAGTGGGGCCGCGCCGTTACCGACACGGTCTATCCGGTCGATATTTTCGTGCTGGCCAACGACCGCCAGGGCTTGCTGCGCGATATTTCGGAGGTGTTTTCGCGCGAGAAAATCAACGTCATCGGCGTCAACACCCAAAGTACCAAGGGCTTCGCGCGCATGACCTTTACGGCCGAAATCGGCGCCACGGCCCAGCTGCAAAAAGCCCTGAACGCCATTGCCGAAGTGGCGGGCGTGCAGGAGGCACGGCGCAGTTAACCACGACGCCACACCAGGTTTAGTGGCGGGGGACGTCGGTGGTGGAGCAGTTGTTGCGCGGCCCCCAGGCGGTGTCGTGGGTTACACAGACTGTCAGCCTGTTGTGTGCAGTGCCGTTGTCGACCAGGTTCACCACCGTACCGCCCCCAGCCCAGCCGCATAGTTCGCCATGCGGTATGTTCGTGCACTGACCATCGAGTACGGTGCGCTGCCAGGGTTGGTCGGCCGCTGGCGATGGCTTGGCCAGCGGCGGCGGCAGGCGGTGCAACATGGCGGTCAGCTGCGCATGGTCGCACACCAGCGTCAACCGGTAGCCGGCTTCGCGTAACAGCCGCAGCAAACCTGGTCCTGCCGGCGTGTCCGGCAGGTGGGCAGCGCCCAGCACCATGAACGGCAAGCGCTGGCCGGCGGTCATCTGCGGCAGGCGCGCCAGCCACTCGCGGTTGCGGGCGGCCAGCAGGTAGCGATCGCTGTCGAGCCGGTTCTGTTCGATGGTCGGCGCATCCGCAGCTGCTGCACGGACCGCGCCGTTGCTCGACTTCACCGCCAACGCGATGCGCTGCACCCATAGCCAGTAGTTGGCATCCATCTTGGCAGCCTTTTCCTCCAGTTCACGGCGCTCGATCGCTGCAGCATCTTCAGGCTTGCCCAGTTGATCGAGCGGGGGCGCATGGCCGGCCTGGCGCAGTCGCATCTGCAATGCAGCCCGCGCCAGCGCAGTGCGTTGCGCCGGCGCCAGCGAGCAATACGCGTGGTAGCTGCTGGCCGGCGTATCGACCGACGCAAACGGACGCGGATCGTCCAGCATCAGGCGGGTCGCATAATTGGCGGTTAGCCGGGCAGGCAACTCCGGTGCTGGCTGCGGCTGCCACGGCGGCGTGTTTCGTCCTGTCGAGTTGAAGTAGGCGTCTTCGAATACCAGCTGGAACCGCATGAAGCGGCTGAAGCCGGTCACTGGCGCCGATGGCGGAAACACGCCCCAGTACGAAGTGGGCAGCACTTCGGGCAACGCCGCGTTCAGTGCGGGGTCCACCTGGGCTTCGTCCGGCTGTTCGTCGGGGCAGGCCTGGTAGCGCAGGCTGGACTCGGCCTGGATTGGAGACGAGCGTTCGCTGAGCAACAGGCTGGAGGCGAGGAACGCTGGCGCGATCACGGTCTTGAAATAGCGGTCGTACTGGCTGCGCATGCCCGTATGCGTTTCAGGCAGCAGCAAGATCAGCTGGCCGTTGCGTTCGGCAGCAACCAAGCGCGGCGGCAGCGGCCCGGCACCGGTTGCGTGCGCAGCACCAGCAAAGCACATGGCGCCCAGCGTTAAAATCATCGACAGATTCCGCACAATGCCTCCTCAAGCATGAATGTGGTTTCATCTTACCGTTGAATTCCGGCATTCGTGTATCGAAGTGTAAGGAGCGACAACGTTATTTGATGATGACCTTCAGGGCTTGTTCGGCCGCCTGGCGCTCAACGTCAGGCAGGGGTCTTGTCAGCAGTAGGCGCAGGGTGGGCGCAAGCGGGCGGGCTGTTGCACCGGCCTTGGCGACGAGCTCAAGGTAGAATTGCAAGTGAGTCATGCCGTCGTAGAGCAACACCGTCGATAGCGCGGTCGCGATTTCTGGCTCGCCTTGCCATACATGGAGCAGGGAGCTGAAAACACCATAGGTTTGGCCGCCAGGCAGCTCGCGCTGCAGGCGCCGCAGCAGGGCCGGGACGGCGGCGTTCGACGGTTCGCTGTCACGCGCAACGGCAAACAGCGCATCGCGGCTGCCGGCATCGATGGCTTTTGCCAGCAGCCGGTTGACTTCGGGCCGCTCGGCCGGCGTGGCCACCTCGGCGAACTGGACAGCGGCGGTTTCCAGCAGCACCGGTTGGCGGGCGGCGTGGCGCAACAGCACGCGCAGGCGCTGGTCCTGCGGTATCAGGCGGGTCAAAGCAATCAGGGCGGGGCGCGCCGAGAGCGCTGGCCGGCGGCCGGCGGCGATCAGCGCCGGTACGTATGCCTGGCTGTGCTGCGCATGCTGTCCCAGTACTCGCGCCAGCTGATCGGCGTTGCGGTCCTTGCCATCGATGACCACGCCGGCAATGGCGGGCAACATCGGCTGCCAGAAAGCTTCGACGCGCTGCTGGCGCACGGCGATCGGCAACTCGCGCCGGTTCAGCTCGCGCGCTATCCCGGATGCCACCTGGTCTGCTGCACCGATGCGCTGTTCGTCACCCGATGCAAAATCCTCTGCCAGGAAGCGGCCCAGGTCGTCCGGTGGTTCGCCTGTTTGCGCCACGATACGCGCAACGCTGCGGGCGATGCATGCGCGCGGCGGCGGCTGTTCGCGCTTGACCAGTGCAAACAAGGCCGATGGCGTGGCCAGTGCTTCGGTGGCCAGTTTTCTCCCCCACAAGTGGGTCGGAAAGCCGCACACGACACTGTGGATGCGTTCGGCATCGTCGCTGGCCAGCGCTTCGCGCAACATGCCTGCCGGATCGCAGGCAGCGCCGGCCGCGTTGGCCAGGTCAAGCGTGACCGGTTCGGTGGGTTGCAAATCGTCTTCCACTTCGAGCAGGCCGGCGCGGCCGCGCACTTGCAGCAGCGCCGGTGGCGCTGTGCAGCTAGCATGGACCAGGTCGCGACCGTCGCCGCGCGCGGTCACGCCCAGCTTGCGGCGTTCGCAATACGACGACGCATATTCGATCGCCTCATACGCTGCGCCCGGCGTGCGCGACTGCGATTGGTACATGACGATGCTGCGGTACGGCGCGTAACTGTCGGGCAGTTCGTAGTGAAAATTGCCGACCACGACTGCTTCGATGTCGGAACAGCTTGCGCCGGCCCGCATGGGCAGCATCGTGCGCGCCGGGGCGCCGTCCATCGCCAGGGCAATTGGGCCTGGCGCCAGCGGCGTGGCGTCGATGGTGAACTGCGTGGACGTCCGCATGCCTATGGCGGCCTCACCGGTATAGCGTATGGTGTAGCGCGCACCGGGCTTGAAGCCGCCAGCCGGTCCCACCCGAGCCAGGGACGGATATGCAGCGTCGTTGTCGTCGAAGCGGGGCCAGGTCACCTGCGCCGGCAGCGGTGCGTCGTCGCGATCGGACGTGATGCTGAACGAATCGGGCGCCACCGTGCCCTGGTGTCGGCGCGGGACCAGGAACAACGCGCCACGCGCATTCGACGGCAGGCGCTCCAGGTCCGCATGGATGAAGCCCGAGCGCGGGTGATTGACACAACTGCAGGCCAGCGCCGCCTCACTCCACAGCAGCGCACCGAGCGCCAACAGCGCCATCAGTATTCGCATTGCATACTGGACTGCTGTGGCGTGTCGTGGCATGGCCGCTCCCGGTTGTCGATATGTCTATCTTACTCCCGGGAATAAATGAATGGCATGGCCACCGACGAATAGTCATCGCGCCGATTATTCCTGCTGCGCCATGAGGTTTCGTGCGCGCGCTGCAATCGACTGCGTCAGCAGGTGCACGTGGTAGCCATCGACAAAGCCATGGTGCGCCTGCACCGAAAACGGCACCATCATCATGCCATCGGCCTGGGCGTCGCCGAAGCGGCCCCAGGCCAGCGAGGGGATATCGTAGTCGGCATGGCGGTAGATCGGATGCTCGACCGAGGTGAGCTTGAACCACGGCATGCAGGTGATGTGGACGTTCTGCTTCTGCTCGAGCGGCGTCATCAACGGCCCCATATTGGCCAGCTCGGTGCGGCATTCGGCGACCCGCTTCGCCGCCAGGCTGCGCGTGATGAACGTCGGTAAATCGTCGGTCATCTCGAACTTGGTGATATTGAGATCGTTGTTATGGTTGATCACCGTGTACGACGCGGCAAAGTCGTCAAGCTTGATCACTTCGCCATCGAGCACGCGGTACATGAAATTGTCGATGCCCTTGACAGCGTTGAGCACGCAATACAGGAAGAAGTGGAACGGCGGCAGGCCGTTGGCCTTGCAATAAGGCCGAAAGTCCGGCATCGGCAACTCGAAGCTGAGGTTGACGAGCGGTTTTTCAAAGGACGCAAACAGTTCATAACGGTCGCGGCGTTTTTCGAAGTTTTGCATGGTGCTATTTCTTGGTGGGGGAAGGAAATTTCATTGTTTTAATCAGGTGCTGCGTATCCTGTGCCAGCCGTGTAACGCTCGCCCGGTTGGAAGCCGCCGACGGGCGCAATGCGCCAGTCGGCGCGGCCCGTCAGTGGCTGTTGCAACCCACGACAACCGGACGGTCTAGCGTGCCTGGCGCCGATCGGTCGTGATCGTGAACGCCTTCGGCCTCAGTTTCGGCGGGTTGGTTTCCGGTAGCTGGAATAATGCCAGCAATATGCACGGACCAAGTAGCAGGCGCTTCATGGCTGGCGCGACGCTGGTTGTGGCGCCTGCTGCGCCACCTCTGCCTGCAAAGTAATATGGTCGATGCCATGCTTATCGAGCAGCATCGCCTTGATCGCCTGCAGGATCTCCGGCCAGCGCTGCAACTCGACGATCTCTACATGGCCGATCAGCGCCGGTTCGCCCGGCGACATGTCCCACACGTGCAGGTCGTGCACCGAGCAGACGCCGTCGATGTGCTCGAGGTCGGCGCCCACGGCCAGGTAATCGATCGGCTCGGGCACGCCGCCCATCAGGAAGTGGTACGACTCGCGCAGCACGCCGATGGTCGAACGCAGGATCAGCAGCGCGACGAACAGCGACAACAGCGGATCGATCTGCATCCACCCCGTGTAATAGATCACCGCGCCCGACACCAGCGCCGCCACTGAACCGAGCAGGTCGCCCATGACGTTGACCAGCGCCGCGCGCGTATTCATATTGCTGTCGCCGCGCGACAGCATCCAGGCCAGCACCAGGTTGATCAAGAGGCCGATGCCGGCCACGACAAATACGGTAGAACCGTGCACTTCCTCGGGCGTGGAAAAACGTTGCGCCGCTTCATACACAATCCATGCCACCAGGACCAGCAGCACCAGGCTGTTGACGAAAGCGGCCAGCGCCTCGGCGCGGCCGAAGCCGAACGAGTGGCGCGCCGACGGCGGTCGCTTGGAAATCATTTGCGCCAGCAGCGCCAGGCCCAGCGCGGCGGCGTCGGTCACCATGTGGCCGGCGTCGGAGATCAGGGCCAGTGAGTTGGCCATGAAACCGGTGACCGCTTCCACCACGGCAAAGCTGAGCGTGAGCAGCAGCGCCCAGGCCAGCACCTTCTGGCTGCGCTGCACGCTGACGTGCTTGTATTTGGCATCGTCGCTGCGGTGCTCGTGCAGATGGGCGGAAGGGGAGGCGGCGCGGGTATCTAAGGACATGGCTGTTCTTGTGTATGAATAGATACAGGCAGTTTACTGGAAGCAGGGACAGCGTGCGCTATCGTCATAGTGCTATTCGTAAATCTTTCCTATGAAGCCCCTTGTCATTCTGCTTTTCGCTCTCTATAATGCTGGTCTTCGGGCGGTTAGTTCAGCTGGTTAGAATACTTGGTCGACATCCAAGGGGTCGGGGATTCGAATTCCTCACCGCCCACCAGAATTCGCAGTATCGCAGTAAAGAGTAGTAAAAAGCGCAGTAAAATGTAGTGCAAAAGGGCGGTTAGTTCAGCTGGTTAGAATACTTGGTCGACATCCAAGGGGTCGGGGATTCGAATTCCTCACCGCCCACCAGAATTCATGTAAGAGCGAGAAAGGCATCCCGGTTATGACACCGCGAACTACTACCAAGCTTTGGGAGTGACGCTAGTCGAACGGGAACCTTTTTGCTCAAAAAAAGAGAAAACGCGGCTAGTCCGCGTTTTTTTTCGTCCGCGTTTTTTAATTCAATGTACCAACAGGCGCGCCATGCGCCCATAGGGAGAAATTCATGATTTCAGTCCGCCTTCCAGATGGCTCCGCCCGCGAGTTCGAGGGTCCCGTCACCGTAGCCCAAGTGGCGTCCAGCATTGCCACCAGCCTCGGCAAAGCCGCGCTGGCCGGCAAGGTCGACGGTAAAGTCGTGGATACTTCCCACTTGATCGAAAAAAACGTCGACCTGGCCATCATCACCGACAAGGACCCTGAAGGTCTGGACGTGATCCGTCACTCGACCGCCCACCTGCTGGCCTATGCCGTCAAGGAGCTCTTTCCCGATGCGCAAGTAACCATCGGCCCGGTGATCGACAATGGCTTCTACTACGACTTCTCGTACAAGCGTCCGTTTACGCCGGACGACCTGGTGGCGATCGAAAAGAAAATGACGGAACTGGCCAAGAAGGACGAGCCGGTCACGCGCAAGGTCTTGCCGCGCGACGAGGCCGTGGCCTACTTCAAGTCGATCGGCGAAGCGTACAAGGCGGAAATCATCGCCTCGATTCCGGCCGACCAGGACGTGTCGCTGTACAGCGAAGGCGGCTTTACGGACTTGTGCCGTGGCCCGCACGTGCCATCGACCGGCAAGCTGAAAGTGTTCAAGCTGATGAAGCTGGCCGGTGCCTACTGGCGCGGTGACAGCAAGAACGAAATGCTGCAGCGCGTGTACGGCACGGCTTGGGCCAAGAAGGAAGACCAGGAGCAGTACCTGTTCCAGCTGGAAGAGGCAGAAAAACGCGACCACCGCAAACTGGGCAAACAGCTCGACTTCTTCCACTTCCAGGACGAGGCGCCGGGCCTGGTGTTCTGGCATCCGAAAGGTTGGACCATCTGGCAGCAGGTGGAGCAATACATGCGCCACAAGTACCAGGTCAATGGCTATCAAGAGGTCAAGGCGCCACAGATTCTGGACGCCAGCCTGTGGGGCAAGACCGGCCACTGGGACAACTACCGCGAAAACATGTTCGTCACCGAGTCGGAAAACCGCTCGTACGCACTGAAGCCGATGAACTGCCCGGGCCACGTGCAGATCTTCAACAGCAATATGCGTTCGTACCGCGACCTGCCGCTGCGCTACGGCGAGTTCGGCCAGTGCCACCGCAACGAGCCGTCGGGCGCGCTGCACGGCATCATGCGCGTGCGCGGCTTTACGCAAGATGACGGTCACATTTTCTGCACCCACGAGCAGATCGAGCCGGAAGTGGTGTCGTTCCACACCCAGGCGATGGAAGTGTATGCCGATTTCCACTTCCACAATATCGAAGTGAAACTGGCGCTGCGTCCGGACAACCGCATCGGTACCGACGAAGTGTGGGACGAAGCCGAGGAAGCGCTGCGCTCGGGCCTGCGCGCCTGCGGCGTGACCTGGACCGAATTGCCGGGCGAGGGCGCGTTCTACGGTCCGAAAATCGAGTACCACCTGAAGGATTCGCTTGGCCGTCCATGGCAAGTAGGCACCATGCAGGTCGACTTCTTCATGCCGGAGCGTTTGGGCGCCGAATACGTGGCAGCGGATAACACGCGCCAGGTGCCGGTCATGCTGCACCGGGCGATCGTCGGTTCGATGGAACGTTTCATCGGCATCCTGATCGAAAACTATGCGGGCGCGCTGCCGGCATGGCTGGCGCCGGTGCAGGTATCGGTCCTCAATATCTCGGATGCGCAGGCCGAATATGTGCAGCAAGTGGCTGAAAAGCTGCGCCGCAGCGGGTTCCGCGTGCAGCTTGATTTGCGTAATGAGAAAATAAACTATAAAATACGTGAACATTCCGTCCAAAAACTGCCGTACATCCTCGTGGTGGGCGACAAGGAGCGGGATGCCAACACTGTGGCCGTGCGGGCCCGGGGTAATGTCGATTTGGGCGTCATGTCCATCGATGCCCTGATCGAGCGTCTGTCGCAAGACATCGCCAACAAAGCCTGATCGCACGCGCCAGTTATCAAATTTTAAAAGGAATCACCATAGCTACTGACAAGTCGCATCGCATCAATGGCGAAATCACTGCCCCCGAAATGCGTTTGAGCGGGGTCGATAACGAAGCACTCGGTATCGTGACTTTGGCCGAAGCCTTCCGCCTGGCGGAAGAGGCAAACGTCGACCTGGTCGAGATCGCCCCTACGGCGGTCCCGCCGGTTTGCCGTTTGATGGACTACGGCAAATTCAAGTACTCGGAGCAGAAAAAGGCTCACGAGGCGAAATTGAAGCAGAAAATCATCTCCGTGAAGGAAGTCAAATTCCGTCCGGGTACCGATGATGGCGACTACAATATCAAGCTGCGCAACCTTATCAAGTTCCTTGAAGAAGGCGATAAGACCAAGATCACGCTGCGTTTCCGCGGCCGTGAAATGGCGCACCAGGATATTGGCTTCCGTATGCTGGAACGTCTGAAAGCCGACCTCGAGCCGCATGGCCAGGTCGAGCAGTTCCCGAAAATGGAAGGCCGCCAGATGATCATGGTCCTTGCTCCTAAGAAAAAGAAGTAAGTTGCCGTGACAATGTGGCAAAGAAGGGCGTCCAGCGCGGGCGCCTTTTTTATTTGCTGCATCTTGAATGAAAGTCGGCTATAATCGCCGGCTGTAGTAAATGTAGTGGACTCGCATCCGCTGCACAAACAAGTGAGAGCAGGCATCTAAGCGTAACGTAGTTACCACCTGTAATCCTGTTTCGATATGGAGCTGTCCGTAAAACGACAGAATATCTATGCCAAAAATGAAAACCAAAAGCTCCGCGAAAAAGCGTTTTCGCGTACGCCCAGGTGGTACCGTTAAGAGTGGCCACGCTTTCAAGCGTCACATTCTGACCAAGAAAACCACCAAATCCAAGCGCCAGCTGCGCGGTATCACCAATGTCGATGCGGCAGACGTGAAATCGGTTCTGCGCATGATGCCATCGGCTTAATCTCACACTCAATTTAAGGAGTTACTATGCCTAGAGTAAAACGTGGGGTTACAGCTCGTGCCCGTCATAAAAAAGTCTTAAACCTGGCCAAGGGTTACCGTGGTCGTCGTAGCAAGGTTTACCGTGTTGCCAAGCAAGCAGTTATGCGCGCTGGTCAGTACGCCTACCGCGACCGTCGTAACAAGAAGCGCGTCTTCCGCCGCCTGTGGATCGCCCGTATCAACGCCGCTTCCCGTGAGCATGGCGTGACGTACAGCGTATTCATGAACGGTCTGAAGAAAGCTGCAATCGAACTGGACCGTAAAGTCCTGGCCGATATGGCAGTGATGGACAAGCCAGCATTCGCTGCGATTGTCAACGTAGTCAAAGCACAAATCGCTGCGTAAGCATTGATTGATGATGCGGCCCTTCGCGGGGCAGCGTAAAGGACGGGGCAAAGGTGTGAACCTGTGCCCCGTTTTTGATTGAGGATAAGAAACGCATGTACTCCCTGGAACAACTCGTTGCCTCAGCAGTGCAGGATTTCACGGTTGCGCAAGACGACGCCGCCGCACTGGAAAATGCCAAAGCCAAATACCTGGGCAAGACCGGCCAGATCACCGAATTGATGAAGGGCCTGGGCAAGCTCGACCCGGAAGCACGCAAGGCGCAAGGCGCCCTGATCAACGCTGCCAAGCAGCAGATCGAAGCGGCCCTGACGGCCCGGCGCGACGCGCTGGCCGACGCCCAGCTGCAAGCCCGTTTGAACGCCGAGGCGATCGACGTCTCCCTGCCAGGCCGCGGACGCGCCGGCGGTGGACTGCACCCGGTGATGCGTACCTGGGAACGGGTGGAAGAGATCTTCCGCTCGATCGGTTTCGACGTGGCCGACGGCCCCGAGATTGAAAACGACTGGACCAATTTTACTGCCCTGAACAGCCCGGAAAATCACCCGGCCCGTTCGATGCAAGACACTTTCTATATCGACGGCAACGACAGCGAAGGCAAGCCGCTGCTGCTGCGCACCCACACCAGCCCGATGCAGGTGCGCTACGCGCGCAGCCACACGCCGCCGATCAAGGTCATCGCGCCCGGCCGTACCTACCGCGTGGATAGCGACGCCACCCACTCGCCGATGTTCCACCAGGTTGAAGGCCTATGGATCGCCGAGAACATCAGCTTTGCCGACTTGAAGGGCGTGTACCTGAACTTCGTCAAGGCCTTCTTCGAGACCGACGACCTGCAAGTGCGCTTCCGTCCGTCGTATTTCCCGTTTACCGAACCGTCGGCCGAGATCGATATTGCGTTCGGTTCGGGTCCGCTCAAGGGCCGCTGGCTCGAGATTTCCGGTTCCGGCCAGGTCCACCCGAGCGTGGTGCGCAATTTCGGTCTCGACCCGGAAAAATACATCGGCTTCGCGTTCGGCTCCGGCCTCGAGCGCCTGACCATGTTGCGTTACGGCGTGAACGACCTGCGGCTGTTCTACGAAGGCGATCTGCGCTTCCTCAAGCAGTTCAACTAACACCTCAGCGACGGTCGAGCGCCGCCCGTGCTGGCGCTCCCGTGGAACAATTCTTAGAAAGCTAGATTATGCAATTCTCCGAAAACTGGCTCCGCACCATGGTCGATCCGAAGATGACTTCGGACGAACTGGCCCACCTGCTGACGATGTCCGGCCTGGAAGTGGAAGAGGTCGAACCGGTCGCGCCGCCGTTCTCCAACGTGGTCGTCGGCCTGGTGCGCGACATGGCCAAGCACCCGAATGCCGACCGCCTCAACGTCTGCCAGGTGGACGTTGGCACCGGCACCTTGCTCACCATCGTGTGCGGTGCACCCAATGTGCGTCCCGGCCTGCACGTGGTGTGCGCCATGGCTGGCGCCGTGCTGCCGCCCGGCGCCGATGGCAAGCCGTTCGAAATCAAGGTGGGGCAATTGCGCGGCGTCGAGTCGCAGGGCATGTTGTGCTCGGCCAAGGAACTGAAATTGTCGGAAGAGGGCAGTGGCCTGCTGGAACTGCCGGACGACGCGCCGGTCGGCCAGAACTTCCGCGACTACTACGCGCTCAACGACCTCAAGTTCACCATCAAGCTCACCCCGAACAAGGCGGACTGCCTGTCGGTGCTGGGCGTGGCGCGCGAAGTGTCGGCGCTGACCGGCACCGCGCTCAACGCCCCCACGTTCAGCGCGGTGCCGGTCACCAGCGATGAAGTGCTGCCGGTTAAAATTTCGGCCCCGGACCTGTGCGGCCGTTTCGCCGGCCGCGTTATCCGCAACCTGAACGCCAAAGCCGCCACGCCGGACTGGATGAAGCAGCGCCTCGAGCGCAGCGGCCAGCGTTCGGTGTCGGCACTGGTCGATATTTCCAACTACGTGATGCTGGAATTGGGCCGTCCGAGCCACGTGTTCGACCTGGCCAAGATCCACGGCAGCCTGGACGTGCGCTGGGCGAAGGAAGGCGAATCCCTCAAGCTGTTGAACGGCAACACCGTTGCGCTCAACGAATGGGTGGGCGTGATTGCCGACGAACAGGAAATCGAATCGCTGGCCGGCATCATGGGCGGCGATTCCACCGCTGTGTCGCTCGAGACCGAGTCGATCTACCTGGAAGCCGCATTCTGGTGGCCAAGCGCCATCCAGGGCCGTGCCCGCAAGTTCAACTTCTCCACCGACGCGGCGCACCGCTTCGAGCGCGGCGTCGATTACGCCACCGTGGTTGAACATATCGAACGCATCACCGCGCTGCTGGTGGAGATCTGCGGCACCGCTGCCACGCAAGTGGGCCCGGTCGATGACCAGATCGTCAACCTGCCGCAGCGCACCCCGGTGCAACTGCGTACCGCGCGCGCCCAGAAAGTCATCGGCGTGCCGCTCGACGATCAAGTCATTGCCGACATCTTCACCCGCCTGGCGCTGCCGTTCACCTTGGCTGACGGCGTGTTCTCGGTGACCGCACCAAGCTACCGTTTCGACATCGAGATCGAGGAAGACCTGATCGAGGAAGTGGCGCGCGTGTACGGCTTCGAGAACATCCCGGCCGTGGCGCCGGTCGCTGCCAACACCATGGTGATCGCGCCGGAAAACACCCGTTCGCTGTTTGCCGTGCGCCACCAGCTGGCCGACCTGGGCTTCCAGGAAGTGGTCAACATGAGCTTTGTGGAAGCGGCGTGGGAGCAGGACTTCGGTGGCAACGCCAATCCGATCAAGCTGCAAAACCCGATCGCCAGCCAGATGAGCGTGATGCGCTCGACCCTGGTGGGCAGCCTGGTAGCCAACGTCCGTTACAACCTCAACCGCAAAACCAACCGCGTGCGCGTGTTCGAAGTGGGCGCCATCTACCAGCGCGACGACAGCGTGGCCGACGGCCCGCTGGCGGTCGCTGGCTACCGGCAACCCAAGCGCGTGGCTGCGATGGCGTACGGCAGCAATGCTGACGAGCAGTGGGGCCAGGACAGCCGCGCGGTCGATTTCTTCGACCTGAAAGCCGACCTCGAGCACCTGTTCGCACCGCAAACGCTGCGCTTCGAAAAAGCGGAACACCCGGCGCTGCACCCGGGCCGCTCGGCCAACGTGCTGCTGGGCGGCCAGGTGATTGGTTTCATCGGCGAGTTGCACCCGCGCTGGATGCAAAAGTACGAGCTGCCGAATGCACCGGTCGTGTTCGAAGTCGATGCAGTTGCTTTACAGCAACGTACTGTGCCAGAATACGTCGAGATCTCCAAGTTCCCGGGCGCCACGCGCGACCTGGCCGTGGTGGTCAAGCAGGGCGTGGCGGCGCAGGATGTGCTCGATGCTTTCTATGCCGCAGTGCAGGCTAGTCCGCAAGCCAAGTTGGTGCAAGCCATTGTTTTGTTTGATGAATATCGCGGCAAGGGCCTGGAGGCGGACGAGAAATCGCTTGCTTTCCGGTTTAGCTTACAAGATACTCAAAATACCCTGCAAGACGATGTGGTCGAGGCCATCATGACCGCAGCGGGGAGTGCCGCACAGCAGAAACATGGTGCGCGCCTGCGGGCGTGATAGCATAGCGGGCTGGCAAAAAGCTTGGCTAAGCTGTAGCTGAGCCAGCACAAACGTTTCTTTTTATCATCCGGGAGTCCGGCCATTTGGCCGGGCTCATGCGTTTTTAAAGGCAGGGCAGGAAAATTAATAATCACGACGTTGATTCCGCCGTACTCCAGTCAGCATTGGCTGCCGATTTGCACCGGGCCATGCAGGTGGCCAAGGTACGCCAGGATGCAGAAAAAGATTTGCCCACGCTGACCAAGGCGGAGCTTGCCGAGCTCTTGTTCGAGCAAGTGGGCCTGAACAAGCGCGAGGCCAAAGACATGGTGGAAACCTTCTTTGATGAAATCCGCAACGCGCTCGAGCGCGGCGAGGCGGTCAAGCTGTCCGGCTTCGGCAACTTCCAGTTGCGCGACAAGCCACAGCGTCCTGGCCGCAACCCCAAGACCGGGGAAGAAATTCCCATCACGGCGCGTCGCGTCGTGACCTTCCATGCCAGCCAAAAACTCAAGGGCATGGTCGAAGAGAGCAATCCGATGGCGCGCGCCGCCTGACCGGAGCTGATTCTTGATAAACGATCGTCCCGCCAAGTCCGAGCTGGTGGCTTTGCCACCGATCCCCGCCAAACGCTACTTCACCATTGGCGAAGTGAGCGAGCTGTGTGGCGTCAAGCCGCATGTGCTGCGTTATTGGGAGCAGGAGTTCACCCAGCTCAAGCCCGTCAAACGGCGCGGCAACCGCCGCTATTATCAACACCACGAAGTGTTGCTGATACGCCGTATCCGCGAACTGCTGTATGAACAAGGGTTCACGATCAGCGGTGCACGCAATAAACTCGACACCCGTGCCTACGGCGGCATCCAGGAAGAGTATGATGCACAAGCGTCTGTCAACGACATTGCCCCGGTGGACGTTCCTGCTCCGCTGGACCGCGAGTTGATACGTAGCGAACTGCTCGATATTCTCGGTCTGCTCAGGCAAGGGCAATAACACCGCGTGGTGCGCACCGCTGGCGAACGATACGTCAAAAGTGTGATTGCTGATATACTTTCAATATTATTTAATAAGTCAGCGACTGCTGAAATACGGTGGCGTGAAGTCCGGCCCGCGCCTAGGGCGCGTATGCCGGACACGACGAGAGGAAACAATGATACGCGTTGCCATTTGTGACGACCATCAAATAGTAAGAGCAGGTTTCAAACAGATTTTTTCGTCTTCGGACGATTTCGACGTGGTGGCGGAAGCCGGTACCGGGCGCGAAGCGCTAGATATTGCGCGCCGCGAAATCTGCGATGTGCTGTTGCTCGATATCGCCATGCCAGATCAAAGCGGCATCGATACCCTGCGCACCATCCGACAAGGCCAGCCCGACCTTCCGGTGCTGATCCTGTCCGGCTACCCGGCGCAGCAGTACGCACTCAACCTGTTCAAGATGGGCGCTAACGGCTATCTGAACAAGGAATGCGAAGCGGACGAGCTGATGACGGCCGTGCGCACCGTGTACCAGGGGCGTCGTTATGTCAGTTCCACCGTCGGCGAACTGCTGGCGCAAAGCTTCGACCGCGACCCCAACACGGCGCTGCACACGGAGTTGTCGGACCGCGAGTTCCAGGTGTTTTTGCGCCTGGCGCGTGGCGCCACCGTGTCCGATATCGGTGTGGCGCTGTCGCTCAGCATCAAGACCGTGAGTACTTACCGTACCCGCATCATGGAAAAAATGGGCATGCAGTCCAATAGCGACTTGACCTATTACGCCATGAAAAACAATCTGCTTGACTAACAAACCATGCCTGATTCCACGGGGAAATTCCCTGTGGTGCGGGCGGGCATCTATCTTTTCTTTGCGCACTGTTGCAGTGCGCACTCATCTTACTTCCCGTCTATAATTGATTGGCTTGGGCGTGCTGTCGCCTTACTGATTGAAGGAAGAGGATGTATTTCACCGTCGATTCAGCGCCGCATCGTCGCTTGCCGCTGTACAAGACTGTCCTGTGCGTCACCTGTGCCTTATTGTTGATCGTTAACGGGTTCAGCCTGTTCCACAACCTGCAGGCGCTGCGCGGCGCCCAGGTCCTGATCGGCCAGACCGCCCGCGTCGCCGACCGTCTCCAATACCTGAACGTGCTGGTGCTCGACGCCGAGAGCAGCATGCGCGGCTATTTTCTCTCCGACCATGACGCCTACCTGGGCCCGACGCGTACCGCACTGGCCGAGAGCGAAGCGGAGTTCCGCGAGCTGGAAAAGCTGCTGGCCGATAATCCCAATCAGCTGAAAAACCTGGCGCAATTAAAAACCCTGGTACGCCGCCGCCTGACCATCATGACCCAGTCGCTCGACGTCTATCGCGAAGGCGGGCTTAGCGAAATCGTCAAGATCGCGCGCGTGAGCGACGGCCGCGCCAGCATGGATGAAATCCGCCTGCAGGTGGTGATCATGGAGCAGGAGCAGAACGAAACGCTCAAGGCCCGCAGCGCCATGTTCTACGAGGAATACCAGAAGGCCGTGATACTGGGCATGGGCATCAATGCCGTCGCCATCGTGGTGCTGATCATGTTCTACCAACTGGTGGGGCGCAGCTTCGCCACCCGCGCCGAAGCCGAGCACGCGCTGAAAATTGCCAACGAAAACCTGGAATCGCAGGTCGAGCAGCGTACCGAGCAGCTGTCGGTACTGTCGCGCCACCTGATCAGCATCAGCGAAGAGGAAAAGGTCAGGCTGTCACGCGAGCTGCACGATGAAATCGGCGCCCATTTGACGTCCATCAACATGGATATCGCGGCGGTCACCATGAAGCTGCAAAAGACCGATCCCGAACTGGCGGCCCAGCTCAAGCGTGCGCGCGGTTCGCTGGTGGAAGTGGTGGAAATGAAGCGCCGCATCGTCGAGAATCTGCGCCCGAGCCTGCTGGACAACCTGGGCCTGTGCGCCGCGATTGAAAGCTATTGCCAGGAATTTTCCCGCATGGCGACGGTGCGCTGCGACTGCGACGTGGACGACGAGATCGAATTGCTGACGCGCGATGCCGGCGACCTGTCGATTGCGCTATTCCGCATTGTCCAGGAATCGCTGAACAATATTCGCAAATACGCCAAGGCCAGCCGGGTGTCGGTCATGCTCAATCGTAACCAGGAAGGCCTGATGCTGCGCATCATCGATGATGGCGTCGGCATTTCCGCCGCCAACATCGCCAAGCCGATGTCGCACGGCTTGCTGGGCATGCGCGAACGCGCCTTGCTGCTCGGCGGCACCCTGAATATCCGGCGCGGCCGCAACGACAGCGGCACCTGCATCGAGGTAGCGATACCCGTGCACGACAATGTGGCGCCGCAAGAAGAAAAACGGGCCGCGCCCGTTTTCATGATGGAAGAGCGCCGGGCTGCGCCGGCCGCTTAAAACCCCATACCGGTACGGAATGAGGTGCTGCTTGCGCGCCACCTCCTTAGCCGGGTAGTTCTTGAAACCGTGTTGCGTGGTTCGTTACTTCCGGTGGTGGAGGAAGCGGAGGTACGCTGATCAACGGAGCGGTGGCGATAACGGCATGCGATCAGCAGCGGCCGACATCGACCAGCAGGCGGTCGTATTCGGTCTTGGCGACCTTGTAGCATTCACCGGCATACGCTTCCAGTGCCGAGCGGTCGAGCACGGTGATATTGCCGCGGCGGTAGGTGATCAGGCCCTCGTCCTGCAGCTTGCCGGCTGCGGCGGTAATGCTCTCGCGGCGTACGCCGAGCATGATGGAAATCATTTCCTGCGTGACCTTCAGCGCGTTGCCTGGCGAACGGTCGAGGCGGTCGAGCAGCCAGCGGCACAGTTTCTGTTCGATCGAGCTGTGGCGGCCACCGACGGCGTTTTGCGCCATCTGCGCGAACAGCGCCGTGTTGTAGCGCATCAGCAATGCAGGCAGGGCGCCGCCCTGGCTGAACGCTGCGCGCAGGTGCTGGGTTTTCATGCGATAGCCGTAACCGGCCGCTTGCGTCACGGCGCTGCACATGGCGCGCTCGCCATCGAACAACGACACTCCGATCACGCCTTCATGGCCGACCACGGCAATCTCGGTAGTGGCGCCGTCTTCCATGACATACAGCAGCGAGACGATGGCGGTGGTGGGGAAATACACATAATCCATGGCGCCGCCGAACTCGAACAGTTCCTTGCCGAATGGCAGGGTCACCAGTTCCAGGTGTTCGAACAGCGATTCAAGAACATCGCGCGGCAGCGCCGCCAGCAATTCATTTTGCTGGGTGCCGCTGTAAGTGACCACGGGCCGCGACGACGCCTTGACGTGGTCGGCGCCGGCTGGAAGGCGGCGCGTTACCGGTGCGATGCTGGCGTTGTTTTGGACGTTGATCATATTTTTCCTCGCTGATGTCTGACTAATTCGATGTTTCAGGCGTTACTTTGAAAGCTTTGTGTGAGTTACCTCACGTATAGGTCACATCGTATGGGCAATGTTAATTCCCGAACATAAGACGAGGGGGCGCCCCTCTGTAGGTATGGGCTACACAGCCTTGTAGGCCTGGTCCTACGCCGCACTGTAGGTTTCTGAGCGGCGCGGGCGCATAATGCATATATCCAACAAATACGGCGCACACCATGCAGATACTGGTAGTGGAGGACGACAGCGTGATTGCCGACGGCTTGTGCCGCGTGATGACAGCGCAGGGCATGACGGTGCAGGTGGTCGATAACGGTAACGCTGCCGACCAGCTGTTGCAGCGCGCCGATGCCGCCGAGGTGGTGGTGCTCGATATCGGCCTGCCCGGCATGGACGGCTTCGAAGTGGTACGGCGGTTGCGCGCGCGCGGCGGTCGGGTGCCGGTGCTGTTGCTTACCGCGCGTGACGCTATCGAAGACCGCGTGCGCGGTCTGGAAACCGGCGCCGACGATTACCTGGTCAAACCGTTTGCCAGCGCCGAGCTGGTGGCGCGGGTACGGGCACTGGCGCGGCGCCACGGCGAGCCGCCGGCGGTGCTGGCCATGGGCGAGCTCACGCTCGACTGCGCCACCCGCCGCGCCCGCGTGCGCGACCGCGTGGTGGACCTGTCGGTGCGCGAATGGACCGTGCTCGAGTACCTGCTCCAGCACGGCGCGCGGGTGGTCTCCAAGCAGCAGATCATCGAAGCGATCTTGCCCTGGGGCGACGACCTGACGCTCAACGCGGTGGAAGTCTATGTGTCGCGCCTGCGGCTGAAAATTGCCGACGCCGGGGTGGCGATCCGCACCATCCGTGGCTTCGGTTACATGCTTGAACCGGCTCCGATCCCGCTTCCGTCAGCCGACGCCGCGCCATGACCACCATACGGCTGCGGTTGCTCAAGTGGCTGATCGGTCCGATCCTGTTGATCAACCTGGCCGGCGGCGTGTTGGCCTACAAGCTGGCCTCGCTGCCGGCGCCCCTGGCGGCGCCGACAGCGGCCACCACCCAGGCTCCCGCCGACACCTTGCGCAAGCAGGAGCAGTTGCGCCGGGCCGTGCTGCGCGCGCTGCTGTTGATGGAGGGCGTGTTTGCCGTTGCCAGCATAGGCCTGATCTGGTTTTCGGTCAGCAACGGCCTGCGGCCATTGAGCCGCCTGCGCGCCGACCTGAGCGCACGCGAAGCCGACGAACTGGCGCCGCTCGACCCGTCGCGGGTGCCGTACGAGCTCGAACCGGTGGTGTCCGCCATGAACGGCTTGCTGGAAAAAGTGGGCGAGGGCGCCAGAGCGCGCCAGGATTTCCTGGCCAACGTGGCGCACCAGTTGCGCACGCCGCTGGCCGGATTGAAAACCCAGCTCGAATGGCTGGGCGCGCGCCACGCCGAACCGGAGACGGCGCAATCGGTGCGCCTGATGCAAGCGGCCACCGAACGCATGATCAGGCAGACCAACCAGCTGCTGTCACTGGCGCGCGCCGAACCGCACCACTTTGAAAAGGCCCGGCTCGAACCGCTGGCGTTGGAGGCCCTGGTAGGCGAAGCGATCCAGCCGTTCGTCGAGCAAGCAGCACGCAAGGGCATCGACCTCGGTTTCGAACTGCAGCCGGCACCGGTGACGGGCGACCGCTTCCTGCTGCGCGACCTGATCGACAACCTGATTGACAACGCGCTGCGCTACACGCCGTCGGGCGGGGCGGTGACGGTGCGCTGCGGCAGTGCAGAGGAGCATGTTTTTCTCGCGGTAGAGGACAACGGTCCCGGCATTCCTGCCGCACGTCGGGCCGATATCTTCAGCCGCTACGTGCGGCTCGATGATAAATCGCACGGTAGCGGCCTGGGCCTGGCGATCGTGCGCGATATCGCCCGGGTACATGGGGCGGCGTTGACGGTAGGCGACGGGATTGAGGGGCGGGGGGCGGTGTTCGAGGTACATTTCCCGTAAGCCTTAAGCTGTTGGGTAGATTTTTGAATTCAGACAAGAAAGTGACATGGGCGACTACAATCAAGCGATTATCGACGTTGAAGTGACAACTGCCGAGCATGCACGCGAGTTGGCAAGCGACGTTCTGGCATGGCTTATCGCCGAGCAGATCATCGAAGACCGGCTATGCGATGGCTGCCTGGGCGAGGGCGCCTGCTATCCGCCGGGACCACGCTTCATGCAGGCGTGCGGTGGGAAAGAAGATGCCGCCTTGAATGGAAATTATGCGGAGTTCTCCCGGATGGCCACCAACGGCCTGAAGGTACTGACCGGCCGGTCGGTAGTGTGCAATCACCAGGGAGAGTTTGGCCCGGTCGCCTGTCCCGAATGCACAGCGCTCTCTCCCATCGACAATTTATGGGAGGCCGGCGAAATGTGGTTCGAGCATAAGGGCGACACCATGATCTGTGACAGTTGCGGCCGCGCCATTATGCTGTCGCGCTGGATCCACCCGGACGTCGGTTTCGTCGTGCTGGCGTTTCAATTCTGGAACTGGTCGCCGCTATCGGACGAATTTATCGCCGCTGTCAGCGCCAGGCTGGGGCATCGTGTCGCCACGATCACTGGCAAGGTGTAGTGATGGCGGATACGTAACGCTGACTCATGGAACTGAGAGTTCATTCTTTGAACCGTGGGGCAAGATTACGCCGTCGGCGCAGCCAGAACCGTCGAGCGGCTATCGACACCAGCATCCAGAACAAAGCGGTGATTGCCAACCGCCCCCACAAAATATCATCCTCACCGATCAATACTGATAACGGGTCTCTGGCGACTGAACCAACCGGCGAGATACCCTGGCTATCTGCCAGGAATGGCAACGGAAACCCGTAGGCAAGCACTGGACAATAGATTGGCTTGCCCACGTTGGCGCAAACCGCGCTTACGCGCCCAGGCACTGCCAGGGAAACGTAGGTCAGGGTAGCGGCAAGCATGCTGACCACTCCAATTGACGTCAGGTACGAAGCCAGTTTGCGCAACAGTGCCTCCATTCTCGCCATCCACAAATTTTGAACCACGTGAGGTGCAACTCTATCCACTTATATCTTGGCTGTCAGCAATTTGTCAGCATTCCCTCAGGGAAATGCAAGCTTGCCGCACTACACTGTTTCCAGGAACCACTGCCCGGAGATAGTCATGCACCAACGCTCGCCACGCGGCTTCACCCTGATCGAACTGATGGTCAGCGTTGCCATTATTGGCATTTTGCTGGCGGTCGCGATTCCGTTGTACACCGACTACGTCACCCGCAGCCGCCTGAGCGAAGCGTTCTCCGCGCTCGGTGGCGCCCAACCGGCCGCCGAACAGTTCTGGTCCAACAACCGCACTTATGATGGCTTTGCCGCCGCGACCGGTTTCCCGGCCAATACGGCCAACTTCACCTACACCCTGACCGACGCCAGCGCTTCCGGCTACAAGCTTACCGCTACCGGCGCCGGCAAGACTGCCGGCTTCGTCTATACGGTGGACCAGAACGGTACCCGCGCCACCACCGGCAGCCCGGCCGGCTGGGGCACCAGTACTTCGTGCTGGGTCGATCACAAGGGCGGCACGTGTTCCAACTGAGCGCTGTCAGCGCCAGCCAGCACGGCTTGACCATGATCGAGCTGCTGGTGACGGTGTCGATTATCGGCATCATGCTGGCGGTCGGCATTCCGAACGCCAGCCACTGGCTGCTGGCCAACCGCGCCCGTGCCGCCAGCGAATTTTACGCCGACGGCTTCAGCCTGGCGCGGCGGCAGGCCATCGCTCACAACAGCCACAGCCGCATCTCGCTCACGCCGAATGTGACGACCGGCCAGATGGACTGGCAAGTCGATATCTGTTTCCCGACACCCGACGCGCGCTGCACCGACGCCGAAGGCGCCTGGTCCACCACGGCGGCCGCCTCTTCTGCCGATCCACAGGGGCAGGGCGGCTGGAAGTCGGTGTTCCGCGCGGCGAGCGCACTGCCGCCGCACGAAGTGCTGGTGCCCAGCACCCGGCCCGATGGCGCCAGCCAGGTGTATTACAACGCGCTGGGCTGGGTCGATCCGGTGGTGGGCAACCGGCTGTCGAGCCTGCGCTTGACTCCGGCCAGCGCCTATGCCGCCGACGTGCCGCCAGTGGCGCTGGTCGTTACCCTCGCTGGGATGCCCACCAAGTGCAACCCGAGCGTGGCGAGTACGGATAGCCGGGGATGTCCGCCATGAAAACACCAGGTCGCCGTGCTACCGAACTGGCCACTTCGCCGGCGAAGCCAGGCGCCGCGTGGAAAGCGATAAAAGCCATGTCGAAGCACGCCAGCGCGCCGCCGTCGCCATCGCATCCGGCCGCGCGCCAATCGGGCATCGCTTTACTGGAAGCGATGATCGCCATCGTCATCCTCGGCATCGGCCTGCTCGGCATGATCGGCCTGCAGGCGCGCGCCTACGCGGCGCTGTCGGACGCCAGCATGCGTGCCGAAGCCACCATGGCGGCTGAAAAGCTGCTGGGTACGATGAATACCGACATTGCCAACCTGGCCAGCTACAACCTGGCCGAAGGCGCCACGCCCAACAGCTTTCTGGCGCCATGGGCGCAGGAAACACGGCGGGCGATTCCCGGCGCCAAACTGTCGGTGCGGGTGGTGGATCAAACCCAGCAGTCGCAGGTGAATATCGGCATCAGCTGGCAGCGCAAGGCTGCCGGCGAGCAGAATCGCCATGTCGTCACCGCCTACATTGCCAACTGAAGCCATGCTCAGCCACCGCCACGGATTTTCCATCGTCGAACTCATGGTCAGCATCGTGATCGGCATGCTGGCGATTACCTTTGCCACGCGGCTGGTGATCGGCGGCGAAAAGGCCAAGGATGCGGCGGTCGGCGGATCGGATGCGATGCAGAACGGCATGCTGGCGCTGTATTCGCTCAGCAACGACGCCGCCGATGCCGGCTGGGGCCTGAACGACCCCATGCTGGCCGGCTGCAATACCGAGTTCTCGGACAGCCGTGGCTTTCGGATGGCGGTCGCGCAGCGCGGCGGCCTCGACATCACGCCGCTCGCGCCAGTGGTGATCGAATCGCGCGGGGCGGCTCCCGACCTGGTGACGTTTTACAGCGGCACGTCGCAGACCGGCATCGGCTCGGTCAAGCTCGCCGCCAACTACGCGCCGGGCGAAAGCTCGATTGCGGTGGACAGCCGCAATCCCTACGATTTCAATGTCGGCGATGTGCTGGTGGTTGCACCGCTGGCTGCCGCCGGCGCCCGCTGCACGCTGATGCAAATGTCGGGCGCCGGCAGCGGCGCGTCTTCCAACCGGTTGACGATGGCCACCGGCGGCCAGTTCCGCTTCAATCCCCAGGCAGGGCTGGGTTTGCCGTACGAGGTCAACCTGGCCTATTTGTACAACCTCGGCAGCGCGGACCGGCTGCACTTCCACACCTGGTCGGTGCGCGCCGGCGTGCTGCTGCTGCGCGCCACCGACATGCCGGGCTCGGAGGCCGATGGCGCGTCGGTGAGCGACAATATCGTCTCGCTCAAGGCACAGTACGGCTTCGACAACCGTACCGTACCGAATTACAACCCGAATACGCCCGGCAACAGCAGTTGGGGGGAGACCACCGCCAGCGGCATGCGCATCGGCATCTGGAGCGCCACCATGATCGACGCCGATGGCGACGGCCTGGTCGGCGGCGCTGGCGACTACCAGCGGGTGGGAGCGGTGCGCCTGGCCGTGGTGGCGCGCAGCAAGACCACCGAGCGCCCCGGCGCCAACGGCGCGTGTACCGCCACCACCGTGCTGCCCACCGTGTTCGCGCAGGCGGCGCCTGCCAGCGTGGCGGCGGCGCCGATCCAGGTCAACGTGGCCGTGGCCGGCGACCCGGTGGACTGGAAGTGCTACCGCTACCGCGTGTTCGAGACCATCGTTCCGATCCGCAATGCCCAGTGGCGGCCATGATGAACAAGCGCCAACAAGGGATTGCACTGCCGATCATGCTGATCATGCTCACCGTGATGATGGTGAGCGGCATCTACCTGATCAAGTCCAGCACGTCGAGCGCGCTCACCACGGCCAACCTGGCCTACGATTCGGCGCTGGCCAAGGCAGCGGACGCCGGCCTGCACGCCGGCTTCGCCTACCTGCGCACGGTCGCCAACAAGGCTGATCTCGACAGCAACCAGGCGGCGCACGGCTACGTTGCCACGCTCACGTCCACCTGGACCGTGAGCACGCCGGCGTTCTGGACCGGCTCGGTCACCATGGCGGCCAACGCTGCCGGCGACCGGGTCGAATACGTGATCCACCGCATGTGCGACTTTCCCGGCCCCTACAACGGCAACAACTGCATCAAGACGTCGGCCCGGCCGGACGCACCGACGCCGGTAGCGTTCGGCAGTTCGCTGGCGCTGGGAAGCGCGCGCTACGCCACCCAGCCGCAGCTGCACTACGTAGTGACGGCACGCATCAACGGTCCGCGCGGCGGCAACGTGGTAACGCAGGCGGTGGTGCTGAAAGGACCATGATCATGAGACATTTGCTTCGACTTCTGCTACGACTTTTGCTCCTGCTGGCGCTGGCGCCCTGGCCCGCGATGGCCGCGCAAACCCAGATCGCCCAGGTACCGCTGCTCAATATCACCGGCACTGGTACGGTCAAGCCCAACCTGATGCTGTTGTTCGACAACTCCGGTTCGATGGACCAGACCTATACGCCCGACTACGTCAACGACAACATCTGTCGCAGCAGCTTCAGTCTCGCCTTTGGCGTGATGGCCTGCGCGGTCGGCCATCCGCCGTTCATGAGCCCGGATTTCAACAAGCAGTACTACAACCCGCAAATTCGCTACGCCGTGCCGGTGCGCGCCGATGGCAGCGCCTACCCGGTGCAAAACGCCGCCAATACCAGCAACTGGACATCGGTAAGCGGCGACGGCTATGGCGTCAGTCGCGCCGACCTGGCCGGCAACAGCGTCAACAGCAATATCAACCTGGTAACCGGTTTTCCCGACCTGCGCTGGTGCGTGATCATCAACAACACGCTGACCTGCCAGACCAACACGTCCAGCTATACCTACCCGGACCTGCTGTACCAGACGCCGTACGCCACCACCACCGGCCCGTACTACTACACCATCGGCGTGGGCCAGTACTGCGCCGACGACACCCTGCGCAGCTGCGTCTCGACCGCCATCGGCGCCAACGCGCCGCCCGGCTACCCGGTGCCGGTCAAGGTGCGCTGGTGCAGCGACCGCCAACTGACACAATGCCAGGGCAAGCGCGTGGGCAATTTTATCTATCCGGCCTATTCGCAGCCGACCGGGGCGCTGGCCGCCTACGGCACCATTTCGATCGGCGCGTCGGCCACGGCCACGTCGCTCGGCATCAGCGACGTGACGCTGACCGACTCGCAGGGCAACACCAGCGAGCTGATCGCCAACACCGTCACCGCGCCCGCCGGCACCAACACCGCGTTCAAGCAGCAGACCATGGCCAGCGCGCTGGCGGCAGCCATCATCGCCACCCCCAACAACTCGTTGCGGCAGATGTATGCATGCGTGAAAACGCCGACCGGCCAGTCCACCGTGCCCGCTTGCAGCCTGTTCGGCATCACCATCGGCGCAGAGAATGTCGTGGCCGTCGTGCCCCTGATTTGCGTGGGCAGCACCAAGAGCCTGACCAACTGCGTGGTGGTCAATGACCTCAGTCGCCAGGGCTGGGGATTGACGGTCGATGCCCCGCAGGTGCAGGTGTCCAGCGCCACGCCGGCGCGCTCGGTGATCACGTTTTCCGGCTCGAATACCTCGAACAGCCAGAACGCCGTGGTGCGCAACCTGTCGCTCGGCTCCACCACGCTGATCGGCAACAGCCTGTTTACCAACCCGAGCTACCTGGACCTGGGCCGCAACCGCAACCCGGCTTACGTCGCCAATGCCATTGCCGGCAAGATCGGCACCAGTGGCAATATCCGCGCCTATATCGGCGGCAATGCGCTGTGCCCGGGCCTGTCCAACACCAATGTCTGCCTGATCAACTACGGCGTCACGTCCAACAACGCGGCGATCAGCAATTTCACCATCGACAACCAGGGCGGCTTGAGCTGGGTGCGCGGCGCCACCAGCGGTTACGCGCCGGCCGTCAACGACGCCATACCCACCAGCACCGCGTCGATCTCGGGGGGACTCGGTGCGCCCAATCCGTTCGTGCGGGTCAACATCGTCAGCGGCCGTACCTATCCCAAGGCGGCCGACCGTATCGACTGTGCCGGCGCCAGTTGCACCTATGCCGAGGAGATGACCAACTTCGCCAACTGGTATGTGTACTACAAGAGCCGGCTGCAAATGATGAAGACGTCGCTGGGCATCGCGTTTTCGCCGATCACCAGCAATTACAAGGTGGGCTACGTCAAATTATCAACGGCGGGGGCGGGCGGCGCCATCGATCTGAAACCGGCAGACTTCACCGGCAGCGCGCGAGAGAGCTGGTATTCGCTGCTGTACAACACCACGTCGTCTGGCGCAACGCCGATCCGCACCGCGATGGACAACGTGGGCCGCATGTTCGCCAACCTGTCGCCGTATGCGTACGACAAGGGGGCCGAGGTGGTGCAGTACCCGTGCCAGCAGAATTTCTTGATACTGACTACCGACGGCTACTGGAACGGCAGCAGCACCGCCAACGTCCGCAACAACGACAACGTGGAAAACCCGTCGCGCTTCTGCACCCAGGCGCGCGGCTGCGTCGATGCGCGGGTGCAGGCGCAGCCGTCCATCTCGGACGTGGCGCTGCACTGGTATAACGGCGGCTCGAGCACCGGCACCACGTCGCTGCGGCCGGAACTCGAAGACATGACCAAGCCCGGCTCGGTGCCGGCCGGCGCCGGCGAAAACACCCACCTGCACATGAACACCTACACCCTCGGCCTGGGCGTGGACGGCGTGATGACGTACGAGCCCAATTACGACAAGGCCCCCCGCACCGGCGGCGATTTTTACAACCTGATCACGGCCGCCGCTACCGGCTGCCCGTGGAATAACAACGGCCCGTACGTGTGGCCCGATCCGCAAACCGGCGTGTCGGCCAACACGGTGCAGGAGCGCGTGGATGACCTGTGGCACGCCGCCATCAACGGCCATGGCAAATACTTCAGCGCACAGGAACCGCGCGACGTGGTCAATGGCTTGAGCGAAGCGCTGTCGAACATGCAGATCCGCACCGGGGCGGCAGCCGCTGCCGCCACGTCCACCCCCAACGTTACCCAGTCCGACAACGATATCTTTTCCAGCACCTTCACCACCGTCAAATGGTTCGGCGAACTGCTGGACCAGAAGATCGACATCACCGACGGCACGGCCAACACGGCGCCGGTCTGGAGCAGCCACAGCACGCTGGGCCGGCAGGTGGCTGCCGCCACCGACGCGCGCACCATCGTCATGATGAATGCCGGTGGTGCGGCCGGCAGCGACACGGTGCCGTTCACCTTTGCCAACATGAGCGGCGCCATGGCCGGCTGGTTCAGTAACAAGTGCGGCGTGCTGGCACAATGCACGCAGCTGTCCACTGCCGACAAGGCCATCGTCAACGACGGCACCAATATGGTCAACTGGCTGCGCGGCCAGCAGCAGTATGCCGACGATATCCGCTACCGCGCCTATGGCATCACGCCCACCACGCCGGTTGGCGCCACCGGCCCGCTGCCGATCGTGCTCGGTGATATCGCCTCGTCGAAGCCGGCCTATGTGCGCGCGCCGCTGGCCGATTACCCGGATACCAGCTACGACGCCTTCAAGGACGCCCGCACGGACCCCGGCAACCCCCTGTACCGGCGCGGCGCGGTGTTCGTCGCCGCCAACGACGGCATGGTCCACGCGTTCGATGGCGCCAGCGGCAACGAGCTGTGGGCGTACGTGCCGCGCATTACCATGAAAAAGCTGCCGGGCCTGGCCAGCAGCACCTACGGCACCAACCACCAATACACCACCGACGGCTCGCCCGAGGTGGCGGACATCAAGGTGACCATCGGCGCCGGCAAGCAGTGGCGCACGGTCCTGGTGGCGGGCCTGAACGCCGGTGGACGCGGCTACTATGCGCTCGACATCACCGACACGCATTCGGCGCCCAAGCAGCTGTGGGAATTCTGCGCCGATGCCAGCGTGTGTGCCCGCAGCGACGCCGACATCGGCCTCACTTTCGGTAATCCGCAATTCGGCACGCTGGCCGACGGCCGCTGGGTGGTGTTCCTCACGTCCGGCTACAACAACGTGCCCGGCATCGACGGCGTGGCCGGCGGCGACGGTAAGGGCTACCTGTACGTGCTCGATGCGTACACGGGCGAGCTGCTGAAAAAAGTCCCCACCGGTTCGGGCGACACCACCACGCCATCAGGGCTGGCGCGCATTACGGCAATCTCGAACGACCCGGCCACCGATCCGCGCGCGACCTATGTGTACGGTGGCGACCTGCTGGGCCAGATGTGGCGCTTCGATTTTACTGCCACCAGCGGCGCGGTGGCGGTGCTCAAGATGGGCGACGCGGGCGCGCTGAAGCCGATCACCACCCGGCCCGACGTCACGCTGTGCGGCGTGCCGGCCACCAGTACCAGCAACGGCGTGACCAGCACCGTGCTGCAGGGCATGCGCATGGTCCTGTTTGGCACCGGGAGGTTGCTCGATATTCCCGATACGTCGAACACCGATCTCCAGAGCCTGTACGTAGTCAAGGACAGTGGCGCCACCGTCAACGTGCGCGGCTCAACCATGGTGCGGCAGTCCCTGAGTTTGTCCAATGACGGCACCAATTCCGCCATCTATTCAATCACCGACAACGCGGTGGACCTGGCCCAGCGCGACGGCTGGTACCTCGATTTTTCGCTCAACGCCGGCGAACGGATGAATCTCGACCCGCAGATCATCAGCGGCGTGGCCAACCTGGTGACCAATATGCCGACATCGTCGTCTTCATGCTCGGTGGGCGGCTCGAGCAATCTGTACCAGCTTAACGTGTGCAACGGCCATTCGGTGCGCAGCTACCCGGCGGGTGTCACGCTGTCCAGCGCCTCGGCGGCGGTGGGGTATATCGTGGTGCGGCTGCCCGATGGCCAGCAAAAAATCATCACCACGCTGGCCGATGGCACCAAAAAGACCGATCGCGGGGTGGAGGAGGTGTCGGCAGAAGCGCATAGAGTGGGCTGGAGGAGGGTGAAAGGAGAATGACGGATCTGGAAAGTTCACACGGGGTGGCGAAGTATCGGTAAAATCGAGGGTTTTGCAGAACCCGCCCCAGATCGCGAACACATGTCCAACGATATCGAAAACGTAATGCCCGAGAATAACAGCGAGATTAACGACGACGGCGCCCCGTCTGCCAGCGCCGCCAGCGCCAAGACGCCGGCGCTGATCGCGCGCGAAGTGCTGCGCCGCCGCACCTTCGGCATCATCTCCCACCCGGATGCGGGTAAGACCACGCTGACCGAAAAGCTGCTGCTGTTCTCGGGCGCGATCCAGATGGCCGGTACCGTGAAAGCCCGTAAATCGGGCCGCCACGCCACGTCCGACTGGATGGAAATCGAGAAGCAGCGCGGCATTTCGGTCGCGTCGTCGGTGATGCAGTTCGAGTTCCGCGACCACGTGGTCAACCTGCTCGACACGCCCGGCCACCAGGACTTCTCGGAAGATACCTATCGCGTACTGACGGCGGTCGACTCGGCGCTGATGGTGATCGATGCAGCCAAGGGTGTGGAAGCGCAGACCATCAAGCTGCTCGACGTGTGCCGCATGCGCAATACGCCGATCGTCACGTTCATGAACAAGATGGACCGCGAAACCCGCGATCCGCTGGAACTGCTCGACGAGCTGGAATCGGTACTGAAAATCCAGTGCGCGCCCGTGACCTGGCCGATCGGCATGGGCAAGAATTTCCGCGGCGTGTACCACCTGCTCAACGACACCATCATGCTGTTCAAGGCCGGTGAAGAAAAGGCCGACGGCGCGTTCGAACTGATCGAAGGCATCGACAATCCGCGTCTGCAGGAGATGTTCCCGCTCGAGATGGACCAGCTGCGCATGGAAGTGGAACTGGTGAAGGGCGCATCGCACCCGTTCGACCTCGAAGAATTCCTGGCCGGCGTGCAGACGCCCGTGTTCTTCGGCTCCGCGATCAACAACTTCGGCGTGCGCGAGATTCTGTCGGCGCTGGTGGACTGGGCCCCGGCCCCGCGCGAGCGCAACGCCACTGTGCGCGAAGTCGATCCGAAAGAACAGCCGTTCACCGGTTTCGTGTTCAAGATCCAGGCCAATATGGACCCGGCCCACCGCGACCGCATCGCCTTCCTGCGCGTGTGCTCGGGACGTTTCGAGCGCGGCATGAAGGTCAAGCACCTGCGCCTGGGCCGCGAGATCAAGGTCTCGTCGGTGGTGACCTTCATGGCATCGTCGCGGGAGCAGGTGGAAGAGGCGTACGCCGGCGACATCATCGGCCTGCCCAACCACGGCAATATGCAGATCGGCGACAGTTTCTCGGAAGGCGAAATGCTGACCTTTACCGGCATCCCGTACTTCGCGCCGGACTTCTTCCGCTCTGTGCGCATCCGTAATCCTTTGAAGATCAAGCAGCTGCACAAGGGTTTGCAGCAGTTGGGCGAGGAGGGCGCGGTACAGGTCTTCAAGCCGGTGCAGGGCGGCGAGCTGGTACTGGGCGCGGTCGGCGTGCTGCAGTTCGAGGTGGTGGCAAGCCGCCTGCTCAACGAATACGGCGTCGATGCCGTGTTCGAAGGCACGAGCATCAGCAGCGCGCGCTGGGTGTCGAGCGACGACAAGAAGGCGCTGGCCGACTTCGAAGACGCCTTGGGCCACAACGTCGCCTACGACGCCGCCGGCAACCTGGCCTACCTGGCCACGTCGGGCGTCAACCTGCGCCTGACGCAGGAGCGCTGGCCGAAGTTGCAGTTCCACGCCACGCGTGAGCATTCGGCCAAGCTGGTGTAATACCTCCCCTGCGGGCTTGGCGGTCGCCTAATGCGCCGACAACGCCCGCAACAACGCCGGCACTTCGGCGCTGATCTCGCGGGCCAGGTAGCCCAGCGGGCCGTGGCGCAGCGACAGTTGTTCTCCTGCCATCGCGTGCAAGGCCACGCCCCAGGCCGCCGCTTGTTCCAGCGTGGCGCCGCGTGCGGCCAGGCCGGCGATCAATCCTGCCAGTACATCCCCCGATCCTGATATCGCCAGCCCGGTATTGCCGCCGGTGTGGGCCCACGTGCCGCCATCGGGTGCGGTAATGATGGTCGTCGAGCCCTTGAGAGCTACCACCGCGTTCAGCCGCTGCGCCGCTGCGCGCGATGCCGCCTGCGGATCGGCGGCGATGTGCTGTTTATCTTCCCCGGTCAGTCCGGCCAGCTCCCCCGCGTGAGGCGTGAGCAGCACCGGCGTGTCGAAGCGCATGCAGTTGTCACCGCCTGCTACGCACATGGCGCCGGCGTCCAGAATCACCGGAGCCTTGCCGCAGCAGGGCAGCAGCGCTGCCACCAGCGCGGCGCAGGCCTGCTTGTCCTGCATGCCGGGACCGATCAGGATGGCGCTGGCGCGTTCGCACGCTTGCCTCAGCGTCGGCACCACTGTTGCTGCATCGGCTGTATCGGAGGGCGATCGTGCACGCAGTCCGCCCTCCGGTGTTTCCTCCAGCCCGATCACCCGCGCTTCCGGCAGCGCCACGCCCAGCGCCGCCGTCACGCTGGCAGCGGTGGCGATGGTCAGCTTGCCGGCGCCCGCGCGCAGGGCGGCGGTGGCGGCCAGCAGCAGCGCGCCCGGCATTTCGCGCGAACCGGCCACGATCAGCACGTGGCCGCGCACTTCCTTGTCGGCGTGCGCGCCCGGCATGGGTAGCGGCCAGTCGCGCAGCGTGCTGGCCGTGATGTCGTGCACCGCTTCGCTATCCGTGTCGGCATGGCTACCGGCGCCGGAATTCCCGGCCGGGACGTTCATGACTTGGGCGCAGCCGGCATGTCCGGCTGGTCGGTGACGGGCGTGCCGGTGTCTTCAAGCGGCGCGACGAAATTGGCCTGCACCAGCACCAGCTTGCCGTGCTTGCCCAGGGCGGGATCGTAGCGATATTCGGTAATGCCGCAGTTGGGCACATCGGCCTCGCGGTCGATTGCCAGGATGGTTTCTTCATCCATGCGCTCGAGCAGGTAGCGGAAGCAGTTGACGATCACCTGGTGGCCCACGATCAGCACCCGTTCGCCGCGGTACTCGCGGATGATGGTGTCGAGCGCGCTGCGCAGGCGCAGGATGACGTCGCACCAGCTCTCGCCGCCGGGCGGACGGAAATAGAATTTGCCCACGTGCTGGCGCTGCTCGGCCAGTTCCGGATACTTGTCGTGGATGCCCAGCGGCGTGAGCCGGTCGAGGATGCCGAACTCCTTTTCGCGCAAGCGTTCGTCCACCACCGACGCTACCAGGTTGTCGCGGCCCACCTTGTCGATGACCGCAGCGGCGGTGGCGCGGGCGCGCACGTAGGGCGAGTACAGCACCACGGTGGGCTGGCCGTCCGGGCCCAGTGCCCGGAACCAGTGGCTCATGGCCTCGGCCTGGCGCTCGCCCAGCTCGGACAGCGGCACGTCCATGTCGCGGTCGGCGATGTCGATCAGATGCAACTGCGCCGCTTCGGCCGCATCGCGCGCGACGTTGCCGGCGCTCTGGCCGTGGCGCACCAGCCAGATCTTCTGTGGCCATTTCTGCACTGGCGTTTCGGTAAAGAGGTCGGCGACGTCGTCATCCGGCTGGTCTGTGAGTATGCCCATCAATGGTCTCCGTCGAGGTCAAGTTCTATCCATACCGGTGCGTGGTCGCTGGGCTTTTCGCGGCCGCGGACGTCGCGGTCCACTTCGGCCTTTTTCAGGTACGGCGCCAGGCCCGGGCTCAGGAGCAAATGGTCGATGCGGATGCCGGCGTCGCGCCCGTACGCGTTGCGGAAGTAATCCCAGAACGTGTAGATTTTCTCGCCCGGGTGCACGGTGCGCAGGGCATCGGTCCAGCCTTGCGCCACCAGGCGGTGGAAGGCGTCGCGCGTTTCGGGGCGGAACAGCGCGTCATCGACCCAGCGCTCGGGCTTGTACACGTCGAGGTCGGTGGGCATGACATTGAAATCGCCGGCGATCACGGTAGGCGTGCCCGCTTCCATCAGGCCGGCCGCGTGCGTGATCAGGCGCTCGAACCATTTGAGCTTGTAATCGAACTTGGGGCCGGGCGCCGGGTTGCCGTTGGGCAGATACAGGCCGCAAATGAGCACGCCGTTGACCACGGCTTCGATATAGCGGCTCTGTTCGTCTTCAGGATCGCCGGGCAGCCCGCGTCCGACTTCGATCGGCTTGACGCCGCGCGCCAGAATGGCCACGCCGTTCCAGCTTTTCTGGCCGTGCCAGATGGCCTCGTAGCCGATTTCCTGAAGGGCCGCTTCGGGAAATTTTTCCTGCGGCGCTTTCAGCTCTTGCAGACAGACCGCGTCGGGCTGGGTTTCTTGCAGCCATTGCAGCAGGGCGGGCAGGCGAGCGCCGATGCCGTTGATGTTGAAGGTGGCGATGCGCATGGAGTTCCTTATGTGGATGATGACTCTTCCCGCAGCACGGTGATCTGGCCGTTCGCTTCGAGGAAGACATACTTCATTTTATCAAGCGGACAGTCCGCTTCGCGTAGCACCAGGACCCGCCAGGGCGGGGCAAGACCGCACATTCGATCTCCTCGCAATGACATGCATTATAGGCATCGTTTTCTCAGATGAAGGTGGGTTCGCTAACAGTGCGCGGTCCGGCCAGCCGCTATGGTTGGGGCATGGACGACTGGATCAATTTGCTGCAATGGCCCGCGATGGCCGTCACCCTGCTGGCCGCCTGGCTGGTCGGTTCCGCGCATCACGGGCGCCGCAAGCTCGGCTTCTGGTGCTTCCTGGCGAGTAATGCCCTGTGGGTGGCGTGGGGCGTGCATGACCAGGCTTGGGCGTTGATCATCCTGCAGCTGTGCCTGGTAGTCACCAATGTGCGCGGCGCTTTCAAGAATACCGACGATTCCCCCGAAAAATAAAAACAGGTTGACTCCGTCTTGTTTGGTGTTTACTGTATCACTCAATTAATACACCAATACAAGGCCTGATGACTTCTCATACCGCCACGCTGTTTTCGATCGCGACCGGCTCGTCCGAGCCGATCTACCGGCAGCTGATCGAGCAGGTGCGCCGCCTGGTCGCGGCCGGCATGCTGGCGCCCGGCGATGCGCTGCCGTCGGTGCGCGAGGTGGCGCTGGCGCTGGCAGTCAACCCGATGACCGTCTCCAAGGCTTACAGCATGCTGGAAGCTGAAGGGCTGCTGTCGCGCGCCCGTGGCATCGGCATGCTGGTGGCCGAGCGCCGGTCCGCCGCACCGAGCGAAGCCGAACGACTGGCATTGATACACCCGACCATGGAGCGCCTGGCCGCCGAGGCGCGTCAGCTCGAACTCGATCCGGCCACCGTACTGGCCATGCTGGAAAAACTTCTCAAGGAACAATCATGACCAAGGCGCATCCTGCCACTCCCTTCGTAATGGGCGCACTGATCCTGGCCCTGGCCTGGACTTTGGGTCATGTAGGCTTGCCATATGCCACGGCCATGTGGCCGCTGGCGCAATTGCTGCTGGCGAGCTATTGCGGCCTTGCCGCTCTTTTATGCATCGGTTACCACGCCAGCTGTGTACGGGAAAACAGTCCCGCCAACGCCATGCTGGTGCCGGGCTTGCGGCGGCGCCTGATGGGCAGGGCTGCCTTGGCTTGGGGACTGTCCACGCTGTCCATTGCGGCAGGCGTGGCGATTGTACTGGGAGTCCATCGTATGGCTGGCGCAGCCATCCTTGCCGGGGCGGTGCCGGGGGCGTGGCTGATCGCCCGGCGCGTGCAACCGAAGGTATCACTGGTGCTGCTGGTGGCGGCGGTCGTGACCGCAAAATGGACCGGCCTCGATCACCACCTGGTCGTGCTCGGCGCCATACTCGGCCAACCCTCGTGGTTTGCGGTCGGTCTGTTGCTTGACCTGGCGCTGCTGGCGGCTGGCTTGTGGCTCGCGTTGCCTCGGGCTGGTGATCGGCACATAGCCTGGCATCAGCGGCTGCGCGCAGTTGTACCTATGTGGCAAGGTAATTTTGCAGCGTCCGAGAAGGGCTCTCGCACCTCCCTCCCCGGGCTGGGATATGCCCGCGTGCTGGCGCGCGACAGCCGCCGGAGCGCCGGCCGCCGGAGCGCCGGCCCGGGCAAGATGATGATGCATGCCCTGAGCATGTCCTACCCGGTGTTGCCCATGGTAATGGGGGCGGTACAGGCGATTGTGGCGATCGCAACGCTGCCGGCGGTAGCCGGTACCGTCGAAGCCCTCAGCCGCTTCGGTACCCTGCAAGGCAGCCAGATGTTTCAGGCGCTAGTTGTGACGGCAGCGCCGATATATGCCGTGGGCGTATGGGGCACGCTGTCCAGCTTGCGCGGCGAACAGGCGTTGTATCGCCTGGCGCCAGCCGCCCCTTCGGCGGGGCAGTTCAACCGGGTACTGGCCGCTGAATTGCTGAGCCGCTATATGCAAGTCTGGCTGGTGTCGGTGCTGTGCCTGGGGCTGGTGGCGTGGGTGGCAGGCGACCTGGCGCGCACTGCCGGGATGCTGGTATTGCAGGCGTTGCTGGCACTGCCATTTGCTGGCCTCATGCTGCGCGACTACGCGGCCATGCCTGCCGCTAAAAACAATCTGGCGCCGTTGCTGACGATAGGCTTCGTGACAGGCTTCTACATCTTTTCATTTGCTTACATCCGCGCGCTGCCGACGCTGGACTGGTGGCTGCCTGCCCTGATTCTGGCAGCAGCGATCGCACTGGTGTTGCGACAGCAATGGCAAGCGATGGTGCGCGCGGCGCCTGCTTTTCCGGCGTGCCGCCAGTCCTGAGTCATCGCCACCTTACCTCACTGACACCAACGATACCCTCGATACCAACACAAGGAATAATAATGAAGACACCCATCGTCCACGTCGCCGGTCTGCACAAGGCATTCGGCAAGCAGCCGGTGCTGCAAGGCGTCAACTGGACCATCGAACCGGGCACCATTGTCGGCTTGCTTGGCCGCAATGGCGCCGGCAAATCGACGCTGCTCGAGTGCCTGCTGGGCTTGCGCGAGGCCGATCGCGGTGCTTGCACGCTACTGGGCGAACCGGTCGCCGCACTCAGCGATACCGTCCGCGCCAACATCGGCTACGTGCCGCAGAAGTCGGAGCTGTTCGAGTGGATGACGCCGATCCAGATGCTCGACTACTTCAAGGCCTTGTACCCGCGCTGGAACGCGCAGAAGGTCACTTCGCTGCTGGCGCGCTGGGGCTTCGATGCCCAGGCCTGCGGCAAGCCGATCAGCAAATTGTCGGGCGGCGAAAAGCAGCGCCTGTCGATCATTCGCGCGCTGGCCCACGATCCGGCGTTGCTGGTGCTCGACGAACCGGTGGCCAGCCTCGACCCCGTGGGCCGGCGCGACTTCCTGCACGAGCTGGTAAACGACGTGATCGAGCGCGATACCACGGTGATCTTTTCCACCCACATCCTGTCCGACCTGGAACGGGTGGCGCTCGATGTCGCCTTCCTGCAGAACGGCCAGATCGCCTTGCAGGGCGCGCTTGACGAGTTGCTGGAAAGCGCGTCGCGCATTTCGGGCGACGCTGGCGCCATCGACGCGCTGCGCCTGCAACGCGAAGTGCGCCGCCACCGGCACGCCGACGGCAGCGTCACCGTGCTGGCGCGCCTGAGCGCCGAGGAAGGCGAACAACTGCGCGCCCGCGCCGGCCTCAAGGTCGATACCCTGAACCTGGAAGACCTGTTTGTCGAGGTGACCCGGTGACATCTCATCTGAGCCGCCCTGACGAAGATCTGCGCGCACTGCGTGTCCTGCTGCCGGCGTGGCGCCGGACACCGCCTCCGTACCGCATGTTGCAGCCGTGGGTATTGATGCTGGTGTTGTTGGTCGCCGGCTTGCTGTACGCGATGGGGGCACTGTTCCGCCAGCCGGCCATGCTGATTGCCTTGTTCATCGCCGCTTGGTGCGCGCTATGGTTCGTGAGCGCCGGTCAGCAGAACGCGTCGGCCACTGCGGTACTGGCGCCGGGTTTGCGGCAGCGGTTGCTGCGCCACTGTTTCATGGCGGGCGTACTGGGCGCGGTGCTGATCGCCGTGGTCCTTGCAGCGGGGTTCGGCGGCCGACATTTTGCCGCGCTGCTTCTGGGCACCGGTGCGCTGATGTGCGGGTTGTTGTTGCTGAGTGCGCGGTCCGCGCTGGTCCTGCTGGCGCCGCTGATGGTCGTCGGCTGGTTGATCCTGCGCCGCGTGATCGATGGCGGCCGCGAGATCTCCGCCACGGTGGAGCTGGCATGGACCGGCGCCGCGGTGCTGCTGGAACTGGCCGCGCTGGCGTGGGCGGCGCGCCTGGCGCTGCCGCGAGCAGGCGATCGCCACATGGCAGGCCGCCGGCAAGCTAGCGCGGTGGTGGCCGGGCCGCGGGGGCCGTGGTTCGCTAACGGTGCCGGCCGCCTGGCCCGCGCCGCCAGGGCACTGCACGCCGTGGTGCTGCGCCGCGATATTGCCAGCGGCAACCAGGCGGCGTTGATGCTGCATGCCATGGGGGCAGGGCGGCACGCGGGTACCGCCATGCTGCTGGCGCTGGTGCCGACGGTGCTGATGCTGGGCACGATGGCGAGCGGCCTGGTAGATCACGACCTGATGGCGGAGATCGCGACGGCGCCGTTCATGATCCAGTGCCTGTTCATGGCGCCGGCCCTGTACGCGGCTTACGTGCTCGCTGCACTGGGTACGACCGGCGTGGAGCAGGGACTGTACCGGCTGGCGCCACGCGCACCGGAGCGAAGCCGGTTGAACCGGGTGTGGGCAGGCATCGTGCTGCGCCGCTTCCTGCTGGTATGGACCGTGTCGGTGGCATGCCTGGTGGCGCTGGCCGTGGTTTCCGAGCAGGGTTGGCCTGCCAACGGCATGCGCGCCATGCAGGCGGCTTTATGGTTGCTGAGCGCCTTGCCCCTGCTGTGCAACCATGCGGCTGCGCCGAAGTCCAGGGGCGGCAGCTCATCGATCATCATCGTGGCGCCGATGTCGATGGTGCTGCTGTATTACGTGGTGCCATGGCTCGACGCCAGGCTCAGCGACTTCAACTGGTGGTGGCCGACACTGGCGTTGATCATCGTGCTGGCCGCAGCGATGCGCTGGCAGTGGGTACGGCTGATGGCCGCGCCGCCGGTGTACCCGGCGGCGCGGATCGCGCCCTGACTACTTGCCGCGCTCAAGCCACCACGCATCGAGAATCGACCCCAGCCAGCACACCACGATCACCAGGGAGGCCACGTTGGTGCTGGTATCGTCGCCACCAGCGGCGCTGATGCGCTCCATGATCAGTGGAATATCGAGGGGCAGGGCGCCGCTCTGGATTTCCGCCACCAGCTGGTCGGCAAGGGCCAGCGTGGTACGCAGCAGCACGCCGATCGCCAGCAGGGTGGGCACGATGAACAGGCAGGCGCGCATGGCGCGCTTGAGTACGAAGTGGCCCAGTCCGGGGAACAGCAGCGCCGAGATCAGGACTGCCTTGGTTTTTGCTTTCATGCGTCATCGATTCCGTTGTAAATTTGCCGTGCGGATTTATTGTTGATTCAACGCAAACTTGCGCGGAAGCAGCAGCTTACAGTAGGTGATCTTACCTGCCGGAGACTGCCATGCGTGTCCTGTTTGCCGACCGAGCGCGCCGATGCTGAACAAGCTGCGCATCGGCCCCAAGCTGTTGCTCGCGCCCGGCATCGTGCTGGTGCTGCTGCTGATCCTGGCGGCCGGCGCCTATCTTGGCATGGCGCGGCAAAACCAGTCGCTCGACAATGTCATGCAGGAACGCGCCGTGCGCCTGAAGGCCGTCAGCGACCTGGTTGCCGGCACCAATCGTGCCCACACCGAAGCTTACCAGTTGCTCACCTGGCTCAACGCCGGCTTCACGTTCAATCGTACCGATCAACTGGTGCGCGCAACCCACGCGCGCCATGCCTCGCTCGAGCGCCAGTTCGCCCGGCTCGAACGGATCACCCAGACCGATCCGGCCGAGCGCCGCTTCGTGGTGGAGGCGCAAGCCGCTTATAGGCAATACGTGAAGGCGGTGGCCGATGCGCTCGACATTGCCATCGACGACCATGCGATTGCCGCCAATGCCATGTCCAAAGCGGGCCGCGCGTTCGACATGGTGGCGCAGCGGCTTGACCAGTTGTCGCTGCTCGAACAGGCGCTGGGCGAGCGCGATTACCGCGCCGCCGAGGCGGATTTCCTGACGCTGTCGCTCTCGATGCCGGCGCTGGTGGTGGTGGCGGTGGGCCTGGCGCTGCTGGTAACGATCGCCGTGCGCAAGGCGCTGCTCAATGAGCTGCGCGCCATCGGCGCCGCCGCCGTGGACCTGGCCGAAGGCAACCTGGCAGTGAAAAACCGCGAATACGGCAGCGACGAAATCGCCGCGACCGCGCGTGCGCTCGACACCAGCGTACGCAACCTCAATACCACGCTCAAGACCATCCTGGCCTCGGCACAAGCGCTGGACGCTGCCGCGTGCCAGGTGGCGCGCAGCAGTGCCGAAGTGCGCGCCCGCGCCGAGCGCCAGGCCGCCTCGCTGCAGCAAGCCAGTGGCATGGTGCGGGCACTGGGCGTGGACGACAGCACGAACGGTTACGGTGATGCCTGCGCTGCGATCGTCGAAGTCGATCGCGTCACACAGCAAAGCCTGGCGCGGGTACGCCAGGCAGCGCTCGATGCCGGCAAGCTGCAACACCAGGCCGGGCTGCTGTCGGCGGCGGTGGCGCGTTTTAAACTGGAGGCCGACGACGAAGCCGGCGGCGACACCGCGACCGACGGCATAGTGGCGCCCATGACCGGAGCACCAAGGGTGGCGCGCCTGCGCCTGGCCTCGGTGCGCAGCTGAGCAGTGCGCCGGCCATTGCGAAAAACATGTAGCTTGGCATCTCCACCGCGATTCCGGTCGCGCCACGACCCAGGAGACCGCCATGACCTGCACCATCCCTGCGTTACGCCCGGCCCGGCTGGCCGCCCACGGTTGCACGCTTGCCGTCGTCCTCGGGCTGGCCGCCTGCGGCGGTTCCAGCGACGACACCGTGGTTGTCGTCAACCCGCCCGTCAATCCCGGTACGCCGACCGCGCCCACCACGCCGACAGTGGTGGCCAGCGGCTTGCAGGCGCCGTGGTCGATCGCGTTCTACAAGGGCACGGCGCTGGTGAGCGAGCGTGACACCGACCGCATCGTCGCCGTCGGCAGCAACGGCGCGCTGAGCGAGGTGGCGGTGATCGCCGGCGTGAATGGTGGCGGCGAGGGCGGCCTGCTCGGCATCGCCGTGCGCGACGATTACCTGTACGTGTATTTCACCGCCGGTACCCAGAACCGTATCGTGCGTTACCCGCTGTCGGGCACTGGCGCCAGTATCCGCCTGGGCGCGGTGCAGTCGATTTTGAACGGCATACCGGCCGCCAGCACCCACAACGGCGGCCGCATCGCGTTCGGCCCCGATGGCATGTTGTACGCCACCGCCGGCGACGCCGCCAACACCGCGCGCGCCCAGGACATGGCTTCATTGGGCGGCAAGATCCTGCGCATGACGCCGGATGGTGCGGTCCCGCGCGACAATCCCTTCGCCGGCTCGTACATCTACACCCTCGGCCACCGCAACCCGCAAGGCATCGCCTGGGCTGCCGACGGCACCATGTACGCGTCCGAGTTCGGCCAGAACACCTGGGATGAACTGAACCGCATCACGGCCGGCGCCAATTACGGCTGGCCGGTGGTGGAAGGCATTGGCACCGACAGCCGCTACACCAATCCGCTGCAGCAGTGGAGCACATCGACGGCCAGCCCCAGCGGCATGGCGATCAGCGGCAACTCGATCTATATCGCCAACCTGCGCGGCGAGCGGCTGCGGCAAATCCCGCTGGCCACACCATCGACCGCCGTGGACCGCTACAGCGGCGAATACGGCCGCCTGCGCGACGTGGTGGTTACACCGGACGGCAAGCTGTGGATGATGACCAATAATACCGACGGCCGCGGCACGCCGCGCACCGGCGACGACCGCATCGTCAGCATCCCGCTGAACTAGACTTACTTAGGTATAGCAGTAGCGCGTCAGGTGGAAGAACACCGGCGCGGCAAAGCAGATCGAATCGAGCCGGTCCAGCATGCCGCCGTGCCCCTTGATCATGCTGCCCCAGTCCTTGGCGCCGAGGCTGCGCTTGATGGCCGACATCACTAGCCCGCCGAGGAAACCCATGGCCACGATGGCGAACGCCATGCCGGCGCTTTCCCATGGCGAGAACGGCGTGATCCACCACATCGCCGCACCGGTGGCGATCGCGCACAGGCCGCCGCCCACCAGGCCTTCCACGGTCTTGTTCGGACTGACCAGCGGCGCCACCTTGCGCTTGCCGAACAGGGTGCCGAACACGTACTGGAACACGTCGCTGCTTTGCGCCACCAGCATCATGTAAAGCAGCAGCAGGGCGTTCTGGCCTTCGTAGCCGGCGATGTCGAGCATCAGGAGCGCCGGCGCGTGGCTGATGCAGTACACGGTGATCATCAGGCCCCACTGGATCTTGGCGGCGCGTTCGAGGAAATTCCCGGTGTCCTGCGACAGCACGCTGATCGACGGCAGCAGCAGGAAGCCGTACACGGGAATCAGTATCGTGAACAGCGAATACCAGTTGGTCCAGATCAGGTAGTACTGGAACGGGATCGCTACAAAAAACGCGATCGACAGCGCGTTGTGGTCGCCCGGCGGGGTAGGCGTCAGCGTGATGAATTCGCGCAGCGCGAAATACGAGATCAGCACGAACAGCAGGATGGCGCTCACGCGGCCGGCGCCAAAAGCCACGGCCAGAATCGCCACCATGCCCCACCAGGCGTTGGTGCGCTCGATCATGTTGCGCACGATGTGCTGGCCGCGCAGCGTGGTGATGCGGCGCCGCAGGATGAAGCCGATGGTGCTGGCGATGACGAGCACCAGCGCCAGGCCGCCGATCAAGTACCAGAATTTTTGCGATGCGCTCATGCCAGCTCCACGATCGATTCCCGGGCCCGGACCAGGAAGTCTTCCCTGGTCTCGCCCGGTTGCAAAGAAATCGGTTTGCCGAACCAGACGGAGCACGTGATCGGCACCGGCAGGTAGCGGCCCTTGGGCATGCTGCGATGCAGGTTCTCCAGGTACACCGGCACCAGTTCCACGTCGGGGAACCGGCTCGCCAGCCGATACAGTCCGCTCTTGAACGGCGCCGGCAAACGCTGCTCGCCGCGCGTGCCTTCGGGGAAGATCAAGATCGAGTCGCCTTGTTCCAGGCCGTCGATCAGGGGCGCGAGCGGATCGTGCGCCGGATCGCTGCGCTGGCGGTCGATCAGGATGGCGTTGAGCACGCGCAGCGCGATGTAGCGGCGCAGCGCGGTCGCGTCCCAGTAGTCGCGCGCGGCCACGGGACGGGTTTGCTCGCGCAGCTCGGACGGCAGCGCCGACCACAGGGCGACGGTGTCGAGGTGGCTGGTATGGTTGGCAAAATAAATGCGCTGGCGCGGCACCGGCGCGCAGCCCTTCCACATGCTCATGGCGCCTACCAGCAGCCGGACCAGGCCGATCAGCAAGGGACGCGACAACAGGCCGTAAATGCTCATGCGCGCTCCCTGAGCAAACGTGACATCGCGCTGGTGCGCGTGAAGCAGGTGATGCTTGAACCAACCATGATGATCCACGCTGCCGCCAGCAACAGCCACTGGGTGCCATTCAACGCGGCTTCTACAGCACCGCCCAGGCAGGCGACGGTCAGCACGGCCATGCGGTGCTGCTTGGCCATCGGCCCGCGAAAATCCTGCGGCAATCCCAGCGAGCCGCCGAACACCCGCACGTAAGCAGTGAGGGCGGCGGCCAGCGCGCCGGCCCAGCCCAACCAGGGCTGGCCGATGGCGTAGCCGAGCGCCACGATGAAAATGGAATCGGCCACGCGGTCGGGAAACTCGTTGTACACGGCCCCCAGCGCCGACTTCTTGCCGCCCTCCATCGCCACCATGCCGTCGAGCAGGTTGCAGATCAGCCGACCCTGGATGCCGAGCGCGCACAGCAACAAGCCCGGCCAGCCCGGCATGAACAGCAGGGCGGCAGCGCCGGCAGCGGCAAACACGATGCTGAGCATGGAAATCTGGTTTGGCGTGACCGACGAGCGCGCCAACGCAGCGCTGAACCGGCGCGCCCAGCCGGTGGAACGTGCGGCGATGGGGCGGCGGTTGGTTTCTTCTTGCAGGGGGGCAGTCATGGGGCAATCTCGGCAGGGTAGCAGCGGGAGGCGAACGGTGGCAGCTCGTTGAGCGGCTTGCCGTACAGGTGCAGGTGGAACGTCGGCAGATCAGCCACGGCGACGGTGGCGTGGATAGCGTCGGCGCGCAGGTAGGCCACGTCGTGAGCCTATATCGACCGTACGCAGCGGGCGCAAGGCGCCAGAGGCCAGGTCGCGCTGGTAAATCACATTGCGTTCGTTGCCAGACAGGCCGACGATGATCGCCCACGTCGTGTGCTCATGCGGCGGACTGGCCACGCCGGGGCCGTCGGAGACCAGGTACAACGCCGGCTCGCCGGGGGCGACGTGCAACGGATAGAGCAGCTCCTGCTGGCCGGTAGCCTTGGGCAGGCTCAGTACACCGGCGGGCAGGGCGTCGGGCGAAGCGAGCCAGGCCAGCATCAACCGTCCGACTTCCGCTAATTGTTGATCGGTGGGCGCCGGCCCCAACCGCAGGGCGACCACCTGTTCCAGGAATGCGTGCGTCATTTCGCCAATTCAATGTTCTTAAATTAGCAATTTACCTTTATTCAACATTTTGCACAAGAGGCAACTCTTGCACGTAAACGACAAAGCGGCCCGAGGGCCGCTGGTCAAATCAATGACAGACGCCTAGCGGTCGGTCCGCTGGTTCTGGCGTCCTGGCTGCTGGCCCTGCTCCTGGTTGCGCTCCTGATTACCGCTGCGCGAACCGCTTTCGGAGTTGCCGTAGTCAGTGTCGAGCTCGTCATCTTCACTCAGCGGACGGTCGCTTTGCTGGTTGCCCTGGTCGCGGCGCTGGGTGCGGTCCTGCGAAGGATCTTGGATGGGATTGCGTTGGTCGGGATTGCGTTGATCTGGATTGAGCGGATTGCCTTGCTGGTTGTTCTGGTTAGCCATGATCGTCTCCGGTTGTGGTGGTGCGGTAGCCCTGTGCTCGGGGTGAATTCATCTTAGGCGGGCTAACCCGGCAGCGCCATCAGGTGAACCGCCGCCCTCGTGTAGGACTGGCCCGTCGGCGCAACTCCCACGACTTGCAAGCGCATTTATGACGGGCACAAAAAAACGCAGGCCACCGTGAGGGGTGCCTGCGTTTCCGGTTCAGCGCCGTACTGCGCGCTCAATACTTTTTACTCGTAGTCGCTCATCGGCGCGCAGCCGCAGAACAGGTTGCGGTCGCCGTAGACGTTGTCGGCGCGGCCGACCGGTGGCCAGTACTTTTGCTTGCGCAGCGATGGCACCGGGTAGGCTGCCACTTCGCGCGAGTACTTGCGTTCCCACTTGTCGGCGGTCAGCACTTCGGCCGTGTGCGGAGCGTGCTTGAGCGGGTTGTCCAGCTTGTCGAACTCGCCGCTTTCCACCTTGGCGATCTCGTTGCGGATGGCGATCATGGCGTCGATGAAGCGGTCCATCTCGACCTTCGATTCGCTCTCGGTCGGCTCGATCATCAAGGTGCCCGGTACCGGGAAGCTCATGGTCGGTGCGTGGAAGCCGAAGTCCATCAGGCGCTTCGCTACGTCCTCGTTGGTGATGCCGGTGGCATCCTGCAGCGGACGCAGGTCGATGATGCACTCGTGGGCGACCAGGCCGTCGTGGCCCGTGTACAGCACCGGGTAGTGCGGCGACAGGCGGCGGGCGATGTAGTTGGCGCCCAGGATGGCGTTTTCCGTTGCAGCGGTGAGGCCTTCGGCGCCCATCATGGCGATGTACATCCACGAAATCGGCAGAATGCTGGCCGAGCCGTATGGCGCCGCGCTCACTGCGCCGATGCCGGCGTTGTCGCGGATATAGCCGTTCGAACGCTGGTTCGGCAGGAACTTGGCCAGGTGCGCGCCCACGCCGATCGGACCCACGCCAGGACCGCCGCCGCCGTGCGGAATGCAGAAGGTCTTGTGCAGGTTCAGGTGCGAGACGTCGCCGCCGAACGCGCCCGGTGCGGCCACGCCGACCAGTGCATTCATGTTGGCGCCGTCGATGTACACCTGGCCGCCGTGGCTGTGCACGATCTGGCACAGTTCCTGGATACCTTCTTCGAACACGCCGTGCGTGGACGGATAGGTGACCATGGCGCAGGCCAGGTTTTTCGAGTGCAGTTCCGCTTTCGCTTTCAGGTCGGCCAGGTCGACGTTGCCGTTGGCGTCGCAGGCGGTGACCACCACCTGCATGCCGACCATGCTGGCCGATGCCGGGTTGGTGCCGTGTGCCGACGATGGAATCAGGCAGATGTTGCGATGGCCTTCATTGCGCGACTGGTGGTAAGCCTGGATCACCAGCAAACCGGCGTACTCGCCCTGCGAACCGGCGTTCGGCTGCAGCGAGATGGCGGCGTAGCCGGTGACGGCGCACAGCATTTCTTCCAGCTGGGCGATCATTTCGCGGTAGCCCACGGTCTGGCTGTCCGGTGCGAACGGGTGGATGTTCGAGAACTCGGGCCAGGTGACCGGGATCATTTCGGACGTCGCGTTCAGCTTCATGGTGCACGAACCGAGCGGGATCATGGTGCGATCCAGCGCCAGGTCCTTGTCCGCCAGGCTGCGCAGGTAGCGCAGCATTTCGGTTTCGGAGTGGTAGCGGTTGAATACCGGGTGCGACAGGTACGCGCTGGTACGGGCCAGCGTGGCCGGGAAGGCTTCGGCAACTTGTGCTTCGATGGTGTCGAAGTCCGGGCCGTGGGCCGGGCCACCGACAGGATGGGCGAACACGGTCCACAGCAGGGCGATGTCTTCGCGGGTGGTGGTTTCGTCGAGCGAAATACCGACGTGCGACGCGTCGATCACGCGCAGGTTCACGCCGTGCGAATGGGCCGAGGCGTGCAGCTGTTCGGCATTGGCGGTGGCGATCGTCAGCGTGTCGAAGTAAGTCTCGTTGGTGACCGTGTAGCCGAGCGTTTTCAGGTTGGCGGCAACGATGCCGGTGTAGCGGTGCACGCGCTGGGCGATCTGTTGCAGGCCTTTCGGGCCGTGGTACACGGCGTACATCGAGGCGATCACCGCCAGCAGCACCTGTGCGGTGCAGATGTTGGAGGTCGCTTTTTCACGGCGGATGTGCTGTTCGCGGGTTTGCAGCGCCAGGCGGTAGGCCTTGTTACCCTGCGCATCGATGGTCACGCCCACCAGGCGGCCCGACATGCTGCGTTTGAATTCGTCGCGGGTGGACAGGTAGCCGGCGTGCGGGCCGCCGAATCCCAGCGGTACGCCGAAGCGCTGGCTGTTACCGACCACCACGTCCGCGCCCCATTCGCCCGGTGGGGTCAGCAGGGTCAGCGCCAGCAGGTCGGCGGCTACCACCACCATCGCGCCGGTGGCTTTCACTGCTTCCACGCCAGCCTTGTAGTCGCGCACCACGCCGTTCACGCCCGGGTACTGCAGCAGCACGCCGAAGGCGTCATTGACGCTCGACAGCTCGGCCGGGTGGAACGATTTGACGGTGATGCCCAGCGGCTTGGCGCGGGTTTCGATCACTTCGCGGGTTTGCGGCAGCACGTCGTCAGCGACGTAGAAGGTATTTGACTTCGACTTGCCCACGCGCTGGATCAGCGTCATCGCTTCGGCGGCGGCGGTGCCTTCGTCGAGCATCGATGCATTGGCGATGCCCATGCCGGTCAGGTCGGTAATCGTCTGCTGGAAGTTCAGGATCGCTTCCAGGCGGCCTTGCGAAATCTCTGGCTGGTAAGGCGTATACGCGGTGTACCAGGCCGGATTCTCGAAGATGTTACGCAGGATGACGCCCGGCGTGGTGGTGTTGTAGTAACCCTGGCCGATCAGCGACTTGAGCACCTTGTTTTTCGAGGCGATTTTTTTCAGCTTCGCCAGCGCTTCGCTTTCCGGCAGCGGCGCGGAATAGGCGCCCAGCGGCAGGGCAGTCTTGTTGCGGATATTGGCCGGAACGATGGCGTCGATCAGGGCGGCGCGGCTAGGATAGCCGAGCGTCGCCAGCATGGCTTGCTGTTCGGCGGCGTCCGGGCCGATGTGGCGCGCGATGAAGGCGTCGCGGGCTTCGAGTTGGGTCAGGCTGGTGCGGGTCATGGTATCGGGGGGCGGGGAGCTTTAAGAGTGTGACGGGGCGGTGAAACCGCCGTTCCCGCGTGGGCGTGAACGGCTTCGATATGACTGGTGCAGATTACGACTGGGTAGCGCTGCCGTAAGCAGCAGCATCGAGCAGGCCGTCAACGGCGGCTGCGTCGCTCGGCTTGATCTTGAACAGCCAGTTGGCGTACGCGTCGGCGTTGATCGACTCTGGCGCGTTGACCACGTCGTCGTTCACTGCCACCACTTCGCCGGCCACTGGCGCGTAGATGTCGCTCGCTGCCTTGACCGATTCCACCACGGCGGCGTCGTCGCCGGCGCCGTAGGTCGTGCCCACTTTTGGCAGTTCGACGAAGACGATGTCGCCGAGCGCATCTTGCGCGAACTCGGTGATGCCAACGGTGACGGTGCCGTCGGCTTCAGTGCGTACCCATTCGTGGGATTCGGTGTACTTCAGGTCGGCAGGAATGTTCATGTAAAGCTCCAGTGGGGTGGGGTGGTGTATGGTGAGAAAAATCGAAAAAGTTTAAACGGCCAGGATCTTGCCGTTACGGACGAACGGCAGCTTGACGACCGAGGCGGCCAGTTTCTTGTCGCGGATTTCAACGTGCACGGTGTCGCCCACGGCCACGCCGTTGGGTACGCGCGCCAGTGCGATGGCCTGCTGCATGGTCGGGCTGAAGGTGCCGCTGGTGATTTCGCCCGCCGCATCGCTGCCGGCCACGATCACTTTCTGGTGGGCGCGCAGCACGCCGCCTTTTTCGCACAGGATCAGGCCCACGAACTGGCTGTTCTGGCCCATGGTTTGCAATGCGGCCTTGCCGATGAAGTCGCGCTCCGACACGAGGTCGATCGTCCACGCCAGACCGGCGTCGAGCGGGTTGACGGTTTCGTCCATGTCCTGGCCGTACAGGTTCATGCCGGCTTCCAGGCGCAGCGTGTCGCGTGCGCCCAGGCCTGCCGGTTTCACGCCGGCGGCGACCAGCGCGTTCCACAGCGCTTCGGCTTGCGTGGCGGCCACGCCGATTTCAAAACCGTCTTCTCCGGTGTAGCCGGTGCGGGCGATCATCGCCTCGCCGAACTGCGCGCTCTGGGCGAAGGCCACATTAAATGGTTTCATCTCGGCGGTGGCGGCCTGCGACTCGGGGATCACCTGCCAAACCTTGGCGCGGGCGTTCGGGCCTTGCACGGCGATCAGCGCCATGGCGTCTGCACCATCGCGGCGCTGGGTGATGGTCAGACCGCTGTTGGTGGCGTCGTTCTGCGCCTGCATCCACGCCACGTCTTTTTCGGCGGTGCCGGCGTTGACCACCAGGCGGAACCAGTTCTCGTTGATGAAATAGACGATCAGGTCGTCGATCACGAAGCCTTGCGGGTTGAGCATGCACGAGTACAGCGCCTTGCCCGATACTTGCAGCTTGTCGACGTTATTGGCCAGCAGGCCGCGCAGGAAGGCGCGCGCGTTGTCGCCCTTGATATCGACCACGCACATGTGGGCCACGTCGAACATGCCGACGTCGGTGCGCACGGCATGGTGTTCCTCGATCTGCGAACCGTAGTTCACAGGCATGTCCCAGCCGCCGAAATCGACCATGCGGGCGCCGGCTGCGCGGTGTGCGTTATTGAGGGGTGTGGCTTTGAGCGTCATGGCGGTCCAGATCAAGGAGGGTTAACAGAGCATACAAGGAGCGACCGGGCTAAATGCCAAGCCATTCCGCAATGTTGCAGACCCCTCTGTCCTTGGTACCTGAGAGATAACGGGAGTAACCCCGTGCGCCCCTTCGGTGGATTGCTGTGGCAATCGCTCTCCAGAGTTTGAGCCGCGCATGTTGCCATGCGACGCCCCTTGACCGGTCCTTTTGCCTGAGAGTTTTTGGGTAGTGCCCCTTCGGCGGCAACGCTGGTTTGCCCTCTCCCGATCAAGACTCGGGAATATAAGTCAGAAGGGCATATAAGTCAATCTTGAGGGGCCGTGAGCCAGCGTACAGACTAGCTTGTCGACCACCGCACGAATGGCGTGCAAGCAAAAAGCTCAAAAGACAACTTTTTGCTAGAATAAATTACACAATTTTGAGAGCCCAGCCATGAGCCAAGACCCACAACCTATTGATGATTACGCCGGCCAGGCGTGGTTCACGCTGTCTGGCGATGTCAACAGCGACATGGTGCGCCGCGTGTTCGACGCGGTCGCGGACATGACCGAAGACCGCATCACGACTGCCCACATCCTGATCCAGTCCAACGGCGGCTATGTCAGCGACGGTATTTGTCTGTACAACTACCTGAGCAAGCTGCCGGTCAAGATCATCACCTACAACGCCGGCGCCGTCGCGTCGATCGCGGTGATCCTGTTCCTGGCCGGGGAAGAGCGCTACGCCAGCGACACCTCGCGCTTCATGGTGCATAAGTCGCACGCCAGCGCCCCGCACGGCGCCCGCCCGGACGCGCTGCGCATCATCGTCGAAGGCTTGCAGGCCGACGACGCCCGCACCGAGCAGATCCTGCGCGAACACGTGCAGCTGTCCGAAGAACACTGGCGCACCCACGCTTACTCCGACCTGCACCTGACCGCTTCCGACGCGCGCGACGTCGGCATGATCAACGACGTCAAGGACTTCATTCCCCCGCGCGGCCAGCGCGTCACCAATATCTGAAAAGCCCGCCAACATCATCCCTGCAGTGCACCAAAAAATTCCCGCACGGCATTAATTCGCTACAATGCCGCTGCTGTGTTTAAATAGTATGGTGCAATGCAATAAATGAAAGGCTTTACGGATGATGTATTTCTGGCACCTCCTGAGCATGATCGGCAGCCTGGCCGTTACCGGCCCCATCGGCGCCGCCATCGCCATTTACCTGATCGCTGGCAAGCAATGGCGCCTGACGCTGGCCTGGGCCATGCTGTTCGGCATCGGCATGGCGCTGGTGGTCATCACCAAGATGATGTTCATGGGATGGGGACTCGGTGTCGAGTCCGTCGAGTTCGCCGGTTTCAGCGGCCACGCCATGCGCGCGGCGGCCGTGTACCCGGTGGCCGGCTACCTGGTCCTGCGTTCCAGCGGTCCTTATGCCCGTTACATCGGCGCTGCCGTGGGCGTGATCCTTGCTGTGCTGATTTCCATCTCGCGCGTGCCCACACTGGCCCACTCGGTGTCCGAAGTCGTGACCGGCGCCATACTCGGCCTGGTGGTGGCCGGTGGCTTTATCTACTTTGCCAGCCGCGAACACCGCTGGGCGCTGAGCCGTATGCTGGCCGTGCTGTGCCTGCCGATCGTGCTGGTGGCGCCCAACGTGGAGCCGATTCCGGCCGAGGACTGGATTACCCAAGTAGCTTTGAAGCTCTCGGGCCGCGATCATCCGTATACCCGCGATATGTGGCGCCACAATAATTCCAACGTCGCGCACTAAGCCGCTACCGCTGCCGCACACTTGCGGACATGGTTTTTGGCCTTGGCAGATAAGCTAAATGGTATTATTGCGAACCTTTACAGCCTCTCCCAGTTAAACCAACGTGCGTCTCTCTTCCATCAAATTGTCGGGATTTAAGTCATTCGTTGATCCCACCAATTTCCAGGTGCCGGGGCAACTGGTTGGCGTGGTGGGGCCCAACGGCTGCGGCAAGTCCAATATCATCGATGCCGTGCGCTGGGTGCTCGGCGAATCGAAAGCGTCCGAGCTGCGCGGCGAGTCGATGCAGGACGTGATTTTCAACGGCTCCACCCACCGCAAGCCGGCCGGCCGCTCATCGGTGGAACTGGTGTTCGACAATGCCGACGGCAAGGCCGCAGGGCAGTGGGGCCAGTATGCCGAGATCGCCGTCAAGCGCACCCTCACGCGCGACGGCACGTCCACCTATTACATCAACGGCCAGCCGGTGCGCCGGCGCGATATCCAGGATATTTTCCTCGGCACCGGCCTCGGCCCGCGCGCCTACGCCATCATCGGCCAGGGCATGATCAGCCGCATTATCGAGTCGCGCCCGGAAGAACTGCGGGTGTTCCTGGAAGAGGCGGCCGGCGTATCGAAATACAAGGAACGCCGCCGCGAAACCGAAAACCGCCTGCACGACACCCGCGAAAACCTGCTGCGCGTCGAAGACATCCTGCGCGAATTGAACAGCAATCTCGAAAAGCTCGAAGGCCAGGCCGCTGTCGCCACCCGTTTCCACCAGTTGCAGGCGGACCAGGAAGAGAAGCAGAAGCTGCTCTGGCTGCTGCGCAAGGTCGAGGCGGAAAACGAGCAAAAGCGCGTGTTCCGCGAGATGGAGCAGGCCCAGAACGACCTCGAAGAACAAACCGCCAAGCTGCGCAATGTCGAGCTGTCGCTGGAACACCTGCGCCAGTCGCACTTCGCCGCCGGCGACCGCTTGCACACGGCGCAGGGCGCGCTGTACCAGACCAATGCCGAAATCGGCAGTTTAGAGGCGCAGATCAAGTTCGTGATCGAATCGCGCAGCCGCCTGCAATCGCAACTGGCCACACTCACCGCCCAGCGCGACCAGTGGCAGCAGCAAGCGCTTGACTACGGCGGTCAGATCGAGGAAGCGGAATTCACGCTCGAAGAACTGGGCGCAAAAGTGGAAGAAGCGCAGATGCGCGCCGAGCAGAAGGCCGAATCGCTGCCGCTGCTCGAGCAAGCCTGGCGCGCGGCGCAAGAGAAAAGCACCGAGTCGCGCGCCCGCATCATGCAGGCGCAGCAGCAACTGGAACTGGAATCGGCGCACCAGCGCAACGCCAGCAATATTCTGAACAGCCTGGCCGTGCGGCGCGAGCGCCTGCAACAGGAAAAGCACGGCCTCAGTCTGCCCGACAGCGCGCATTTGTCCAATCTGCGCGAGCAGCAGGAAGAACAGCAGTACCAGCTTGAAGAACAGACCGGATTGCTCGAAGAACTGACCGCGCAGCAGCCGGCGCTGGAGCAGGAGCGTCGCGACGCCCAGCAGCAGGTGAACGCCGAGACGGCCGCCAACGCCCAGCTCGAAGCGCGCCTGAACGCGCTGCGGCAAATGCAGGAACGCGTGCAAACCGAAGGTAAAGTCACGCCGTGGCTGCAAAAGCACGAACTCGATACCTTGCCGCGCCTGTGGCAAAAGCTGCACATCGAAGCTGGCTGGGAAACCGCGCTCGAAGCCGTGCTGCGCGAACGCACGTCGGCGCTGCAATTGTCCAACATCGAATGGGCCAAGGCGTTTTTTGCCGATGCGCCGCCGGCCAGGCTGGCGTTGTACGCGCCGTCAAGCAGCGCACCGCCGGCGCCTGCCGATACCTCGGGCCTGGCGCCGTTCATCGACCTGCTGAAACTCAATGATCCCGGCCTGCGCGGCCTGCTGCAAGACTGGCTGCACCATGTGTACCAGGCACAGGACGCGGCCACCGCGTTTGCCGAGCGCGCGCGCCTGCCGGCCGGCAGCAGTTTCGTCACGCCGCAGGGCCACGTGATCAATGCGGCCAGCGTACGTTTTTACGCAGCCGATTCCGAACAGGACGGCATGCTGGGCCGCCAGCAGGACATCGAAAACCTCACGCGCCAGCTGCGCGCCCAGCAAATGCTGGCCGATGAAGCGCGCGCCCGCGCCGTGCGCGCCGAAGCGGCGCTGAGCGGCCACACGCGCGCGCTGGGCGACGCCCGCATCAAGCTGCAAAGCTTGCAGCAGTCGGTGCACAAGCTGCAAATCGACGTCGTCAAACTGTCCGAGATCGAAGCGCGCTTCAACCAGCGCAGCACGCAAATCGCCGCCGACCTGGCCGAGATCGTGGCGCAGGAGGAAGAGCAAACCCGGATCAAGCTCGAATCGGAAGAAAAATTCGAGCAGCTCGACATGGAACTGGGCGACCTGCAAGGCGAACACGAAGACGGCCAGACCGTGTTCCTGGAACAGGAGCAGCGCTTGGCCGATGCCCGCGACGCCGCCCGCGATCTGGAACGCGCGGCCCAGGAAATCGTCTTTGCCGAGAAAACCCATCGCAACAAGATCGAGGAACTGCGCCGGGCGATCGCCACCGCCAGCGCCCAGGTGGTGCAGGTGACCGACAGCATGGAGGCCGGCCACCTGGAGCTGGCCAATCTCGATTCCGGCGCTGCCAACGACGGCTTGCAGGACTTGCTCGATCGCCGCACCGACCAGGAAAAAGCGCTGTCCGACGCCCGCCATGAACTGGACCAGGTGGCGCAGCAGATGCGCGCATTCGAAGAAGGGCGCATGTCCACCGAGCGCGCACTGCAACCGCAGCGCGACAAGATCACCGAGCTGCAACTGAAGGAACAGGCCGCGCGCCTGAACCAGGAGCAGTTCGCCGCCCAGCTGGCCGAAGCGCAGGCGGATGAAGCGGCGCTGGCCGAAAAACTCCATCCCGAGATGAAGGCGTCGTACCTGCAGGGCGAAGTCACGCGCCTGACCAATGCCATTGCTCTGCTCGGTGCGGTGAACCTGGCCGCGCTCGACGAGCTGGCCACGGCGTCGGAGCGCAAGAATTTTCTTGACGCGCAAAATGCCGATCTGATGGAAGCGATCGCCACGCTGGAAGATGCGATTACCCGGATCGACAAGGAAACCCGGGACCTGCTGCAAGATACGTTCGACCGCGTAAACGGGCATTTTTCCGAGTTGTTCCCCATCTTGTTCGGCGGCGGCCAGGCCAAACTGATCATGACCGGCGACGAGATCCTCGACTCCGGCGTGCAGGTCATGGCGCAGCCGCCGGGCAAAAAGAACGCCACCATCCACCTGCTGTCCGGTGGTGAAAAAGCGCTGACGGCAACCGCGCTGGTGTTCTCCATGTTCCGCTTGAATCCCGCGCCATTCTGCCTGCTCGACGAGGTGGATGCGCCGCTGGACGACGCCAATACCGAGCGCTTCTGCCGCATGGTCAAGCGCATGTCGGAACATACCCAATTCCTCTTCATCTCGCACAACAAGATTGCGATGGAGATGGCCAATCAACTAATCGGTGTGACGATGCAGGAGCAGGGCGTGTCGCGCATCGTGGCGGTGGACATGCAGTCCGCCGCCAACTTTGCAACTGAGGTACAAGCAGCATGACAGATCTCCAACTGAGTTTGATCGGGCTCGCGGGCGTGTTCGTCGCCGGCGTCTTCACCTATAACAAGATCCAGGAATACAAGGCCAAGAAAAGCGTGGAACGCGCGTTCGGCACCGACCACGACGACGTGCTGATGAAGGGTCACCCCAATGCGCCCGACGCTGCGGCCGCGCCGTCCTACGCCCAGAACCCGGTACCGGCCGCGCCTCCCACGCCGGCCACCGTGCGCGCCGCCAGCAGCCCGGTTGCCGGCCCCGCCGTGCGCCAGGAACCGAGCTTTTCGCTCGATGAACCGGCGGCTGATGCACCGGGCGTTGCCGGCGCCGAAGCCACGGCGTCCGCCGCAGCACTGGGCGCGGTATTAAGTCCGGTCAGTCCGGCACTGCCACCGATCCCCGAATTCACCACCGACCCGGTGGCGCCCGGCGCGCCGGAGCCGGACGTGGACGAACTGGCCGCCCGCGCCAACGCCGCAGCGGCGGCTGCCGCCGAGCAGGCCACCGCGCTGGTCGATCCGCTGATCGACTGCCTGCTGCCGCTGGCGCTGGAAGCCCCGCTGCGCGGCGACAAGCTGCTGCCGGTACTGCAAACGCTGCGCATGGTCGGCAACAAGCCGCTGCACTATATCGGCCTGGCTGTCTCCGGCGACTGGGAACCGATCGCCTACGGCGGAGTGTACACCAGGCTGCAAGGTGGCATCCAGCTGGCCAGCCGCAGCACCGCGCTCAACGAACTCGAATACTCGGAACTGGTCACGCGCCTGCGCGCCATGTCCGACGAAATCGGCGCCGAGCCGGAAGTGCCGGACATGATCGAAGTGATGGCCGAAGCGCGCAACCTGCACCGTTTTGTCGCCAGCCATGATGCCCAGCTGGGCGTGAACCTGCAAAGCAATGGCGCACCATGGGCGATTTCCACCCTGATCGGCGCGCTGGAAAAGCAGGGATTCGATTTGCGCCCGGATGGCCGCTACGTGATGCCCGACGGCGACGGCGGCTTCCTGTTCTCGCTGTCCACCAATGTCACGCTGGCCGAGGAAACCACGTCGCGCCTGACCCTGCTGCTCGACGTGCCATGCGTGGCGCCTGCGCGTGACGGCTTCGGCGCCATGATCGCCTGCGCCAAGTCGCTGATGGGCCGCCTCGATGCGACCATCGTGGACGACTACAACCAGCCGCTGTCCGACGCCGCCCTGGCCGAAATCGCCAAGCAGGTGCAGGACTTCTATACCGAAATGAACGACGCCGACATTCCGGCCGGTTCCACCCGCGCCATGCGCCTGTTTAGCTGAACCGAGTACCTGCAATGACTGAAGTAGATTACCAAGCCCGCATCGCAACGCTGAGCGCGGAACTGAACCGCCACCTGCACGCCTACCACGTGCAGGACGCGCCGACCATCCCGGACGCGGAGTACGACAAGCTGTTCCTCGAGCTCCAGCAGCTCGAAACCGATCACCCGGAACTGGTGCAACCCGATTCGCCCACCCGGCGCGTTGGCGCCGCGCCGCTGCCGCAGTTCGACCAGGTGACGCACTCGGTGCCGATGCTGTCACTGAACAACGGCTTTACCGACGAGGATATCGAGAACTTCGACCGCCGCGTGCGCGACGGCCTCGATACGTCGGCTGCCGTCGAATATGCGGCCGAGGTCAAATACGACGGCCTGGCCATCAACCTGCGCTACGTAAACGGCCTGCTGGAGCAGGCGGCCACGCGCGGCGACGGCTACACCGGTGAAGACGTCACCGCCAACATCCGCACCATCAGCGTGATCCCGCTGCGCCTGGACACCGACAGTCCGCCCGCCGTGCTGGACGTGCGCGGCGAAGTGCTGATGTTCAAGGGCGATTTCGCGGCATTGAACGCGCGCCAGCGCGAAGCGGGCCAGAAGGAATTCGTCAATCCGCGCAACGCGGCCGCCGGCAGCCTGCGCCAGCTCGATTCGCGCATCACGCGCCAGCGCAAGCTGCGCTTCTTCGCCTACGGCATTGGCCTGCTCGAAGGCGCCGACATGCCGGCCTCGCACAGCGCGCTGCTCGAGTGGTACCAGGCCATGGGCCTGCCGGTGGCAAAAGAGGCGGCCGTGGTGCGCGGCTACGACGGCCTGATGGAATACTACAAGACCATCGGCGCCGCCCGTCCAACCATGCCGTACGAGATCGACGGCGTGGTCTATAAAGCCAATCGGCTCGAAGACCAGCGCACGCTCGGTTTCGTTTCGCGCGCGCCGCGCTTTGCGCTGGCCCATAAATTCCCGGCCGAGGAAGCACTGACCACGGTGCAGGCCATCGAAGTGCAGGTGGGCCGCACCGGCGCCATCACGCCGGTGGCGCGCCTGGCGTCCGTGTTCGTCGGTGGCGTGAATGTCACCAACGCCACGCTGCACAACGAGGATGAAGTGCGCCGCAAGGACGTGCGCGTGGGCGACACCGTGATCGTGCGCCGCGCCGGCGACGTGATACCGGAGGTGCTGTCGGTGGTACTGGAGCGCCGACCGCAGCCGTCCCCCTTGGAATTGCTGTTTAGTATTCGGAAAAGAGCATCCAGAGCAAGTTCACACAAACCACAGAAAAAGTCTTCTCGTCCTTCTATTTCAGACAGAGAAGCATACCGAAAATTTTTTGTTCGTGGATCGGTAATTATCACGTCGCATAAAAGCAGACAATCAAAAAATTCTAGAGTGTTGCCTGGTAGGCATACCACTCCAATTAAACTGACTGATGTTCAGCCTAAAATACGAAATATCATTAGTAAAATTCTTCTCCGCAGCCCGTTGAGAGGAGAAATTAATTCTAAGGTAAGCATTACCCTAAAGGGTGGCGTGAATTTAAAATTCTTGAGGACATCCGATTGTAAAAATGAATTGCCTCTAAAGCGGCTCCGATCAAGCCTAAGTCTGCTTGCTTATAACATTGATGTAATTTCTGAACAGTTGGAACCGCGTCAATTTATCATGTATAAGTCATGCCCAGTGTGTGGTTCGCATATTGTTCGGGAAGAAGGCGAAGTGATCGCACGTTGCTCCGGTGGTCTTTTTTGCTCAGCGCAGCGTAAGGAAGCAATTCGACACTTCGCGGGGCGACGTATGATGGATATCGAGGGTCTAGGCGACCGCTATATCGATAACTTGGTTGACCACGGAAAAGTTCAGCGAGTGGCAGATCTGTATTCTCTAAATCTTGAAGATTTGCTGAAAATGAAGCGCTTGGCTGATGAGCGTGAAGGTACGATACCGGAGACTGTTACGACCGGCAAGGTTGCAACAAAGTGGGCCGACAACTTGCTAAAAGCAATAAAGGCAAGCAAAAATCCTCCATTGGAGCGTCTGCTGTTTGCGCTAGGTATACGCCACGTCGGCGAATCTACTGCCAAGACGTTGGCCGAATGGCTCGGGAGTTTGACGCTGATAAGCGAGGTGCCGGCTACGCTGCTGCGTGTATTGCCCGATATTGGTGGCACTGTTGCCATTTCGATCGCTGAGTTTTTTGCAGAACCAAGGAACCGGGAGGCTATTAACGCACTACTGGACGCAGGTGTGGCGCCGAAAGGCGAGCATCCACCAAGCGCCAAACTGCGCGAGAAGCTTGAACCAGTCAAGCTGATAACTGCGCTGGGCATCCCTAAATTGACTGAGCCACGCAGTAAGCAACTGATTGAGGCAGGTGTCACGCTGGACAAGCTGCCGCATTTACGTGTATTCGATGTGTTTGGTTTGCCCACCACGGTATCACATGCTTTAGAAGAGTGGATGAATGTCCCGGGGCACCGCGAACAGGTCCAGAGGCTTCATACGCTTCGTGAAGCTCTGCTGGCGCAGCTGCCTGCCACGGTAGCCAGCGAAGGGCACCTGACCGGCAAGACGTTCGTGCTGACCGGCACCTTGCCCACCATGGGCCGCGACCAGGCGGCGGCGCTGATCGAAGCCGAAGGCGGCAAGGTCTCCGGCTCGGTCTCCAAAAAAACCCATTACCTGGTGGCCGGTGCGGATGCCGGCAGCAAGCTGGCCAAGGCCCAGGAACTGGAAGTGACCATTCTCGACGAAGCAGGCCTGCTGGCGCTGCTGGCGGCAAAATAAGGGAAACGTGATGGCGGTACGTGAAATTTTAAAGATGGGCGACCCGCGCCTGCTGCGCGTGGCCGAACCGGTCACCGAGTTCGACACGCCGGCCATGCGCCAGCTGATCGCCGACATGTTCGACACCATGGCCGATGCCAACGGCGCCGGCCTGGCCGCGCCGCAGATCGGCGTCAACCTGCAACTGGTGATCTTCGGCTTCAAGGAAAATCTGCGCTACCCGGACGCGCCGCAGGTGCCGGAAACGGTATTGATCAATCCCGTGCTCACGCCCCTGTCGGACGAGATGGAAGAGGGCTTCGAAGGCTGCCTGTCGGTACCGGGTCTGCGCGGCAGCGTGCCACGCTACACGCGCCTGCGCTACGAAGGCGTGGACCAGCACCGGCAGCCGATCCGGCGCGAGGTGGACGGCTTTCACGCGCGCGTGGTGCAGCACGAGGTCGATCATTTGCTGGGCATCCTGTACCCGGCGCGGATCAGGGACTTCACCAAGTTCGGCTTCACCTCGGTGATGTTCCCGGACCTCGACCCCAACGATGACGACTGATCAGTCGGGCTTGCCCACCGCTGCCACCGCCCCATCCTCCGGCAGCAACACCATCTCCACGTGATTCTTGCGGTCGAGGTAGCGCCGCGCCGCTGCCTTGACGTCGTCGGCGGTGACGCCGTTGATGCGCTTGTCGATGTTGAGGATTTCGTGCGGATCGAGGCCTTCGAGGACATTGAGGCGCAGGTAATTCATCCAGTAGCCGTTTTCACGCAGCGCCCGGCGATAGGTCTGCAGCCTGGCCTGCTTGACCTTGTTCAGGTCGTCCGCCTGCGGGCCGTCGGTCTGCAGTTTTTCGATCTCGCCCCATAACGCGGCTTCCACCTTGGCCACCTTGTCCGGCGTGGTCGGCAGCACGATGGTGGCGCCGTAACGGCCGCTCGGGATCTTCTCGTACCTGACGCTGGAGCCGCCCGAGTAGATCAGTTTTTGCTGTTCGCGCAGCTCGTCGGTGATGCGCAGGTTCAGCACTTCGTTCAACATGCCCAACGACCAGGAGTCGGGGTAGGAATAGGTCATGTCGCCGCCGAAATCGACGATCACGGTGCTCTTCTGTTCGAGACCTGCCTTCACTTCGCGCCGCACCACGCCCGGCACCTGGCGGATGCCCGGGTCCTTGTACGCGAGCGACACGTCGCCGACCGGCAGCGTTGCCACGTAGGTGGCCAGCAGCGGCTTGATCGCTTCGACCTCGAAATCGCCGACAAAGATGAAGGTCATGCCACGGGCGCTGGACAGGCGCGCGCGCAGCAGGTTCTGGCTGCGGTCGAGGTTGATCTTCTCGAAGTCTTCGGGCTTGGGCGGCAGTTCGAGCAGCGGATGGTCGCCATACACGGTCCGGGTGCGCGCTTCGGCAAAGCGCGCTTCCGGCGAGGCGGAACGGTTGCGCACGGCTTCGGCGCCGCGCGTGACGAACGAGCGGAACAGGTTCTCGTCGCGGCGCGGGTTGGTGATGGTCAGGTAATTCATTTGCAGCACGGCTTCGAGGTCGCCGCTGCGGCTGTTGCCGCTCAACGTATCGTTATACGGCCCCAGCGCGGCGTTATAGGCAAGGCCTTTGCCGGCCAGCACGCGCTGCAGGTCGGACGGGCTGTACGAGCCCACGCCCATCGCTTTCTGCACGTCGCTGGCAAAGCGCACGGCGCTCTTTTCCGCATCGCTGTACGCGTAGCGGCCGCCGGGGCGCACCGCCAGCATCTGCACCATGTCCTTGCTGAAGTCGGTCGGCTTGAGCATCACCTTCACGCCATTCGACAGTGTCAGCGTGGTCACGCCCGTGACCTTGTCTTCGACCTGGGCGGTGATGCTGCCCGGATCTGGCTTGTAGCTCATCAGGTTGGCCGGCAGCGCCTTTTCCTCAAGCTTGGCGACTGGCAGCTTGCTGGCCGTGTCAACGCGCGTCAGCAGGTCGGCGCCGGTGGGCGCAGCCTGGCCGGCGGCAACGCTGTTGGTGTGCGCCGTGTACAGCACCAGCTTGGGCGCCGTGGCCGGGATGATGGTTTTGGCATAGGCGTTCACTTCGTCGAGCGTGATGGTGGGCACCAGTTCGCGCGCATACCCGGCTTCGACGTCCACGCCCGGCATCGCGCCGCCGGTGCGGAAGTGTCGAATGAATTCGCCCGGGATGGCGGCAGAGTCGCGCGTGGCGCGCGACTTCACGGCAAAGTCGTAGCTGCCCAGCAGATTGCGCTTGGCCACGTCGAGGTCGTACGGCGAAAAGCCGAACTGGCGCGCGCGCGCATTTTCCTGCACCAGCGTGTCGATGGCGGCATTCACGCCGGCCTTGCCCACGGTGGCGCTGGCCGAAAAACTGTACTGGTGCAGGCCGAACGGAATCGGGCTCTCGCCGGCGGTGCCGGCAACGAACGGCGGCTCGGCAATCTGCGTCAGGCGTCCCAGGCGCATCGCCATCAACTGGCTGAACATGCGCCGCACCAGCGCATCGCGCAAGTCGCCGACGGTCTGGCCCGGCTGGCGCCCGAAGGTGGAATAGACCAGCTGCACATTATTGGCGGGCGCTTCCTGGTCGAGGAAGGCCAGCGCGTCGGGCGCACCGAGCGGCGGCAACTGGTAAGCGATATGCGGGCGCGGCTTGGCCGGCATTTTGAGGCCGCTGAAATGGCGCTTGACCATGTTTTCAGCCTCGACCGGGTCGATATCGCCGACCATGATCACGGCCATCAGGTCGGGACGATACCAGTCGGCATAGAAGCGGCGCACGGCATCGGCCTTGGCGTGCAGGATCGAGTCCTCGGTGCCGATCGGCAGCCGGTCCTGGTAGCGCGAGCCGTTGGCCAGCTTGGGCAGGATGGCGGCCAGGCTGCGGCGCGCATAGCCGCTGCGCAGGCGCTTTTCTTCGAGCACGATCTGGCGCTCGTCGTCGATATCCTTGTCGGTCAGCGTCAGGCCGTGGGCCCAGTCTTCCAGCACCGTCATGCCTTGCTCGAGATTTTCCGGCTTATCGGTCGGAATCGGCAGCATGTACATGGTCATGTCGAAGCCGGTGGAGGCATTCAGGTCAGGCCCGAAGCGCACCCCGATCGAGCGCAGGTAGGCGATCAGTTCGTGCTTCTTGAAATGCGTGCTGCCGTTGAAGGCCATGTGCTCGAGCAGGTGGGCCATGCCGCGCTGGTCGTCATCCTCCTGTACCGAACCGGCATTGACCACCAGCCGCAGTTCCACGCGCTGGGCCGGCTTGGCGTTCTTCTGGATGTAGTAGGTGAGACCGTTGTCGAGTTTGCCGATCTTGACGTTGGGGTCGAGCGGCAGGCGGTCGGTAAGGACCGGAGCGGCCACCGCCGAGATGGCCAGCAGCAGGCTGGCAAGCAGGGCGGACAAGCGCAAATGTTTGGTCATGCGAATTCCTGTGATTGATTTCTATACCAGACTGTAAGCGAGAAATATCTTTTCGGCAATAAGCTCGTGCTCAACCCCGTGAGCGATCATTGGTATTGACTATTTGCTATCGATCATGCTTAATCACGCTGGTGGATTGCGTATGGGCAAGTGAGATAAAAAGAGAGGCATGAATTGAAACGAATCGGAATCGGATTGCTGCAGGTGGCGGTCATGGCATGGGCCACTGCGGCGGAGGGGCAGGAATATCCGCAACAGGCCGAAATGCTGGCCGGTCTTAAAAGGGAAGTGGTGCGTGCTTTTACCGTGCCCAAGGTTCAGCAGCTCGATCCCGCATTGCGCACTGCTGCCGAAAAAATCGCTGCAGACCAGGTAAAACGTATCGAGAGCCAGCTGCCAGGCTGGCTGCTGGAAGAAAAACTCGCCCTCAACGATACGACCAGTCAAAAGGCGCGGCTGGCTTACACCGCGGTAGCGGCACGGGTGCTCAACGAACTGGCGTACTGGCATATCGAACCGGGCGACGCGGCCTACGAGCGCGCCACGATCGAGCTGATCAAGACTTCCCCTGCGGCGTGCAAGATCGGCGAGTTGCCGTACACCGCCGACTTTGCCCGCCGGATCGCGCGCATCCAGGCCATGCCGCCAGCGCAGCGTGCAGCCGCGCTGGAAGCCGAAGCCCGCCTGCTGGAGCGCTGGGGCAAGCCGCATGCCGAACCATTGCCGTGGCCGGAAACGCCAGCGCGGCAGCAGATTGTCGATGCCGTGGCGCGTATCCCCGACGGCAAGCGGCCGTTGACACCATTGCCGCCGGTGCTGGCCTGGCTGCTGTTGTCGGAAGGCCGCCCTTATGACGACCTGCCGCCGGAGGTCAACTGCCATGCGCAGCGCTGGTGGCTGGTGGAAAGCCTGGCGCAAGGCGTGGCGCCGGCGACGGCCATCAACGCGTTCCGCTACGGCACCCTGGTCACCGCCACGGTCCGTTTCGGCAGGGCGTTCGACCCGCCGGCCGGCGAGGCGCCCGAAGAGCGGGCAGACGGCAGGCCGGCCTTTCCCGGGCTGGCCAGCCGGTATGGCGTCAGCGGAGTGACCAAGGTGCGCCGCACATTCGACGCCAGCGGCAAACCGGTGCGCGCCACCGTCTCGGCCCGCGAGATTACCGTGCCCGGTATCCGCGGCATGCGTCCGATTGCTTTCGAAGATACTTTCGACAAGGGGACGCTCAAGGGCGGCCTCAATCCGGCGATGGGCGCGGTAACCGGGGTTCCGCTGCCGCCGGAGGTCAAGCTGGTATGGGGCAAAACGTATGAACCAGAGGGCACGCCTGCCAAGGCTGCCGGGGAGGCAAGTCAATGAGTACTACATCGAACACGCAACGCCGCGCACGCCGGGTGTGCGCACTGGTCCTGGCTACTGCGCTGGTCTGGGCCGGGCCTGTTGGGGCCGCCAACGACCAGCCGGCAGTACCTTCGGTCCAGCAGGCAGCCACGGAAGCTTTCTGGACAGGCGACTTTGCCGCGCTCGACAAAATGAACGCGGCCTACCGGCAACCGGGCCCGCTGGAGACCAATGCCCGCAACCGGCTCGATTATTTCCGCAGGGGGACCAGCGCCGTGTTCTCCTACGTGGTCAAGAACAGCGAGGCTTACCTGAGCGAACTCGATGCCCTGACTTTGCAGTGGGCCCACGACAATCCGCAATCGGCCTATGCCCACATCCTGCATGCGCGGTCGCTGCTGGCGCACGCCCAATCCTATCGCGGCACCAGCTATGTCAAGGACGTGCCGCCCGAAGCCTGGGCCTATTACCAGCGCTACGTGGACCAGGCGTTTGCCTACGTCAAGCAGCACATGGACCTGGTATCGACCGACAGTTCCGGCCACCTAGTGCTGCTCGAGATCGGCCGCGGCTTGTCGTGGGACCAGGCCCGGATGGAGGCGATCGCGGAGGCGGGCATCGCGCGCAATCCCGACGATATCCAGTTGTATTTCATGGTCGCTCTCGGGCTGGTGCCCAAGTGGGGCGGCAACCCGAAGGTGCTCGATACCTACATCCGCAAGGTGACCGCCGCCACCAGCGCCAAATTCGGCACCGGCATGTATGCGCGCCTGTATGCGGACGCCATGGACAACCAGTTCGGCGCGGCGTTGTTCGAGTCGAGCTACGCGGATTGGGACAAGATGAAACAGGGCTACGAGGACATGCTGGCCCGCTACCCGGACGGCGCCGCCCGGCGCAACAACTATGCCTACGTGGCCTGCATTGCCAAGGACAGGCCGACCTTGCAGCGCCTGCTGGGCGAAATCGGTACCGGCTTCATCGCGGATTCCTGGGGTGTGAATCCGCAGCGCGCCTTCGAGACCTGTACCAAGTGGGCGCAGCAGACCTGAGCGTCCCTGGCTAGTTGGCCTGGGCCTTCATCGCATCAAGCTCGGCGATATCGCTTGTTGCCGCGCCGAGCTCCCGCGTTCGGGTGCAGCCGCCGGCGTACAGGTGGCCGCCGGCGCTGGTCGCGTAAATCAGGTAACTCTGTCCCACTTCGTACTGGTACTCGGTTGAGACGATGTAGTCGGTGCCGTCGGCATCCCTGGGTATATTGGTGTGCAGAGTAATCTGCTCGCTTGGCGTGCCTTTCCACCATGTGCCGGTTGCCAGCTTCACCACCTGCATCTTTCGGCCCTTGACTTGCTGGTCCTCGGCCGGAATGTACTCGATTGCGGTGACCTGGCCGGTGAAGACCGCACTGCTGTTACGCACGGCCCACTCGACGGCAGTTTGCAGACTGGCCGATGCGAGACCTGGCCAGACATTACAAGAGGCGGCAACTGACCCGCTGGCCGTGGCGATGGCCAGGGCGGTTGCCAGATTGATCAACGAGGGAATCTTCATGTGTCCTTGTGTGGGCGGATTGCACTGAGGACATCATACACTTTAGATAACGCCAAAACTAATCCTGTCGATTTCCCAGCAAATCGCGGGCATCGAGTAGTGCATAGACAATGTCAGGGTGCTCGGCCAGGCAGCGTCGTACCGCCGCGGGCAGTATCTCGCGCGTGCGGCGGCACAGGCCCTGCTGGTCGGCCAGCTTGATGGTCAGGCCCCTCACAGTGCGCACGCCGTTGGCGCTGGGGGTAATCGTAAGGCGGATGCCCAATTGGTCGTACAGGCGCTGCTCGATGCGGCCCAGCGCCTCGTAGTTGTCGATCGCCTCGATGCGCGCGACCAGCGCTTTTTCTTCTTCGCGCGTCAGGCGCAGGATGCGGATGTCGGTGGCCGGGTCGCGCTCCCAGGCGTCCAGCAACTCGCCCTGGCGGCACTCGCATGCGCCGGGCGGGCATTCCTTGCGGATCGGGAAGGGCAGGGCGGGTGACATCGTCGTCGGCGGCGCACAGGTGGTTAAAAGCCGATTTTAACCCGAACGCGTGCCGCCCGATCGCGGGCCGTCTGGTCTCGGGCCGCCGGCTCGCGGGCTGCGCTATTCGCGGATGGCCGGTTCGTGTGCCACCCGTTCGCGGGCTATGCGATCCGCGCGCAGCCTGACGCAATCACGCATCAGACGCGCTAGGGCTGCAAACGCCGCTGCAACAGCGCCAGCACGGCCGCTTCTTCGGGCCGCAGCGCGTGCACGTCGTCCTGCAACTGCTGCTGCGCGCGTTTGCGCAGCGCGGTTTTCATGGCGCCGCTCAGGTAGGTTTCGATCACGGCCGGGTGCACATAGCACTTGCGGCAGATGGTCGGCGTATTGCCGAGTTTTTTCGCCACCGATTCGATCGCGGCCACCACGTTCTTCTTGGCCTGCACCTCGGAGTCGAATTTTTCGTACTCGAGCAGGGCCACTGCCGCCAGCACGGTGCCGGACCAGGTGCGGAAATCCTTGGCGGTGTAATCCTCGCCGGCAATGCCTTGCAGGTACTCGTTCACGTCGGCCGAGCCGACCGTGTGCGCATTGCCGTCGTCATCGACGTACTGGAACAGGTCCTGCCCCGGCAGGTCGAGCGTGCGGCGGATGATGTTGGCCAGGCGCCGGTCCTGTACCTGCACTGCGTGATTGACGCCGCTCTTGCCACGGAAGCGGAATTCCACCTTGCTGCCGTCGAGCCGCACGTGGCGTTCGCGCAGCGTGGTCAGCCCGAACGACTTGTTTTCGCGCGCGTACTCCTCGTTCCCGATCCGCATCATGGTCGCCTCCAGCAAATAGACGATGGTGGCCAGGACCTTTTCGCGCGGCAGGCCGGGCAGCTTGAGCGATTCATCGACGGCGCGGCGGATCTTCGGCAGCGCCTTGCCGAAGCTGAGCATGCGCTCGTACTTCGATTCGTCGCGCACCGAGCGCCACTTGGGGTGGTAGCGGTACTGCTTGCGTCCGCGCGCGTCGCGCCCTGTCGCCTGCAGGTGACCGTTGACGTGCTTGCAGATCCAGACGTCCTGGTAGGCGGGAGGAATCACCAGCGACTTGATGCGCGCGAGTGTGTCCTCGTCCTTGACGGCGGCGCCGTCGGCATCGACGTAGTGAAAATTTTTGCCGCGCTGCTTGCGGGTGATGCCGGGCTGGTCGTCGTGCACGTAGCGCAGGCCGGCCGATTTGGCGGCAGCCGGCGCATCGGCCACGCCGCCCGGTACTTCAGGTAAGTCGTCGCGCTTCATCGCTGTCCTTCGTTGAGCAGTATCTGACGATGCTACTCCCGGCGCTGGCCACGCGTTGTGCGCGAACGCACCGACCTTAGTCTAGAGTTTTTAAACGTTGGCCGACAATACCCCACTTGCGCGGCTCACCATCCACGGTGCCCACCAGCGCCCAGCCGGTGCCGATCTTTTCCACGTCGATCGCGCATTCGAGCTCCCTGGCCAGCTTTTCGGCCCAGCCGCGCGCGGCGCCCTGGCCCTTGAACAGCTCATTGCCTTCGTAGATCACGGTGGCGTCGAAAACAGAGGAGGCAAATACGGTCATGGCGGTTCCTTCAGAGTGAAGGCGGTATTTTGACATGCCACGACCGCAGCTGCCACCTCCTTGATTGCGGTGGCTATGCTTTTATGGCAACATCCGCCACCTTATTACCGGACCCTCTTCATGCAGCGTACTGTTATTGCCATCGCCCTGGCTGTTGTCACCTCGCTCGGCCACGCCGCCGTCCTCCCGCCAACCGATGCCAACGCCAGCAGCAGTCTCCAGTACGCCAAAGCGCTGCGGGCAGAGGCGGAACCGCTGTCCGGTCCGGAGGCGCAGCCGGCGGACGTGCAACGGGCGGTGGCGCTGTACCAGCAGGCGCTCGATTACCTGGCCACGCCGGCGGCGAGGGAACAGGCGTTTGGCGCCAAATCGCTGATCGCCGAACAGGTCAATCTCGAGTATTCGCAGGCGTTCGCCCATGCAAAGCTGGGTAACAAGCAGGCAGCGCTGGTGGCGCTGGAACGGCTGGCCAACCTGGCGTGGAACCCGTCCTTCGATCGCGCACTGGCGCACGAGGGTTTGCCGGCGCTGCGCGACGAGCCGCGTTTCCGGGCGCTGCAGGCGACCATGATGCTGCCCGAACGGCTCTACAATACGCCGGCTATCGCCACGCCCTGGAAGCCGGTACTCACCACCGAAGAAAAGGTGGCCGGCCTGTCGCTGTTCTGGGCCGAGGCCCGGCGTAATTTCGTCTATTTCGACCATGTACCGCAGTTGCAGTGGGACCAGGTGTACATGGACTACCTGGCCAAGGTGATCGCCGCGCCGACCACCGAGGATTACTATCGCGTGATGATGACGCTGGCGCCGCTGCTGCACGATGCCCACACCAACATCATCGCGCCGCAACAGCTGGCGCAGGTGTTTTATGCAACGGCGCCGGTCAGCACGGCGCTGATCGAGGACAAGGTCCTCGTGCTGCACGTGGGAGAAGCAGACGTGGCAGCGCGCATCCGGCGCGGCGACGAAGTCGTGTCCATCGACGGCGTGCCGGTGCGCCAGTACGGGCGCGAGCGCATCGCCTCCCTGGTCAGCGCCAACACCCAGCGCGACCGCGACGCACGCACGTTCAACGACCAGCTGTTCGCCGGCGACGCCTCGCGGCCGGTGGTGGTCGGACTGCGTGCGCCGGACGGCGCCGAGCGGACCGAAACGGTGGCCCGCTCCGGCCCCGGCAGCGCCCCACCTGCCGCCGGCTTCACGCTGCTGGACGGCGGCATCGCCTATATTGCGCTCGACCAGTTCGGCGACGACAGCGCGGTCAAGGCGTTCGAGGCGGCGCTGCCGCAGATCCTGGCGGCCAAAGGACTGGTCATCGATGTGCGCCGCAACGGCGGCGGCAATGGCAGCTATGGCTTGCAGGTACTTGCGCACCTCACCCGCGCGCCGATCAGGTTCATGGACAGCATGACCCGCATCGACAACGTCTTCTCGCGCGCTCAGGGTAGCCCGGTCATCGACTGGAGCCGCAGCGGCTTCGAGTACAAGCATGCGCGAAAACAGGTGTTCGACGGTCCCGTGGCGGTGCTCACCAGCGTGCGCACGCTGTCAGCCGCCGAGGATTTCACCGCCATGTTCAGAATCATGAAACGCGGCATCGTCGTGGGCGAAACCACCGGCGGCAGCACCGGCCAGCCGCTGGGCTTCTACCTGCCCGGCGGCGGCTGGGCGCGCATCTGCGTCAAGCGCGACGTCTATGCCGACGGCTCCACGTTCGTCGGCCAGGGCATTGCGCCCGATGTCGAGGTGCCGCAGACGGTTGCCGACGTGCGCGCTGGGCGCGACCTGGCGCTGGAGCGCGCTGCCGCCGCACTGCGCCACCCAGAGGCGCGCGGCGGCGAGGTTGTATCACCACCACTACGTTAATTGACGTATTCCCCGACCAGACCCCGCTGGCTAATCTTGCAACATGTCAAAGGCGCAAACCCTTTGACTAACCAAGTTCAAGATGAGCCAAAACAAGGGGAATGGAATGGGTCGTGTAGCGAAGAACAGCCGCAGCAGCGGTAGAAATTTGTTGGCAGCCGCCGCGCTGGCGGCCGGCGCCTGCGCCGTGGGCCATGCCCACGCCGGCGCCACCATCAAGATCGACGACGAAAAATCGGTCTCCGTGGGCTTCGGCCTGCGCGAAAGCTATACCAGTGCCGAGGATGGCGCACCGGGCGGCGGCAAGCGCTCCAGTGATTTCAACCTGGACAGCGGCCGCCTGTACTTCGGCGCTACGCTCAACAAGAACATCAAGGGCATGTTCAACACCGAGTGGGACGGCGACAAGATCCGGGTGCTCGATGCCGCCGGCCAGTTCGCCATATCACCGGAATTCAATATCTGGGCCGGCCGCCTGCTGTCGCCGTCCGACCGCGCCAACATGGCCGGTCCGTACTACTCGCTGGGCGGCGGCTACTGGGCCGGCGTGGCCTCGCGTTACGGCTACAACGGCGGCATTTTCCGTGGCCGCGACGACGGCGTGGTCGTGTGGGGCAATGTGGCCGACGGCAAGCTCGGTTACTCGTTCGGCGCCTTCGAAGGCCACACCCTGGGCATCGGCACGCTCACCCAGTCGCAGGCCAATGCGGCCGGCGTGAAAGCCGACGACGCGCTGATGTATGCCGGCCGCCTGCAATACGATTTCTGGGACGCGGAACCCGGCTACTACGGCACCGGCAACTACCTGGGCAATGCGGACATCCTGTCGATCGGCGTGGCAGGTCGCTACCAGAAAGACGGCATCCTGACCGTGGCGCGCACCGGCAAATACAGCTCGTACAACGTCGACTTCCTGATGGAGAAACGCTTCAAGGGCTCGGGCGCGGTCGCCATCGAAGCCGCGTACTACGACTACGACACCGACAACATCGTGCTGGCGGAGCAGGGCAAGGCTTATTCGGCCGGCGCCTCGTACATCTTCGAACAGAAGGCCGGCTGGGGCAAGCTGCAACCGTTCGCCCGCTACCAGAAGTTCAGCGCCGACACCAACATCGATACCAAGCAGGTCGATGCAGGCGTGAACTACATCATCGATGGCTACAACGCGCAAGTAAGCGCCGTGTACTCGAAGACCAAGATCACCCGCGCCGGCGACACCGACAAGTTTGCCGTAACCCTGCAACTCCAATACTAATCCCACCATCTCCGGAGCCCGACCATGAAAAACCCAATTCGTAATCGCCGCAACTTCATCGGCACCATGACCCGCATCGCCGCCGCCACCTCGCTGGTGGCCGCCGGCAGCCTGCTGCCAGGCCTGGCCCAGGCCGCAGACACCATCAAGATCGGCATCCTGCACTCGCTGTCCGGCACCATGGCCATCTCGGAAACGTCGCTCAAGGACGTGGCCCTGATGACCATCGACGAGATCAACGCCAAGGGCGGCGTAATGGGCAAGAAGCTCGAAGCCGTCGTCGTCGATCCTGCCTCGAACTGGCCGCTGTTTGCCGAAAAGGCGCGCGGCCTGATCGCACAGGACAAGGTCGCTGCCGTCTTCGGCTGCTGGACGTCGGTGTCGCGCAAGTCGGTGCTGCCGGTGTTCAAGGAGCTCAACAGCCTGCTGTTCTACCCGGTGCAGTACGAGGGCGAGGAACTGGAAAAGAACGTGTTCTACACCGGCGCGGCGCCAAACCAGCAGGCGATTCCCGCCGTGGCCTACCTGATGGGCAAGGAGGGCGGCAGCGCCAAGCGTTTTGTCCTGCTGGGCACCGATTACGTCTATCCGCGCACGACCAATAAAATCCTGCGCGCCTACCTGAAATCCAAGGGCGTCAAAGACAGCGACATCGACGAGGTATACACCCCGTTCGGCCACTCCGACTATCAAACCATCGTCGCCAACATCAAGAAATTCTCGGCCGGCGGCAAGACGGCGGTGATCTCCACCATCAACGGCGATTCCAACGTGCCGTTCTACAAGGAGCTGGGCAACGCCGGCATCAAGGCGACCGATGTGCCGGTGGTGGCGTTCTCGGTAGGCGAGGAAGAACTGCGCGGCGTCGATACCAAGCCGCTGGTCGGCCACCTGGCGGCCTGGAATTACTTCGAGTCGATCAAGAACCCGGTCAACGCGGATTTCATCAAGAAGTGGAAAGCCTACGCCGTCGCCAAGAAGCTGCCGAACGCGAAAACCGTGGTCACCAACGACCCGATGGAAGCAACCTACGTCGGCATCCACATGTGGGCCCAGGCGGTAGAAAAAGCCAAATCGACCGATACCGACAAGGTGATCGCCGCGATGGCCGGCCAGACCTTCAAGGCGCCTTCGGGCATGACCCTGACCATGGACCCGACCAACCACCACCTGCACAAGCCGGTATTCATCGGCGAGATTCGCGGTGACGGCCAGTTCAACGTGGTCTGGAAAACCCCGGGCCCGGTGCGCGCGCAGCCGTGGAGTCCTTACATCAAGGGTAACGAGGCCAAGCAAAAACTGTAAAGACTGATTGCGCCGCAAGGCCACCCCGAGCACCGGGGGCGGACCCCGCAAGGTGCCGCCCCCATGCCCATCGCAGTGCGGGTTTCAGCAAGCACCACCGGGACTACCACATGAAAAAACTCTTATTAATGGCCTGCCTGTGCTGCACAGCGCTCGCCCACGCAGCCATCCCCCAGCCATTGCTGGCCCCCCTGGCCGGCGACGACTTCGATCCCAAGCTTGAGGCCATTGCAAAAATCGGCGCCCTGGCCAACGACGACGCCACCCGCCTGCTTACCGCGTTGAATAACGACGCGCTCTACAGAGCCCCGGACGGCCGCCTGCTGATCGTCACCGACGACCAGGCCTACGACCCGGTCACAGACAAAACCGGCCCCATGCCCGAAGGCCTGGACGGCGTGATGCTCAATAACCGCCTGCGCGGCGCCGTCGAAGAGGCGCTGTCGGCGCTTAAACTGTTCTCGAAGGACCGCGCCGAACGCGCAGCCGCCGTGGGCGAGCTGCAAAAAAGCGTGACTTTCGCCCAGGCGCCGCTGATCGACAAGGCGCTGGCCGCCGAACAGGACCCCCAGATTCGCGAACAGCTGCAACTGGTCGCCGCCACCGCCAACCTGCAGTCGCCGGACGCAGCGCGCCGCAAGGCGGCGGTGGAAGCGCTGGCCGGCAGCAGCAACGCCAGCCTGCGCCCGGCCCTGCAAGCGATGCAGGACAAGCATGACGACGGCACCCCGGTGGAGCCCGACGAAGCCGTGCGCGTGGCCGCCGCCAAAACCCTGGCAGCGATCGACAGCCGGCTGGCCCGCACCGAGTTCCTCGGCAATGTCTTTTACGGCATTTCGCTGGGCAGCGTGCTGCTGCTGGCCGCCCTCGGCCTGGCCATCACTTTCGGCCTGATGGGCATCATCAACATGGCGCACGGCGAGTTGCTGATGATCGGCGCCTACACCACCTATATGTGCCAGGTGGCGTTCCGCCACTACTTCCCGTCGGCGGTGGACGCCTATTTATTTGCCGCGTTGCCGGCCGCCTTCCTGGTGACGGCAGCCGTGGGCGTGGCGATGGAGCGCACCGTGATTCGCTGGCTGTATGGCCGGCCGCTGGAAACCCTGCTGGCTACCTGGGGCATCAGCCTGATCCTGATGCAGACCGTGCGCACCATCTTCGGCGCGCAGAACGTGGAAGTGGCCAATCCCGCCTGGATGACGGGCGGCGTGACGGTGCTGGGCAACCTGGTGCTGGCCTATAACCGCATCGTCATCATCGTGTTCTCGCTGGTGGTCGTCGCTGGCGTGTGGCTGATCCTGAACAAGACGCGTCTCGGCCTGTTCGTGCGCGCCGTCATGCAGAACCGTCGCATGGCCGGCTGCGTGGGCGTGTCCACCGCCAAGATCGACATGATGACGTTCGGCCTAGGCTCCGGCATCGCCGGCCTGGGTGGTGTGGCGCTGTCGCAGCTCGGTAACGTGGGACCCGACCTGGGACAGGCGTACATCGTCGATTCGTTCATGGTCGTGGTGCTGGGCGGCGTGGGCCAGCTGGCTGGCACCATCATCGCCGCCTTCGGCCTCGGTGAAGCCAATAAATTCCTCGAACCGTTTGCCGGCGCCGTGCTGGCCAAGATCGGCATCCTGGTCTTCATCATCGTCTTTATCCAGAAACGCCCGCAAGGCCTGTTTGCCCTGAAAGGCAGGAGCGTAGAATGACAACCCAATCTCTTTTTTCCAAGCAGGCGTGGACCGGCATCGTCGTGTGCTGCGTGGTGCTGGCGGCGCTGCCGTTGTTGAATCTCTTGTTTGCCGACGGCCACGCGCTGCACGTGCCGAGCTACATGGTGAGCCTGATCGGCAAATTCATGTGCTACGCGCTGGCCGCGCTGGCGCTGGACATGGTGTGGGGTTATGCCGGCATCCTGTCGCTGGGCCACGGCGTGTTCTTCGCACTGGGCGCCTATGCCCACGGTATGTACCTGATGCGCGCCATCGGCCGCGAAGGCAGCTACGCCAGCGACATGCCGGACTTCATGGTCTTCCTCGACTGGAAAACCTACCCGTGGTTCTGGGCCGGTACCGACAGCTTCTGGTACTGCCTGGCGCTGGTGGTCCTGGTGCCCGGCGTGCTGGCCTTCGTGTTCGGCTACTTCGCCTTCCGCTCGCGCATCAAGGGCGTGTACTTCTCCATCATCACGCAGGCCATGACGTATGCCTTCATGCTGCTGTTCTTCCGCAATAATACCGGCTTTGGCGGCAACAACGGCTTTACGGACTTCAAGCGCATCCTCGGTTACTCGATCAGCGCGCCCGGTACCAAGGCAACGCTGTACCTGGTGACGCTGGCAGCGCTGCTGGCTGCCTTGCTGCTGTGCCGCGCCATCGTCAAGTCGCGCCTGGGCCGGGTGCTGCAGGGCGTGCGCGATTCGGAATCGCGCCTGATGTTCATCGGTTACAACCCGCTGTGGTTCAAGCTGTTCGTGTGGACGCTGTCGGCGGTGCTGTGCGGGATTGCCGGCGCGCTGTACGTGCCGCAGGTGGGCATCATCAACCCGTCCGAAATGTCGCCGGCCAATTCGATCGAAATGGTGATCTGGGCCGCCGTCGGTGGCCGCGGCACGCTGCTCGGACCCATCGTCGGTGCGTTCTCGGTCAACGGCCTGAAAAGCTGGTTCACCGGCGCCTTCCCGGACCTGTGGCTGTTCGCCCTGGGCCTGATCTTCATCCTGGTGACCATCTACCTGCCGCAAGGACTGGCGGGACTGACCGCGCGCTGGCGCAAGGAGCAAGCATGATAGCCAACGCACACAATAACGGCCCGGACGTGATCGGCGCGCAGGGCCCGTCGTACGGTCGCGTGGCCGGCACCGGCGTGGACACCAGTCACGGCGCCATCCTGTACCTGGAAGAGATCACGGTGATGTTCGACGGCTTCCGCGCCCTGAATAAACTGTCGCTCGATATCTCGGTGGGTGAACTGCGCTGCATTATCGGCCCCAATGGCGCTGGCAAGACCACGATGATGGACGTCATCACCGGCAAAACCCGGCCCACGACCGGCACTGCATTTTTCGGCCAGACCATGGACTTGTCGAAAATGGCCGAACACCAGATCGCCCACGCCGGCATTGGCCGCAAGTTCCAGCGGCCCACGGTGTTCGAGCACCACACGGTGTTCGAAAACCTGGAGCTGGCGATGAAGGCCGACAAGCGCGTGCGCGCCACGCTGTTCGCCCGCTTGAGCTCGGAGCAGAAGGGCAAGATCGACGAGATCCTGCGCCTGATCCGCCTGAACGGCAGCGAAACGCGCATGGCCGGCCTGCTGTCGCACGGCCAGAAGCAGTGGCTCGAAATCGGCATGCTCTTGATGCAGGAGCCGCAACTGATCCTGCTCGACGAACCGGTGGCCGGCATGTCCGACGCCGAAACCGCGCGCACGGCCGAACTGCTCAATGAGTTGCGCGGTAAGCACTCGATCATGGTGGTCGAACACGACATGGGTTTCGTCACCGAGATCGCCCAGCAGGGCGTGGTGACGGTGCTGCACGAAGGCTCGGTACTGGCGCAGGGCACGATGGCGCAAGTGCAGTCCGATGAACGTGTGATCGAAGTCTATCTCGGACGCTGAAGGGAATAACGATGCTGCAAGTGGAAAATATCAACCAGTACTACGGCGCCGCGCACACGTTGCGGGGCGTGTCGCTCGAACTTGAGCGGGGCAAGTGCATGGCGCTGCTGGGCCGCAACGGCGTGGGCAAGACCACGTTACTGAAATGCCTGATGGGCGTGCTGCCCGCATCGAGCGGCACGGTCAGGCTGGAAGGGCGCGACATCACCCGCCTGGCGCCGCACCAGCGTGCGCGGGCCGGCATCGCCTACGTGCCGCAGGGGCGCGAAATTTTCGCGCGGCTGACGGTGGAAGAAAACCTGCTGATGGGCCTTGCCACCCACAGCGGCAAAAAGGCCAGCACCATCAAGGGCGAGGTGTATGAGTTGTTCCCGGTATTGAAATCGATGCTGCACCGGCGCGGCGGCGATTTATCGGGCGGCCAGCAGCAGCAACTGGCGATCGCGCGTGCCTTGCTGGCCGAACCAAAACTGATCATTCTCGATGAACCGACCGAAGGCATCCAGCCGTCGATCATCAAGGACATCGGCAACGTGATCCGGCTGCTGCGCGAGCGCGGCGACATGGCGATCCTGCTGTGCGAGCAATACTTCGACTTCGCCCACGAACTGGCCGACCAGTTCATGGTGCTGTCGCGCGGCGAGGTGGTGGCGTCCGGCGTGCAGGCGCAGATGGGCGCCCCGGAGGTCAAACGCCACCTGGCCGTGTAGAGTTACTGCGCCAGCAAATAGGCCGCCATGTCACGCGCGTCCGATTCGGTCACGCCCATGGCCGGCATGGCGCTGTGCGGGTTGGTAGCTTGCGGATCGCGGATGAAGCGCGCCAGGTTGGCTGCATCGTTCGGTAAATCGTCGGCGATGAACTTGCGTGATTTCAGATCGGACAGCGCCGGACCGACCGAGGTGTCGGACCCGGTCACGCCCGGCACCATGTGGCAGGCATGGCACGCGTACTGGGTGAGCGCCAGGCGACCGCGCTCCACGTCGGCCCGGGCGAACGACGGCCGTGGCGCGCGCGGTTGCGGCCCTGACTGCGCGGTGATGCCCGCGTAGTCCTGCGGCGTCATCGAGGGCAGGGCGACCAGGAAGCCCACCACCGCCCAGATATCTTCTTCCGCCAGGTGGTACTGCCAGGCCGGCATGCCGCTCATCTTGATGCCGTGGCGCGTGATCCAGTACAGCTCATTCGGGCGCCAGCGGCGCGCCGCGTCCGACAACGGCCCGGGTACCGGCTGCATGCTCTTGCCGATATCCCCCTGTGCCACGCCCGGCGCACCATGGCATACCACGCAGTTGTCGCGATACAGGCCGGCGCCGCGCACCACCTGGGGCTTGGCGCGGTAGGCAGCCGACGGCGCGCCGGGTGGGGTGTCCGCTTCCAGCGTGATCTCTTTCGGCACCTGCACGTCGCGCGCATGGAAGCTGACCGACTCGAGCAAGCCGCGTTCGAGTATCCGGTGTACCTGCGGGAAATGCGACTTGGTGGCGCCGATATTGTAAAAACCGCCATACAGCACCGCCAGGCCGACGATCCCGCCCACGACGCCAACTGCCGCCAACGTGGCGACAACAGTGGTGATAACGAGGCGGCGGCGGGTGTTGATCATCGATTTTTCCAGGTGGGAGGCCAGGCAAGCGGCTTGCAAGTGCTCGTTCTGTTGCCATTATGAAATTAATATGTTTCTTGTATTATATCTATTCAAATGACTAACACCGGATTGCTATCGTGCGCATGCCTGTTTATTCCCTGCCGCTGTTGTGCGCCGCCTTGCTGGCCGGCTGCGACAATGGTGACAAAGCGCCGCTCGCACCGGCCAGCGGCGATCCCGCGCGCGGCAAGCTGCTGCTGGCGCAATACCACTGTGGCTCGTGCCACGCGATTCCCGAGGTGCCGGCCGCGCGCGGCGTGATCGGGCCCGCGCTTGACGGGTACGGGCGCCGCAGCTATATCGCCGGCCACGTCCCCAATGCGCCCGAGGCGCTGGCGCGCTGGATCGTCGATCCGGCCGCCATGAAACCCGGCACCACCATGCCGGCCATGGGCGTCTCGCCCGACGATGCGCGCCACATGGCCGCCTACCTGACGGAGCTGCGATGAGCAATATCGCGCAACAGTCGGTGCTGCACCCGGCCGGTCCCGATGCCGCCATCATCACGCAACTGAGCTGGATCCTGTTCATCGGTGGCACCTTGCTGTTTGTCGGCGTGATGGTGCTGTGCGCCCTGAGCCTGCGGCGCGGCGAGAAAATCCGCCCGATGTACTGGCTGCTCGGTGGCGGCGTACTGCTGCCGCTGGTGCTGCTGTCGGCGCTGCTGGTGTTCGGCACCTGGCGCACCGTTCAACTGAGCCAGCCGTCGTCGCAGCATGCGGTCAAGATCGCCGTCATCGGCCATATGTGGTGGTGGGAGATCCGCTACAGCCACCCCGACGGGCGCGAGGACATCGTGCTGGCCAACGAGATCCGCCTGCCGGTGGGCCAGCCCGTGTACCTGGGCCTCTCCAGCGCGGATGTGATTCACAGCTTCTGGGCGCCGTCGCTGGCCGGCAAGGTCGACATGATACCCGGCCGGGTGCACGGCATGACCTTGCAAGCCGACCGCGCCGGCGTCTATCGCGCCCAGTGCGCCGAGTACTGCGGCGAGCAGCACGCGCGCATGGCGCTGCACATCGTGGCGCAGCCGCCCGAAGAGTTCCAGGCGTGGCTGGCAGCGCAGGCACAGCCCGCAGCGACAGCCGCCAGCGCCGAAGTGGAACGCGGCCGCCGCGCCTTTGTCGAGCAAAGGTGCAGCGCCTGCCACACGGTGCGCGGTGTCGATGACCCGGCAGCGGCCGCACCCACGGTGCAGGCGGCGCAGATCAATGCGCCCGACCTTACACACTTCGGCAGCCGCCTGTACCTGGGCGCCGGCGCCCAGCCGAACAACCGCGCCAACCTGGCCGCCTGGATCGCCAATCCGCACGTGGCCAAGCCCGGCGTGCGCATGCCTGCCAGTACCGAGATGGACCCCGCCACACTCACCGCGCTGGCCGCTTACCTGGAAAGTTTGAAATGACCGCAGCAAGCGATACCATGAACGAGCTACCCAGCTCCCTGCCACGACCGCCGGACGAGGTGGAAAAGCTCGAACGCGTCTGGCGCACGCCGCGCGGCCTGGCGTTTCTCACCACCGTCAACAACACCAATATCGGCCTGCTGTACATCGGCACGGCGCTGCTGTTCTTCGTGCTGGCCGGCATCCTGGGCCTGATGATCCGCGCCCAGCTGGCCGTGCCCGACGCCGGCCTGCTTACGCCGGCCACCTACAACCAGGTGTTCAGCATGCACGGCACGGTGATGATGTTCCTGTTTGCGATCCCCGTGGTGGAGGCGATTGCCGTGTACCTGCTGCCCGGCATGCTGGGCGCGCGCGATCTGCCGTTCCCGCGCCTGTCCGCTTACGCCTTCTGGGCCTACGCCGTGGGCGGCCTCGGATTTTTCACCAGCCTGTTCGTGGGCCTGGCGCCCGATGGCGGCTGGTTCATGTACCCGCCGCTCACCAGCAAGGAGTATTCGCCGGGCCTGAACGCCGACTTCTGGCTGCTGGGGATCGGCTTTATCGAAATCTCCGCGATTGCCGGCGCCATCGAACTGATCGTCGGCATCCTGTTTACCCGCGCGCCGGGCATGACGCTCGCGCGCATGCCAGTCTATGCGTGGGCCATGCTGGTGGTAGGCGTGATGATCGTGTTTGCCTTCCCGGCCGTGATCGCAGGCACCACCTTGCTGGAGATGGAGCGCGCGTTCGACTGGCCGTTCTTCATTCCCGCGCGCGGCGGCGATCCGGTGCTGTGGCAGCACCTGTTCTGGTTCTTCGGCCACCCCGAGGTGTACATCATCTTCCTGCCGGCGGCCGGCATGGTCTCGACCATGATCCCGGCGCTGGCCGGCACGCCTCTGGTCGGCCACAGGTCGATTGTCGCCGCGCTGGTGATCGTGGGCTTCTTCAGCTTTGCCTTGTGGGCGCACCATATGTTCACGGCTGGCCTGGGCGTGCTGGAAACCAGCCTGGTATCTGCGGCCAGCATGGCCGTGGCGATACCGACCGGGGTGCAGGTGTTCGCGTGGCTGGCCACCATGTGGCGCGGCCAGATGCGCATGGTCGCACCCACGCTGTTCCTGCTCGGCTTTATGTTCATCTTCGTGCTGGGCGGTTTGACCGGCGTGATGGTGGCGCTGCTGCCGTTCGACTGGCAGGCGCACGACACGTATTTCATCGTCGCCCACCTGCACTATGTGCTGATCGGCGGGCTGGTGTTCCCGATGTTCGCGGCCATGTATTACTGGATGCCGCTCATTAATGGGAACAAGCTGTCCGAAAAAGTCGGACGCTGGGTGTTCGGCATGATGTTCGTGGGGATGAATCTCGCTTTCTTCCCGATGCATATCGCCGGCCTGCTCGGTATGCCGCGCCGCGTGTACACGTACGGTACGGAGATGGGGTGGGATGGCTACAACCTGGCGTCGTCGATCGGCGCGCTGATCCTGGCGCTCGGTGTGCTGCTGTTCATCGTCGATGCGGTGCGCACGCTGCGTCTGCCCAAGGGCGATGCAGGCAATCCGTGGAACGCCGCCACCCTGGAGTGGATACCGAACGAAGACTATGCCACCCGCAGCATCCCGGATGTGCGCTCGCACGAGCCGCTGTGGGACCGTCCCGAGCTGATGACCGAAGTGCCGGCGGGCCGGCACTGGCTGCCCGGCACCGTCTCCGGCCGCCGCGAGACCATCATCACCAGCCCGATCAGCGCCCGCCCGCTGTACCTGCAAGTGCTGCCCACCGACAGCTGGTGGCCGCTGATCGCTGCCGTGGGCACGGCCGGCTTCTTCCTGCTGCTCACCATCCAGTGGACGCTGGTCTCGGCCACCTGTGGCGTGGTGGCCGTGGCGGCGATGGTGATCTGGATGTGGCAGTCGGACCGCCTGCCGATGCAGCGCACCGCCAAGGTGAGCGACACGGTGACGCTGCCGGTGGGCGCCAGCGGGCCGGCGTCGCACTCGTGGTGGGGCACGATGATCATGCTGGTGGTCGATGGCACCATCTTCGCGTCGTTCCTGTTCGCCCACATCCACACCACCATGCGGCTCGACGTGTGCCCGCCGCCGGGCAGCCGCGTGCCGGACGCGATCTGGCCGCTGCTCTCGTGCAGCCTGTTGATCATCGGTTCGGCGCTGATCGAATGGACCCGTCGCAGCGACGGCAAATCGGGCATGCACCGGCTGACCGTGCTGGTGGCGCTGGCCTGCGTGCTGGGCGCTTTTGCCGGCGACTTGCGCAGCCAGTTCCTGGCCGGTCTCGATCCAACCGCCAACGCCTGGGCGGCGACGATTGCCGCCATGCTGTCGTACCAGGGCCTGCACGCGGTGGTGCTCACCATCCTTGCCGTGTATCTGATCGCAAGGTCATGGACCGGCCGGCTGTCCACCGTCAACCGCGCCACGCTCGATAACTGCGCGCTGGTGTGGCACTACGCCACGCTGCAGGGCGTGATCATCGCAGTGGTGCTGCAAGTGTTGCCCAAGCTGATGGAGCCATGATGCGCGCCCAGGACCGTTTATTGACCCGCACTTTGACCGCCGTGCTGCCGCTGGTGATCTGGGGCGTACATTTCTTCTTTTGCTATGCGTATGCGGCAGTGGCCTGCCAGCGTGGCGGCGATCCGGCGTGGGTGCTGGGCGCGGTGTCGGTGCTGGCGGTGGGGGCGACAGCGCTGTTGTTCGCTCGGTCGCTGCGGCGTGTTTGCCGGCAGGGCGATGCCACACCGGCACTGCACGACTGGGCCACGCTGGTGACGGCCGCGTTGTCTCTGGTGGCCATCGTGTGGACGTGCGTGCCGATGTTGATGGTCGAGATGTGTTCGGGGCCGGCGTCGTTCTGAAAATCTATTTGAGGTAACCGCGCACGATGCGATCGAGTTCGCCGCTGCGTTTGAGGTCGTCGATTGCGGTATCGAACTGACGCACGAAGTCGGCCTTGAACGGGAAGCGCCCCTGGTCGCGGTTGGTGTAGCCGAGATAGCCGTTCTTCACCGCGATCACTGCTGCTTCCACCACCTCGGCCTGGCCGGCGCGGTCGTTGATACGGCCTTCGGCTTTGAGCTGGCGCATGGTCCACGCGATCGAATAGCGGTCGTTGATATAGCAGTCGATCCGGCCCAGCTTTAGCTTGAGGATGTTGGTGGCGCTGTCGCGCGCTTCGGACACCCGCATGCGGCCATCGCGCACCGCCTGATCGAACGCTTCGCCGCCGACGATGAAGCCGGAATTGTTGCCGATGGTGAGGCCATAAAAATCTTCGGGCCAGCGCGTGCGGCCACGTCCTGCCAGCAGGTCCTTGCGGCAAAACGCCACCACGTGTTCTTCGTAGAGCGGGCGCGAGTAGGGCCAGGTCCACGGTTCGTCCTTGGTGTTCATGTACGGCGGATACAGCGCAAAGCCGGCGCCCGACTGCAGCAGCGCCATGCCGCGCTTCCACGGCACCGGCTTGATATCGACCTTGTAACCTTGCATGCGCGCCAGTGCGGCCGTCACGATCTCGTGATACAGGCCGGCGGCTTTGCCGTCCTTGTCGTAGGAATAGGGCGGGTAGCCGGCATCGGCATAAATGGTGACGGGGATGTCGGCCGCGCGGGCCACGCCGCCGGCCAGCAGCGCGGCTGCCAGGGAGAGTCGAAAAATACGCATGCCGCCGGTTTGCATCATGGATCGTTGAGAGCGTTACGAACAGGTATACTACCGCCTTTTGTTTCATCGCCCTCACAACCATTGCCCAGCATGTCCAGAGAATCACGCCTGCCGCCCCGAAAATTCATCGATACGCCCGAAGAGGCACTGGCAAGAAAGCACGCGCGCGAGCTGAAAGACGCCCAGGTGCGCGGCGTGCCGTCGATCGACGCAATGCGCCACGCCATCCGCCGCGTGAGCCGCGACCTGCCCGCGATTACGGAAGTGCCGCGCTATGGCCATCTCGACGCAGCGGCCTTCCGTGCCCGCGCCGCGCAGGGTTTGCCATTCCTGATCACGGGCGTGGTGGACCGCTGGCCGCTGTGCCGCCTCACGCCCGAGCAGCTGCGTGAACAATATGGCGACGTGCCGGTGCGCGCCCGCGTGGGCGACTATATCGGCAACGCTTTTGCTGCCGACCGCCCGATGCGCGACATGACCATGCGAGAATACCTCGATATCTCGCTGGCCGGCGCCGACGATTTGCCGCCCTATGTGGGCAACCTCGAACTGCGCGAATTGAACAGCATGTGCCACTGGCCCGGCTACTTCCAGAAAATGGGGCCGCCGCGTTTCTGGCTCGGCCCCGTGCGCACCATGACGCCACTGCACTGCGACTACGACGACAACGTGTTCGCGCAAATCTGGGGCACCAAGCGCATCTACCTGGCACCGCCGCACCACGACGAATTCCTGTACCCGAAGGAAGCGAACGCCATCCTGTTTGGCTCCCCGTTCGACCCCGAAGCGCCCGATTACGACCGCTACCCGCTGGCGCGCCAGGCCAACTGCGTCGAGGTAATCGTCAACCCCGGCGACATGCTGTTCGTTCCCGCCGGCTGGTACCACCAGGTGCGCGCCCTGACGTTCTCGCTGTCCTCCAACCGCTGGGCGCGCGGCGTCCCGCTGGCCCTCACCTGACGCGGCGTTATTTGCCGAGTTGATGTTCGCTGAAGAACCGCCAGATGGTGTCGTTGGCGTCGATGGTGGTGGTGGTTTTGCCGATCGGCAGGCCGACGTTGAAGGGATCGGCGCCGGGCCAGGTGTGGCCGCCGTCGCGGATCGTGGCGAGCGCCACGCGCTGGTGGCCGTTGCCTTGTTCCTGCCAGGTGACGTCGGCGCCGATGTTGACCGGTTGGCCGTTGCCTGCGGTGATGCCGTTGCGCTCGAGCCAGTAGGCGTAGGTCGCTTCGGCTGACAGGTAGCCGGTCGGCTTGCCGGCGTAGGCCACCACCTGGTCGGCGGTGCCGTGCAGTTGCAGTACGCCGATTTTTCCTTTGCTGGTGTGATGCGCGATGACCGGTTCGGGCATCGGGGCACCGACCGAGGCGACCGCCGCGAACAGCTGCGGCAGTTCGGCGGCGATGCGCAGGGCGAAGAAGCCGCCGCGTGACAGCCCGGTGGCGTACACGCGCCGGTCATCGACGCGGTAGTCCTCCCGGAGTTTCGCCAGCAGCGCCTGCGTAAAGCCGATATCGTCGGTACCGTCCAGGTACGACATGCCGAAGCCCACGTTCCAGTCCTGCTTGACGCCTGATGGATACACCACGATGAACTGGTGACGGTCGGCGGCGCGGTTCATCTGCGTGTACAGCATCTGCTCGGCCATGGTCATGCCGCTGCCGTGAAAGTTGAACACGACCGGGTAAGACTTCTGCGGCTGCTGGCTATACGACGGCGGCGTATAGACCAGGTAGCGGCGCTTTTCCTCCTTGTGCACCAGCGACTTGACCTGGGCCAGCGCGGCGGCGGGCAGGGCGGTGCAGGCAATCAGGAACAGGCTGACGAGAATTTTCATGTGCGACTCCGGGTATTGGTTGGAGGTCGCAGCATGCAGGGCGGCTGGTGAAATGCCGGTGAAGTTTTCCGTCTTTTTTAAATGGTTGGCGTGATGGTCACGCGGTAACCGTCGTCCATCGCGTCGAAAGCGATCTGCCACCGCATGGCCGCTGCAATGCGCAGCAGCAGGTGCTGGCCGTGGCGGAAACCGTGCGTGGATGCCGGTTGTTGCGGCGCCACCGTGTTGATGATGGCGAGCGCGCCGTCGGCGAACGCGAGTTGCAGGCGACAGCCGGCGCCGCCGTGGAAGACGGCGTTGCGCAGGCAGTTGTCGAGCAGGAGGCTGCACAGATGGCGGTTGCCTGTTGCTGGCAGGCGTTCCGGCAGTGCCAGCACCAGGCCCGCTGCGTCCCAGCCCTCGTCCTCGATCAGGCGCAGCAGCCGTTCTTCGATCAGGGCGCGCAGGTCGAAGGTCTCGGCAGCGATGTGTTCTGCGCGCGCCAGCGCGAACAGCACGTCAACAGTAGCGCGCATTTCGGATACTCCTTCGCGTAACTGTTCCGCGTCGGCGCTGCCAATTGCAGCGCTGGCGCCAGCGTTGGCACCAGCACCAGCACCACCGCTGCGCGACAGCACGTTCTGCATCACGGTCAGCGGCGTGCGCAATTCGTGCCCTATGTCGCGCGTAAAATCGGTTTCGCGTTGCAGCGCCGCGTGCAGGTCCCCGATGGTGGCGCCCAGCCTGTCGGCCAGGTAGCCGATTTCGTCGCGTCGGTCGCTGGCGCTGAACCTGACCGCTGTACCTGGCTCCGCCACGGTTGCTGCGCGCACCTCTTGCGCCAGCACCTGCAACGGCGCCACCAGCCTGCGCGACAGCAGGTAGGCCAGCAACAACGCCAGCGCCAGCAATCCGAGCGCCACGGCAGTGAGCAGGCCGCCCACTTCCTGGAACAGCTTGGCCACCACCAGCAGCGGGGCGACGTCGGCCACCAGGTACAGCCGTTGTCCGCCATTGGTCGTGCGCAGATCCAGCGTGCGCAGGTGGTAGTGGGGTCCGGTATCGGTGGCGATTTCGGCGCGCTGGAACCCGGCCATTACTGCGCCTTCCACCTCGGGCGGCAAGTCCGCCACGCTGCGATAGACGCGGATCAGCGTCAAATCGGGCGGCTTGATCTCGCCATGCTGGCGGAAGTGCAGGGCGATGCCGTCGGCTTCGCGCGCCAGCAGGCGATCGACCAGCATGTCCTCGGTGACGTAGGAAATCACCAGCGCCAGTCCCGTATAGCCGACGCAGATCAGCACCGTGAAGCCGGCTAGCGCGGCAAACAGGCCGTGGCGGATCGACCTAAACATGGCTGCCGTTCGCCAATGCCAGGCGGTAGCCAAGCTGCGGGATCGTGACGATCAGGTCCGGCGCGCCGGCCAGATCGAGCTGCCTACGCAGCGCGTACAGGTGCGATTTCAACGCATCGCTGTCCGGCGGATCGTCGCCCCACAGGGCGTGGATCAGCGCCGAGCGGGCCACCGCGTGCGGGTAAGCTTCGCATAACATGGACAGTACACGGAACCCGGTCTGCGTGAGCGCCACCGGTGCGCCGTGGCATAGCGCGCGCCGTTCGCGCAGGTGCAGCGTCAGCGGGCCTACCGTGGTTTGCTGGTCGCGGTGCAGGGCGTTGCGGCGGGCCAGCGCTTCGCAGCGCAGCGCCATTTCGCGCAGGTCGAACGGTTTTGTAAGGTAATCGTCGGCGCCGCCGTGGAAGCCGCGCGCCTTGTCCTCGAACGCGTCGCGCGCGGTGAGCATCAGCACCGGCACATTGCGCGGCGCCCGCGCCTTGATGGCGCGGCATACTTCCAGGCCATCGATGTCGGGCAGGTTGAGGTCGAGCAGGACCACGTCATACACGTTACTGGTCGCCAGGTCGATGGCCAGCGCGCCGGTGGCGGCGTGGTCGGCCTGCCACGCCAGCCCGTCGAGGAATTCCACGATCTGGCGGGCGATGGTCGGGTGGTCTTCGACGACCAGGATGGACAGGGCAGGGTGGTGCATGGTGGCGTGGAAGTGACAGCGATGGCGCGATGATATCCTGACATCGCACGGCGTTGATAAATTTGCCGTTTTGATACTGAAAGCAATCTTTTCATCGCTACCAAAACGTTAAACCAGTCTCATGTTTGTGGTGTGGTATGTGCGCTGACTAACATTGCTAGCACGTTTCGAGCCGGAAAGCTATTGGACAAGCGCACTTTTTCTTGCTATAATTGATGCATATTTACAACAGCTGTAACAGGTAGCACCTTCCGCTACACACTGCATTTCACCTCAAGCGTGAAACGCAACCATGGGCCCTCCGCCCGTATCAGGACGACCCGGCGCCATGCCGCAACGGCGTCCGCCCCCGACACGTCACTTGCTTGCGTGCGCCTTGCGCCGCGACATCGCCGACGGAATTCGCTTTGAATTCGCACTATCGCAACATATACGCCGCCGCAGCCGTATGGCTTGCAGCGTTTCATCCATTCGTTTCATCGAGGGAGAACCACGACGTGGCTAAACAAATTATTATCGATCATGTATTCAAGGTCTTCGGCGACAAGCCCGACGAAGCACTGGCCTTGGTCCGCCAGGGCGCCAGCAAGCAGGACATCCTGGCGCAAACCGAATGCACCATCGGCGTTTTCGACGCCACCTTCACCATCGAAGCCGGCGAAATTTTCGTCATCATGGGCCTGTCCGGCTCCGGCAAATCGACGCTGGTGCGCATGCTCAATCGCCTGATCGAGCCCACCGACGGCCGTATCCTGATCGACGGGAACGACATCAACACGCTGCCCGATAAGGAACTGCGGGCGCTGCGCCGCAAGGACATCAGCATGGTGTTCCAGTCGTTCGCATTGCTGCCGCAGATCACGGTGCTGGAAAATACCGGCTTCGGCATGGAACTGGCCGGTATCCCGAAGGACGAGCGCAATACCGCTTCCCTGCAGGCGCTCGAACAGGTAGGCCTGGCCGGCTATGGCGCCAGCTACCCGGACGAGCTGTCCGGCGGCATGCAGCAGCGCGTGGGCCTGGCCCGCGCACTGGCGTGCGATCCGTCGATCTTGCTGATGGACGAAGCGTTTTCCGCGCTCGACCCGATCATGCGCACCGAGATGCAGTCTGAGCTGCTGCGCCTGCAACAGATCAAGCGCCGCACCATCGTCTTCATTTCGCACGATCTCGATGAAGCGATGCGCATCGGCGACCGCGTGGCCATCATGAAGGACGGCCACGTGGTGCAGGTGGGGACGCCCGAGGAAATCCTGCGCAAGCCCGCCAACGATTACGTGCGCAACTTCGTGCGCGGTGTCGATGCGGCGGCCGTGTTCAAGGCCGGCGATATCGCCCGCAAGAGCCAGATCGTGGTGTCGGAATCACCGACGCGCGGCTCGCGCGCCGCGCTGTCGATGCTGGAAGAGCAGGACCGCGCCTACGCCTACGTGGTCAGCCCGCAGAAGAAGTACCTGGGCGTGGTATCGGCCGACTCGCTGCGCACGGCGCTCGACGGCCATGTCGGCCCGCTCGGGCTGGCCCATGCGTATCTCCCTGACGTGCCGACCATCGATGCCGATGAACCGGTGGCCGGCCTGTTCGGCCAGGTGGCGCAACTGCCGTATGCCGTCCCCGTGGTCGCCAACGATGGCAACTTCCGCGGCGCCATCAGCAAGACCACCTTGCTGAAGTTCCTCGACCGCGACACGCCACCGATTGCAGAACCACAAGCACAGAAAGGACAAGCATGAAAGCAGATAACCTCGCACATACCGCGGTCGCCGCCGATGCAGCCCGTACCGCACAGCCGGCAGTAGAGCAGGCCGCGCAGGTCAATCCGTGGCTGCCGCAGCCACCGACCGATACCTCGTGGCTCGACGCTGCCGGGCCAGCTGCGGAACCGGCGCACGCCACCGGCTTCCACGTATCGCAAATCTTCGACGGTTCGCTGCCGCTCGAGTCCTGGATCAACCAGGGCCTGGGCTGGGTGGTCGCCAATTTCCGGCCGTTCTTCCAGGCCGTGCGCGCGCCGATCGACGCGACCCTGACCGGCGTCAGCGACGTGCTGCTGGCAGCGCCGGCGCTGGCGGTGATCGCCATCGTGGGCGTGCTTGCCTGGCAGTTCACCAGCCGCGCGCTGGCCATCGGCACCGTGCTGGCGCTGCTGGTCGTGTCGATGCTGGGCATCTGGCCCGAGGCGATGATCACGCTGTCGCTGGTGCTGACTTCCCTGGCGTTCTGCCTGTTGATCGGCTTACCGCTGGGGATATTCCTGGCCAGCAGCGACCGTGCGCAGAACCTGCTGCGTCCTTTACTGGACGCGATGCAGACCACGCCCGCTTTCGTATATCTGGTGCCGGTGGTGATGTTGTTCGGTATCGGTAACGCCCCCGGCGTCATCGTCACCATCATCTTCGCGTTGCCGCCGCTGGTGCGCCTGACCAACCTCGGTATCCGCCAGGTGCGTCCCGACCTGATCGAAGCGGCGCGCGCCTACGGCGCTTCGCCATGGCAGCTGCTCACCCGCGTGCAGTTCCCGCTGGCGATGCCGTCGATTATGGCCGGTATCAACCAGTCGCTGATGCTGTCGCTGTCGATGGTGGTGATCGCCTCGATGATCGCGGTCGGTGGCCTGGGCCAGATGGTATTGCGCGGCATCGGCCGCCTCGATATGGGCCTCGCTACCGTCGGTGGCCTGGGCATCGTGCTGCTGGCCATTACGCTCGACCGCCTGACCCAGGCGATGGGCCAGCCGCGCCGTGGCGTGCGCCACTGGTACCAGACCGGCCCGGCCGGCCTGGTGATGCGCCTGGTGCGCCGCGATCCCGTGCCAACGCCGGCGCCTGTGCAGGAAGCCGCACCAGCGCACCTGGCCACACAATAAGAAAGGAACTCCATGAATCAAGTCGCACAATTCAAAGAAACCCGCAAATCGCAACGCAAGTTCCAGTGGTTGTCGTTCCTGGGCATCGCCGCCATGGTGCTGGGCACCAGCCTGGCCATGGCGCAAACGCCCGCTGCCGACTTGCCCGGCAAGGGCATCAAGGTACAGGCGCTGCAAAGCTCGATCGCGGAAGAAACCTTCCAGACCATGCTGGTCGAGCGCGCGCTGGAAAAACTCGGCTACGAAATGCAGCCGATCAAGGAAGTCGAATACCCGACCGCGCACATCGCCATCGCCAACGGCGACGCCACGTTCCTTGCCGTGCACTGGGACCCGCTGCACAAGGACTACTACGATAATGCCGGCGGCGATGCCAAGCTGATGCGCGTGGGCCAGTACGCCGGTCCTGCCGCCCAGGGCTACCTGATCGACAAGGCCACGGCCGACAAGTACAACATCACCAATATCGACCAGCTGCGCGATCCCACCCTGGCCAAGCTGTTCGACCATGACGGCGACGGCAAGGCCGATCTCACCGGGTGCAATCCCGGCTGGGGCTGCGAGGCGATGATTGAAAACCACATGGATGCCTACAAGCTGCGCGAAACCGTGCAGCACGTTCAGGGCAGCTACTCGGCGCTGATCGCCGACACCATCGGCCGTTACCAGCGCGGCGAGTCGATCCTGTACTACACCTGGACGCCGTACTGGGTCAGCGGCGTGCTGGTACCGGGCAAGGACGTGGTGTGGTTGCAGGTACCGTTTTCGTCCAACCCGGACAAGACCAACACCCGCATGGACGACGGCAGCGACTACGGCTTCGCGGTCAACACCACGCGCATCGTGGTCAACCGCGCCTGGGCCGGCAAAAATCCGGCCGCACTCAAATTGTTCGAGGTGATGCGTTTGCCGATCGCCGACATCAACGCCCAGAACGAACGCATGCGCACCGGCGAGAACACCCAGGCCGACATCGCCCGCCACACGGCCGGCTGGATCAAGTTCCACCAGCAGCAGTTCGATGGCTGGATTGCCGAAGCCATGGCCTCAGCCAAGGCTAAACCCTAAACCACTTCTTCCCCGCGCCCCGATCCATGCAGCTTGCTGATCGCGAGCGCGGCGGCGGAAGTGCGGGTCTCCACGCCCAGTTTGACGAACACGTGCTCGAGGTGCTTGTTCACGGTGCGCGGGCTGGTGCCGAGGATTTCGCCGATATCGCGGTTGGTCTTGCCCTTGACCAGCCAATTCAACACCTCCGATTCGCGCTGCGTGAGTTTGAACGCTGCCATCAGTTTTTCGATCTGCGCCGCGTCCGATTCCTCGCGCAGTACGATCATCCATTGTTCGTCCTCGCTGTACTCGGCCGCCGAAAAAATCAGGCGGCGCGCGCCGCGCAGTAAAGTGAGTGGTGGGTGCGCCTGGCCTTTCGCATGCGCTGCCTGGGTGGCGGTCAGCCATTCCGGCAGTTCCTTCTCCACCGCGTAACCCTGCATCAGCGTGCGCGCCAGCGGGGTTTGCCAGACGATCTTGCCATCCTGCGGCGACATCGCAATCACCGCGTTGCCGAAAGCGTCGAGCGCGCTGCGGGCCTGGTCCATCAGGCGCGCGGTCTGGCGGTGGGCGGCGATGCGCGCCAGGACTTCGCTGGTGCGTACCGGCTTGGTCACGTAGTCGTTGCCGCCTGCCTCGAAGGCAGCTACCACGTGCTCGGACTCGGTCAGCCCCGTCATGAACACGACCGGGATGTGGCGCGTGGCCAGGTTCGCTTTCAGGCGGCGGCAGGTTTCGAAGCCGTCCATGCCGGGCATCATGGCGTCGAGCAGGATGATGTCCGGCTGCGCTTCGGCCGCGCGCACCAGGGCCACTTCGCCGCCGTTGGCCACCAGCACGGTGTAGCCCGATTCGTCGAGGGCGTCGTGCAGCACGGCCAGGTTCTCGGGCACGTCGTCCACCACGAGGACGATGCCCGGTGCAGCAGGATTAAAGTTCATGGTCTTTGCTCTTTCGGATAAAGTCTGCCATCAGGTCCAGCTGGAAGCGCGCGGCGTGGCCACGCAGGGTGTCGGTGAAGGCGCGGTAGCGCGGATCGAGCGCATCGATCTCGTCGAGCCGCGCCTTGATGCCGCGCACATAGCCGATGCGCACCAGTTCGGCCAGCGCGGACAGGTGTTCGTCCGGCGGCAGCACCAGCGCCGCTGGCGGCGGTGGCGCGGCCGGCGCCTCCGGTTCGTGGGTCCATTCCAGCGCCAGGCGGCGGCCGATCCAGTCCAGCAGCTCGGCGATATTGACCGGTTTGACGATGAAGTCGTCGGCGGTGATGCCGGCCGCGTTGTCCATGCCCTTGTCGAACGCGTTGGCCGAGACGATGGCAATCGCCGCCTGCGAGTTGTGGCGGCGGCGCAGCACGTAGCTGGTCTCCCAGCCGTCCATGCCCGGCATGGCCAGGTCCATCAGTACCACGTGCGGCTCGAACGAAGCGTGCAGGTCGATACCTTCCAGGCCCGATGCGGCCTGCGCCACCTCGAAGCCCAGCGGCGCGAGGATGTTGACCAGCAGTTCGCGGTCCACCTGCTCGTTATCGACAACCAGTACCCGCCGGCGCGCACCGAGGTAGCCGTTACGCTGGCGCGGCGGCGCCAGGGTCTCCGCCAGCGCCTTGCCGGCCACGTGCACGCTGGGCAGAAACAACCGCACGTGGAAGGTGCTGCCCTGGCCAGGCATACTGCGGATGCGCATCTCGCCACCCATCAGCTGGGTGAGCATGCGCGAGATCGGCAGCCCCAGGCCGGTGCCGCCCGCATTGGCCTGGGCGCTGGCGCTGCCGCGTGTAAATGGCTCGAAGATGTGGTCGAGTTCTTCCTGCAGGATGCCGGGGCCGGTGTCCTCGATTTCGAACGAGGCGATTTCGCGCGCGTAGCGCAGCCGCATCACCACGCCGCCCTCGCTGGTGAACTTGACCGCGTTGCCGAGCACATTGATTAGGATTTGCCCGAGTCGCTTGCGGTCGGCGCGCACCACGCGCGGCAGGGCGCCGGTTAGTTCGTAGCGGAAGGTGAGACCCTTGTTGGCGGCCTGCAGCTCGAACATGCGCACCAGCTGGCCGATAAATTCGGGGAAGTCGATTTCGCGCGTGGCAAAGGTCAGCTTGCCGCCTTCGATGCGGGCGATATCGAGCGTGCCTTCGATCAGCGACAGCAAGTGCTCGCCGCTGCTGCGGATCACGCGCACGGCCTGCTGGCGGTGGGCGGGAATCGCGGGGTCGTTGTCGAGCAGCTGGGCGTAGCCGAGGATGCCGTTCAATGGCGTGCGGATCTCGTGGCTGATGCCGGCGATGTAGCGGCTCTTGGCTTCGTTGGCCTGCTCGGCGGTCTTGCGGGCTTCCTCGGCGATCTTGCGCGCCTGTTGCAGCTGGGCGTCTGTCTCGTTGTGCAGCGTGATTTCGCGTGTGAGCAGGCCGGTCTGGCGGTTCGATTCTTCCTGCGCCACGCGCCGGCTTTCGCTGGTGAGCACCAGCCACCACGCGACGATGCCCGACGCCAGCAGCAGCGCCGCAAACACCTTGACGAAAGCCAGGCGCAGTTGCGGCAGCAGCGCCGCATCGGCTGCCGACAGCACCGATTGTTCGTGATAGTAGATCAGCCCCAGCAGCGCGCCCAGGAAAAGCACCGTGACGATCATCAGCAGCAGGTAATGTCCGAGGCCGCTGCTCAGGTAGCGCCAGGTCGATTGCGGCAGCATGGCGCGCATCGCCTGCTGCCACTGGGCCGACACGCGCGCATGCGGCTTGCAGGCGTCGTTGCAGCGCGCATCGAGGCAGCAGCACAGCGAGCAGATCGACCCCTGGTAGGCCGGGCAGTGCGCCATGTCCTCGGATTCGTATTCCTTTTCGCAGATCACGCAGGTGCGGGAATGGACATGGGGCGCCGGGCGGGCAATGTAGTACTTGCCGCGCGTGGCCAGCGCGATCAGCGGTGATGTAATGAACGCGGTCACCAGCGCGATGAACGCGGAAAACGCCTGCGCCTGCACGCCGAAGGCGCCCATGAACGCGGCCACCGACAGGATCGACGCCAGCACCATCGCACCCACGCCCACCGGGTTGATGTCGTACAGGTAGGCGCGGCGGAACTCGATGCCCTTGGGGCTCAAGCCCAGCGGCTTGTTGATCACCAGGTCGGCCACCACGGCGGTAATCCACGAGATGGCGATGTTCGAGTACAGGCCCAGCACCTGGTCCAGCGCCTGGAACACGTCGAGCTCCATCAGGAGCACGGCGATCAGCGCGTTGAACACGGCCCACACCACGCGGCCCGGGTGGCTGTGCGTGAGGCGCGCAAAAAAATTCGACCACGCCAGCGAGCCGGCGTAGGCATTGGTCATGTTGATCTTGATCTGCGAGATCACTACCAGCACGGTGGTGGCCAGCAGCGCCAGTTGCGGATGGTCGAACACCAGCCCGAAACCGTTCAGGTACATATGGGTGGGATTGACCGCTTCCTCGAGCGGCACGGCGGCGCGGATGGCCAGGAACGCCAGCAGCGCGCCGCCCAGCATCTTGGCGATGCCGAGCAGGATCCAGCCCGGACCGGCGATCAGCACGCCGAAGTGCCAGCGCCACCGGTTCTCGGCCGTTTTGGGCGGCATGAAGCGCAGGAAATCGACCTGCTCGCCGATCTGCGTGATCAGCGCCACGCCCACAGCCGTGGCGGCGCCGAAGGCCAGCATGTTGAAGTGGCCGTGCTGGCCATCGCGACCGGCGTAGTCGAACAGCTGCGGCAGCAATTCGGGCTGCTTGTGCAGGATGGCGATGAACGGCAGCGCCATCAGGATCAGCCACACCGGCTGGGTCAGCATCTGGATGCGGCTGATCAGGGTCACGCCGTGGGTCACCAGCGGAATCACCACCAACGCGCTGACCATGTAGCCGAGGTAGAGCGGCAGGCCGAAATACAGTTCCAGCGCGTAGGCCATGATGGCCGCCTCCAGCGCAAACAGGATGAACGTGAACGAAGCATACACGAACGACGAGATGGTCGAGCCGATGTAGCCGAAGCCGGCGCCACGCGTGAGCAGATCCATGTCCACGCCATAGTTGGCGGCGTAGTAGCTGATGGGCAGGCCGGTGGCGAAGATGATCAGGCCCACGGCCAGGATCGCCCACAGCGCGTTGATGAAGCCGTAGTTGACGGCGATGGTGCCGCCGATGGCTTCCAGCACCAGGAACGAGATGGCGCCGAACGCGGTGTTCGAGACGCGGAACACCGACCAGCGCCGGAACGAACGCGGCGTGTAGCGCAGCGCGTAGTCCTCGATGGTCTCGCTGGCCACCCAGGTATTGTAGTCGCGGCGAATCTTGATGATGCGCTGGGTGGGTTCCGGCCCGGTCACTGTCTCGCTTGTAGTCATGCCGAACTATCAAGCAAAAAGTGTACCTAAAAGCGCATCAGCGTTGGCGGCTGGCGTTCAATTCCTGCAGCACGCGCGTCAGTTCTTCCTGCATGGCCGGCGACAGGTTGACGAACTGGCAGCCGATCTGCACCTGCTCGCCCAGCAGGAACGAGCGGAAGGTGCGCGACAGCCGCACTTCCAGGTCGGCGATCATCACCGTGTCCGGCCCCAGTTCGAGCCGCACGCGTTGCAGCTTGCGGCCCACGTGCAGGCCCACGGTATCGCGCGGCGGTGCGCGCATGCCCACGCCGCCGGCAGAAAAGTCGTAGAGCTGCAATTCGTACGGCTTGCCGTTCAAGACGAACGACGCCATGTAGTAGATGCCGAGCGGGGTTTCCAGGCGCGTCGAGGAGCGCCGGTTGAGCACCAGGCAGCGCAGCGGAAAGTCGAGCGGGATGATGGTCGGCTGGTCCGGCACCGGGGTCCAGTTGTCGTAGGCCAGGTTGAACTGCATCTTGGACGAACGCAGCCAGGCGACAAAGGTCGCTTCGCCGGGAGGGATGAATTCGCCCTCGTTCAATTCGAACGTGAAGTGCGGCAGTTCGGGGTGGACCGACTTGATCCGGCCGAGCACGACGTTGGTACTGGAAGACGGGTAGATCGACACCGGGTCGCCGTTCTGCGCCAGCAGCGTCAGCGCCTCCGCGATGTCATGCTCGTCGAGCATTTCATGCGGGTGGGAGCCGGACGGGATCGGTTCCACCGCGTCTTTCAGCAGCGGCGGGCCACGGCGCATGTCATTGGGTATGGGATCGTTCACAACGGCATATCACTTTGCTAACTTCACTGTGCGAGGTCGGACCGCACAGTGTATATTTTATTGCGGCGTTTGGCTTGCTTTTTGGCAAGTCATTTTAACCTTTGGTGCCGTTTTTTTTAAAACTGTTCGTCAGGGCGCAGGTAACGCCATTCGCCCACCGGCAGATCGCCAAGCTTGACCTTGCCGATGCGCACGCGTTTGAGGCCGATCACTTTCAGGCCCACCATGTCGCACATGCGGCGGATTTGCCGCTTTTTGCCTTCGCGCAGGGTAAAGCTGAGCTGGTCGTCGTTTTGCCAACGCACCTTGGCCGGCAGCAGCGCCTTGCCGTCCATCCACAGGCCGTGGTTGAGTTTTTTCAGGTCGCTGTCGGGCAGCTTGCCGGGCTTGGTGTATTCGACCCGCACCAGGTATTCCTTGTCCACGTCGGTGGTTTCGCCGATCAGGTGCTTGGCCACGCGGCCGTCTTGCGTCAGCACCAGCAGGCCCACCGAGTCGATGTCGAGGCGGCCGGCCGGCACCAGCGAGCGCAGTTGGGTAGGGTGGAACTGTTCGGGCGACGGGTCTTCGGCCCAGCGGTTTTCCGGCTTGATCAGCACCACGGCCGGCTGGTAGCCGTCTTCGGCCTGGCCGCTGACGTAGCCCATCGGCTTGTTGATCAGGACCGTCACGCGCTTCGATTGCTCGGCGGCGGCCTGCCGCTCGACCGACACGCGCTGGCTCGGGTAAATCTTGGTGCCCAGTTCGGACACCACCTTGCCATCGACGCGTACCCAGCCGCGCGCGATCCATTCGTCGGCTTCGCGGCGCGAGCACAGGCCCAGTTCGGACATGCGTTTGGACAGGCGTAATAATTCTTCTGACATGATGCTTCTTTATAGTGAGAGTTGACGACCCGCGCGCTAGACCTTCATGGCGTCGAGCAGGTCGGTTTCCAGTTGCAGCTGGTTGCGCGGGTTGCCCAGCGCGGCGCCGTCGATCAGGAACACGTCTTCCACGCGCTCGCCCAGCGTCATCACCTTGGCCGTGTGCAGGTTGAGGCGGTACTTGGCCAGCACGTTGGCAATCGCGTACAGCAAACCGGTGCGGTCGTTGGCGGCGATCGACAGCAGGTAGTACTGTCCGCGCTCGTCCGGGCGCAGGTCCACCGTGGGCTGCATCGGGAACGTGCGCGACAGGCGCGACAGCCGGCCCTTCGACGGCGACGACAGCGGCTCGGGGTGGGTGAGGGCGCCGCACAGTTCGTGCTCGATCAGGTTGATGATGTCGCGGTAGCTCTTGGCGAAATTCTGCTCGGTCACGAGGAAGGTGTCGAGCGCGTAGCCGTGGCGCGTGGTGTGGATCTTGGCGTCGAGGATGCTGAAATTCTTGCGGTCGAAATAGGAGCAGATGCGCGCGAACAGGTCGGGCTGGTCGCGCAGGTACACGGCGATCTGCAAGCCTTCGCCGATCGGCGCCAGGCGGCACTTGACCACCGGCTGCTCGCTGTTGAAGCGGTCGTACAGCGCGCGCGTTTGCCAGGCGATGTCGGAGGCGTCGTGGCGCAGGAAGTACGCGACGTCGAGCTGCTTCCAGAACGCCAGGTGGGCGTCCGGCGCCAGGCCGTACAGGCGCAGTGTGGCCAGCGCTTCCTGCTGGCGGTTTTGCAGTTCGTGGTCGGCGCTGTGCGGCTGGCCGCCCAGCACGCGCAGGGTCACGCGGTACAGGTCTTCGAGCAGCTTGGCCTTCCAGGCATTCCACACCTTGGGGCTGGTGCCGCGGATGTCGGCCACCGTCAGCAGGTACAGGGCGGTGAGGTGACGCTCGTCGCCGACCTTGCGGGCAAAGGCGGCGATCACGTCGGGGTCGGACAGGTCCTGCTTTTGCGCCACCTGCGACATGTCGAGATGGTGCTCGACCAGGAACGATACCAGTTCGGTGTCGGCGTCGCTCATGCCATGCTCGCGGCAGAACTGCTCGGCATCGACGCGGCCCAGCGTGGAATGATCGCCGCCGCGGCCCTTGGCAATGTCGTGGAACAGCGCGCCCAGGTACAGCAGCCAGGGCTGGCCGAAGTTGGCCATCAGCTGGCTGCAGAACGGGTATTCGTGCGCATGTTCGGCCATCGAGAAGCGCCGCATATTGCGCACCACCATCAGGATGTGCTGGTCCACCGTATACACGTGGAACAGGTCATGCTGCATCTGGCCGACGATCTTGCGGAAGTTGGGCAGGTAGCGGCCCAGGATCGACAGGTCGTTCATGCGCCGCAGCGCATGGATGATGCCCTTGGGCGCCTGCAGGATGCGCAGGAACAGCGCGCGGTTGGCCGGATCGGCGCGGAAGGCGGCGTCGATCAGGAAGCGTTCGTTCCACAGCGCGCGCATGGTGCGCGAGGTCATGCCCTTGAGCGAAGGCCGCTCGGTCATCAACAGGAAGATCTCGAGAATGGCCGACGGCGTTTGCGTGAACGTGTCGTCGTCGCGCATGTCGATCAGGCCATTGACGTCGTTGAAGCGGGGGTTGATCTGCACCGCGTGCTCTTCGCGCGGGAACAGCCGCTCCTCGATGTTTTGCAGCAGGATGGTATTGAGCTGCGTGACCGCCTTGGCGGCCCAGTAGTAGCGCTGCATCAGGTATTCGCTGGCGCGGCGCATCTCCACGCCCGACCCGGTATTCTCAAGGCCCAGCGATTCGGCAATCGCCGTCTGCACGTCGAACACCAGGCGGTCTTCGCGGCGGCCCGCGTGCAGGTGCAGGCGCACGCGGATATCCTTGAAGGCGCGCTCCTTTTCCATCAGCCCCTTGGCTTCGGCCTGGGTAATCAGGCCGCTGGTGGCCAGCGTGCGCCACGAGTTGGCCAGGCCGGCCGCTTTCACCAGCCACAGGATCACCTGCAAGTCGCGCAGGCCGCCCGGGCTTTCCTTGCAGTTCGGCTCCAGGCTGAAGGCCGTGTCTTCGTACTTGGCATGGCGCTGGCGCATTTCCAGCAGCTTGGCCTGGAAAAAGGCCTGCGGATCCATGGCCTCGTCGTAGCGCGCCTGCAGTTGCTCGAACAGCGGTTCGTCTCCGCAGATCAGGCGCGCCTCGAGCAGGCTGGTTTGCACGGTGATATCGGCCTTCGACTCGGTCAGGCATTCATCGACGGTGCGGATGCTGCTGCCGATTTCCAGCCCCAGATCCCACAGCAGCTGCACCAGTCCTTCGAGCTTCTCGGTGGTTTCGGCGTCCGGCGCCACTTCCAGCAGGATCAGCAGATCGACATCGGAATACGGGAACAACTCGCCACGGCCGTAGCCGCCCACGCCGACGAGCGCCGTGTTGGCGGGCAGGTGCGCGTGGTGCCAGGCGGCCGTGAGCACCGCATCGACGCTCTGGCGCAGGCTGCGCAGCAGCTTCTCCGGCATGCCGTCGGTACGGAAGGTGCCGATGATGACCTGGCGTTCGGCCTTCAACTGGCGTTTCAGCTGTTCGCGGATTTCCTTGTCCATGGAGTGGATTACTTGGCGGCGTTGGTGATGAAGGCTGGCGGCGGCGGGCTGCCGGCGGACAGGGTCAGTACTTCGTAACCGGTGTCGGTCACCAGGATCATGTGTTCCCATTGCGCCGACAGGCTGCGGTCCTTGGTCTTGATGGTCCAGCCGTCGCCCATTTCGCGGATCTCGCGCTTGCCGGCGTTGATCATCGGCTCGATGGTGAAGATCATGCCGGGTTTCAGTTCATCGAGCGTGCCCGGTTTGCCGTAGTGGAGTACCTGCGGCTCTTCGTGGAACACCTTGCCGATGCCGTGGCCGCAGAATTCGCGCACCACGCTGTAGCCGGCTTTCTCTGCGTGCTGCTGGATGGCGTGGCCGATGTCGCCCAGGTGCGCGCCCGGTTTCACTTGCGCGATGCCCAGCCACATGCATTCGTAGGTGATCTCCGATAAACGCTTGGTCATGATCGACGGCTCGCCGATCAGGAACATGCGGCTGTTGTCGCCGTGGTAGCCGTCCTTGATGACGGTGATGTCGAGGTTGACCGAATCGCCGCTCTTGAGCACCTTGTCGCCCGGGATGCCGTGGCAGATGACGTCGTTGACGGACGTGCAGATGGCCTTGGGGTAGGGCGTGTAGCCTGGCGGGCTATAGTTGAGCGGTGCGGGAATGGTGCCCTGGACATTGCTCATGTACTCGTGACACAGGCGATCGAGTTCGCCGGTGGTGACGCCAGCCTTGACGAACGGGGTGATGTAGTCGAGCACTTCGGAACCGAGGCGGCCGGCGACGCGCATGCCTTCGATATCTTCGGCGGTTTTAATGGAAATGGACATAATAAAAGATCGCAATCTGCAAAGTAAAAGCTTAATGGTGAGGATTATAAACGACCGCTATGTCCATGTGTGCCATGCAACAATTTGGTGCAATAATGTTGCCGCCGTACACGGCGCGCACCAACCTGGCCGAGGCGGCGTTCGGTCCGCACCAAATTGGCCCGGGTTGGGTCTTCTGCAATGGCTGCGCTTGCCAGTTGGGCGCTATTTGGTGTAAAATCCCGGGTTGCCTGAATTCTCATTCGGGCAATGCAGTAAAAATCACTATTTTTGTTAATAAACTCGAATCCGATCGACAAGGGTGCCTGGCGTAATAACCGGGTCACTGGTCGGATTCCAGACCCAACCCTGGAGTTAAAAAATGTCCGTAACTATGCGCGAAATGCTGGAAGCCGGTGTCCACTTCGGTCACCAAACCCGTTTCTGGAACCCAAAGATGGCTCCGTTCATCTTCGGTCACCGCAACAAGATCCATATCATCAACTTGGAAAAGACGATGGGTATGTATCAAGAAGCGATGAAGCATGTTAAGCAAGTAGCTGCAAGCCGTGGCACCATCCTGATGGTCGGCACCAAGCGTCAAGCACGCGACATCATCGCTGCTGAAGCTGCACGCGCAGGCGTTCCTTTCGTTGACCAGCGCTGGCTCGGCGGCATGCTGACCAACTTCAAAACCATCAAAACCTCGATCAAGCGTCTGAAAGACATGGAAGCCCAGGTTGAAGACGGTTCGGTTGAGAAGCTGTCGAAAAAAGAAGCGCTGATGTTCCAACGCGAAATCGTCAAGCTGCAAAAAGCAATCGGTGGCATCAAAGACATGGGCGGCGTTCCTGACGCAATCTTCGTCGTTGACGTCGGCTACCATAAAGGCGCCATCACCGAAGCCGCAAAACTGGGCATCCCGGTTATCGGCGTGGTCGATACCAACCACTCGCCAGAAGGCGTGAAGTTCGTCATTCCAGGTAACGATGACTCGTCGAAAGCAATCACCCTGTACGCACGTGGTGTAGCCGACGCTATCCTGGAAGGCCGTGCTGCTGCCGGTAACGAAGTAGTTGAAATGGTTAAAGCCGCCGCCGGCGACGAATTCGTCGAAGTCGAGCAAGCTTAATTAGTCGGCCTAACGGTCTGCTAAGGAAAAAAGGGGTGGCCACCAGCTCCCCCTTTTTTTTAACATCAATGGGTTAGAGCCAGATTGGTTCCCCATCCCCCCGAATACCGAACAACAGGAGAAAACACATGGCAGCGATTACTGCAGCAATGGTAGGCGAACTGCGCGCGAAAACCGACGCGCCAATGATGGAATGCAAAAAAGCACTGACCGAAGCCGAAGGCGACATGGGTCGTGCTGAAGAGATCCTGCGCGTCAAGCTGGGCGGCAAGGCATCGAAAGCATCGTCGCGCGTGACCGCCGAAGGCGTGGTAGCGAGCTTCATCGACGGCGGCGTAGGCGCCCTGGTCGAAGTGAACTCGGAAACCGACTTCGTTGCGAAAAACGACGACTTCCTGGCCCTGGCTGCCAATGCTGCCAAGCTGGTTGCCGAACACAACCCGGCCGACGTCGCTGCTCTGCTGGCTCTGCCAGCTGGCAACGGCCAGACCCTGGACGAAGTGCGCGCTGCCCTGATCGGTAAAATCGGCGAAAACATGTCGATCCGCCGCTTCCAGCGTTTTGAAACCACCGCCAAGCTGGCTTCGTACCTGCACGGCGCACGCATCGGCGTGATCGTCGAGTTCGACGGCGCCGACGAACAAGTCGGTAAAGACGTTGCCATGCACATTGCCGCGATGAAGCCAGTGGCGCTGTCGTCGGACAACGTTCCAGCCGAACTGATCGAAAAAGAGCGTTCGGTTGCAAAACTGAAAGCCGACGAAGATGCAGCCGCAGCAGTTGCTGCAGGCAAGCCAGTGCAGCCTGCCGACATCGTCGCCAAGCGCCTGGAAGGCTCGGTACAGAAGTACCTGAAAGAAGTATCGCTGCTGAACCAGGCTTTCGTGAAAAACGACAAGCAATCGATCGAGCAGATGCTGAAAGAAAAAGCAACCACGGTTAAATCGTTCACCATGTACGTGGTGGGCGAGGGCATCGAGAAGAAGGTTGACGACTTCGCAGCAGAAGTGGCCGCTCAAATGGCCGCCAGCCAGGGTTAATCTCCGGGCAAGACTAGAAAACGGGCCGCGAGGCCCGTTTTTTTAGCCTGATCACGTAATATTGCAACTAATGTAACAGTCGCGCTGCCGCCGCCGTCTCAAGGTATGATAGGCGCCGGCAGCCCTTCAACCCACCATATTTAGGAGCCCCGTCTCATGTCCAAACCAGCCTACAAGCGTGTCCTCCTCAAACTGTCCGGCGAAGCGCTGATGGGCGACGACCCGTACGGCATCAACCGCAGCACCATCGAGCGGATGGTGGCTGACGTGGCCGAGGTCGCGAAACTGGGCGTGGAACTGGCGATCGTCATTGGCGGCGGCAACATCTTCCGTGGCGTTGCGCCTGGCGCCCAGGGCATGGACCGCGCCACTGCCGACTACATGGGCATGCTGGCCACCGTCATGAACGCCCTGGCCCTGGCTGACGCCATGCGCCACGTCGGCATCACCGCCCGCGTGATGTCGGCAATCGGCATCGAGCAAGTGGTCGAGCCGTATGTGCGCCCGAAAGCGCTGCAATACCTGGAAGAAGGTAAAGTTGTCGTGTTCGCCGCCGGCACCGGTAACCCGTTCTTCACCACCGACACAGCCGCTGCATTGCGCGGTGCCGAAATGAGCGCCGAAATCGTGCTCAAGGCAACCAAGGTCGATGGCGTATATACTGCCGATCCGAAGAAGGACCCGAACGCCACGCTGTACCATTCGATCAGCTTCGACGAAGCGATTGCCAGCAATCTGCAAGTGATGGACGCCACCGCCTTTGCGCTGTGCCGCGACCAGAAGCTGCCGATCAAGGTGTTCTCGATCACCAAGCCCGGCGCGCTGATGCGCGTGATCATGGGCGAAGATGAGGGTACACTGGTTCACGTTTAAGATTTACATCATCCGTATACAGGAGAGCAGCAATGTCCGTAGCTGACGTTAAAAAGAATGCGCAAGAGCGCATGACCAAATCGCTGGAAACCCTGCGCGCCGATCTGGCCAAGGTCCGCACCGGCCGCGCCCACACCGGCATTCTCGACCATGTGATGGTCGAGTACTACGGTTCGCCGACCGCGCTGTCGCAGGTGGCAGGCATCAACCTGATCGACGCCCGTACCATCGGCGTGCAGCCGTTCGAAAAACGCATGGCCTCGACGATTGAAAAAGCCATCCGCGACGCCGACCTGGGCCTGAACCCGTCGGCACAGGGCGACATCATCCGCGTGCCGACCCCGGCCCTGACCGAAGAACGCCGCAAGGAAATGGTCAAGCTGTGCAAGAGCGAAGCCGAAGATGCGAAAATTGCCGTGCGCAATATCCGCCGCGACGGTAACGAATCGCTGAAAAAGCTGGTCAAGGACAAAACCATCTCGGAAGACGACGAGCGTCGCGCCGTGGATGAAGTCCAGAAATTGACCGACAAGTTCATCGCCGACATCGACAAGATGGTGGCGGAGAAGGAAAAAGAAGTTCTGACGGTTTAAGCCCTCAGGCCGAGGCGCCAGCAACCAGCTTGTCATGCGCACCCGCGCGTGGCAAGTTGGTGCTGGCGTCTTGTCTTTTTCCGTTCCACCTGCAATACTTTATCCTTTGGCAGCAAAGCTTTCATGAAATATACGAGTTCGACTACCGATGTTCCGGACGCGCCACAGGTGCCGCGCCATGTCGCCATGATCATGGACGGTAACGGCCGCTGGGCCACCAAGCGCTTTTTGCCGCGCGTAGCCGGTCACGTCAAGGGCGTCGAAGCGGTACGCACCGTGGTCGAGGCCTGCATCAATCGCGGCATTGAATACCTGACCCTGTTTGCCTTCAGTTCCGAAAACTGGCGCCGCCCGGAAGAGGAAGTGTCCCTCCTGATGCGCTTGTTCATGACCGCGCTCGAGCGCGAAGTGTCCAAGATGCACGCCAATAACATCCGCCTGCGCGTGGTCGGTGACCTGTCCCGCTTCGACGAGAAGCTGCGCACCATGATCGCCAACGCCGAGCGCAAGACCGCCAACAACACCAGCCTCACCGTCACCATCTGCGCCAATTACGGCGGCCGCTGGGACATCATGCAGGCCGTGGGCAAAATGGTAGCCGCCCATCCCGGCGCCACCGACTTCTCCGAAGAACAACTGGCGCCGCACCTGGCCATGGCGTACGCACCGGAGCCGGACCTGTTCATCCGCACCGGCGGCGAGCAGCGCATTTCCAATTTCCTGTTGTGGCAGCTTGCGTACACCGAGCTGTTCTTTACTGACACCTACTGGCCCGATTTTTCGATCGAGCGCCTCGACGAGGCCATCGCCTCCTACCAGCACCGCGAACGCCGTTTTGGCCGCACCGGCGCGCAACTGGCAGAAAAGAAAAACTGATGCTGAAAACACGGATTATTACCGCTCTGGTCTTGCTGGCGGTGTTGCTGCCAGTCCTGTTCTTCCAGTATTTCCCGGCCTTTGCCGTGATCGTCACGCTGTTCCTCGGCGCTGCCGTGTGGGAAGGTGCGCGCATGTTCGGCCTGAAAGACGGTCCGGCCCGCATCGCCGGCATCGTTGGCGCTCTGCTGTTCGTCGGCTTGATGTTCAAGGCGCAACCGGGTTCCGCCACCGCGCTGTACGCGATTGCCTCCCTGCTGTGGCTGATCCGCTATGCACCGTCGCTGGGCCTGGGGCTGCCGCAACTGGGCACCGCCGCCAACTGGTCGATGGCGCTGACCTTCGGTTTTGCCGTGTTCGTCTGCTTCTTTGCCATCGTCGGTTTGTACCTGCGCTCGCCCGTGTACCTGCTGTCGGTGCTGGTGCTGGTGTGGATTGCCGATATCGGCGCCTATTTCTCCGGCAAGGCGTTCGGCAAGCGCAAGCTGGCGCCCACCATTTCCCCAGGTAAATCTTGGGAAGGCGCGATCGGCGGCGGCATTGCCGTGCTGGTCATCGCCACCATCTCGATCCTGGCGGCCGCCGGCGTGCCGTGGCTGCAAGACACCTTTGCCGTGCGCCTGCAGGCGCGCTTCGGCTGGGGCGTGACCATGCTGGCGCTGCTGGTGATCGTGGCCGCGTCCGTGATTGGCGACCTGTTCGAATCCCAACTCAAGCGCCGTGCGGCCATCAAGGACAGCAGCAACCTGCTGCCCGGCCATGGCGGCGTGCTCGACCGTGTCGATGCATTGATTCCCGTGCTGCCGATCGCAGCGCTGCTCTCGACCTGGCTCTGAAAGAAATCTCTATGCAACGCATTACCATCCTTGGCGCCACCGGTTCGATCGGCGTGTCCACGCTGGACGTGCTCGCTCGTCATCCCGAGCGCTATGCCGTCTATGCCTTGTCCGCGCACAGCCGCGTCGATGAACTGGCGGCGCAGTGTATTGCCCACCGGCCGCAACGCGCGGTCGTCGGCACCGCCGAGGCAGCAGGGCGCCTCGCCGCGCTGCTGCGTGCGGCCAACGTCAGTACCGACGTCGAATATGGCGAAGCCGCGCTGTGCGCGATCTCGTCCGCGCCGGAAGTGGACAGCGTGATGGCCGCGATTGTCGGCGCCGCCGGCCTGGCGCCCACGCTGGCTGCCGCCCGCGCCGGCAAGAAAATTCTGCTGGCCAACAAGGAAGCGCTGGTCATGTCCGGCCAGCTGTTCATGGATGCGGTGGCCGAGTCCGGCGCCATCCTGCTGCCGATCGACAGCGAACACAACGCCATTTTCCAGGCCATGCCGCAGTTTGGTGGCCGCATGCCGGCCGTGCGCGATGCCAATGCCGGCGTGGCCAAGATTTTGCTCACCGCCTCCGGCGGACCGTTCCTCACGCGTGACGTTGCCACGCTGGAAGACGTGACGCCCGAGCAGGCCTGCAAGCACCCGAACTGGTCGATGGGCCGCAAGATTTCGGTCGATTCGGCCACCATGATGAACAAGGGCCTGGAAGTGATCGAGGCGCACTGGCTGTTCGGCGCCCCGGCCGACCGCATCGAGGTCGTGATCCACCCGCAGTCGGTGATCCACTCGATGGTGTCGTATGTCGATGGTTCGGTGCTGGCCCAGCTGGGCAACCCGGACATGCGCACGCCGATCGCGCATGCGCTGGCGTACCCGGAGCGGATCGCGTCCGGCGTGGCCCAGCTCGACATCACCGAGATTGCCACCCTGCAATTCCACCGTCCCGACTATGCGCGCTTCCCGTGCCTGGCGCTGGCGTTCGACGCCTTGCGCGCCGGCGGCACCGCACCGGCCTTGCTCAACGCGGCCAACGAAGTGGCGGTGCAAGCCTTCCTCGACCGCCAGATCGGCTTCCGCCAGATCGACCGCGTGATCGCGCAAGTGGTGGAGCAGCTGCCGCACGGCGCCGCCGACAGCATCGAGGCCGTGATGGCGCAGGATGCCGCCGCCCGGGCCGCCGCCGAACGCTGTATCGGCCAGCTCGCGCGATGAATTTTCTCACCACCATCCTGGCGTTTGCCGTCTGCCTCGGCTCGCTGATCACGATCCACGAGCTGGGCCACTACCTGGTGGCGCGCTGGTGCGGTGTCAAGGTGCTGCGCTTTTCGGTGGGCATGGGTAAAGTCGTGTGGTCACGCCGCTTCGGCCGCGACCAGACCGAGTGGGCCGTGTCCGCCTTGCCACTGGGCGGTTACGTGAAAATGCTCGACGCCCGCGAGGGCGACCTGGCCAGCATTCCGAAAGAAGACCTGGCGCGCGAGTTCACGCGGCAGAGCGTCTGGAAGCGCATTGCCATCGTGGCTGCCGGTCCGCTGGCCAATTTCCTGGTTGCCATCGTGCTGTTTGCCGGCCTGTACATGCATGGCGTGGAAGAGCCGACCAGCAAGATCAGCGTGCGCGCTGCCGCCGGCCAGGATGCCGACCGCACGCCTGCCGCCCTGGCCGGCCTGCGCACCGGCGACCGCATCACGGCCGTCAATGGCGAACCGGTGGCAGCCTGGTCCGAGCTGCGCTGGAACCTGATGCAGGCAGCCGTGGACAAGAAGGAAGCGAGCCTTACGGTCGAGCGTTCCGGCTACGGCCGCGTCAACGCCATCGTGCCGGCTGCCACCATGACCGCGCTCGACCTGGAAGGTGACATCGTCGGCAACCTCGGCATCGGCGTGGCGCTGCCGTCGCCGGTGGTGCAGCAGGTGCTGCCGGGCGGCGCTGCCGAGCGCGGTGGCCTGCAAGTGGGTGATCTGCTGAAAAGCGTCGATGGCGTGGCGGTGCAGGACGGCGTTGCCTTCATCGAACTGATCCGCGCCGCGCCCGACAAGACCGTGCAGGTCGAGGTCATCCGCGCTGGCGAACCGCGCACGCTGGCGGTCACGCCGCAGGCGGAGATGCTCAAGGGGGCTGACGGGGAAAAGTCAGGTAAGCAAGCTGTAACAGTCGGTAAGATCAGCGCTTACGTCGCCTTGCGCCCGGATATGATCAACGTGCCCTCGGGCCCGCTGAGCGCATTGGGCAAGGCGGTCGAGCGGGTATGGGATACCTGCACCATGACGCTCAAGATGATCGGCAAGATGGTCACCGGCGAAGCGTCACTCAAGAATGTCACCGGTCCGATTACAATTGCCGACTATGCCGGCCAGACCGCACGCCTGGGCGTGGCCAGTTATTTAAGCTTCATTGCGTTCATCAGTATCAGTCTGGGCGTAATGAATTTGCTACCGATTCCCGTTCTAGACGGGGGGCATTTGCTGTATTATTCGCTGGAAGTTTTAACCGGGCGTCCCGTGTCCGAGCGCGTAGCGGAATTCGCCCAACGCATCGGTATCGGTTTATTGATGACCCTGATGGTGCTGGCGGTATTTAACGACATCACCAGACTCATGTAACTCGATGAGTTCCCCGGTTTGTACTCACAGTTACATAGTTATATAGTAGTTCGTTGAATGAGACATTGAATAACCCCGATGAAATTATATTCTGACCGTATTACTCCATCTTCCATGCGCCGCAGTCTGATTGGCACCGCCGTCCTGGTACTGTGTGCCGGCAACGCCATGGCGATCGAACCCTTCGTGATCAAGGACATCCGCGTCGAAGGCATCCAGCGGACGGAAGCCGGTACGGTCTTCAGCTACCTGCCGGTACGCGTGGGTGAGACCTTCAACGACGATAAAAGTATTACCGCCATCAAGGCGCTGTATGCCACCGGCTTCTTCAAGGACGTGCGCCTGGAAGCGGACGGCCAGGTACTGGTGGTGCTGGTCGAGGAACGCCCGGCCATCTCCAAGGTGGAATTCACCGGTACCAAGGAATTCGAAAAGGACGTGCTGGTCAAGGCGCTGAAAGACATCGGCGTGGGCGAAGCGAAAATCTTCGACAAGGCGTCGGTGGACCGCGCCGAGCAGGAACTCAAGCGCCAGTACCTGTCGCGCGGCCTGTACGGCGTCAAGCTGGTGACCACGGTCACGCCGCTCGAGCGCAACCGCGTCAACATCACGTTCGCGGTGGACGAGGGCGAAATCGCCAAGATCAAGCAGATCAACATCATCGGCAACAAGGTGTTCTCGGACAAGGAACTGCGCGAGCAGCTGGCGCTCAATACGGGCGGCTGGTTCAGCTGGTACACCAAGGCGGACCAGTATTCCAAGACCAAGCTGACCGGCGACATCGAGTCGCTCAAATCGTTCTACCTCAATCGCGGCTACATCGAGATGAACATCGATTCCACCCAGGTCTCGATCACGCCCGATAAAAAAGACATCTACATCACCATCAACATCACCGAAGGTGAAAAGTACAACGTCGCCGACATCAAGTTCGAGGGCGAGACCTTCGGCCGCGAGGACGAGCTGCGTTCGCTGGTATTGCTGCGCAAGGGCGCCGTGTATTCGGGCGAACTGCTCACCGCCACCAACAAGCTCATTTCCGACCGCCTGGGCACCTTCGGCTACGCGTTCGCCAACGTCAACGCCAACCCGGACATCAACCAGGAAAAGCGTGAAGTGAGTTTTACCTTCATGATCGATCCGGGCAAGCGCGCCTACGTGCGCCACATGAACATCGCCGGCAACACCACCTCGCGCGACGAAGTGATCCGCCGCGAGTTCCGCCAGTTCGAATCGTCCTGGTACGACGCCAACAAGATCAAGCTCTCGCGCGACCGCGTCGACCGCCTCGGCTACTTCAAGGATGTCACCATCGACACGCCGGAAGCGCAGGGCACGTCCGACCAGGTGGACGTGAATCTGACCGTGGTGGAAAAACCGACCGGTAACTTCACCATCGGCGGCGCGTTCTCGCAGTCGGAGAAATTCACGTTCCAGGCGGCGATCCAGCAGGCCAACTTTGCCGGTTCCGGTACCACCGTGGGCATGGAACTGAACACGTCCAAGTACAGCCGCACGATTTCGTTCTCGCAGTTCGACCCGTACTACACCGACGACGGCATTTCGCGTTCGTACGAGGTGTACCTGCGTACGCAGCGTCCGCCGGCGCTGAACATCGGTAGCTACACCATCAAGCAAAAGGGCGGCCGCATCAGCTACGGCGTGCCGTTCTCGGAAACCGACACCGTGTTCCTCGGTATTGGCCTTGAGCGCTCGTCGATCGAAACCGATTCGACGTCGCCAACCCGGTTCCTGCAATACGTGTCCGACGTCACCGGCAACACCAGCGGTATCGGCAAGGCCGAGACCAACGCCGTGCCGCTCACGCTGGCATGGTCGCGCGACAGCCGCGATTCCGGCCTGACGCCGTCGGCCGGCCGTTACCAGCGCCTGAACCTCGAACTGGACGTGATCGGCAGGCAGAAATACTACCGCGCCATCTACGAGCAGCAGTACTACAAGCCGCTGATCTGGCGCTCCGTGCTCGCGCTCAAGGGCGAAATCGACTACGGCCGCGGCCTCGGCGACACGCCGTACCCGGTGTTCAAGAACTTCTACGGCGGCGGTATCGGTTCGGTGCGCGGCTACGAAAGCTCGTCGCTGGGCGCGGTCGATGCCCGCTACGGCGATGCCCTGGGCGGCGCCTCGCGCCTGATCGGTAACGCCGAGCTGCAACTGCCATTCCCGGGCTCCGGCCAGGATCGCAGCCTGCGCTGGTTCGGCTTCCTCGATGCGGGCCAGGTCTACCAGGAAGGCGAGAAGATGCGCTACTCGCAGCTGCGCTACTCGGCCGGTCTGGGTATCAGCTGGATTTCGCCGGTGGGCCCGCTCAAGTTGAGTTATGCTAAGCCTCTTAATGCCAAGCCGGGCGACCGCCTGGAACGCTTCCAGTTCCAGATGGGTACTGGTTTCTGACCTGTGCCCCCGACTCGGCTATCTATATTTAATCGGAGAATCAAGTTGAATACTGCATCCGCCAAGATGACCAAGACCTACGGCGCCTCGCTTGCCGCTACGCTTGCCCTGGCAGCGTTGGGCTGGTGCGCCATGGCGCCGGCGCAGGCGCAGACCTCGTTGTCGCGCATCGCCTGGCTCAGCCCGGAGCGCATCTACAACGAGTCCAAGCTGGCCAAGCTGGCCAGCGAAAAGCTGCAGGAAGAGTTCAAGTCGCGCGAAAAAGCCATGCAGGAGATGGAAGGCCGCCTGAAAGCGGCTTCCGCCAAGCTGGAAAAAGACGCGCCGGCCCTGGCCGAAGCGGAACGGGTACGCCGCCAACGCGACGTGTTCGATCTCGACAAGGAATTCCAGCGCCGCCAGCGCGAGTTCCGCGAAGACCTGAGCCAGCGCACCAACGAAGAGCGCCAGGCCATTTCCGACCGCGCCACCAAGATCATCCGCCAGATGGCCGATACCGAAGGTTTCGATATCGTGCTGCAGGATGCGGTGTGGGCCAGCAAGCGTATCGACATCACCGACAAGGTTCTGGCCGCGCTGGACAAAGATAAATAATCAAAGGATACCCGATGGGCACTCGACTAGGCACATTGGTCGAACGCTTCGGTGGCCGGTTGATGGGAGACGCGAACCTGGAAGTGACCGGGATCGCCCCATTGGCAGACGCCGGCGTTTCGCACATCAGCTTTCTCAGCAATAGCAAACTGCGCGCCCAGGCGCGCGACAGCCACGCGGCGGCGTTGATCGTCGCCGAAAAAGATGATGAGTTCATCGCCGCCGGCTACACCGGTGCGCGCATCGTCGTCGCCAACCCCTACGTGTATTTCGCCCGCGCGGCGCAGTATTTCGAATCGCTGACGGCCTTCGTGCCGGCGCCCGGCATCCATGCCAGCGCCGTGGTTGCCGATGATGCCCACGTCGCCGCCAGCGCCCATATCGGCGCACGCGTGGTGATCGAGTCGGGCGCCGTGATCGGCGAACACGCGGTGATCGACGCCGGCTGCTACATCGGCCGCGAAGCGGAAGTGGGCGAGGGCACGCATTTCTTTGCCAACGTCACGTTCCACGCCCATTGCATCATCGGCGCACGCGGCATCATCCATTCGGGCGCCGTGATCGGCACCGACGGTTTCGGCTTCGCCAACGAGGGCGGCGTGTACATCAAGATCCCGCAAACCGGGCGCGTGGTGATCGGCGACGATGTGGACATCGGCGCCAACACCACGATCGACCGCGGTGCACTGGCCGACACCATCATCGAAGACGGCGTCAAGCTGGATAATCAAATCCAGATCGGCCACAACTGCCACATCGGCGCTCACACGGCCATGGCCGGGTGTACCGGCGTGGCCGGCAGCGCCAAAATCGGCAAGTACTGCACCTTCGGCGGCGCCTCGATGGTGCTGGGCCATTTGACCATCGTCGATCGCGTCCACGTGGGCTCGGCCTCAATGGTGTCGCGCTCGATCCTGGAACCGGGCCAGTACACCGGCTTTTATCCGCTGGCGAAAAACGCCGAGTGGGAAAAGTCGGCCGCCATCGTGCGCAATCTGCCGGGCATGCGCGAGAAAATCCGCGCGCTCGAAAAAATTATCAAGACCAATAAAGAAAACGAAGAATCATGACCACTACTCAGCCCGACACCTCCAAGACCATGGACATCTGCGAGATCAAGTCCTACCTGCCGCACCGCTATCCGCTGCTGCTGGTGGACCGCGTGCTCGCGTACGAAGAGGGCAAGTCGATCACCGCGATCAAGAACGTCACCGTCAACGAAGAATTCTTCAATGGCCACTTCCCGCACAAGCCGGTCATGCCGGGCGTGCTGATGATCGAAGCGATGGCGCAAACCGCTGCGCTGCTGTCGTTCAAGACCATGGGCATCAAGCCTGACGAAAGCTCGGTGGTGTACTTCGTCGGTATCGACGGCGCGCGCTTCAAGCGTCCGGTCGGTCCTGGCGACCAGCTGAAAATGGACGTCGAAATCCTGCGCAATGCGCGCGGCATCTGGAAATACAAGGCCGTGGGCACCGTCGATGGCCAGGTGGCCGTGGAAGCGGAACTGATGTGCACCATCCGCAGCGTTGCGGACGCCAGCCAGCCTGCGGGGCAGTAATCATGGGTACCATCCACGCTACCGCAGTCATCGATCCGAAAGCGCAGCTCGATAGCAGCGTCGACGTCGGCGCATACACGGTCATCGGACCGCACGTGCAAATCGACGCCGGCACCGTGGTCGGCCCGCACGTGGTGATCGAAGGTCATACCACCATCGGCCGTGACAATAAACTGTTCCAGTTCTCGTCGATCGGCGCTGCGCCGCAGGATAAAAAATGGGCCGGCGAACCCACCCGTTTGACCATCGGCGACCGCAACACGATCCGCGAATTCTGCACGTTCAACACCGGAACGGTGCAGGACAAGGGCGTGACGTCGCTCGGCAACGACAACTGGATCTCGGCCTATGTGCACCTGGCGCACGACTGCCAGGTGGGCAGCAACACGATCTTCTCGAACAACGCGCAGATCGCCGGCCACGTGGAAATCGGCGACTGGGTGATCATGAGCGGCTTCGCCAATGTCCACCAGTTCTGCAAGATCGGCGCCCATGCGTTCGTGGGCATGAGCACCAGCCTGACGCAGGACGTGCCGCCGTTCGTGCTGTTGAACGGTAACCCGGCGCAGGCGCACGGCGTCAATATCGAAGGCCTCAAGCGCCGTGGTTTTACGCGCGAAGAGATCAACGGCATCCGCACCGCCTACAAGCTGCTGTACCGCTCGGGGCTCACGCTGGAAGAAGCCAAGGCCGCGCTGCGCGCCGAAGAAGAGGCCACGCCCGGTGCGGCGGTCCACATCCGCGCCATGCGCGAATTCCTCGATACGGCGTCGCGTGGCATCGTCCGCTGACAAGCTGTCGCTGGCGATGGTCGCCGGGGAACCATCGGGCGACCTGTTGGCCGCCCGTTTGCTTTCCGGCCTCAAGCCGCACCTGCCCGGTGTGCGCCTGCACGGCATCGGCGGCGAGCACATGATCGCCCAGGGTTTCGAGTCGCACGTGCCGATGGACAAGCTGACCGTGCGCGGACTGCTGGCCGTGATTCCGCGCTACCGCGAAATCAAGGGCATCCAGAACCAGCTGCGCGACCAGTTGCTGGCCGACCGGCCCGCCGCCTTCATCGGCGCCGACTACCCGGGTTTCAACCTGGGGCTGGAAGAGCAGCTGAAGGCGGCGGGCATCCCCACCATCCACTACATCGGGCCGCAGATCTGGGCCTGGCGCGGTGGCCGCATCAAGAAGATCGTGCGCGCGGTGTCGCATATGCTGGTGGTGTTCCCGTTCGAGGAAGAGATTTATCGCCAGGCGGGGGTGCCGGTCAGCTACGTCGGCCATCCGCTGGCGGAAGTGATCCCGATGGTACCGGACGAGGCGGGCGCGCGCGCCAAACTCGGTCTGCCGCAGGACGCCAACGTGGTCACCATCATGCCCGGCAGCCGCATGTCCGAGCTCAAATACAATACCGTGGCTTTCGTGCAGGCGGCCAAACTGCTCAAGCAGCGCGACCGTTCGCTGCGGTTCGTGGCGCCGATGGCGGGCGAACGCCAGCGCCAGTATTTCCTGGAACTGGTGGCGCAGGCCGGCTTGCAGGACGTGGAGATCGACCTGCTCGAAGGCCAGTCGCACACGGCGATTGCCGCCGGCGACGCGGTGCTGGTCGCTTCGGGCACCGCATCGCTGGAAGTGGCGCTGTTCAAAAAGCCGATGGTGATTGCCTATAAAATGATGGCGCTGGAATGGCAGATCTTGCGCCACTTCGGCTACCAGCCGTGGGTGGGCCTGCCCAACATCCTGGCACGAGAATTTCTGGTGCCCGAGATGCTGCAGGACGCCGCCAACCCGCAAGCGCTGGCGGACGCCATGTGGCAGCAACTGTCCGACGCGCCGCACCGGCTGCGCCTGGCCCAGCGCTTCACCGACATGCATCACAGCCTGCTGCGCAACAGCGCGGTGGAGAGTGCGGCGGCGGTGTTGAAGGTGATCGGCCGTGGTTAGCCAATTAGATGAATAAGTGAAGTAAAACGTGAAAAACCCAAATCCCGGCCTGTTCGACGACCTCCCGAACTCCCCCGACGAAATCATTTGCGGGGTGGATGAAGCCGGCCGTGGCCCGCTGGCCGGCCCGGTGTTTGCCGCTGCCGTCATTCTCGACCCGAACCGCCCGATCCTCGGCTTGCGCGACTCGAAAAAGCTCACCGAAGCCAAGCGCGACCTGCTGGCACCGGTGATCAAGTCGCAGGCGCTGGCCTGGGCCATCGCCCAGGCATCGGAAGACGAGATCGACCAACTGAACATCCTGCAAGCGTCGATGCTGGCCATGCGCCGCGCGGTTGAAGCGCTGTCCACCGTGCCCACCCTGGCACTGATCGATGGCAACCGCTGCCCGGTGATGCAGATCCAGTCGATCGCCATCATCGGCGGCGACGACAAGGTCGATGCCATCTCGGCCGCATCGATCCTGGCCAAGACCGCGCGCGACGCCGCCCTGGTCGAACTGCACGCGCAGTACCCGCATTACTGCTTCGACCAGCACAAGGGTTATGGTACCGCGCTGCACCTGGCGCGCTTGCGCGAGCATGGCGCGTCGCCCGTGCACCGCCGTTCGTTTGCGCCGGTGCGTGCCGTGCTGCTCAAGGTGGGCGCATGAAGACGATTACCTCGCGCGACAACGCGCAGTACAAGGATCTGGTCAAACTGGCCGGCAGCGCCCAGGCGCGCCGCAAGTCGGGCCGCACGCTGCTCGACGGCGTGCACCTGTGCCAGTCGTACCTGCAATTGCGCGGCGCGCCCGAGCAGTGCGTGGTCAGCGAAACCGCGCTGCACAACCCGGAAGTGATGGACATCGTCGGCGGCCTGGAAGCGCAACACGCGCACGTGCTGGCCCTGCCCGATGCGCTCTACAATGCAATCAGCCAGGTCGAACACGGCGTGGGCGTGATGTTCCTGATCCCCACGCCGGAGCGCGCGGTGACCGGACCGTTGCAGGTGTCGGCAGTGCTGCTCGACGGCGTGCAGGACCCGGGCAACGTCGGCTCGATCCTGCGCAGCGCGGCAGCGGCTGGCATCACGCAAGTGTATTGCAGTCCCGGCACCGCGTTCTGCTGGTCGCCCAAGGTGCTGCGCGCGGCCATGGGTGCTCACTTCGTGCTTGATATCTTCGAGAATGTCGATTTGCCGGCGCTGGTAGCGAATTCGCAGGTGGTGTCGCTGGCCACCAGCGGCTATGCCACCCAGCGCCTGTATGATGTGAACCTGCGCCAGCCGGTGGCGTGGCTGTTCGGCCACGAAGGGCAGGGCGTGGCGCACGATTTATTGGCACTCGCTTCGCACCAGGTAGTCATTCCCCATGCAGGCCAGGTGGAGTCGCTCAACGTCGCAGCTTGCGCAGCAGTATGCTTTTTCGAACAACTCAGGCAGAATCAGGGCTAGGCAGTTTCCACCGGAGCGGTTATGGATATCGGGCAGTTGCACTTTCTGGTCGCAGAAGGAGACGTCGCGCAGCGCCGCGTGCTGGTCGATATCCTGCAACGCACGGGGGCGCTACAGATTACCGAGGCGCCAGACGGCGACACCGCGCTGCGCTGCCTGGGCCTGCGCTACCAGCCGGCCGTCAACATCGTCATTCTCGACTTGCAGGTGCCCGGCATCGACGCGCTGGAAGTCATCCGCCGCATGGGCGACCTGCAAAGCCGCGCGGGGCTGATCATTTTCGGCTCGCAAACCAATTCCGTGCTGTTCTCGATCGAATCGATGGCCGATGCCTTCGGCCTCGACGTGCTGGGCGTGATGACCAAGCCGCTGATCGCGGGACGGCTGGAAGCGGTGATCGCCGCCCACCTGAAACCGCCCGAAATGCGGCGCGAGCGCGTGCCCACGCTGTCGTTCGCGGAGGTGGGCAATGGGCTCAATAACAACGAATTTGCACCGCACTTCCAGCCCAAGATCGAACTGGAAACCGGCCGGGTAAAAGGCCTGGAGATGTTTGCACGCTGGCGCCATCCGCGTTATGGCCTGCTCGGTCCCGCGTCGTTCATGCCGGCGCTGGTGGAAAACCACCGCATCGACTTCCTCGACTGGGCGCTGATCGAAAAATCGGTGCAAGCCTGCCGCCGCCTGCACGACGACGGCATTCCGATTTCGTTCTCGGTCAACGTCGATCCCAGCACGCTGGCGCACCCGCAGTTCATGGAGCAGATCGACGCCTGCCTGGAACGCCACCGCATCATGCCCGACTATCTCACCTTCGAGATGACGGAAAAGGCGGTGCTCACTACCACGCCGCACTTCCTGGAGCGGCTGCTGCGGCTGCGCATGAAGGGGTTCGGCCTGGCCATCGACGACTACGGCACGGGGCTGATCAACCTGCAACTGCTGGCGCGGGTGCCGTTCTCGGAACTGAAAATCGACCGCAGTTTCGTCGATGGCGCGTTCCGCAAGCCGGCGATTGCCACCGTACTGCGCTCGTGCCTGGGCCTGTCGCGCAGCCTGGAGCGGCGTTCAGTGGCTGTGGGGGTCGAGACCAAGCAGGATTGGGATTTCCTGCAGGGGCTGGGCTGCACGTATGCCCAGGGCTATTACATCGCCAAGCCGATGCCGGTCGAGGAGTTTCCCGACTGGCTATCGGATTGGCGCCACTTTTTCTAGGCGTTTTTCTGCGGCATTCCTGTTCTCCCGGCGCTTGAGCAACATCAAGCGGCGTCATCCCAAGACTCTCAAACTCGACTTCAGCCCGACGTTCGGAGCGGGTATTGAACAGGAGTCGAGACATGGCCAAACGCAAAAGCAATGGTGGCGACGTGGACGGCGCCGGTTCCATCCTGAGCACCCTGGGCGGTCCCTCGAAGGCGCCGCGCCCGTCGCGCCTCGGCCCGCCCAACCCCATCGCCACCCAGTTGATCGAGAAGGTCGTCAGCGACGCCCAACTGGCCGCCGACATGCCCTACAATCCCACCAAGGCGCTCGAATACGGCGATGCCGCCTGGGTGCCGCACGAGGGCGATACGGAGACGCCCACGTCGCCGCTGGCCACGGCCAGTACCAGCACCGAGACCGTGGCCTCGCCCAAAGTGGGCGCCGGCCAGCCGGACCTCGGCGACAATCCGCTTGACGGCCCGCTCGACCGGGTGCGGGTGGACGATACCGGCCGCATGCTGACCACCAACCAGGCGGTGCGCGTGGCAGATAACCAGAACAGCCTCAAGGCGGGCCTGCGCGGTCCCACCCTGATGGAAGATTTTATTCTGCGCGAAAAAATCACGCACTTCGACCATGAGCGCATACCGGAGCGCGTGGTGCACGCGCGCGGCTCGGCCGCCCACGGCTATTTCGAGAGCTACGGCGACCAAAGCGCCATTACCCGCGCCGCACTGTTCGGCGCGACGGGCAAACGCACACCGGTATTCGTGCGGTTTTCCACCGTGGCCGGCGAGCGCGGTTCGGCCGACACGGTGCGCGACGTGCGCGGCTTCGCCGTCAAGTTTTATACGGAAGACGGCAACTGGGACCTGGTAGGGAACAACATCCCGGTGTTCTTCATCCAGGATGCGATGAAATTCCCGGACCTGATCCACGCGGTGAAACCCGAACCGCACCACGGCATGCCGCAGGCATCGAGTGCGCACGACACGTTCTGGGACTTTGCGTCGCTCAGTCCCGAAATCGTTCACATGCTGCTGTGGCACACGTCGGACCGGGCCATTCCGCGCAGCTACCGCATGATGCAGGGCTTCGGCGTGCACACGTTCCGGCTGGTGAATGCGCATGGCACGTCGGTCTTCTGCAAGTTCCACTGGTCGCCCATGGCCGGCACCCATGCGCTGGTGTGGGACGAGGCAGTGCGCCTGGCGGCGGCCGATCCCGATTACCACCGGCGGGATTTGTGGGAAGCCATCGACAGCGGCCAGTTCCCGCAATGGGAACTGGGGCTGCAAGTATTCAGTGAGGCGCAGGCCGCGCGCTTCCCGTTCGACATTCTCGATCCCACCAAGCTGGTGCCGGAAGCGCTGGTGCCGCTGCGCTCCGTGGGCAAGCTGGTCCTCAATCGCAATCCCGACAATTTTTTTGCCGAGACCGAGCAGGTGGCGTTTTGCGCCGCCCACGTGGTGCCCGGCATCGACTTCACCAACGATCCGTTGCTGCAAGGCCGCTTGCACTCGTACGTCGATACCCAGATCTCGCGCCTCGGTGGCGCCAACTTTCATGAGATTCCGATCAATACGCCGGTGGCGCCCATTCACAACAACCAGCGCGACGGCATGCACCGCCAGCAGATCAACCGGGGTCGGGTCAACTACGAACCGAATTCGCTGGCAGGCGGCTGCCCGTTCCAGGCCGGCGTGCGCGGTTTTGTCAGCGTGCCGGAAGCGTCGCACGGCAACGAGGTGCGCGGCAAGCCGGAACTGTTCGCCGACCATTATTCGCAGGCGCGCCTGTTCTGGATCAGCCAGACACCGGTCGAGCAGGACCACGTCGTGCAGGCGTTCCGGTTCGAACTGACGCGGGTGCAGACGCCGGCCGTGCGCAAGCGGGTGCTGGCGGCGCTGGTCAATGTCGATAATGGGCTGGCCGCGCGCGTGGCCGCCAGCCTTGGGATGGACGTGCCGGACCCACTGCCGCCGGCCACCAGCCGCCCGCCATACCAGTATTTGCCATCGCCGCCGCTGTCGCTGTTCCACCGCCCCGGCAACGTGGGCGTGGCCACGCGCCGGGTAGCGCTGCTGGTGGCGCCGGGCGTCGATGGTCCGCAAACGCGCAAGCTGTATGCAGCCTTGCTGGACCTGGGCGCGGCGCCGCGCCTGGTGGGCGAACAAATCGGTAAGATCGCCGCCAGCGACGACGCGCCCTTGGACGTGGAAATCAGCATCGAGGCGGGACCGTCGGTGTTGTTCGATGCGGTGATCGTGCCCGATTATCCCGAGGGAGAGTGCGCGCTGTCGCGCGATGCACGCGCGCTCGAATTTTTAAAGCTGCAGTTCCGGCACCTGAAGCCGATGCTGGCCGTGGGCAGCGGCGCCGTGCTGCTGCGGGCGGCGCACATCCCGGACAAGCTGCCCGACGGCCAGCCGGATCCGGGCGTCATCAGCGCCGAAACCTGCGACCTGGCCGATGCGCTGGCGCGGTTCGTCGCGGTGCTGGCGCGGCACCGCGTGTACGCGCGCGATACCGATCCCCCAAGGGTTTAAGGGGCGCCCGAGAAAGCGTTCGGAGCAAGGCGCCGCCACGAAGACAGTACGACTGGTACGGCCGGGAGCGGCAACGCCGCCATGAAGCTTTTCCGGCGCTCCTAGTATTCGCGGCGGTCCGGCTTGATCTCCTGCAAAATCGTTGTCGAGATTTCCTCGATCGACTTGGTGGTGGACGACAGCCAGCGTATCCCTTCGCGCTTCATCATGGTTTCCGCCTCGTTCACCTCGTACCGGCAATTCTCGATCGACGCGTACTTGCTGCCCGCGCGGCGCTCGTTGCGGATCTCGCTCAGGCGTTCCGGCGTGATCGTCAGGCCGAAAATCTTCGACTTGAACTCGTACAGCGACGACGGCAGGCGGCCCCGTTCGAAATCGTCGGGGATCAGCGGGTAGTTGGCCGCCTTGATCCCGTACTGCATGGCCAGGTACAAGCTGGTGGGCGTCTTGCCGGAGCGCGATACGCCGACCAGAATGATGTCGGCCGAGGACAGGTTCTTGTGCGACTGGCCGTCGTCGTGGGCCAGCGAGAAGTTAATCGCCTCGATGCGGTTTTTGTACTCTTCGCTGTCGACGATATTGTGCGAACGGCCGATGGTGTGGGTCGATTTGACGTTCAATTCCTGTTCCAGCGGCGCCACGAAAGTCTGGAACAAGTCCATATACATGCCCTTGCAGCGGCGGATCACGTCCGACAGTTCGGTCTGCACCAGCGTGGAAAAAATGATCGGGCGCTGACCGTCGGTAACAAACGCCTCGTTGATCTTGCGTGCGGCGTCGTGCGCCTTGTCGAGCGTATCGATGAACGGCAGCCGGATCTGGCGGAAGCGCAGTTCGAACTGGGTCAGCACCGAGTGACCGAAGGTTTCAGCCGTGATGCCGGTGCCGTCGGAGACGAAGAACACCGTGCGTGATGCGGTAGGAAAGGAGGTTCGTTGTTCTTGTGTCATGTATTTTTCTGCCGGTGATGATCGGGAATCGTCAATTGTCGTTACAGGCTGTAGAATGGTTGCCAATAGCATGATTGTGGTGCACGACGACCAGAATAACAAGAACAAGCAAAACGGAGACGTCTGCACCCGGCTGAAAGATTTCTATCATCAAAAAGGTGTTTTTTATGTCTAACGCAGCATTGAAGGAGCAGGCAGGGGAAGCGGTTTACGTCGCATCGTTCGAAAATTTACGCATGACCGATGTGGAATCGGTCGGCGGCAAGAACGCGTCCCTGGGCGAAATGATCAGCCAACTGGCTGGCGCCGGCGTGCGTGTGCCTGGTGGCTTTGCCACCACGGCGCAGGCATTCCGCGACTTCCTCGAACACAGCGTCGACGGCGGCAAGCCGCTGGCCGAACGCATCGCCAATCGTCTGGCCGACCTGAATATTGACGACGTGCGCGCCCTGGCGCAAGCGGGCGCCGAAATTCGCGGCTGGATCGTCGAAACCCCGTTCCAGCCCCGCCTGCAGGCCGACATCACGGCCTTCTACGAGCGCCTGGTCGCCGACTCCACCACCGAAATGTCGTTTGCCGTGCGTTCGTCGGCCACCGCCGAAGACTTGCCCGACGCCTCGTTCGCCGGTCAGCAAGAGTCGTTCCTGAACGTGGTCGGCATCGACAACGTGCTCGAAGCAATGAAGCACGTGTTCGCGTCGCTGTACAACGACCGCGCCATTTCGTACCGCGTGCATAAAGGCTTCACCCACGCCGAAGTCGCATTGTCGGCCGGCGTGCAGCGCATGGTTCGTTCCGACCTGGGCGCCGCCGGCGTGATGTTTACCATCGATACCGAATCGGGCTTCAAGGACGTGGTGTTCGTTACCTCGAGCTATGGCCTGGGCGAGACCGTGGTGCAGGGCGCCGTCAACCCGGACGAATTCTACGTCCACAAGCCAATGCTGGAAAAAGGCAAATCGCCTGTCATCCGCCGCAACATCGGCTCCAAGCTGATCAAGATGGAATTCACCAACGAAGCCAAGGCTGGCCGCTCGGTGAAAACCGTGGACGTGCCAGTGGAACTGCGCAACCGCTACTCGCTCAACGACACCGAAGTGGTGGAGCTGGCCAAGTACGCCGTCATCATCGAAAACCACTACGGCCGTCCGATGGACATCGAGTGGGGCAAGGATGGCCGCGACGGCAAACTGTACATCCTGCAAGCGCGTCCTGAAACCGTCAAATCGCAGCAGAAAGCGACCGACGTGCAGCAGCGCTTCAAACTGAAATCGACCGGCACCGTGCTGACGTCCGGCCGCGCCATCGGCCAGAAAATCGGCGCTGGCCCGGTGCGCGTGATTACCGACCCGTCGGAAATGGAACGCGTGCAGCCCGGCGACGTGCTGGTGGCCGACATGACCGACCCGAACTGGGAACCGGTCATGAAACGCGCTTCGGCCATCGTCACCAACCGTGGCGGCCGTACCTGCCACGCGGCGATCATCGCCCGTGAACTGGGCGTGCCGGCCGTGGTCGGTTGCGGCGACGCGACCGAAGTGCTCAAGGACGGCACGTTCGTGACCGTGTCGTGCGCCGAAGGCGACGAAGGCAAGATCTACGACGGCCTGCTGGAAACCGAAATTTCGGAAGTGCAGCGCGGCGAACTGCCGAAACTGCCGACCAAGATCATGCTCAACGTCGGCAACCCGCAACTGGCGTTCGACTTCCAGTCCGTGCCGAATGCCGGCGTGGGCCTGGCACGCCTCGAGTTCATCATCAATAACAATATTGGTGTGCACCCGAAAGCGATCCTGGAATACCCGAACATCGACGCCGACCTGAAAAAGGCAGTGGAATCGGTCGCCCGCGGCCACGCGTCGCCGAAAGCCTTCTACGTGGACAAGCTGGCCGAAGGTATCGCCACCATCGCCGCCGCGTTCTGGCCGAAAAAAGTCATCGTGCGCATGTCGGACTTCAAGTCCAACGAATACAAGAAGCTGATTGGCGGTTCGCGCTACGAACCGGACGAAGAAAATCCGATGCTGGGCTTCCGTGGCGCTGCGCGCTACCTGGCCGAAGACTTCGCCGGCGCCTTCGAAATGGAATGCCTGGCCATGAAGCGCGTGCGCAACGACATGGGCCTGACCAACGTCGAGATCATGGTGCCGTTCGTGCGCACCCTGGGCCAGGCTGAAAAAGTCGTGAACCTGCTGGCCAAGAACGGCCTGGTACGCGGCGAAAACGACCTGCGCCTGATCATGATGTGCGAAGTGCCATCGAACGCGATTTTGGCCGACCAGTTCCTCGAGTTCTTCGACGGCTTCTCGATCGGTTCCAACGACCTGACCCAGCTGACCCTGGGCCTGGACCGCGATTCCGGCATGGCGCTGCTCGCTGCTGACTTCGACGAGCGCGATCCGGCCGTCAAAGCGTTGCTGTCGCTGGCCATCAAGGCCTGCCGCGAAAAGGGCAAGTACATCGGTATTTGCGGCCAGGGTCCTTCCGACCACCCGGACTTCGCCGTGTGGCTGATGGAGCAGGGCATCGAATCGATGTCGCTGAACCCTGACTCGGTGATCGACACGTGGCAGAAACTGGCAAGCCTGCAACCTAAATAAGGTAGCCAATAAGAGTTGACGCAAGACAAAAATCGTTTAGACTGGAGTTAATGAATTTAGTAGCCTTTTACTCCACAAAAAACGTTCTTGCATCCAAGACCCTCGTGGCCCATATTGGGCTCCGGGGGTCTTTGTATTTGAAAATAGCTCACGAGAGGAGGAGACATCATGGCTGACTGGAGTTTCTGGTTGATCGCCGCCGGCGTTGCGGTAACCGTCGAACTGTTCATCGGCACGTTCTACCTGCTGATGATCGCCATCGGCCTGGTGTTCGGCGCGCTCGCTGCCGCCATCGGGCTGGCGCTGCCGATCCAGACCATGGTGGCCGCCATCGTCGGCGTGGCCGCGACCATCGGCTTGCGCCGCAGCCGCTACGGCAGGATGGGCACCCGCGTGGAAGCCGAGCGCGATCCCAATGTGAACCTCGATATCGGCCAGACCGTTACCGTGCCGGCCTGGCAGGACGGCGTGGCGCGCGTGATGTATCGCGGTGCGCTGTGGGACGTGGAGCTCGACCGCACGGCAACTGGTGCTGCGGTCCCGGCGCCGGGCCAGTACATCATCCGCGAAGTACGCGGCAGCCGCCTGATTGTCGCGGCCTAATCAATTTCAAACGAAGGAGACCTGGATGGATATCAGTTTCGGCAATGTGACCCTGGTGCTGTTTGTGCTGGCATTGGTGTTTGTGTTCAAGACCATCAACGTGGTGCCGCAGCAGCATGCGTGGGTGGTGGAGCGGCTCGGCAAATACCATGCGACGCTGGGCCCCGGCCTCAATATCGTGATCCCGTTTGTCGATCGCATCGCCTACAAGCACGTGTTGAAGGAAATTCCGCTCGACGTGCCGCCGCAGGTCTGCATCACCAAGGACAACACGCAGTTGCAGGTGGACGGCATCCTGTACTTCCAGGTCACCGACGCCATGCGCGCCTCGTACGGTTCGTCCAACTACATCGCCGCCATCACCCAGCTGGCGCAAACCACGCTGCGCTCGGTGATCGGCCGCATGGAGCTCGATAAGACCTTCGAGGAACGCGACCATATCAACACCACCATCGTCAACGCCATCGACGAATCGGCCGCCAACTGGGGCGTGAAAGTGCTGCGCTACGAGATCAAGGACCTGACGCCGCCGGCGGAAATCCTGCACGCGATGCAGGCGCAGATTACCGCCGAACGCGAAAAGCGCGCGCTGATCGCCGCCTCGGAAGGCCGCAAGCAGGAGCAGATCAACATCGCCAACGGCGAACGCGAAGCGCAGATCGCCCGCTCCGAAGGCGACAAGCAGGCCGCCATCAACCGTGCCGAGGGCGAGGCGGCTGCCATCGTCGCGCTGGCCGAGGCCAACGCCAATGCGCTGCGCCAGGTGGGTTCGGCGATCCGCGATCCCGGCGGCGAAGACGCGGTGAACCTGAAAGTGGCCGAGCAATACGTGGAAGCATTCGGCAAGCTGGCCAAGACCAACAATTCCATCATCGTGCCGGCCAACCTGGGCGACATCAGCGGCTTGATCGCTACCGCGATGCAGGTCGTCAAATCACAAAAAGACGTGCCGCTGGTCAAACCGGTGCGGCCATAATTTAGCAGGAGCAGGACATGGGTACATGGGCGGTAGACGCTTTCGGTAATGACTTCGCCCAGGACTGGGCCGAGGACCTGCACGAGACGACCAATATGGACGCCATCGAGAACACGCTCGATACGGCCTTGGCAGGCGCCGACGCCGGCGGCGAACTCGAAGCGCCGCTGGCAGCCGAAGCGCTGGCGGCGATCGAAGTGCTGGCACGGCTGCAAGGCAAGGGCGGCGCACGTACCGAGGACAGTGCGGCCATCGACGAATGGGTGGATGCGCGCAAGGAAAAAGCGAAAGGTGCGGTCAAGCCGCGCACCGACCTCGCCGCCAAGGCGCAGCAGGCATTGGCGCGCATCGTGTCCGAACAGTCGGAGCTGCGCCAGCTATGGGAAGAGAGTGAGCATTACGCCGAGTGGTGCGCTTCGGTGGACGACCTGGCGGCGCGCCTGGGGTAAGGAGCGTGGCCATGCTTTGTCCAGCAGACGATACGCCGTTAGCGGCCAGCGCCTCCAGCGGCTACGAAGTGCATCGTTGCCCGCAATGCCTGGGCGTGGCGGTCGCGGGCAATGTGCTGCCCGCAGTACGTGCCTACGCGGCGCTGGAGCTGCACAAGCAACCGGACCAGCCAGCGCACGTACGGCCCTGTCCCCGCGACGGCAAGATGATGAAATCGCTGCCGTACAAGGGCATCGCGCTGGACGTCTGTCCCGAATGCCGGGGCCTGTGGCTCGAAGCCGGGAAGTTGCCCCGCTTGCTGGAACTGGCCCACGTCGCGCAGCCGGTGAACCTGGGCCGCCTGGCAGACGGCACGGAAATACGGCGTGAAAGGTCAACGCTCAACCTGGTCGACAAGGTGGAAGGTATCTGGTTGCTTGGTGATCTTGCCGGCTTGTTGTTCAAATTTTGGAAATAAACATCTCTCAAGGTCATCATGGCGACTGACTGGCTTTTCTACTGGGCGACACTGCCATTCGGGCTGATCCTCATCGGTATCGCGGTAGCGCTGCCCTGGTGGCTCTGGCGCTGGTTGCTCGGTCCGGAATATGACCGCATCGGCGTGATGCCGTATGCGGCAGGCTACCTGGCGGCGCTCGCCGGGCTGTTGGTCGTCAGCTTCGGCTATGCCTATCATGACTTCACCGGCTTGCCAGCGGACGGTGTATTCGCGCAAACCAAGTGGTGGACCTTCGTGCCTGGCCGGGGCATTTACATGATGGTACTGTCGCTGCTGTTTGTCTTGCCTTTGCTTGCACTGGTCGGCGTTCCCGTGGCAGCGGTGCTGATACGCCGTCATTGGTTCAACTTCCGGACGGTACTTGCCGTCGTGGCGATTGTGTCGTCAGCGATGACGTACCTGATGTGGTCGACGCCACCAAACAACTGGTCAAAAGCACATCCGCTAGAGTGGTTCACCATTGTGTTGACTGGAGTGTTGCCCGGGACGCTGATGGTCGCCTTGCCGTTCCTGCTCGCAATTCAATACGCGGTGCGTCTTCGTTGCGCAGGAAATGCTGAAGCGGGATAGTGCCGACTATCTGGATACAAAAAATCGATAGGCGTGAGGAGCATTGGACGATGCTGCCGGAGCGGTTTTTATTTCATCTGTCAAAGAAAATATCATGAGCTTCGCATCCAGGTGCTGCGGCATATTGCTCCTTCTATTGTTGGCCTGTTCGAAAAGTGAGCCGGCAAATACCATCGAAGAAATTGAGCTGGTTGACGGTGCACTTACCCGAAAATTTCTGATCCCATCGACGGTCAAGTCGGAAACTTCAGTGCCTTCAATGCTGAATTTTTCACTCCAATATCCCGGCATGGCGGCACGCAATTGGCGCGATGCTCCTCGTGCGGACGAGATAAGGGGCCAGATAATGCTTGGACGCGGGCAAGGCCGTACCGAATGGCTGGTTGCGAACGCTGCAGGTAAAATCGATACCACCAAGCCGGGCCGTCTTTATCGAGATGGCACGTCGGAAGGTTTCGACATCTACCGTGGCATGCTGAACAAGAAAACGATGAAGCCCGAATCGACGCTGTACGTCTTTCGTGACGTAGATGGTCATTTAGTAGGAGTGAACGATCCTGGAAGCTGGAGCGTGAACTATGTCGCATGGACCAAAATCGATCTCGACATGGAGATTCGGTACCATATCGCCAAGCCGCTGGGGAACGATTTCGTGACGATCAATCGCGCAGTAAAGAAGTTTGTTCGCTCGCTTATCAAGCAGTAAGCCGAGCGTGACATTCCCGGCGGTTCCAATTTTTATGACAAGGTAGTCACTATGAGCGACACACTGGTACTGAAAATTTCCGATAATTCCCGCGTCGAGCTGGAAGGGCAGAAAATGGCGTCCACTGCAGAGGTTGCGCAGGCGCTGGAAAAAATTATCCGTGACAGGCCCAATGTGGTCGTCTCCATCGAGGCAGACAAATCAGCACACTACGAAGCGATCGGCATGGCGATCTACGGCAGCACCCGGGCCGGATTCAGCGGTGAACGTTTGCGTGTAACGGTAGGCGGAAAGCCTTTACTGAGTGGTGAAGATAATGAAACGCGTTAACAAGTGGGTGGAAGCTATTTCCCTGCTCTTCATTGGACTGCTGATGTGCTACGGTTCGTGGGGCAAGGAGAGGGTGCTGCCGATCGGCGAGTTTACCCAGGTCGGCCTGGTTCTCTGTGCTGGCGCCGGTGTCTTATGGTATCGGACGCGGCAGGAAAAGCGGTTGCGCGAGGATGTAGCGGGAGGTAAATAATTTTTCGAAGTGCTGTTATTCTTGCCGTGCTCACGCGGGCGGGAGCTCCGCGTACCAGTGCGCATAGGGCGTATTCTTGACCATGTGCCGGTTCAAATCCGGTGCGCCATCGGTCCACCACACGGGCCCACGTTCTCCGAGCCCATGCTTGGCCTGGTCCACCGCCGCGCGCGCTGCGCGTTCGCGCTGCTTGTCGCCAGTCTTGCGCGCGGCGCCGACTTCGCTCCGCGCCGCCATCAACTGCTTGACCAGCGCCTCGCGGCGTTCCGGCGCCAGGTCGGGATTGCTCAGCCTCCACAGTCTGCCCTTGACCACGAAGTAGCGTCCATCCGGCGTGTGCGGATGCGGGTCAGCGCTGGCCATGGCCGCTCCTAGAACGCATAACTCAAGCCCAGGCTCCACTGCCGTGGCGGATGCACCGGGTACATGGTGTAGCGGCGGCCGTCGTCCTGCACGTGTTCGCGGGCCAGTTGCAGCGTGTAGCGCCCGAAGGGAATGCCGATGCCGATACGGACGTCGTAGCGCGAGGAGGTGGGAATGCCGGGGAAGTAGCCGCCGCTGAGGTTGCGCAGCAGGCCGATATGGCCTACCAGGTTGAAGCGCGGGTGGACCGGGTAAAAGGTGTTGATCTCCCCGTACAGCACGCGCGCGTCGTAGCCGAGGTACTTGGGCGAGTAGTAGAGCCGGGTGCTGCCGCGCTCGAAACTGAGCCCGCCATAACATTCGCTGAAGTCGTTGTCGTGCGCCTGGGTGTAGGTGATGCGGCTGCAGCCGAGTTCCCAGCTGCCGCCCCTACGCAGGCGCTGCGCGTAGCCGGCGTAGCCTTGCAGCTTGTAGCCGTCGAGATCGCCGATGGTCATGGCGCTGGCAAATGCGCCGCCGTACCAGCCCCGGTCGGTATCGATGTTGACGGTGGCCTGCGGCACGGCGCCGCCCTGGCCAGGATTCTGGCCCCGGTAACGGTATTCCGATTGCACCGCAACGCTGCCGGTAATGTCGAGCTGGGCCGAAGCGCACGGCGCCAGCATCGCAATAAAGGGTAACAGTGCCAGTCCGCGCCAGGTCACGGCACGGGTGCGCGCTGGATGGCGGGAACAGGGCAGGTGCAACTGCATTGACGGATCAGGCGGGAAATGGTGGCGCATGCGTCGATATTAGCAGTCTTGACCATGTCGGCGGGTTGCAACATGGTGCGCAATTGTGTGGGCGAGGCGTCGGGCCGCAGCTCTTCGAGCAAGGCCAGCATGCCGGAAACGTGCGCCGCCGCGTACGAGCTGCCATTGACGAACGACCAGCGCGCGCCGGGCGAGGTGGTCGGGATGTCGTTGCCGGGCGCCAGCAGGCCGGACTCAGTGCCGCTCCTGGTGGCGGCAATTACGGTCGGCGCCGCGCCGGGGCGCGGCTGCGCAGCCACCGCCATCACGCCGCGATGGCTGGCGGGAAACGCCGGTCCGCTGTTTTGCGGATCGATGGCACCCACCACGCTGATGCCGCGCTCGAGTGCGACATCGAGCAGGCGGTCGAGCAGCTTGTCGGGCGGGCCGGACAGGCTCAGGTTAATGATTTTGGCGTTGTTGAGGATGGCATAGTTGAGCGCCTTGGACAGCGTAAAACTGTTGCAGCGGGTGCGCTGGAGATTGGTCTGCCAGCAGGCACGCAGTCCCATCAACTTCGCGCGCGGCGCCACGCCGACAATGCCGCCGTTGCCGCTGCGCGCGGCAATGATGCCGGCAACCGCCGTGCCGTGCAGCTCGGGCGGCGGCGGACCGGCATCGACAAAATTGGTGTTGACCGCGAGCTGGCCTGCCAGGTCGGGGTGTTCGCCATCGATGCCGCTATCGACCACTGCCACCCGCACTTCGCGGCCGGTGGCATGGCGGTGCAGGTCCGCCACGTGCCAGTAGCGGGCGGCTGGCTGCACCTGGTACAGGGCGTCGGCGGCATCGGCGGCGGCCGAGTCGGGCACCAGCGCCATGCCGTCGAAGCGGGCCACGCTTTGCGCCCACTCCACCTGCGGATCGCGGCTCAGTTGTTCGATCAGCAGGTGCGGGTCGGCATGGTCGCCGTACTGCATCACGTAGCAGTCGATGCCGAGCAGCGACATGGCCCAGCCTTCGACCACCGTCAGACCGTGCTGGCGCGCCAGCGCTTCGGCGCGGCGGCGGCGCGCGCCGTTGCCGTTGTCGTCCATGTAGCGCCCGCCATAGGTGGCGTCGGGGCGATAGTGGGTGGCGGGCAGGCTCAGCATGACCAGCAACTGGCGCTGGTTCGGATCGCTTGCGCTATCGGCCTCGGCCTGGTCGGCGCTGCCGGCGGGGACCACGCCGACGTCGTCGTCGCCCGGTGCACCGATGGCGCTGTCCTGGGCGACGCTACGCCAGGCGTGCGCCGGCGCTGTCATGACTGTCGCGGTCAGCAACAGTGTGGCTGCTGCCAGTGCGGCAAAGCTGCGCGGCCAACAGGCGCTGATTGTCGCTCGCCGGACGGCCAATGCCAGCGCTGCCAGGAGGCGCGGCCGGCGCGCGCTTGCAGTTGGCGGCCGGGAGACCGCTGCCGGCGCGGCCGAGCCGAATAGCCAACGAGCGTTCATGGCGTACCGTTTTCGTCCAGCGCTTCGGCTAAACGCACGGCAGGATCGTGGCGCAGCGCCTCGAGCGCGCGCTGGCGCTCGGTGTCGGCTACCTGCAACAGGTAGGCATCGGTGACGGTCGGGCCATCCACCACGCGCGCGCCATGGCGTTGCAGGATGCGGCGGAATTCGCGCTCGGTGGTCGCCGGCTCGAATATCACGACCAGGTTGCCGCCGGATGGCGCGGCGCCATTGCCTAAAGCGTGATACGCGGACAGGCTGGCGGTGTCCGCCGCGTCGGGACGCGCCAGCAGCGCGGCCATGCCGACGATCACCACGCACTGGGCTGCGGCCGCCCAGCGCAGCCACGACGGCTCGTTGGCGGCGGCACGGCGCCACCACGGCAGCGCGGCACGCAGCGGCACGACGGCCGGGCTGGCGGCTGGCGGTGCAGGTGGGCTGGTGTCGGTATCGCTGGCGTCACCAGACTGATCCTGCGCGCCCAACTGCGGCATCAGGCGCGCCAGCGCGGCGTCCATATCCAGTCCCGGTGGCAGGACCTCGTCGTCATTGGCGGCGGCCAGCAGCGCGCGTTCGCGCGCCAGATCTCGCCGGCAGGCGATGCAGTGTTGCAGGTGGCGCGCCACGCGACCGCTTTCGTCGGCCAACAGCCTGTCTGCCGCATACCAGGGCAACAGCTCTTGCACCGCCTGGTGTTCCGGGCCCGATCCATCGATGTTGAAGACGCCCGCGTTCATCGGTTGTTCTCTCTTTCGTTCCACAACACTTCCTTCAATTTCTGCCGCGCGTTGAACATGCGCGTTTTGACCGTATTGACCGGACAGGCGACGATGTCGGCGATGTCGCTATAGGCCATCTCGTGATAATACGTCAGCACCATGACCGCGCGCTGCGGCGCCGGCAGTGCGTCGAGCGCGTCTGCCACGGTTTGCTGCAACTGCTGGCGGTGCATATGCTGCTCGGGCTGCAGGCCGAGGTCATCTTCGTACAACGTGGCGTCGGATTCCAGCGGTTCATCGCTGGCGCGCAGGCCTTTCAGGGTCTTGCGGTAGGCGATCGCAAACACCCAGGTCGAGGGCTTGCACGTGCCGTCGAAGGTGGCGGCTTTTTGCCACACCACCAGCATGGTGTCGTTGATCACTTCCTCGATCAGCGGGGTGCTGCGCGTCATGCGTCCCACGAAACGCGTCAGCCGGGAAAAATACAGTTTATATAGTTTTTCAAACGCAGCGCGGTCCCCGCCCGCCACCCTGGCCAGCAGGCACTTCTCGTCGTTGTCACTGTGAGAGCCCGTCGACAGGCCCAGTTGATGCTGCATCAGCGATCCTCCTTGTTACCGTTGATACCTTGCCGCCTACAAATGGTTCTACAAAACAGGAAATTATTTTTACGGGCGCATGGTAGCACTGTGCTTGTTCCCGGCAGGCATAACTATTAAGATGACAACATGAAAAAAATCCTGCTGCCGGCCGTCATGGCCACTTCCGTCCTGTTCGCCGCTGCGCCGGCCCACGCCGCGCCGCCAGCCGGCCAGGATGCCTTTGCCGGCGCCCAGGTGCGCGTCGATGTCGGTGGGCGCAAGCTCAATATGTATTGCCTGGGTAAGGGATCGCCCACCGTGCTGTTCGAAGCCGATGCCGGCCGCGCCGGCTGGGACTGGTCGACGGTAATGCCGCAGGTAGCGGCCCGCACCCGCGCCTGCGTGTACGACCGTGCCGGCATGGGCGCGAGCGATCCCATTATCCGCGCCGCCTCGGTCGGCAATGCCAGCCGCGACCTCGGTTTCCTGCTCAAGAACGCCAGGATCGAGGCGCCGCTGGTGCTCGTTGGCGTGGGCTTCGGCGCGCTGGTGGCGCAGCAGTATGCCTGGCGCTCGCGCGGCGCGGTGACCGGGCTGGTGCTCGTCGATGCGCTGCATGAAGGTGCGTTGCCGGCCGGACGCGACGTTCAGTTACAAGCAGCGTTGGGATGCCTGGCGGCGGCCGAGCAGGGCAGCATGGGCGCCGGCTGCGGTTACCCTGCGGTAGCCTTCAACGGCGAGATCGGCCCAACACTGGCGGCGGCCCAGATGGCGCAACTGCGCAAGCCGACTTACTGGCGCGCCCGCGCTTCCGAACTCGACAGCCTGGAGGTGAGCGCCACCCAGGTGCGCACCGCGCGCAAGCCCTTCGGCACGCTGCCGGTGGTGGCGGTGGAGCAGGGCGATGCGGCCGCCATTGTCGCTGCAGTCATGCAAGTGCTCGACCAGCAGTTGCCTTTGAAATGAATTTTAAAAAGCTGACAATTTGTGAAAGCAGGCCCTCCAGGCGGCCCGAACAATTCATGAGCGGGGCGCGATGAAAATAGTAGCTTTGTTGCTAGCGGCTTCGACAGGTGTCTCAAGTCTGCCGCCATCTCCCCCGACGCCGCTCACGAAGACAGACATCAATCAAATCGTCGGTGCCGTACTGACCCACGTGAAGGTCGCACAGTATCTGCATCCGGAGATGCCTGGACGCCTTCCTGTCAAGATTGCCATCGCCGCACCTTACTCGGGTACCCAGCCAGACCTGGTGCTTTATAACCGGCCGGTGGTAGTCGTCGTAGCGGGAGACGACGCCGTAAACTTCGAGATTGGCAGCACTTCTAACGGCGCTAAAGCCGAAATATCCTATCGCCCAGAAGGAATGGGGGGAACGGTACTGCTGCTCAAAGTACGGAATCGATGGATAGTGAGCAGTGCCAGCATCTATGAGTATTAATTTGACCGTCAATCTACCAAGGCAGGCATTAATAAGAAATTTATGAAAAGAATACTGATGACCGCTTTGCGGGTGACATCAATTGGGAAACGTCGATAGTTTTCGACTTGCTTTTTGGACTTATTTTTATTTTTTTGGGAGCAAAAGCGGGAGGTGTGGAGGTCGAACGGCAGCGTACTATAGCGTCGGCATATTCTATGCGCTATGGCTCTCGCCGGCCGAGAATGGAAGTTCATATGAAGTATCTAAATTTTATTTTAGGAGTAATTGATGTACCGTCCGCTTCTTATCGCAATTTTGATGATTGGGTTGTCTGGTTGTACTAAAAAAATAGAAGCGGGGGAAAATTCGCCGTTGATGCCATTAAAAATAAAAATGATTGATGAGGCGGGAAATGAGTCAGGTCGCGATTTAGCTTATGAGCGCTCAATTACCATTGATTCAAGCGAAGATAAAATAGTCGGTCTATTTGAGTCATTTCAAAAGAATTGTCGTGATGCATCTGCCGATGCCTGCACTGTTCTAGATTCAAATATTGAAATGAGTCGCAATCCTTCCGCGCGAATTAAATTCAGGGCGAAGCCAAAGGGAATTCAAAAACTCGTTGACTCAATTGGTAAGCAGGGCGAAATTTTTGAACAATCTACTCGTGCGGAAGAATTGGCAACTCCGCTAATGGACGCGTCAAAGCAACTGGAAATGCTTAAAGACTATCGCTCAAAACTAGAGGCGTTGCTGAATCGAAAAAATCTTGATGCTGACAGTCTAATAAAATTAAATAAAGAACTTTCACAAGCTCAAAGTGAAATTGAAACACAGGCCGGAAAGCAAGCGTTTCTCAATCAGCGGCTCGAAACTGAAATTCTTAACGTATCCATAGTTACCTACAAGAACTTATCCTTCTGGAATCCAATCACCAGGTCTGTGCAAGACTTTGGCACGAATCTTTCGGAGGGAATTTCCAGCGCAATTATTGGAATTGCTTTTTTAATTCCTTGGCTAATTTTATTGTTGTTCCTTGTTTGGCTGGGACGAAAGTTGTGGAGACGTCGAAACCTGACAAAATCAAGTTGACTGGCCACTAAGGAGAAACCTAACTCGCCGCAATGGAGCGAACTTCATAGGCTGCTTCGGGGCGACAGCACCGACTCGCAAAGTTCAGGTAGTCCGACAAGGTGCGGCCACTCCCGTGCCTCGACGAGCGTCAGTAACGTACCAGGTTTTTGCGCGCACAGCGGGTGAAACGCTGTCCTCTTCATGCGCTGCAGTTGACCCGCTGATCATCGGCGGGATGGTGGCCCGGCACCTTCCGCCGACCACCGTCGGGCCGCCATGGTGCTAACATGACGGCCATGAACCTCCATCCCCATCTCACAGCTCAAATCGACCAGCTCCAGACCTTTTTACACCAGCACCGCCGCGTGCTGGTACTGACCGGTGCCGGCTTGTCCACTGCGTCCGGTATCCCAGACTATCGCGACAAGGACGGCGTGCGGCGCGGTCGGGCGCCGATCCAGGGGCCTGACTTCCGGCGCGACGTGGCCGTGCAGCGCCGCTACTGGGCGCGCAGTATGGCCGGCTGGCCGGTGATGTCGAAGGCGTCTCCCAATATCGGCCACCACGCGCTGGCCGAGCTGGAAGCGGCGGGGCGCATTGACGCCATCATCACCCAGAACGTCGATGGCTTGCACTACCGCGCCGGCAGCCAGAAGGTCATCGAACTGCATGGCAATATCCACGGCGTGGTGTGCCTCGATTGCCGCACCGTCCATCCGCGCGATGAAATCCAGGCCTGGCTGGCGCGCGAGAATCCGCACATGGTCCACACCGGACCGGTCGATGGCGTGGTGCCGGAAGCACGGCCCGACGGCGATGCCGAGCTGGAACTGAACGGCCAGGATTTTCACATGCCGGTCTGCGCGCAATGTGGTGGCGCGCTGCAACCCGATGTGATTTTTTTTGGCGACAATATTCCCGCAGAGCGCACGGCGCGCGCGCTGGCGCTGGCCGACCAGGCTGACGCCTTGCTGGTGGTGGGATCGTCGTTGATGGTGTTTTCGGGCTACCGGTTCTGCAAGCTGGCTGCAGCTGCTGGCAAGCCGATCGCGGCGATCAATTGGGGGAAGACGCGGGCCGATGAGCTGATCAGTCTGAAGGTGGAGGCGTCGGCGATCGAGGTGCTGCCGCTGCTGCTCTAAACCAGGCCGTATTCAATCATCGCCACGACTATTTTCCGGTCGGCAGGCTGAATGCTTGACTGGCGCATGGATCGGTTTAGTATGGTTTCGCCTTGCTAACCTCCCTGACATCCATGCATTTGCCGCTTGCCCGCCACCGCCGCATCTTGTTCGCCGTGGCGCTGTCTGCCACCTGCCTGCTGGCGCCCGCCGTGGGCGCGGCTCCGTCCAAATGGCCGGTCGATGCCTGGATCCGGCCACTGGCGCTTGCCGACGGTGTGCGCTGGCAGGTGAGCGACGACGGCACGCACTGGCGTCAGCTCGAACACGCGGGATTTACGCCGCAAAATGGCGGCGGGCTGCGCGAACCGCAGTTGTCACGGGGCGTGGACGGGCTGTTCCGGCTGCGATGGCGCGACGATCGGCACGGTGCGCAATGGCGGTTCGCCAAGTCCGCAGACCTGGTGCATTGGTCGGATGCCGCGGCGGCCGGTGCGGCGGACGGCGTTCCGGCAACGGCTGCGCTATGGGTGCCGCCATGGCTGATCAAGGAGATGCTGGCAGCGCCGGCCGCCAGGGATTCAGTCGCGCCGGCGCCTGCGCCGGCACTGGAAGGCTACACCGCCGATCCCGCCATCCGCGTATTTGGCGACACTTATTATCTCTACCCCACGTCCGACAAGCCACATTGGCAGACCACGGATTTTTCTGTCTGGACCTCCAGCAACCTGGTGCAATGGAACAAGCAGGCGATGGTGCTCGATGTCACCCGCGACCTCGGTTGGGCCAGGATAGAAGCCTGGGCGCCAGACGCCATTGCACGCGATGGCAAATTCTTCTTTTACTTTTGCGCCGGCGGCGAGATCGGTGTTGCCAGCGCCGCCAGTCCGCTCGGGCCGTTCAAAGACGTGCTGGGCGCGCCGCTGATACGCAAGGGCACGGGCATCGAGACCAATCCGATCGATCCGTATCCGTTCATCGACGATGACGGGCAAGCCTACCTGTACTACGGCAATGGCCGCCTGGCCAATGTGTACCGGCTCAAACAGGACATGGTGACGCTTGACGGTCCGCCGGCGGCGATCGCACTGAAGGAATTCCGCGAGGGCGTCGTGGTCTTCAAGCGCCAGGGAAAGTATTACTTCATGTGGTCGATCGACGATGCGCGCAGCCCCGATTACCGGGTGGGCTGGGGTGTGGCCGATTCGCCGTTGGGGCCGGTAACGCCGGCCGCACAAAACTTTATCGTGCTGCAGCGGCATGGCGCCGCCGTCGGTACCGCCCATCACAGCGTGGTCAACGTGCCCGGTACCGACCGCTGGTACGTTGCCTACCATCGCCATGCGCTGCCGGTCGGCGGCGGTTACCAGCGCCAGACCGTGCTGGCGCGAATGGAATTCGACGCCGCTGGCAATATCCTGCCGATGGATCCGCTGGCTGCGCCATTCCAGCCCGGCGACATCGGCGAGCCCATCGTCAATGGCAAGGGCTTGCCCCGCTGATGGCGTACACCGGAGACCTCCCATGAACAAGCTGAAAATTTCCCCTCGTATGCCGATGCGCCTGCTTTGCGCCGCCCTGTTGCTGGCAAGCGCAGCGGCGCACGCGGCGGCAGTTCCCGAACAAGCAAGTTATCTGCTGGTGCACTTTACCGAAGGCGCACCCGACAGCGAACAGATTTATTTTTCCACCAGCACGGACGGCGTGCGCTGGAGCGACCTTAACGGTTCGCGCCCCGTGCTGGTATCGGACGTCGGTGAAAAAGGCTTGCGCGACCCGTCCATCGTCCGTTCGGCCGATGGCAGCAAGTTCTGGATCCTGGCTACTGATTTGCGCATCGCCAGCAACAAGGGCTGGCAGGCGGCCATGCACCGGGGCAGCACGTCGATCGTGATTTACGAGTCGTCCGACCTGGTAAATTGGTCTGCGCCACGGCTGGTCGATATCGCCGGCGCCATCGACAAGGCCGGCTGTGCCTGGGCGCCGGAAGCGATCTTCGACGAAGAAACCGGTGATTACCTGGTGTACTGGACCACGATTTCGCCCATAGACGGCATCGACAAGCCGCGGATTTATTACGCCCGCACGCGCGATTTCATCAATTTCACGCCTGCACGGCTGTACATCGACCGGCCCGGCAATACCGGCGTGATCGATACCCAGATCGTGCGCGACGACCATCCCGGCGCGCGCTATCGCTATATCCGCGCTTCGGGGGATGGCGAGATCACCATCGAGGGCAGCCAGCAGTTGCTCGGCGAGTGGCGCACCCTGGGCAACCTCGGTGCTATCGGACTGACCGGCAAGGATGTCGAAGGACCGATCCTGTTCCAGATGCCGGCCAGCGGCGCATGGGGGCTATGGGTCGATCAGTACCGCTCACGTGGCGGTTATCTGGCGCTGCAGACCAGCGACCTGTCGCGGCCGCAGGACTTTCGCCGCAGCCCAGCGTCGGCTGTCGATTACGGCGCCAGAAAAAAGCGCCACGGCTCGATACTCAATCTCAGCGAACAGGAATACCGGCGCGTGCTGGCAAAGTGGCCTGCCGGCGCGCAGCAGCCGGTGGCGGGCAACTAGCGCGGCGACCTGCCGTGGCCCGCGGCTAGTTACGCTGCAACATCGACCGGACTACGGCTTCCTTGGCCAGCACATAATCCTGGCCAGCCAGCACGAAGTTGGTATTCGGCTGGATCACCTTGACGTTGATGAACACCATGTCGCTGGTCTCGGCATACGAGCCCACCACGATAGCTTGCGCATTGTGGGCGGTGGCCACTTCGCCGATCTCGCGGGTGAGCATCAGCTCGCCCTGGTTGCGCTTCAAATACACATTGCTGCGCAATTTCATTTCCACCATCGACAGGCCGCCCTGCGCCAGGCGCGTGGACAGCTGTTCCGATACCAGCCGGCCCAGCGTGGTGGTTTGTTCCAGCTCGTCGATGTTGACCAGGGTGGCCATGATCAGCGGCTTGTCGCCGGCCAGCTTGCCGGTCAGCTGGCGCATCAGCGAATCGGCCGCCTTGTAGTTGGCCTCGATGAACTGGTTGGACGAGACGGTGGTGTAATCGCGCTGTTGCTTGTCCTTGTTGGTGGCGCATGCCGACAGCAGCAGCGGCAGGGTGAGCAGGAGGGCGCTAGCCAGTTTGGTCATCGGCATTTACAGGTCTCCGCGTACTTTGAATACGCGCGTCAGTTTGGTGTTTTCAGGTTCCGGCTCGGTCACGCCGTACAGCGCGTAGTCGGCGTCGGCCACGTAATAGGCCGACGTGCTGCGCGCCAGATAGCGGTACTGGTCCGACACCGAAATGGTGACGATGATCTCGGTGCGCGGCGTGGCGCCGGGCGCAAATTCGGAATCGAGCGGATCGATGGGTTCGTTTTCCACGTGCGGTGCGGTCAGCTCCTGCGCCATCCACACGCCGCCCGCCAGCGGAAAGCGCTGGCCGAAGTTGCGCCGGTACTGCGGACGGTTGGGGGCAAAGGTCAGTGTTTGCACGTCGAGGTCGATCTTGAGGGCGCCGGCCGGCGCGCGCGCCACCGTGAAGCCGTCGTTCACCAGCGCGGTGATCAGCTGGGTAGCCAGCGCGCGCTGGAACGGGTTAGGTTCGGCGGGGATATTGATGTACACCGGGCGGGTAGGCGTTTTTTTCAGCTCCACCGCCAGTTGCCGTTCGACCGCATTGGCGACGATGCCCCAATGGTACGTTGCCTGCAGCTTGGCCTGCTTGGTGGACGGGAAGTTGGCCGCCAGCGGCGCGGGCGTGTAGCGGGTCGCACATCCCGACAGGATCAAACCGGCTGCGACAGCCATTGCGAGTTTCAGCGCCATTTGTTGCCTCATTGTCAAAAAGTAGCTTTTGTCACGTCTCCACGCCGCACGAGCGCAGGCCATGAATGACAAATCATCTGCGCCAAGTGTAACATGGATGTTTCTCGTTAGAAATTACCCGGGCAATAAAAAACCCGGCGCCGGGCCGGGTTCTGTCATGGGCGCGCAACAATGGCACGCCATGATGGCGTGGCGTCAACGGTTGTGAGTCTTCATGGCGGCGGCCACTTCGCGCTTGCCGTCGCGGTCTTTCTCGGTGGCGCGCTTGTCGTGCTGTTTCTTGCCCTTGGCCAGGCCGATTTCACATTTCACGCGGCCTTCCTTGTAGTGCAGGTTGAGCGGCACCAGCGTGTAGCCGGAGCGCTCCACTTTACCGATCAGCTTGTCGATCTGGGCGCGGTGCAGCAGCAGCTTGCGGGTGCGCACGGCTTCGGGGCTGATGTGGGTGGAGGCGGTGGGCAGGGCGCTGATGTGGGCGCCGAAGAGGAACAGCTCGTCGCCACGGATGGTGACGTAAGCTTCCTTGATCTGCACGCGGGCGTCGCGGATCGCTTTGACTTCCCAGCCTTCGAGCACGATGCCGGCTTCGAAACGGTCCTCGATGAAGTAGTCAAAAAATGCTTTTTTATTATCTGCTATGGTCATGAATTCGGTAAATCGACGATAAACCCGTACCGGGTCGGTTAAATTTCGGTTTCGCGTATAAAATTACGGCTTACAGCATCTTATTTCCACATCATAGCAAATGGTTAGCCAATGGCAGTAGTGCACAAATCAGTTTTCCTCGGTTACAGCGCCCAGCAGATGTTCGAACTGGTGGCGCGCATCGAAGACTATCCCAAATTCCTGCCGTGGTGCGGTGGCGTCGATATCCGCGAGCGCACTGAAAACCGCACCGTGGCCAGCGTCGGCATCAACTACCACGGCGTCAAGCAGAGTTTTACCACCGCCAACGACAACGTGCCGTTCGAATCGATCCGCATGAAGCTCGTCGATGGTCCGTTCAAATGCCTCGACGGCGTGTGGACCTTCAAGGCCCTGCGCGAAGACGCCTGCAAGATCGAACTCGACCTGCGCTACGAATTTTCCAGCACCATCCTCGACAAGCTGGTGGGCCCGGTGTTTGGCATGATCGCCAACAGCATGGTCGATTCCTTCTGCAAGCGCGCGGAGACGGTGTATGGAAATTCCCCCCTTCGTGGTTGATACGGCTGCCACCTTTACCGTCGAAGTCTGCTACGCCAGCGACACCGTGCAGTTTTTGCGCGCGTTGCAGGTGGCGCCCGGTACCACTATCGAGCAGGCGCTGGCCCTGTCCGGCGTGGCCGTCGAGGTACCCGGCATCGACCTGGCTACCCTGCAGACCGGCATCTACGGCAAGAAAAAACCGCTCGATACACCTTTACGGCCCCACGACCGGGTGGAGCTCTACCGCCCCCTGATCGCCGATCCCAAGAACGCGCGGCGCCGCCGCAAGAATCCCCCTGTCACTTCCGCTTCCTGATGCCCGATACACAACCTGCTCCCTCCATCCTGCGCCGCGCCGGCGTAGTGCTCCTTGCGCTGTGCGCGTTCGAACTGGCCTGGATGGCATGGCGCATCGCCACCGGCGCCGATTATTCGTACAGCATGATCATCCCCGCCCTGATCGGCGGCATCTACCTGGTGCGCGGCAGCCTGCGTGCCGCCTTCTTCCTGGTCTGGATCGCCAGCGTGCTGCTGCCGCTGGCGCTCGCCATGTTCGTGCTCACGCTGCTGCAGCCGTTTGACCTGACCCTCACGCAATGGCAGCTCGACCCCGGTGCGCAACTGGCGGTGCTGCTGCCGCTGCTGCTGTTTTGCGCCGTGCTGCACTGGCTGCGCACCGAACTGCTGCGTCAGCCCGTACGCACCGCCATCCTGTCGAGCGGCCGGCGCGAACCGGCAGCCCACCTGGCGCTGGGCATTGGCGTGGTGCTGGCATTGCTGGCGCTGGGCGGCCACCAGCTGGGCCGCGATGCCGACCTGGTACGCAAGGCCGAATTCCTGGCCAAAGAAAAGCACGGCGAGGAATACCACTACTACGCCACCAAGATCACCCCGCGCGACGATATGGAAGGTACTTTCGTGGAAGCGAAGGTGCAGGCCTGGCGTGCGGACCGGATCGATACTGTCGACGTGTTCTGGAAAGAGAAGTAGGCGCGCGTCGGGGGGAGGGGGGAAGTCCCGCGCGAGTGCGCGGGACTGAGCGAAGTTACTTGCCGTGGATATCGACGGTCTGCGCGTCGAGGCTGACCTTGACCGTGGCGGCAGGCTTGGCGCCTGCCGAGTCGGCCAACGTTACCACGTACTCGCCCGGGGCGATCTTCCAGGTCTTGCTGGCGCTGTCGTACATGGCCAGCAGGCGCGGATCGACCTTGACGGTGGCTTTGCCCGTCTCGCCGGCTTTGACTTCCACTTTATCCCAGCCGCCCAGGCGCTTCGGCGCTTCCCAGCCGCCTTTGGCCGGTGCGATGTACACCTGTCCCACCGCCTTGCCGTCACGCTTGCCGGTGTTCTTCACGTTGAAGGTCACTTCGATGCCCTTGTCGGCCTTGTTCGCCGCGAGGTCGGACAGCGCGAACGTGGTGTACGACAGGCCGTAACCGAACGGGAACAGCGGCTTGTGGCCCTTCAGGTCGAACCATTTGTAGCCGACCGCCGCGCCTTCGATGTTGTAGTTGGTGGTGGTCTTGTTGAGGATGTCCTCGTCCTTGGTCACGGCGTCGCCGTCGATCACGGGGCGCGGCAGCTGCGCCACCGAGGCCGGGAAGGTCGCCGGCAGGCGGCCGCTCGGATTGACTTCGCCGGTAAGCACGCGCGCGATCGCGGCGCCGCCATTGGTGCCCGGGTACCACGCTTCCAATACGGCCGCCACGTTGTTCAGCCACGGCATCACGACCGGGCCACCGGTTTGCAGCACCACCACGGTCTTGCTGTTGGCCTTGGCCACGGCGGCGATCAGGTCGTCCTGCTTGTTGGGCAGGTTCAGGTCGGGCGCGTCGATGCTCTCGGCGGCCCACTGGTTGCCGAACACGATCACCAGGTCGGACGATGCTGCCAGCTTGGCTGCCGACTTGAGATCTTTACCGTCGGCGTAGCTGATCCTGGCCTTGGTGCGCGACGCCAGTTCCTGCATCGGCGACGAGCGGTGATAGACCATCGGGCCCGGGAAGAATTGCGGACCTTCGTTCGGCACCGGCGACAGGCCGATCGGATACACCTGGGCCGAACCGCCGCCCGACATCACGCCCACGTTGGCGTGGCCGCCGATGATGGCGATGGTGCGTACAGTCGCCGCCAGCGGCAGGATGTCGCGGCTGTTCTTGAGCAGGACCATGCCTTCTTCGGCGCCGGTCTGCGAGATTTTGCCGTTGGCGGCAAAGTCGATGCCGGCGTCCTTGGTGGTGGCGGCTTTTACCGGATGCTCGGCCAGGCCGTGGGCGAACATGGTGCGCGTGATGCGCTTGACCATGTCGTCGAGGCGCGACTGCGGCACGTGGCCGTTGACCACCGCCTCTTTGAGCGCCTCGTTGAAGTACGCCGACTTGTCGAACGGATGGCCCGACTGCTGGTCCAGGCCTGCCATGGCGGCCGGGATGGTGGAGTGCGTGGCGCCCCAGTCGGACATCACGTAACCCTTGAAGCCCCAGTCTTTCTTCAGTACTTCGTTGAGCAGGTAATCGCTCTCACAGGCGTACGGGCCGTTCACTCGGTTGTACGCGCACATGACGGAGCCGGGGTCGCCCACTTCCATCGCGATCTGCAAGGCCAGCAGGTCGGACATGCGGCCGGCGGCGTCTTCGATCTTGACGTTGATGTGATTGCGGTTGGTTTCCTGGTCGTTGAACGCGAAGTGCTTGAGCGTGGAGACCATGTGGTTCGACTGGATGCCGCGAATCTGCTCGCCGACCATCACGCCGGCCAGCAGCGGGTCTTCGCCGCCGTATTCGAAATTGCGGCCGTTGCGCGGTTCGCGCATCAGGTTCACGCTCCCGGCCAGCATGATGTTAAAGCCGCTCATGCGCGCTTCGCTGCCGATCATGTGGCCGCCGGCAAACGCCAGCTTGCGATCCCAGGTGGCGGTGGTGGACAGGCCCGAGGGCAGGGAAGTGCGTTCGACCGGATTCTTGGACGCGGCTTGCGTGGCCACGCCCATGCCGGCGTCGGCCTGCCATTGCGACGGCAAACCGAGGCGCTCGATGCCGGGCACGAAGCCGGCCGAGTCCTTGCGGCCGTCTTTCGGGGCCAGGTACTGCTTGGATTCGAAATCGGTGGAGAAGTAGCCGAACACGGTCTGGATTTTTTCATCCAGCGTCATCGCCTTGACCAGCTGGTCGGCGCGCGCGTCCGGCGACTGCGCGGCGTCGAGCCAGGGGCGGTTGGCTTCGGGGGCGGCATGGGCCGCGCCAGTCATCATGAGGGGGTAGGCCAGGGCCAGCGACAACCAGAGACGCTTCTTCAATTTGTTTATCCTTGTAGTGTAGTTTCAGTCTTAAACGCGCTGTCCTTAACGCGGAATCAGGACTTCCAGCGCGTGTACTCCACCCGCAACGATACCTGTCACTTTCGTATCAGGCAATCGTTTTCCGTCGAGTTTGACAACGATTTCATGAATATCGCCGCGTTGTATAACTACATGGAATGTCGCACCCCGGAATTGGCGTACCACGCGTATGCCACCCCAGTGTTTCGGCAGTTGCGGCGCCACGCGCAGGCCATCGATTTCTCCCTGCAAGCCGCACAGCCCTTCAATGAAGCAGCGGTACACCCACGACACGGTGCCGGTGTTGAACAACTGGCTCGAGCGGCCTGCCGTGCGCGGATACTGGTGGTAAGCGCCGCGATAGTAGTTGGGGATGAACACCGGCAGCTGGCCGCGCTGCAGGTAGTCTGCCTCGCTGGGGCCGGGGATCATCTGGCGCAGCAGTTGGTATGCGCGGTCGCCTTCGCCCACCGAGTACAGGCTGTAGATGTAGAAGATCGACGCGTGGTTGTACACCGCGCCATTTTCCGCCGACCCCGGGTGCTTTTGCGTGACGCGGCCCACGTCGTCGCGCATGGCGCTGTACGGCGGCGCGAACATGGCCACGCCGTACGGCGTGTGCAACTGCTGCTTCACCTGCTCAAAGATCGACGCGCGCTGGCCCGCATTGGCCGCGCCGCCCAGCATGGCCCAGGCCTGCGGGTTCAGGTAGATGCGGCCCTCCACGTCTTTCGAGACGCCGAAGACCACGTTGTCGTCGGTGATCCCGCGCGCGTACCAGTCGCCGTCCCACAGGTGCTCGTTGGCGGCGCGGTTGACGGCTTGGGCGCCGCTGCGGAAATGTTTGGACTTGTCGGCCAGCGCACCGTCGATGTGAGCGCCTTGCTCGCACATCCCGGCCCACAGGTTGAGTGCGTACGCGGTGGCCACCGTCAGCCAGCCGGAAACGCCTTTGCCCTTGTAGCCCACCATGTTCATAGGATCGCACCAGTCGCCCTGGGCGATGTAACTGAGGCCGCGCGCATCGCGCGCCTGCAGCAACCAGTCCATGGCGGCGTGCATGCGTTCGGCCACGGTCAGCGTCACGCCGCTGTCTTTTCCGGTCACCGGCGCGGCCAGCACGTCGTAGTCACCGGTCTCGTCGAGATAGACTTTCAACGCGATCGGCAGCCACACGCAGTGGTCGGTATGCGGCACCTGGTTGATGTATTTGAGCTCCGCCCCCTCGACCAGCAAGATCCCGTCGGGCATCGCGCCGCTGGCTTCCTGCTGCGCCAGCGCGTGCAGCAGCGCCGCGCGCATCACGGCGGGCTTGATGAAGCTCATGCCCATATTGTCTTGCAGGTAGTTGCGGGTTTGCGGATCGGTGGACAGGCGATTGACGTCGCCGTGGTAGAACACCTGGCGTGGCAGCCAGTGGTTGACGAAGTTGTCGAGTTCCTTGTCGGGCGTGTCGATACGCAGGCAGCCGGTGCCGCTGGCGATGTAGTCGGCGTAGTCGGCGCGGGCCTTGGTAAAACCTTCGGCGTGGAGGTAGCGCGCACGTACGGCGGCGATTTCGGCGTCATCGAAAGCGGGGCCGAAGATGAAGCGGTAGTCGTGCGAGGCGTTCGCGTCTAGCGCCAGGCGGTACTGGACCACGGCGGCGGGCGTTTCGTAACGGGCGTCGCCGTTGGCCAACAGCTCGGCATCGATGGCGGTGGGGCGATGCAGGCCGCCTTCGCCTTCGAACGCCTGCTGCTGTACTTCCCACGCGTCGGGTGCTTCTTCGCACAGGAAGTAGGTCTTGTCCTTGAAATCCTTTTGCTTGAAGTAGTCGGCCACCTTCTGGTACGGCGCCACGCTGCTGGCCACCACGCCGCCCAGGTCCGGCCGATACTCGCCCGATTGATTCATCCACGACATGTAGCCGATCGGGAAATACGGGTACACACTGAGCTTGCGTGCGCGGCCCGACAGGTCGGACACGCGCAGCGACCACAGTTCCACCACGTCCGACGTCGGAATGGAGAGGGTGAGTTCCACCCGTACGCCCAGGTGTTCGACAGTCCAGGCCAGGTCGTTCTTGCCGACCGAGAAAGCGAAACGGTCAACCGGTGCGCGTACCGGCTCGTACGGCGCGGAGAACAGTTCGCCGGTTTCCTCGTCCTTGATGTAGAAGAAGCGGCCCGGGTGGTGCGCGTAGTAATTCTGCTCCGGCTGCATGAAGGTCTTGGCTTCCAGGTTGGGCGCGTGCGCGTACTTGGCCGGTTCCGGCTGCATGAACTGGGCGACCGCGTAGCCGCGGCAGGTCACCTGGATCATCATCTTCTGGTTCCACAGGAAGCCGCCCGCGCGCGGCATGGCCGTGGGGCTGGTCAGTTCGTAGCGGTTGCCATCATCGGCAGGGCTTAACATCGGGCGTGACATGAAACAGGTCTCCATTTATTGAATTTTGCGCGCTTGCAGGTCGGCCTGGATCTGCACCAGCTTGCGGTTGTCGAGGTTATAGAAAAACATGATGGCCACGGCCAGCACCGCAAACGCGGCGGGGATGAACGACATCAGCCACACGATGCCGGCCTGCGAGCCGCTGTTCTGGGCCGAATTGGCCACGTAGCCGAGCACCGTGAACAGCCAGCCGATGACCGCCACCGCGATCGCGGTACCGAGCTTTTGCGAGAAGGTGGCGGCGGCAAACGTCATCGCGGTGGCGCGGCGGCCGGTGCGCCATTCGTTGTAGTCGGCGGTGTCGGCATACATCGAGAACGCCAGCGGCGACTTGGGGCCGAGCGCCAGGCCCATGCCGATCTGCAGTGCGAACATCAATGTGACCTGGTCGCTGGGCACGAAGAAGAACGCCGACGACAGCACGGCGGTAATGCTCATCAGGATAATCATCAGCTTTTTCTTGTCCACGTAGCGCGTCATCAAGGGCGTGAGCGAGGCGCCGATGGCGGCCGAGATCATGTACGCTGGCACGAAGCCCTGCATCAGTTCCGGGCGGCCCACCACGTACTTGAAGTAGTAGGCGGCGCTCGTGGTGCGCAGGGTGATGGTGATCATGATGATCAAGGCCAGGAAGAACAGCACCACCCACGGCCGGTTCTGCGACAGGTCGCGGATATCCTGCATCACGTTCGACTTTTGCGACGGGGGAGGGGCGATCCGTTCACGCGTGTTGAAGAAGGTGAGCACGAACAGCAGCGAGGCGAAAATGCTCCACACCAGCATGGTCAGTTGCCAGCCCAGCTTGTCGTTGCCGTTGCCGAACCAGCCCACCATGGCCGGCGTGGCGGCGGTGACCAGGGTGCCGCCGGCAAACGCGAAGATGAAGCGCAGGCCATTGACGGTGGAGCGCTCCTGCGGATCCGCCGACAGCACGCCGGACAGCGCGTTGTACGGAATATTGATGCAGGTGTAGCAGACCATCATCAGCAGGTAGGTGCCGTAGGCCCAGACCAGTTTGCCGTCGCGCGACAGGTCGGGCGTGGTGTAGGTGAGGATGGCGGCGCAGCCGAGCGGAATCGGCACCCACAGCAGGTAAGGGCGGAACTTGCCGAAGCGGGTGGTGGTGCGGTCGGCGGCGGCGCCGATCATGGGGTCGGTGAAGGCATTGATGATCTTCACCGAAAACATCATCGACGCGGCAGCCGCAGCCGAGATGCCGAACACGTCGGTATAGAAGATCAGCAGGAAGGTGGCGATATTGGTCCAATAAAAATTGAACCCCATGTCGGCCACGCCGTAGCTGAATTTTTCGCGCCAGGTAAGCGGCGCAGTCTGGGTCGGAATCACAATCGCCTTCAAAAAGAAGGCAGCGGAGCGCTCGCTCCACTGCCCGGAACAGGGATCACGCCAGTGGACGCTACCCTGAGAGAGCCCAATAACAAAAAACCATGTTAGCGCTAACAGTGATGTTAAGCAGTGTAAGGGTTTGCCAAGATTTGTAAACAGAATTTCATGTTGCGGCGCAGCGAACTTATATGCGCCATTGAGTCTTGCGCGATTGTGGGTTACCATTTGACTGTCATAATCCAACCAAATGGAGGGCGGTATGGCTGCAACGGACGAAATAATTGTTGCTCACCGCAGCCGGGGAGGCGCGGAGAAATTGGGAACCAAGAGCGTAGCGGAACGTCCGCAACCTGCTGTCCGCAAGATCCATGTTCTGTGGGACAAAAAATTGGGGCAGTCAGGCAGTACCGGGAAGACCCCGCTGCTGCAACTCAGGGCGCTGGTAGAACGAGTGCGCGAGGCGCCAGGCGTTCAGCTGTACGACGCGGTAGAAGCGGGGGTGCCAACCGACGTGGTCAAGATGATTGCCAGGGCCACGGGCGAACCGGCTTCCATCATCATGGGACTGGCCGGTGTGTCGCAGACTACTTTTGTGCGCAACGAAGCTGCCAACAAGCCGCTGCCTGACGTTGCTGGGCATCGCATCATGGCTTATTTGCGCCTGCTGGCCACCTTGCGCAGGATGCTCGATGAGAGCGGCGACCCTGAGCAGATGAAAACCTTTGACCTGGAAGGTTGGTTTGCGCGCTGGATCCATGAAAAGCTGCCTGAACTGGGGAACAATACCCCGGCCGACATGTTACGCAATCCCGAAGGGCAGCGCGCGGTCGAGCAAGTGCTGGAGCGTATGCGCGGTGGACTGGCAGCATGACGGTCCATTTGTGGCGCATTGCCTCGGACACCCCCAGCTATACGGCGGAAGACATGGCTGGCAAGGGAGCAGCCAGCGGCGGGGCGCGATGGAACAATGCCGGCGAGCATGTGACCTATGCGGCAACGTCGATTTCGCTGGCAGCTTGGGAAACACGCGCCCATTTCGCCAGAGGAGCAATGCTGCCATGGAACCGTATCTTGGTGCGCATTGACGTGCCGGACGTGGTGTGGGCAGCGCGCATCGTCACGCCCCGTCCTTTGCCAGTCGGCTGGAATGTGGTTCCCGAGGGCATGGTCTCTCGTTCCGTTGGCTCGGCCTGGTTGGCGGGCGGTGCTTCAGCACTGCTGGTTGTGCCGTCGGTGATCATCAACGAGGAAGACAATGTATTAATCAATCCGGCCCATCCCGACGCAGCCTTGATCACGATCGCCCGCGTCCGGCGTTTCGTCTACGATCATCGCGTCTAGCGCAAACTGTGGCCTGGCGGTGCCGCGGAAGAAAATCGCTCAATCAGTGTCTCCACCGGCACGCCATCGTCCCCGTCCTGCGCCAGCTTTCGCAGGTCTACGCCACTGGCGAGAATCCCATGCCGGAATGCCTTGACCTGTCTCAGTTGCCAACACACAGAACGTTTCGCTCACTCACGCACTCTCGCGCGCCATCAAGGTAAATCCCAGATCGATCTGCCGAACTGCCGGCGCATCTCCTTTGATCACCGACCGCAGCAAGGTGGCCGCCTCGAACCCGATGCGGTAGCGCGGCGTGCCGATCGTGGTCAGCGATGGATTCATCCAAGCCGATGCCGGCAAATCGTTGAAGCCGCAAATGGCCAGTTGCGCCGGCACCGCGATGCCGCGCCGCTGGCACTGGTAGATGGCGCCGTGGGCCAGGTCGTCGTTGCAACAGAAGATGGCGTCGCAGTCGGGCGCCTGGGCCAGCATGCGGCCCAGCAGTTCGGCGCCCAGCGCCAGGGTGGATGGATCGGGCACCATCACTTCCAGGCGGGGATCAAACAGGCCCGCCTCGTGCATGGCCTTGCGGTAGCCTTCAGCACGGCGCAGGGTGCGCTCGTCGAGTTGGGCGCCAATGAAGCCGATGCGCCTGTGGCCCTTGTCCAGCAAATAGCGGGTCATCGCCTGGCCAGCCTGGAATTGCGAGAAGCCCACGGTGAGCTGGGCCGGGTCGGTGGACATGTCCATCATCGACACCACCGGCACGCGCGAGGTGGTCAGTATCTGCTGCACGCGGTCGCTGTGGGTCAGGCCCGACAGCAGCATGCCGTCCGGGTTCGATTGCAGGTAGGTGTTGATCAGCTTTTCTTCTTCGCGGTCGGAGTAGCGCGTGTTGCCGATCAGGATCTGGTAGCCGTCGGCGTCGAGTGCATCCTGGATGCCGGCCAGCACCTCGGTAAACACGGCGTTCGACAGCGACGGCACCAGCACCGCGATCACCTTCGATTGCGACGAGGCCAGCGCCCGCGCAGCGCGGTTGGGTACATAGCCCAGTTCCAGCACGGCTTTATCCACGCGGTCGCGCAGCGCCTGCGACACCATGTCGGGTTGAGTGATGGCGCGCGAGGCCGTCATGGTGGCCACGCCTGCATGTTGGGCCACCATCGCCAGGGTAATGCGCCCGCTGGCGCGGCTGCGGACCGCTTGTGATTTCGTCATCGACTATGGCTCATGAACATTGATAGCGATATCATACGGCAGCTATGGTGAAAGTGACAGCGGCCGATCGCAAGCTATGCCTGACAGCAAGGCCGTTTTCCTGTACAATGCCGCTTTGCGCCTATAGGAAATACTATGCGTCTACTCCAAAAAGCACTCACGTTCGATGACGTGCTCCTCGTTCCAGCCTATTCCAACGTCTTGCCTGCAGATACGTCCCTCAAGACGCGCCTGACCCGCAATATCAGCCTCAACATCCCGCTGCTGTCCGCCGCGATGGATACCGTGACTGAAGGCCGCCTGGCCATCGCCATGGCGCAAGAGGGTGGTATCGGCATCATCCATAAAAACCTGCGCCCGGCCGACCAGGCCCGCGAGGTCGCCAAGGTCAAGCGTTTTGAAGCTGGCGTGCTGCGCGATCCGATCACGATCCCGCCGGACATGAAAATCCGCGACGTCATCAAGCTGACCGAGTTGCACGGTATTTCCGGTTTCCCTGTCGTTGAAGGCAAGGAAGTCGTCGGCATCATCACCAACCGCGATTTGCGCTTCGAACAGGAACTGGACGCCGAAGTGCGCGCCAAGATGACGCCGCGCGAAAAACTCGTGTATGTCAAGGACGACGAAGACCGCGACGAAGCCAAGCGCCTGATGAACAAGCACCGCCTCGAGCGCGTGCTGGTCGTCAACGACAGCTTCGAGCTGCGCGGCCTGATCACGGTAAAAGATATCCAGAAATCGACCGAGCACCCGAATGCGTCGAAAGATTCGCACGGCAAGCTGCTGGTCGGCGCTGCCGTTGGCGTCGGTGCCAAGGATGAAGAGCGTATCGACCTGCTGGTTGCTGCCGGCGTGGACGTGCTGGTGGTCGATACCGCCCACGGCCACTCGCAAGGCATTCTCGACCGCGTAAAGTGGATCAAGACCAAGTACCCGCACGTGGACGTCATCGGCGGCAACATCGCTACCGCCGCCGCCGCGCTGGCGCTGGTGGAATACGGCGCCGATGCAGTCAAGGTCGGCATCGGCCCGGGCTCGATCTGCACTACCCGTATCGTTGCTGGCGTGGGTGTGCCGCAAATTACCGCGATCTCCAACGTGGCCGAAGCACTGGAAGGCACGGGCGTGCCATGTATCGCCGACGGCGGTATCCGCTTCTCGGGCGACATCTCGAAAGCACTGGCCGCTGGCGCCTCGACCGTCATGATGGGTTCGATGTTTGCCGGTACCGAAGAAGCACCTGGCGAAGTGATCCTGTACCAGGGTCGTTCGTACAAGTCGTATCGCGGCATGGGCTCGCTGGGCGCCATGTCCGACGGTTCCGCTGACCGCTACTTCCAGGACGCCACCATGAAGGCCGACAAGTTCGTGCCTGAAGGTATCGAAGGCCGTGTCGCTTACAAGGGCTCGGTGCTGGCGATTATCTTCCAGCTGGTGGGCGGCGTGCGCCAGTCGATGGGTTATTGCGGCTGCGCCACCATCGAAGAGCTGCGCAACAAGGCGGAGTTCGTCGAGATTACCTCGGCCGGCATGCGCGAATCGCATGTGCACGACGTGCAAATCACCAAGGAAGCGCCGAACTACCGTTCGGGCGACTAAGTCCTTGCAAACGCCGGCATGATGCCGGCGTTTTTCTATAGTCTTCATACTGCTCAGTACCTACCCTATGCACTCAAAAATCCTCATTCTCGATTTCGGCTCCCAGGTAACCCAGTTGATCGCGCGCCGCGTGCGCGATTCCGGCGTGTTCTCGGAAGTGTTCCCGTACGACGTCAGCGACGAATTCGTCCGCAACTACGGCGCCGCCGGCGTGATCCTGTCGGGCAGCCACAGCTCCACCCTGGAAGGCGACGCCCCGCAGGCGCCTGCCGCCGTGTTCGAACTGGGCGTGCCGGTACTGGGCATCTGCTACGGCATGCAAACCATGGCCGCGCAACTGGGCGGCAAGGTCGAGAACGGCCTGGTGCGTGAATTCGGCTACGCCGAAGTGCGCGCCCGCAGCCACACCAAGCTGCTCGATGGCATCAACGACTTCGTCACCGACGAAGGCCACGGCATGCTCAAGGTCTGGATGAGCCACGGCGACAAGGTCCTGGAAATGCCGTCAGGCTTCGTCCTGATGGGCAACACCCCAAGTTGCCCGATCGCCGCCATGGCCAACGAAGAAAAGCAGTTCTACGGCGTGCAATGGCACCCGGAAGTCACGCACACGGTGCAGGGCAAGGCCATGCTGGGCCGCTTCGTGCACGAGATCTGCGGCTGCAAGGCCGACTGGAACATGCCCGACTACATCACCGAAGCAGTCGAGAAAATCCGCGCGCAAGTCGGCACCGATGAAGTCATTCTCGGCCTGTCCGGCGGCGTCGATTCGTCCGTCGCTGCCGCGCTGATCCACCGCGCCATCGGCGACCAGCTGACTTGCGTGTTCGTCGATCACGGCCTGCTGCGCCTGGACGAAGGCAAGATGGTCATGGACATGTTCGCCAAGAACCTGGGTGTGAAAGTGATCCGCATCGATGCCGAAGACCAGTTCATGGGCCACCTGGCCGGCGTTGCCGATCCGGAACAGAAGCGCAAGATCATCGGCCGCGAGTTCGTCGAAGTGTTCAACGCCGAATCGGGCAAGCTGGTCAACGCCAAATGGCTGGCGCAGGGCACGATTTACCCGGACGTGATCGAGTCGGCCGGCAAGGGTAAAAAGGGCCAGACCATCAAGAGCCACCACAACGTGGGCGGCCTGCCGGAACACATGAAGCTGTCCTTGCTGGAACCGCTGCGCGAACTGTTCAAGGACGAAGTGCGTAAACTCGGCGTCGCACTGGGCCTGCCGCACGACATGGTTTACCGTCATCCATTCCCGGGCCCTGGTCTCGGCGTGCGCATCCTCGGTGAAGTGAAGAAAGACTTCGCCGACCTGCTGCGCCGCGCCGATGCGATCTTCATCGAAGAACTGCGCAACACGCCGTACGAGTTCATCGCCGGCCAGGCCGTCGATAGCGACAACCTGCCGAAGAACTGGTACGAAGCGACGTCGCAGGCGTTTGCCGTGTTCCTGCCGGTGAAATCGGTGGGCGTGATGGGCGATGGCCGCACGTATGAATACGTGGTGGCCTTGCGTGCGGTGCAGACGCAGGACTTCATGACGGCTCACTGGGCGCATCTGCCGCATGCGTTGTTGGGTAAGGTGAGTAATCGCATCATCAACGAAGTGCGCGGGATTAACCGGGTGGTGTATGACATCTCGGGCAAGCCGCCGGCGACGATTGAGTGGGAATGATTTCCTAGTCGGCACAGGCCGGCAACCGCTGGCAGACTGATCCTTCCAAGCCCCTGATTTTCAGGGGCTTTTTCATTTTCGGGCAGCGATGGTTGGCAAGCTCAGGCATTCGTAAGCAGCGCGGTTTGATGGTATTCATGATGGTATCGCTCATATGCTGCATTTGCTCGGGAGCGGCGCGAAGACGGCACAGCGATAATTAGCCGATACGCTCGATGGCGTGGTCGACAACAAGGGATTCACCGGTCATGAAACGCTTGAGCAGCTCGATCTGGTGTATGTGAACGGCAGGGTATATGATCCGCTGGTGGCGCGTTTCCTGTCGGCAGATTCATTTATACAAGATCCGTACAACAGGCAGAACTACAGTCGTTATATCCGATTTGGAACTCCTAACGGAGGAAAGCAGGTTTATTCGTGGGATAACGCGCGCCGCGACAGGAGCCTGGGCGCGGCGCCACACGGCCACCGTATCTTGCCCGGGCCACTCTGCGCCTGTTTCGTCGCCTCTCAGCCGGTCTTGTCGCATCGATGCTTGCTGAGGACTGTACACCTTACACTGGCGCCTCCTCCAACCACCCAAGAGCGCACCATGATCGCGTCCGATTCTCTGTACACAAGAGCAAGTACCTCCTCATTGCTGCCACCGGAAGTGGTGGTGCAAACCAGCTGGTTTGGGCGCGCGCGCAATTTTTCGATTTTCAGCCTGGCTTGGTATCGCTACCGCAGCACGGCCTTCCTGATCGGCACGCTGCTGGTGGCCCTGCTGCTGACCGCGCTGGCCGCCGTCCCGGCTCAGCCGGTCGACCTCGACTGGGGCGACGTTCTGCAGGTGGCCGCCGTTTACTGCGTGCCTGTCGCCTTGCTGATCTTGCTGGGGCCGGGATGGGCGGTTTGGGTGCACAAACGGGCATGGACAGGTCGGGTGGAGCTGTTCACCATGTTCATGGTCCTGCTGTTGGGCATAGCGGTAAGCCTCGCAACCTTTTTCCAGCTCAAAACCCTGTATGAGGCTGTCCGGGTCGACCAGGCCAGCGGCGTCCGGTCATGGAAAACCTTGCCGCGCGCAGAAGTGTTCGTGAACCGGCAGCGCAGCCTCAGCGCTGGCGGGCCTCCTTACACACTGCAGACAGACGAAAGCAAGCCAATGTTGGCGATGGTCGCGGCGATCGAGGAGATGGCCCGAACGGCGCCTCGTAAAATCGACCCACCAGACGACGCCGACCGACCGCTGCATATGTCCGAGATTTTGACGCCGACAGAGCGAGCTGCGATGAATGACTATTTCAAGCTGCATGCAAGCGGAACGCCGCCAACGCCGGCTCAAGAAAAAGCGATCGGAAACGGACTGCAAGCAATCGAGAAATGGCAGCGCGCCATTAACGACTATGCCAGCAAGCCGCACAAGCCAGTCCGTACCGAGCCGGAGAGCGCCGAGTACAAGGCGGCGGTGGCTAAATTCTTGCTGGCGCAGAAGGAAGTCACGCAGAACATGCTCAGCCGCGCACCGCCACAGCTTCCACCTCAAGCTGTGGCCCAGCCAGGCGCACGCAGCGTCGCCGCCGACGCCGGCACGGCCACCTTGGCGCTTGCCATTGTGCTGCTGCTGTCCTGGCTTGGCGGCCTCACCGACTTGGTCGCATTTAGTCGCCAGCGCGGCAAGCTCGACTATGCCCTGCAGGCCCAAGCGCTACGCCGCGCCGACGCCGCGCGTGGCGAGGCCGAATTGCGCCTGTCGGTGCTGGCGGCCCAGGTGGAGCCGCACTTCCTGTTCAACACCCTGGCCAGCCTGCGCTCGGCGATGGTGTCGGACCAGGCGCGCGCCGCCAACATCCTCGATCACCTGGTCGACTACTTGCGCTCGACCATTCCGCAAATGCGCAGCGACGCCGCCAGCCCCAGTGTCTCCTTGGCCACCCAATTCAATGCCGCACGCGCCTACCTGGCGCTGATGCGCGAGCGCATTCCTCGCCTGTCCTTCTCGGTGGACGCCGAGAGCGGTTTGGACGAGGCGCAGATGCCCCCGCTGATGCTTATCTCGCTCGTCGAGAACGCCGTCAAGCACGGCGTCGAGCCCAAACCAGGCGCCGCCCACATCGCCGTGATGGCGCGCCGGATAACGGAGCGAAACGGATATGCTTGAGCTGAGCGTCAGCGACGACGGTGTCGGCTTCGGCAACGCCACCGGTGGCAGCGGCATCGGCCTGGCGAATATCCAGGAGCGGTTGGGCAACCTGAACCGCCAACAGGCCAAACTGGTGCTGCGGGCCTTGCCGGACGGTGGCGTCGCCGCTATCCTGCATCTGCCCCTGCGTTTTCCACCCGAGACCTGAGAACTGAGACCTGAGCCATGCCTACTGCAATCATCGCCGACGACGAAGACTTGCCGCGCGCAGCGCTGCGCCGCCTGCTGGCCAATGCCTGGCCGGAACTGCAGGTGGTGGCCGAATGCGAGGACGGCCACGCCGCGTTGGAGGCGATCCGCAGGCACCAGCCTGACATCGCGTTTCTGGACATCCGCATGCCGGTCCTGAGCGGGTTGGAGGTTGCGATCGCGGCCAACGGTGCCTGTCTCGCCGTATTCACCACGGCCTACCACACGCACGCCCTCGACGCTTTTGAGGCCGGCGCGATCGACTACCTTCTCAAGCCTGTCACTTCGGCGCGGCTGAGCCTGTGCGTGGACCGGGTCCGGGCGCGGGTCCGGCCGTCGGTACAGGACATGAGCGCGCGCCTGGCAGAACTGGAGCGCCGCCTCCGTCCCCAGGCCGCAGCGCCGCGCCTGCGCTGGATCAGCGGCAGCGTCGGCGACACCATCAAGGTGATCCCGGTGTCGAAAATCCTGTTCCTGCAGTCCGAGGACAAGTACACGCGCATAGTCAGCAACGACGACGAGACCCATGTGCGCAAGTCGATCAAAGAGTTGCTTGAGGCACTAGACCCTGAAGAATTCTGGCAGATCCACCGCAGCGTGGTAGTGCGCGCCGACGCGATCGCGCACGCGCGGCGCGACCTGATGGGGCGCATCACCGTGCAATTGGCGGGACGCGAGGAGATATTGAAAGCCAGCCAGACATTCGCCTGGCGCTTTCGTCCGATGTAGGCGCCACCGGTCGTCACGCGGATGGCCTGGCGGCGCCAAGTAAGCTGCTACCAGAGCAGTGGTCTAGTTTGCCTGAGTAATTACCCCATTTTTAGAGCGCGCTAAAAGTAGAGGTTAAGCGGCGAAGGCAAAGGGGATGCCGGCCCGGTGGTTCAGTATTGGGTCCGCGCCAGCACTACACGGTCCAGTCTTCCACGCGCAGTCCCGGCACACGGTCAAATTCTCGCCGGTTGTTGGTGACAATTATCAGGCCTCGTGAGCGGGCATGGCCTGCGATCATCTGGTCGTAGGGGCCGATTGGCGTGCCAGTTCGCGCTAATTCTGCCCGGATCTGTCCTGTGTTTGCTGCGGCATGACCGTCGAAGTCCAGTACCTCCAGCCTGGCCGCGAAGCCCTCCACTTCCGCCAGGTTGCGTGCCGGGTTGGACGATTTCTCCACGCCGTAAAATAACTCAGCCAAGGTCACTGTACTGATGCACATCAAACCATGCTGCCTTATGAAGTGCTCTCGAATATGGGCAGGCTTGTTCTTGATGGTAAAAATGCAGATATTGGTATCGAGCATGAACTTGAGCATTTAAAACGATTCCCTTTCCTGCTCCGCTGGCTGCTCGCGCTCTAGCATACAGTCAGCGCTGACGCCTGGACCATCAAACCAGCTCTCCCATGATGAACCTGCTGGTGTAATGATTCGAGTTTTGCCCAACACCACGACATCAACCCGCTTCACATGGTCAGGAAAAGCCACAGCCTTGGACAAGCGTATTGCCTGGCTACGATTGCTTTGAAAAATGGCACCTTGATCCATGATTGACTCCGCAGTATATACAAAACCCATATCCCATTTTAGGGGTCTATCGGGATATGTCAATGGTATATCCGGCGGCACATCCAAGTGCCGCCGCTATTGCTACACATCCACTAGGCGTGACGTGCGAGGTCTTCCTGACGATGGACTACATCTTCCAGCGCAAACCAACCGACACCGAACGTCCGATCTGCAGCGTACCGAAGTTGGTGGTCTGGGCGTTACCCGCATTACCGAAGTGGTAGTACTGCTGCTGCATTTCGTTGGTCAGGTTGACGCCGCTGATATCGACCGACATGTTGTCGTTGATTTTGTAGGACACCTGCATATCCACGCTCTTTTCCGGATGACGCCAGATACCGATCGGGTTGGCGAACAGGGCGGCTTCGTTGGCGGCCAGGAAGCCGGAGCGCCAGACATAGGACAGGCGCGCGCTGACCGGGCCTTTTTCGTAAGCCATGGTGGCGTTGTAGGACCGGTTGGACACGCCGAAGAACGGGGTCTCGAGCTGGGCGACGATTTCACCGGCATCGTTCGCGTCAGGCACGTTCTGCGACGAGCTCAGTCGCGTAAAGCTGCCCTGGAATCCGAGGCCGTCCAGCAGGCTCGGTAATCCTTTCGGGAAGTAGATCAAGCCCAGCTCGACGCCCTTGATCGTGCCGTCCGAGGCGTTGACCGGCGAGTTGATCACGTAGTCATAGCCATTCGTGTGGTCGCCACCCGAGGTCGAGTTACGGAACGGGTCGTTCGCCGGATCGACGTGCACCTTGCGGCGCAAGCCCACGACCAGGCCGTCGATCTTGCGCTTGAACACTGTGCCATACAATGCGCTGTCCTTCTGGAAATACCACTCGGCTGTCAGGTCGAGGTTCTTGGAGCGCGTCGGTTTCAGGTCCGGATTGCCACCGCTGCCCGAGCCATAGCCTACCTTCGAGACGTCGTCGCCGAGTTGCAGGACCGGATTGAGATCACCGAAATTCGGGCGGCGCAAGGTTTCGCCATAGTTCAAGCGCATCACAACGTCCTTGGCCGGATCGTACATCAGGGTCAGGCTGGGCAGGAACTTGCTGGTCGACTTGCTGGCGCTGGACGGGGTAACCGCCTTGGTGGTGGCATCGACCTTGTAGAACGTCATGTCGGTCTTGACCTTGACATAGCGCACCCCGAAATTACCGCGCAGGCGATGGCCGAACAGCTCGGATTGGGCGTTTCCCATCAAGAACAGGTTGCTGGTCTTTTCTTCGACCTCGAACGTCTTTTGCAGGCTGAGTTTGTCTGTTGTCAGGAAGTTCGGATCGGTCGCGTTGAACATCTTGCGCCAGTCGTCGATATGGTCGCGGATGTAGTACGCATTGGGCTCGACCCAGGAGCGGGGAACGTTCGAGATGTCCGTGCCGAAGTTCGAGTTGGTCGAGGCGTACTCGGGACCCAGCGAGGCAAGGTTGCGGTTCAAGGTGCCCGACTGGGTCCGGTTGGCCTCCGACGCCTTGCGGTCGTCGAAGCGTGCGCCGAAGTGGATCGTCTCCAGCGCGCCCCAGTCGGCGTCGAACACACCGGACAGATTGGCCGTCGCGGCGCTGCCCTTGTTGCGGTTGGCGTTATCGTAGAATTGTGCAACGTTCCACTTGGACGCGTTGGTCAGGTCGGCATTGTCGTTGAAGCTGAACGCCGTGTTGCCGCCGCCGGCATTGAAGTCGACGTTGATGGAGGGCGCCACGCGATCGATGCGGGTGGCGGTAAATTCCGAATGATAGGTGCTGGATTGGTAGGCCACGTCACCTTCGAGCCGCAGGCGGTCGCCCACATTCCACTTGCCGTTCAGGGCATAAATGCGGGAGTCGGTTGCCGACGTGGTGTAGTCGCCGCTGTTGAAGCCATAGACATTATTGACGGTGCGGCTCTTGATGATGTTCGTTCCCGGGAACGTAGTAATGGTCGAGGCAGGATTGCTGCCCAGATCGCCCCACCAGTCGACAAAACTGAACAGCAAACGGTTGAAGGACTTGTCACGATAACCGTTGTACATCGATTCGAAGGTGTAGACCGAATCGCTGTTCGGCTTCCACTGCAGGGCGATATTGGCGGCAGGGCGCTCACGTTCGCCTTCAACGTCGCTCTGGAACACGGCGTCGCGCGCCAGGTAATAAGGATACGCTTTGCCGTTGAAATCGAGTGTTGAACCTGCTGCGGACGGCAAGCCGGCATGGGTGCCAGGCTTCCAGATATTGGTGTCGGTAATGCGCTGCAGGGGCGTATAGCCGGGAGGGACCTCCGCAGCATTGGGACTGGTGAACGGCACCATGGCGCCCGGCGTCACACTCTCGTTGCGGTACTTGGTCCGGCTGGCCGACAGGTTGACCAGGGCGCCGACTTCACCGATGCCGGTTTCCCAGCGGTTGCTCAACATGGCGCTGAGCTGCGGGTTGGCCTTTTTAGCGGGGTCGAGATAAGTCTCACGCGCCAGGACCGACACTTTGGGGCCCTTGAAATCGAAAGGCCGCAGCGACTTGACGTCCACCTGGCCGGCGATGCCGGTGTCCAGCTGGCTGGCGTCGCGTGTCTTGTAGACGTCAATCTGGCGTACCAGAGTGGAAGGAATGTCCTGCAGCGCCACCTGGGTACCGGACGCAGTGAAAATACTGCGACCGTTCCAGGTGGTCTGGACATCGGGCAGACCGCGAATCGACAGGGTGCCGACTTCGCCGCCGGCGCGATTGGTGACCTGAATCCCCGTCACTCGCTGTAGCGCTTCTACAACATTATTGTCAGGCAGCTTGCCGATATCTTCGGCAACGACCGATTCCACGACCTGATCACTGTTGCGCTTGATCGCCAAACTCTTGATCAGCGATGCCTTGACGCCGGTGACCACCACCGTATTTTCAGGCGTCTCGGTCGTGTCGGTGGTGGCTTGCGCCCACACGGAAGCGCTGCTCAGCACGCCAGCGCCCAGCAGGGTAGCGACCGACAGTTTCAAGTAGAGTGGGCGTGCGATGACAGCCCCGATGCGTCCGCATTGGTTGTCCATAATGTCTCCTTTATGTAATTTTTTTAATGCAGTTTTTGCACTGCGTAAATCATCTTATGGAGACCTTAAATTGTGATCCAATCGTTTATTTTTGCTATCCGATATTGGTTTCAGTATCGCAGTTGAGGAATGCCGCGAACGCGTCGCGATAGCGATCCAGTTCATCCTGGTATAAATCGTCCACGCCGTCGATACAGCCGCCCCAACAAGTCTTGGTGCGTTCTCTTCACACGGCGTAAACCGGTGCGCGACCGGCATTGGCATGCACCGTCGCATGGCAAGCTGGTCTCTGTAACCTTGCGTACAGAGTTGTTGCAGTGCTTGCTGCACACTTGATATTCCAGACAGCCAGTCTTAACCTGCACCACGGAAGATCATCATGAAACCAGCAAAACTGTTTATTGCCTTATCGATTGCCGCCTCGCTCTCCGCTGTCGCGCATGCACAAACCAGCGTCACCGCCAAGAACAGCGTCAGCGCCAAAACCGGCACGGCAACCACCATCAGCAAGGACGACTCGGCCCGGCTGATCGGTATCGCGCAATCCAATATGGCAGAAATCGAGACGGGCAAAATGGCGCTGAAAAAAAGCAGCAACGCGGACGTGAAGGCCTTTGCCCAGCTGATGATCGACGATCATACCAAGGGCCTGGAAGAGACCAAAAAAGTCGCCGCAGCCAAGAAAGTGACTTTGCCGACCGAGCCTGATATTGCGCATCAAAAGCTGGCGGCCGAACTCGATGCACTGTCCGGCAAGAGGTTCGATGAGGCTTATGCCAAGCGTGCCGGCGTGGCGGGCCATGCCAACGTTCACGCATCGCTGAAAAAAGATATCTCGGCCGTCGAAGACCCTGATGTCAAAGCGCTGGCCACCAAGCTCGAACCCACTGTCGCGCATCACCTGGCGATGTCGAAGAAGCTTGCCGACGCGGTGAAATAATTCGGCCGGCCATCGCTGCGCACGATGGCCGCCCTTCGCAGGGCGCCACCGGTTGGGGGCTGCTGCGGCCCTCCTGCTGATGCACGGCGAACTCTGATATGATCCGTTGCACAATAAACATGCCGTCAGGCACAATACAGGATCACACATGCAGAGATTATCCGCCTACGCTTTCGCAGCGTTCATCGGCTTCGCCGGTATTTATGCAGGCGCCAGCGCCGCCGCAGATCCACACCTGACACCCGACACCAGCGCGACTCTCGAACGCATTTCAGCAGACTCCTTGCGCGGCCACCTGTCGTTTATCGCATCGGACCTGCTGGAAGGGCGCGGCACGCCATCGCGTGGCCAGGACCTGGCGGCCGAATACATCGCCGCCCAGTTCCGCCGTGCGGGACTCGAAGCGGTTGGCGACGACGGTTATTTCCAGACCGCGAACTGGACCTTCGCCGAGACCAACCTGAAGGATTTTTCGTTCAGGATCGACGCCGGCAAGGAGCACTTGAACATTCCCGCCAACCAGCTCAGTTTCAGTCTCCCGCACGCACTGGCGCTGGCGCCGTCCGCCATCGTCAACATCGACGCCGGCAACGCCGCCGCGCTCGGTGCGCACAGCAGCGCCACGCTGGCCGGCAAGGTCGTGGTCAGCGATCTGCCCGACTTCAAGTCCATGCCGCCCGAGCAGGCCAAGGTCGCCTACCTTGGCTGGCAGGCCTACAACGCGCAACTGGCGAAGTTGCGGCCGGCGCTGCTGCTGATCGTCGATCGCAAGCAACCGAAAGGTAATGCCGGCGGCAACGGCCGCCTGATCGATCCCGAGAACAGTGGCGAAACCGTCGCCACCGTCCCGCGCATCACGCTCCACTCGGCGCAAGCCATACAGGCGCTGGACGCGTTGCGCGCCGGCGGCGGTGAACGCGTCAGCGTCAGCGTCAACGTGGCGGCGCCGGTCGAACGTGCGGTCAAGCTGCGCAACGTGATCGGCGTGCTGCGCGGCTCGGACCCGGAACTGAAAAATACCTATGTGATGGTGACGGCGCATTACGACCACCTCGGCATCAAGGACGGGGTGATACACAACGGCGCCAACGACGACGGCAGCGGCACGGTGTCGGTCATGGAGATTGCCGGCGCACTGGCCGGCATGAAGCAGCGGCCGGCGCGCAGCATCGTCTTCATGACGGTGTTCGGCGAGGAGCTGGGCCTGTTCGGCTCGCGCTACTACGGCCGCCACCCGATCCTGCCGATCAGGCAGACGGTGGCCAACGTCAACCTGGAGCAAGTGGGGCGCACCGACAGCTCGGAGGGCCCGCAGTTGAATAACGCGTCGATGACAGGCTTCGATTTCTCCGATGTCGGCACGATATTCCGGAAAGCCGGCAAACTCACCGGCATCAACGTCTACAAGAATGAAGCCAACAGCGATTTCTATTTCGCCCGCAGCGACAACCAGGCGCTGGCCGACCAGGGCGTACCCGCACACACGCTGTGCGTGGCCTTCGAATATCCCGACTACCACGCGCCCGGCGACCACTGGCAAAAGGTCGACTATGCCAACATGGCCAAGGTGAACCGGATGGTGGCGCTGGGCGTGCTGATGATCGCCAACGATCCCGTCGCGCCCAAGTGGAATACGGCCAATCCGCTGACCAGGCCGTATGTCGAGGCGTGGAGGCGGCAGTCGAGCCAGTGAGGCGAACCGTCGCAGCAAGAGTTAAGACTGGTTTTGGAATTGCCCCTTTCTGCCCCTATGATCGTAAGTGATAAGAACTAGAACCATGCCAAGCCCGCTAATCGCGGGCTTAATTTATTTGAAATCTCTGCTGCTCGCAGCGCTTCACAATAACTACGCCATCGACTACAGCTTTCCAGTACTATTGCCTGAAAAAAGGCCGGATACGATCTTACAGTCTATTAGCGCTGATTCTGATCCGATCTTCGCCCGCATTAAATAGCGTGATACACCCTGGCTTTAATCCAGCAGCTGTCGAGAACAGCCATCAGTGTCTTCATAGTGGGATTGCTATTGGGCGAGAGCGCTCGATACTGACTTTCACGCGGGATTCTGGCGCGCCAGGCTACTCCTGCCCTACCTTGAGCTTCGGCGACGTGGCGTAGTGCAGCCCTGCCGCAACTGGACTGCCTGGACGCAGCCGGCAAAAGCGCACGGCTGGAACTGCTGCGCTACGCAGTGGCGCAATTTGCCGCGCTGGCGCCCGGCGCTTACCTGTATCTCGACATGGGCAACAGTGCCTGGCTGACCCCGGCGGAAGCGGCCACGCGGCTGGTCGATGCCGGCGTGGCCGGCGCACGTGGCTTTGCGCTCAACGTGTCCAACTACCGTACCGATGCCGAGAGCAACCCGTACGGCGTGGCGGTGGCCAACGCCTTGCGCCAGCGTGGCCTGGAAAAAGCCTTCGTGGTCGATACCAGCCGCAATGGTAACGGACCGAACGGCACCCAGTGGTGCGATCCCGCCGGCCGCAAGCTGGGGGTGGCGCCGCGCGTCAATCCGGCCTGCAGCGCGCCGGAAATGGTGTTGTGGATTAAGTCGCCCGGAGAATCGAACGGCTGCGCGGCGCCGGCAGGGACCTTCTCGCCGGACCTGGCCTACAAGATGATCTACGGTTATTAAAACCCGGTTTGCGCGGCTACGCCGCCTGCGCCGCGCTCGGCACCAGTTCGATGATGTCGTCGTGGTAGTCGGCCACGGCGGTGCGGTGCGCCACGCTGATGATGGCGCTGTCGGGCAGTTCTTTCAGCAGGGCCTGGTACAGGCTCGCTTCGGTGGCCGGGTCGAGCGCGCTGGTGGCTTCATCGAGAAACACGAAGTCTGGCCGTTGCAGCAGCACCCTGGCAAAGGCGACGCGCTGCTGTTCGCCGCCGGACAGCAACTGCTGCCAGTTGTCGCGCGTATTGAGCGACGTGATGCGCCCGCCCAGGCCGCAGATTTCCAGCACGCGCCGGCAGGTGGCGTCGTCGAACTGGTCGGGCATCAGCGGGTAGCACATGGCGGCCTTGAAGGTGCCGCTCGGCAGGTAGCTGCGCTGCGGCAGAAACATGATGCGCGCCTTGGCCGGCAGGGTGACGGTGCCGGCGCCGTGCATCCAGATGCCGGCCAGGGTGCGCAGCAGCGTGCTCTTGCCGGTGCCGGACGGGCCGCGCACCAGCGTGCGGCTGCCGGCCGCCAGTTTCAGCGGCGCCACATCGGCCAGCGGCTCACCTTCCGGGGTGCGCAGGGCCAACACGCTGCTGTGGATGTCGGACTGGTTGCCGCGCACCACGGTAAAACCGTTCGGCCGGGCATGGGCCTTGTTGATCGCCCACGAAAAATCGCGCAAGCGGTTGGCCAAAGCCAGCCACATTGCAAAACTCTTGTACGACTCCTGGAAATAACCGAGCGACGCGCTTAGTTGGCCGAAAGCACCGACGGCCTGGGTGACGCCGCCCATGGTGATCTCGCCGGCAAAATAGCGCGGCAGGGCGGTCAGCGTGGGCAGCACGGCAAACAGGTGGCCATAGACTGTCCTGGTCATTTCGAGCTTGGCGTTGCGCACGACCGTGGCCAGGACGTTGTCGCGGATTTTCGCAAAGCGGCGGCGCAGGCGCTGCAATTCGTTGGCGGCGCCACCATAAAACGCGATCTGCACGGCATTTTCGCGCACCTGCATGGCGCCGTAGCGGTAGTCGGCCTCGACGGTCTGGCGTTTCATGCCCAGCACGATCAGGCGCTTGCCCACCCAATGGACCAGCAGCAAATAGGCGATGTTGTACAGCAGGGCGACATAGACCATGTAGCCGGGGATTTGCACCCGCCAGTCGCCGATCGGGATGGTGAGCGTGCCAGACAGCGCCCACAGCACGGCCGTAAAGGCGACGATATTGACCAGCACGTTGATCATGTTGGAGATGTTGACCACGCTGCTGTTGGCAAACAGCCGGACGTCTTCGGCGATGTGCTGGTCGGCATTGGAGAGGGCGCCATCGGGATCCATGGCGTAGTAGGCGTGCGAGCTGAACCACTGTTCCAGGTAGTGGTTGCTGAGCCAGGTGCGCCAGTCGAGGTCGATCAGGTCGATGATGGCGGTGCGCACCACGCCGAGCGCCCCCACCAGCAAGCCGACGCCGATGGTCATCCAGACCACTTTTTTCAGCACGTCCCAGTTGCGCGCCAGCAGGGCGTCGGTCAATTCGCCGGTCAGCTCGTTGGCGCGGACGTACAGCCATGCGGAGCCCAGCGTGATCGCCAGCCACAGCACTACCAGCAGCCAGGCACGCCAGCGCTTGCGCGCACCCCAGTACGGCGCGAACAGGTGCAGCATGCCGGGACGGCGCGCCGCGTCGATCGGGGAATGGGCCGGCGCGGCGCTCATGGCCTGCTGGTTTGCCAGGTGCGGCCCGGCATCGGTCGCGGCGGCTGCGCACGGTCAGGATCGGCGCGGCGCGCAGGTGGGCTTAGCAAGTTGAAAATGGATGAACGTGCCATGAAATGCGCCTATGAGATGATTTGGGTGCATAAATTACGCTGCTGCACCGCATCATAGCGCCAAAGTAAAAATGTTTGCAAAACGGCAGGCAACCGTGCGCGTTCATCCACTTTCATTCAGTTCACTTCGAACACCACTGCCGGCGTCTCGAGCCCGTATTGTCTCAGCTTCTCCGCCATGTTTTTCAGGTCTGCGCGGTAGCTGCCCTTCTGCTCGGGCGTGCCGCGGTACTTCAGTTTGCCCTCGCGCTGCAAAGCCTGCATCAGCGCCACGGTTTGCTCGAAATCGCGGCGCGCTGCATCGGTGCGGCCCAGCTTGTCGTAAGCAAGGCCGCGATAATAAAACGCTTCGAAATAGTCGGGCTGGTATTGCAGGCCGGTGGTCAGCGATGCCGCCGCCTCTTCATCGCGGTTGAGCGCCAGTTGTGCCCGTGCCCGGTGGTAGTACAAGGGCATGCCCGGATGGGTATAGATCCGGTTGGCGATGGTTTCCGCCTTGGCCAGGGCACGCAGCGCTTCGTCCAGCAGACCCTGTTTGCGGGCCACGGCGCTGGCATAGTACAGCAAGCCCCGGTACAGGTGGTCGTCGCGCTGGCGGATTTCGGCGGCGTCCGGGCGCATGCGGCGCTCGCCGCTGTGAGCCAGGCATTCGTCATAGGCTAGTTCGCCGCGATAGCCCCAGCTCTGGAACACGCGCCGTTCGCCGATGCGGCGCAGCACGTCGTCCATGACCGGATAGTCGCGCGCGCGGCAGGCAAAATACGCGTACGCATTGAGATTCCATGGATCGGGATAGCGCGCCACCATGGCGTCGAAACTGGTTTTCATGCGGTCCCAGTCGGCCAGGCTGGCCGGGTCGTCGAACAGCTTGTCGCCATAGACTTCTTGGTTGGCATACCAGTACACGCGGGCGTACATGGCGGCGGCGTCGGCGCCGCCAGCTGCCGCGCCGCGAGTGGCAATGTCCTCGATTTCATCGGGCGCGGCATTCCACATGGCGTTGCCGAACAGCGCCGCCGTAAAATACAGCTCATGGTAATCCGGGTAGTGTTGAATGCCCATGCGCAGCCCGGTGCGGTTGTCCGTGGCGCGGAAGTTGGCGGACCAGGCGGCGATGTTCATGAGCAGCCGGTACAGTTCCGGATCCTTGTCCTTGACCAGTTGCTGATCGGCCTGCGTCAGAACGATTTGCGCCTCGCCCATGGCCGCGAGCAGGCGGTTGAGGTCTTCCTGGCTGACTGCTTCGACAAAACCAGAGCCACGGTAGGACAGGCCGCGCGCCATCAGCACGTAGGCATGGAAAATACGCGCCGCGCCCGAGGCGGGCGCCTGCTTTTCCCAGGCCTTGGCGCGCGCTTCCATCTGCACCCAGTGGGCGGCATCGCGGGTGCGACCAGGATAACTTTTCAGTGCGCCGTAATACACCGCCAATTGCCAGACGCCGCTGGCCGTACGCGCCCGGGACTTGAGCAGGCGGTTGCGCAGCGCGTCGAGCTTTTGGTAATCGTTGTTACGCAGGTAGCCTTCCACTTCCAGGATCAGGGCCCTGCGTTGATTGAATTCGGTCGCGTCGGTCGCACGTGGGGGGGTGTCGGCAACCGCATCGGTAACCGGGGCGGCGGAGGGCAGGCCGGCATCGGTGCCCACCGCGCGCTGCAGGATCGCTGCCAGCCGTCCCGCCTCCGGTCCCTGCGCGGTCGGTGCAAGTTCGGTCAGGCTGATAGGGCGCTGCAAAACCTTGCCGTCGATGTAGGCACTCAGGTAGCCCACGTAGTTCATCAGCAGCGGTCGGCTTTTGCCAAAGTAATTGGCATCGACCACGCCGCCGGTGCCGGCGGGCGGCGTCGGATCGGGTGTGAGCATGACCTGGCGGATCGCCTGGCTCACGCGCTCGGGGTCGAGCGCCTGGCACGGAGTTTTCATGAACTTCGGGTGGAACGGGCACGCCTGGGCGCCGTTGCGGGTGACGATGAACCACGTCGCTTGCGCATCGCCCGCATGGGAGTCCGGGCGCTCGACCAGCAGAGATGCAATGATGGGCTCGCCCTGGTAGGCGGCCAGTTTTTTGTGGATGGGTCGCTCTGGATGTTGCAGCGGCCAGATACGCATGAATTCATTGTCCGCGATCGGGTGATCGCGCAAGGCTGCCTGGTAACTGAGGTCCCACGGTAACTCGGCCGCCCGCCCCGACACACACAACATCAAGGCGGCCATCGCTTTGTAGCGCATAAAAATCCGATGTCTTTAAAACAAGCGAGGATATCACTGTTGTAAAGGAAATATTGATTTTCTTGCCAGCTCCGGATGCCGTGCGTGGTCGCTCGCCTTACACCTGCGCCAGGCCACCGTCCACGAACAATTCCGCGCCGTTGACGAAACTGGCGTCATCGGACGCGAGGAACAGCACCGCCCTGGCGATTTCCTCGGGTTCTGCGACGCGGCCGAGCGGTACCTGTGCGGCCAGCATGTCGAGCAGCCCTTGCTGGGCGGCGGCCTCGGGGCCGGCCAGTTCCACCAGTCCCGGGGTGCGCACCGGGCCGGGGCTGACGACATTGATGCGCACCGCGCGGTCTTTCAGGTCAAGGATCCAGCTGCGCGCCAGGTTGCGCACGGCAGCCTTGCTGGCGCTGTACACGCTGAAGGCCGGAGTGCCCACGACGCCAGCGGTGGAGCTGGTCAGCACCACCGAGGCGCCCTGGCCCAGCAGCGGCAATGCATATTGGACGGTGAAGATCAGGCCCTTCACATTGCGGTCGAACGCGTCGGCAATATGTTCCTCGGTGATGGCGCACCACGCGCTCGATCACGGTCACGCCGGAGGGCGCCCAGTACTACGAGCGGGCGCGGCGCCTGATCATCGACCTGGAAGAAATGGACGCTGCTGCGCGGCAAACGCGCGCGCGGCCCGGCGGGCGGCTGCGCGTCGATATCGGTTCGATCCTGGCCAACCAGATCCTGCTGCCGGCGCTGCCGCAGTTCCAGGCGGCCTATCCCGACATCGAGCTGCGGCTGGGTGTGAGCGACCGACCCACCGACCTGGTCAGCGAAGGTATCGACTGCGTGGTCCGGGGCGGGCCGCTGGCCGACACCACGCTGATCGGGCGTAAATTGTGCGACATGGAATTCATCACCTGCTGCCATGCGTCTTACCTGGCGCAGTACGGCCGTCCGGCGCATCCGCGCGACCTGGAAACACACCGCATCATCGGCTATTTTTCTTCGCTGAGCGGCAAGGTGTTCCCGCTGCGCTTCCAGCGTGGCGACGAGACCCTGGAGATCGACGCAGCGGCGGCGGTGGCCGTCAACGAAAGCACCGCCCACCTGACGGCGCTGGCGGCGGGGCTCGGCATCGGTCAGACCTTCGCGTGGTTCGTGCGCGAAGCCGTGGCGCGCGGCGACATGGTGCAACTGCTGCCCGACTGGCAACCGCCGCGCCATCCGCTGCACGTGCTCTATCCGCCCAACCGCCACCTGAATGCCAAGGTGCGCGTGTTTGTCGACTGGGCGGTCGAGGTGTTTGCGGCGTTGGACGCCCGGGTCAGCCCGGCATTCCGTTGACGTAGCGTTGCAGCTCGTCAGAAATCAACCGTCGCCGACAACGTCACCGTGCGCGGCGCCGCCAGCACCAGCGCGCCCGAGTCGAACGACACGACTGCCGCCGACCAGTAGTTGCGGTCTGCCACGTTGTCGACGCGGGCGCGGAAGGTCACGTCGCGGTCGGCGATGCGGGCCAGGTAGCGGGCGCCGAGGTCGAACCGGGTCCACGAACCGATTTCCAGCGTATTAGCCGGGTTGATGTACTGCTTCGAGGTGTACACCGCGCGGGCGGTCAGGGCCAGGCCGGCAGCGCCAGGCACGTCCCATTCGGTACCCAGGTTCAGTTGCGTCTTCGGTGCGCCGAGGGCATCCTTGCCCGAGTACGCGGTGCCGCGCTGTTCGGCATTGAGCAATGACAAGCCGCCGAGCAGGCGCAGGCCCTGGGTCGGCACGCCGAACACGCTGAGGTCCAGGCCCCGGTTGCGCTGTTCGCCACCGAGCGCATACACGCCGTTCAGCTCACCGGTGCCGATCGGCTTGGCGGCGGTGTACAGCGCCGCAGTCATGCCCAGCTTGCCGCTATCGTACTTGACGCCGATTTCCTTTTGCTTGGTTTTATATGGCGACAGCACGGCGCCGCGATTCGAATAATCGCTGCCGACAATGCCGCCTTGTACCAGGCCTTCGCTGTAGTTGGCATACAGCGACAGGTCGCTGCGCACCTTGTACACCACCGCAGCAACCGGGGTCGTGGCGCTCTCGTCGTAGTGGGTGTCTGTGGCCAGGCCGGTGTTATAGGCGTAGCCCTGGTCCTTGATGGTCTGGCGGCGTGCGCCGATCGTCACCAGGACGGTATCGCCGTTGAAGCCCAGCGTGTCGGCAATCGCATAGCTCGACAGAATCGACTTCTGCGTGGTGCGCGGATCGTTGATATCGTTGCCGTAGGAGAGGGCGGAAGTGGGAATGTAGGTGGTTGTCGGCGCGTTCAGGTTGGTATTGCCGAGGCCGAAGCCGCCGAAGCCGTAGGCATTGCGCGAATCGAGCCAGAAGCCCGAAGCGGAGGCCACCAGCGTGTGCGTGACCGCGCCGGTGGCGAGCTTGCCCCGTACGCCCGTTTCACCGGTACGGGTATTGCGTTTGCCGGCATTGTCGAAGCGGTAGAAGCTGGCGGCCCCATCGGCCGACGACGATGTCATGTTCGCCAGGCTATTGTTTTCAACGCCGGCGCGGCCGCCGAAGGCTGCCCAGGCGGTGATGTTCTGGTTGAGGTCATATTCGGCGCGGACGGTGCCGAAGGTGTCGCGCTCCCTGGAGAACGACCATGGCTGGGCAAAATTCTTCGATGCATCGGGAGCGGCCGGTACCGCCGTGCCACCCACGGTGACGCTAGGGCGTGGTGCGGTCAGGTCGAAGTCCTGGTAGCCGAGGTCGGCGGACACGCGCAGGTTGCCGGCGCGGTAATCGAGGCCCACCGTAAACAGGCTCACTTCACTGCGCTGGTTGTCAACGCTGGTTTCGCCCTTGCGCTTGGCGGCATTCACGCGCACGCCGAACTGCTGGTTTTCGCCAAAGCGCCGGCCGATGTCAACCGCGCCATAGCCGTTGCCGCCGGACGCAATGCCCGCCGTGAACTGGGTCAGCGGCGTATTGCCGGCGCGCTTGGGCACCAGGTTGATCGCGCCGCCCAGGCCGCTGCCGCCAGGCGCTGCGCCGTTCAGGAAGCTGCTCGCGCCTTTGAAGACTTCCACGCGTTCGAGCAATTCCGGCGAGACATACTGGCGCGGCAAGATGCCGTACAAGCCGTTGTAGCCGACATCGTCCGAGGCCAGCTCGAAGCCATGAATCACATACGACTCCTGGAAGTTGCCGAAGCCACGGCTGACGCGAACGCCGGGATCGGCTACCAGCACGTCGCCGATGCTGGAAGCTTGCTGGTCGGCGACAAATTGCGACGTGTAATTAGTGGAATTGAACGGTGCGCTCATCATGTCCACGTTGCCCAGGATACCCATGCGACCGCCCCGCGCGACCTGGCCGCCAGCGTACGCTTTCGACAGTCCATCCTTGGAGGCGTCCGCCGACGCGGTAATGGTGACTGTTTGCAGCGTTTCAGGCTCGGCGGCAGCCGGGGCCGCACCGCTCTGGGCTTGCGCAGCAGCGGTGGTCATCAGAAAAGCGGCCAAAGCCAGTGGCGACATCTTGAACGTAGAGATTTGCATGATTTGAAAAATGGTTGAAGGCGGTGACCTGAACGAGCCGACGTATTCACGCCGGGTAATAGGAATGATTATCATTATAGCCGCCATCCTGGCAACGGTGTGCGCTTGCCGATTCCTCTCCCTTTTTGTAGAATGAGAACAGTTATCATTCTCAAAATCATTCAAATAATAAAGGACGTCCCTCATGTCGCACCGTGTATCCCCGTTTCAACCACGCCGCCTGGTGCTTGCAGTATTGCTGGCCGAACTGGCGGTCGGTGTCGCCGTGCCCTCGCTGGCGCAGACCGGCGCCGCCGCGCCTGCCGATAGCGACATCGCCGTGCTGCCCCAGGTGCTGGTAACGGGCCAGGGTGAAACCGCCACCAGTGCAGTAGCCGGCTACCTTGCCAAGCGCAGCGCCACCGCCACCAAGACCGATACCAAGCTGTCGGAAACGCCGCAGGCGGTTACCGTCGTTACCCGCGACCAGATCATCGACCAGGGCGCCGGCAACCTGCAGGACGCGCTCAACTACGCGGCCGGCGTGCGCTCGGATGCCTATGGCATCGATTCGCGCAGCGACGGCATGCTGGTGCGCGGCGTCTCGCCCGACGAATACCTGGACGGCGTGCGCAAGTCGATGAGCTACTACACCAGTACCGCCCGCACCGATCCGTACACCCTCGAGCGTATCGAAGTGCTGCGCGGCGCGGCCGCCATGCTGTACGGCCAGGGCGGCACCGGCGGCGTGGTCAACATGGTCAGCAAGCGCCCGCAGGCCGTGGCGCAGAACGAGATCGGCGTGCAGTACGGCAGCTACCAGCGCAAGCAGGTGCAGGCCGATTTCACCGGCCCGCTGACCGAGGATGGCAAGTGGCTGTACCGCCTGGTGGCGGTCAAGCGCGACGCCAATACCCAGGTCGATTACGTGCCCGACGACCACGCGCTGGTGGCGCCGTCGCTGACGTGGAAGCCCAACGCCGACACCACGCTGACGCTGCAGGCGCTGTGGCAGGACGATAAAACCGGCTCCACCTCGCAATTCTTCCCATGGTCCGGCGTGCTGACCAGCAACCCGAACGGCAAGATCCCGACCAACCGCTTCATCGGCGAGCCGGGTTTCGACCGTTACGACACCAAGCGCAAAACCATCGGCTGGACGTTCGAGACGGCATTGAATACCGACTGGAAATTGCGTCAAAACATGCGCTACTCGTACAACAAGAACGACTACCGCACGTTGTACGCCGATTCGTTCTCGTTGCCGGGCGGGTTCAACGCCGATCCGGTCAACCAGCGCGTGGTGGACCGCTATGCGGGCGCCTCGCTGGCGCAGACCAAGGTGTTCGGTCTCGACCAGTCTGTGGAAGGCAATCTCGTCACCGGCACCATCAAGCACAAACTCCTGCTCGGCGTCGATTACCTGCATTACAAGCAGACCGGCTCGGCCGGTTACCCGGTGGCTACGCCGATCGACGTCTACAACCCGGTCTATACCGGCTTCACGTTCAACGACCTGTCGCTGCTGGCCGCCAATACCCAGAAGCAGACCGGCCTCTACGTGCAGGATCAGCTGAGCCTGACGTCGAAATGGTTGCTGACGCTTGGCCTGCGCCATGACAAGGCCCGCAACGAGACCGAGGGTGCAGATACCCAGAAGTCGAGCGCCACCACCAAGCGCGCAGGGCTGATGTACCTGTCCGACAGCGGCGTCTCGCCGTACGTCAGCTACAGCGAATCGTTCACCCCGGTGGCCAACAGCACCCAGGGCCAGGTATTCAAGCCGTTGCGCGGCGAGCAGTGGGAGGCGGGCGTCAAGTATGAGCCGGTCGGCCGCAACCTGTCGCTGAACGCCGCCGCGTATCGTTGGAAGGAAAAAAATCAGCTGGTCGCCATCACCCCGGTACTGTCGGCCCAGCTCGACAGCACCAGCGCCCGCGGCGTCGAACTGGAAGCGCGTGGCCAGGTCGTCAAGGGGCTGGAGGTAATCGCCAATTACAACTACATCGATCTCGACGAACAGCTCAACGGCGTCCCGTCGCAACAGACGTCGCTGTGGACCAAGTACAGCTTTGCCGCCGCCGGCGTGACCGGGCTGTCGGTGGGCGGCGGCGTGCGCCACATGAATTCGTTCCGCGACGGCACCGCGCCCACCACGCCCGACGTCACCCTGGTGGACGCCATGTTTGCTTGGGACAGCCCGAGCTGGCGCGTGGCGCTCAATGTCAACAACCTGAGCAACAAGACCTACGTCGCTACCTGCCTGAGCCGTGGTGACTGCTGGTTCGGCGCCAAGCGCAACGCGGTGCTGTCGGCCACGTACCGCTGGTAAGTTCTGCGACCGCCAATTTCAGGTATTGATCGATAGCTTGTAGCGCGCAACGCCACCTTCGGGTGGCGTTTTTTTGGGATCAGACTTGGCTCCACTGCCGCAGCAGGTTGTGGTAATGGCCGGTGAGCGACACCAGTTCCGGGCAGTCGCCGAGCCGCGCGCGCAGCGCCTGGATGTTGCGGTCGAGTTCGAGCAACATGCCGCGCCGGGCATCGTCGCGCACCATGCTCTGGCTCCAGAAGAACGAACATACGCGTTCGCCGCGCGTGACCGGTTCCACCTGGTGCACACTGGTCGAGGGATACAGGATCAGGTCGCCCGCAGGCAATTTCACTTCATGCGTGCCATAGGCGTCGATCACCACCAGTTCGCCGCCGTCGTAGTCGTCGGGCTCGCTCAGGAACAGCGTGGACGAGACATCGGTGCGCAGCCATTGGCCGCTGCCGGGGACTCGGCGCATGGCGCCGTCGATATGGTCGCCGTAGTGTTCGCCGCCGGCATAGCGGTTGAACAGCGGCGGCAGGATGCGGTACGGCAGCGCGGCCGAAAAGAACAGCGGGTTGTCGGCCAGCGCCGCCACGATGATCTGTCCCAGCTCCAGCGCCAGCGGCGAGCCTTCGGGCAGTTGGCGGTTGCGCTTGACCTTGGCACCCTGGTCGCCGACCGAGGCGCGGCCGTCGATCCAGTCGGTCTGGTCGAGGCGCTGGCGGATATGGGAGACTTGCTCCGGCGTGAGCACGCCGGGGACATGCAGCATCATGATGGATTTCCTTGCAGGTAAACGCGCTACGAAAAGCTGACAGGATAATCCGATGTGCGCATGGCGTCTATGGCCGGCGCCATGAATGCTGCTCGATGCGGGGTCAGCCAGCCCGCTGGTGCGCTGATTAATTTCGTAATCAGCTGATCACGTTGCGAACGAAGTGCAGCGGCTCGGCGCCCAGGTTCAGATAGGAATACACCTGGGCGCTGCTGAACACCAGGAAGTCGCCAGCGCCGATGGTGCGGGTTGTGTCGGTTTGCAAGGTCAATTCGCCGCTCAACACCCACAGCATTTCGCAAAAGCCCGGTCCGTCGGGCTGGGCGTCGTAGCGCTCGCCCGGCGCCAGGGTCCACTGCCACAGTTCCACCTGCGTAGCCGCGCTGATCGCCGGCTGCTTGTGCTACCGCCAGTTGCGCGGGCTGACGCGGGCGGAACTGCTGGCGGGCGCCACCATCGGCGTCACCATCGGCGTCACCATTTACGCCGGCTACTCGCTGCAGACTGCGGGTTTGTTGCACATTAACAGCAGCAAGTCGGCGTTCATCACGGCGTTTTATGTGCCGCTGGTGCCGCTGTTCCAATGGCTGTTTTTGCGCAAGCGGCAGCACCGATGGCGTGGCTGGCGGTGGCAATCGCGTTTGCCGGCCTGGTGCTGCTGGCCGGTCCTGCCGGGCTGTCCGGCGGGCCTTTGCCGCGCCCGGTCATGACGTGACCGGCGTCAGAAGCCGGATTTGTAGTTGAATGCGGGCGCCGCTTCGCCGGCGGCCGGCGTTGGTCCGTCACCTCGATTGCTGTAGGCCGGCGCAGGGTTCTGCTTGCGCGCTCGTGCATTGGCAATCACCGTGATGACTTGCTTGATCGTCGCCGGCTTGGGCAGGTGATAATCAAATCCCGAACGCATTGCCAGGTCAGTCGTTGCCGTATCGCTCAATGCGCTGAACGCGATCAAGGTGGGCTGGTGCGGGAAACCGGGCTTTCTGACCGTGCTGGCGACCTGGAAGCCGTCAACTTCCGGCATCAGCAAGTCGAGCAGCACCACGTCGGGACTGAAGTTCCTGATGGCCTCGATGCCGGAGGCGCCGCCATATGCCGCAGCGCTGCTGTAGCCGCACGCCTGCAGCAGCTCGACCATCAAGTCGGCCGAGTCGTGGTTGTCGTCGATAACCAGAACGAAAGGTTGTTGGGTGCAAGAGGCCATGATAAACAATCGTTGTTGTGTCGAAGGACACAGATATTCGGCGATTGTTTGGCCGACACGACTCGCGCGGTCGGGATGAGGACCTCGCGAAGACTTGGTAGGAGTGATACTTACCGGAAGTAATTATACTTGCATTCGGAAAATTACAGGGCCGCTTTTCGGTCTATCAGAAGAAGTAGCGCAGCGACGCGCCCAACTGGCGCTTGGGCACGGTCGAAACCAGCAGGCCGGCGGTGGTGCCGTAGGCGATGTCGCTGGCAAATTCGTGCGGCTGCACCGTGGCGAACACCGATGCTTGCACGCTCCCGTCATCCCAGGTGGCTTTCAGGTCGTAGCGCACATAGGTTGGCATATCGCGCTGCACCGACGGCGAGCCCATGTAATAGGGATTGCGGGCCGTGACGTAGGCATCGCCATTCAGACGCAGCTTGCCTGCCGCCAGTGGCAAGCGGTATTCCATGCCGGCCTTGAACTGGTGGGCCGGCACTGACAGCAGCGCAGCGGTGCCCGGTGTCGGATTGTCGATCCTGGCGCGCAGGATGCGGCCGTAGCTGGCGTAAGCGCTGTAGCCGTTGCCGGGTGTATAGCGCGCGTCAAGATCGAAGCCCCTGCGGGTGGTCTGGCCGGCGGCGGTATACACGTCGGGCGCGGAGTTGATGATCTCGTCGTCGTTCTGGATGTAATAACCGGTGGCGGACAACTGCCACGCCGGCGACGGCTTGAGATTGATGCCCAGGTCGTACGAGCGCACCTTGCTTGGTTTGATGCCGGTGTTGGCGCGGCCGCCAGTGGCGCCCGGCGGTCCCAGCGAACCGCTGGAGCTGATCTGCTCCGCCGCCGGCGAGCGGAAACCCTCGGCGATATTGGCAAATACCTCCAACTGGTCCAGCGCATTCCACAGCACGCCATATTTCGGCGTGAACACCGAGGCGCTGTAATCGGTCGATGCCGCCGGCAGCTTCAGGTTGCGCAGCGTGTAGTCGAAGTGGTCGTAGCGCATGCCGCCATGGAGCTTGAGCGTGGGCGCCAGGCGATACTGGCCCTGGGCGAACCCGCCATACGTCAGCAGGTCGAGGTTCTGGTCGTTGATGTAATTGGCGGTGGGGACGCCATTTCGATACTGGCGGCGCAGCGCGTCGCCTTGGTCGGCGCGGGTTTCGGCGCCCACGATCAGCACGCCCTTGCTGCCGAACTGCCACTGATAGGCGAGGCGGCCGCCGTGGATGTTGCGGTCATCGTAGCCGAACGTATGCTGGGTAGTGCTGGTGGTAATGGCCCGGCTGCGCTCGAACTTTTCGGCATACACGGTGGCGTACCAGCCGGCCTCGCCGCTGGCCGGTTTGCGATTAAAGACCACGGTGCTGCGCTCAGCATCGCCGAACCCGGGCAAATTGAACTGGACCGAACGCGGGCTCAGCCCCGCTTCCATGGCGGGCATCAGCAGGTAGCCGGCGGCGGTGAAGCGGCTGTCGTAGTAGCTGGCGCGCAGGCTGTAGTCGCCGTCGCCGATGGTGGTCGACAGTTTCCAGAACAGGTTGTTGCGGCGATTGTGCGCATCGTTACGGTAGCCGTCGGTGCGATAGATGTCTGCCACCACCAGCGACCGGACACCGTTGGCTTCACCCGCCACCGTCAGCGAACCGCGCCGGCCGTTATAGCTCTCGCGCGTGACCGCCAGGCTCGACGGCGTACCGGCGCCGCCGTCGCGGGTGGTGATTTCCACCGCGCCGGCGCGGTTCTGGTCGCCATACAGCGCCGAAATCGGTCCTTTCACCACGTCGATATTGCCGATCATGTCAGGCGTCATCCATTCCAGGAAAACCGGGCCGTGACCGGCGCCGCCCTGGCTCGACGGAATGTTTTGCGGCACGCCATCGACATACACGGCGGTATCGGCGCCATGCGTGCCCTGGGTGGCAAAGCCGCGCATGCGGAAGCCGTTGCCGGTGTCGCCCTGGTCGATGTTGTTGGCCACCACGCCCGGTACGCGGCGAAACACGTTGGAGATGTCGCGGCCGATATTGGTGCCGGCAATGTCGTCGGGCGTCACCGCGATGACCGACGTGGGCAAGGCACGCGCCGACGAGCTGGCGGCGGCGCGCTCGTCCTCGTTTTTGTCGCCGCGAATTTCGACCACCTGTAAGGCTGGCGCTTCGGCCTCACCGTTCGCCTCGCTGCCGGCGGCAAACGCGGTCCCGGCCATGGTGCAGGACACCAGGACGGCGTGGGGAAGGGTGCGCAGGACGCTGCGCTGTTGGCGATAATGATTCAACTTCGGCTCCGGTCAACACGACACTTATTAATGCAATAGAGTTGCGATTGTAGACTTGCGTTTCAGATAAACGCAAGTCTATTGCAATAAATAAGCGCCGGCGGCGGGGGATGCTGCCCCGAAAGCCGCGTCCGGGTTCAACGCATTGGCGAGTACGGGGTAGGGGAGAGGAAGGAGTTTTCGATATGGCCCACGATCGGTGCATCGGCTTCGGATGCCGCGCGTTTGGCGATCCACTCGGGGTCGGCCATGAAACTGTTCCACCTGGTTTCGCGCTCGGCCAGGCTGTTCCACTTGAGCAGGTAGGTCAGGGTCTGGTTGCTGGGTCCGACGAGGGTGGTGAAAAAGCCAGCCGGTTCGATGCCGTGCTTTTCCCACAAGGGCAGCGTGACGTTCTGGAAGCGCTCGTGCAAGGCGGGCAGGCGGCCCGGCAGGCAGTGGTAGACCCGTAATTCGACGATCATTGTCCGTCCTTTCAAAATAGTGTGCGGCCAAGGATACCCGGGGCGCCATCTGGCGTCCAGTGAGCCATCAGCATCCCCCTGTCCAGCGCGCGCCAGTTGCATTAAGATGGCGATTCGTCCAGGGAGAGCCATGCCGAATCGCAGATCCGTATTAACCATGCTGGGCGGCGCCGCCGGCGCCGTGCTATTGCCCGCCCCGGCGTTTGCCGCCACATCCGAGTCGTTGAAAGATATCGCTGCCCGCAAAGGCATGCGTTTCGGCTGCGCCGTCGGTCGCCGCAGCGAGGCGGGCGACTCCGCATATGAGCAACTGCTGGCGCGCGAATGCGGCATGGTCGTTGCCGAAAACGCCACCAAGTGGCCGGCCTTGCAGCCGCAACCGGGACCGCACCGCTTCGCGGCCGCCGACCAGATGGTCGCCTGGGCCAGGGAGCGCCGCCTGCTGGTGCGCGGCCATACCTTGTTGTGGCAGTCGCGGCGCTGGCTGCCGGACTGGGTCAACCAGTACGATTTCGGCGCCTCGCCCGGACGTGTGGCCGAGCGCCTGATGACCGAGCACATCAAGGCGGTGTGCACGCATTTCGGCCGCAATATCTTCAGCTACGACGTTGTCAACGAGGCGGTCGATCCCAAGACCGGTGAGTTGATCGGCAATGTGCTGAACCAGAAGATGGGCGCGCTGGAACAGATCGACCTGGCGTTCGTGCTGGCGCGCCAGTACGCGCCCAATGCCCAGCTGGTCTACAACGATTACATGGGGCCGGGCGCTGGCAGCGAAAAGCACCGCGCCGGCGTGCTGGCGCTGCTGGCCGCGCTGCGCGCACGCGGCACGCCGATCGACGCGCTCGGGCTGCAAAGCCATATCGGCAATACGTTGCCGGCAGCGGCCACTGCCGCCGGCAGCGACTGGCGCAAATTTCTCGACCAGGTATCCGACATGGGATACGACCTGCTCATCACGGAATTCGACGTCAACGACCGCCAGTTGCCGGCCGATGTCGCTGCGCGCGACGCCGGCGTGGCCGCGATCGCGCGCGATTACCTGGACCTGACCCTCAGCTATCCGCGCTGCCGCGATTTCCTGCTGTGGGGGATGGCCGACCATGTCAGCTGGCTGCAACAGTGGGATGACGCACGGCGCGCCGACGGCTTGCCGCAGCGGTGCACGCCGTACGACAGCGACCTGCGTCCAAAACCGCTGCGCGAGACCATTGCCCATGCATTGAAGGTCATGCCACCCAGATTGAATTCGGGGCAGGGGCAGATCTATCGCCCGGACGGCACCCCCTGATCGAGGCGACGGGCGCTGCGCAGCAAGTCAGGCAGCCGGCTGCAACGCCGTGGCGCGGATTTCGGCCACGGTGTGCACGCCGGCCAGTTGCATGGTCATGCGCAATTCGCGGTTGAGCAATTCCAGCACCGACCGCACGCCTTGCCAGCCGCCCAGCGCCAGTCCATAGATGACGGGCCGGCCGATCGCCACCACGTCGGCGCCGCTGGCGAGGGCCTTGAACACGTCCTGGCCGCGCCGCACGCCGCTATCGAAAATAATCGGCACGCGTTGGTTCACCGCCTTGGCTACCGCAGGCAGCACGCTGAACGCGCCCGGCGCGCCGTCGAGCTGGCGTCCGCCATGATTGCTCACCTGGATAGCCGCCGCGCCAGCGTCGATCGCCAGCAGCGCATCGTCCGGGTGGTTGATGCCTTTGACGATCACCGGCAGGCCGCTCTCGCGGATGGCAAATTCGATGGTCTTGCGGTTCAGGCGCGATTCGAATGTCCGCCGCGTGAGCGGAATCGGGGCGGCCGGATCGTCGCCCAGCAGGTTGCCCGGCTGGAGCGGGAACTGGAATCGTTGCCGCAAGCTGTCTTCACGATTGCCGACCACGGTGGTATCGGCCGTGAGCACGATGGCGCGGTAGCCGGCGGCCCTGGCCCGCCGCAACAGTTTGGCGCTATAAGCGACATCTTGCAGCATGTAGAGCTGGAACCACTTGGGACCGGCCGCTGCCGCCGCCACCTGCTCCAGCGCGAGCGTCGAGACCGTGCTCACGCCCAGAATGGTGCCGGCCGCCGCCGCGCCGCGCGCGGTCCCGGCTTCGGCGGTGATGTGGGCCAGCCCGTGCGCGGCCACCGGCGTGATGATGATGGGCGAGGCAATCGCGGTGCCGAGTATCTGCGTGCGCAGATCCGGCGCCGCCTTGCCGGACAGTACGCGCGGAACGATCAACTGGCGGTTGAAGGCGTTGCGGTTTTCACGCAGCGTCCATTCGTCGCCCGCGCCGCCGGCGATGTAGCTGAACGCGCCCGGAGCCAGTACCCTGGACGCCCGCGCCTCGATCTCGATCAGGTTGATCAGGTCGAGCGGCGCTTCGGTCCGGCTTACGACGAATTCGCCGGGCGAGGTGGCGGCAGCCGGCGCCTGCCCGGGGCGGGCCAGGGCCGGCTCCGCTTGCAGCGACGTTGCCGCCACCGCCGGCAGCGCGGCCAGCGCGGCAGTTGACGTGACGGCCTTGAGCAGGTCGCGGCGGGTGCTGTTGGTCATGGAAGGTATCCTTTTTGAGCGTGATGCCGCCGATTGTAGGGCGTGCGCAATTATGCAAAAAGGAATTATTTATTATAAAGATATATGAATATCACGCATGAAGTGCGTTGACCGGCCCCGAACCCGCATCCCGGGCGGGGCGCGCTGGTGCGATGGCCGCAGCAATCTCGTCCTCGCTGCGGCAGCCCACCAGCGCGCGGTCGCCGGTATGGTGAGCGGGTTCATGGTGTCGTCCGGTTTCACGGCAGGGTGAGGCTGGCACGTGCGGCCAGTTCGGTGGTATGGCGCCATAGGCGTTCGGCCAGGTTGGCGTCGAGCGCGATCGGCGTTGCCAGGTACTGTTTGGGCTTGGTGAGTTTGGCGCCGGCCACGTCGGCGGCCGCGCGCGCTGTCAGCACGCGCACGGCGTTCATGGCCGAGCGCTCCGGCGTGGTGCCGAACAGGCGCGCCAGCCAGCGCATCGCCGGCGGCATCGACGGATCGGCCATCACCTTGGTCCGGGTGGGGCCCACGCATACGGCGGTGAGCGTTACTGGAGTGCCGCTCCAGCGGCGCGTCGCTTCCTGGATGTGCAGGTGGCCCAGCAAGTGCGTGCCCATCGCTGCTTTCATATGCCCCCAGGGCCGCCGTTCGAATTGCAGGTCGTCGAGCGGCGGCATGAACATCAGCGGCACGTCGCCCGAAATGAACACCACGCGGCCGTCGCCCGACGCCGCCAGTTGGTCGGCCAGCAGCCGGTCGAGCACTGCTCGCGCCAGGTATTGCAGTGAAAATGCCAACTCGAGACCGTCTGCAGTCAGCTGCTTGGTGCCGAATGCCGACATGGCAGTATGCATCACGCCGTGCAATTGGCCGCGCCATGCCTTGACGCCGGCGGCAGCGGCGGCCATGCCGTGCACGGTCGAGAGATCGGCAGCGAAAAAGGTGGCCGAGCCGGCCCCGGCCGCCAGGATCTCGGCCACGGCGGCAGCGCCCGCCGCAGCGCTGCGCCCGACCAGCAGCACGTTGGCGCCGCGGCGGCCGATTTCCTTCGCTGCCGCCAGGCCGATGCCGGACGAGCCGCCGAAGAACACAAAGTTGGCGTTGCGCAGATCGCGCTCGGGCATCACAGCGGTACTCCAGGAAGCGTTTTCATGTTAAATATCCTTTTTGACGTTACGTACAAAATGTACGTGACAAGTATCAAGCAGTTCGGATATATTGACAAGAATGCACAATTTTGTGCCTCACGCACATCGGTGTGCGTGTCGATCGGAGAGCCATGCCATGCCAGCGAAAACAATCACTGCAATGCCGGATGAAGAAAAAATACCCGGCAACGAGTCAGCGTTGATGGCCGGTGCGCGCGACGAACACGCCAACTGCAAGGCGTTTGCACAGGTACTCGATCGGGTAGGAGACAAATGGACGGTGATGGCCGTGGGGGCGCTGTCTGACGGGCCGATGCGATTCAATGCCATCCTGCGCCTGATCGGCGGCGTGTCGCACCGGATGCTGACGCTCACCCTGCGCGGACTTGAGCGCGACGGCCTGGTCACGCGCACCGCGTATCCCACCATTCCGCCGCGCGTGGACTACGAGCTGACGGCATTGGGCCAGTCGCTGATCGAACCGCTGAAAATCCTCGGCACCTGGGGACTGAACAACCAGAAGGCGATGGAAGCAGCACGCGCCAGGTACGATGCTGCCCAGCAGTAGTATTGATGCGTTGCCTGGCCTGGTCTGGCCGGCGTCATGGACGGCTCACGCGTTCAATTGCCGATGCGTGCGCAGGTGGTCAGCCAAAAAATCGATCAATACCCGCATCGCTGCCGGCATATGCCGGCGCGACAGATAGATCGCGTAAACGCCGAGGATGTCAGGCTCCACTTCTGGCAGCAAGTGCGCCAGCTTGCCGTCCGCAATCAGGCTGGCGGCGGCAAAGTGGGGCAGCAGTGTGATGCCGTGGCCGTTGACGGCAGCGCGCACCACGATGGCGGCCTCGCTGGTACTGAAGTTGCCTGATACGGACACCGCGACAGGCCGGCCCTGTACCTGAAAATGCCAGGTGTTGCGACTGTAGTTGTTGTACATAAGGCAGTTGTGCGCGGTCAGGTCCGGCGCTGCCGTGGGCGTGCCGTGTACCCGCAGGTAAGCGGGACTGGCGCATACCACCGACCGCACCTCGCCCAACTTGCGCGCGATGACGCCGGGTTCCAGCTGTTTCGTCACCCGCAGCGCTAGGTCGATGCCATCGCCGGCCAGGTTGTTGGCGTGGTCGGCGATTTGCAAGTCCACCGTCACGGCAGGATAGCGGCGCAGGAAGGCCATCAGCGCATCGGTCAGGCAGTATTCGGCAAAGATCGACGCCGCGCTGATGCGCACCAATCCGCTGGGCGCGTCCCCGTCCTGGCCGGCCAGCGCGCTGACATTGCCCTCCAAAGCCAGCATCTGCCGACATAGCGGCAACATTTCTTCACCAGCCGCCGTCAGACTTAGTTTGCGCGTGGTGCGATGGAGCAGGCGTGCCCCGGCCCATTGCTCGGCCAGTGCAACGTAGCGCGTGGCCATTGCGCGCGACATGCCCAGGTGTGCGGCGGCAGCGGAAATGCTGCCCCGGCCCACCGCTTCGAGCAACACGGCAGCGGCAGTTAATCGGTCCATATGATCAGTCTATGCAACAAAGCGTCAACTGTACGCGAGTTTATTGATCAGCGTGCAACCACTACAGTGCCGGGTTGCAGGCGAACCTATCGCCCGCAATCACCGGAGACCTACCATGAACGAACCAGCTGGCACAACCCTGCGCCTGATCTTCCCGCAATGGCAGGGCGGGAATCATCCAACTTACCACTTCGGCGCGCGCTTGCTGGAATGGCTGGCGCCGGCGCCCACCGGGCCGGTGGAAGAAGTGCCGGTGGCGCCGCCCTCGGCTGCGCCACTGCCGCTCGAACGCGGCATCGTCGCGCGCGCCGCGCTGCGCGAGCAATTGCACCAGGCGCGGCGCCTGATCGAGCTCCACCGCCCGGACCGCATCGTGGTGCTCGGTGGCGACTGCCTGGTGGACCTGGCGCCGTTTGCCTATCTGAACGAACGCTATGACGGCGACCTGGCCGTGCTGTGGGTGGATACCCACCCGGACATCATGACGCCGCAGCAGTTTCAGCATGCCCACGCCATGGTGCTTGGCAACCTGATGGGGCAGGGGGATGCCGATTTTGCCGCCGCCGTGCCGCGCCCGATCTCCCCACATAACGTGCTGTACGTGGGCTTGCATGATCCGACCGCGTGGGAAGCGCAGCAGATGGCGCGGCTGGGGTTGCGCAATGTGCCGCCTGACCAGCTGCAGCGCGAAGGCAGTCAGCCTGTCGTGGATTGGTTCAAGTCCACCGGCGCCCGTCACCTGGCGGTACATCTCGACCTCGACGTACTCGATCCTGCGCTGTTTGGCGCAGTGCTGTTTGCGCGGCCCGATGCGCCTCCCGGCGCCTTTGATGGTGTGGCACAGGGCGAGCTGTCGGTACCAACGGTGGTGCAACTGTTGAGCGATGTGGCGCAACACGCCGATATCGTGGGCCTGGGCATTGCCGAACATTTGCCGTGGGCAGCGCTGGCGCTGCGCGACATGCTCGCCCGGCTGCCCTTGCTTGCCGCGCCAGTAGTGGACAGGCCTGGTTGAGGCTACCGTCCAGGATCGGCAAGCCCACGTTTGGCCAGATGCAGCGAGATGCTTTGAAGCAATCAAAGTGTGCATTTGGCGCGATTTTTTTTGTGGACATGGAATAACTAATCTTGGCATATTACAATGATGGCCATCCCATTTTTCCATTGTTTATGAAGCCGCTGCGAAGAACCGACCACCTGATGGCCCAACGCGTCGATGTTGCAATCGTTTTCCGCGACATGCTGGGCCCGGACGATGCCGCCGCCTACATGGCCAGGTACGACATGCCGGAGCACGTCGTGCAGCGTGTATTGAGCGGTTTGGCCGTCACCCGCATCGATGAGGGTGGTGCGCTGGTCGAATATGTACCCACCATGCCCAAGGACTCGGGCTCGACGTGAACCGCGCCAGGTATCGCGTTTTTGTCCTGCCGAGCTTGCGTTTTTACCTTTGTTGTCTTGGGCAAGTTTGATCATCGTCAATTCCGTGGCATTTCGGTATGCCTACAGTGTTCCTGGCGTTGGGTGAGTCGTGCTTTTCACCTCGCGTGGCAACAGGTCACCCGGCGTTAGCGCAAGCGTCCGCTTGCGTTCAACCTGCCTGGGAGATTTACGATGCATCAAACCTGGACCATCAAACCCCTTCTGCAACAACGCGCCATGGCGCTTGCTGTTGCCGGCGCTGCTGCCGGCGCGCTGGCAGCAATGTTTTTAACATCGCCCGCCACGGCTGCCGCCACCGGGCCGGCCACATCCGCCGCCCCGGCCATCACGCCGGCCGGCACCGTGTACAGCATCATCAACCTGGGGCCGGACAGCGGTGGTACTGCCTTGCTTAACGAACGGGGCCAGGCCGCGTTCAATTCCTTCAACTACTACGGTGGCACCAACGGCTATTTCGACGGCGACCGCATACGCGAGATCGGTACGCTGGGCGGCAGCTACACCGAGATTACCGCCCTCAACAACCAGGGCGTGGTGGTAGGCAGCTCGGAGGACGGCGCCGAGCACAGCAACGTGCTCGGCTTTACCTGGACTGCGGCTGGCGGCATGCGCGCGCTGCCCGGCACCTCGGTGGCCAGCGCGCAAGCCATCAACGACCTCAACTATATTGCAGGCCTGAATTCCGAAGCGGGGATTTCGGCACGGGCCGTGCGCTGGAATCCCGGCGGGTCCATCACGCCGCTGGGGCCCCGGCCTACGTCGCTATCCGAGGCGAGCGCGATCAACCAGCTCCATGTCGCGACCGGCTTCGCCGATTCCGCCAGCGGCATCATCAACGCCACCTTGTGGGACGCCAGCGGCAACCCGACCAACCTGGGCACGCTGGGCGGCAGCCGGGCGTTCGGCTTCCACATCAATGCGCTTGGCGAAGTGGCCGGCCGGTCCGACATTACCGGCAACACGCGTGAAATTGGTTTCTTCTGGCGGCGTCTCGGTGGCATGCTGCCGATCGATGGCGGCGGCCCTCTCACCGATGTGGCCGACCTGAATGACCGTACCGAGGCAGTCGGCTACACCTTGCGCAGCGACGAGCGCCTGGTTGCCTACAAATGGACGCCTACCAGCGGCCTCACGCAATTGCCCAGCCTGTCGTTCAGAGACACCGTGGCCAGCGACATCAACAACGGCGGCGACATCGTGGGATCGGCGCAATTACCGGTGGGGCAGGGCTATGCCTCCTCGCGGGCCGTGCGCTGGGGCGGCGTTACCACCCCGATCGACCTGAATGCGCGCCTGTACCGCGCACCGGCCGGCCTGATCGTGCATTCCGGCCATGCCATCAACGACGCCGGCGTCATTCTGGCCAATTCGAACGCGGGCCTGGTGATGCTGCGGCCCGGTACGCGCGGTACCGACGCGCCGGTGCTGGGACCGATCGCCACCTTGCCGCGCTCGGTGCAGCTGGGCCAGGACCTCACGCTCACGGTCGGCTTTGTCGACAACTCCGTCACGCAAACCCACAAGGCCAGCGTGGTGTGGACCGACGGTTGCCCGTCGCCGGCGCCCACCGTGCGCGAGGCCGCCGGCACCGGGCAGGTCACTCTGCGCCATCGCTTCTGCGCGACCGGCTTCCAGGCGGTGCGCCTGCGTGTGACGGACTCGGGCGGCCGCTCCACCGAGTTGCTGCAGGATGTCATGGTGGAAGATCCCGCGCAGGCATCGCTGAGCGGCACCGGCACGTTGCGTGCCGGCACCGCTGCCACCGGCCGCACCACCAGCGCTGCGCCGCTGCGCTTTTCGCTGTGGGCGCCGCTGGGCGGCGCCAGCCAGCGCGCCGGTGCAGCGGGGGTGATGCTGAACGGACCATTCCACTTCCGCAGCGAGCAAGTCGCCAGCGTCAGCCGTGAAGGCCAGCTGGCCCGCGTGAGCGGCACCGGCCGCTTCAACGGCCGCGCCGGCTATCGCTTTACCCTCGAAGCACAGGATGGCGGCAGCCAGAACGGCGCCACCGATCGCCTGCGCGTGCGCATCACGCACGTGGATGCGACCACCGATACCGAGGTGGTCGATTACGACAACGCCGCGCCAGCCAACCTGCGCGCGGCTACCCCCGCGCGCGACCTCAGCGCCGTGGCCGACGGCAGCCTGGCGCTGCGGAACTAGTCCATTCCATTTGGTAATTCGCATCATCGGGCGGGCGTGGGCGCAGGGTGTGCCAGCGCACGCCCACGGGCGGCAACGCGACGACCGCTTAATGCCGGGGCCGGTAGAATCTTTGGTACACCGGGCCAGCCTCGCAGCTGTCGCCATTTCTCCCGAACATCACGTCAAAAGGATATACCTTGAGCGAACATAACCAACGCATCCTGCTTGCCAGTCGCCCGGACGGCAAGCCTGCACCCGAGCATTTCAAGCTCGACGCCGTACCGGTTGCCGAACCCGCCGACGGCCAGGTGCTGCTGAAAGTTCTCTTCCTGTCGCTGGACCCCTATATGCGCGGCAGGATGAATGCCGGCAAGTCGTACGCCAAGCCGGTGGAGGTGGGCGATGTCATGGAAGGCGGCACGGTGGCCCGGGTGGTCCGGTCACGGCACCCCGATTTTGCCGAGGGCGACGTCGTGCTGTCCTATTCCGGCTGGCAGAGCTATGCCGTGGCCGATGGCGCCACGCTGCGCAAGATCGATCCGTCGGCCGCGCCGGTCAGCACCGCGCTTGGCGTGCTCGGCATGCCCGGGTTTACCGCCTACGCCGGTCTGCTGACCATCGGCCAGCCGAAACCCGGCGAGACCGTGGTGGTCGCAGCGGCCAGCGGGGCTGTGGGGTCGGCCGTCGGCCAGATTGCGAAGATCAAGGGTGCGCGCGCGGTCGGTATCGCGGGCGGTGCGGACAAGTGTGCATTCCTGCGGGACGAACTCGGCTTCGATGCCGTGGTCGATCATCGCGCGCCGGATTTCGCGACGCAGCTGGAGGCCGCCTGCCCGCAAGGGATCGACGTCTATTTCGAAAATGTGGGCGGACATGTCTGGGACGCCGTCTTCCCGCTTCTGAACGACTTCGCACGCGTGCCGGTATGCGGACTCATCGCGCAATACAATGACACCGCGCCGCGTCCCGGCCCGGACCGTCTGCCGGGCGTGATGCGCGAAATCCTGAGTCGCAGCCTGCTGATACGCGGTTTCATCCAGCGCGAGTTCGTGGACCAGCGTCCGGCGTTCGAGCGCGAGATGGCGGCCTGGATAGCTTCCGGCCAGGTCCGCTACCGCGAGGATATCGTCGATGGCCTGGAAAGTGCACCGCAGGCGTTTATCGGTCTGCTGGAAGGGCGCAACTTCGGCAAGCTGGTCGTGCGCGTCAGCGAATAACTAGTTTATCGCCTGCTCGCGGTGCGCCGGGCGGCGCCTGTTCCGGGCAACCAGACCCATCACGCCCAGCCCCAGGCCCAGCAGTGCGGCGGGGGGCAGCTCCGGCACAGCGCTGAGCGGCACCACCTCGATATCGAAGCGGATCGCTTCGAATTGGATCTGGCCGGAGAAAGCAGGAAGCTGCCCGGTCATGATTTCATACACCAGCAGGCGGCCATACAGTCCCGAGGCGAGCGAGGTGTTGGTTGTGTACGTCAGCGTGCTGCCGTTGTCGGCGAGCATACCGTCGTGGCCTGTGCCCACGAGGTCGGAGTCGAACATGCCGCAACGGTCGCAACGCGGTACCAGCACGTCGAACGACAGCGCGATGTTGGCGTTGCCCGTCCCATTGCCCAGGTCGTACGTGGCGCTCAAGGTGGCATTCATCTTGCCGGTGAGGGCGTAGTTGATAGGCGCTTCCAGCTGAAACACGCGCTTGTCGATCCACATGCCTGCGCCGGTTGGCGTGGGCAAATATAACGTATCGTAAGGAATATCGTAGGTGATGGTGTGGGACTGGGTAGCAGGGACAGTGCCTGCAGTAGCGATGCCGGCGCTGGTGGCGATCAGCGCGGGGAACAGCAGTTTCGACAATGAATATTTCATGTTTATCCTCGTGGCATTGGTAAGATGGTGGCCGCTGTGATAGCACGAAGATAATACATGTAATAAATATAATTATGCAATATTTAACACTTCCCGGTGCTGATTGAGCCACTTCAGCAACACGGCGCTCTCCAAAGGCCGGCTGTACAGGTAACCTTGCCCCTTGTCGCAGCCCTGGGCATGCGCCACGTTGGCCTGCTCCACGGTTTCGATGCCTTCCGCCACCGTGGTCATGCCGAGGCTGCGGGCGACCAGCACGGTGGCCTCGATCAGTACCTTGTGGTGCGCACTGCTCGCAGCCAAACTCACGAACGAGCGGTCGATCTTGACCGTGTCCACCGGCAGCAGGTGCAGGCTCGACAGCGACGAATAGCCGGTGCCGAAATCGTCGAGCGCCAGCTTCACACCGAGTTGCTTGAGGCCGATCAGTTGCTGCTGGATGTCTTCGCCCTGCGCGGCCAGGCTCTCGGTGATTTCCAGTTGCAGCTGTGCGGCTGGCATGCCGCTGGCCGCCAGGATGATGGCCACCTGGTCGCACAGGCCGGGCTGGGTCAGCTGCGCGCGCGACAGGTTGACCGCCAGCAGGCGCGGTGCGCGATCGCCCAGCTGGCGCTGCCAGGCGACGAAATCGCGGCACGCCGTGGCCAGCACCTGCGCACCGATCGCGTTGATCATGCCGGTCGATTCGGCGATGCCGATGAATTCGACCGGGCCGACCAGGCCGCGTACCGGGTGGCGCCAGCGCACCAATGCCTCCACGCCGGCGCCCGGGTCCATGCGGCCATCGGCCAGCAGGCCCACCACCGGCTGGTACACATTGAACAATTCGGCGCGGTCGATCGCCAGGCGCAAGTCTGCTTCCAGGCTGCTGCGCAGCAGCGCCTGTTCGCGCATTTCCTGCTCGAACGCGACCATGCGGTTGCCGCCCTGCGACTTGGCCACGGCCATCGCAATGGCGGCGTCGCGCAGCAGGTCGTCGGCGTCCTGCGCGCCGGTTTTCAGCACCACCAGCCCCAGGCTGAAGGTGAGCGACAGGTCCTGTTCGCCCACGCGATAGGGCCGGCCCAGGCGCTGGAGCAGGCGGCCGGCGATGCGCTCGACCACCTCCGGCGCCGGCAAGCCGTCGAGCAGTACGGCAAATTCGTCGCCGCCCACGCGGGTGGCGGTTTCCACGGCCAGGCCGCTGCCGGGGCGTCCGCCCGCGCGCAGCGTGGTGCGCAGGCGCTCGGCCACCAGCGCGATTACCTGGTTGCCTACCGCGTTGCCGAGCGTATCGTTGACCTGCTTGAAGCGGTCCAGGTTGAGCAACAGCACTGCGCAGTGGTCGCCGCTGGCAGCACGTTCGCGCGTGGCCATCTTGCGCAGCAGCGTCAGGGTGCCGGCCCGGTTCGGTAGCTGAGTGAGAGTGTCCAGCTGGGCTGCGCTGGCCAGCATGCGCTGCTCGCGCACCACCTCGTGGGTGGCGTCCAGCAGTACCGCCATCAGGCGGTTGTCGTCGAGCTTCAGCAGGCCTAGCGACAGTACGTCGGGGCCTTCGGCGTGGCCGTGGGTCGCTTCCACGCTGATGCGGCGGCCTTCGCACACCACGCCCTGCTGGTCGGAATAGTCGGCGCACAGCTGCGGCAGATCGGGCGCGTGGCGGCGCAGGACGTGGAAAAAGTTTTCCATGTCGCCGTCCGGCGCCAGCGGCATCAACAGGCGTGCCGCCATCGGATTGAGGATCTCGATGGCGCCGTCTTTCTGCAGCTGGATCAGCGCCACCGGCGCCCGGTACAGGAACTGGATCAATGCCTCGTAGGCCAGGTCACCTTCGCTCATGCCTGCTCCGCTGCCGGTGGTTCCCAGCACGCCACCTGGTTGCGGCCGCGCCGCTTGGCTGCGTACAGGGCTTCGTCGGCGCGCTTGATCAGGCCGTCGAAGCCGTCGAGCGTGTCGTCCATCACCGCCACGCCGATGCTGATCGAGTACACGATTGGCTGCTGCTCGTAAGTGGCGGGCGTGCGTTCCACCTCGGCGCGCAGGCGCTCGGCAATCGCCAGCGCATCGTCCAGCGCCACCGACGGCAGGATGATGGCAAATTCTTCCCCGCCGATGCGCGCCAGCACGTCCACCTGGCGGCACACGCTGCGCATGGTGCGGGCCAGGTGGGACAACACCGCGTCGCCGGCCGGGTGGCCATGGCGGTCGTTGATGGCCTTGAAGTGGTCGGCGTCGATCACGATCAGGGCCACCGGGCGCAGCGCTTTTTTGCGGCGCGCCAGTTCCAGGTCGGCCGCCTCGAAGAATGCGCGGCGGTTCGACAACCCGGTCAGGTGGTCGCTGTAGGCGGCCTTGCGCAGGCTTTCGCTGGCGTCGCGGCGGTCGGAAATATCGCGGATGATCATGCAGTAGGCCGGTTCGTCGTCGGCCGGCGGGGCAGGGGACACTGTCTCGTCGCCGCGTACCGGCAGTGGCGAAATCATGGCGCTGCCCCAGAACTCGGTGCCGTCGGCGCGCAGGCGCAGGCCTTCGTCCAGGGTCCAGCCGTTTTCGTCGGCCTCGCGCAAGCGGTCCAGTTGCTGCGCTTCGGTGGTGGCGCCGGCGGGATAAAAGCGGGCGTAGTGCTGGCCCTTGATGGCGGCCGATGCATAGCCGGTCACGCGCTCGATGCTCTCGTTCCACGACTCCACCCGGCCCTGGCGGTCGAGACAGACCAGCGCATAGTCGGTGATGTTGGTCATGATGGCGTTGAGCCAGGCATCGGTTTTGCGCAGCTGCCGCTCGCGCCGGTCTTGTACGGTAACGTCGGCCAGCACCGCCATCAACCGGTCGGTATTGAGCTTGAGCATGCTGAGCGACATCACCTGCGGCCCGCCGCTGCGGTCGTCCGCGTGCACATACAGGCGGACGGCGTCGCAGATCGTTCCTTGCGGTGCGGCGAAAGTGGCGCACTGCTGGCGCAGGTCGGGCGCAACCGGCGCCAGCGCCTCGAACAGGTTGGTCAGCCCGCCGTCGCGGCTGAGCGGCATCAGCAGTTGCGCCGACACCGGGTTGAGCATCTGGATGGCGCCGTCCGCAGCGAGCTGCACCAGTCCCACTGGCGCCATGTACAGGAACTGCAGCAGTGCTTCATGTTCCTGAGCATGCTCCTGCGCGGTATCCTCTCCGATGGCGCTCATGAGCGATGTACCAGCACGTAGGCCAGCGCGGCGCCGGGCTGGTACACCAGGCGCAGCTGGACCTTGGTCGGGCGCATGCGCAAGGTCAGCACGTAATTGATGGTGGCGTCAAGCGGTGTGCCGTCGGCGCGGGCGTCGGCAAAGCGCTGGGCCACCATGAAGTTGTTCATGCACGGCGCCACGGCCAGGAACAGGTCCTGGCCCAGCACCCGCTCCGCGCGCAGCCCCGCCGCCTGCGCTTCGAAGGTGTTGTAGCGCTGAACCACGCCAGCGGCGTCGAAACCGATCACACCGAAACCCAGGGCGTCCAGCGCAGTGGCATCGCTGTGCTCGAGCAAGGCGGCCAGGTCGGGCTGGTCAAAGGGGATTTCGGCATGCAGGGTCATTTCGGTTTCCTAGGGTACGGACAAAAGCAAGGGTAACATTTACTCAAGGCAATTTACCATCGCTGGCTGATCCGTTATGTGCGCTAACTAGCATTGGCGTGAGGAAACTCAAATCTGCGCGTGATCGCGCACAGATTTGCTCAAGGACGTGAGTGTTTGTTACCTGGAAGCGAATACCGGTAACTTTTGGCCTACCATTCACTAATTGATATATTAGTGTTTAAGCACCGCAGAGTGCTTCCTTCAACCCACGGAGACTGTATGCCACGTATTTCCCTCGGCGCGCCCCTGCGCCTGACCACCCTTGCCCGCGCCACCGCACTTGCCCTGACGGGCCTGGCCGCCCATTCTTCGCTGCACGCCCAGGACGTTGCCGCCAAGCCGGAAGAGGGACTGCAAACCGTGGTCGTCTCCGCGCAAAAGCGCTTGCAGTCGATGCAGAACGTGCCGGTGGCCGTCAACACGGTGGACTCCCGCGCGATCGAGAACCAGCAGATCATGGAGTTTTCCGACCTGACCCGCGTGGCGCCGTCGATGACGCTCAATCAAAACCCCGGCAACAACACGATTTCGCTGCGCGGCATCGGCACCTTTGCCTACAGCACCGGCATCGAATCGGCGGTATCGGTGATCGTCGATGACGTGCCGGTGATCCAGCAGGCGCAGGCGTTTTCCAACCTGTCCGACATCGAGCGCATCGAAGTGCTGCGCGGCCCGCAAGGCACGCTGTTTGGCAAGAATTCGTCGGCCGGCGTGATCAACGTGGTGACCAAGGCATCGGCCGAGACGCTCGAAGGCAGCGCCCAGGTCACGCTCACCAGCGACGGCGAACACCGGGTGGAGGCATCGATTTCGGGCCCGCTGAGCGAAGCTGCCGGCTTCCGCCTGAACGTGTACGGCAACCAGCGCGACGGCGAAATCACGAACCTTGCCACCGGCCACGACCTGAACGGCGATCGCGGCAAGGGCGTGCGCGCACGCCTGGACCTGAAACCGGCCGCCGATGTCACCGCCAGGATCATTGCCGACTACAGCACCCGCCAGGTGGAAGGCCCGGTGACCACCATGCGTTCGGTGCCGCCCGGCTCGCGCCAGCAGGGCGTGGCGCCGCTGGAACCGGCCCTGGTCGGCGTCAACGTGGGCCCGGAAAACCGCAGCGTGCGCATGGATACGCCCGGTTTCAACCGCAACGAAGCCGGCAGCCTCAGCGCCAGCATCGGCTGGAAGCTCGACCGCCACACGCTCAACTCCACCACCACGTACCAGGACTGGCGCAACACCGTGCTGGCCGACTTCGACTTCAGCACCGTCGATCTGCTCGCTGCGCTGACCAATGATGTGCGCCACGGCGGCGTGTCGTTCACCAGCCCCACGCGGTCGCGCATGTTCACCCAGGAGCTGCGCCTGACCTCGAACGGCGACGGGGTGTTTAATTACCTGGGCGGCTTGTACTACTCCAATTCCGACACCAACCGCAAGTTCGATCGCGGTCCGGTCCTTTCGGTCGCGCGCTGGGACGCCAGCAATGGCAACCGCACGCTGGCCGCTTTCGGCCAGGCCGACTACAAGCTCACCGACGCCACCCGCATCAATGCCGGTGTGCGCTACAACCGCGAGAAAATCGACGTCGATTACACCAACCTGGTGCCGGCCGCGCAGCCGCGCTACATGGGCGAGAACACCGACACGGCCACCACCGCCAAGCTGGCGCTGCAACACGACCTGGACAAGGCCATCATGGTGTATGCGTCGTACGCGACCGGCTACAAGGGCGCCGGTTACGATATCTCGACCGGCTTCGATGCCACCCGCGTGCGGCTGCCGGTGGCGCCGGAAAAATCGAAGGCGATCGAACTGGGCCTGAAAAGCCGCTTCCTGCAAAACCGCGTGCAGTTGAACGCCACTGCGTTCCAGACCGACTACGACGACTTCCAGGCGCAGTCGTCGCGCATCGATCCGCTGACCAACATCCGCCAGAACGCGGTGACCAACGTGGGCGAACTGCGCACCAAGGGCGTGGAACTGGAACTGACGGCCAAGCCGATCAACACCCTGATGATCGAAAGCTCGCTCGCTTACGTGGATGCCAGGATACGCTCCATGCCCAACGGCTTGTGCTACCCGGGCCAGACCGTGGCGCAGGGCTGCGTACGGGTGGGGACCGCCTCGGTGCAGGACCTGGCCGGCAAGCGCCTGTCGAATGCGCCCAAGCTGAAATTCACGCTGGGCGGCACCTATAATTTCGGTTTCGGCGAGTCGGGCTATAGCGGCGTTGCCAACCTGAACTACCAGCACCAGTCGGCCGTCAACTTCGACCTGGGCGCCAATCCGCTCACCGAGCAGCAAGGCTACGGCATCCTCAACGGCAGCATCGGTGTATCGAGCCCCGACCACAACTGGAAGGTGACGCTGTTCGTCAACAATATGCTGGACAAGAGCTACAGCAGCTTCATCGGCGACCACTACAACTTCTACAGCGGCAGCCACGTGCTGATGCAATACCTGCCGCGTAATTCGGAGCGTTACGCGGGCGTGCGGGTCAAATACGAGTTCTGACGCTTGCATACTATTTGCATATTAATGCGGTAATATGCAAAGATGGTGGCATGGAAAAATCATCCGCCATCACAGTTTTCCCACCAGCCTGGCTGGACCACGCCGGCCAGCGCTATCGCGTGGTCGATCTGCCGCAATTGCTCGGCGACGACCTGCCACGGTTGCCCGTCGTGCTGCGGCTGCTGCTGGAGAACGCGGTACGCCACACGGGCGGCGACGAGCGCGTTGCCGGTGTTGCGGCCATCGTCGACTGGCTGGCGCACGGCACCAGCGCGGCGGAAATCGCCTTCCAGCCGGGCCGCGTGCTGATGCACGACACCACCAGTACGCCGGCGCTGGTCGATATCGCCGCCATGCGCGATGCGCTGGCCGAAGCGGGCTTAGATCCCACCGTGCTCAATCCGGGTCTGCCGGTCGATGTGTCGGTGGACCATTCGCTGGGGGTGGAATTTTTCGCCCGGCGCGACGCGGTGCAGCGCAACCTGGCGCTGGAACTGCACCGCAACCGGGAGCGCTACAGCTTCCTGCGCTGGGCGGGGGCGGTGATGCGCGGCGTGCGCATCCACCCGCCCGGCACCGGCATCATGCACACGATTAACCTCGAACAGCTGGCCACCGTGGCCCGCGCCGAACAGCGCGACGGCACGCTGTGGGCCGTGCCCGACACCCTGATCGGCACCGACAGCCACACCCCGATGATCAACGGTATCGGCGTACTGGGGTGGGGCGTGGGCGGACTGGAAGCGCAGACCGTCATGTTCGGCATGCCCATCATGCTGCGCGTGCCCGACGTGATCGGCGTGCGCCTGACCGGGCGCCTGCCGGCCGGCGTGACCGCCACCGACCTCGCCCTGAACGTCACCCAGCGCCTGCGCGCCATCGGCGTCTCGGGCGAGTTCGTGGAGTTTTATGGGCCCGGCGTGGGCGCGCTGACCGCCGGCGAGCGCTCGGTGGTGGCCAATATGGCGCCCGAATACGGCGCGTCCAGCGGTTACTTCCCGATCGACGAACACACGCTGGCATACTTGCGCGATACCGGCCGCGCGCCGGCTGCGGTGGCGCTGGTGGAAGCGTATGCCAAACGCGTGGGCCTGTGGTACCAGCCCGACAGCGCGCCGCGCTACACGCGCACCATCGACGTGGCGCTGGACGCGATCTCGATGCACGTGGCCGGCCCGCGCCGCCCGCAGGACCTGCTGTCGTACGCGCAGACCGGCGCCGCACTGGCGAAGCTGGCGTTTGCTCCAAAGCCGGGGGCTGCCGCGCAGTTCCCCGGCATGCCGCGCCACCCGATCGCGATAGCCGCCATCACCAGCTGCACCAACACGTCCGATCCGGCGCTGCTGGTCGCCGCCGGCCTGGTGGCGCGCCGCGCGCGTGCATTGGGATTGACCGTTCCATCCTGGACCAAGACCTCGCTGGGCCCGGGCTCGCCCGCCGCCGCCGATTACCTCGCGGGCGCCGGCTTGATCGACGACCTGGCGGCCGTGGGGTTCGACATCGTCGGTTTCGGCTGCACCACCTGCATCGGCAATTCCGGTCCGCTCACGGAACCGATCCAGCAGGCCCTGCATGCCGGCGCGATCCACCCGGTAGCGATGTTGTCGGGGAACCGCAACTTTCCCGGCCGCGTCCATCCCGACCTGGACCTGGGCTTTTTGATGTCGCCGCCGCTGGTGATCGCCTTTGCGCTGGCCGGCAACGCCGAGGCGGATTTGAGCTGCGATCCGGTGCAGCACCGCGCCGACGGCACGCCGGTATACCTGCGCGACCTGTGGCCCACGCCGGCCGAGGTGGCGCAGGCGCTGCACGCAGGCGCCCGGGCCGACGATTATCCGCGTGCGTTCGCGCTGGCCAGCGCCAATCCGCTGTGGCATGCGCTGGACGTGGCGACCGCGGCGCGCTTTCCGTGGGACCCGGCATCCACCGCGCTGCGCCGGCCGCCGTTTGCCGCCATCGACGAGGGCAGCCAGTTGGGCCGCTACAGCGCGTATCCGCTGCTGGTGGTGGGCGACGACATCACCACCGACCACATCTCGCCGGCCAGCGCCATCCCGAAAGACAGCTATGTCGCCGACTTCCTGGTGGCGCGCGGCGACGACCGCGACGACCTGAATGTCTTCGCTTCGCGGCGCGGCAACTGGGAAGTGATGCTGCGCGCCGCTTTTTACAGCAAGACGCTGCGCAACCTGCTGGCGCCCGGAGCTCCCGTCGCCAACACCTTGCACGTGCCCAGCGGCGTGGTGGCGCCCATCTTCGAGGTGGCGCAGCAGTACCGCCAAGCGGGCGACCCGGTCGTGCTGGTGGCTGGTGAGCGCTATGGCACCGGTTCGTCGCGCGACTGGGCGGCCAAGGGCCAGCGGCTGCTGGGCATCCGCAGCGTGCTGGCGGTGAGCTTCGAACGCATCCACCGCTCCAACCTGATCGGCATGGGCATTCTGCCGTTGCGGCTGCCCGCCGGCGTCAACCCGGCCACGCTGAACCTCGCGCCCGGCGACCGCATCGAGATCGACGCCCGGCCCGAGCTGATCGCGCCGCGCTGCCCGGTGGCGGTCAACATCGTGCGCGTCAGCGGCGCCACCGAACGGTTGCAGGCCACGGCTGCCGTGGAAACCCGTCTGGAAACCGCGCTGCTCAAGCATGGCGGCGTGATCCCGTTCATCCTGCAGAAAACCATTGCGCAGCAACGGGGCGAGGAATTCTGCTAGCCTTCGGGCTGGTCACCATCTATTTGGCAGCATGAAAAACCCGGACAATTCGATAGCGCGCCAGATCGTGGCGCTGATCCAGGAACAGCACTGGGAGGCCGGCACCCACCTGCCGGCGCAGATGCTGGCCGACCGGCTGCGCGTGTCGCGCCAGCCGGTCGGCGAAGCGCTGGCGCTGCTGCACGAAAAAGGCGTGCTCACGCGCGAGCGCAATCGCGGCTTTTTCACCGCCCGGGTGCTGAACGAGCCGCTGCACGAGGTGGTGCGCGGCCTGGGCCTGGAAGAGAGCGACGTGGTCACCAGCGTGTACTTCCGTATCGCCGACGATTTGCTGCGGCGCGAACTGCCGCTGGCGTTTTCCGAGCAGCTGATCAAGACCCGCTATGGTTTGACGTCGGCGCAGCTGAACGCGGTGCTGAGCCGTATCGCCAAGGAAGGCTGGGCCGAGCGCAAGCCCGGCTACGGCTGGGAATTCTCCAGCATGCTCACCACCCCGGACAGCCTGTTGCAGTCTTACCGCCTGCGCCTGGCGCTGGAACCTGCTGCGTTGCTGGAGCCGGCGTTCCGGCTGGCGCCGGAAGTGATCGCGCAATGCCGCGCGGCCGAGCACCACCTGCTGGCCGGCGGCATCGAAACCGATACGGCCGACCAGTTGCATGATCGCGGCGTGCGCTACCACGAAAGCCTGGTGGAGGCTTCCGGCAACACGTTTTTCATCGATACGATCCGCCGCGTGAACCGCGTGCGGCGTTTGCTGTCTTACCGTTCGATGCAGAGCCGCGGGCGCTACATCGAACACTGCAAGCAGCACCTGCACGTGCTGGACCTGCTCGAGCGCGAACGCAACGACGAGGCGTCCGAATTCCTGCGCCAGCACTTGCAGCATACGATCGCGGCGCTGTCCCGCATCGAGGATATCCTGCAGCCGCCACCCTGAATTTTCAACTTGAGAGGCACACCATGACCATCGACATTTCTCCGGCCGTCCGCGCCGCTTTCGCCCCCACCGGCGTGCTGCGCGCTTCCATCAACCTCGGTAACCCGATCCTGGCCAACACCGGCGCCGACGGCGCACCGGGCGGGGTGTCGGTGGACCTGGCGCGCGAACTGGCTGCGCTGCTTGATCTGCCCCTGGAACTGGTGGTGTTCGACGCGGCCGGCAAGTCGGTGGAGGCGGTGGCCGGCGGCCAGGCCGATTTCGGCTTCTTTGCCATCGACCCCGTGCGCGGCGCCGATATCGCGTTTACCGCGCCGTACGTGCTGATCGAAGGCTATTACCTGGTCAAGGAAGACTCGCCCATCACCGGCAACGCCCAGGTGGACGATGCCGCCAACCGGGTGGTGGTGGGCAAGGGCAGCGCCTACGACCTGTACCTGACGCGGGAACTCAGGCAGGCCGCCATCGTGCGCTCGCCCACGTCGCCCACGGTGGTGGAAGTCTTCCTGGAACAGGGCGCCGAGGTGGCGGCCGGCGTCAAGCAGCAACTGGAGGCCGATGTTGCGCGCCACGGCGGCCTGCGCCTGCTCGACCAGCGCTTCATGGTGATCCAGCAGGCCATGGGGCTGCCCAAGGTGCGCGGGGCGCAAGCGGCACAAGTGCTGCGCGATTTTGTCGAGCGCATGAAGGCCAGCGGCTTTGTCGATGCGGCGCTGGCGCGTCATGGCGTCAAGGGCGCCTCGGTGGCGCCCGCAGCGTAAGCGATGCTGCCGGCGTTCGCGCAGCGCGAACGCCGGCTTCGCCATATGGCAATGTCGCCGCCGTCGGGCCGGCATCGGCATACGGCACAAGTTCTGAGCAGTGGGGCGTCAGGATCCGGCGCCGGCCGGCGTCTTGGCGCGGCGCAGGCGGGCGGCGAAGTCGCGCAGGAAGTCGGCGCGCCAGCGGCTCACGGTCTTGGCGCCCTGGTGCTGCCCTTCGCTGAATTGCGGCGCGGGGTCATCGGTCCACCAGTTGGGATAACGCGCCGACGGCTGGCGCGCCAGTTCGGGCGCGGGCATACGCGACGTGAAGGCGCCGGCCTGGCCGTCGAGGCCCGGGTGGTTGCTGCGGATCCGGTACGACCAGGTTTTGGCTTCCTTCGGCGAGAACAGGAAATGCCAGGCGCCGTCGGCACCGAGGTAACCGTCGAACTCCTGCTTGTCCACCACCAGGTGTGCATGCGGCTGCGCCGGTGCAACGCCGGCGGGGCGGAACACCAGCTCCATGATGGCAAAGGTTTCCACCACGTCGGCGGCGGCAGGTGGCGCGGTATAGGTCACGCGCGGCCGGTCCCAGGCGCGCACGAAATGTCCGCCCCAGCCGTCGGCGGCCGGGTTGCCGGGCGTGGCGCCGAACAGGTAGGTGAGGGCGGGCGTGTCGCCCATCTTGATGTCCGGCCCGATCGAGGCGAAATAATCACCGAGCGCACCGGCGCCCTTGACGTGGCGGTTGATGAAGCTGGCATTGCCCAGATCGCCGGACTGGTCGCCGCCCAGGAACCAGCCGCGATACGTGGCGTTGTTCTCGATGATCCACAGGTCCGGGTGGGCACGCGCCAGGTAGTCGTAGGCGTTGGTGGACCATTTTTTGTTCGGGCCACCGATCATGTACACGCGTAGCTTGCCCTTGATGGACGGATCGTCGTGCAACGCCTGCGCCAGGTCCTCGAAGCCGCCCCACAGCAGCACCCACAGCGGACGCGGATCGTCGCGGCGCGCGTTCTCGATGATCCATTGCGATCCTTCGGTGGGCTGGCCCCAGCCCTGCGGGCCGGCCAGGTCCGAGCCGCCCTGCTTGGCGACGGCACGCAAGCGGTCCGGCGTGGGATAGCGGTCGGACCAGGTGCGCAGGTTGGGATAATCTTTTTCGTAGACGGCGATGATGTCGAGCAGGTGGCGCTTGCGGTCGCGGCCCTCGCCCCACGGCGAGGCGATCAGGCCGTCGAGGTCGATCATGTCGCTGTAGAGCAGCAGGTGCACCAGCGACTGGAAGTCGTCGAAATCGGTGCCGCCGATGTCGGTGGAGACGATTACGCGCGGTCGTTCGCTCGGGGACGAGGGGGCAGCAGCGGCGAAGGGGGACGCGCCGAGGCCCAGCAGAGGCAGCCCCAGTGCAAGGTTGATCAGCAGTTGTCGTCGGTTCATAAGCTCTATAGTTGGAGTAAACAAGATGGGGCAACGATACGCAGTGTTACGCCGGCAGGGCAGGGCGCGCACCAGTATCGCACCCGGTTGCCGCTACAGCAACCGCCAGCGGCTCCATGCCGAGGAATCATCGCTCAGGGTGCGCGTGCGGTATGAACCGCTGACGTCAGCCTGCCAGCGCCGCCGCCAGGAAGTCGACAAACGTCCGCACCTTGGCTGACAGATGCTTGCGGCTTGGGTACACCGCGTACACGCCCAGCTCTGCCGACTGCCATTGCGGCAGCAGTTGCACCAGGCGGCCGGCGGCCAGGTCGGCGTCGACGATGAAATGCGGCTGGAACAGGATGCCGGCGCCGCTCAGGGCCGCCAGCCGGATGATGTCGCCGTTGTCGGCGCGGATCGGCCCGGTGATCGGCACCACCAGCGGGCCGTCCGGCGTCTCGAACCGCCAGTCGGTGCCGCTGCCCGTCAGGCTGTAGCCGAGGCAGGCGTGGCCGCCCAGTTCCTGCGGCGTGTTCGGGGCGCCGTGCCGCGCCACGTAGCCGGGACTGGCGCACACGATGCTGCGCACGCCGCCAAGCTTGCGGGCGATCAGGTCCGATTGCGGCAGTTCGCCGATGCGTACCGCGAGGTCGAAACCATCTTCGACCAGGTCCACCTTGCGGTCGCTGAGCGCGATATCGAGCTGCACCTCGGGGTAAGCCTGGGTGTAGTCGCCGATGATGGTGGCCAGCCGGTGCTGGCCGTACGACAGCGGAATGGTTACCCGCAGCACGCCTTGCGGCGTGCGCGTCATGTCGCCCGCCACCTGCTCGGCTTCTTCCACGTCTTGCAGGATTTGCTGGCTGCGGTCGTAAAACGCCCGGCCCGTTTCGGTGATACTCAGGCGCCGGGTGGTGCGGTTCATCAGCCGCGTGCCCAGGTGTTCTTCGAGCTTCTGGATCTGCTTGGAGATCATGGCGCGCGAGATTTCCAGCTTGTCGGCCGCCGCCGCAAAGCTGCCGCCATCGACCACCGCCACGTACATCCGCATCGCATTAAAAAGGTCCATTGCGCTCAATTGTCAACCAAGTGGAAATAGTTTAGCCACCGATCGCGTATTTATCAACTGGATTGATCAGAATATGATGGTGGCATCCCATCCATCGAGGTGCACCATGTCTTCATTCCCCACCATTTTCGTTTCCCACGGCTCGCCGATGCTGGCCCTGCAGGACAGCCCGGCGCGCCGCTTCCTGCTCGGCCTGGGCGCGGAGCTGCCGCGTCCCAAGGCCATCGTGGTGTTTTCCGCGCACTGGGAAACCGGCGCCGCGCCGGCGGTATCGCTGGCCACGCACCCCGAGACCATCCATGATTTCGGCGGCTTTCCGCAGGCGCTGTTCGATATCCGGTACCAGCCGGCCGGCGCGCCGGACGTGGCCGAGCGGGCGGCGGCGCTGTTTGCGGCGGCGGGCATTCCGGTCGGCCGCCATCCGTCGCGCGGCCTGGACCACGGCGCCTGGGTGCCGCTGCGGCTGATGTATCCCGATGCGGACATCCCGGTGCTGCAGATTTCCATCGTACGCGGCGCCGGTCCTGCCGCCCACGAAGTGCTGGGCCGCGCGCTCGAACAGTTGCGCCACGAGGGCGTGCTGGTGATCGGTTCCGGTTCGCTCACGCACAACCTGTACGAATTCCGCGGCCAGGCCGTCGATGCGCTGGCGCCGGCCTGGGTGACCGAATTCGAACAATGGATGCGCGACCGTCTTGCTGCAGGCGACCGCGCAGCGCTGCTCGACTACCGCAACCGGGCGCCGTCGGCCGTGCAAAACCATCCGTCCGAAGAACACCTGCTGCCGCTGTTTGTAGCGATGGGGGCGGCCGGCGCCGGCGCCCAGGCGCAGTTGCTGCATTCGAGCTTTGAACATGGCGTGCTGGCGATGGATGCCTACGCCTTTAACTGAGAGAGAAACGAGATGACTGAAGCATTGCATACCACCCTGGTCGAACCGGTCTCAGGACTGACGTACCGCCTGCGTCCTGCCCAGCAAGGACAAGGCGCTGCGCCATGCCTGGTGCTGCTGCACGGCGTGGGCGCCAACGAGCTGGGTTTCATCGAACTGGCGCAGAAAATCGACCCGCGCCTGAACGTGGTGCTGGCACGCGGCCCGCTTGAATTTGGGCCGATGCAGTTCGGCTGGTTCCAGGTGCGGTTTACGCAAGACGGCCCGGCCATCAATCCCGCGCAGGCCGAGGACTCGCGCCGCAAACTGCTGGACTTCATCGCCCAGCTGCCGCAGCTGCATAACGTCGATCCGGCGCGGGTGTGGATTGCCGGTTTTAGCCAGGGCGGCATCATGAGTGCCAGCGTGGGGTTGACGGCGCCGCAGCATGTGGCCGGTTTCGGCATCCTGAGCGGGCGCATCCTGCCGGAAGTGCTGCCGCTGGTGCAGCCTGGCCCGGCGCTGCAAAAGGTGAAGGCGTTTGTCAGCCACGGCGTGCTGGACGACAAGCTGGGCATTCACTTCGGCCGCAACGCCAGCCAGGTGCTGGAAAGCTACCAGGTGCCGCTCGAGTACCGCGAATACCAGGCCGGTCACGCCCTGACGATGGCGATGGCGGCCGATTTCCAGCAATGGTTGGCGGCGCAGATCTGACTGCTGTCCACCATGCCGGCGGCAGGACCGGATAAGCCCCTGGTATCGGAGGCTTATCCTTTATGGTGCGCCCGCAATCGGCGCTGCATCAGGCGCTACATTAGGCGCAACTTCAGGCACTACATCAAACGCTATATCAAGCCCGGCGCCGGACCGGCTCAGCTGCAATCGCCGGCACCGGCTGGCGCGCCGCGTTGGTGATCACGCGCAGGTCGTGGCGTGCCGCGGCGCGGCCCGAACCCTGCTTGGCCAGCTGGAATACCGAGACCAGCTCGCTCAGCGCGGTGGCCTGGTTCTGCATGCTTTGCGAGGCTGCCGTCGCTTCTTCCACCAGTGCGGCGTTTTGCTGGGTGACGGCATCCATGCCGGCGATGGCGGTGTTCACCTGTTCGATACCGGCGCGCTGCTCCGCACCGGCGGCGCTGATCTCGCTCATGATGTCGGTCACGCGGCGCACGCTGACCACCACGTCGTCCATGGTGGCGCCGGCTTGTTCCACGAGCTTGCTGCCGCTTTCCACCTGGTTGACCGAGTCGCTGATCAGTTCCTTGATTTCCTTGGCTGCCGCCGCCGAGCGCTGCGCCAGGTTGCGCACTTCGGAGGCGACCACGGCAAAGCCGCGACCCTGTTCGCCGGCGCGCGCAGCTTCCACTGCCGCGTTCAATGCGAGGATGTTGGTCTGGAACGCGATGCCGTCGATCACGGCAATGATGTCCACGATCTTGCGCGACGACTGGTTGATCGAGCCCATGGTCTGCACCACTTGCGACACCACGGCGCCGCCTTTTTGCGCGACCGCCGAGGCGCTCAGCGCCAGTTCATTGGCTTCGCTGGCGCTGGCCGAGTTCTGTTTGACCGTGCTGGTCAGCTCTTCCATCGAAGCGGCGGTTTCTTCGAGCGACGCGGCCTGCTGTTCGGTGCGGGCCGACAGGTCCACATTACCGGCAGCAATCTGCTGCGACGCGGTGGCGATGGTGTCGGTGCCGCTGCGTACCTGTTCGACCAGTCCGGCCAGGCTGTCGCGCATCGATTTCATGGCATACAGCAGGCTGTCCTGGTCGCCTTCGCGGGTGTGGATGGCAACGGTCAAGTCACCGTCGGCAATCTTGCCGGCAATTTTTACGGCGTAATCGGGCTCACCGCCGAGGCGCTTGACCAGCCAGCGGGTGATCAGGGCCGCGCACAGGGCGCCCAGCACGATCGAGCCGATCAGCAGCGTGATGATCCAGACGCGTGCGGAGTCGTACAGCGCATCGGCGCGGTCGGAAGCGGCATCACCGCCGTCGCCATACAGCTTGACCAGCTTGTCGATCTGGCCGCGCAGCGCCACGATCAGCTTGTTCGACTCGCCGCGCAGCAACTGTTTTGCGGTATCGCTTTCGGCAGCGCGCGAGGCGGCGCGGATCTTGCCGTCTTCAATCATGTAGCGGTCCCACAGGGACAGGAACTCGTCGTACAGCGCTTTTTCCTCGGGCGTGGAGATCAGCTTGGCGTAGGTGTCCTGCATCTTGCGCAGATCGACCAGGTCGTTGGCGATGACCTTGTCGTACTTGTCCATCTCGGCCGGGTCGGTGGAAATGATGTACTGGAATTCGCGGGTGCGCACCCGGGCGATTTGTGCCTTGAGATCCTGCACCACGCGCATCGCCGGCATCCAGCGCTCGGACAATTCGGTCGAGGCGCGGTTGAGTTGCGCCAGTTTGACGATGGCGAATATGTCGACTGCTGCCGCCAGTACCAGCACCAGCGCAAAGGCCAGTCCCAGCTTGGTTGCCAGCTTCAAATCACGTAACGAAGTCATAAAAGTATCCTTCAGGCAGTGGGCGCCAGCGCGCCCTGTTTTGTTATTACGAACGATGGGATAGAAAGTGAGAGAATTTCCCAAGGGAAACTTATAATATCACAGCGGAATTGTTTGCGTATCTGCCATCTGTTGCAGTGCCCACTACGTAGTTTCCCTATAGACACAATTGTGCTGGAAAACAACATTTATAGATTATTTAGTGTTGAATAACGCAGGCCATCACGCTGTTAGCCGCATTCCGCCTCGCTTTCAGCCTCAAATAGCCAGAAAGTATAGTCATTCTTGCATGTTGCATTGCGGCATCGCCCATCTTAGTATTTGCAGAACATTTCCATGAAGCATTTCTCCAAGGAGGTTCAGATGGGCATAGCACTCGAGCAATCCCCGCAGGTTTTCGTCAACCAGCGCAACTTCGACTGGGGCCAGGACCAGGCAGCCATCGTCGCGCTGGTCGGCCGCTACTTCAGCGACTTCAATGGCAATGGCTTCTATCCCCACCCGGATGAAGTAGCTTTGCAGCGCGAATTGCTGGCCGTGCCATCGCTGCGCTACTTGCAGCGCTACATCGTGGGCGCCGAAGCGCGCGGCCTGGCGATCACCGGGCTGGGCCTGGCCGGCCTGGAGGAGGCGCCACGCAACGCCGTGCTGTACGCGATTGCGCTGAGCCTCGGTTTTCCGACCTCGACCGACCAGCGTACCCAGCGCGTGGCGTGGGATATCCGCGCCCGGCCCGGCAGTGCACAGAAAAGCAGCTTCGTGACCTTCTCCGAACGGGTGGGCAGTGCCGACATGCATACGGACTCGTCGTTTTATCCGATGCCGGAAGAACAGTTCCTGCTGTACGTGGTGACGGCGGCGCGCTGCGGTGGCGGCGCATCCTTGCTGATCGGCGTCGATGACATTTATGCCGAATTGCAGCGTACCGAAGCTGGCAGCGCCGCCTGTGCGCTGCTGTTCGAGACGCCGCTGCCATTTCGCGTACCATCGGTGTACGCGGCCAGCGACGAGCAGGTGGAAATCGAGATGGCGCCGGTCTTCGAACGGCGCGGCGCGGAGCTGACGATGCGCTGGCGTTACGATTCGTTGTTCAAGGGGCTGGCGGCGCGGCCGGCGCTCGATACGCCGGCCGTGCGTGCAGCGCTGGAGCTGCTGCACGAAGTCATCGAACAGCGGGCGCCGCGCTTTTCGCAGCAACTGCCGGATGACACCCTGTTGTGGGCAAACAATCGCCGTTCGCTGCATGGCCGCGCCGATTACACCGATCCGGCCCGTCACCTGATCCGCATCCGCATTGCCGATACCCCCAATGCCGAACGCATCGGGCCATCGGGCATTTCGGCGGACTGAGCATGGTAAACGCAATTCTTCCGGTATTGCTGATCATTGCGCTGGGCGTGGCGATCCGGCGCTATGGCTGGCTGCCGGAAGCGTTTTTTCCGTCGATTGAAAAGTTCACGTACAACATCTGCTTTCCGGCGCTGCTGTTTGCCGGCACGGCACGGCTCAGCTTCGAGTCGGCGCAGGTCGGCGAACTGGCCATGGCAACGGTGCTGCCGACCCTGCTGATCACGGCCGTGGCGTTGCTGATGCTGTTGCCGGCGCGCGCCTTGCCCGATCCGGCGCGGTCGTCAGTGGTGCAGGGCGCGGTACGGCCCAACACCTATTTCGGCATCGCCGTCTCGACGCTGCTGTTCACGCCGCAGACGGCGGCGCTGGTGATGCTGTCGCTGGCGTTGTGCCTGCCGGTGGTCAACGTCATCTCGGTGATCGCCCTGTCGTGGTGGAGCGGCATGCCCACCCACCCGGGGCGCATCGCGCGCAACCTGGCCACCAATCCCATCATCCTGTCCACGCTGGCCGGCGTGATCTGGAGCGTGGCGGGCCTGCCATTGCCGGCGCCGCTGTTCAATACGCTGGACATTCTCGGCAAGGCGGCGCTGTGCCTGGGCCTGGTGTGCGTCGGCAGCGGGCTGGTGTTTTCACTGCAGGGCCTGCGGCCGCTGGCCCTGAGCCTGACGTCGGTGCTGAAACTGCTGGTGCTGCCGCTGCTGGCGGCCAAGGTCTGCGTGCTGTTCGCGGTATCAACGCCGGTGGCGCTGGCCGCCTGTTTCTACTGCGCACTGCCGACCGCGCCCAATGCCTACATCATGGCCCGGCAGATGGGCGGCGACACCCGCCTGATGGCGGCGCTGATCACGTTGCAGACGCTGGCGGCGGCGGTGACGCTGCCGCTGTCCGGGCAGTTTTTGCTGTGGATGGGGTGAAATGCCGCCGAGCGGCGCCACTCACTTGGCGCGGCGATATGCGGCCTGGACTGCCGGCACGAGGGAAGGATGCAGGGTGCCAAGTCTGGGTATCTGGCCGTGCGGCGCGCCCGGCGGTACCGAGAACCACTCGGCGGTATAAGGCAGGTCGATGGCCTGCTTCAGGTTGAATTTGGTGTCGTAGCTCAGCCCGGCTGCCTGGTAAGCGGCAGGGTTAAGCGCACGCAAGATCGAAAATTTGCCGCTATACAGCGTCTTGGTACGTTGACTGGTGCCGTAGGCTACCTGGACGTGAAATTGCGGTGCGTCGTCGTCGAAAACCGCGAGGATGAGTGCCGGTCGGGGTTTGGGGCGCGGATTAATGTTGTCAGGAAAATGACACCATACGATTTCTCCGGCGGTAGGCTCAGCCCACCAGATGGCAGTCATGACGTCTCGGTGTCAAACAGGCTGGAACGTACCGAACGTTTGCTACCCTGCGGTACGCGCTTCTTGATCTGGCGCACCTGGGAGGCCGTCAACGGACCCTCGTCGGCTTCGTACTGCGGCAACAGCTTGACGGCGAGCTCGCGCAGTGCCATGTGAATTGCCTGGGTTTCATCGACACCAAGCTGTTCCGCCAGGCGTTTGGCAGTTTCGCGCGTAATCCCGGTGGCACTGTCGGTAGTGCGGTAGCGAAATGCTATCTGATTGCTGATGGCCAGCGTAGTCATAACAACCCCTCTTTTTTTTTGAGATATCTTCAAGATATCCACGCCGAGATGCTTTGTCAAATAATACTGAGCGTTGCGCTGTTTTAGACAAAATTGTCAGTCAAGCATTTTCCTGGCCGAAGCGCGCCGCATGGCCGCTGGCCCGGAACCGTTCGACGACATGCTCCACGAAGACGCGCACCTTGGCCGGCACCAGCTTGCGGCTCGAGTAATAGATGGTCAGCGGGCGCGTTTCCGCGTACCAGTCCGGCAGCAGCCGGACCAGCTCGCCGCTGTCCAGGCAGGGCAGGGCGTGCGGCAGCGGCAGCAGGGCGATACCGAGTCCGCGCGCGGCCGCGCTGGTCATCGCTTCCGGATCGTCGAACACGGCCACTGGCCGGATGCTGGCGACCAGCTCGTGGCCGGCCTTGTTCTTCAGCGTCCACGGTTGCAGCCGGCCGGTGGCCAGCGAGCGGCGCAGCAGTCCGCGATGGCGGGCCAGGTCGGCCGGTGTGGCCGGCGCGGCATGGCGCTCGAGATAGGCAGGCGCAACGGCCAGCACAATGTGCACGCGGGACAGTTCGCGCGCGATCAGCCCTTCGGTCAGTTCGATGCCGCCGCCGATGCCCACGTCGTATCCCTGCGCGATCAAATCCACCTGGCGGTTATCGAAATGCAGGTCGAGGACCACGTCCGGGTAGCGCTCGATAAAATCGTCGAGCAACGGCAACACGTAGTTGCGGCCCATCGTGTGGGCCATCGACACCTTGAGCGTGCCTGCCGGCTTGCCGGCGCCCTGGCGTAGAGCGGTCAGCGCGTCGCCGATCTCGGTCCACGGCAGGCGCACCTGCGCGTACAGGCGATCGCCGTCGGTGGTCAGCGCCAGGCTGCGCGTGCTGCGCTGGAACAGCCGCACGCCCAGCTGGCTCTCCAGGCGGGCCACGCTTTTGCTGACGGCGGCCGGGGTCTGCCCCAGCTTGCGGGCGGCGGCAGAAAAGCTGCCCTCGCTGGCGGCGGCAATGAAGGCGTCGAGATAGCTACTGAGTTCGGTGAGCATGAGCGTCCATTTGATTCCATTTGATACCATTGGTTGAAAGTGTACCTGCTAATTACCGGCTATACGCAATCAATTCTCCGCGCCATACTGGATCCATCAACTCACCCCACGAAAGGAAATGATCATGAACTCTAACCTGAACCTCAGCGGCAAAGCAGCTTTCATCAACGGCGGTTCGCGCGGTATCGGCGCTGCCACTGCCCGCCGCCTGGCCCGTGACGGCGCCAAAGTGGCGATCGGCTACGGCGCTTCGGCCATCGCCGCCGAAGCGCTGGTCGCGGAAATCGAAGCGCAGGGCGGCACCGCGTTTGCCATCCACGCCGACGCCAACGACGCCGTCGCACTGACCCGCGCCATCGACCAGTCGGCGGAGCGCTTCGGCCGCCTCGATATCCTGATCAACAGCGCCGGCGTGTTGAAACTGGGACCGGTCGAAGAGTTTTCGCTGGAAGATTTCGACGCCACCGTCGCCGTCAATATCCGCGCCGTGTTCGTGGCCACCAAGGCAGCCGTGGCGCACATGAAAGAGGGCGGTCGCGTGATCAATATCGGCAGCACCAATGCCCAGCGCATGCCGTTCGTGGGTGGCGCCGCCTACGCCATGAGCAAGTCGGCATTGGTCGGCCTGGTGAAGGGGCTGGCGCGCGACCTGGGACCGCGCAATATCACCGTCAACAACGTCGCACCGGGCCCGATCGACACCGACATGAATCCTGCCGAAGGCGATTTCGCCGCCAGCATGCACGGTTTGATGGCCTTGCAGCGCCACGGCCACGCCGACGAAGTCGCCGCCATGGTCGCGTACCTGGCCGGCCCGGAAGCCGGTTTTGTGACCGGCGCCGACCTGCTGATCGATGGCGGCTTCGCGGCCTGATCGTGTAGAGGGCGAGATTATGGACTGACAGGCGCCGGGTCGGTGGCGTCGGGTCGGCGCCGGCGGCCTGCCGAACCACGCGGGCCGCCGGGAACCGTTATCATGGCGGTCAATCCGACTATACCCGTCGCCAGCCATCGACCCACGAAAGCCAGCCTGACATGCCCAACCCCACTTCGCGCCGCGGCTCGCCGCTGCTGCTGTTACCAATCGCCCTGATCGTTGCCGTCCTTGCCGCGCTGTTTGCGTGGGTGGGCGGCTGGTTCGGCCACCACGACCTGACGCCGCAAAAAATGATGAACTTTGCCGAGACCTCCGGCAAACAGGCGTCCGGCTTCCGGCGCGCGCACAGCAAGGGCGTGTGCTTTGCCGGTACTTTCACGCCTGCGCCCGACGCGGCAAAACTGTCGAAGGCCCGGGCGTTTGCGCAGCCATCGATTGACGTCATCGGCCGCTTTTCGGCGTCATCCAACAACCCGTATGCGCCTGATGGCGCCTCGCCGGTGCGCGGCATGGCCGTGCAACTGAAAACCGACGACGGCCAGGAATGGCGCATTGCCATGAACAGTTTCCCGTTCTTTGCCGCGTCCACGCCGCAGGCCTTCCAGGCCATGAACGAAGCCGGCAAACCCGATCCGGCCACCGGCAAGCCCGATCCCGAGAAAATGAAGGCGGTGCTGGCCGCCAACCCGGAGATCGCCGCCTTCCAGGCCTGGGCCAAAACCGCGCCCAAGTCCGACAGCCTGGGTAACACCCGCTTCAACGGCGTCAACGCCTTCCGCCTGACCGATGCGCAAGGCACGGACCGCATGGTACGCTGGTCGATGCGCCCGCGCCTGCCGTTCGTGGCGCTTACGCCCGAACAGCTGAAAGCAGCCGATCCCGACTTCCTGATCGCAGACCTGGACCGCCGCCTGGCTGCGGGCCCGCTGCTGTGGGATCTGGTGGTGCAAATCGCTGCGCCCGGCGACCCGATCACCGACCCGTCGAAGGCCTGGCCCGACACGCGGCAGGAAGCCAACATCGGCACGCTCGCCATCAAGCACGCTGAACCGCAAGCGACCGGCCCTTGCCGCGACCTCAATTTCGACCCGCTGATTGTGCCGAACGGCATCGCCGGCAGCGACGATCCGGTGCTGCGCGCCCGCTCGGCCGCCTACTCGGTATCGTTCAACCGCCGCGAGCGCGAAATTTCAGAAGGCAAGTCCGCCTATCCGGTCAACCAGAACGGGAGCGCCCGATGAACCGCCCACGCCACTTCAATCTGCTCGCCCGCGTGCTGCACTGGTCCATGGCGCTGGCCATCCTGGCCATGCTGTTCGTCGGCGCCGGCATGGTCGTCTCGCTGCAATACCGGGCGCCGCTGCTCGACCTGCATCGCCCGCTCGGCATCGCCATCCTGCTGCTGGCCATCGTGCGCCTGGTCAATCGCCTGACCCGGCCCACGCCGGCGCTGCCTGCCGACCTGCCGGCCATCCAGAAATTCGCCGCCCACGCGTCGCACTGGCTGCTGTACGCGCTGATGCTGGCGATGCCGCTGATTGGCTGGGCCATGCTGTCGGCCGGCGGCTACCCGATCCCGATGTTCGGCGGCGTGCACCTGCCGGCCATCGTGCCGCACAGCCCGGAGGTGTACGGCATGCTGCGTCCCCTGCACGGCGTGCTGGCATACGTGCTGTTTGCCACCATCCTGGCTCACCTGGGCGCGGCGCTGTATCACGCGTGGGTTCGGCGCGACGAAGTCTTTGGGCAGATGGCCAAAGGTGATTAAAAGTGACTGCTCAGGTTCTTGAGCATAACTTTCTGTTATATGATCGGCGGGACCAATAGGCTTCCCACCGATGATGAGACTGCTCCAAGTTCTGCTTGCCATGCTGCTGGCGGTGCTTCTGCCCACCAGTGCCGCGAATGCTGCATCCATCGTCAGCGGAACGGACCTGATGCTGGGCGCCGGCCGGATTTACCCTGCTGGCGCCCAGGACCATGCATTCCCCCGGGCGCAGGCCGAGATCGCGCGGTGGGAGCAGCAGCGCACGGCCGTCCCGCGTGTAAACCTGTTCGGCGGGGCGTACTGGCTGGTGGCTGAGGTGCGCAATGACAGCGCGGTGGAAGACTGGGTACTGGCGCCCGGCAGCGTGCTGTTCGACCATGCGCTGATCAAGGTGTACGCCAGCGACGGCAGCGTCCAGCAACTGGCCAGCGGCTACCGCGCCGATTACGAGTACGCGCTCCATTACGGCAAGCGCTTGCGGCTCGCGCCGGGCGCCACCGCCACCATCGTCGAACGCATCGACAGCCCGTTTTACCAGGCGCCGCCGTCGCTGCGGCTGTACCCTGAGGCCGAATACCGGCACCTGACCACGCTGGAAAACACGCTGATCCTCGGCTCGCTGGGCGCCTTGGGCGCGCTGGCCGTGTTCAACCTGTTCGTGCACCTGATGAAGCCGGACCGCGCGACGCTGTTCTATGCGCTGTATCTGTTCATGTACCTGCTGGCCTGGGCCCAGGAATTCCACCTGCCGGCACACCTGCTCGGGTGGCACGACCTGCGCTGGCTCTACGTGCCGTTCTTCCTGCTCGCGGTGCCGCATACGGCGTTCTACGTCGAGTTCCTGCAACTGCGCCAGCACTTTCCGCTGCTGGCAAAGATCAGCCGCATCAACTACGTGCTGCCGCTGCTGCTGTTGCCCGTCAACCTGCTGGCGCTGCCGTACGCGCCGATGCTGGCCACGCTGACCATCAGCATCTGGCTGTCGCTGGCGCTCATTTGCGGCATTGCCAGCCTGCGGGCCGGCATGCGCCAGGCACGCTATTTCGTGCTGGCGTCGTGCGCGTTGATGGTGCCGGCAACCATCATCTTGCCCAGCAATTTCGGGCTGATGGCGCCCCCGGTGGGCAACCCGGAATTACTGACGCTGCTGGGCGGCACGCTGGACGCCTTGCTGCTGGCCTTTGCGCTGGCGCACAAGTTGCGCCTGTTGGTGCAGGAAAAGGAGCGGTCCATCATCCTCGCGCGCACCGACCACCTGACCGGCATTGCCAATCGCCACGCGTTCGACGAGCAACTGGCGCTGCGCTACGCTGCCGCGCGCGTGGACGGCAAGGCAAAGGGCGCCGGCCTGGCGCTGCTGCTGATCGACCTCGATGGCCTGAAAGCCGTCAACGACCGCGATGGCCATGCGCGCGGCGACGCCTTGCTGCGCGAATTTGCCCATGGATTGAACGCGCTCCAGCACGAACAAACCGCCGTGTTCCGTCTGGGCGGCGACGAGTTCACCATCCTCACGCCCGCGCACAACGTGGCGACCTTGCTGGCGGCGCTGCAAAAACTGGAGGCGGCGCTGCGCCAGCGCGGCTATCCGCAGGCTGGCGCCAGCGTGGGGTGGGCCAACGCGGCCGAGTCGGCATCGGCCGAGGCCATGGTGGCGCTGGCCGACCAGCGCATGTACGACCATAAAACTTCGCGGCGGCGATCGCGCGCCAGCGACGGACTGAGGGCGGTGTAGCAGGCATCCTTAGATGGGCGCCGCAAGGGCCACGTGAGTGTCGTGCATGATGCGCGCATGCTCGGCCTTGTCGCCGCCGGTGATCTCGATCTCGCCCAGGCGACCGGAGTTCTCCACCACCATGCGGCAGCGTTCCCAGCGCCGCGCCTCGAACCCGGTCAACGCCGCCTCGATGGTGGCCGCGCCATCGAGTTCGTCGGCCAGCACGATGGCGTCCTCGATGCCGATGCAGGCGCCGGACGCCATGTGCGGCGTGGTGGCGTGCACGGTGTCGCCGATCAGCACCACGCGGCCGCGATGCCACGGCTGCGGTACCAGCAGCGCCTCGAGCGGGCGATAGACGATCTGGACGTCGGCGCCCGGTTCCAGCAATTGCGCGCGGCATTGCTGCAGCAGCGGCGCAGCGAATGGCGCCAGCAGGTCGGCCAGCATGGCGGGAAACTGCGCCGGATCGAGCCGCACATTGTCGGCGCGGTCTTCGGTGACGAACAGGTACATCTGGTTGCGCGAAACAGGATTGAGCCCCGCCTTGATCTTCGCCCCCACCCACATCGTGGCCCGTTCGATTTCCGGCGGGCGCGGCAGCACGGCGCGCCAGACGCACTGGCCGCTGTAGCGCGGTGCAGGTGCTGCCGGCAGCAGCGCCTCGCGCACTTGCGAGTACAGGCCATCGGCGCCGATCACCAGGTCGTACTGGCCCGCCGTGCCGTCGGTGAACTCCACCTCCACGCTATCTGCATGCTGGCGCAGGCTCGTAAAAGTGCAGCCGAGGCGTACCCTGGCGCCGCTGGCGATGGTGGCGTCGGCCAGGATTTTCGCCAGCACCGGGCGCATGATGGCGCCGCCGCCGGGCACGTCGGCGCCGGCCAGGCGCGGCGTGGGCACGGTGGCCAGGTACTGGCCGTGCGGCAGCATCAGGTCCACGCCATCGGCCGCTGCACCCTGTTCGAGAAACCGGTCGAGAATGCCGAGCGTGTTGAACGCGCGCAGCGTGGCGCCGCCCAGGCTGATGCCGGCGCCGTACGAGCGCCAGCCCGGATCGATCTCCACCACGTCCACGTCCACGCCCAGTTTGCGCAACTGGATGGCGGCGGCCATGCCGGAAAAGCCGCCGCCGATGATCAGGATCCTGTTTGCTGGTGATGTCATGGTTGTCTCCGTCGAAGTATGATTATTGTGGTGTTCAGTTGCTTGTTTTTAGTCGCTTGTTAGCAGCACGTTGCCGCTGGCATCGACCGTGAGTGCAATCGGCGTGAGCGCCTGGCCCAAACACGGCCCGCGTACGCAGGCGCCGCTGTCGATCTCGAACAGCGCGCCATGCGCCGCGCACACGATGTGGGTGCCGTCGGCGTTCAGGTAGGCGTGCCGGCGCCAGGCCATCGGCGTGTCGCCGTAGTGCGGGCACAGGTCGCGGTAGCCATACAGGTGCGTGCCCTGGCGTACCATCAGGATGCTGTCCTGGCCGCAGCCCGCAGGATCGAAGCCGCGCGCGGCGCCGTCCGCCAGCTCGTCCAGGCGGCACAGCAGGAGTGGGAGCGGCGCGGCCATCGGTTTGTCTCGCTGATTGTTTTTACGGTGAGGGCAGTGTGCCGACCAAGCCACGCTGTGTAAAATCAATTGGATGCATGGCTGGTATCCGGATCGTCGATACCTGGACCGTGAGCGCTGCCGAGCTTCAGGCGTCGGCTGGAATTTCCATGGTCACCGCCAGCCCGCGCCCATCAAGCCCGCCGCTCATCCTGATGCTGGCGCGGTGGCGCTCGGCGATGCGGGCCACGATCGACAACCCCAGTCCGCTGCCCGGCAGCGACGCGCCGGCCAGGCGGAAGAAGCGCTCGAACACGCGCTGCTGCATCTCCGCCGGAATGCCGGGCCCGGAATCGGCCACGCACAGGAAGCTGCTGCCATCGCGCTGGCCGCAACTGATGGCGATGCGGCCGGGGGCGGGCGTGTAGCGTACCGCGTTATCGACCAGGTTACGGATCAGCATGTGCATGCTGTCCGCGTGCAGCGCACAGGGCGCCGGCGCGATCGACAGCTCCAGCGCCAGTCCCTGCTGCGCGCACACCTGGCGCCAGTGGTCGGCGTGCTCGAGCAGCAGCGGCGCCAGGTCGCCGGCTTGCGGCGTGGTGATCGCGCCTTCCACTTTTTCCAGTGTCAGCAACTGGTCCATCAGCCGCGCCGCGCGGTCCACGCTCACGCCGAGGGCGGCGATGAACTCCTCGCGTTCCCCGGTGGTGCGGGCGCGCTGCAGCACCTGCAAATTGGTCTTGATGGCGGCCAGCGGCGTGCGCAGTTCGTGGGCTGCATCGGCGGTGAAGCGCTGTTCGTGTTCCATGGTTTGCCGCACGCGGCCGAACAGGCGGTTGATGGCCGAGAGCAGCGGATGCACCTCGCTCGGTGCGGCGTCGAGGCTCACCTCGGCCAGGTCGTTGGGCGTGCGCGCCGCCACTTCGTCCGCCGAATCCTGCAGCACCCGCACCACGCGGCTGATGCTCCACCACAGCGCGGCCGTCGCCAGCAACGCCAGCAGCGTGCCGAAGATGACGATCTTGTAGAAGAAGCGGCTGCTGATGTCCTCGCGGTGGCTGGTGGGTTCGGCCACCACCAGCGCCAGTTCGCGGCTTTCGTCCCATAGTGTGTACAGGCGCCAGCGCTGGCCGTGCAGCGTGGTCCACGACAGGCCGGCTGGCGCGTCGGGCGAGAGCGCCGCATCGGGGGCGCCGTCGTTCTTGTACAGTACCCGGTCGTTGACGTCGCGCACCTGGAACAGCAGGTAGCGGTGCGGGTTGGCGTGGCCCTTCATCGGCAGGCTGATCGGCTGCGACAAGCCATGCTCGCGCACCTCGTTTTCGACCAGCGACAGCAGCAAATGGCCGGTTTCCACCAGCGACTGGTCGAACAGTTCGTCGCTTTCCTGCTGCGCCTCTACATAGACGATGGCTGCGCTGCTGGCCCACAGCAGCAGCGTCAGTCCCAGCAGCGACGCCAGCAACGTGCGCTTGAGCGACCACGGTTTGCCAGCTGCTGCGCTCATGGCGCCGCCGGCTTGTCGATGCAGTAGCCGATGGCGTGCACGGTGCGGATCAGGTCGCGGCCCAGCTTTTTGCGCAGGTGGTGGATGTGGACCTGCACCGCGTTGCTTTCCACCTCGTCGCCCCAGCTGTACAGGTTTTTCTCCAGCTGCTCCCGGCTCAGCACCCGGCCAGCCTGTTCGACCATCATCAGCAGGATGCGGAACTCCTTGATCGTCAGCGCCACTTGCCGACCTGCCTTGGTCACAAGCCGGTCGGCGACATCGATCACCAGGTCGTCGTGTACCAGCTGTTCGCGCACGCGCCCGGCCGCGCGGCGGCAGGCGCTGCGGATGCGGGCCGCCAGTTCGTCGAGGTCGAACGGTTTCACCAGGAAGTCGTCGGCGCCGGCGTCGAGCCCGGCGATGCGGTCGGGCACCTGGTCGCGCGCCGTCACCATCAGCACCGCGCCCGTATAGCCGCTATCGCGCAGCAGGTGCAGGGCCTGCATGCCGTCCTGGCCCGGCAGGCCGATGTCGAGCAGGATGCAGCCGTAGTCGTGCAGCCGCGCCGCCGTCAGTGCATGTTCGGCGCTCAGCACCCAGTCGACGGCGTAGCCGTTCTGTTCCAGCCCGATCTGGGTGGCGCGGCCCAGTTGCGGGTCGTCTTCGGTCAGCAGTAGTCGCATCGTGTCAGCCTGTTTTCTTCAGTGATCGGGTGGCGCGGATACTGGGCGGCAGTTGTTAAGAACCTCTTAAGAACTGCTCAGCACCATCGCCCGCATTCTCCCCACCGCGAATCAACCATGTTCAACGCATTATTACTCATGTCCGCCGCTGCCACCGCAGTGGTGCCGGCCGCCCGGCCTGAGCAGGTGGCCATCACCGCCGCGCAGATTCAGCGCGCCGGCATCCAGACTACGCCGGCGCTGGCCCGCTTGCCTGAAGCGGGCGGCATGGACGGCGATGCCGTGGTGCTGTCCGGCACCGTGGTGCCATCGGCCACCGCGATGATCGTCAGCGGCACGGCCTGGGGCGGTATGGTACAGGAAGTGCACGTCGCCACGCTGCAGGCGGTCAAGGCCGGTGCGCCGCTGGCGACCCTGTTCAGCCAGCCCTGGATGGAACTGCAGCGCGACTACGTGGAGCTGTCGGCGCGTGCACGCCTGGCAGCCGACAAGCTGGCCCGCGACGAAAGTCTGCATGCCGACGGCATCATCGCCCGCGCGCGCCTCGACGAAAGCCGCTCGGCCGCGCAACTGGCGCAACTGGCCGTGCACCAGCACGCGCAGGCGCTGCGCTCGGGTGGCATGAGCGCAGCAGCGCTGGCGGCCCTGCCGGCCAGCCAGCGTCTGAGTCCCCTGCTGACGGTGCGCGCGCCGGCGGCCGGCACGGTAATCGAGATGCCGCTGGCGGTCGGCCAGCAGGCCGAACCCGGCGCCAGCGTGGCGAAGATCGTGCGCGACGGTCCGCTCTGGGTCGAACTGCAAGCCTCGCGCCAGCAACTGGCGGCGCTGGCGGTGGGCGACCGGTTGACCGTGGCCGAAGGGTGCCAGGTGCGCATCAGCGCGATTTCTCCGCTGGTCAATGGCGTCAACCAGACCGCGCTGGTGCGCGCGGCGCAGCAAGAGCGCAACAACTGCCTCAAGCTCAACGCGTTTGTCGAGGCGCGCCTGGCGCGTGCGCGCACGCAGACCGGCGCGCTGGCGGTGCCGACCGCCGCGCTGGCGCGGCGCGGCGCGGCCAGCTACGTCTTCGTCCGCAACGCGCAGGGCTTCGAGGCGGTGCCGGTGCAACCGGGCGCCACTGCCGGTGAGCTGGTCTGGGTGCGTGGCGCCATCAAGGATGGCGCGCCGGTGGCAATGCGCGGCGTGGCCGCCATCAAGGGCGCGTGGAGCGGTCTCGGTGAACCCGCAGCCGAGGCGCCGGTGGCGCCTGCCGCCAAAGGACAGCCATAATGCTGGGCCGTCTGATTGCCCTGTCGCTGGCGCAGCGGCTGCTGGTCCTGGTGCTGGCGATATTGATGGTGCTGGCCGGCGCCAGGGCGGTCGGTGAGCTGTCGATCGACGCTTTCCCGGACGTCTCCAGCACCCAGGTCAAAATCATCATGAAGGCGCCCGGCATGACCCCGGAAGAAGTGGAAACCCGCATCGTCGCGCCGATCGAACAGGAACTGCTGGGCATACCGCACCAGGCGGTGCTGCGTTCGCAATCGAAGTACGCGATTGCCGACATCACGCTCAATTTCGACGATGGCACCGATATGTACTGGGCGCGCCAGCAGGCCACCGAGCGGTTGGCCGCAGTGCTGCAGGACCTGCCGGCATCGGCCAGCGGCGGCCTGGCGCCGATCACCACGCCGCTGGGCGACGTGTTCATGTTCACTATCGACGGTCCGCTGTCGCTGATGGAAAAGCGCACGCTGCTCGAGTGGACCATCCGCCCGCAGCTACGCAATATTCCCGGCGTGGCCGATGTCAACTCGCTGGGTGGCGAAGTACGCAGCTTCGAGGTGATTCCCGACCTGGCCGCGCTGGCGGCGCGCAAGGTGTCGCTCGACCAGCTGGAACAGGCGCTGCAGGCGAACAACCGCAGCGATGGCGCCGGCCGCCTGAACAGCGGTGAGGAATCGTTCCTGATCCGCAGCGACTCCAGCGTGCGCAACCTGGCCGACGTGGCGGCGATCGCCATCATCAGCCGCGATGGCGTGGCCGTGACGGTGGGCCAGGTGGCGCAGGTGCGCATCGGCGCGCTCACGCGCTACGGCACGGTCACGCAAAACGGTACCGGCGAGGCGGTGCAGGGCCTGGTGCTGGCCATGCGCGGCGCCAATGCGCTCGACGTGGTGGACCAGGTGCGTGCGCGGCTGGCCGACATCGGCAAAACGCTCCCCGCCGGCACCACCATCAACACCTTCTATGATCGCGGCCACCTGGTGGAGCGCGCGGTCGGCACCGTCGGCAAGGCGTTGTTGGAGGCGACGGTGCTGGTCGTGGTGCTGCTGTACATCTTCCTCGGCAATGTGCGGGCGGCGGTGGTGGTGGCGTGCATCTTGCCGCTGTCGGCGCTTGGCACCTTCCTGCTGATGCGGCAGTTTGGCCTCAGTGCCAACCTGATGTCGCTGGGCGGCCTGGCGATTGCCATCGGCATGCTGGTCGATGCGGCGGTGGTGGTGGTGGAAAACATCGAAGCGCACAGCAGCAAGGCGCAGCCGGGCATGTCGTGGCTGCACGTGATCTACCGCGCGGTGCGCGAGGTGGCCGTGCCGGTCACGGCCGGCATGGTGGTGATCATGGTGGTGTTCATTCCTCTGCTGACGTTACAGGGACTGGAAGGCAAGATGTTCGCGCCGGTGGCCATGACCATCATCTTCGCACTGGGCGCCTCGCTGCTGCTGTCGCTCACGGTAATTCCGGTGCTGTCGTCGCTGCTGCTCAAGGCCCATCACGGCCCGGCGCCGCGTATCGTGGTGTGGATGGAAGGCGTGTACCAGGCGGTGCTCACGCGCGCGCTGGGGCGCGAGCGGCTGGTGATGACGGCGGCCGGCGTGGCGCTGGTGGTGGCCGTGGGCCTGTTCATGGTGGTAGGCAAATCGTTCATGCCGGTGCTGGAAGAGGGCGACCTGATCATGCAATCGGAGAAGCTGCCGTCGATCGGCCTGGCCGAATCGACTGACCAGGACCTGGCGATCCAGCGCCGCATCCTGCAGCAGGTGCCGGAAGTGACGCGCATCGTCGCCCGCCTCGGTACCGATGAACTGGGCCTCGATCCGATGGGTCCCAACGAAACCGATTCCTTCCTGGTCCTGAAACCGCGCGATGAATGGCGCAGCCCCGACAAGGAAGACCTGATCGACGCCCTGCGCCAGGCCACCGCCGATTTCCCCGGCATCAATTTCAGCTTTACCCAGCCGATCGAGATGCGCACGTCGGAAATGCTGTCCGGCGTACGCGGCGACCTGGCCATCAAGATCTTCGGTCCGGACACGCACCAGCTGGGCGAGCTGGCCGAAAAAATTGTCGGCGTGGTGCAGGCGCTGCGCGGCAGCGAAGACGTGCTCACCGTGAAGAACGAAGGCGTGCAGTACATGCTGGTCGATATCGACCGCGTGGCTGCCGGCCGTCTCAACCTCACCGCCGAGCAGGTGCAGAACGACCTGCGCACCATGATCGAGGGCCGCACGGCCGGCATCGTCATCGACGGCGCCCAGCGCCTGCCGCTGCTGCTGCGCGGTGGCGACGACCTGCGCATGTCGCCCGAGCTGTTCCGCCAGATGCGCATCCCGCTGGCCGATGGCCACTCGGTGCCGCTGAGCCAGATCGCCGCGCTGCGTGCGGTCGATGGCCCGGTCAAGGTGGAGCGCGAGAACGGCAGCCGGCTGGCCGTGGTGCGCGCCAACGTGCGTGGCCGCGACCTGGTCGGCTTTGTCGAGGAAGCCAAGGCTGCGGTGGCGCAGCAGGTCAAGCTGCCGGCCGGTTACCGCCTGTCGTGGGGCGGCCAGTTCGAGAACCAGCAACGGGCGGCGGCGCGGCTGGCGGTGGTAGTGCCGGCGGCGCTGGCGCTGATTTTCCTGCTGCTGTTCAGTACCCTGGGCAGCGTGCGACAGGCGGTGCTGGTGTTCGTGAACATTCCGTTCGCGCTGATCGGCGGCGTGGTGGCGCTGGCGGTGACTGGCGAATACCTGTCGGTGCCGGCCTCGGTGGGCTTTATCGCGCTGATGGGCATTGCCGTCCTCAACGGCCTGGTGATGATCACGTGCTTCAACCAGATGGTGGCGCGCGGCGTGCCGCTGGCGGAGGTGGTCACCCAGGGCGCGCTGCGGCGCCTGCGCCCGGTGATGATGACCGCCTGTATCACCGGCCTGGGCCTGGTGCCGCTGCTGCTGGCCACCGGCCCCGGCTCGGAAATCCAGAAGCCGCTGGCCATCGTCGTCATTGGCGGCCTGCTCAGCGCCACCTTGCTGACGCTGATCCTGTTGCCGTTGCTGTTCCGCCGTTTCGGCATGCCTGCCCGATTGGAAACTGAATGAAGATTTTAACCAACGATACCCTGCTGACGCTGGTGATTCCCGTCAGCCTGGAAGAAGACATCCTCGATTTTTTGCTGCTGCATCCGAAGTGGGCAGGTGGTTTTTCCATCATCGCCGCGCAGGGCATGGGGCAGGGCGCGCGGCTGCAATCGGCAATGGAGCTGGTGCAGGGCCGCAGCGCGCGCAAGCTGGTGCTGATTGCCGGCGTGTACGCCGAACTGCAACTGCTGATCGCGGCGCTGGCCGCCGAGATGCCGGCGCCCGATGTCGATTACTGGATGAGCCCCTTGCTGGCTAGCGGGAGGCTGGCATGAGAACGGTTTTGACCGGGATAGTGCTGGCCTGCGCGCTGGTGGCCGGCGCAGCCAATGCAGCCAATGCAGCCAATGCAGCCAATGCAGCCAATGTCGCCAGCACCAGCCTGCTGCCGGCCCCCAACGCCGCCGGCGCCAGCCTGCCGCTGGCCGGCGACCTGCTGTACGCGCTGCCGCCCGAGCAGGCGGTACGCCGCACGCTGGAGTCATTGCCGCCATTGCGGCTGGGGACCATGGAGCAGGAGCTGGCCACCGCCGAACAGGCCAGGCTCAATGCCGGCACCCACGAATGGACGGTCCGCGCTGGCGCCTCGCAGCGCCGCGTGGAGGGCGAGCGGCGCTACAAGGAACAGGAACTGGGCCTGGAGCGCGGCATCCGCTGGTTCGGCAAGGCGGACCAGGACCGCAAGATCGGCGAGAAAGGCGTGACGCTGGCGCAGGCCCAACGCGCCGACGCCTGGCACGAAGCGTGCCGCAGCCTGATGCAGGACTGGTACGACGCCCTGCGTGCGCTCGCCACCGTGCAGCGCCTGGCCGAACAGCACGCGCTGGTGCAGCAGCTGCAAGCGGCCGCCGAGCTGCGCGTCAAATCTGGCGACAGTCCGGCACTGGAAGTGATGCAGACCGGGACCGAACTGGCCCGGTCCGAAGTGCTGCTGGCGCAAGCCCGCCACGACGCCGCGCAGGCGCTGGCACTGCTATCGACCACCTACCGCCAGCTACCGCAACCGCAACTGGACCGCCTGCCGGAACCGCAAGGGGACCAGGACGACATGCCAACGCGGGTCGCCCGCATCACCGACGACAACCACGAACTGGAACTGGCCGAGGTGGAAGCGCAGTTCCAGGCATTGAAGGCGCGCCGCGCCGCCAGCGAACGCATGCCCGATCCGGTGCTGGGCATCCGCAGCACGCGCGAACGCGACGGCCAGGAACGCACGCTGGGCGTGAGCCTGTCGATCCCGCTCGGTGGCGCCGCCCGCACCGCCGAGGGCGACGCCGCTGCCGTGCGCGCCCGCATGGCGGAAGAGCGGGTCAGCCAGGTGAAAATCCGGGTGCAGCTCGATGCCCAGCGCGCGGTAGCCGCGCAACGCCATACTTACCAGGCCTGGACCAGCCTGCGCCAGGTGGCGCAGCAAAGCGCCCGCCAGGCGCAGTTGATGGAGCGCGCCTGGCAGGCCGGTGAAGCGAGCTTGAGCGACGCGCTGCTGAGCCGCCGCCAGGCGCTGGACACCACGCTGGCCGCGCAAACCGCCCAAATCGCGGCACTGGCCGCCGCCGCGCGCGTGCAGCTTGATGCCCACGCGCTGTGGACGATCGACTGATATCGAAAGGAACTGAACATGAACAGACTACGCAGCATGGTGGCGGTAGCCATAGTGGCGGCCACGAGTGGCTGCGCCACGTACGGGCCCGCCGACCAACGGCACGGCTACATCGACAAGGTGTACGCCGACGGCGAGCGTCCCGCGAAGCTGCCCGATTGCCTGGTGGCGCTCGATGCCGGCCAACTGGCCGGCACCCGCTTCGTGGCGGTACAGTACGGCACCATGCGGCTACGCAAATACACGATCGCACTGGCGCCTGCCGGGATGCGCCTGGCTGAGCGGGACAAGGTGGCATTTGTGCCGGCGCAGTGCCTGGGTGATGCGGTGCCGACAATTATTGCAAAACAGTAAATTGAAAAATTTCAGCTTTTCAATGTTCCTGATTCGCTACTCAACGTCAGCATCATGGCGCACGGCAGGTAGTTGCTCCAACAGAGCAGGCAGCGCTGTCTGCACCGTTTCCCACACCACATCGAGGTTGATGTCGAAATAGCCGTGAGCGATGCGATTGCGCATCCCTCGCATGCTGCGCCACGGTACGTCGGGGTGCGCCTGGATAAAATTGGCATAACCGTCCATCACCTTGGTTGCAGCTTCGCCGATAATGATGAGGCTCATGATAACGGCCTGCTGGGTACGCTTGTCCGCGAGGAAATTGGCTCGATCCAATCCTTCAACAAAGCTGCATGCGTCCTGGGCGGCCTGTTGCATATGGTCCAGGTAATCAGGAAGGCGATTTTCGTTCATACCGGCTGGGCCTCCGCGAGTACCTGGGCACGGAATTTTGGAGACAGGTCGGCAGGCGTCAACAGATCCACGTGTATCCCCAGGAGCGCTTCCAGTTCCGCCTGCAGGCCGCCAAGATCAAACAATGTTGCGCCTGGTAGAGCGTCAACGAGCAGATCCAGATCGCTACCGTCCTGATCGGTGCCATGTAGCACGGAGCCAAAGATACGAGGGTTCGCCGTGCGAAAGCGGCTCGTTGCTTCACGAACGGCATTTCGCTTGAGGTCAAGTGCCAGTGACGGTCGCATGAAGATCCTTTTTATTGAAACTCAACGAAATAATAAGAGATCGAGAATAGTACTTCAAGAAACGGGACTTAGCGCCCCGACTTTTCCTGCTTTCCGCTTTCTTATTCGCTCTGCCTGTGCGGTTGCCGCAGCAACGCCAGCAATTTTCCGTTATCGAGCGGCTTGGAAAAGAACTGGTCGAAGCCTGCCGCCTGGGTCGCCAGTTTGTCTTTTTCCTGCGCATAGCCGGTCAGTGCCACCAGTAACGCATGTTTTGTCTCCGGCTGGCTCCTCAACCGCGCGCCAGCTCGTTGCCATCCATTTCCGGCAAACCGATGTCGAGGATGCAGACTTCTGGCTTTTCCAGCGCGGCGCTAAGCAGGGCGCTGCCGGGCAGGTGTTCCACGAAGGTCTGGTGGCCGTATGCTTCCAGGTACTGGGCCAGCGTGCTGGCCGCCTCTTCATTGTCATCGACGACCATGATGCGCAACGGTCCACTCGATGGTAGCTGCCACGGTTCAACCGGTCGGGCCTGGGCAGATAAATCACCGTTCAACGGCAGATGTTTCGGCAGCGTCACCGTGAAGCGGCTGCCAGCGCCTTCCCCATTGCTGAAACAGCTGATCTCCCCGCCGTGCATTTCGGTCAGGCTTTTCGCCAGCGCCATGCCGATACCCAGGCCGCTGGGAGCGGTCGGAAGTGCGCTTGGCCTGGGTGAACAACTCGAAAACCCGTGATTGCAGTTCCGTCGCCATGCCGATACCGTTGTCCTCCACCGACAACGTGATGGTGTCCACCGTTGCAGTCACCTTGATGTCGATGGCGCCGCCCGGCGGCGTGTACTTGGTCGCATTGCCGAGCAGGTTGGTGACGATCTGCACCAGGCGTTTATGGTCGCCCAGCACAAAAACCGGGTCCGGGGCGACGTGCACGCGCAGTTGCTGCTGGCGGGATTCGATAAAGGAGCGCACCTGTTCTATCGCGCTGTCCACCACCGGCGCCAGGTCCAGCGGCACCTTCTCGATATCGACCAGCCCTTGCGTCACTCGCGACACATCCACCAGGTCATCGACCAGGGCGGTCAGGTGTTTTACCTGGCGCAGAACAATCGCCCAGCCGGCCCCGCTCAAGCACAGGAACGCTGACCGAGGCGGTTGCGGTGCCTGCACTGGCCGCATCACCCTCGGCGACGATGGGTTTTCCTTGCTTGAGATCATCGATGTGCAGACCGACATCGTGCAGCGAGAGCTGCTCGGCCTGCGGTGCGATACCGGCCGCATGCCATTCGCGCACGACGTGCAAGGTCTCGGCGTTGGCGTCGATGGTGGCGTAACCGACCCGGCTCGCACCCAAGGCCCGCCCCAGCGCTTCGGCGGCGCTCATGGCGATATCCTCCGGCGTGGTCAGATTGCGCAGCAGGTCGCTCAGGTTCGACAACGCCTGGCGCAGTGCTTCTTCCTTCATGCGCTCGGTGATGTCGCGGAAATAGATTGACAAACCACCCTCGGCCGGATAGACGTTGACGTCGTACCAGCGGTCATGATCGGGGTAATAGGCGTGGAAGCTGGCCGCGGTGCGCGTGCTTGCCGTTGCGCGACACACGCGCTCGAACTCGCTGCCGACAGTTCCCGGAAATACCTCCCAGATGCTGCGGCCGATCAGGTCACTGGCGGCATGTCCCAGCACCTGCTCGGTACGCCGATTGACATAGGCGAACTCCCAGTTGCGGTTCAGCGTAAAAAAAGCGTCGGTGATGCTGTCCAGGATGGTCTGGGCATCACCGAGTGCGACAGCGTGCGGAGCGGAATTGTGCGGCATACATTCGACAGGTGATTTTTCACCAGTGTAATGTAATTTTTCTGCGAGGTTCCGCATGATTGCACCGCAGCCCGGGATAGCCGGGCTGCGGTTTCCGCCTTACTTTTTCGCCGCGAATGCTTTGGTCAGCGCATCGGCCGCGAATTGCTCGGCGTCCTTTGCTTTCGGCACCACGGCGCCCATGCCGAAGAATTCGTGGGTGACACCGTTGTACAGCTTGTAGGTCACTGGCACGCCGGCCTTTTGCAGGGCGTCGGCGTAGGCCTTGCCTTCGGACAGCAGCGGATCGATTTCAGCGGCAATGACGGTCGCCGACGGCAGGCCTTTGAGGTCGGCGTTCTTGAGCGGCAGCGCCATCGGGCTCTTCGGATCGGCGGCGTAGTGCTTGAAGAACCACTCCATCATCGGCTTGTTGAGCGGCTTGGCAGCGGCATTGGTCACGTAGGACGGACGCGTCATGTCGTTGTCCACCACTGGGTACACCAGCAACTGGTGTACCGGCAGCGTCGCCTTCTTGTCACGCGCCATGATCGAGACCACGGTGGCCAGGTTACCGCCCGCGCTCTCGCCACCGACAGCTACCCGGGCCGGGTCGCCATTGAATTCCTTGGCGTGTTCCAGGGTCCAGGTGTAGGCTGCATAGGCGTCGCCAGGTGCGGCCGGGAACTTGTTTTCCGGCGCGCGGTGATAGTCGGCCGACACGATGATGGCCTTGGCCATCTTGGCCAGCGCGCGTGGCGAAGCGTCGTACACCTTGGTATCGGCGATCACGAAGCCGCCGCCGTGGTAGTACACCATCACCGGGAACGGGCCTTTGCCCTCGGGCGTGTAGATATGCACGGGGAAGTCGCCGGCCGGGCCTTTGACGGTCATCTGCTTGACGGTGACGCCCGCTTCCGGCGCGGTGCTCTTGCCCATGTCGGTCAATACTTTTTTGACCGCATCGGCCGGCGTGGGCTGTTTGCGCGCTGCTTCCGGCGTCAGCGTTTCGATCGGCTTGCCGCCAAGTGCGGCTAGTGCATCGAGCACTTTTTGCATGCTGGCGTCGGCTTTTGGGGGCGTGGCCGGGGCCGCTGCGAAGGCGGCGTTGGTGCAGAGCAGGGCGCCCAGGGCTACAGCGGAAAGAGTGAAGTTGCGTGTCATTGAAAATTCCCGGTAAGTTGTCAAGCGGCGCACGGTGCGCCGATCAGAGTTCCGGATCGAGATTAACGGCGCTGCCTGGTTCTGTGTGTTCGTGTACGTACCAATTCACGTAGCGAAAACACAAAAAAGTTGAAACCGAACGCAGGCCAGCCACGTAGTCGGGACAAAATTCGCAATGGTTTTTTGCGTTGACATTTTTCTCACGGCTGCTTATCATCGCTAAAAATGACAACGTTGGACATTTTCAGGTTGCAGCCGAGTCGATTCCAAAAACAGCAGCAGAGGAGACGGTGTGTCGACGATTCATGATGTCGCTGAAAAAGCGGGCGTATCCATCAAAACCGTGTCGCGGGTGCTAAACGGCGGTACCGAGGTATCGCTCAAAACCCGCACCCGCATCGAGCAGGCCATGCAGGCGCTCGAATTTTCGCCTTCAGCCGCAGCGCGCATGTTGCGCGGGCGGCCAACCGGGCTGGTGGCAGTGATTGCCGAGAAGCTGACCACCACGCCGGATTCCACCGAGATCATCAAGGGCATCCAGCAGGTGTGCGAGCAGATGGGCAAAGTCATGCTCATCGGCGAGACCGGCGGCCATCCGGACGTGGCCCGGCGCCTGGTGGCCGACATGCGCGAGCGCCGCGTGGAGGCGATCCTGTTTGCCACGCCATTCCACCGCCAGGTCACGCTGTCGGCCGCGCTGGGCGGCACCCCCACGGCCCTGGCCAACTGCTTCGAAGCCGCGCAGCACCACATGCAGGTCGTGCCCGACGATGAAGGGGGAGGATATGCCGCTGCGCAAATGGTGCTGCAGGCGGGGCACCGCAAGATCGCCTTCCTGCAGCTGATTTCGGGCATGGTGGCGACCGACCTGCGCCAGCGCGGCTTCCACCGCGCCATGCGCGAACATGGCGTCGCGCCCGATCCCGCCTGGCTGATCCATGGCGCCGAAGCGGACGACGCCAACGAATTCGCCCACCTGTCCGGCGCGGTGGACCGCCTGTTTGCCAGCGCCGACCGGCCCACCGCCATCCTGTGCGGTAACGACAAGATGGCCATGCGCGTGATCTTCATCCTGCAACGGCGCGGCTTGCGCGTGCCGGCCGATGTCTCGATCGTCGGTTTCGACGATTTTCGCCTGATTTCCGAGGCGCTCGATCCGGGGCTCACCACCGTCGCACTGCCATACCGCGAGATCGGCGAGATCTCCGGGCGCTACGTGCTGGCGCCCGACGCCGATGCGGTGCGCACCATCAAGGTGCCGTGCGCGCCGGTCATGCGCGGCACGGTCGGCGCGCCGGCCACCCGGAGCAAGGCATGAGCCGCGTGCGCCTGACGCTCGCCGCGCTGGCAGCAGCAACAGCAATGGCGGCAGCGCCGGCAGTGGCCGCGCCGGTGGACATCAAGGTATGGCGCCACGATACCGGCGACCTGGAAATGGCTGCCGGCCGCGCGGCGGTGGACCGCTTCAATAAGGCGCAATCGCGCTGGCGCGTGGTGGTCGAAGCGATACCGCAAGGCTCCTATACCGAGTCGATTACCGCCGCCTCGATGGTGGGCCAACTGCCGTGCGTAATCGCGCTGGACCAGCCCACGGTGCCCAATTTCGCCTGGGCGGGCCACATCCGCCCGCTCGATACGCTGCTGCCCGCATCCGCCTTGAGCGGCCTGCTCGAGGGCGGGCGCGGCATGTACAAGGGACACATTTACAGCGTGGGCCAGCTCGACGTGGCGCTGGCGCTGTTTGCCCGGCGCTCGCAGCTGTCCGCACTAGGCGTGCGCGTGGCCTCCATCGAGCATCCGTACACGGCGGCTGAGTTTCACGATATTCTGGCGCAGGCCAAACGCAGCGGCAGGTACCGCTTTCCGCTCGACGTCAACGGCCGCTTCAAGGGCGAGTGGTATAGCTACGCATTCTCGCCGTGGCTGCAAAGCGCCGGCGCCGACCTGATCGACCGCAGCGGCTACGTCCGCGTCGATGGCGTGCTCAATAGCGACCAGGCCGTGGCGGTGGGCCGTTACTACGGCCGCCTGTTCAAGGAAAAGCTGGTGGAGCGCCATCCGGCCGACGACCGCGCATTCGAGCAGGGCCGCGTGCTGTTCCACTACACCGGCTCCTGGAAGGCGCGCGAATACAGCGAGCAGTTCGGCGCCGACCTGGTGGCCATGCCGCCGCCCGATTTCGGCAAAGGGCCGAAGATCGGCGCCGCATCGTGGCAGTGGGGCATTACCCGCAGCTGCCGCCAGCCCGACGGTGCGGCGGCGTTTCTCGCCCACCTGGTGTCGCCGGCGGAAATCGGCGCCGCCTCGCGCATGACCGGGCTGGTGCCGGTCACCACCGCCGGCGCCATGCTCACCGATCACTACAAGCCGGGTGGCGACTGGCGCGTGTATTTCGAGTTTGCCCAGCGCTACGCGGTAGCGCGCCCGGCAACGCCGGCGTACCCGGCCATGTCGTCGTCGTTCGAAAAAGCCATGGCCGACATCCGCAGCGGCAAGGACGCGGCCGAGGCGCTGGACGAGGCGGTGGAAGCAATCGACAACAACATCGCCCGTAACAACGGCTACGGCTTCACCGTGCGCAAGGCAGGAGACGGAACATGAAAATCAAACTGGGCCAGGACCATCCGCTGGCAGTGGCGCTGTTCGCAATGCCCGCGGTACTGCTGTTCATCGTGTTCGTCGCGCTGCCGCTGCTGCTGGCGGCCGGCGCCACGTTCACCAACCACCGCCTGATGTCGCCGGAGCCTACCCGCTACGTGGGGCTGGCCAATTTCCAGCGCCTGCTCGCGCTCGACGTTGCGGTGGTCGAGCCGCTGCGCGGCGCCGATGGGCAGGTACGCACCGACGACGACGGCGTGCGCTACCCCACCTGGCGCCAGGTGCGCCAGATGCATCCCGAACTGGCAACGTATCGCGAAGCGTTTCGTCTCGACCTGCCGGCCATGCTGGGCCATGCCCGCGTGCTGCTCGCTGCCAGCGATCCGCTGTTCTACCGTTCGCTGATCAATACCTTCCTGTTTGCGCTGCTGGTGCTGCCGTTGCAGTGCGGCGTGGCGCTGGGGCTGGCGATCCTGGTCAACCAGAAGATACGCGGCCGGGTGTTTTTCCGTACCGTCTATTTCGCCCCGGTGGTGACGTCAATGGTGGTGGCGTCGATCGTGTGGGCGTTCATGCTCAACACCGATCGCGGCATGCTCAACGAATTGCTGCGCGGCCTGCTGGGCAATCCCGACGCCGGCCCCGACTGGCTCGGCGACAGCCGCTACGCGCTGCCGGCGATTGCCCTAATGTCGGCCTGGCAGGGCGCCGGGTTCCAGATGCTGGTATTCCTGGCGGGCTTGCAGTCGATTTCGCCGGAGCTGTACGAAGCCGCCAAGCTGATGGGCGCCAATTCCTGGCAGCGCTTCGTCCACGTCACCTTGCCGGGCCTGCGCAACACCATCGTATTCGTGGCGGTCTCGACGACCTTGCTGGCGTTCGGGCTGTTCACCCAGGTGGATGTGATGACCTCGGGCGGTCCGCTCGACTCGACCACCACCGTGGTGTACCACGCCGTGCGCAGCGGCTTCAAGGAACAGGATGTCGGTTACGGTTCGACCATCACCCTGGTGTTTTTTGCGATCGTGCTGGTGCTGTCGTGGATGCAGCGCACCCTGGCCGCCAAAGGAGAAAAATGATGACCACCACCTGGCGCAGTCGCCTGCGCGACGTCGCGCTGTTCCTGGCCATGAGCGCCATCGGCATCGTCTTCATCGCGCCGCTGCTGTTCATGTTCATTTCGTCGTTCAAGAGCGATAGCGCGATCTTTGCCAATCTCGATCGCTGGTCGGCCTACCTGCCGTCCGCCGACTGGTCGCTGGCCAACTACACGGCCGTTTTCGAGAAAAGCGATTTGCCGTCGTTCCTGCTCAACTCCACGCTGATCGCGGCGCTGGTTGTCGTCGGCGGTGTGCTGGTCAACAGCATGCTGGCGTTTTCGATTGCCCGCATGCGCTGGCGCGGCCGCAACCTGGTGCTGGCGCTGGTGGTGGCCATGGTGATCGTGCCGTTCGAGGTGATCGCCATCCCGCTGCTGTCGCTGGTTGCGCGCCTGCCGTGGCCGGCCATCGAGCACGGCCAGCTGGTGCTGCACACGGGGTGGTTCAACAGCTTGCAGGTGCAGGTGATTCCGTTCCTGGCCAACGCTTTTTGCGTGTTCCTGTTCTACCAGTTTTTCCGCGACATTCCGCCCGAGCTCGACGAAGCGGCCAAGATGGACGGCGCCGGACCGTGGACCGTGTATGCCCGCATCATCATGCCCAACAGCGGCCCGGTGATTGCCACCGCCGCCATCGTGCTGTTCATCTCGGCGTGGAACCAGTACCTGTGGCCGATCATGGTGATCCAGGGCGAAGCATTCCGCCCGGTGCAGCCCGGCATACAGCAGTTTTTTGGACGCACCAACTCGTGGGGGCAGATCATGGCCTACGCGTCGGTGATTACTTTGCCCGTGCTCGCGGTGTTCCTGGCTTTCCAGCGGCAGTTTGTCGCGTCGGTGGCGGGCGCCGGGGTCAAGGGCTAACCTTTGGAAGCAACATGACACTTCACATCAACGACAAATTCATCTGGGACTTCTGGCACTACGAGGAAGCAGGGCAGCAGCACCTGTTCTTCCTGCAGGCCGACCGCGCCATCGGCAATCCCGACCTGCGCCACTGGAATGTCTCGATCGGCCACGCCGTTTCGACCGACCTGCGCCACTGGACCCCGAAGGGCACCGTGTTCGCGCCGTCGGCCACGCCGGCCTGGGACGACTGCACCACCTGGACCGGCTCGGTCATCAAGGTGGACGGCGGCTACCACCTGTTCTACACCGGCACCAGCCGCGCGGAGAACGGCATGCGCCAGCGCATCGGCCACGCGGTCGCGGCCAGCATCGACGGCCCGTGGGAGCGGGTGGGCAGCGGCCTGGCGCTCGACCTCGACGAGCGCTATTACGAAGAACACGCGGAAGGCCGCTGGCACGACCGCGCGCTGCGCGACCCGTGGGTGCTGCCGGAGAAGATCGACGGCGTGTACCACATGTTCTTCACGGCCCGCCGCAACGACGGTCCCCTGTACGAGCGCGGCGTGATCGGCCACGCGGTATCACCGGACCTGGTGCAATGGCAGGCAATGCCGCCCGTGTACCAGGGCGGCCACTACGGCCAGCTTGAAGTGCCGCAGGTCTTCGAGCGGGAGGGGCGCTGGTACTGCGTGTTCTGCAACGTCGCGCCGCACTGGTCGGAAGCGATGCGCGCGCAGCACGGCGGCGGCGTGTCCGGCACCCACTACCTGGTGGCCGACCATCCGCTGGGACCATGGCAGCCGGCGCCCGGTTTCCTCGATGGCGATATGCCATGCCGCCGTTATGCCGGCAAAATCCTGCGCGATCCGGTCACCGGCGGCGACTGCCTGATGGCATTCGAAGACACCGGCGCCGATGGCCAGTTCGTGGGCCGCATCACCGACCCGATTGCACTGCGCATGGAGAACGGCCTGTACCATCTGGACCATCCTTTGGCTGCAAGATGACAACGATAGACATCGGCTTATAAAAATAATCGAGGAGACACGATGAACAAGGAAACCCCGGGGAATGGCGCCAAGGCATGCGGCCCTGGCCGGCTTGGCTGGTGGGTGCGGCTGGCTGGTTCGGGCCGGTCGGGCAAAGCGGCACGCCGGATCCGGCTGGCAGATGTGGTCCATGCTGCCGGTGCGGCCGGCGTGGCCGGACTAATCGGGCTGACATGGGCAGGATCGGCGGCACTGGCCTTGCCCGCAGCATCGGCAGCAGCGTCGGCAACGCCGGCAACTGCCGCCGCCGACCAGTCGCACGCACCGCTGGCCCACTGGCCGCTCGACGACGGCGCCGGCCATCTGGCCGCCGAAACGGTTTCGGGACGGCGCGACCCGGTCAATTACGTATTCAACCGCGCCCGCTTCAAGCCCGACTCGGCGCCGCTGTGGCGTCCGGCCGGCCAGTGCATTCGCGGCGGCTGCCTGCTGTTCGACGGCTATTCGACCGACATCGCGGCCCCCGGTCTGACTGCCGCGCAGGTCGCGCGCGGCTTCACGCTCAGCGCCTGGGTGGCGCCGCACGCGTTCGAGTGGGGCGACGGCGGCCACTACTCGGCTTTCCTGAGCCAGTTCGACACCAGGGCGCAACAGGGCCTGTCGTTCGGGGTGTACCGCTTCGGCACCTGGGGCCTCAAGCTCGGCTTCGGCAGCGTTGTGGTCGATGCGCGCGTCAACGACCGCAAGCTGCCCCCCGATGCGTGGTCGCACGTGGCCGCCACTTATGATCCCGCCACGCGCCGCGTTGCGCTGTTTCTCAACGGCGAGCGGGTGTTGCAGGTCGCGACGCCGGCCGACGCAGCGTTCGCTTTGCCGGCCCTGCCGCTGACGGTGGGCCGCTATTCGCAGCCCGAGCAGATCGGCCGCGTCTTCAAGCTCAACACCTTTCTCGGCTTGATGGACGAAGTGCGGATCGATGCCGGTCCGGCCGACGCTGGCGCTGTTTCGTGGTTGATGACGGCTGATTTGCAGGCGCGCCATGGCGTGGTGCCGACACTGGCGCCGGCCGACCTGCAGATCGCCGCCGCCACGTTCGAGGGCGACCCCGACCGCCCGCGCTACCACCTGCTGCCCGACGCAGGCTGGATGAACGAGCCGCATGCGCCGTTCTATTTCGGCGGCCAGTACCACCTGTTTTTCCAGAAAAATCCGTTCGGCCCGTTCTGGCACCAGATCCACTGGGGCCACTGGGTCAGCCCCGACCTGGTGCAATGGCGCGAGCTGCCCATCGCGCTGGCGCCCGAGGACGACGGCCTGGCTACCGACGGCGTCTGGTCGGGCAGCGCCACGTATGCAGCTGACGGCACGCCGGTGCTGTTCTTCACCGCCGGCAACGACGCAGTGAAACCCAACCAGCGCACGGCCATGGCCACGCCCGCCGACATCACCGATCCGGACCTGGTGCGCTGGACCAAATACCCGGCGCCGGTCACCGAGCAAACCGCAGGGCAGGGCCGCTTCGGCGAATTCCGCGATCCGTTCGTGTTCCGCGATGGCGACCGCTGGTTCCAGCTGGTCGGTTCGGCGCTGCCGGGGCGCAGCGGCACCGCGCTGGTGTACGAATCGTCGGATTTGCACCATTGGACCCCGCGCGGCCCGCTGTTCTCGATCGACGCCAAACAGTTTTCCGGCTTTGACGCCACCTGGGAGCTGCCGGTGCTGCTGCCGGTCGGCCAGGGCGTGGACGGGCGCGAACGCCACGTGTTCCTCAACGACGTGCGCGGCCAGGCATATTACTGGACCGGCGTGTTCGATCGCGCCAGCGCCCGCTTTATCCCGGACCAGGAGGCGCCGCGCGTGTTCGACGTGGGCCAGGGCCATTTTTCCGGCCCCAGCGGATTTGTCGATCCGAAGACCGGGCGCAGCATCGTGTTCTCGATCGCCCAGGGCAAGCGGTCGCTGCAGGATGAACATGACGCCGGCTGGGCCCATAACGGCGGCCTGCCGATTGCGCTGTCGCTTGGCGTGGACGGCGGCCTGCGGGTGGCGCCGATCGCCGAACTGGCCTCGCTGCGGCGCGCACAGTTGCTCGATCTGCGCAATGTAAGTGCGGCGCAGGCAGCGGCAGCGCTGGCCGGGCTGCATGGCACGGCGCTGGAAGTCGAACTGCAACTGGCGCCTTCGCCGGCAGCGGGCAAGCGCGGGCTCGCCGTGCGCGTGGCGCCAGCCGGGGCCGAAGTCACCGAACTGTATGTCGATACCGCGCGCCACCGGCTGGAGATCGACCGCAGCCGCAGCGCCACGCCGCGCACCGCGACCGGCGCCAAAGATCCCGGCATGATCGGTAACAACGCCGGTGGCGCCCCGGTGCAGGGCGGCGACTTCGTATTGGGTGGCGAGCCGCTGCGGCTGCGGCTGTTCCTCGACGGTTCCATGGTCGAGGCCTACGTCAACGAGCGCCTCAGCCTGACGAGCCGCATCTATCCCGCCCGGCCCGACGCAGACGGCCTGGGCCTGCTCGCGCAAGACGGCGACCGCATCGTGTCGCTCAAGGTATGGGCGCTCGGTTTGAACCAAAAGAGGAATTGAGATGGCAGCAATCGCATTGCACGGCGTAGGCAAGACCTACCCTGGAAAAGAAGCGCAGTACATCCTGAAGGGCATCGACTTCACCATCGACGATGGCGAGTTCGTGGTGCTGGTCGGCCCGTCGGGCTGCGGCAAGTCCACGCTGCTGCGCATGATCGCCGGCCTGGAAGACATCAGCGCGGGCGAGATTCGCATCGGCGGTGAAGTCGTCAACGACGTGCCGCCCGCCAGGCGCGGCCTGTCGATGGTGTTCCAGAGCTATGCGCTGTATGCCCACATGACGGTGTTCGAGAACATCGCCTTCGGCCTGCGTCTGGCCAAGGTGCCCAAGGCCGAGATCAAGGTGGCGGTGCAGGGCGTGGCGCGGATGCTGCAGATGGAGCACCTGCTCGAACGGCGCCCGCCGCAATTGTCCGGCGGCCAGCGTCAGCGCGTGGCGATCGGCCGCGCCATCGTGCGCAAGCCGCGCGCGTTCCTGTTCGACGAACCGCTGTCCAATCTCGATGCGGCGCTGCGCGCCGACATGCGCGTGGAAATCGCCCGTCTGCACCAGCAGCTGGGCGCCACCATGGTGTACGTCACCCACGACCAGGTGGAGGCGATGACCCTGGCCGACCGCATCGTGGTGCTGGGACCGTCCGGCGTGCAGCAGATCGGCGCGCCGATGCACCTGTACGACCAGCCGGCCAATGTGTTTGTGGCCGGCTTTATCGGCAGCCCGCGCATGAACATGCTGGCCGGGCGCATCGATGCCGGCGGCCAGTTGTGGCTGGGCGCATTGCGGCTGAGCTGGCGCGCCCCGGCCGGTACGGCGCCGGGCGACGTCACGGTCGGCATCCGCCCCGAGCACCTGGCGGCGGAACCGCATGGCGCCATCGAAGGCAAGGTGCTGCTGGTCGAGCGCCTGGGCGCCGAGTCGTACGTGCATTTGCAGGTGGCCGGACTTGACAAGGCGTTGATGGTGGTGGTGCGCGGCGAGCCGCCCGCCACCGGCGCCGCCTGGCGCGTCGGTCCCGTGGCCGGGCGCCTGCATGTATTCAACCAGGAGGGCCGCCGCGTGGATGCGCACGTGCCCGATATCACCACAGTACCGGAGGTAGCATGATCGTCGTATGCGGAGAAGCGTTGTTCGATGTGTTTTGCGATGGCGAGACGGCGCCAGGTTACGCGCTGTCGGCGCGGATCGGCGGTTCGCCATTCAACCTGGCCGTCGGCCTGGCGCGGCTGGACGCTCCGGCCATGTTCTTCGGCGGCCTGTCGCACGACCTGTTCGGCCGCAAGTTGGCCGCCGCCCTGGCCGCCGAGGGCGTGGATGTCACTGCGGCGCCCCGGCCGGCGGCAGCCACCGCGCTGGTGACGGTCGATGTCGATGCCGGTGGCGCGCCCACCTACACGCTGTACGGCAATGCCACTGCCGAGCGCCAGGTTGTCCCGGCCGATCTGGCCCGCGTGCCGCGCGACGCTGCGGCGATACACGTGGGCTCGTACTGCCTGGCCGTCGAGCCGGTGGCGTCCACCCTGCTGGCGCTGGTGCGGCGCCAGCATGGCCGCAGCCTGATCGCGTTCGATCCCAACGTGCGGCTGACCATACAGCCGGACCGCAACGTGTGGACCGATGCCATCGCCGCCATGCTGCCGCTGACCGACCTGCTCAAGATCAGCGACGAAGATATCGGCCTGGTCTATCCGGGCACCACGCCCGAGCAGTTCATCGCCACGGCGCTGGACGCGGGCGTGGCGCTGGTGGTCGTGACGCGTGGTGCGCACGGCGTGCTGGCAGCCACCCGCGCGGCCGGCACACACGCCTTGCCGGCGCATCGCGTAGAGGTGGTCGATACGGTGGGGGCGGGCGACACCTTCCAGGCGGCGCTGCTCGCCCACCTGGCGCGTCAGCAACTGCTCACGCGCGCCGCGCTGGCGGCGCTGGAACCCGCGCAACTGCTGGCCGCACTGCGCTTTGCCGGCCGCGCGGCGGCAATCACCTGTGCGCGGCGCGGCGCCGACATGCCCACCCTGCAGGAGGTGCCGCCCCAGGATTAACCATTTTTACTCCGCGATGACAACGATGGACATAATAAATTGCATGGCGGCTGCGCGCCGCCTGATAATCATAACAGGAGATGCAGCATGACTTACTCGATCACTCATTACCTCACCCGTTCGGCAGCCCTGGCGATTTGCCTGGCGCCCGCGCTGGTGTACGCCCAACAGCAACAGCAGGCCGCCCAGCCGGTTCCTGCCCCCGCCACCACGACGCCTGCGGATTCCGCTACTGATCCGGCCGCCGTGGTCATCGTCACCGGCGTGACCAAGAGCACCACCAAGAAGAATGCGACGTTCTCAATCAACACGCTGAGTGGCGAAGAAATCCAGCGCCTCGCGCCAATGAGCACGGCCGACATGCTGGCCAACTTCCCCGGCATTTATTCCGAGGGCGGCAGTGCGGGGGAGGCCAGCAACAACATCACCGTGCGCGGCTTGCCCGTAACCGGCGGCTACCGCTTTGCGCCGCAACTGGTGGACGGCTTGCCCGCCTATGAAGAACCGGAAGCGCCGTTCATGAACAACGACGTCTTCATCCGCGACGACCTGATGACCGAGAGCGTGGAGCTGGTCAAGGGCGGTCCCGGCGGCATCCTGTATTCGAACGGTCTCGGCGCCACCGTCAACCACGTCACCCGCACCGGCGGCGACCGCCTGGCAGGCGGCTACAAGGTGGAGTATGCCGACTACGGCTTCCTGCGCCAGGACGCCTTTATCTCCGGGCCGCTGGCGCCGAACCTGACCGGTGCAGTCGGCGGCTTCTACCGCCGCAGCGACGGCGTGCGCGACACCGGCTATACCGCCGATCGCGGTGGCCAGGTACGTGGCAACCTGGTCTATACCAGCAACGACCGCAAGACCACCGCGCGCGCGGACGTACTGGTGATCAACGACCGCACGGCGTTCTACCAGAACCTGCCGATCTCGGTGCCACGCTTTGCCAACCCCGGCACGCCGGCCAATCCCACCGCCATCAGCCAGGGCAGCATCGAGCCGTTGGGCATCGACTTTGCCCACGGCACCACGGCGTCGCAGTACAACCGGCGCTTCAACATGATCGGCGAGTATGGCAGCCGCACCGTGGACCAGGCCGACGGCATCCACCCGAACTTCAAGATGTTCACGCTCGGTGGTTCGCACGAGTTTGCCAATGGCTGGAAAGTCTCCAGCGGGCTGCGCCACACCACCGGCAGCAATGGCTTCAATGCCGTGTTCACCGGCAACGACACGGCCACCTCGACCAACTTCCTCGATGCCCGCTACCAGAACGACGTGATCTCGCCCGCGCATGGCGCCGCGCTCGGCTGTAATCTCACCAATGTCAAGCTGGTGGGTTTTTTCAACGTCCCGGCCAGCAACGCGTGCGCGTCGTTCGCCAACATCAGCCGCGAAGACTTCATCAAGCGCTATGCGAAAGCGAGCGGCGTGGCGGGGCGCTACCTGAACGACGGCTCGCCGGTGCCAGCCTCGGCCAACCTGAACTTCATGATTCCGTTCATCGCCGATACCGAGGCGCGCAGCACGTCGCTGGACCTGAAAACCCAGAAATCATTCAATCTCAAAGGTACCCACGACCTGACCTTCGGCGTGTACAAAAGCCGCTACGACTACGCGCCCAACTTCCAGCAGGCGCTACTGGTCAGCGACGTGTCCAACCAGTCGCGCCTGGTCGATCTGATTGCCGTCGATGCGCAAGGTAACCAGGTGGGGCCGAGCCTGACCCAGGGCGGCGCCATTTTGCCCGGCTGGGGCGGCTTCGTGAGCAAGATACGCGGTGACGGCAATGCCGCGTACCTGCTCGACCACTGGGAAACCATGGGCAGCAAGCTCAAGATGGACGTGGGCGTGCGCTGGCAAAACCTCAAGGCCGACGTGGCGCGGCGTGACCGCAACGTCATCACCGACCTGACGCCCGCCGGCGTGGTGCCCGGCTCGGTCCAGGATACGACTGCCGACAACGAGGTGAGCCTGCCGGGCGAGGCGCGCAAGCTCAAGGAAAAATACCACGGCTTCGGCTGGTCGATCGGCGGCAACTACAGCTTCAGCAAGGCGCTGGCGGTGTATGGCCTGGCGTCCGATTCATTCCGTCTGCCCAGCCTGCAGGACCTGAATGACCTCAGCACCGCCAACCTCACGGTGGTCAACGGCCAGCCGGTGAGGGTGAGCGCGGTCGAGCATATCCGCCAGTACGAAATCGGCCTGCGCTATCTGACCCGTGGCTTCGGCGCGTCGGTGGCCACGTTCTACAACAACTTCTCGCCGCGCAGCTCGATCAATGTCTATCGGGACATCAATTCGTCCGCGTGCGGCACGCAAGGTGGCGTCACGCAGATCAACTCCTGCCCGGAGGTCGCGCAGCTGTACGAGCGCGGCGTGCAGAATATCGGCGCGGAAGTCGAGCTGAGCTGGCGTCCGGCCGCCGTGGCGGGCCTGGAACTGAAAGGCAACGTGGTCATGCAAAACCCCAAGGTGAACGGCGCCAACTACACCATTACGCAAGAGGACAAGGACCCGCAGGGCATCATCACCGGCTACCACTACGTGCAGGTGAGCGAAGACGGTCGCCGGCCGCGCCGCCTGCCCAAGGTGATGGTCAACCTGATGCCGTCGTTCGACCTCAAGCCGCTGACGGATATCCCGCTGAGCCTGTACGGCCAGTACCAGTATTACGGCAACCGTTTTTCGGAAGCCACCGACAGCAACGTCACGCTGTACCCGTCGTACCACATCATCAACGCCGGGGCCCAGTACCAGTTGTCGGAGCGCTGGAGCGCGCATTTGCACGTGGCTAACCTGACCAACCAGCTGTCGTTCACCGAGGGCGATCCTCTGTTCAACGACCTGCTGTCGCCCGATGGTTCGCGCAATCGTGGTGTGGCGCGCCCGCTGTTCGGCCGGACCATGCGTTTCAGCCTGACGTATATGTTCTAGGCAATCGGAAGCGGTGGCTGGTGACCGATGCGGCCCGACAGGCGTAATGCATTCCTGTCGGGGTCACGACATCGGTGGCATCGCGCCGGTGCCTGCCAGTAAAGCAAACCAATCGGTTCAGGATGCATTGCGCTGATCGAAGTCGCTGCGGGCGGTTTCGACCATCGGCAACATGTCCAGCGTCCACGCATGCAACTGCCGCAAGGGTTCCTGCAGCGTGCGGCCCAGCGCGGTGATCTCGTAGCGCACCGCCAGCGGTGACGCGATCACGTGCCGCGACACCAGGCCATTGCGCTCGAGGCGGCGCAGACATTGCGTCAGCGCTTTCTGGGTCACACCCTCGAGCCGGCGCATGATGGCATTGAAACGATGGGGGCCGTCGTCGAGCACGGCGAGCACCATCATCGACCATTTATCGGCAATCTGGTCGAACAGGGCCCGGCTTGGGCAATCCGACGAAAAGCACTCGGGCGCGATGGGGACGGTCGACGATTCTTGCATGGCAGCTTCCTGGAATAAGGACTCCTCCTGGAGCCTGGTATCCATAGTATACCAGCCCGGGATTTTCGGCTGAACCGGGCATCGGTGATGGCATGAGGTTTCCTCGAGGATACCTAGTCACTTCAAAGTGCGTAATTGACACCAGATTTACAATGTATACCATTGGGCTTCATCTTTCATGGAGTCTTCGCTATGTCCGACCTGTCTGCCAATCACCTGCTGCGCCCGTTCGACCTGATCCCTGGCATCACCGTGCGCAATCGCGTCACGATGTCGCCCATGACCACGTGGTCCGGCTCCGACGAATTCCAGATCACCGAAGAAGAGGAGGCCTATTACCGGCTGCGCGTCAAAGGTGTCGGCCTGGTGATCACCGGCTGCGCCCAGGTGACCGCCAACGGCATCGGCTTCACGCACGAGTTTTCCGCTGCGGACGACAGCTTCGTGCCGAGCCTCAAGCGCCTGTCCGACGCCGCCAGGAGCGGTGGCGCACCGGCGATCCTGCAACTTTTTCACGCTGGTAACAAGGCGCTGCCCCACCTGATTCCCGGCGGCGATGTCGTCAGTTCCAGCGCGGTGTTGACGGCAGCCACGCCGTTCCAGGCGCCGCTCACGCCGCGCGCCCTGTCCGCCGACGAGGTGGAGGAACTGGTCGCGGCCTTCGGTGCCGCCGCACGGCGCGGCATCGAGGCCGGCTTCGATGGCATCGAAATCCATGGCGCCCACGGCTTCCTGTTGCAAAACTTTCTGTCGCCGGCAACCAATCTGCGCACCGACGCGTGGGGCGGTTCCCTGGAGCACCGCATGAGGTTCCCGTTGGCCGTTGTTGCCGAGGTCAAGCGCGTGATTGCCGAACATGCCGACCGGCCGTTCGCGCTTGGTGTGCGGCTCTCGCCGGAAGAACCCGGCGAGCACGGTTACCGCATCGACCAGACCTTGACGTTTATCGACCGCTTGCTGGAACTGGGCGTCGACTACCTGCACGCCTCGCTGGCCTACCTGTTGCGCGACCGACCCATCGACGACCCCGACGGCCAGACTATCGTGCGCCGCATCGTCGAGCGCGTGGCCGGGCGGGTACCGGTGATTGCTGCCGGCAGCATCCTGACTCCTGCCGACGCCAGCGACGCGCTGGACGCCGGGTTGTCGCTGGTGGCGATCGGTCGCGGGTTGATCATCAACCCGGACTGGGTAAGCCGGTTGCAGCAGGGGCAGCCGGTGGATCTCGAAATTGATCCGGCCCAGGTGGGGGCGCTGGCGATTCCGCCCAAGCTGTGGGGCATCATCGAGGGCTTCCAGGGCTGGATACCGGTGCGGCAGCAGGCAGTCGCCTGATTGCTTTGCCACGCGGACAGGGCGCCGGTTCGGTAGCGGTATCCTACTTCGCCGCCGGGCAAGCCATCTGCGGCGCCTGCTCCGCCACCCCCATCAAATGGTCGCCATCGAGATCCACGCGCTGGTTCACTATCTCGAAGCGCCCACCGGCGTCGCGCACTTCGTAGAGCTTGCCGCGTGCGTTCTTGAACGGCCGGTGCACGACCAGCATGCGCTTGCCGTCGAAGGTATCGAACAGCATGCCGTGACCGGAATCGCGCTTGAGGATAGGCGGCAGCTGGGTCCACGGCCCGCGCACGTCGCCGGACGCCGAGCGGGCGACCGACTGCACGTAGCCGTTCTTGTCGTAACTCGACCACAGCATCAGCAGGCTGCCGTCGGTTGACGGGTACAGTTGCGGACCATCGGTGACGTACACGGGCGCCTTGGCGGGTTTGCCGTCGGGGTCCACCGGTTTTTGGCCGTTGCTCCAGTCGGCCTCGGACGCCTTGAACAGCAGCACCGGTGCGCCAGCGGGCTTCAGGGCGCTGGTCAATGGCATCGCTTCGATGGTGCCGTCGGCAGTTTGCACCCATTCATGCGCGTACACATACCAGGGCTTGCCGGCGCGGTCGATGTGCAGCGTGCCGTCGAGCGTCATCAGGTCGCTGGGGACGACCGGCTCGCCGTTATTGAGCGGGACGAACGGGCCGCGCGGACTGTCGGCCACTGCCATGATGGTGCCGCGCCGGAATGCTTTCCAGCCCGATGCCGACGGCTTGTCGAGGGTGAGCTTCTCGTTGTACATCGTGGTGAGCAGGTAGTACTTGCCTTGCCAGGCATGGACTTCGGGCGCCCAGGCGCCATCGTTGGCCCAGCCGCCTTTTGGCAGGCGGAACACCACGGTGGGCTTGCGCCAGTGTTTCAGGTCGGTACTGGTGTATGCCATGACGCCGACGCCGCATTCGCCGGACATGCCAGGTACATTCGACGTGTACAGGTAATAGGTGCGGCTGGCCTGGTCGGCTACGATAAACGGATCGTGCAGGTGCATGGCGGGCAGTTGCAGCGGGGCGTCGGCCTGCGGCGCGGACTGGCTGGTTGCTGGCGGTTGCTGTGCCTGCGCCATGGCCGGGATGGCGCAACACAGCAGGATGGCGGACAGGGTGGTCAGGCGGGGCATATTGGCCTTTCGTGGGAATATATTAATCGAAGCGCAAGGTCAGGCTGCCCTGGTAGGCGCCGTTGGCGACGGGCCAGGCGGCCGAGGGGCCCAGTGCTTCGGTGGGTGTGAATTTTTCGCCGATGGCGGGAATCGCGTGCAACCAGGACAGATCGCCGGCGGGGAATTCCACCGTCGTATTGGCGTGAGAAATGCGCGGCGTGCCCACGCGCAGGTAGCTGGCGGCTGCGTTGTTGTGACTGTTGCTGCTCACCCGCAGCGTGCCGGTGGTCGTGTCAAGGCGCGCCCAGCGCACGTCGGCAAAAAAACCCTGCGATTCGGGGTAGCGGAAGCTCTCGCCCGGTTGCTGGTCGAACTGCGCCACCTCGTGCACCCCGAGCCAGGTGCCCTGCAGGCGGTTCTTCCACACGCGGTACGGTCCCTCGCCGAGCCAGCGCATCCCGCGCAGCGCGTTCTCCGGATGGTCGAAAGTGATGCCGTGGTACTGCACCACGCCGTCGAGACGATAGCCATAATCGAGCCGCAGGTCGCCGTTGGCCGCCATGGTCCAGCGCAGTCGGTCGAGGCCGGTGCTGTGGCTGGCTTCGATCCAGGCCACCGGCTTGCCGCCGTCATCGATGCCGGTGCCGCTGCGCACGCTGGCTGGATCAGCTGAATTGGTGGCAGCGGCCAGCGCAGGGAAGCGCTGCGTCGCGTGGCCGAGGCGCACGCTGTTCAAGGCGATCGGCTGGCCATACTGACCGGTAGGGCTGGTGATGCGCACGGCCAGCACGGGCTGCGGCGGGAAACGATAGTCGTTGCCATCCGATTTGCGGCGGGTGGCGTCGAACAGGGTCTTCCAGTTGACGCCGTCGGCGCTGATCTCGAGCTTGAAGCGGGCGTAGGCGGTGGCCTTGTCGAAGGCGGGAATCACTTCGATCACGCTGGCTGTCTGCGGCGCGGCCAGGCGGTGGATGGTGGCGCCGGCTTGCCTGCCGGTGCTGCCAGCGGTGCTGTCGTCCGCGTGAGCGGTCAGCGGCAGCCATGCGACTTCGGTCCCCGGTGCCGGCAGCGGGCGGGCATAGGCCAGGCGTGGCCCGTTGGACAGGGCCGATACGCGGCTGCCGTGCTGCAGCGTGCGCAGTCGGCCGGTGGTAGCGTCGAACGTAGCGCTGATCGGACCAGCGGCCAGGCGCAGTGTAGATCTCTCTGTGGTCACGGTTGGCGTGGACCCGGCGGAAGCAGCGCTGGTTGCGGCAGCAGTACCGGAGGAAGCGGTCATCGGCGCAGTGCGCGTCGCCGAATCGGTGGGGGAGCTTGCAAGCGGCGGCTGGTGCAGGAGGGCGGTGCGCGCCAGGCGTGCCGACAAATCGCTGGCCGGATACGTCCAGGTCCAGATGTGCTGCCCGTCCGCGCCGGTCGCGGTCACCGCGATCGCATCGGCATCGAGTTTGCGCCACCCGGCCGGCAGGCGCAGGTCGAGTTTGCCATCGCTGCGCGCGGCCACACCGCTGGCGCTGCCTGTGCCTTTAGCCAGTATGTGCGCTGCCGTGGAAGCCGCATCCGGCGCGGCAAAGCGCAGCAGTTGCCAGTCGAAGCGCACCTGGTCCAGGCCGGCAAAGTCGTAGCGATTGTGTACCGGCAGCGTGCCGTCGAAGCCGGTATCGAACGACGCCGCCCCCAGTTTGACCGGCGACCAGATATCCTTCACCGCGTAGTAGCTGCCTTCTTTTTCGTGGTGCGGGCCGACGATGCCGTCCGGACCGTAAGTGCCGTAGGGATCGACGCGGTTGCCCTGGTCGGTGCGGACCACGCCTTCGTCCACCAGCGCCCAGATCACGCCGCCCACGCCCATCGGCGAGGCCATCATCGCATCCCAGTAGTCTTGCAGGCTGGCGCCGCCGCCACCGTCGTACAGCGCGTGCATGAATTCGGTGGGCATGAACAGGTTGGGGCCGCGCAGCCGCTCGTTGACCAGGTTCCAGTTAGGATAATGCTTGGTGTCGAGCCCGTTGAAGATGGCCCACGGATGGATCACCGGGCGCTGCTGCGGATCGTGCTTGCCGTACTCCGCGTCGAGATCGGTATTGAAACCGCCTTCGTTGCCATTGGCCCAGAACAGGATGCTGGGATGGTTGACGTCGCGCGGCACCATCTCCGCCACCAGTTGGCGACCGATGGCGGTGCCGTGCGCGGCCTGCCAGCCCGACAGCTCGTCGATCACGTACAGGCCCAGTTCGTCGGCGGCTTCCAGAAAGGCCGGATCGGGCGGGTAGTGCGACATGCGCGCCGTGTTCATGTTCATCGACTTGATCAGGCGCGCGTCGGCGTAGTTGTCGTCGCGGTCGAGCGCGCGGCCTGTTTCGGGCCGGAAGCTGTGGCGGTTGACGCCCTTGATGATGATCTTGCTGCCGTTCAGGTACAGGCCGTCGCCCTGGCGCACCTCGAAGGTACGGAAGCCGAAGCGCGTGCTCTGGGTGTGGATCGGCTTGCCGTGTTGGCGCACGGTGAGGCGCAGCGTGTACAGGTTGGGTGTTTCGGCGGACCACAGGCGCGGGGCGGGCAGTCTGCCGCGCAAGGTGACCAGTGCGGGATCGGCGCCGGCGCCGGCGCTGGTCTGGGCGGTGCTGGTGCCGGTGGAAGAGACCGGGGTGACTGCGGAGGTAGCAGCAGTCGAAATCGCCAGCCCCGCGCGGAACACCGGCCCGACCGCCTTGCCGGCCGCATCGAACACCTGGCCGTCTACTACAGCGCCCGGCGCCGCTTGCGACAGGCGTACGCGCGCGGTCAGCGTGCCGTCGGCCCGCGCATCGATGGCCACGCCGGTTATCGCCTGCGCCGGTGCTGCTTCCAGCCATACGGGACGGAAGATGCCGCCAAATACCCAGTAGTCGCCGCCACGTTCTGCTTTTTCGCTGGCCGCGTTAGACGCCACCTTGTTCACGTCCACTTCCAGCACATTGTCGGCGCCGGCGGACAGCTTGACCAGTTGCGTGATGTCGTAGCCGAAGCGGTAGAAGCCGCCGATGTGGGCGGGGCCGGCCGGCATGCCGTTCACGCGCACCGTCGCTTCCGTCATCACGCCTTCGAACACCAGCCGGATGGTGCGCCCGCGCCAGGCCGGCGGCACGGCAAATTTCACGCGGTACTGGCCTTGCTCGTTGTGGCGCTTGGCGCCTTCGCCGTAGTCGTAGCCGCCAAAGCCTTGCAGCTCCCAGTTCGATGGCACCGGTATCGTGCTCCAGGCCCCGGCGCGCCGGCCATCGGATATCTTGAATTCCCACGGCACCGCCGTCTTCGGTCCTTGCCCGGACAGGTAGCGCTGTTCGGTGACGGGAACGGCTGACCGCGCTGCGGGCGCAGCGCCGGCCAGAAAGGCGAGTATCAGCAAGCGGACGAACAATGTGCCAACTGGGTGCATGGCGGGCCTCCGTCTGGAAACCGACCAGCATAACCACACTGCGACTCGAAGTCATCCATTGTCCGGCCGGACAGCGCAAGTGATCGTCATGCTGATCGTTTGACGCGCCGGGACAGGTTCTACGGCTTCTCCGCCGGGCAGTACCGCTCCACGTAGGCCTGGTGCGCCGGCATCTGCGCCACGGTGCGGTCGATGCCGGTACGGATGCCGTCGAGGAATGCCGCCAGCTCACGCTCGGGCATCACGTCGGCCGTATGGTGTTGCGTGCGCGGATTCAAGCCCTGGCCCAGCATCACCTGCACCCACGAGTTTTCCGAGAACAGCTCGTTCTGCGACCGGAACACCCGTCCCGAACCGCCGAACAGATCGAGCCGGTGCTGCAGCGACGGCGGCACCGTCATGTCGCGCGCCGCGCGCCAGTACGGGCTATCGTCACGCTCGGTCACCTTGTAATGCAGGATGATGAAGTCGCGGATGGTCTGGATGTCGTCGGCGGCCTGGGTGTTGAATTCGGCCACGTCGGTCGGTTCTATACCCTCGGTCGGGAACAGCTGCAACAGGCGCACGATGCTGCGCTGGATCAGATGGATGCTGGTCGATTCGATCGGCTCCAGGAAGCCGGTCGCCAGCCCCAGTCCCACCACATTGCCGGCCCACACCTGGCGGCGCTGGCCTGGTGTAAAACGGATCACGCGCGGTTCGGTTAGCAGCTTGCCCTCGATATTGGCCAGCAGTGCGGCTCTCGCGGTGTCGTCATCGACGAAGCGGCTGGAGAACACGATGCCGTTGCCGGTGCGGTGCTGGAGCGGGATGCGCCACTGCCAGCCCCAGTCGTGGGCGATTGCGCGCGTCAGCGGCACGGCCGGTCCCACCGACTCGGTTTGTACGGCGATCGCGCTGTCGTTGAACAGCCATTGCGACCAGTCCTCGTACTCGACGCCCATGGTCTGGCCCAGCAGCAGCGAGCGGAAGCCCGTGCAGTCGATGAACAGGTCGCCATCGAGGCGGCGGCCGGAATCGAGCACCAGCGCCGCGACGTTGCCATCGACCGGGTCGCGCTGCACGTCGGCGATCTTGCCTTCGATCCGTTCGATGCCGAAGTGCTCGGCGTAGCGGCGCAGGTAGCGCGCGTAGCGGCTGGCGTCAAGGTGGTAGGCGTACACCAGGCCGTCGTCGGGCAGGTGGCCGAAGCGCAGCGCCCGCGCCGCCCTGTGCTCGAGGCAGTAGTCGCCGTAGTCGGCGGCGATGCCGCGTTCGCGGCCCTTTTGCCAGAAGTGGTGAAAGCCGGCGGTCCAGTGGTCGATGCCGGTGGAGCCGAACGCGTGAATGTAATTTTCGCCGCGGGCGCGCCAGTTCTCGAAGCTGATGCCCAGCTTGAAGGTGGCCTGGGTGGCCGCCATGAATTCGCGCTCGTCGATATCGATCAGGCGGTGGAACTGCGCCAGGCTGGGAATGGTGGCCTCGCCCACGCCCACGGTGCCGATGTCGTCGGACTCGATCAGCTTGATATCTAGCACCTTGCCCAGCGTGCGCGACAAGGCGGCGGCGGCCATCCAGCCCGCCGTACCGCCGCCGGCGATGATAACCCGGCGCACCGGGCGAGATGGTTGAGGTTGTTGGTTCTGTTGGGGCATGTCTCAGTCTTTCTCTCTGCGTGGAGATGGTTGTTGTAGTAATGCCAACCATTGATTCTACACGTTCGTTGCCCTAACGAACATATTACGACGCTGCCCGAGGGTTACGTGTTTTCGGTGCCGGTGGCATCCCACAAATTTTCGTCGCATGGCGATACATGGCTCATCGCATGCTCGGTCAATGCGGTGATGGTCAAACTGGGATTGACGCCGAGGTTGGCGCTCAGCATCGAGCCATCGCAGATGTACATATTGCGGTAGCCGAACACGCGGTTTTTGCCGTCGCATACACCGTCTGCGGGCGTGCGGGCCATGCCGGCGCCGCCCATGCAATGCGCGGTCATCGGGATGTTGAGCAGGATTTCCGTTATCGACGTGAGCGGCACGCCGCCGGTGGCCTTGGCGGCCTTGATGGCGAAATCGTTGGCAGAGGCGATAAAGGTCGGGATGCGGTCGCCGTGCGTGGTCAACTGCTTGGAAAAAGGCCAGAACCAGCGGCGCTTGTGCTTCATGGTGAGGTGGCCGTCGAGCGTCTGCATGCACAGGAAAATCATCGACTCGCGCGCCCAGCCGGCCGGCGACAGCGCACGCAAGGTGGTTACCGGGCGGGTGACCAGCAACTTGAGCAGGGTGGCGGCCCAGGTCACGATCCTGGTCCAGCCGGGCCGTCCCAGCGTCATCACGGTGGTCAGCAGGCCCATGGCGTCCGAGCCGTTCGGATAACGCACGGTTTCGATATGCGTATGCTCGTCGATATAGATGCCGGAGCCGATGGCAATGCCGCGCGACAGGTCGGCTTCGGAGCCGGCCGCGCGGCGGTCCAGCGCCGACCCTGTTCGACCACGACCACGCGATAGCCTTTTTCCAGCAGCCGCAGCGCGGAAACGCTGCCGCCGAAACCGGAGCCGATCACGACAAAATCGTAGTCATAGTCCACTCTTGCCTCCCGTGACCGATGTAGTGGCTTGCTTACCTGGGCCGCGTCTGTCCCCGGCTGCCGCGTGCGATTTCCGCCGTGACCAGGCTGGCCAGTCGCGCCAGGATTTCCTTTTGCACGGCGTTCAGCCGGCGTGGTTCGTTGGCGGCGACCGGGAAGGGCGCCTCGCGCAGCGCGGCCGGCAGCGGTTGCACCCGCAACGGTTGCAGTTGCGTATGGCGTGTCAGTTCCTCGCCCAGGCTGCCGGCAGTCGGTTGCAGGTGGATGACCGTGGCTGGAAAGTCGGGCGCTGCCTGCGGTGCGGCCGACGCGATCACGATTTGCAGCCGGCTCAACAGGGCGATACCGCGCAGCGTCGCAAGAAAATTGTCGGGCAACGCGTGCAGGTCTTGCGCCTCGATGATCAGCTCGTCCGGCACGGTGGCGCCGAGCATGACGGCAGCGGTGACCGGGGCGGCGGCCAGGCTGACGTCGGTGACGTCCAGCGTGGCCAGCGCGTGCGACCAGGCGCTGTGACGCCCACTTGGCGCCAGCACCAGCACCCGGCGCGGCTGGACCACGATGTCGTCGCTGCGGTGCAGGACGGCGACCACATCCTCTTCGAACATGCGGCGATGCCCGCGCGGCGTTTTCCACGTCGGGATGACGCCACTTTCCGTCCATGGCTGGGCCGTACGCGGCGACACGCCGAGGATTTTGGCCGCCTGTGCCATGGTGATGATGGATTGCGGCTGCCGTCCGCGCCAACCAGGCTGCGCTGCGTGGCGCCCTCGCTGCCAGTTATGACTTCATCGTTTGCGGCGCCGGTTTCTCGGGCTCGGTGGTGGCCGCGCGCCTGGCCGAATATCCCGAATTGCGCGTGCTGCTGCTGGAGGCCGGCGGCGCCGACGAAGTGGCCAGCGTGATCGAACCGGCGCAATGGCTGCTCAACCTGAACACCGAGCGCGACTGGGGTTTTGTCGCGCAACCGAACCGCCACCTGAACGGCCGCGCGATTCCATGAACATGGGCAAGGTGCTGGGCGGTGGCCCCAGCCCGCGATGGCAAGCGCTTGTCGGTGTTCCGCTCCTGCACCTATCCGCGCATGGCGCAGCCCAACCTCACCGTGCTGACCGGCGCGCTGGTGTCGCGGCTCACGGTCGAGAACAACCGGGTGACCGGGGTGGAAGTGCTGCTCGATGGCGAGCCGCGCGTGTTCGGCGCCGCGCGCGAGGTGGTGCTGTCGCTGGGCGCGGTCAGCACGCCCAAGCTGCTGATGCAGTCCGGGATCGGGCCCGAGCAGGAACTGCGGCGCCATGGCATTCCGGTGCGCCAGCACCTGGCCGAGGTAGGGCAGAACCAGCAGGACCACGTGTCGTTCGGCTGCATCTGGGAATACAAGGCGCCGCAGGAAGTGGGCAACGGCGGGTCGGAAGCCACGCTGTACTGGGAAAGCGATGCCGCGCTCGATGTACCCGACATTCTCCATTGCCAGGTCGAATTCCCGGTGCGGTGGTGAACGCCGACCTGCAGGTGTATGGCATTGCCCGCCTGCGCATTGCCGACGCGTCGATCATGCCACGCATTACAACCGGTAACACCATGGCGCCTTGCGTGGTGATCTGCGAGCGTGCGACCGAGCTCATCAAGGCAGATTACGGCATTTGAAACTCGGCCTGATCATCAACTTCGAATTGAAAGCATGTGATCAACCACTGTTTCGCCGCCGAGCACGTGATCGACGGCGGCACCGTCCCCACCGTTTAAGCGAGACACGCAAAATAATTTAAAAATAACTTGTGCGCTATTAAATTGCGGACTATGATTAATACATAGCGCACTACTTAATTCACCCCAAACTGAAGGAGCACCATCATGAAACGCTCGCTGATCGCCGCCGCCCTGTTTGCCACCACCGCCTTCGCCAACGCTGCCGATGTACCCGCCGCCGCTGCGGACACCACCATCGTGCTGGTGCATGGCGCCTTTGCCGATGGCTCCAGCTGGGACAAGGTGATTCCCCTGCTGCACGCCAAGGGTTACAAGGTGGTGGCCGTGCAAAATCCGCTCAGCTCGCTGGCTGACGATGTTGCTGCCACCAGGCGCGTGGTCGATGCGCAAACCGGCAAGGTGGTATTGGTCGGCCACTCGTGGGGCGGCACCGTGATCACGGAAGCGGGTACCAGCGACAAGATCAAGGCGCTGGTCTATGTGGCGGCATTTGCGCCATCGGAAGGGGAGGCCAGCGGCAACCTGGGCAAGGACTATGCCGTGCCGCCTGGCGTGCCAACCCTGCAACAGGATGCCACCGGCTACCTGTGGCTGCCGGCCGACTCGGTGGCGAAAAACTTTGCCCAGGACGTGCCGGCCGCCACCGCCCGCATGATCGCCGCCACCCAGGGCCCGATTGCCGCCAAGGCCTTTGCCGACACCACCACCGTGGCAGCCTGGAAAAACAAGGCCAACTACTACATCGTGGCCGACCATGACCGCATGATCGCGCCGGAATTGCAGCAGGCGTTCGCCAGAAAAATCAACGCAGTCACCACCACGCTGCCGACCAGCCACGTGCCGATGGTGTCGCAACCGGCCAAGGTGGCTGACGTGATCATTGCGGCTGCGCGGCGGTAATGCTAACTGGCGGTTGACGCGGCCACGGGCGGCGCCTGTGTTCGCGTGACCAGCCATATGCCGCCGCACACCAGCAGCAAAGCGGCCAGGTTTTTCCATTCGAGGATGGTCTCGTTGAGGAACACGGCCGACAACGCAGAGCCAAAGACGGGAACCAGGAAAGCAAACACGCTGATTTTGCCGACCGGGTTGTATTTGAGGAGCAGGCTCCACACGGTAAACGCCACGGCCGACAACAACGCCAGGTACACCAGCAGCGCGGTCGATGCCGCCGTCATGGCGCCGACGGTGCCGCCGGTCACGTAGCCGCCCACCAGCAAGGCCAGGCCGCCGATGGCCAGTTGCCAGCCGGTCATCACCATCGCATCCATATTCCTGGAAACATATTTGCCGTAGATCGACGCTGCCGACAGCACGAACGCGGCAATGACAATGAAGCCCTCGCCCAGCAGCGACGGCGGCGCCGTCAGCGGACCGCCGCCGGCATTGACCGCCAGCACGCCGGCAAAGCCGAGCAGGCAACCCACGCTCTTGCGCGGCGACAGCTTGTCGTTCCGGTACACGAAATGCGCAAGCAGCACGCTGAAGAAGGTCGTGGTTGCATTCAGAATCGATGCGCGCACGCCGGTCGTGTAAGCGAGACCGATGTAGAAGAACACATATTGCAAGCCGGTTTGCGCGATGCCGAGGGCGGCCAGCTGGCCGAACTGGCGCCGGTCCAGCCGCAGCACGGGTTTGCGCATGCACACTGCCAGCACCAGCAGGACCACGCCGGCGAGCAGGAAGCGATAGCCGGCAAAAATCAGCTTGGATGGCACGTCGTGCCGGGCGATGCCGAGCATCTCGTAACCGCTCTTGATCGCCGGGAAGGAGCTGCCCCACAAGATGCAGCAGAGGGTGGCCAGAGCCAGCACCACCGTCGGGTTGGAGAAAAACTGTGGGCCGTACGGTGATGCTGCTTTGCTCATTGATTGCTTGTTAATCGATTAATGAAGGGCGCGATGATACTGCACATTTGCAGATGCCGTACTTCAGCCCGGGTCTTACTTCATTGGCGCCTGCTTTTGCGCATATCGGCCGATGACCTCGCCTTTCGAGAGGACATGCCCCTGTATCGCTTGCAGCAGCTGATCGCGGTCGGCGCCCCAGCCTGGTGGCAGCACGATGTCGAGCGCGAAAACCTGGAAGTGGTAGTGATGGGCCGGATCGCCGACCGGCGGCTTCGGTCCGAAGTAGCCCATCGAGCCGCGCGTATTGCGTCCCTGGAGTACGCCTTCCGGTGCGGTCAGGCGCGCCTGCTCCTGCAGTCCTTCAGGCAGGCTGGTCACGTTTGCCGGGATATTCCACGCCAGCCAGTGCACGAACGGCTTGTTCGGCGCATCCGGGTCTTCCATGATCACGGCGTAGGACTTGGCGCCGGCTACCGCCTGCCATGACAGCGGTGGCGATACCCCTTCCGCGTATTCGCTGTACTTGGCCATCATGGCGCCGTTGGCGTTGAAGGCCGGGCTCTGCACGCGCAGCTTGCCATCACCGGCGGTTTCGGGCCGCACCAGCGCCAGCGGCACGTTGTCGCCGCGTTGCGCCTGCTGTTGCATGGGGGCGGCGGGCGACGCCGGCAGCATGGCCGTGGCTTTGCCGGCGCCGGTGTATGCCACGCGGTACAGCACGCCGTTGGCGTCGTCGGCCATCAGCAGTGCGCCATCGTTGGCCATCGCCAGTCCGACGGGGCGCGCGATGTGGGTCTTGCCGCCATCGGTCAGGAAGCCGGTGACGAACGATTCCACCGCAGTGGCCTGGCCGTTGGCAAAGCGTACACGGACGATTTCGTAGCCGGACGGCGTGGTGCGGTTCCAGGAGCCGCGCATGGTGACAAAGGCGTCACCCTGGTACTCGGCCGGGAAGCCGGTGCCGCGGTAGAACAGCATTTGCATCGGCGCCGCGTGCGCGGTGTAGCCCAACACCATCGGGGTGCTGTGGGCTTTCCAGTCTTCTTTGCTGATGTCGCCCTGCGGCGTGCTTTGCGGGTAGATGGCGCCGGCGCCGTACACGTGTGGCCAGCCGTACTGTTTACCCAGTTCGAGCTTGTTGATTACCTCGGGCTGTTCGTCGTCGCCCAGAAAATCGATGCCGTGGTCCATGCTCCACAATTCGCCAGTGCGCGGATGCCAGTCGAAGCCGATGGTATTACGTAGCCCGGTGGCAAAGATGCTGCGCTGCTTGCCGTCGGGCGAGGCGCGCAGCAAGGTGGCGTTTTCCGGATTGCTTTCGTTGCACGCATTGCAGGTGGAACCGGCGCTGATGTAGAGCATGCCGTCGGGACCGAATGCGAGCGTGCGGTTTGGATGCTGGCCGGAGTCCGGCAGGTCGCCGATGATCAGTTTCAGCGGTCCCAGCGTGCCGTCGGTGCGGATCGGGGCGACGAATACCTCTTTCACGGTGGCCAGGTACAGCTTGCCGTCGTGGACGGCCAGCCCGTGCGCACCGGCGCGATTGGCCACGGTGACTGGCGGGCCGTCGGCGCGGCCGTCGCTGTCGGCGTCCTTGAGCATCAATACGTCGCCCTGGTCGCGCCGGCTAACGTAAATCGTGCCATTGGGCGCTACGGCGATGATGCGGATATTTTTCAGGCCGGTGGCAAAGGCGGAGACCGTAAATCCGGCCGGCGCCTTGAGCGCGGCCATGCGCGCAGGCGTGGCGTCCACCTTGTCGGGCTTGACGATGGCGGTGGCGATCGCCACGCGGCTGCCGTCGCCTTGCTGGGCATGGCCGGACAGGGACGTGGCGGCTAGCGCCAGCGCGGTAAGGTGCAATCGAAGTCTCATGACGGCTGTTCCTGATGAATGGTAATTGGGTATCGGCGTTACCGATGTGATCGATCAGTGACGAGTGTCGCGGTGGCTGGGGCGGCACTGTGTGCGCGCGTTAACCGATCGGTGGAGTTGCTGCGAAACGCCGCGAGCGGACGCCAGTAATGTGTCGAATTCGGTACGGCTGCGCGGCGTAACCTGCGGCGGCGCCAGTAAAGCATTGCGTTGAAAAATTCCGGCGTGGCACTGGGACCATTCGGGCCGGAAGTCCGTTAAGATAACGCCCACTCGACAAACAAGGGCAGGGCGCTGATGGACCAGGACGCGGAAAACACTCTCACCTCGCTGCTGTCGTCGCTGACGGGCAGTGCGCAGCGCATGCTGACGTTCACGGTGCTGTGGCACCCGGAACTGGCGCGCGTGGGCGAGCAGGCGTTTGCCAGTCCGGGTTCGCGCCAGATCGCCCTCAACCGCTTCGCGCCGCTGTTCGGCCGTCCCGGCGGCACGCCGCTGGGCCTGGGCGACCGCCGCATCGCCCGCGACCCCTTGATGCTGCTGCGCGATGCCGCCGACCAGGTCACCATCGTCACGCCGCAAAGCCGCATGAGCATCGGTGTCGATGGCGAGACGCTGGCGGGCGGGGCCACGCTGTCGGTGGCGGCGGTCGAACGCGGCGTGGTGCTGGCGCTCGGCGGCTGCGTTTTGCTGTGCATGCACTGGAGCGATCAATTGCCGCGCCTGAACAGCAGCAAAACCTTGCTTGGCGTGAGCGGCGCCGTGCTGCGCCTGCATGAATCGATCAGGCAAGCGGCCGGCACCTTGCTGCCGGTGCTGCTGCTCGGTGAAACCGGTACCGGCAAGGAACTGGTGGCGCAAGCCATCCACGCCGGCAGCCCGCGCCGCGACCGGCCGCTGGTGGCGGTCAACATGGCCACCTTGAGCGAGACGCTGGCCGCAGCCGACATGTTCGGCGCCGTCAAGGGCGCCTACACCGGCGCCGACAACGTGCGGCGCGGCTGGTTTGCCGAAGCGGGCGACGGCACCCTGTTCCTGGACGAAATTGGCGACACGCCCGGCGCGGTGCAGCCGATGCTGCTGCGGGTGCTGGAAACCGGCACCTACCGGCCGCTGGGCGCTGCTGCCGACGTCAGGAGCGGCGCCCGCGTGATCGCCGCCACCGACCAGGACCTGGGACACGGATACAACCAGGCGCTGCTGCGCCGCCTCGAGGGGTTCGTGATCCACCTGCCGCCATTGCGGGCGCGGCGCGAGGATATCGGCCTGCTGATCCGCCACTTCATCACGCAGTGGGAAAACGCCGGCAATGCACCGGCGGAGCTGCCGACCACGCTGATCGATGCGCTGTGCCGCTACGACTGGCCCGGCAATGTGCGTCAATTGGCGATGGTGGTGCGGCGGGCGCTGATTGCGGCCGTGGACGGGCCGGCGCCGGCGTTCGAGGTGCTGGTGCCGGAAGTGGTGCCGCAGGCGCAGCCGAACCACGGCGGGTCAACCGGTGGCATGCAAAACGGCGATATGCACACCGGCAGCCTGGCACCAGGCGACGCGGCGCGCAAGGTCACGCGTCGCGCCAAGCTGTCCGAGCTCGATCACGATGCCGTGCTGGCGGCGCTGGAAGATAATGGCTGGCAGGTGGGCGCGGCGGCGCTGGCGCTGGGCGTGTCGCGGCCATCCATGTACAAGCTGATCGACGATCATCCGGAGATTCGCCCGGCGGCGGCGATTCCGCTGGCCGAACTGCAGAGCGCAGTCGGCGCCTGCGGCGACGACGTGGTGCTGTGCGCGCAGATGCTGAAAACGCCGAGTGAAGCATTACGGCGGCACCTGCGCGGGGTAGGGCTGCTCGCTTAGGGGAAGCGGGGCAGCGTTGGCATGGTGCCGACGCCGCCAACCTCGGCCTCGGGATCGAAACTGAACACCCGCACTTCATCGACTTCGCCGACGCCGCGCACGATGCGTACGGTCAGTACCATGGACAGTTCCCACAGGCCCGGGCTGTAAGCGACGTCGAGCGTTTGTTTCCAGTTCTGCGTCAGCTCGAAGTAATTCTCGTCGTCGACGGTGATGTGGGTCGAGAAGTCCAGCGCCAGCGGGTAGCTCGCGCTCAGCGCTTGCGAGAACGGCGATGGGGGCGCGTACTCGGTACGCACGCCCTTGTCGCGTCGCACCACTTGCGGCTTGGTGATGATGGTGCAATCGACGATCTGGAACGACACGAAACCAGGCTTTTTATCGACCTTGTCGCCGCCGCCGACCACCCGTATCGTGACCTGTTCGCCCGCCTTGAAATACAGCGCATTGGCGTAGCCGCCACGGCGCGGGTTGGGATCGGGTTCCGGCGGGAACAACGGATCGGGCAGCAGGCGGTAGGACAGCTGATCGGATTGCTGATCGACATCGAAGCGGACTTCAAGTATCAGCCGCGCTGGTGGTTGTGGAATGGCCGGGGTATCGCTCATCGTAGTTTTTCCTCAATGGTGGTGGTGTAACGGGGATCGCGCCGCAGCGCGATAAGGTCGGGCTCCGCCTCGAGCAGCTTGAGTGGGTAGCCCAATTGCCTGGCACGGGCGAGATGCGCGAGCGCCTGGTCGCGCCGGCCCGTGAGTTCGTTGGCGATGGCGGCGCGGAAGCGCACGTCCGGACTGTCCGGTTCCTGGCGCAGGCTGCGGTCGATCCAGGTCAGTGCCGCAGCATCCTTCACTCGCGCGGCGTACAGGCCCATGCGGCTCAGGTAGGCGCCATTGGCGGGATTGCGCTCGACCAGGGGCGCCAGCAGGCGCGCGGCGCGCTGGTAAGCGTTGCGCGCTTCTTCCGCACGGCCAGGTATCCAGTTCAGGCTGTCGGCCAGATTGGCCCATTTCAGGTAGTCGTTGGGGCTGCCACGTGCGCTCGAGACGGCCTGTTCGAAAGCGCGCGCCGCCTCGGTGTAGTCGCCGCGCGTAAACAACGCGTTGCCCAGGTTGGTGTACAGCGCGCCGCTCGGGCGCACGCGCAGCCCCTGTTGCAGTACATGCAGCGCCTCATCGAGGCGGTCCTGGCGCATCAGTGCTGCGCTGAGGTTGGCGTACGCGCGCATGCCGTCCGGTTCCAGTTGCAAGCTGGTGCGAAACGCTTGCTCGGCGCGTGCGTAGTCGCCGCGCCGGTAGTGCATCGTGCCTTCGATGTCGGGGAACATGCGTTGCTTCGGCAGCTTTTTCCTGGCCATTTCCAGCAGCGCGCTCAGCGGCTCGTACCGCCGCAGGTCCAGCAATATATTGAGCTTGGCGTTCAGCGCTTGCAGATCGAGGGGATCGAGCGCCAGCGCGCGGTCGGCGGCAGCCAGTGCCGCTTCCTTGTCGCCGCCCAATGCCAGCGACCAGGCTTGCGCCACGTGCGCCAGCGCCAGGTGGTCGTCCTGCCTGAGCGCGGCCTGCGCGCCGGCTTTGGCAAAGCGCAGCCAGTTGTCATCGCGGCCGTCGCCAACGTAGCGCAGGCTGTAGGCGATCGAAGCGCCTGCGGCCGCGCCCGCATGATTCGGATTGCGTTCGAGGATGGTGTTAAAGCTCAGTAGCGCCTGCTCCAGCGCACCATCGCGGTCGCCGTGGGCCAGTTTTTCCAGGCCGCTTTCCATGGCACGCGCCTCGGAATAGGGCGTCAGCGCGGCGCCCAGGCGATCAAGCGGCAGCGATGGCCAGGCCAGTACCGTGGCCGCGACCGTGCCAGCCACCAGTATTGCAGCCATCGGCCAGCGCCAGCGTTGCCAGACCGGCCGGACCGGTGCGGCTGGCGCCAGCGCGATAGCACGCTCTTGATGTGCCGTGGTCGCCGGAAGCAGTTGCGACGTGGCGGCAGACAGCTGCTGCGCCATCTGCGGCGACGAAGGCTCGGCTATCGCCAGGGATGCGTGCCGCGATGCCGGTTGCAATGCCAGCGCTGCCGGCGGCGTGCCATCGGCGCTGCGCAGCACCGCAATGCGTTCGCGCACCGCGTCCATCGACGGCAGCCGCCGCGCCGGATCGTGCGCCGTCATGCGCCGCACCAGTTCGACCAGCGAACGGTCGGTGCTGGCCGGGAACGGCCAGCTTTCCGAAGTGGTATGCACATGGGCGGCGGCCAGGGCCAGTCCGTTGAGCGTGGCGAACGGCCGCTCGCCAACCAGGAACTCGTACAGCACCACGCCCAGTGCATAGATGTCGCTGCCGCGGCTGAGCGGGCAGCCCATCAGGCGTTCGGGCGCTGTATAGGCCACCGTGGCGCCATCGTCCTGGCCGGCGGTGAGATCGGTGGCCAGCGGATCGACCTTGCGCGCCAGGCCGAAATCGAGGATGCGCACCGCGCCCGAAGGCTCGAGCATCAGATTGGTCGGTTTCAGATCGCCGTGGATCAGGCCGGCGCCATGCGCTTCGGCCATGGCGTCGGCCACCTGGTCGACGATATCGAGCGCCAGCGCCACGTCGGGCGCCGCGCTGCCGATGTGCGCACGCAGGGTAGCACCGGGCACCAGTTCCATCACGATGGCCTGGATGTCGTTCCACTCCTGGAAAGCGAAGATCTTGACGAAGGCGCGGTGCCGCAGCGATGCCGCGCGGCGTGCTTCGTCGATCAGGGTATCGGGGCTGGCGTGGTGGTTGGCCGTCTTCAGGCACTTGAGGGCGACAGTGCGCTGCAGCGCCGGGTCCCACGCCTGGTACACGCGGCCGAAGCCTCCTTCGCCCAGGCTGCCACGCAGCTCGTAGTCGCCGAACCGGTCCAACACCGCAGCTGAAATTTCTACCGAAATCATCGCAAACTCCTGTGACCGGGGGCGGGGGAAAGACTTGTCAAATGCGTTAATGATTATCAATTGGCAATTGCCTAAAGTCAATGTTTAATTGTAACAATTGCGCTACGCGTTGCGACCCGTTGCCGGACTTATTTCAGCCCGGGTTGACATGTAAAAAGCGGTTGTTGACATGTAAAAAAACGCTGGCATCGCGGGTTGGAATCGCCATAAATGGCTTGCTGGGCGGTAGTCGGGGGTGGCACGGTGCTTGCGGATACATGCAGCCATTACCGGTGTTTTTTCTCAGGAGGTTATATGGCTGCACGCGCATGCAACGACGCGGGTATCGCGTTGATCAAGCAATTCGAAGGGGCGGGGGGCTGGGATACCACGGCACAAGTCTTCCGTCCGTATGCCGATCCCATCGAGATCTGGACCATCGGCTGGGGCCACGAAATCACGGTCAACCATGAGCCGCTCAAGGGCTCGGCATGCGGTGCGCAGGCCGATCAGCTCTATCACGGCGGGCTGTGCGTGGCCGACGCCACCAGCCTGTTGCAGGACGATGTGAGCGCGACCTGCGCGGAGGTGCAGGGCTTGCTCAAGGTGACCGTCAACGACAACCAGTTTGCCGCGCTGGTCAGTTTTACCTATAACCTCGGTGTGGAAAATCTTGCGGCTTCGACCCTGCTCAAGCTGTTGAACCAGGGCGACGTGGCAGGCGCGGCGCAGCAATTCAAGCTGTGGGACCACGCCGGTGGTGTGGTGATGCCGGGGCTGGTCAAGCGTCGTCAGGCGGAGGCAAATTTGTTTCTTTTGCCGGTGGCATGACCTTTGCAGTAGAGCGCTGGCGGCGCCGGTCCGGAACGGCGCCGCTGATGCAAATACCAATGCAAACCCAAAACTGAAAAGGGAAACAAGAAGATGGATTCCAATTTGTTATCGATGGCGCAGCAGTTCTCCGGACTGCCGATGGACGCGCTGATCGGCGGCCCGCTCAATGCCGCCGCCCGGGCCAACTCCGCCATGGCGCTGACCCAGACCAAATTCATGCTCGATACCTGCTTCAACCTGCAGCCGGTCGCGGCCACGGCGGAAGTCAAAGGCGTACCGGCGGTGGTCGATGCCCACGGCGTGGTGACGACGCCGGAAGTGGTCGGCAAACCGGCAATGGCGGCGTACAACAATTACTCGCCGATCATGGTGGTGATGTCGCTCACGCGCGGCGTGGTCACACCGGGCTCGCCCGCAGTGCTGGGCCCCGACGGCAAAACCATCGTGGTACCCGCCACCGCCACCAGCTTGCAGTCGCTGACCACGCAGTTCAACCTGCCTTTGCTGACCATCGTCCCGCTCAATTCGCTGGCCGTGGACACGGTCGACATCAACTTCGAAATGGAAGTGAACTCGAGCTTCTCCGAAGAACAGTCGGACCAGAAGTCGTCGGAAAGCAAGGGCGAGGGCAGCTTCGAAGCCAAGGTGGGCTGGGGTCCGGTGTCGGTCACCATCCGCGGTAGCGCCAGTTACGACTCGAAAGATTCGTCCACGCATAACACCCACTACCAGAAAAGCAACTCGGCGAAATACACGGTGGCGGTCCACGCGGCCCAGTTGCCGTTGCCGCAGGGCGTGAACACCATCATCGAGGCGTTCACCCAGTCGATCTCGCCGATCACCCTGGACGCGCCTGCAGCGCCCAAATCTTAAGCGTTCCCGTTTTGGCCGGCCCTTGACCGGGGCCGGCCTGTTTAACCCACTTCGCCACCGTGCGTGAACTTATGGCCGACTCCGGAAACAAAACGTTCAAACCCAACTTCAGCAAGGAACTCGATATCGAAGCCATGATCAGCGCCCCGCTGGTCGCAGCGTCGAAAGCCAACGCGGTGATGGTGACCGGGCAAACCAGGTTCCTGCTGGAGTACTGCTTTACCAAAGACCAGAACGACGTCTATGCGCCGATCATGATCGTGATGTCCATGACCAGGGGCGTGGTCGATGACGCAGCGGACGATGGCGAACCGGGCCAGGTGAAGATGGTGGAGCTCAATTTTTCGATGCCGCTGCTGTGCATCATCCCGATCAACTCGCTGGCAGTGGATAAGGTCAGCATCGATTTCGATATGGAAATCACGTCCACCATACCGAAAAAAGCGGTTGCCGCCAACGGCACCGATAACAAGGTGACCGACCACCGCGCCAGGTTGAATGGAAAAATTGCCCGGTCATCGCAAGGTGGCAAGGGGTCGGACCAGCGCAGCAATTTGAAGTTGAGCCTGAATGCCAGCCCGCTGCCGTTACCGACCGGCGTGCTGACCATCCTCGACCTGTACACCAAGGCCATCCAGCCCGTCGCCGTTCCCACTTCCGCTCCTGCTCCCGCGTCGGCGCCGGCTAACAGAAACCCAACTATTTTAAACAAATCATGATCAATTCCGAACAGTCCATCCCGTGCCCTGTGTGCAATAACAAGATTCCCTTCAATACCCACCAGTTGCTGCTTGGCGTGCAGTTCATCTGTTCGCAATGCAGTGCCGCGATCGGGCTGGCGGTGGAAAGCAAGCCTCTGGTAGCGAACGCCATGGAGAAACTGGAACAAGTGAAACGACGGGGGTAACACCGATGATCAGCCTGAAATCATTTATAGCCGCAATCCACGCAGCCCTGGTCGGTGCGAGCGATGCGCTGATGGATGCGAATACCAAGATCCTCGATAAATATTTCATCGAGGTGCCCGCCGATCCTGCAACAGGCAGCCAGCCGGGCGACCAGAAGACCCTGGTGCCGCGCACGGTCACGCTGGAATACCCGCACGTGAACGAGGCCGGCCAGATCGAGAACCTGGAAGTGGCGGTACCGCTGGTCACGCTGGTGCCGTTCACGATGGCAAAGGTGGAAAAGGCCAGGTTCACGGCCAGCTTCGAGATGGAAATCGTCGGGGGCGAGTTGCAGTTGAATTTTCCGGGCGGACAGAGTGGGGGCTTGTTCAAAAAGAAGCCCAAGACTGGCACGCTCGACATCACGCTGTCACCGCAGGAAACGCCGGAGGGCTTGCGCCTGCTGGTGGAGGGGTATGAAGCGATCTTGAAACGACAGATGTCTTGATAAACTCAAAGGAAAACACATGAGCAACAATGCGCAGTACTCGATCCACCCGGCCATCGGCATCGGCCGCGTCGGTAACAGCCTCGATTCGTTCTACCTGGCGCCGGAAACCACCGGCGGCCTGCCGTTCGAAGCCGACGCCAACGGCAATCCCGTCCTCCAGAACAACCAGCCGGTCACCGTCAGCCAGTTCAAGGACAGCCTCGGTCGCGTGCGCCGCCAGGCCGCCAAGTTCCAGATCTACCGCAACCTGCCCGGCCAGGCGCCCGTTGCCATTGCGCTCGACGATCCGGCCATCGCCAAGATCGAATGGAAGGTCCACGTCGCCAACAAGAAGGCGGCCTGGTGGAACTATGTGCCACTGCTGGGCGACCTGATGTTCGGCCAGAACAACAGCTACGAAACCTGGACCAATACCCCGGAAGCGTGGGGCTTGAGCCAGCAGAACTGGATCGATTTGCGCAATCCCACCGTCACCGGCACCGACCGCCAGAAGCTGATCGTCGATCCGGGTCCGCGCGTGCTGGCGGGAGTGCAGCAAATCGCCCACTTCGACGCCCAGGGCGCGGGTAATTATCCGCACGTGTCGTTCCCGGATGCCAATGTCGTCACCCAGGGTCTGCCGGTACGCACGCTTGGCGAAATGCGCACGGACAGCGCCGGCAACCTGCTGGTGATCGGCGCCTACGGCCGCGCCGGCGGCATCGATCCCATCACCGGCTTCGGCGGCGGCGACACCTGGAACGATGACATCGCGGACGGCCCGGTCACTGCCACCGTGTATTTCAGGGACGGCAGCGCGCCCGTGGAACTGAAAGCCTGGGTGGTGATCGGCTCGCCGAAGTTCGCGCCCGAACTGGTCAATATCTCGACCTGGGACGACGTGGTGGCCGACCTGTCGATCAAGTACAAGGGCGCGTTGCCGGCCGCCTACGATGCGGTCCAGTGGGCGGCCACCGACGGCTGGAACCCCGACTACGTGGTCAACTTCGAGCAGGACATCCGGCCGTTCCTTGAGCGCATGGGCGACTACCAGTGGGTGGCCACGGTGCCAGCCATGACCGCCTTCATTCGCCCGGCCTTCGACGTGGCCGATGCATCGGACAACAATCGCGCCAACCGCGAAAAATTCCTCAGCTATTTCCGCAAGCCATCGAAGATCAAGCAGGCCTCTTTGACGCAGCCACCGGGCTTCTCGGGCGGGCAGGGCAACCAATTATTCAGCGGCAATACACAGTCCGATCCGGCTGCCGGCATTCCGCTGATGCCGCTCAATTCCGGTACCAACTCGGTTCGCAACAACATCATCAGCAAGTTCTCGGTGCTGACCGACACCCAGTATTTCGCCCTTCAGCAGTGGGCTGCCGGCAAGTTTTCTCCCACCGCGCCGGGCCTGGCGCTTGCCGGCATCGCCGCGCTCGATCGCGCCGCCATCGGCAACTGCGTGGGCGAGCCGATGTGCCCCGGCATCGAGGTGACCTGGAGCGTGCGCAACCCGGTGATTTACGAGCGTCCGTACGCGATCCTGCACCGCGCCGATGCCGATTATGAAAAGAACGGCCTGTCGCCCGGTCGCGACGAGTGCGAACCCATCGACTGGAACAATCCGACCGTCGGCAGCGGTTGCGAGCCGGGCGACCTCACCAAGCGCATGGCAATTCCATGGCAGGCGGACTTCTACGACTGCTCGGTGCAGATGATCAATTTCGACAACCCGGACCTGGTGAAAAATCCCGCTACGTCGATCCCGGTGCCGCCGACATACTACGCGTACTGGTGGCCGCCGCAAAGCCCGTGGAACGTCATCAGCGGCGCCACCACCAAGGAAGAGCAGCTGGTAGCTGGCGTGCCTGCCGGCATGCAGGTGATGTACAGCCGTGGCATGAACAGCTTCTCGCAGATGATCAGCTCGTGGCAATACCTGGGCTTCGTGGTCAACCAGAACAAGGACGCGGATGCCGGCCGCCTGTACCCGTACTTTGTCGAGAAGGAACGCAACCACGATAAATTCGTCGTGGCCAGCGTGGGCGTGGGCAATGCCAGCAGCTTCATTACCGGCGACGACTCGAATTATCTGCCCGCCTGGTTCCTGAAGGACGAAGACCCGCAGTCGCCGAAGGAGAAGCTGCATGCACTGCAAGCCAGCGTGGCAAGCAGCAACGGTGCGCAGGCGTCGCAGCATGACGTGCCGCAGAAAATCGTTGCTGCCGGTCGTCGTCGTTACGGGCACTAGGATGGATGCGCCGCTTGATTACGACGTGGTAGTGATCGGCGGCGGCGCCGCCGGCACTGCTGCCGCTCTGGCGCTGTCCCGCTACACGCGCCTGCGGGTGGCGCTGGTCGAGCGGCGCCTGTTCGAGGACTTCCGGGCCGGGGAATCGGTCTCGTCATCGCTGTTGTCGCTGCTCGATTACCTGGGCGTGCCGCGCGCGGCGCTGGCGGGGGCGCAACTGCCCACGTACTCGCACGCGGCAGCGTGGGGCAACGACGCCCTGGTGATGCGCGAGACCATTTTCAGCAGCCAGGGCAATACCTTGCAGCTGGACCGCAGGCGCTACGACACCATCCTGCTCGACCAGGCAGCCAGGGCCGGCGTGGCACTGTATCGGCCTGCCGAGGTCGTCCAGCTTGCGCACGGCGATGCCTGGCGCTTGCAGTTGCTGGTGGGGGGCAAGGAACTCGACATCTCGGCGCGCTACCTGGTAGATTGCAGCGGCAAGAATGCGCTGGTGGTCAAAAAGCGCGGGCGCCCGGTGCATACCGAGGATGGCCTGGTGGCGCTGTACTGCTACTACGACCTGGGCGCCCCCACGTTCCTGCCGCAACAGACGCTGGTGGAAACCACGGAACACGGCTGGTACTACGTCACCCCGTTGCCCGGTGACAAGGTGGCGGTAGCCTTCATCACCGATACCGACATCCTCAAGCGCCTTGAGCTCAACGAGGCAGACAACTGGCGCGCACAAGGACTGGCAACGCCGCACGTGGGCCGGATCATGGCACGCCTGCCGGCACCGGCTGCCATGCGCCACTACGCCATCCACAGCCGCGTGGCCTCACTGCCTGATAACGAGAACTGGACCGCCGCCGGCGACGCGGCCGTTTGTTTCGATCCGATCTCATCGATGGGCATCGGCCAGGCGGTCAGCTCCGGCATCCACGCCGCGCGCGTGGCCGAAGCGTACCTGGTGGGTGACACCAATATGGCCCGCCACTACAACCGCTCGCTGTTCGACAACTTCGAAACCTATCTGCACATGCGCCACGGCTATTACGCGGCCGAGCAGCGGTGGCCAGATGCGCCGTTCTGGCAGCGCCGCAGGCTGCGCTGAACCGGTCGATTTCTACTTCAGTTTTTGGCGTTCGGTTCGGAACTCAGGAATGTCGATGCTGGACTTGCCGAACAGTGCAGCCTGTTCGGCACGGGTAAGTGCGGTGCCAGTCAAGGCCACATGCAGGCGGCCATCGACCGGCATGATTTCATCGGGATGCGGAATATAGTTCGCTGTCACCTTGGCGCGGTGCAGGGCGGCAGCTACCTTGTAGTTGCTCTCTATATCGAAAGGGATTTTTTTCGCGGCAGTCATGGTCCGTCCTCCAGCAGGGCAGCGTACAAATAGTTTAGCAGAATCGACCAACTGCGACTGCCGGAGTTCAGATCGAATAGCATGGTTCTACCGCTACCGTGTTCTGCCCACCAGCCGGGTACGGCGTTCAAAACATCCTGGACTGCGCTCGCACGAGCCAGGGCAGGGCGGGGGAACCGATTCAGCTCGACAGGTAAAACAGGTGCATCAAAGCCGAATTTTGGCCAAACCGCGTAGCCGATCATCGCATCAGGATCATCGTTGCGCAGCGGCCCGCGCCCGGCCGCATACAGGCTGATATGCTGGAAGCCGAGACGGTACGCTGCGATGGTCATGAGGCCGAATGCAATTGTCGCCAGACGCATCGGCGCCTGCGGTGCCAATATCAAATTATCGATGTGCAACGCATCGATCCACAGTGCAGGCCCAACTGCCTCGCGGAAGGCGATCACGCTGCCGTTTTCCCCCGTCGCGTGTAAGACGCTGCTTGATTGGATGTTCAGTCCGGCTGGAGCATCGTTCCGGGCGCAGATATGTCGCGCCTTGACAATGGAGCCGTCGGGGGCCATGAACACCCGGCCAATGGTGGATTCATCAAGGATTAACGATGCTTCAGGCAGGCGGTCAATGACGAGAGTGCGCAGCCGTTGGCCATGTCCGTCATAGAGCTCCCCTTGAAAATATTTACGCGCGATCGGATGCGCGAGCAGCAGCGGCTCGATCTTGGCGAGGTTTTGGATATCGAATAAGGGATCTACGGTCATACCGCCATACTTCTCGCGTCCACAAGCTGCGGCATGAGATAAGTCAAAGGTTTCCGAAAGCTCTGGCAGCGCCGCACTGAAAGTGAATTGAAAGCTTCAGGCACTTATAGTATTCACGTCGCTGATGTTGCATATGCGAGAAAACTATAACCCCGGTGTGGTTGCCGGAGACGAAATGCCTGGAGGAAATCAAATGTTGACCGTGCTTGCTTATTCGATGGTCGTTGTGTTTATGTTCTTGATCATGACCAAGCGCCTGCCGGCGCTGGTGGCGCTAATCCTGGTGCCGATCATCTTCGGCGTGATCGGCGGCTTTGCTCCCGAGCTCGGCCCGATGATGCTGGCCGGGATCAAGCAACTGGCGCCGACCGGCGTCATGCTGATGTTTGCCATTCTTTACTTCGGCGTCATGATCGATGCCGGCCTGTTCGACCCTGTCGTCAAGCTGATCCTCAAGCTGGTCAAGGGCGATCCGATGAAAATCGTGGTCGGCACGGCCGCGCTGACGATGATCGTCTCGCTCGACGGCGACGGCGCCACCACCTACATGATCACCGTCTCGGCCATGCTGCCGCTGTACCAGCGCCTCGGCATGAGCCGCCTGGTGATGGCCTGCGTGATCATGCTGGCTGGCGGCGTGTTCAACATCCTGCCGTGGGGCGGTCCGACCGCCCGCGCTGCCAGCGCGCTGGGCGTTGACGTCGGCCACATCTTCGTGCCGATGATCCCGGCCATGATCGCCGGCGTGTGCTGGGTGCTGTTCGTGGCCTACATGCTGGGCCGCAAGGAGCGCAAGCGTCTGGGCGTAGTGGAGTTGCAGCCGCTGCAATCGAAAGCGGCCAAGGCTGCCAAGCTGGCCCAGGAAGAGCAGGATGCCGCACTGGTTCCGCAAAAGGCTTATGCCGGTTTTGAGCAGCCGCGCCAGGTGAATGCCGCCATGAGCGGTTACACGCCGGCCGCTGGCGCCACCCAGTTCGGTCACAGCGACGGCGCCCGTTTCGTGGGCCGCCGCGCCGGCGCCGACCGCAAGGTCGTGCACCTGAACTGCCCGCCCGAAGTCGAGAACTGCGACGACATCAAGGTCGGCGATCCGAAGACCGCGCGTCCCAAGCTGATCTGGGTGAATTTTGGGCTGACGCTGGCGCTGATGGTGATGCTGGTGCTGGCCGTGCTGCCGCTGCCGGTGCTGTTCATGATCGCGTTTGCGATTGCCATCATGATCAACTACCCGAACATGGAAGAGCAAAAAGAGCGCATCGCCGCTCACGCCGGCAATGTGCTGCCGGTGGTGTCGCTGATCTTCGCGGCCGGCATTTTCGTCGGCATCCTGCAAGGCACCAAGATGGTCGATGCGATTGCCGCCAGCGTGATCTATGCAATTCCCGAGTGGATGGGCCCGCACCTGGCCATCGTCACCGGCCTGCTCAGCATTCCATTCACGTTCTTCATCTCGAATGACGCGTTTTATTTCGGCATCGTGCCGATCCTGGCCAAGGCCGCCGCCGTGTACGGCATCACCGGCGCCGAGATCGGCCGCGCGTCGATCATCGGCCAGCCGGTGCACTTGCTCAGCCCGCTGGTGGCCTCGACCTACCTGCTGGTGGGCATGGCGAAGGTGGAGTTCGGCGATCACCAGCGCTACACCCTACTGTGGGCCATCTCGGCGTCGCTGGTGATGCTGGTGGCGGCGCTGGTGTGCGGTGTGATTCCGTTCATGGGTGTTGCCAGCTAGGCCGTACTGGTAAGATAGCGAATGTCAGCGTATCGAAGGCCGACTTGTTGTCGGCCTTCTTATTTCCATAGGTAATCATGGCAGTCAAATCTCCCTGCACCGGCGTGTGCGAATTCGAAGGCCGCACCGGCTATTGCGGAGAATGCCTGCGCACGCTGGACGAGGCGCGGTCGTGGAAGAAAATGACCGACCACAAGCGGCACCAGATCATCAACGACAAACCGCGCCGCATCCAGAAGCTGGCCAAGGCAACCGCCGCCTGATTTATTTTCCCAGCAAGCGCAGCGATTCTTCCCAGTTGCCCCGCCACGCGTGCAGGAAATCCTGCGATGTGAAGGCCCGCTTCAAGGGGCCGATCGGTGCGCGGTACACATCGTGCAGGCCCAGGGCCAGCGTGACTGGATTCCACACCGCGTTGCGCTTCGATTTCTTGGCGCTCGCCTTGACGCGGGCGCCATCGTCGCCAAAGATGCCAATCGCTTCGTCGAGCGCCTGGTCCAGGTTCAATTTCACCAGCGCGCCGAATGCCTGCAGCACTTCGGCCTTGCTGATGCCCGCCTGGGTTTCGGTCGTGGCGAGTTTCTGCTTTTCCTCCTGTGCCGCCTGCGCCTCCTGTTTCAGCTTGCCCACCAGCCGTTCCAGGTCGCGCTTCTGGAAGCGCAGCTGGTCGAGCGGCCGCGTAAAGCCTGGCTCCGGCAGCCGCACGGGCAGCTTGTAGGCGTCCTTGGTCATGGTGATCAAAATGTCCGCGCTCCCGGCGGCCAGGCGGGCGACATCGTCTGCAAAATAAATCGGCGCGGCATAGCCGCCATTGGCGTCGCCAAACAGGTCGGGATAAGCGGCATCGTAGTCGAGCCAGACAACCGGGATCAAGCCGCTATCGAGCATGCGCGCCAGGGTCCACGGCGTGCCGGTCTGTTGTTCGAGCCAGGCGCAGGCTTCGGCGGTGGTGGCCCGGAAGGGCAGATCAGGCGTGCTCATGGTATCTCTCGGGATATGTGGTGGCGCGCAGAATATCACGCGTGCGTCAAAAGCACGAATTCTGGGTAAACCGCTTACCCACGGCGCGCACCAGGCCGGTGGCGGGGTCGATGTTGAATACCACGTAGCGGCGTTGCGGGCAGACCAGTTCCAGCGATTTTTTGCTGCACTCGAGCATATCGGTCTTGCGCACGCCGTCCTTGGTCGATACCGATACGTCCCGGTTGATGTACGGGCTGCATTCGAAACCGTGTTCCGTGGCGACCTTTCTGGCCGCGTCCGTGGTCAGGCCGACCGCGTGCAGCTTTTCGGCTTCTTCGGCCAGGGTGGCGTCGGAGACGCGGGTGAGGGCGCAGCCGCCCAGCGCCGAGCAGGCCAGCAACGGTAATATCCATCGTAACGTCGGTAACATCGATTCTTTCCTGGCTATAGAGCAACGCAGTGTACCGTGGAACATGGTCCGCACCGTTCGCCGCCGTACTGTGCGGTGCGGCGCTTTATGCGATAGTGGCACGATGGATACCAAACAACTCCCCCGTACCGATGCCCGCCAGGCATCGATCGTCCGCCAGGGCCTGGAATGGGCCCGTACCTATGGCCAGCGCAGCGCCGCCGCCTTTCTGCTGGTGCGCAAGGTACCGCGCCCGGTGGTCGAGCGCATACTCGCTGCCGCCATCCGCAAGGAAGACCGCGCCCGATGACGTTCGCGCTGGTGGTTGAACCCGGGGCGATCGAGCAAATGCGCAGCTTCAACCGCAAGCTGGCATGGGCGCCGCGCTTCAAGATCAGCAACCGCGTGATGCCGTTCGTGATCCAGTCGCTGTTGCGGCTGTCCCAGTTCGTGCCCGATGTGCGTACGATACGGTCCGGCGTGCGTATTTCACGGTTCGCGGCGCAGGCCGATGGACTGCGGGTGCCGGTGCGGGTATTACGAGGAAACAGGCCGCCGCGCGCGGTGATACTGGATTTTCACGGCGGCGGCTGGGCGATCGGCAATGCGCAGATGAACGACCAGCTCAACGGCGAACTGATCGCGGCGTGCGATGTGGCGGTGGTGTCGGTCGATTACCGGCTGGCGACCAACACGCCGCTGGCGGCCATCATGGACGATTGCCTGGCTGCCGCGCGCTGGCTGCTCGATGGCGGGCTGCCGGAATATGACGGGTTGCCGGTCTATGTCCTCGGCGAATCGGCCGGCGGCCACCTGGCGGCGGCCACGCTGCTGCAATTGCAGCGCTGGCCGGCGCTGCTGCGCCGTATCGATGGCGCCATCTTGTACTACGGTATGTATGACCTGGCCGGTACGCCCAGCGTGCACGCGGCGGGCGCCGATACGCTGGTGCTGCACGGCCCGTCAATGGCCGCTTCGCTGCGCCTGCTCACGCCCGGCTTGACCGACGAAGAACGCCGCGCGGCGCCGGCTTCGCCCCTGTATGGCGACCTGGCCGGCCTGCCGGCGGCAATCATGTTTGCCGGTGAGCGCGATCCGCTGCTTGACGATACCACCCTGATGGCTGAGCGCTGGGGCGCCGTAACAGACGTCGAATGCCACGTGGTGCCCGAGGCGCCACATGGTTTCGTCCGTTTTCCGGTAAAGATTGCTGCGCAAGTGCGCGGCCGGGTCCACGCATGGATCAACGGCCGCGTGCAGCAGGCAAAGACGATCAGTGCGTCAGGTCCGACTTGACGAAGTACTTGCGTGCATAGGTCAGCAGTTGCACGTCGGTCGGATGATCGACGGTTTCCACGCTGACGACCTTGTCGGCAGTCTCGGCATGGCTCTTGGTCATGTGGCGCATGAAGGCCAGCTTTTCCATGCCGGGGCCGACGACCAGGATTTCCTTGGCATCGGTCAGCACGGCAATGACTTCGTCCATGTAGGTGTAGTCGGGTTCGGCGCGGTTGTTGCTCGGTACACCGGCTTTCTGGTGCTGCGAAGATGTTTTGATGACGTCGGTCTCGGAGTCATCGCGGGTGAAGTGGATGACATGGGCTTCGGTCTGGTCGAGCCAGACGATTGCGTGTTGAAACGACATTGAGGTTTTCCTTGAAGTGAGAGGGCGGCAAAGCACCCAGCCATGCGGCTTGCGCCCCTGGGCGCCATGCATCTGTGCGTAAGCGTACCCAGCGGGAAATGGGGCGCCTCCACTATAGGAGAGGCGAAACGCGGCAACCCTCCGCTACACTCGTTTCATTCTGATTGTTCACCGAGGAGAGACAGCCATGAGCGGTACAGCAGCGGATTGCCTGGCAAGCACGCTGGCCCAGGCGCGTGTCAAGCGCATCTATGGCGTGGTGGGTGATTCGCTCAACGGCCTGACCGACTCGCTGCGCCGGCAGGACAAGATCGACTGGGTGCACATGCGCCACGAAGAAGGCGCCGCCTTTGCGGCCGGCGCCGAAGCGCATCTGACCGGCGAACTGGCCGTGTGCGCAGGCAGCTGCGGGCCCGGCAACCTGCACCTGATCAACGGCCTGTTCGACTGCCAGCGCAGCGGCGTGCCGGTGCTGGCGATTGCCGCCCACATTCCAAGCGCGGAAATCGGCATCGACTATTTCCAGTCCACTCATCCCGAAAGCCTGTTCAAGGAGTGCAGCCATTACGTCGAGCTGGTGTCCCATCCGGCGCAGCTGCCGCAGATTTTGCACCGCGCCATGCGCATCGCGGTAGCAAAGCGCGGCGTGGCCGTGGTGGTCATCCCCGGCGATATCGCCACCCAGCGCCTGCATGCCGAGCCGCCACCGTGGCTGCTGCCCACCGCGCCGGCGATCCTGCCGCCGCCCGCCGACGTGGCGCAACTGGCCACCATCCTCAACGAATCCGAGCGCGTGGCCCTGTTCTGCGGCGCCGGTTGTGCAGGCGCCCATGCGCAGGTGATCGAACTGGCGCGCACGCTGCAAGCGCCCATTGTCCACACGCTGCGCGGCAAGGAGCACATCGAATACGACAATCCCTACGACGTGGGCATGACCGGCCTGGTGGGCTTTGCCTCTGGCTACAAGGCCATGAAGCGTTGCGATACGCTGGTGGTGCTGGGGGCGGACTTCCCGTACCGCCAGTTCTTCCCCGAGCATGCGCGCATCGTGCAGATCGACGTGCGGCCCGAGGCGCTGGGCAATCGCTGCCCGCTCACGCTGGGGCTGCTGGGCGGCGTCAGGGAGACCTTGGCCGCGCTGCTGCCCCTGCTCGAGTCCAAAGCCGACGACAGCTTCCTGGCCAGCGCCCGCCAGGACTACATTGCCGCCCGCAAGGACCTAGACCAGCTGGCCGCGCTCGATGACGGCACCCGCCACATCCATCCGCAAGCGGTCACCCGCATCGTCAGCGAACTGGCGCTTGATGACGCCATCTTCACCTGCGACGTCGGCACGCCGATCGCCTGGACCGCGCGCTACCTGAAACTGAACGGCAAGCGCCGCCTGGTCGGCTCGTTCAACCACGGCTCGATGGCCAACGCCATGCTGCATGCGATCGGCGCGCAGGTATCGCACCCGGATCGGCAAGTGATTTCATTCTCGGGCGACGGCGGCTTTGCGATGATGATGGGCGAATTCCTCACGTTGCTGCAGCTGGACCTGCCGGTAAAAGTCGTCGTGCTCAATAACGGCACACTGGGCTTTGTCGAAATGGAAATGAAAGCCCACGGCTATCCGGATGTCGGTTGCGATCTGAAAAACCCCAATTTCGCCGCCATGGCCGAGGCGATGGGCATCAAGGGCATCCGCGTGGAAGACCCGCAGCAGCTCGAAAGCGCCATCGCTGCCGCGCTGGCCCATAACGGCCCGGTGCTGCTGGACGTGGTCACGCCGCGCCAGGAACTGATCATGCCGCCGACCACCACGGTGGAAGAGGCCGGCCAGTTCGGACTGTTCATGATGAAGGCGGTGCTCGACGGCCGCGCCGGTGAACTGATCGACCTGGCCAAAGTGAACCTGCTGCGCTAATCTCAAGGAATCGATATGCCCCAATCTCAATTGTTCACCCCGCTGCAAGTGCGCAAACTTACGCTGGATAATCGCATCGTCATCGCGCCGATGTGCCAGTACTCGGCCGTCGATGGCTGCATGACTGACTGGCACCAGATGTACCTGGGCCAGCTTGCGCAATCGGGCGCCGCGCTGCTCACCATTGAAGCGACCGCAGTGCTGCCCGAAGGACGCATCAGCTATGGCGACGTGGGCCTGTACGATGACGCCACACAGACCGCCATGGGCCGCGTGATCGACTCGATCCGGCACTGGTCCGCCATGCCGATTGCGGTGCAACTGAACCACGCCGGCCGCAAGGCTTCTACTCAAAAGCCGTGGGATGGTGGCGGGCAGATCGCTCCGGGCCAGCCCGGAGGCTGGCCCACGATTGCGCCGTCGGCAGTGGCGTTTCACGACAACTACGTGGCCCCGGCTGCGCTCGACCACGCAGGTCTGCGCCGCATCCGCGACGGCTTTGCTGCCGCCGCGCGCCGCGCCGCCGACCTCGGCATCGACGTGATCCAGATCCACGCCGCGCACGGCTACCTGCTGCACCAGTTCCTCTCGCCGCTGGCCAACCTGCGCACCGACGAATACGGTGGTTCGCTGGACAACCGCGCGCGCTTTCCGCTCGAGGTATTCGATGCGGTGCGCGCGGCATTCCCGCCAGATCGCGCCGTCAGTGTGCGCATCTCGGCCACCGACTGGGTGCCGGGGGGCTTTACCGTCGAAGAAGCGCAGGCCGTGTCGAAAATGTTCGAGGACCATGGCGCCGATGCGATCCACGTCTCGAGCGGCGGCCTGCATCGGGACCAGGATATTCCGGTCGGCCCCGGCTACCAGGTGCCGCTGGCGCGCGCCATCAAAAACGTGGTGCAGATTCCCGTGGTGGCCGTGGGCCTGATCACCGAACCGCTGCATGCCGAAGCGATCATCGCCAACGGCGACGCCGACCTGGTGGCGCTCGCGCGCACCATCCTGTACGACCCGCGATGGCCATGGCACGCGGCTGCCGCGCTGGGTGCGCAGGTGCCGGCGGCCAGCCAGTACCTGCGGTGCCAGCCGTCGCAGTACAAGCAGCTGTTTCGCTCAGATCGGTGATTAAACACCGGCCATGCCGGTTTTGATATGGCTGTCGTCCGAACCGGCATAGCAGCGCAGGTCGTCCTCCGCTAGAATTTCCCGGATAACAACGAGGAGAGACTGATGCGGTATCCGATACCCCGAACCACAACCAGCGCCCGCTGGTTGCCCGGCTTGCTGCTGGCGCTGGCCGTGGGCGGCGCGGCCGGCACCGGGCCGGTCATGGCGGCCACCGCCGATACGCCGGCTACCGCCGATGCGCCGGCCGATGACGCTGCTTCTGCCACCGCCACTGCTACCGCCACCGCCGCTGCTACTGCTGCGGCGAATCGCACCATCCGCAACGGCGACTTCTGGCGCGATACCAGCGGCGCGCCGATCTATTCGCAGGGCGGCGGCGTGCTCAAGGTAGGCGAAAAATACTACTGGTATGGCGTCAAGTATGAGGAAGCGGTCGGCTATATCACCAGCCGCAAACCCGACGGCTCGGCCACCAGATTCAACGCAGTGACCGCCTATTCATCGACCGACCTGGTCAACTGGACCAACGAGGGCGAAGTGATCAAGGTGGCGGCGCCCGGCAAGATCTTCGAGCGCGATGCCTGGCTCGGCCGGTTGGGCGTGGTCTACCACCAGCGCACCAAAAAATACGTGCTGATCACCCAGTACGGCAGCAAGGGCGCCGGTAACGGCGTGCTGTTCGCCACCAGCGATACGCCCACCGGCCCTTTTAAATACGACAACCTGCAGACCCAGGTGCCCAATGTCAACGGCGCGGCCACCGGCGACCAGACCGTGTTCATCGACGACGACGGCCAGCCTTACCTCATCTTCAGCAATTCCGGCGAGCGGCGCCATTTGTACGTGGCGCCGCTGCGCGCCAGCGACTTCTTGCAGGTAGGCCCGGCCAAGCTGGTGCACCAGGCGCCGGCCGGCGGGCGCGAAGGCAACGCCATGTTCAAGCACAATGGCCTGTATTACTTCTGCTCGTCGGAGCTGCATGGCTGGAATGCCTCGCGCAGTTATTACATGACGTCGCCCAGCATCGACGGCGCGTACACGCCCGAGCGCCTGATCAAGGGCACGGAAAACGACTTCTCGCACGTCTCGCAAAACGGCTTTTTCATTCCCGTCGCCGGCGGCAAGCAGGGCACGGTGCTGTTTGCCGGCGACCGCTGGAGCAATTACGCCGGCAACGGCAATGGTTACAACATCTGGGTGCCGCTCACCTTCGAGGGCACGGCGCCGGTGTTCCACTCGCTCAGCGAATTCTCGCTCGACGCCGAACGCGGCACCTGGCAGGTGGGCAAGGGCAACAACTACGTGCTCAATCCCGGCTTCGAGGCCGACCGCGTGGCGCAGACCGGCGTGACCGGCTGGGTGGTCAGCTGGACCAACCTGAAAGGGCCGAGCCCCACCGTCAACGTGCTGGACAGCCGCACCGGCCGCTGGGCCCTGACGCTGGCGCACGACCAGCACACGATGGGCAGCGCGGTGCAGAACGTCACATTGCCGAACGGCCGCTACACGCTCAGGGCGTGGATAAAAGGCAGCGGCGGCCAGAAGGTGGCGCGGTTGTACGCCTACGGCCACGGCGGGCCGGAAGCGGCCATCACGCTCGAAACGGCCCGCACCGCGTGGACCGAGGTCAGCGTGCCCAACGTGGACGTCAAGAACGGCAGCGTGCAGATCGGCCTGTATTCGGAGGGCAGCGATGGCCAGTGGCTGAAGGTCGATGATGTCAGCCTGGTGGCAGAGCAGTAAATAACCTCGACCATGAAACAGGCCGGCGCCCTGCAAGGGGCGCCGGCCTTTTACGTTGATGAAATCAACGCCAGCCTTGCTCGATCTCTTCCAGGCTCTTGCCGCGTGTCTCCGGCAATTTGCGCAGCACGAAGACAAAGCCCGCCAGGCAGATCACCGCGTACAGCCAGAACGTCATGCCGGTGCCCATTGCGGCGTTGATCAGCGGGAAGGTGTAGGTCAGCAGGAAGCACGCGGCCCACAGCGCCGTGGTGGCCACCGCCATGCACGCGCCGCGCACTTCCTGCGGGAAGATTTCGGACAGCGCCACCCAGGTCACCGGCGCCAGCGTCATCGAGTACACGGCAATCGCGGTCACGACCAGCAACAGCAGTGGCCAGCCTTGCCAGCCGGCCAGGTAGCAGGCGCCCAGCGCCAGGTAGATCACGAACAGGCCGGCGCAGCCGAGCAGCATCAGCCGGCGGCGGCCCCAGCGCTCGACGGTTGCCAGCGCCACCAGCGCGAACACGCAGTTGACCACGCCGGTGATGACGATGTTGAACAGCATGTCCGACACGGCGTAGCCGGCCGAGGCGAAAATCTCCTGGGCATAATTGAAAATCACGTTGATGCCGCACCATTGCTGCAATACGGCCAGCACGACGCCAATCACCAGCACGCGCGCAAAACGCGGCTCGGCCAGTACCTGTTTCAGGCTGCGTCCCCTGGATGCGCCGAGCGCAGTGCGGATGTCATGCATGGCGCCGCGCGCATAGTCGGCGCCGCCCAGCTTGTGCAGCGCTGCCAGCGCATCGTCGGTGCGGCCACGGCCGGCCAGCCAGCGCGGGCTCTCCGGGATCAACAGGCAGCCGAGCAGAAACGCAACTGCCGGCACGGCGGCAGCGGCAAACATCCAGCGCCAGCCGGTGGTGCCGTTCCAGCTGGCGGCCAGCTGGGCGGTGGTGGCGCCGGCCGGCACCGGTTCGGCAATCAACAGGTTGACGATTTGCGCGCCGAGAATGCCAAGCACGATGGCGATCTGGTTCAGGCACACCATCCTGCCGCGGATCGCTGCGGGCGCAATCTCGGCGATGTACACCGGTGACAGCCCGGCTGCCAGGCCGATGGCCACGCCGCCGATCATGCGCCAGGCGATAAAGCCGTCGAACGAGCCGGCCCAGCCGGTGCCCACCGACGACACGGCAAAAATCACCGCTGCAATCAACAGGCCGCGCCGGCGGCCCAGGCGGTCGCTGATCCAGCCCGAGCCGATCGCGCCCACCAGGCAGCCGACCAGCGCGCAACTGACGGCCCATGCTTGCTGCGCTGGCGACACCAGCTGGAACCACGCCTCGTAAAATGGCTTGGCGCCGCCGATCACGACCCAGTCGTAGCCGAACAGCAGCCCGCCCAGGGCAGATACGGCCGCCGCCAGCCACAAGGTGGTGGTGGAGGCGGGCGGTGTGGCGGTGGTCGTGCTGCCGGCAGCCGGCTGTTCTATTCCATGCATCATTCCTCTGTCCTTTGCTGTTTGTCTCTTTATTGTGGGAATTGTCGTCGTCTGCGATTTTACAAAGGAAAGCGGGGCAGCAGCGACCCTCGGCCATGCCATTCCTGCTGCGAAGCATGACAAAGCAGCATGGCTCGCGGCCCGATGCCGACCGTATAATCGACCGATCCCCCATTATTCGAAAGGTTTTGTCCTGGAAGCGATCGAACTCCACTGCGGCGACAGTACCGCGCTCTTGTTTCCCGGTCATGGTGCGGCCATCGGCGCCTGGCAATGGCGTGGCGACGCGCTGCTGCATGCGCCCGACGGCCAGATCGCGTGTTTTCCCATGGTGCCGTACGCCAACCGCATCGCTCACGGCCGCTTGCCGGGGGAAGAACCGTTGCCGCCGCACCCGGGCGAGGCCCACAGCTTGCACGGCGTGGGCTGGCGGCGGCCCTGGCGCGTGATCGAACAACATACCGCGCATGTCGTGCTGGGCTTGCAGCACCAGGCCGACCGGCACTGGCCGTTCGATTTTGCCGCCACGCTGTCGATCGCGCTCGGCGACAACTGGCTCACGCAAACGCTGTGGGTGACCAATACCGGCATGCGCACCATGCCGCTCGGGATGGGTTTTCACCCGTTTTTTCACAGCGCGGGTGCGACGCTGAGCGGCAACTGGGCGGGCCGCTGGGGCGTGTCGGCCGACCATTTGCCTACCGGCGTGGCGCCGCAGCCAGTCGCGCCGGGGCCGCTGGCCGTGGGGCCGTGGCAAGTCAACAATTGCTATACAGGCTGGGATGGCAAGGCGGTGCTCAGCTACCCCGATTACGCGCTGCTGCTCAGTGCCGATCCGCTGTGCAGTTTCATGCAGTGTTACCGGCCCGGGGCGGACAGTGATTTTGTTGCTATCGAGCCCGTCACCCAGATTCCCAACGCCCACCAGTTGCGGGCCGAAGGCGTGGCCAGCACGGGCCTGCGCGACCTGGCGCCGGGCGCTGTCATGTCCACCTGGATGACCTTGCAGGTCTTGGGTTAGGGGACTTGGCGCAGCTTGCGGCTGGCCGCCAGTTCGACTGCCGCCGCTTCGCGCAGCGCATCGACCAGGATTTCAGCGCCTGGCGACAGCACGTGGCCCTGGCGCGTGATGATGCCGTACACGTCCATGCGCAGTTTCAGGTCGAACGGCAGCGCCACCAGTTCGCCCGCTGCAAGCTGCGCCTGCACCAGCTCTTTCGGCAGTGCCACCAGCATGTCGGTATTGGTCACCAGCGACACCACCAGCGGCACCGACAGGGTTTCCACGGTTTCCACCGGCGGATCGAGGCCCTCGGACAGGAACAGCGCCGTCAGCCGGTCGCGCAGGATGCTGCCGGCCGGCGGTACGATCCACGACTGCTCCACCAGCTCGGCCAGTTGCAGGTCGGCGCGGCCCACCAGCGGGTGGGTGGCCCGCACGATCAGGTGGTGGACTTCGTCGGTGATCGGTTCGAAATTGAGCAGTGGCACGGTCGAGGTATCGAGGATGCGGCCAAGCACCATGTCGAGCTGGCCGTCGAGCAGGCGCTCCACCATCGACTTGCTGGTGCTGAAATCGACCACCAGGCTGGCCTTTTGCGACCGCGCCTTGAACAGCTTGATGGCCTGCATCAGGATATTGGTCGCCGGTGTGAGCACGCTGCCAATCGCCACCCGGCCACCGATACCGGACAGCAGGGTGGAAATTTCGAAGTGCGCCGCATCCATCTCGGCCAGCGCCACGCCGGCGCGGCGGATCAGCATCTTGCCGGCCCAGGTCGGTACCACGCCGCGCGCCATGCGTTCGAACAGTTGGATGCCAAGCACGTGTTCGAGGTCGCTGATCAGGCGCGACGCGGACGGCTGCGTCAGGCGCGCGGCGGCGGCGGCATTGGCGATCGACGCGTGGCGGCCCAGCTCGACCAGCAGGATCAGGTGCCGCATCTTGAGATGGCTGCGCACAAAACGGTCGGACACGGTATGACTCATGAATGATGGCAAGAAAGATGGTCGTCGGATTATACCCGCCCCGTTTTTTCGGTCCGGCAGGCGGTCAGCCATGCCAAATCCGGTCATTGCTATGCCAAATCAGGATAGCCGCGCCGGCCTTACCCGTAAGACAATGTAGCAAAAACCTGCAAGGAATGGAGACTATGGCAGACAGAGTAAAAGACAAGGTGGTGATCGTCACCGGTTCGACCATGGGCATCGGCCGCGCAGTAGCCGCGCTGTTGCTGGAAGAGGGCGCCCAGGTGGTGCTCAACAGCCACCAGGACGATGCCCACGCGGCGTCCGTGCGCGATGAATTGGGTGGCCCGAACAGCCTGTACGTGCAGGCCGACATCGCCGACCGCGCCCAGGTGGAGGCGCTGGTGGCGCAAACCCTGGCCCGCTTCGGGCGCGTCGATGCAGTCATCAACAACGCCGGCATGAACGTGTTCACCGATCCGCTGGAAATGACGGCCAGCGACTGGCAGCGCTGCTTCGCGGTGGACCTGGAAGGCGCGTGGAACGTGATCCGCGCGGTGCTGCCGTCGATGCTCGAACGCAGCTACGGCAATATCGTCAATATCGCCTCGGTCCACGGGCACAAGATCATCCCCGGCTGCTTTCCGTACCCGGTGGCCAAGCATGCGCTGATCGGCCTGACCAAGTCGCTCGGCATCGAATATGCTGCGCGCGGCATCCGCGTCAACTCCATTTCACCGGGGCTGATCCTGACCGAGAGCGCCGAAGCCTGGCTGGCCTCGTGCCCCGATCCGGCCGCCGAACGCGCGCGCCAGGAACAGTTGCTCCCGGTGCGCCGCATCGGCACGCCGCGCGAAGTGGCCTACACGGCGCTGTTCCTGGCCAGCGACGAAGCCCGCTTCATCAACGCCACCGATATCCTGATCGATGGCGGACGTTCGCAGCTGTATTGCGATTAGATGCTGCCGGCCGCACTGCGGCCGGATAATTGCGACCGGTTCGCAGCAGCTTCGACCCGCTGCCACCGGAATTCTCTATCTCTTGCACAAATAAAAAATGACCGAGACCTTCCTGCGCGCGGCCCTGGCTGCGCTGATCTTTCCTGCCACCCTGGCGCAAGCCGACACCGTGCTGAGAATCGACGCCACCGCGCCGGTGGCCGCACCGCTGCTGGGCCACCTCAAGCAGGGCACGGCCGTATCGCCGGCCGGCGTGCGCCTGGGCGCCAACAACCAGTACCTCACGCGCGACGGCCAGCCGTGGTTTCCGGTCATGGGCGAATTCCACTACACGCGCTCGCCCGCCAGCGACTGGGAACTGGAACTCCGCAAGATGAAGGCGGCCGGTATCACGGTCGTCGCCAGCTACCTCATCTGGAACCACCACGAGGAGCAGGCCGGCAAGTTCGACTGGAGCGAGCGCCGCGATTTGCGCCGCTTCCTGCAACTGTGCAAAAAAGTCGGACTGGAAGCAGTGGTGCGGATCGGCCCCTGGGCCCACGCCGAGGTGCGCTTCGGCGGCGTGCCGGACTGGGTGGTGTACGCCATGCCCACGCGTGGCAACGATCCGCAGTATTTGCACTACGTCGAACGCTTTTACGCGCAGATCGGCCGGCAACTGAAGGGATTGATGTTCAAGGACGGCGGCCCGGTGATCGGCGTGCAGCTGGAAAACGAATACAACCTGCGCGGTCCGGGCAAGGGCGCGGAACACATCAGCACGCTCAAGCGGCTGGCGCTCAAGGCAGGGCTCGATGCGCCGCTGTACACCGTCACCGGCTGGGACGGCGCGGTGTATCCTCCCGGTGAAGTGACGCCGGTTTTCGGCGGCTACGTCGATGAACCGTGGGCCACCAGTACGCGCGAACTGGCGCCGAAAGAAACCTACGCGTTCCGCTTCGATACCCGCGTCAGTGGCGACCTTGGTGCGCAGACCGTGACGCACGAGCGCGGCACGGCCGATGACGAAATCGGCAAAACGCCGTTCTTCGGCGCGGAGTACGGACCCGGCGTGCCGTTCATGTACCGCCGCCGTCCCGTGATCGGCGCCGACGATGTCGCCTCGATGGTGCCCGTGCAGCTCGGTTCCGGTGTGAACCTGCTTGGCTACTACATGTTCCACGGCGGCCGCAACCCGGCCGGCCGCACCTGGCTGCAGGAGAGCACCGGCAGCGGCGGCTACAACGATGTCCCGCTGATCAATTACGACTTCCAGGCGCCGCTGGGCCCGGACGGCCAGCAGCGGCAAGTGCTCACGCGCCTGCGGCCGTACCACTGGTTCCTGCAGGATTTCGGCGCACGCCTGGCCACGATGACCGTGCGCAAGCCGGCCGCCGTGCCCGATAACGCCGCCGATCTGAAAACCCCGCGCTACGCAGCGCGCAGCAACGGCGACAGCGGTTTTGTCTTCGTCAACAACCACGTTCGCCAGTATGCAATGGCCGCACATCAGAACGTGCGCTTCGAAATTGCGCTGCCCGGCGGCAAACTGACTTTCCCGAGTACGCCGGTGGATATCGCCGATGGCGATTATTTCATCTGGCCCTATAACTTCGACCTTGACGGCACGGTGCTGAAATCGGCCACCGCGCAACCGCTGGCGCGGCTCGACCTGGGCGCCGAAGGCGTGGTGTACGTATTTGCCGCGCACAAGCGGATTCCCGTCGAACTGGCGTTTGACCGCGCCATTGCACCGCAATTGCAGGCCGCTGGCGCGCGCGTGGCCGAGCGCGACGGCAAGCTGGTGATCGATCAGCTGCAGCCCGGCACCGGCGCTGCCGTCACCATCGCCCGCAGCAAGGGCGGACCGGTGCGCGTGGTAGTGTTGACCGCTAGCCAGGCCGAACAACTGACCATTGCCGACGTGGCCGGCAAGCGGCGCCTGCTGTTGAGCGAACAGCAACTGGTGGTCGATGGCGGCGCGCTGCAACTGCGCTCGGTGGGCAGCAGCGCCTTCCGCGTAGCCGTGTTCCCGGCGCTGACCAAGGCGCCGACCGCTGCCGGTACCGTGCAAAAAGGGACTGACGGCATTTTCCAGACCTTCGCGGCCACGCTGCCCGAACGCCAGCTGACTGCCAGCATCGCGCCGTTGCGCGCGGCGCAAGCGGTACCGCCGCTGCTGATCGGCGGCAACGCCAAGGCAGCCCAGGAGCCGGGCCCGGAAACTTTTGGCGCAGCGGCCTCGTGGCAGGTGACGGTGCCGCCGGCCCAGCTCAAGGGCCTTGACGACGCCTTGCTCAATATCGATTTCGTCGGCGACATCGGCCGCCTGTATGCGGGCGTGGAGATGCTCGACGACTGGTATTACAGCGGCTATGGCTGGCAGTTCGGTCTGCGCCACATCGGCGAGCGCCTGGCGCAGCCGCTGACAGTATCGGTGCTGCCGCTGCGCGCGGACGCACCGATCTACCTCGACAGCAAGGCCCGGCCCGACTTCGGCGGCCAGGCCCAGCTTGCGCAACTGCGCGCAGTGACGGTGACGCCGGTGTACCTGCTCAGGCTCAAGGTGAAGTAAGCGGCCGCTGGAAGATCTCGAACGATCCATCGCCGCGCGCCTTGGCCGCATACATGGCGCTGTCGGCGTCTTGCAGCATGCCGGCCGTGGTGGCTGCGCCGCCCCGGGCCAGGCTGATGCCGACGGCGGCGCCCACGTTGACCAGCGTGCCATGCACGCGGAACGGCGCTTTCAGCGCGTCGATCAGGCGCAGGGCGATGGCGCGGGCGTCGGCGCTGTCGCTGCAGACGGCGGCCACCACGAATTCATCGCCGCCCAGCCGGGCCACCGCGTCGTCGGGCCGCATGCAGTGCTTCAGGCGCGCGCTCACCAGTTGCAGCAGCACGTCGCCGGCCGCGTGTCCCATCGTATCGTTGACTTCCTTGAAGCCGTTGAGGTCCATGAACAGGATGGCGGTCAGGCTGTCGCCTGTGTTTGCCGCCAGCAGCCGGTCCACGTGCTGGTTCAGCCAGGCGCGGTTGGGCAGGCCGGTCAGGGCGTCGTGCGTGGCCCGCTCCTCGAAGTCGCGCAGCATTTCCTTGTCGCGCGTGATGTCGCGCGAGACCATGACGGCGCCCACGCACTGGCCGGTCACCGGATCGATGATGGCGCTGGCCTTGGTGCCCAGCACGATGTAGTGGCCGTCGCGGTGCCGCTTGCGTACCTCCACCACGTTGGGCAGCACACCGCCGCCGAGCACGCTGGACAAGGCGGCGGCCGAGTGCTGCCGGTCGTCCGGGTGCAGGAACGCGATCACGGGCTGGCCCACCACGCTGGCCGGATTCCATCCCATCATCGATTCATATGACGGCGAAATCGACAGGTAATTGCCGGCGGTGTCGGCATGGGCGATCAGATCCGTGGTGTTTTCGATCAGCAGGCGGTATTCCCCGGCTTCGCGGCGGGCGCTGGCGAGCGCCTCGTGGTGAGCGCTGAGGTCGGTGATGAAGCCGTGATAGCAGCCCGGCGCTGCAGGCAGCCCCGACAGGCGCACCTGGCGCGTGACGCCGTCGCGGCACCGCAGCGCAAACTCGGCCTGGAACGGCGCGCCGAGGCCGATGGCGGTGGCGATGGCTTCCCGGTCATGCGCCATATCGCCGGCGTGCACCGTTGCCACCCAATCGGGCAGGGACAGTCGTGCGGGGACCGCCAACACCGCGTCCGGGACGAGTTGTAAAATAGCAAAAGTGCCCGACTGGTCGGTGGACGAGAGAGCGGAAAGCGGAAATTGGCTGGCGATGTGCATGGACCGGCCGCACAGCGGGTGGCGCTGGCGGACTTTGGCGAAATGTAAAGGGGGTCTTCTGGGGACCACGCTAAACTGCTCGGCATGGGCCATCGGGCGCAGTATAACGCGATGATTGAATGATTGTCGCACAGCATCACTATTATGTTAATAGCATGGGAAAACAAGTGGAATCAGTCGCAGCACCGGCAATCGATGCCGCCATCAACCCGGTCGACGTCGCATTGCATGTGGCGCATGGCAGCAAGCTCAATCTCGCCGACTTCCAGAATTCGGTGCCGCTGCTGCGGGAACTGGCGGTGGTCAACGACAGTGCGCATGAGCTCGTCGATTTGCAGCTGCGCCTGACGTCGTTTCCACCGTTCCTTAAAGCCAAGACCTGGCTGATCGACGCCAGCGGCCCTCATTCCCGCTACGGCATCGTCGATTGCGACGTCCAGCTGGACGGCATGTTGCTCGGCAAACTGACCGAAGCCGAAACCTCGACCATCACGTTTACGCTGGTGACCAAAGCCGGCACCGGGCACGAGCGCGTGCTGGCCACGTTGGAGCGCCAGGTCGAGCTGCTGCCGCGTAACCAGTGGGGCGGCTTGTCCCATCTGCCCGACCTGGTCGCAGCTTTCGTGCAGCCGAACGAGCCGGCCATCGATCGCCTGCTCAAGCAGGCTGCCGAGGTGCTGCGCCAGGCCGGCAAGAATCCTTCGCTCGACGGTTACGAAGGCGGCGCCCGCCGCGCCTGGGAACTGACGTCCGCGCTGTGGACGGCCGTGGCCGGGCTGGGCATCGATTACGCCTTGCCGCCGGCGAGTTTCGAACACCGTGGCCAGAAGGTGCGCAGCGCGTCGCAGTTGATGGATGGCCGCATTGCCACATGCCTCGACCTGACCTTGCTGTTTTGCTCGGCGCTGGAGCAGGCCGGCCTCAATCCCGTCATCGTGTTCACCAAGGGGCATGCGTTTGCCGGCGTCTGGCTGCGCCAGGAAGAGTTTTCCACGGTGGTGGTCGATGATGTGACAGCCATCCGCAAGCGCCTGCGCTTGCAGGAACTGGTGTTGTTCGAGACCACGCTGGCCGCCGCCCGGCCGGCGCCCGCGTTTACCCATGCGACGCAGATTGCCGCCGGCCAGCTGGCCGAAGCGGTGCAGGACCAGTTCGAACTGCTGGTCGATATCCGCCGCGCGCGCATGCAGCGCATCAAGCCGCTGGCCAGCGCGGAAAGCCACAGCTTTGCGGCGCCAGACGGCAACGCCATGCAGGCGACTGCCGCCACCTTCGACGACGGCGCCCCCGATCTGCCCGACGATGCGCCGCAAGATGCCCCCGCGCTCGACCCCAGGGACCGGCTGGCGCGCTGGCAGCGCAAGCTGCTCGACCTGTCGCTGCGCAACAACCTGCTCAATTTCAAGAGCGGCAAAAAGACCCTGCGGCTCGACGCGCCCGAACCGGCCGCGCTGGAAGACGCGCTGTCGGAAGGCGCGCCGATCCGGCTGGTGCCCCGGCCCGACTTGATGGAAGGCAGCGATCCGCGCAACCAGGCCTTGCACGAGCAGCGCTCGCGCGAGGACGTGCGGCGCGAACATGCGCTCGATGCGCTGGCGCGGCGCGAAGTGTTCGTCAGCGTCGATGCCCCGGAACTCGAGGTGCGGCTGGTGGAGCTGTATCGCAGTGCCCGCACCACCTTGCAGGAGGGCGGCGCCAACACCCTGTTCCTGGCGCTGGGCTTTTTGAACTGGACCCGCGACGACAAGGCGGGGCAGGTGTACAAGGCGCCGCTGATCCTGGTGCCGGTGTCGTTGCAGCGCAAAAGCGCGCGCTCGGGTTTCACGGTGAGCCTGCACGAGGACGAGCCGCGCTTCAATCCCACCCTGGTCGAGATGCTGCGGCAGGACTTCCAGCTCAACCTGGGCGTGCTCGATGGCGCGCTGCCGCGCGATGGCGCCGGGCTCGACGTGGCGCAGATCTGGCGCACCGTCTCGCACGCGGTGCGCGACATCAAGGGCTGGGAAATCTCGGACGAAGTGGTGCTGGCGCCGTTCTCGTTCGCCAAGTACCTGATGTGGGTGGACCTGGCGCAGCGCACCGACCAGTTGCGCGAGAGCCCCGTGGTGCGCCACCTGATCGATACGCCGCGCGAGCCGTATCAATCTGGCGCGCAGTCCACCCTGGCGTTTCCATTGCCCAGGCGGCTCGATGCGGACTACGCGCCCGAGCAGACCTTCTGCCCGCTGCCGGCCGACTCGTCGCAACTGTCGGCCGTGATGGCCGGCGCCAAGGGCAAGGACTTCGTGCTGATCGGCCCGCCCGGAACCGGCAAGAGCCAGACCATCGCCAACCTGATCGCCCAGTGCCTGGCCGAAGGCAAACGGGTGCTGTTCGTGTCGGAAAAGATTGCCGCGCTCGACGTGGTATATCGCCGCCTGCGCGAAGTGGGGCTGGGCGAGTTCTGCCTGGAACTGCATTCGAGCAAGGCGCGTAAACTCGACGTGATCAACCAGTTGCACCGCGCATGGGATGCGCAGGGCGATGTCGATCCCGAGGTATGGCGCGCCCAGGCGTTGAAACTCAAACGACTGCGCGATGAGCTGAACCAGTACGTCGAACGGCTGCACCAGCGCCATCGCAACGGCCTGACGATATTCCAGGCCATCGGCAACGTGGTCGATGGCGATGCCGATGCTGTACCCCGGGTCGAACTGAGCTGGCCAGATGCCGACGCCCACGACCAGGCCCAGCTTGACGCCCTGCGCGAGCTGACCGAACGCCTCAAAGTGAACGCCGCAGCCGTGGGCCAGCAACATTTGCAGGGCGGCCCGCTGATGGCGATCGGCCAGACCGACTGGACGCCGTCATGGCAGCAGACCCTGATCGGCGCCGTGCGCGCCACGGCAACCGCAGCCGAGGCAGCGCAACAAGCGCTGTCTCAGGTGGAAAACGTGACAGGCCTGGCCGGTTTGCCGACCGGCCGCCGCGCCAGATCGGCGCTTGCCGACCTGGTGCAGGTGCTGCCGCAGGCATTTGGTCACCAGTGGAGTTTCGTGTTTCTGCCGGAAGCACGCGCGGCGCTTGGACGCTTGCGGCAAGCGATGGCGGCGTTTTCCCAAGCGCCTAAGCCGGCTGGCGCCGCGCATGCAACGATGCCAGCGATGGCGCTGGGTACCCAAGCGTCCCCGCAAGCGCGCGGTTCGACATCCCGCAGCAACCCCGCCTGGCTGCAGGCGATCATCGCCCGCAGCCGCAAGGCGCAGGTGCTGCTGACCGAACGCGTGGCGTTGCTGAACGCGCTGGGCAAGCCGTGGGCGGTCGACATCGTGGCCGAACTGGAACGGGGCTTGCAACTGCTGGACGAACTCAAGTCCAGCGAGAGCGCCTTGTCCGTGCGCTACGACGAGCAGATAGAACAACTCGACGTACGGCAACTGCACCGGGCGTGGAACGACGCCGAAGCCAGCATCTGGCCGCTGTCGTGGAATCGCAAGCGCCAGCTGACCAGAACGCTGACGGACTGCATCTCCGGCGACACCGAACCGGACGTCGCCAGGGATCTCGGCCTGCTGGTGCGCATGCGAGAGCTGCGCGCCGCCATCGACGATGCCTGGACCGAGCTGGATAACAGCGAGGCAACGGTGCTCCGCGTGCTGGCGTTCGAGGCGGCAGTGTCAAACGCGATTGCCGATCTGGCCGAGAGCGAAGACGACGCCGCCGTGCTGCGCCAGGCATTCGACATGCTGGCGGGCGACGGCAATACGCAACTGGCGCCGGGCGGGGCGGTCGTTACCGCCGGCAACCGCTACCTGGCCGCCATTGGCACCCTGCAGGCCGCGCTGGAGCACCTGGCGCAGGCCGGCATGTTCAGCGTGGGCGTGGCGATGCAGTTCGACGAACTGGCGCTCAGCGACCTGGCCGCGCGTTGCGCCCGCATCATGGCGGCCGAGCCGCGCCTGAAGTCGTGGTGCGCCTGGCGCAAGGTGCGCGCCGAAGCGCAGGCGCAAGCGCTGGGGCTGCTGGTCGGCGCCATCGAAACCGGCCTGGTGGCGCCGGTGCAGGCGTTGCGCACCTTCGAGATCAACTATAGCCGCTGGTGGCTCAACCGCGCGGTGGACAACGAGGATGTGATCCGTAACTTCGTTTCGGCCGAGCACGAAAAGCGCATCGGCGACTTCCGCGCGCTCGACCGCCAGTTCACCGACGTCACCCGCGCCTGGGTGCGAGCACAGCTGTGCGCCGGCATGCCGCGCGCCGACGAGGTCACCCGCAATTCCGAATGGGGTGTGCTGCGCCACGAGATCGGCAAGAAAAAGCAGCACATGCCGCTGCGCGAACTGATGCACAGCATCCCGACCGCGCTGGCCAGGCTGGCGCCATGCTTGTTGATGAGCCCGTTGTCGATCGCCCAGTACCTGGCGGCGGACACCAGCGCCTTCGACCTGGTGGTGTTCGATGAAGCATCGCAAATTCCCGTGTGGGATGCCATTGGCGCCATGGCGCGCGGCAAGCAGGTGGTGATGGTGGGCGACCCCAAGCAGTTGCCACCAACGTCGTTCTTCGACCGCGCCGATGCCTCCGAAGACGACGAGGACGTCGAAATCGACCTCGAAAGCATCCTCGACGAATGCATGGGCGCCAACCTGCCCACCATGAACCTGTCGTGGCACTACCGCAGCCGCAACGAATCGCTGATCGCGTTTTCCAACCACCGCTACTATGGTGGCGCCCTGGTGACGTTCCCGTCGCCGGTGGCCGAAGACAAGGCGGTCAGCTTCCACCACGTGGCGGGCGTGTACGACAAGGGCGGGGCACGCATCAACCAGCTGGAGGCCAAAGCGCTGGTCGCGGACATCGTCGCCAAGCTCCGGTCGCCGGGCTTTCGCGAGTCGAAGCTGACCATCGGCGTGGTCACCTTCAATACCGAGCAGATGCACCTGATCGAAGACTTGCTCGACGAGGAGCGGCGCAAGGACCCGGCGCTGGAACCGTATTTCCTCGAATCGGAACTGGAGCCGCTGTTCGTGAAAAACCTGGAATCGGTGCAGGGCGACGAGCGCGACATCATTTATTTCTCGGTTACCTACGGTCCCGACCAGGGCGGCGGCGTCTCGATGAATTTCGGCCCGATGAACCGCGATGGCGGCGAGCGTCGCCTGAACGTGGCGATCACGCGTGCACGCCAGGAGTTGCGGGTGTTCTCCAGCCTGAAAGCGGAACAGTTCGACCTGTCGCGCACCCACGCCGCCGGCGTGCGCGATCTCAAGCACTTCCTGGCATTTGCCGAACGCGGCCCGCGCGCGCTGGCCGAAGCCACCAAGGGCAGCCTCGGCGGTTTCGAGAGCCCGTTCGAGGCAGCGGTGGCCAGCGCCCTGGCCGCGCGCGGCTGGCAGGTGCACACGCAGATCGGCGCGTCGTCGTTCCGGGTGGACCTGGCCATCGTCCATCCCGATGCGCCCGGCGTCTATTTGTGCGGCGTGGAATGCGACGGCGCCACCTACCACCGCTCGGCGACGGCCCGCGACCGCGACCTGCTGCGCGAACAGGTGATGCGCGGACTGGGCTGGGAGATACTGCGGATCTGGTCGACCGACTGGTGGATCGACCGGGAGGGGACGTCGGACAAGGTGCATGAGGCGCTGGAGCGACTGCTGGAAACCAGCCGGCAGCAGCGCGGCGAGACGGAACAGCGTGCCGAAGCCGCTGCCAGCGAGGCAAACGCTGCTACAGCCGCCGCTGCGCAAGCATCGCCACAACCTTAACTGTGCAGCGGCGTTGCCGCTCTGCACGCATGGCGCCGTCGTCCGCGTCCGCGCTTGACGGCGCCGCTCTGGGGCGCTAGGTCACGCCACTGGCCGCACCGGCGTGCCCTCGGCCCACGCCACCGACAAGCGCGGCGCGGCAGTAGGATCCAGACTACTTACCGTATCAAGCCGGGCGATCTGCTCGGCCGTCAACACCAGCGCCACTGCGCCCAGGTTGTCCGCCAACTGTTGCAGCGAGCGTGGTCCCAGGATCGGCACCGCGCCATGGGTGCCGGCCCAGGCGATGGCCACCTGGCCCGGCGTGGCGCCCAGTTCTTCTGCGACCGCGACCACGGTATCGAGAATGCGGCTGCGCTGTGCCGAGTCTTCGGCCTGGAATACCTTGCCGCCCAGCGCCTCCGCGCGTCCCGTTTGTCCTTGCCGGTATTTGCCGGTCAACATGCCGCCGCCCAGCGGCGACCACGTGACCACGCCCAGTCCCAGCGCGTGCGCAGCGGGCAGCAGGTCCGCTTCGTGCTGGCGGTGGACCAGGCTGTGTTCGAACTGGGCGGCGGCGATCGGCACCGCGCGGGTCAGCTCGGCCATGGTGGCGGCGCGGGCCAGGCGCCAGGCCGGAAAATTCGACAGTCCCGCATACAGGATCTTGCCGGCGCGGGCCAGGTCGTCGAAGCCGCGCACCAGTTCGTCCAGCGGCGTGTTGGCGTCGGGGTGGTGGGCCCATAACAGGTCGATGCGGTCGGTGTTGAGGCGCTTCAGGCTCGCTTCCACCGACGCCACCATGGCCTTGCGGCTGTTGCCGGTGACCAGGCGGTTGGCATTCGGTACGGCGCCATTGGTGTACTTGGTAGCCAGCAGGAAATCCTCGCGCCGTCCTTGCAGCAGCGTGCCCAGCAGTTCTTCGGACTGGCCGAACTGGTAGATGTCGGCCGTGTCGATGAAATTACCGCCGGCTTCGGCATAGGCGTTGAAGACAGCGGCACTGGCGTCGGCATCGGCGCCATGGCCCCAACCGGTGCCGAAATTGGCCGTGCCGAGGGCGACCTGGGAAACCATCAAGCCGGTCGTGCCGAATGCGCTGTATTTCATCGTGCTCTCCAAAGTATGCGGTCAGGGATTTATATGATGATCGTCATCATATTGCTTGTCAATGGTTTTTATGATGATCGACATGAATATTTGAGGAATGGATTCTCGTCAACAGTGCGTGGTCGGGGCAGCCCGAATGCTAGACTTTGCAGCCTAACTCAACGTGCCAACGTGCTGTTGCGCCCCCACTCAGCAAAGAGGTTCATTTGCCCAAGCGATTCTTCCAATCTATCCTGCTGTGCCTGATGCTGGCGATGAGCATGCCCGCAGTCATGGCCGCCGCACCCAAGGCGCCAGCGCCGGCGGCGGAAACCCCTACCGACAACCTGGGACGCGAAACGCCGCGTTCGGCCGTGGCCGGCCTGATCGGCGCCTTGGCCGAGCTCGACTACGACCGGGCCGCACAGTATTTCGATGTGCCCGATCCGGCCAACAACCGCCAGCAACTGGCGGTCGCCACCCAGGCCCGCACCTTCCACGCCATGCTCGACGACAGCGGTTCGCTCAAGCCGTTTGCGACGCTGTCGAACCAGGAGACCGGCAAGCTCGACGATGAGCTCGATGCCGACAAGGAAGACATCGGTGAAGTCACCCTGCAAGAAAAGAAAATCCCGATCGTGATGACGCGCAGCGCCGACGGCGAGCCCAGGATCTGGCGCATCTCGAAAGAGACGCTGAGCCAGATCTCGGCGGCGGCCCGCCGCGTGCCGGTCCCGGCCGCCCCGGCGGAAAACGAGGTGCTCATCGGCGGGGCGCCGCTCAAGGACTGGGCCACGCTGCTGGGTCTGGGCGTGGCGATTTTCGGTGGCTTGTGGCTGCTCTCGGTGGTGCTGGTGGTCGGCACCCGCCGCTTGCTGTCCGATCCGGCAGCCAGCAGCCCGTTCCGCTTCTTCGAGGCAGCGTTGCCGCCGTTCAGCCTGCTCGTGGGCGTGTTCGTGTTCTACAACTGGGCTGATCAGTTGCCGGTGTCGATTGTGGCGCGCCAGACCTTGCTGCGCTACACCGGCATCGTTACAGCCATCGCGGTGGTGTGGTTCAGCCTGCGGCTGGTCGATGGCATCGCCGACCTGGCCATTACGCGCATGCAGCGCCACCAGCGCCGTCAAGTTGTTTCCGTGATTATCCTGGTGCGGCGCGCCGTAAAATTCCTGCTGCTGGCGTTTTCCGTCATCGCCATCCTCGACACCTTCGGCATCGATGTCACGACCGGTATCGCCGCGCTTGGTATCGGAGGTATCGCGCTGGCGCTGGGCGCCCAGAAGACCGTGGAAAACCTGGTGGGTAGCGTGACCCTGATCGCCGACCGGCCGCTGCAGGTGGGCGACTTCGTCAAGGTGGGCGACGTGGTGGGCACGGTCGAAGACGTGGGCATCCGTTCTACCCGCATCCGCACCGGCGAGCGCACCGTGGTGACGGTCCCCAACGGCGACCTGTCGGCGCGTCAGATCGAAAACTACGCCGACCGCGACCGCTTCCTGTTCAACCCGATCATCGCGATTGCCTACAGCACGCCGTCGGCCAAGCTGCGCGAGGCGATATCGATCGTGCAGCAGATCATTTCCGGTAATGTGAACATGGCCGAAGGCGGCCGCGCGCGGCTGGGCAATATCAGCGACCGCTCGTTCAATATTGAAGTTTTTTCCTACATCAACGTGAAGGAATTCGACACCCAGGTCATTATCCGCGAGGAGCTGCTGCTGACTATCTACGAGCAGCTCGAAGCGGCCGGCATCGAGTTGGCATTCCCGACCCAGACTGTGGTGTATCTGAGCAAGAACCCGGAAGAGGGCGACGACGCGCCGGTGCTGGTGCGCCCCTGATTACCGTTTGACGAAGTAACCCGATACACGCCACGTCCCGTCCGCGTCCAGCATCGGCGTCACGGTCTCGACCACGCCGGTCTTGTTGGTGTACTCGCTGGTGTAGCGGATCACCACGTACTCACCCTTGGGGGCGCCGGGCAGGCTTTGGGTGTAGTCGGCGGCGGCGACAGTACGGCTTTTCAGCGGGCCGAGCGGGCTGCGTACCGACTTCAGACCATTTTCCCACTGCGCCTTGGTGACAGCCTTCTTGAAGGCGCTGGCGCTTTCCTCCCAGTTCTTGTCGTACTGGCCGGCATCGGCTGAAGCCAGCCATTGCTCTGCCGCGCTTTTCGCTTTCGATACCGCGTCGGTATTGTCGGCGTGGACTGGCGCGCAGAGCAGGGCGGAAGCGACGATGAATAGCGGGGCCAGGTGACGCATGGAAAGTCCTTGTTGAAAAGTAAGTAATCAGCAAGCTTAGCATATCGGCATGGCGCAAAAATGCGCGCTTTGTCACCGTGGTGCGTGGCTGCTAACGGCAATATCCGCCAGCGTTTGCCCGAGCTCCTGCCGCAGCGCCGCCAGGTGCTGATCTATGGCCTCCGTTGCACCCGCGTCGGCCAGTTGTTCGACCAGGTGGCAGCGTTGCGACAGCGCGGCGGCGCCCAGGAAGGCGGCGGCGCCGCGCAGGCTGTGGGCCGCCAGCGCCACCGCTGCCGTATCGCCTTGCGCCAGGCCCTGCTCGATGATCTGCAACAGGCGTGGACCTTCGGCCTGGAACGCGGCGCGCAGGGCGCGCTGCAAGGTATCGTCGGCTGGCGCCAGGTCGGTCACGCCGAACATCGTGTCCAGTTCCCGCCGCCGGTCGGTTGCGGTTTGTGCGCCAGCCAGGGGCTTGCCCAAGGACAGTAACGTCGCCAGCTGGCGCGCGATTTCGGCGTGCAGGTCGGCCTCGTCCACCGGCTTGGCCAGGAAGCCGTTGGCGCCTGCCGCCAGGAAGTTCCGGCGTTCTTCCACCGTGGCGTTGGCTGTCAGCGCGATCACCGGCACCTGCGAATCGCGCACGCCGTCCATGCCGGCGCGCAGGCGCCTTAAAGCGGCAATGCCGTCCATGCGCGGCATGCGCCCGTCCATGATCACCAGGTCGTAATCGCGCGCGGCCAGTTGCTCCAGCGCTGCCACGCCGTCCTCGGCAATGGTGATCGCGTGGCCCATTTCGCCCAGCAGTTCGCGCAGGATGATCTGATTGGTGCTGCCGTCTTCGGCGCACAGTACCGCCAGGCGGGCGCCATGCGGCGTGCGTGGCGCGACGGCCGATTGCGGCGCCGGTGTGCCGGGGGCCAGCGGCAGGTAGACGCGGAACACGCTGCCCACGCCGGGCTCGCTGCCGGCTTCGATGCGACCGCCCATGGCGGCGGCGATATTCTTGCAGATCGCCAGGCCCAGGCCGGTGCCGCCGTACCTGCGGGCGGTGCCGGCGTCGGCTTGCGCGAATTTCTGGAACAGGCGGTCGAGGGCGTCGGCGGCAATGCCGATGCCGCTGTCGCGCACGCTGAGCACTATCCCTTCGCTATCGGCGGCGGCGCCCAGGCGCACCTCGCCGTGGTCGGTGAACTTGATGCCGTTGCCCACCAGGTTGACCACGATCTGGCGCACCCGCGTCGGGTCGCCGCGCCACCAGGCGGGCAAGCCGGGGTCGAGATCGGCGATCAGCGAAATGCCCTTGGCCTCGGCACGGTCGGCCAACAGGTCCACCACGTCGTGCAGCAGGGCCGGCAGGTCGAAGTCGAGCGTTTCGAGCGGCATCTTGCCCGCTTCCAGCCGCGAGAAATCAAGGATGTCATTGATGATTTGCAGCAGTACTTCGGCATTGCTGAGACCTACGCGCAGCTTGCCGACGGTGTCAGACGGCAGTCCCGCATCCTTCAGCGCCGAGCGCAGCATGCCGATCACACCGCCCAGCGGGGTGCGGATCTCGTGGCTGATCATGGCCAGGAAATCGCTTTTAAGCTGGTTCGAGACTTCGGCCGCCCGCTGCGCAGCCAGCGATTCGGCCTGGCGCACTTGCGAGGCCTGCAGGTCGGCTTCGCGCTGCTGCAGGGCGAGGATGTGGGCACGCTGGCGCGCCAATGCACCGTCGAGCCCGTGGAGCAGGTAGGTACAGGAAATGGTCAGCACGGCGGCGACCAGCAAGAAGTTAATTGTAAGCAGGATCCAGTGCGCCAGCGGGCTGATCACCAGAACGGCCACGCCGGTTTCGATGCCGCCGGCCACGCCGGCCACGAACAGGGTGGCGCTGCACCACAGCAAGGCGCAGATGGCTGCCCGGCTGCCGATCAGCACCGTGCACAGCACCGGCACCGCCAACAGGTAAATCTGCGACAGCGGGCCGATGGAAAACAGCACTGCCACCGCAATCAGGTAGGCGATCGCCAGCAGCGAGCCGGCGCGCCAGTGGTAGGACAGTCCACGCCGGAAATTGAGCACGGCCATGCCGGTGACGGCAACGATGTCGGCCACGACCAGCGTCCAGTGGCCCTGCCTGGCGCCGCCCCACATGCTGGGCAGCATGACCAGCAAACCGAGCCAGAAAGCAGCGCTGCACAGGCCGTCCAGCAGACGGGCGCGCCAGCCGTGCAGGTCAAGGTCGCCCTGGTCGAGCGCCGCCACGCGCCGTTGCAGGGCGTTGCGCAGGGCGCGTGCCGGAAAACTGTCTAACAAGGGGAACTCGCGTATTGAGGTGGTCAGCGGGGAATTCTACTACTTTTTACGCATGGAAATTAACAGCTGATAACCGGTAACACCATGAGTAATGCGCATCTTGGTGATTGATGCTGATTGCCAACGATTGCAAAAGAGTAGCAATGATACAATCGGGCAACCCCCGCCAACCCGTCTGCCAGCTCATGATCGTTTCATCCGCAACCGATTTCCGCGCCGTCGCGCAACGCAAGCTTCCTCCCTTCCTGTTCCATTACCTCGACGGCGGCGCCGGCGCCGAGCAGACCTTGCGCGCCAATGTCGATGACCTGCAACAGATCAACCTGCGCCAGCGCATCCTGCAAGGGTCGGAAGACCTGGACCTGACCACCGAGTGGTTCGGCAACACCTACGGCATGCCGATCGCGCTGGCGCCGGTGGGCCTGACCGGCATGTATGCGCGCCGGGGCGAGGTGCAGGCTGCGCGCGCAGCCAGTGCGCGCGGCATTCCGTTCATCCAGTCCACCGTCTCGGTGTGCCCGCTGGCCGAGGTGGCCAAGGCGATCGACAAGCCGCTGTGGTTCCAGCTCTATGTACTCAAGGACCGCGCCTTCATGCGCGACGTCTTGCAACGCGCCAAGGCGCTGGGCGCCACCACGCTGGTATTCACCGTCGATATGCCGGTCCCGGGCGCACGCTACCGCGATGCCCACAGCGGCATGAGCGGCCCCAACGCCGCACTGCGTCGCATGCTGCAGGCAGTCACGCACCCGGGCTGGGCCTGGGACGTGGGCCTGCACGGCCGCCCGCACGATCTGGGCAATATCTCGGCTTATCGTGGCCAGGTGACCGGACTGGCCGACTATATCGGCTGGCTGGGTAACAATTTCGATCCGGCTATCGGCTGGAGCGACTTACAGTGGATCCGCGACGAGTGGGACGGCCCGATGGTGATCAAGGGCATCCTGGAAGCGGACGATGCGCGCGCCGCGCTGTCGTTCGGTGCGGACGGCATCGTGGTCTCGAATCACGGCGGCCGCCAGCTCGACGGCGCGCTGTCCACCGCGCGCGCGCTGCCGGCGATTGCCGAGGCAGTTAAAGGCCAGATGACCATCTTTGCCGACGGCGGCGCCCGTACCGGCACCGACATCTTCCGCCTGCTGGCGCTGGGAGCGGACGGGGTGCTGCTGGGCCGGGCGTTCGTGTATGCGCTGGCGGCGCAGGGCCAGGCTGGCGTGGACAAGCTGCTGGCCATCCTGGAAAAAGATATCCGGACCACCATGGTGCTCACGGGCGTAAAATCGGTGCGCGAGATTGGCCCGCACTTGTTGGCCTGAAACCGGGCCTGAACCTGGAGTATTAATGAAGGTACGTTTGTGGACCGTGGTGGTGATGTCTGCGGTGGCAGCCCCGGCCGTCGCCCAGCGGCTGGAACCAGTCCCGGTTCCAGCTTCAGCGCCGGACTTGCCGCTATGGGAAGTCGGCCTGTTCGGCGGCGCGGCCAGCACGCCGGCCTATCCGGGCGCCGATGACCGTTCGCAGCGGGCACTGGTGCTGCCGATGGTGATTTATCGCGGCAAGGTGCTGCGCGCCGACCGTTCCGGCATCGGTGCGCGGTTGCTCAACACCGACCGGGTGGAACTCGACGTCGGCTTCGCCTTGTCGCTGCCGGCCAAGTCGGACGACGTGGGCGCGCGCGCCGGCATGCCCGACCTCAATTCGTTACTGGAATTCGGCCCACGCCTGAAAGTGCGCCTGGCCGAGACCCAGATGTCGCGCCTGCGGCTGGAGTTGCCGCTGCGGGTGCCGCTGGAACTGGGCAATGGCTTCAAACGCCAGGGCCTGGTGTTCGAGCCGCGCCTGGTGGCAGAGACCGGCGACCGCGGCGGCCTGTGGCAAGCCGACGCCAACCTCGGCATGGTCTTCGGTAACGCCCGCTTGAACCAGTACTTTTACGACGTGGCGCCGCAATACGCCACCGCCGAGCGACCCGCCTACCAGGCGGGCGCCGGCCTGATGATGACCCGGCTGGGTGTGAGCCTGTCGCGCCGCGTATCACCCGACTGGCGCCTGTTCGGCTTTACCCGCTACGACAACCTGAGCCACGCGGCCAACCGCGACAGCCCCTTGCTGCGCAAGAACAGCGGCTGGTCGGCCGGTATCGGCTTTACGTGGACCATCCACCGGTCGGCGGCGCGGGCCTGGGAGTAAATCGCAGGCCCGGCGCTGCCGGTCAGTGATCGGTATGCAGGTACGACGGCGTCTTCGGCAACCTGGTACTGAAGATAAAGGCAACCACCATCATCACGGTGACGTACACGAAGAACCAGTTTTCGTGGCCCAGGTTCTTGAAGGTCAGGCCCACGAATTCGGCCGAGCCGCCGAAGATGGCGTTGGCGATCGCGTACGAGAAGCCCACGCCCAGCGCGCGCACTTCTGGCGGGAACATTTCCGCTTTCACCAGGCCGCCGATCGACGTGTACAGGCTGACGATGGCCAGGGCCAGCGTGATCAGCAGGAACGCCAGCACCGGGCTGTCGTTACCGCGCAGCATGGCCAGGATCGGGAAGGTGGCGATCGCGCCCAGCGCGCCGAACAGCATCATCGAGTTGCGGCGGCCGATGCGGTCGGCCAGCATGCCGAACAGCGGCTGCATGCACATGTAGAGGAACAGCGCGCCGGTCATGACGATACTGGCGGTCTTGGCCGGCATGCCGGCGCTGTTGACCAGGTATTTTTGCATGTACGTGGTGAAGGTGTAGAAGATCAGCGAGCCGCCGGCCGTGTAGCCGATCACGGTAATAAAAGCGGCGCGGTGGTGCTTGAAGATGTAGGCCAGGGTGCCGGCTTCCTTGTTGTTCATGTCGGCGGCCTTGCTGGTTTCGTGCAGGGTGCGGCGCAGCAGCAGCGACACCACGGCGGCAATCGCGCCGATCACGAACGGAATGCGCCAGCCCCAGGCTTTCAGTTCGGCTTCGGTCAGGAACACTTCCAGGATCACCACGGTCAACACGGCCAGCAACTGGCCGCCGATCAGGGTCACGTACTGGAACGACGAGAAGAAGCCGCGCTGGCCGCGCAGCGCCACTTCGCTCATATAGGTGGCGGTGGTGCCGTACTCGCCGCCCACCGACAGGCCCTGGAACATGCGCACGATCAGCAGCAGGATCGGCGCCGCGACGCCAATGGTGGCGTAGGTCGGCAACACGGCAATCGCCAGCGAGCCGCCGCACATCATCATCACCGAGATCATCATCGATTTCTTGCGGCCCACGCGGTCGGCAATGCGGCCGAACAGCCAGCCGCCGATCGGACGCATCAGGAAGCCGACCGCGAACACGGCGGCGGACTTCAGGAACTCGGTGGTGGGGTTACCGCTGGGGAAAAACTGGCTGGCAAAATAAATCGAAGCAAACGAATAAACGTAAAAGTCGAACCATTCGACCAGGTTGCCGGAGGAGGCGCTAATGATGGCAAACACGCGTTTGCGTTTTTCCTCGGCGGTGTAATGGGGTTGTGTTGTGGCGGTCATGCTGCTCCCGTTGCTGTAAGTAGATATCACGTTCCTGAAGATGTTTCATTCATGAACAATGTTTCTGATTGTAAAGCATCTTCGACAACAAGGTGTGCCGCGTTGGTCAAGCCTGCTCTTTCAGACAGTGTGGCCAGGGTTAGTAAGCGCACGTTGAACGGGCTCCTGCGCGTGTATCTTTTAACAAAACCAACCGAAGGAGCATTGCCATGAATTTGGATAAGCCTGTCAACAAGCCCGTCGCCAACCCCGACCTGGTCACAGACCACGAGCCGACTTTTGTTGACAACCTGCCGCAGCGCGTCAAGCAACTGCTCGATCAAACCAGCTCCAGGCTGGCCCACAACGAACTGCGCGAGTGGGGCAAGCTGCTGCTGACGCAGGCGCCGGCCATCCAGGCCGGCATCGCCCGCCGGGTGGACAAGCGCACGGTCAAGAAGACCGCGATTGCGGCGGTGGCGCTGGGCGTGGGCTACTATCTGTTCAAGCGCCGCTAACACCACCGCCTGCTGATTACAGATCGAACTGCGCGGACAGCAGCAGGGTGCGCGCAGCGGCAGCCGTGCTCACCGTCAGCAGGGTGCTGCTCGACAGCCAGTAGTTCTTGTTGAACACGTTCTCCACGCTGGCGCGCAGCGCCACCGGTTTGCCCATGATCACGGTGTGGTAGCGGGCGCCCAGGTCCACCCGGGTCCACGACGGCAGTGCCAGCGTGTTGGCCACGTCATACGGCGTGGCCGACGTGTAGATCGCCCGCGCATTCACGCTCAGGCCGGTTGCGCCCGGCACATCCCAGTCGGCGCCCGCGTTGTAGGTGCGCTTGGGGACGCCGATTGCATCCTTGCCCTGGTTGACGGCGCTGGCCGAACGCTGCAGCGTGGCGTCGTAAAACGTTGCGCTGGCCATCAGGCGCAGGTCGCGCGCCGCTTCCCCCACGGCCGACAGTTCCAGGCCGCGATTGCGCTGGGTGCCATCCATGCTGTAGATATTGGTGGCCAGATCGGTAATTGCATTCGGGCGGTCGATCTGGAAGATCGATACGCCGGTGATCACCTGGTTGCGGTCCACTTTCACACCCAGTTCGTATTGCTTGGACTTGAACGGCGGGAAGATGTCGCCGCGATTGGCCGTGCCCACCGGCGCCTCGGAGCCGCGCGTCAGGCCCGAGGTGAAGTTGCCGTACACGGACACGTCAGCCAGCGGCCGCACTACCACGCCGGCAATCGGCGACACCGCGCTTTCGCTGTACGACGGCGTGACGGCGCCATTCGCGCCGATGTTGCCTGCTTGTACGATCTGCTTGCGCAGGCCGCCAGTGAGCATCACGCGGTCGTCGGCGAACGACACGGTGTCCGTCAGCGCAACGCTGGTCAGGCGGGTGCGCGACGTATCGGTCGGCGAACGGCGGTCGCCCGTCATCTGGTACACCGGTACCGGGTGATAAATATTCGAGTCGACGATGGCGCCGGCGGGCGCGGCCAGGTAGAAGCTGCCATTGACCTGTTGCAGGCGCGAAGCCGACAAACTCATCAGGTGCTTGACGCCGGCCGTTTCAAACCGCGCGCGGGCGCCCACTTCGCCGGTCTTGCTGCGCGAGGCGGCATCGTACCAGGCGCTGCTGACGCGGATATTGCCCTGCTCGTCCATGGCGTCGTTGGTGCGCGCCGAAGGGAAGTCCTGCTCGCTGGCGCCGTAGTGATAGCCGCCCGCCGCGTACACCATGATATTCGATGACAGGTCGTATTCGAGGCGCGTGGCCAGGGTGGAATCGCGGATGGTCAGATCGGCGCCTTTATAAATGGCGCGGTGGCCCGACGGGGCGGCCGGCAGGCGCGTGATGTTCGGACGGAAGCCGGTCTGGGCGCGGAAATTGTCGGTGTCTTCGCGCTGGGCAAAGGCATCCACCGACCAGCGCAGCGTGGCCGAGCGGTAGTCGAGCGCCAGCGCCGCCGTGCCGAATTCCTGCTTGCCTTCGTCGATATTGGTGTCGCCTTTGCGGTACAGACCGTTAAAGCGCAGGCCCCAGGCGTTGTCGGTGCCGAAGCGGCGGCCCACGTCGAGCTGGCCGCCGAACAGCGCCTTGCTCTCGTAGGTGGTGGTCAAACGCGTGATCGGCTGATCCCTGGCGCGCTTGGTCACCACGTTGATGTTGCCGCCGATGCTGCCGCTCGGGCTGATGCCGTACATCAGCGTGCCCGGTCCCTTCAATACTTCCACCCGCTCCATGAAGGCGGTGGGCATGCGGTTCGAGGAGGTCAGTCCATACAGGCCGTTCAGGCCCACGTCGCCGCTGGTGACGTTGAAACCGCGGATCTGGAAGTCTTCCGAAAAGCCGCCGGTGGAGGTCATGGTGCGCACCGAGGCTTCGTTGACCACCACGTCGGCCAGCGTGCGCGCCTACTGGTCTTCGAGGATTTGCGCGGTGTAGTTGGTGGTGCTGAACGGCGTGTCCATCACGTCCGCAAAGCCCAGCACGCCGAGGCCGCCGGCGCGCGCCACGCGGCCGCCTGCCAGCGTGTTGTCACCCTTGGCGCCGGTGATGATCACGCGGCCCACGCCCGGCGTTTCCGCCTCGCTGGTCACCACCACTTCCGGCAGCGCACTTGCCTGCACGGGAATGGCCTTGCGCAAGGCATAGCCGCCGTCGGGTTGCGCTACCGCTTCCAGGCCGCTGCCGGCGAGCAAAGCAGCCAGCGCTTCCTGGCGCGTGTAATCGCCGTTGATGCCGCTACTGGTTTTGCCGGCGGTGAGCTTGCCGTCGATGGCAAGCAGGATGCCGGTGCTGCTGGCAAAGCGGTTGAGGGCGCCATCGAGGGTGCCGGCGGCGATTTCAACGTGGCGGCGGGCGTCGGTCGGTGCGGCCGACTGGGCCAGCGACCAGCCGGCATTAAGTGCCAGGCCGGCCAGCAAAACGGCTTGCGCCATGCGGCGGCGGCGGAACGGCAGGGTTGCAGGCGAGATCGAATACGACATGGGCGGTGTTTCCTTTTCAGTTCAAATCAGGGAGTGATATTGGTATCCCGAACGAAAAGCAAAAAGCGCTACTCAATATGCAAAATATTTTTTCAGCGCGGCTGTATCTGCACCCAGTAACGGGTCAGATAGCTGACCCGCAGCGGCAGCGCGCGGGCCAGCGCGGCCAGCACCTTGTCGGTATCGGCCAGCGGATAAATGCCCGACACCCGTTCGCCGGCCAGCGCCGCATCGCAGTGGATCACGCCACGGCGGTAGCGCGCCAGCTCGGCCAAAAAATCGGGCAACGGCATTTGTTCTGCTTCCAGCACGCCGCGCACCCAGGCCGGACCGTCGGCCGCCAGCGCGTAGACCGGCGCGGCATTGTTGGCGTCGAAGCGGGCGGCGTTGCCGGCGGCCAGGCGGCGCGCCGGCGCTGTGGCGCGGCGCGGCTGCACTTCCACCGCGCCCTCGTACACCGCCACTTCGGTGCGTTGATCGTGCTGGTACACCGAAAACCGCGTGCCCAGCGCGCGCGCCGCGCCGTGCACCGTGTGGACCACGAACGGGCGGTAAGGCGCGCCATGGTCCTTGCCGGTGGCGATCATGATTTCGCCGCGATGCAAATCGATGCGGCGCTGGCCGGCGGTAAACCGCACATCGAGCGCGGTGGCCGTGTTCATGACCAGGCGGGTGCCGTCGTCCAGCACCAGTTCGCGGCGCTCGCCGGTGGCGGTGGCATATTGGGCAGTGGCCGCCAGCCACGGTTCGGTATCGCGCACCAGGTGCATGGCCAGTCCGGTGCCACCGGCCAGCGCCAGGCCGCGCAGTACGGCGCGGCGGCTGCGCTGCTTGCTACCGGTTGCGGTGCGCAGCACCTGGCTGGCGGTAGCTGCGGGCACATGGCGCAGGCGCTGGTCCATCTGCTGCACGGCCAGCCATGCCTGTTCGTGGGCGCCCGACTGCTGGCGCCATGCTTGCAGGGCACGCTGCGCGTCGGCCGAGACCTCGCCCGACCACATGGTGACAAGCCAGTCCAGTGCCTGTTCATGCAGGTCGCCGGAGGTTTCGGGCAGCGGCTTCACTCAGGCGGCCATCACGGCAAAACACGCTTGCGCCGCTTGCAGCATGTATTTGCGCACCGAGCCGAGCGACACGCCCATGCGGTCGGCAATCGCCTGGTAAGTCAGGCCGTCGAACTGCGACAGCAAAAACGCCTCGCGCACGCGTACCGGCAGGCGGTCGAGGGCGGCGTCGATCTGGACCAGGGTTTGCAGCGCGATGGCGCGCTCTTCCACCGATGGCAAGTGCGCATCCGGCAGCAGCGCCAGCGCCTCCGTGTACGCGTATTCGAGGCGCCGGCGCCGGTGCAGGTCCACCACCAGATGCCTGGCAATGCGGGCCAGGTAGGCGCGCGATTGTTCCGCTTGCTCCGGCAGGCGGCCGGTATCGATCACCCGCACATAGGTGTCCTGAGCGATGTCGGCGGCGTCGAACGCATTGCCCAATTTGCCACGCAGCCAGCCCAGCAGCCAGCCATGGTTATGCCGGTACAAGTCGGAAATACGGGTGGATGCACTGCCTGCGGCCATGAGGAGGGAGCTGAATTCGAGCTTTGATTGAGAATTATTCTCATTATTGTACCAAAGCTCATTGAGTTGTCGCAATCCCGTATATTTCCCGTGATCTACAATTTCGCAATGGAAATATTTATCGCCTTTTCTCGTCGTCGCCAGGGCGGCGTTACCGCGCTCATGTTCATCATGATGGTGCTGGGCCTGCTGGTGTTCAGCGGCATGGCGCTCGACCTGGCGCTGGTGCAGTATCGCCGCCAGGAGCTCGATCTCGCCGCGCGCACGGTGGCGGTGGCCGCTGCCCAGCAGCTCAATGGCAAGGCCGGCGGCATCGACAATGCCTTGGCCAAGGGCGCGGAGGCGCTGGCCGACCTGCACTATCGCTATGGCTCGCGCACGCTGGCGTGGCGCGACGACATGCTGTTGTTCGGCGCCACGCCAACCGGCGGCTGGCAGAGCGCGGATGCGGCCAGGGCGGCGGCGGCGGGACTGCTGTTCGTGCGCGCCGATACCGGCCAGCTCGATGCGGCGGTCGGTTCGGTCACGCTGTTCATCATCAGGATGCTCCACTCTTCCATGCAATCGGTGGCAGTGGCCGCCACCGCCGTGGCGGGCCGCTCCGGCATCGACGTCATGCCGCTGGCGGTGTGTGCGATGTCCGGGGTGGCCGGTGCCAAGCGCGTCAATGCCGGTCCGCCGGCCACCGAGGAGCTGGTGGAATACGGCTTCCGGCGCGGCGTCGCCTACGATCTCATGCAACTCAATCCGGACGGCGTCGCTCCCGTCAGCTTCGTGATTCATCCCACGCTCGCAGCGGGGCAAGCCGGCGGCTCTGGCGTTGCCCCCGGACTGAGCGATGCCGTGGTGGGGCCGCACGTATGTACCGGCCAGCTGGGCATCATCACACTGCAGGGCGGCAAGGTGATGGTGGCGCAGCCGTTTCCGCTGGCAGCGTTGTATCGCCAGCTCAACTCGCGTTTCTCCCAGTACGAAAACAACCTGTGCACGGCCACGACAGCGGTGGTGGACCGTAACTCGCGGCCGTATCTGCGCGACGGCGGCGTGCCGTGGATGGCCGCCACGCCCAATGAGCAAGGCGCGCAGGTCACCACCACCGGCGGCAAGCGCCGCACCATTGCCGACCTGTCGCCAGCGCCCGCCGGCACCGATCCTAAAGCATACGGGCCGTTGTGGGCCTATGCCAGGGCGGTGCCGTTCAGCGAATGGAAGGAGGGCGTCGATGAACCGGCGGCCGGTTACGCGACCTTTGGCGCCGGCGACTGGGCCAGCCTGTACGCACCGGGCGCACCCGCAGCCAAGAACTATCCCGGCACCATCCCCTACCAAAGCACGAGCGGGACCAATTTCCAGGCGCCGCCGGTGACCCAAAAGGGCGTGACCAATCGCCGGGTGCTCAACGTGCCCTTGCTGGCCTGCCCGGTGGCGACCGGCGGCCCCGAGCCGGCCACCGTGCTGGCCATCGGCAAATTCCTGATGACGGTACCGGCCACGCCCACCGCGCTGTATGCGGAGTTTGGCGGCCTGGCGCCCGAGCATACCCTGGGCGGCCCGGTGGAGTTGTACCGGTGAGCGCCGTGCGCAGGGCGGGCGGCCTGGTGACGGCGGAGTTTTCGCTGGTGCTGGTGGTATTCCTGACCATCGCCTGCGGGGTGCTGGAAGTGGGACGCGCCATGTACCTGTACAACGCCTTGTACATGGTGACGCAGCGCGCGGCGATTGCCGCTGCCAGCGCCGATTTCTCCAACCCGCAAGCGATGGCGGCGGTGCGCCAGCGTGCGGTGCTGCGCACCGTGCCCGGCAACCTGATCATGGGCGCGCCGGTCGGCGATGCCCATGTGCGCATCGACTACATGTCGTTGTCTGGCGCAGGAACGGAGGTGATGCAGCCGATCGCCGCCGGCAACATGCCAGCGTGCCCGGTGAACAACCGCATCGCCTGCATGAAGGATCCCAACAGCGCCGCGTGCATCCGGCTGGTGCGGGTGCGGATCTGCGATCCCGCCGTCACCGCCGAGTGCGAGCTGACCGCCTATCGCGCCATGTTCCCGCTGGTGAAGCTGCCTCTGCAACTGCCGATGTCCACCACGATTACCCCTGCGGAGACCCTGGGAGCCGCGCCGGGTGACGGGCCTTGTCCGTAACGCGTTTCAGCCATCGACCCCTGTGGTAGCGAACCGCTCGCGGTACACGCGCGGCGTGATGCCGAGCTTTTTCATGAATACGCGCCGCATATGGGCTTCGTCCGTGAAGCAGGCGCGCGCCGCCACCGTCTTGAGCGGCAGCGCCAGGTCGGCCAGCAGTTGGGTGGCGCGCTCGAACCGGCATAGCTCGATGAACTCTTGCGTGCTCAGGCCCACCTCCTGCTGGAACACACGGGCGAAATGGCGCTCGCTCATCATCGCGCGCTGTGCCAGTTGTGCCACGGTGAGCTTCTCGTCCAGGTGCTCGAGGATCCAGTTTTGCAGTTCGCGGATGGTGGGGCGGGTGGTACGCTCGCTGAGCAGGTGGGCGCTGAACTGCGACTGTCCGCCCGGGCGTTTCAGATACACGACCATCTCGGTGGCCACTTCCAGCGCCAGATCGCGGCCATAGTCTTCCTCCACCAGCGCCAGCGCCAGGTCGATGCCGGCGGTGACGCCGGCCGACGTCCACACATTGCCGGAGCGCAGAAAGATCGCGTCGGCATCGACTTCGATGGCCGGGTACTCGGCTTGCAGCCGCTCGGCCACGCTCCAGTGGGTAGTGGCGCGCTTGCCATCGAGGACGCCGGCGGCGGCCAGGAAAAAGGCGCCCGAGCACAGCGCGGTCAACGCCTTGATGCGCGGCGCCACTGCCGCCACCCAGGCGATGATGGCGGCGCTGTCCACCAGCGCTTCCCGGATGTGGCGCGCGCCGACGATGATGGCGTTGTCTGGCAATGCCAGCGGATCGAGGGCCTTGGTGGCGTCGAGCGACATCAGGGTATCGGAACGTACCGGGCCGGCCTGGCACGAGGCGATGCGCACGTCGTAGCCGGGCGGGTGGCCGCGCCGCTGCAAATGCAGGTTGGCGTACTCGAAAACGGACATGGGGCCGACGGCTTCCATGGCCTTGAAGCCGGGGTAGACCACGATGTCGATGGTGATTGCTGCGGGTGTGACTGTCATGAAGCGCTGGTGTCAGGAGAAAATCCGGTCATTATTGCACCAAATCCTGCCATTCTCCGCGGCGCCGCCCCACGCGCAGGCTTGCGGGTGCCAGAATCGCGCATCTTCAAGCAAAGGGAAACACCATGAAAACCAAAGCAGCCGTAGCCTGGCGCGCAGGCGCGCCGCTCACCATCGAGGAAGTGGACCTGCAAGGCCCGCGCGCCGGCGAGGTGCTGATCGAACTGAAAGCCACCGGCATCTGCCATACCGACTACTACACGTTGTCCGGCGCCGACCCGGAAGGCATTTTCCCGGCGATTCTTGGCCACGAAGGCGCAGGCATCGTGGTCGATGTCGGCCCCGGCGTGACCACGCTGAAAAAAGACGACCACGTCATCCCGCTGTACACCCCTGAATGCCGCCAGTGCAAATTCTGCCTGTCGCGCAAGACCAACCTGTGCCAGGCCATCCGGTCCACGCAAGGCCGGGGCCTGATGCCTGATGCGACCAGCCGCTTCTCCCTGGACGGCAAGCCGCTGTTTCACTACATGGGTACCTCGACCTTCTCGAACTACATCGTGGTGCCGGAAATCGCACTGGCGAAAATCCGCGAAGACGCGCCGTTCGATAAAGTTTGCTACATCGGTTGCGGCGTCACCACCGGCGTGGGCGCCGTGGTGTTCTCGGCCAAGGTGGAAGCGGGCGCCAACGTGGTGGTGTTCGGCCTGGGCGGCATCGGCCTGAACGTGATCCAGGCGGCCAAGATGGTTGGCGCCGATAAAATCATCGGTGTCGATATCAACCCGAACCGCCAGGAAATGGCGCGCAAGTTCGGCATGACCCATTTCATCAACCCGAAAGACACGCCGAACGTGGTTGACCACATCGTGCAACTGACTGACGGCGGCGCCGATTACAGCTTCGAGTGCGTGGGCAACACGCAACTGATGCGCGAAGCGCTCGAGTGCACCCACAAGGGTTGGGGCCAGTCGTTCATCATCGGCGTGGCGGCGGCGGGCCAGGAAATCTCGACCCGGCCGTTCCAGCTGGTGACGGGCCGCGAGTGGAAAGGTTCCGCTTTTGGTGGCGCCCGTGGCCGTACCGACGTACCGAAGATCGTTGACTGGTACATGGACGGCAAGCTCAATATCGACGACCTGATCACGCACCGCCTGCCGCTCGAGCGTATCAACGAGGGCTTCGACTTGATGAAGTCCGGCGAGTCGATCCGCTCGGTCGTGCTGTATTAACTGGCGACGGGTAGCTTCGCGATCACCTTGATCTCGAACTGAAACCCGTACAACCACGTCACACCCACGCCCGTCAGGGTCGGGTGTGGCGCCTCGCCCCAGTACTCCGGTACCACCTGCCACACCTTCTCAAAATTCTCTTCCATACAAACGTTTATTCAATACACGAATCAATTGTATGTTGTCGAAAAAAATCAAACCACCTGTTGGATTTTTTGATCAGACGCTCCACCTCCAACCAATTCACAAAAGATTCTCCCAACTTATTTTTTCTGGAAAAATTATCATTCTCTTCCGAATAACCCACCTCGTATTGACAAAAACTTATTCCAGGCGCATCTGCTAACCACTGGCCACCAAACTGCTTTCCCGCATCTATATCAAAAGGAAAAACAAGAGGAGAATTTGCCGATACATAAAAACCACTTCTGAACCTGCACCTGGCCGAGTAGCTCTCAGATGGACTCATTGCACTATCAAAGTTTGAAAAAATAAGGTTCTGCTCATCTGTCGTTCGATATTTGACAAAAGCCAGATAATTCTTTCCGGGAGAAAATAAACCAACTCTTGATGGCATAAAAAAATTAAAATTATCGGAACCACCCTTGAATGACTGAATGACTTTTGCACCATACAGAAACCCGCAAGCAGGCTTTTCCTTTAAAGCTTCATCCAAAACAGGAGAAATTGAGGTAACCTGTATTTTCGCCACAATCGATGATTTCGTCACAGCCTGCCTCAGTGTGGACAGGCCGGATACTAAATGGATCTGTATCAAATCTTCAGCATGAGATTGAAAAGACAGAAACAAAAACGCGGCCAGATAAAGACTCTTGGCGCTGACCCTTACCATTTCTTTCCCCCATCAATTTAGTTAGTCGCATTTGTGTCGAACTTTATTGTTCGACTACGGTAACACCTACGGCTTTGCCCCAACCTGTTGCGCCAGCCAGCGCTCGATGGTGGCTCGATGCTCCGGCGTAGTCAAGTGTACCTGCTGCGGATCGAGCACCAGTTCGCGCGGCGCGGTGATCACGTTGAACACCGCCAGCGTGGACGTAGGCGGCGTCACCATGTCGTTGAAACCGGCGTAGTACAGCACCGGCGCGCGCAGGCGGCGGGCGAAGTTGACGGTGTCGTAGTAGGCGCTGGTCGTCACCTTGGCGTCCACCGGCTGGTCCTGCACGCGGCCCTGGGCATCTTGCCGGAACAGTCCCGGCCAGCCGCCCGCGCGCCCGTGCAGGTAGCCGGTGACATCGCTGTAGGCCGGGTACGACGCGACGGTGGCGGTCACGCGCGCATCGAGCGCGCTGGCCATGATCGCCAGCTGGCCGCCCTGGCTGCCGCCTTGCGCCACCAGGTTCCTGCCGTCCCACTTCGGATGCTGGGCCAGGTAATCGAGCGCGCGCAAGGCGCCCAGGTACACGCGGCGATAATAATAAGCGTTGGGGTTGTCGAGGTTGTAGCGGTTGTAGCTTTCCAGCGCGCCGAAGTTGAGCTGCTCGTACAACTCGTCGGGCAGGTTGACGGGAATGCCGTGGATGCCGATCTGCAGCGTGATGTAACCCTTGGCCGCCATCTCCGCCGTGCCCTTGTAGCCGCGCACCCCGGCGCCCGGCACTTGCAGCACGGCCGGATACAGCCCGGCGCCGCGCGGCACCGACAGCACGCCATAGATGCGCGTGGGGCGCCCGCCCGGCGGCTGCGCCACGTTCTGGAAAGTCAGGTACGACACTTCCACCTGATCGGTCGACAGTGCTGGCGCCGCCGTGAGCGTGAACTGCGGCGGGACGGCGGCCAGCGCGCGCTTCTGCGCCTGCCAGAACTGGTCGAAGTCCGCCGGCTCCCTTTGCACCGGCACGATGTTCTGCGGACTGAACGCGGCCGTGGCCCGGCCTTCCTGCACCTTGTCCTGCACCGTGGCCTTGACCAGCAGCCGTACGAAACCCGGTTGCGCGAGCGCTGGCGCAGGCAGACTCAAACCCTGTTCCGGCACGGTCGCAGTACGCTCGGCGCCTTCCAGCATGTCCGGCCCCAGGCGATAGGTAATGGCGACGCCATCGACCGGGTAGGGCGTGAGATTGAATTTGACGCGAAACGTCGCAGCCTGCCCGACCGCGTAAGTCCAGTCCGCACGGTCGAGACTCACTTGCAGCACCGCGTCGGACGGGGCCACGGCGACCGTGCCGATTTTGGCGGGAGCACCGGCCAACGCCGGTGCGGCCATGGCTAGGTGGGCGAGCGCCAGCAACGTGGCGGCGAGGGGCTTGGTAAAGGTCAGAAGTTTCATGCCGAAATAGTAGCGGGTGCTCGCACTACGCTTGCCTGAGCGACGATAACAATCACCACTTTGAGCACAACCCGGCACATCTTTGGACTGGCATAACAATGCGCTAATGAGATATTATTCTCATTAATAAACGCAACCATGTTGCGATTGCAGTGTTTCTACCCCATCCGACCAGGAGAATTGCTTGACCATCGACAGTCTTCACCCGCCCGTGCAGGGCATTCAACCGGGCGGCCGCCCCGTGCTTGACGCCACCGCCGTGGTGGCCGGTTATGGCGGGAAGATCATTTTGCAGCAGCTCGATTTGCAGGTGCGCGCTGGCGAGATCTATGCGCTGCTGGGCGCCAATGGCGCCGGCAAGACTACCAGCGTCAGCCTGTTCCTCGGCTTTGTCGCGCCCACTGCCGGCACGGTCAAGGTGAATGGCTTCGATCCCGTGAGCGAACCGGCGCAGGCGCGCCGCCACCTCGCTTATATCCCGGAGAACGTCGCCCTGTACGAACATTTGAGCGCGCGCGAAAACGTCGGCTACCTGCTGCACCTGGCCGGCCAGCACGAAGACGCTGCCGCCATCGACCAGGCCCTGGGCGCAGCCGGCCTCGATGCGGCGGCGTTCGACCGCCGCGTGGCCGGTTTCTCGAAGGGCATGCGGCAGAAAGTGGCGATCGCGCTGGCCCTGGCGCGCAAGGTGCCGGCGCTGCTGCTCGACGAACCGACGTCCGGCCTCGATCCGCAAGCGATCTCCGAATTCAATCGCCTGCTGGGCGTGTTGCGCGCCCAGGGCGTGGCGATCCTGATGGTGACCCACGATCTGCTCAGCGCCGCCGACGTGGCCGACCGCATCGGCTTCCTGGAGGCAGGCCGCCTGCGCGAGGAGGTGGCCGCCACCGGCGCCGACCGCTTCGACGTGCGCGCGCTGCACCGGCGCTATGCCGCCCAAGCTGCACCAGCCGCACCAGCCGCACCAGCGGCGCAATCCGGCCGGGCAGCGTGACCATGGCCGCTTCCATGACCAAACGCATCGCCTTCGAGGAATGGCGCGCACTGGCGCGCGACCGCGCCGCCGTGGTCGGCCTGCTGCTATTGACGGTGCTGATGCTGGTGGCCGCGCTGACCGCGTACGAACAGCAGCGCGGCGCCAACGCCGAACGGGCGCGCTACCAGGCGCAGTCGAACCACGAATTCCAGGCCCAGCCCGACCGCCATCCGCACCGCATGGTCCACTACGGCCATTTTCTGTTCCGGCCCGTGAACCCGCTGGCGGCGTTCGATCCGGGTATCGACGGTTACACCGGCAGCACACTGTTCGTCGAAGGGCACCAGCAGAACAGCGCCAACTTCGGTGACGTGCGCCAGACCTCATTGTTGCTGCGCTTCGGCCAGTTGACGCCAGCGTTCGTGCTGCAAGTACTGGCGCCGCTGCTGCTGGTGTTCTTCGGCCACGCGGCCGTGGCGCGCGAACGCGAATCGGGCACCTTGCGGGTGCTGCTGGCGCAAGGCGTGGCCAGCCGCCAGCTGGTGCTGGGCAAGCTGCTGGCGTTGTGCGGCTTTACCGCATTGATGCTGCTGCCGGCGCTGGCCGGCCTGGCCTGGATGGCGGCCAGCGGCCACGCGCCGTGGCTGCCGGTGCTGCTGCTGGCGGGCGGTTATACCGGCTGGCTGCTGCTGTGGTCCGTGGGCGTGGTGCTGGTCTCGACCTTGTTCGCGCGGGGCCGCGATGCCTTGCTGGTGTTGCTGGCGGTGTGGACGGTAGCGGTGATCCTGCTGCCGCGCTGGATTCCTGATCTGGCCAGCAACGCCGTGGCGCTGCCCACCCGTTACGAAAACGTCATCAACGTCCAGCGCGACTACCTGGCGCTGGGCGACTCGCACAACCCGCAGGATCCCAAGTTCGCCGCCTTCCGCGACGGCCTGCTCAAGCAGTACAACGTCACCCGCGTGGAAGACCTGCCGGTCAACCTGAAAGGGCTGGTGAGCATGGAAGGCGAACGCCGCTCGACGGAACTGTTCAACCGCTACGCTGCCGCCGGCATGGACCGCCAGCAGGAGCAAAGCCGCCTGATCGATCACGCCGGCTGGCTCAGTCCCGCGCTGGCGCTGCGGCGCCTGTCGATGACAGCCTCCGGCACCGACCTGGCCAGCTTCCGCAGCTTCATCGAGCAGGGCGAAGCCTATCGCTACGCGCTGATCCAGGGTCTGAATAAACTGCATGCGGAAGAAGTGCACTACGCCGACGAAGGCAAGGCCGGCAAGGAGAACCGCATCTCGAACAGCCACTGGCAGGGCTTCCCGCCATTCCATTACCGCCAGGCGCAGGTCGATGAAATCCTGCTGCGCGCGGCGCCCGCCGGCGCCGCGCTGATCCTGTGGATACTGGCCCTGACGGGGCTCACCTGGTGGCTGGGCGGCCGTTTGGGGAGGGCCGTGCGATGAATTATTCCATACATTGGCTCATTTTCGAATGGCGCCTGATCGCCCGCTCCCGGCTGTCGGTGGTGGCCTTGCTGCTGTTGCTGGTGTTATCCACGCTCTCGGTGTGGTCCGGCGTGCAGGAAGTGGCGCGCCAGCGCGACACCATCGCCCAACTGGCGGCCTTGCAGGCGCAGGACGCCGCAGTGGCGACCACGCGCAATGCCACCGGCGGCAACGCCGGCAGCGCCGCCTACTACACCTTCCACCACACCTGGGACGCGCCGACGGACGCCGCCTTCCTGGCGCTGGGCCTGCGCGACGTGGCGCCATACGCGCTGCGCATCCGCGCGCTCGGCCTGCAGGCGCAGCTCTACGAAGGCGAGACCTTCAACCCCGAGGTGGCGCTGCCGGGCCGCTTCGACTTTGCCTTCGTGCTGATTTACCTGTCGCCGCTGTTCGTGATCGCGCTGCTGCACGACCTGGTGTCGAGCGAGCGGCAGTCCGGTCGGTTGCGTATGCTGGCGGCCATGCCCGATGGCGGCCGCCTGTGGCGCCGCCGGGTGGCGCTGCGCTTTGCGCTGCTGCTGGCCTGCCTGGTCTTGCCGGTGCTGGCTGGCGCCGGGTGGACCGGGCTTGACATGGGGGCGAGCGTGATCGTGCTGGTGGTGGCGGCCAGCTACCTGGCGTTCTGGATCGGCGTGTCGCTGCTGGTCGGGGCGCACGGCCGGCGCTCGGTCACCAATGCCACGGCGTTGATGGGCGTGTGGGCGGTGCTCACGCTGGTGTTGCCCACGCTGGCCAACGTGGCGCTCACCCGCGCCATTCCCGTGCACCAGGGCGTGGACCTGATGCTGGCGCAGCGCCAGGTGGTACACGGCGCCTGGGAAGTGCCGCGCGACGAGACCATGCGCAAGTTTTATCTCGGCCACCCGCAATGGCAGCACAGCGCGCCGCTGCCGGAGGGGTTCCACTGGAAGTGGTATTTCGCGTTCCACCAGCTGGGCGACGAGAGCGTGGCCGGGCAGGTGCAGCAATACCGTGCCGGGCTTCTGGCGCGCCAGGCCTGGACCGACCGCCTGGGCTGGGTGCTGCCCGGCGTCGGTGTGCAGGCGGTGCTGCACCGGCTGGCCGCCACCGACCTGCCGGCGCAACTGGCGTACCAGCAGCGCATCAGCAGCTTCCACGAGGCGCTGCGCAATTTCTATTATGGCTACCTGTTTACCGACCTGCCGTTCGGACCGGCGCAGGCGGCCCAGCAGCCGGTATTCGCGCCGGCGCCAGGCGCGGCGCCGGCCCCGTGGCGTGCGGCAGCAGCGGTATGCCTGCTGGCCTGGCTGGTATTTGCGGCCGGTGCGTGGCGGCTGGCGCGCCTAAAAGGCGGTGGCGAACGCTGATCTGAAGCACTTTTTTGCCACTTTGTTTTATACTGCCACCCCGCATTGGGTTGAAGGGTAGCAGATGAGTGACAGCGACTTGCGCGAATTGCTGAATCGGCATTTCGCGGTCGAACAGGTGGATGCGGACGTGCTGCAGCAAATGGCAGGCATGGTGCGCGACTGGCTGACGCCCGAGGGCAAGTCGCCGTATCCGGTCACGCCCATCGACCAGTTGCTGCCGCTGTTCGCCGAGCTGGCGCCGCCCCCGGACGGCATGGCGCCCGCCCGGGTGCTGGAAGAGCTGCAACGCAAGCTGCTGCCCCATACCGCGCGCCTGAACCACCCCAAGTTTATCGGCCACATGACCCAGGCGCTGCCCTGGATGACCGTGCTGGTGGAAGCGCTCACCGCCGCCCTGAACCAGAACCAGGTCAAGATCGAAACCGCCTACGCGTCCACGCTGGTGGAAAAACAGGTGCTCGGCTGGATGCACCGCATGGTCTATCGCGCGCCCGACGCCCTGTACGCGGACGCCATGCGCGCCAAAAACCACGCGCTGGGCAATGTCGTCAACGGCGGCACCATGGGCAACCTGACCGCGCTGGCGGTGGCCCTCGAGCGTACGCTGCCCGGCGTGCGCAAGCACGGCATTTACGCGGCGATGCAGCAGTCCGGTCATCGCGGCCTGGCGGTGATCGCCTCGGCGCGCGCCCACTATTCGCTGAAAAAGGCGCTGGGCACGCTGGGCCTGGGCGAGGACGCGCTGCACCGCATCCCGGTCGATGCCGACAACCGCATCGACCTGGCCGCCCTCGAAGACACCATTGCCGCGCTCAAGCGCGACCGCATCCGCATCGTTGCCATCGTCGGCATTGCCGGCACCACCGAGACCGGCGCCATCGATCCGCTGGCGCAACTGGCTGCCATCGCGCAGCGCGAGCAAGCCTGGTTCCACGTCGATGCCGCCTGGGGCGGGGCGCTGCTGATGGCCGAGCGCTTCCGGCCGCTGTATGCCGGCATCGAAGCGGCCGATTCGGTGGTGATCGATGGCCACAAGCTGTTCTGGGTGCCAATGGCGCAGGGCATGGTGCTGTTCCGCGACCCGGCCAGTCTCGACCTGCTCAAGCACAACGCCAACTACATCATCCGCAGCAATTCGGGCGACCTGGGACAGACTTCGCTGGAAGGCTCGCGCCGTTTCGATGCATTGAAGCTGTGGGTGTCGTTCAAGCTGCTGGGGGAGGGCGGATACGCCACGCTGCTCGGCCACGCCGCCAGCCTGACTGCCGCCATGCGTGAGCTGATCGCTGGCCAGCCCGATTTCGAACTGACCAGTAATTCGGACAATTTCATCCTCACTTACCGCTACCTGCCGCCGGCACTGGGGCAGCGCCTGGCGCAATTGCTGGCTGCCGGCCGCGTGGATGAGGCGACCATCGTCAACCGCCACGTTAACGAGCTCAATGCGCGCTTGCAGGAGCGGCAAAAGGCCAATGGCCACAGCTTTGTATCGCGCACGGTGCTCGAACGCGCGCCATTTGCCGATGGCATCACGGTGCTGCGCGTGGTGCTCAGCAATGTCCACACCACGCCGGCGCACCTGCGCGAAATCATCGCCGAGCAGCGGCAATTGGGCGTGTCGCTCGATCAGTCGCAACCGTGATTAATCCTGCTTTTGGGAAATAAAATTAACACCAAGTTCATAGTGTGATTTACAATCGTTTGCGCTAACCACCACGCGAACCGGCGTCCAGATGAATGTAGATTCACAGATTTTTATCCTCTTTTCGCTCGGAGTCGATCTCGTCCTGTGCATGGTGCTGGTGTTTTTGTGGTGGCGCCACAACGATGAAAAGCACGCGCTGGCGTGGGCCGTCGGCCAGTTTGCGCTGTCGTTCGGCATCGTGTGCTGGAGCCTCGGCCCCGATTACCTGCCCAAGACTGCCCTGGCCGCGCTCACGCTGACCGTCAGCGTGGCCGGTTTCTGGGCCGGTACCGAAGCCTTTCTTGGCACCTTGAACCCGGCACGGCTGAGGCGGGCGGCCGCTGTGTCCGTCGGGCTCGGTTTTGCCTGCTATGGCGTTTTTATCGCCATCGGTGTTCCCTGGTCGATTGCATCGGTGACCGCCGGCCTTTACGGCCTCACTTTCCTGTGGATCGGCTGGCGTCTGTTAAGCCAACGTACCGGCTACCACTTGCTGGCGGTGATATTCGTGCTGCGTGGCGTGTTCAACCTGGCCAATGGCATGTACCTGGTGCCGCAGCTGATCGAGCTGTGGCTGATCTGGTCGCTCCTGGTCAAATCGGCCTCGATGCTGTGCCTGATCCACGCGGTGCAGGACAAGATCCAGCGGCGCTACACCCACGCCATCGACAGCCTGGGCAAAGGCTTCCTGGTTTATGACCGCGACGGCGTGATCCGTACCGCCAATGAACGCTGCGTGCAGTTGCTGGGCGCACCCGGCATGCGGCAACTGATCGGCAGCAATATCGGCGACTGGATGACCGGCGTCACCCGCACCACGGTGGCCGGCCATTTCCAGCGCTTTGCCAGCGCCGCGACCTATCCCTACGTGGAGACCACGGTATTCCGCGCCGGCACCGAAGTCGAGCTGCCGGTGGAGCTGATCGCCTCGCCACACTACGAGCGCGGCCAGCTGTTTTGCATGATGCTGGTGATGGACATCACCGACCGCAAGAAAAAGGACGACCAGCTCTACCGCGCCGCCCACTACGACAATGTCACCGGCACCCTCAACCGTCACGGCCTGGGCATCGAGCTGGACAAGGCATTGGCCCGCGCCCGCGACGCCGGCCAGCAGTGCGCGGTGCTGTTCATCGACGTCGACAAGTTCAAACGCATCAACGATTCGTTCGGCCACGCCACCGGCGACCAGTTGCTGCGCCAGCTGGCGGCGCGGCTGCGCAGTTGCGTGGGTGAGGGCGATTTGCTGGGCCGTTTCGGCGGCGACGAATTCGTGGTAGTGCTGCCGGGACTGGCCGCCGGCATGGCGCCGACGCAGGCCGCTGCCTGTGGCGAGCGGGTGCTGCGCGCGCTGGGCGTCAGCTTCGAGCTGGCGCCGCACGCCATCACGGTTTCGGCCAGCATCGGCGTGGCCTGCCAGGGCAGCGACGGCGACGAGGCCGATACCCTGGTGCGCAATGCCGATATCGCCATGCACGACGTCAAGAAGTCGGGACGGGGCGCGTTGCGCTTCTTCGACGCCGGCATGAGCGCCTACGCACGCGAAGCGCTGGTGATCGACGGCGCGCTGCGCGGGGCGATTCCCGCCGGTGAGCTTCGGCTGGTCTATCAACCGATCATCGATGCCCGCACCGGCCGCATGGACAAGGTCGAAGCATTGCTGCGTTGGCATAGCGCCACCCTGGGGCACGTGGGTCCCGATCGCTTCATCCCGGTAGCCGAGGACAGCGGTCTGATCATCGACCTCGGCGCCTGGGTGCTGGCCGAAGCGTGCCGCCAGCTGGGCGCCTGGCGCGACCAATTGCCGCACCTGGCGGTCAGCATCAATGTCTCGGCCCGGCAGTTGCTCGATCCGGCGTTCCTGGTGCTGGTGGAGCAGGCGCTGGCCGAACACGGCCTGGCGCCGCAGCGGCTGGAACTGGAGCTGACCGAGCGGGTACTGATCGGTAACGGCGAACAGGTACGCGCGGCGCTGGGGCGGCTGCGCGAGCTGGGCGTGAGCATTTCGCTCGACGACTTCGGGACCGGCTATTCGTCGCTCAGCTATCTGACCCAGTTCGAGATCAACACCCTCAAGATCGACCGCGGTTTTGTGACCGGCATGGTGGACAGCCCGCGCAGCCACGCGCTGGTGGCAACCATCGTCGCCATGGGGCAGAGCCTGGGCCTGCAACTGGTGGCGGAGGGCGTGGAGACCGCCGGCCAGGCCGACGCGCTCGATGCGATGGGCTGCCACTACCTGCAGGGCTACCATATCTCGCGGCCGGTGGCAGCCGCCGACCTGCTGCGGTTTGCGGCGGTGCGCCGCGAGAGCGACCGCTAATAACCGTCCGCGATGGCACTGGCAACCGGTTTGGCGGCAGTCCTTGTCATCCACGTGGAGGTAAGAGGTGGAAACGGGGAAGGGGGCGCCGCCATCGTAACGCACAACGAGCTATAACGCGACCAATTCACCTGAGCCGGTTATAAAATTATAAATCAGCAGTGCCTCGCCGGTCGCCTCTGCGCTAATGACCAGTTCACCGGCGGTATTCCAGATACCCGATTGTCCGGCACCCACGAAGTTATCGGCCGGGCCCACGCAATTGGCCATGCATACCGTCATCGCGTGCTGCCTGGCGATAGCCGGATAATGGGCATACGCGGCAGCCACGCCGCGTGCGGACTTGGCCACGCTGGCGAAATAGATGTGCGCGCCCGCGTCTGCCGCCTGCTGTGCATGGTTCGGTTGCAACGATTCGTAGCAGATGGCCGGCGCCAATAACTGGTCACCGCAAGAGAATATCTGCTGCCGCGCGCCCGGAATGAAAAATGGCAGTTCATCGGCATGCAATAGCTGCTTGGCATAGACGCGGCGCGCCACGCCCGGTTGAAAGGCGATCATGCCGATCTCGATGCCGTCGTTGCCGCGCATGGGCGCGCCGACGGCAATCAGCATGCCGAGGCGGTCGCTCAGGCGCTGAAATTCATCGAGGCGCGGGTCGGACGGCAGCATCGCCAGCATTTCGGCCAGCCCGGGCTCATAGCCGGTCAGCGACAGCTCCGGAAAATAAATGCCATTGGCGCCGTGGTCGGCAGCGCGTTCGACCAATTGCACATGCTTGACCATATTTTGATCGATATCGCCAGCCATCGACGCGATTTGTGCAGCAACGAGCTTCATAAGGAGTCCTCTGTATCCGGTTCGACGACGTTGCTGCCGCGCGGGCCATGCATCCGTCTATAGACGTGGAAATGAATCACGGTGCGACGGTTGAAGATTGTGCCAGCTTCCAGCGTCGGCTCGGATAATCGATGGTAATCACCCGGTCCCCCAACGGCTTCAAACCGAGCACGCCGATCAGCCGCACTGGCGCGTCAAACCCCTGGTTCACGCAATACGCGGCCGTTACCGCGCCCACCGCCACGGCACCCACGATAAAGTCGCCATCGGCCCCGGTCTCGTAGCAATCGACCTCGCGGCCCCAGCTCTTGACCGAGTATTTGCGCACCTTGTCGCTGGCCTGCAGCGGCGCGTTGCCGGTGAGCGCGGCCCATTCTTCGGCCCTGGTGGCGGTAAGGCCGAAGCGGGTGGCGCCGGTGTCGAGCAGGGCGTAGCCGGGTGGCCGGCCGTGCTGCGCGACCTCGACCAGCGGATGGCCGCCGGTGCCGGTCCAGCGCGCATAGAACAGCGGCTGGGCGCTGGCGTCGTTCGCCAGCAGCGGTTGCGGCGCATAGGCCAGGCGGGCGCCGCCCAGGTCGAGCGTGAGCGTGCCTTGTTCAAAAAAGGCGTTGCCCAGGCTGGCGATCACGGTCTGTTTGCAGAGCGCGGTGGTCAAGCGCGCCAGGATGGCCGGTTCGGCACTGGCATATGCGCGGGCGCCCGCGATTTCCACCAGCACCTTGCGTGCCTCGGCAGCGGCCGGCGCCTGAGCGGCGTCCGGCTGCGCGTGCCAGATCACGCCACCATTGGCGCCCGTATCGAGCTGGGCGTAGCAGTCGATGCCGTCGATGGTGACCGGCAGCACCACGCCCAGCCGCTCCACCGGCCCACCTTGCAGGCTGCCCATTTGCCAGTGGAATGCTTGCCAGTCGGTGGCGCGGGCGGGCAATAGCATGCAGGACAGCAGCAGGGGGAGAGCAAGGCGCATAGACGGGATCTACAGATAAAGGACGATGTTAGCAGCTATTTATCTCGGCCACCCAATACGGTCATTTGGGAGCTTTAATAGCCTGATTATGCTTGAAATTGCGCTTATTAATGCTACTCTTCTGCCTATATGAAGCCCACGTGTAACCTCGAACTCTACCTTGACGGCGCCTGGCGCGATGCCGCCGCAGTCGATCTGACCGGCGACGCTGGCCGCGGCATCGACACGTCCACCGTGCTGGCCTACACGTCCGCCCACGCCATCGGCTGCCTGGACAGGCGCGACGCGGCCGCCTTGTCGGCCGCGCTGCCAGTGAGCCTCACGCTCGACACATTGCCCGGCTGGCCGGCCTTCCTGGTGGACTTGCTGCCGCAAGGCCATGGCCGGCGCGAGGTGCTGAAACAATTGCAGCGTCCCGAGTATGCCGAGCGCGAAGCCGACTGGGCGCTGTTGTTGGCTGGCGCCGGCAACCCGGTAGGCAATGTACGGGTGCGCGAGGCGCACCACTGGGCCATGCAGCGTACCGGGGAAAACCCGCGCGGCTTTACCATGGACGAGGTGGCGCGCCGCGCGGGCGACTTCAACGAATACCTGGCGCAGCACGGGCTGTTCCTGGCGGGTTCGTCGGGCGTGCAGGGCGAGTGGCCGAAGATACTGCTCACCCGCGCCCGCGACGGCCTGTTTTATCTCGATCACACTTTGCCGGACCACGAGGCCGACGAACATTTCATCGTCAAGTTTGGCCGCGGCGACGATCCGCGCCTGGCCGATATCCTGCGCCTGGAAGCGCCGTACATGCAGTTGGCCGCCATGCTGGGCCTGAATGTGCACCGGCCGTTGACGCTGGTGGACCGGGCGTTGTTCATTCCGCGCTTCGACCGTGCGGTAGCTGATGGCATCGTGCTGCGCCACGGCCAGGAAAGCGTGGCGGCGTTCTGCGAACTAACCGGATTCGGTGTGGCGCCCACCCATAACGAGGTGTGTCGCCGGCTGGGACTGTGGGCCACCGACCCGCTGGCAGACGTCATCGAATACGTCCGCCGCGACCTTGCCAATATCGCGCTGGGCAACAAGGACAACCACGGCCGCAACACGGCAATTCAGCGCCGCCAGGATGGTACGGTGGTGCTGGCGCCGCTGTTCGACTTCGCGCCGATGTGGCTGCACCCGGACGGTATCGCGCGCAAAATGCGCTGGGAACGGGACGATGGCGGCTCGCCGCAATGGGCCAGCGCCATTGCCCAGGCGGCGCAGGCGGCCGGTCTCGATGAGGCGGCGGTGAGGCAGGGTGTGCGCACCCTGGCCGAGCCGCTGGCCCGGGTGTATCAGGCCGCACTGGACCTTGGCATCGATGAACAGGCTTTTCTGAAGCCGATCGAAAAATTGCTGCTGCACGTGCGTGCGCAGCTGGAGGCGTTGTAATGGACAAGCGCTACCTTCCGCACAGCCCTTCCGAGCAACTGGCGCAGCGGCGCGCGCTGGCCGCGGAACTGGCGCAGCAGCCGGCCATGCCGATCCCGGACGTGCTGCGCAAAACCCGCACTGCCTTGCGCCTGACGATTGCCGAATACGCGGGCCTGTGCGGCGTCTCGAGCCGCACGCTGGCCGATATCGAACGCGGGCACACCAGTCCCACCCTGTCCAGCGTGGAAAAGCTGCTGCGTCCGGTGGGGTTGACGGTGGGGGCGGTGACCGCGCCTAAAAATCTTTAGCGCACGCCCGAACCGCCATCCTTGCCCGGCCCGCCGTCGATGCGGCGGCTGCCCAGCGTGGTCGCGTATTCGTGGGTGAACAGGGCGCCGAAAAAGAAGATCTGCGCCGAATAGTAAATCCACGTGATCAGCGCGACGATGGAGCCGGCCGCACCGTACGAGCTGCTGAAGTCACCGTGGCCGAGGTACAGGCCGATCAACACTTTACCGACCAAAAACAGCAGCGCGGTCAGGATGGCGCCGACGATCACGTCGCCCCAGGCGATGCGGGTGGCGGGCAGGTACTTGTACACGAACGCGAACACCACGGTGATGATGATCATCGACAACGCCGAAAAAGCGTACTGCAAGATCTTGCCGGGATCGGTGGGATCGGCCCAGCTGCTCTGGAATGCCGCCAGGCCGGCATTGATCGACAGCGACATCATCAGCATCAGCGCCAGCACCATCAACAGGCCGAACGACAGGAAGCGTTCGCGGATGAACAGCCACACGCCCGAGCCTTGCGAAGGTGGAATCTGCCACAGCTCGTCCAGGCTTTCCTTGAGTTCCGCAAACGCGCTGGTGGCCGTGACCAGCACGATCACGCCGGAGATGATGCTGGCCGCCAGGCTGCCATCGGCCTGGCGCGCGCCGGCAATGATCACCTTTAGTGCCTCGCTGCCCTGGGTGCCCGTCAGGCCGCCCAGTTCCGTCAGCAATGCGGTGCGCACCACGTCTTCGTCAAAAAACAGGCTGGCCAGCGCCACCACCAGCATCAGCATCGGCGCCAGCGAAAACAGCACATACAAAGTCAGAGCCGCCCCCTTGCTGGCGGCGCGGCGGTCGAGCCAGGCCATGGCAGCCGACTTGGCCATCTGCGCGACCGCGTACAGCCACGCAGACAGGCCACCCTGCTTGACACGCAGGGCGATCTGGCGGCGGTTGCGGGCGACGGGGTCATCCTGATCGATGGTGGTAGTGGTCATGGATTTAACAATTGGTGGCAATAAGCGCATCGTCGCCGCCAGCGCATTCTGTGGTCGGTGCGCACGCGCACGGAAGCGGAAAGGGCGGTACAGCACACTGAAGTCCAACCCAAGCCGACCACCATGCCAGGAACCCCGATGACCAAAGTAACTCAAGCCGAACCCTATCCCCATCCCGCCGGCGGCTGGGGCTCCGTCAAGGAGGTCGGCACCATACTGCTTGAAGAAGGCGTGCTGCTCAAGGGCGGCAACATCATGCTGCACCAGAACAAGACCGAAGGCTATGCCTGCGTGGGCTGCGCCTGGGCCAAGCCGGCCAATCCGCACCCGTTTGAATTTTGCGAAAGCGGCGCCAAGGCCACGGCCTGGGAAATCACCAGCAAAAGCATCGGCATTGATTTCTTCCACCGGCATACGCTGACCGAACTGCGCACCTGGTCCGACCATCAGCTCGAAGCCGTGGGCCGATTGACCGTGCCGCTGCGCTGGGACCCGGCCAGCGACCGTTACGTGGAAGTGGCGTGGGAATCGGCCTTCGATGAAATCGGCCGTGAGTTACAGGCGCTCGATCCGAAGAGCACGGTGTTTTACGCGTCCGGCCGCGCCTCGCTGGAAACCTCGTATATGTACCAGCTGGCCGCGCGCCTGTACGGCAACAACAACCTGCCGGACAGCTCGAATATGTGCCACGAGAGCACGTCGGTGGCGCTACCGAAGACCATCGGCGTACCGATCGGCACGGTCAATCTCGACGATTTCGAACAGACCGACTGCATCCTGTTCTTCGGCCAGAACGTGGGCACCAACAGCCCGCGCATGCTGCACCAGTTGCAGGCCGCGCGCAAACAGGGCGTGCCCGTGATTACCTTCAATCCCTTGCGCGAGACCGGCCTGCTGTCGTTCGCCAACCCGAAATCGCCGGCCGAGATGCTGAGCACTGCCGAAACGCAGATCAGCACCCAGTACCTGCAAGTGAAAGCTGGCGGCGACAGCGCTGCGTTGATGGGCCTGTGCAAGGTGCTGATCGAGCGCGATGACGCGGCGCAGGCAACCGGCGGCGCGCGCGTGCTCGATGCCGCGTTCATCGCCGAACACACGGCCGGCCTCGACGAATTTGCGGACAAGGTACGCGCCACGTCGTGGGCCGCCATCGAGAGCGAGTCGGGCCTGACGCGCGCGGCGCTGGAAGAAGCGGCAGCCACCTATGCCGCTGCCAAGCGTGTGATCGCGGTCTATGGCATGGGACTCACCCAGCACCGGCACGGTGTGCAGAACGTCGAGATGGTATCGAACCTGCTGCTCTTGCGCGGCAATATCGGCAAACCGGGCGCCGGCATCTGCCCGGTGCGCGGCCACTCCAATGTGCAGGGCCAGCGCACGGTGGGCATCACCGAGAAACCGAAGCTGGCGCCGCTCGATCAGCTGGAAAAACAGTACGGCTTTGCGCCGCCGCGTGACGAGGGCTTGAATACCGTGACCGCCTGTCGCGGCATGATGGATGGTACTGTCAAGGCGTTCATCGGCCTGGGCGGCAATTTCCTGCGCGCCGCACCCGATACCGACCGTCTGGAACCGGCCTGGTCGAAGCTGCGCCTGAACGTGCAGATTGCCACCAAGCTCAATCGCAGCCACGTGGTGCCGGGCGCCGTCAATTACCTGCTGCCATGCCTGGGCCGTATCGAGATCGACCGGCAGGCTGGTGGCGAGCAGTCGGTGGCGGTGGAGGACAGCACCGGTTATATGCACGGCTCGCGCGGCCGCGCCGAACCGGCTGCCGGCACGCTGTGGTCAGAACCGGCCATCGTGGCCGGACTGGCGCAAGCGATGCTGCCGCCCGAACGCGCCGCGCTGGTGCCGTGGGCCGACTGGGTGGCCGATTACAGCCGCATCCGCGACGCCATCGCCGTCACCTTCCCCGACATCTTCAAGGATTTCAACGCGCGCATGTGGGAGCCGGGCGGCTTCCGGCGTCCGGTGCCGGCCGCGCACCGCGAGTGGAAAACTCCGAACGGCCGCGCCAACTTCATCGCCCCGGCCACGCTGGACGAAGACCCGGACCAGCCGCCAATTGACGGCGATGTGCTGCGCCTGTTTACCATCCGCAGCGACAGCCAGTTCAACACCACCGTGTACAACGAGGACGACCGCTTCCGCGGCATTTATGGCGGCCGCAAGGTCTTGCTGGTCAACCTGGCAGACCTCGCTCGCCTGGGCCTGGCGGAAGGAGATATGGTGGACGTGCACGGCGTGACCGACGACGGCGTGGTCCGCACCGTGCCGGGCCTGAAGCTGGTCGCCTACGACGTGCCGCCGGGCTGCATCGCCGGCTATTACCCGGAATGCAATCCGTTGCTGCCGCTTGAACATCATGCACTGGAAAGCATGGTGCCCGCTGCCAAGGCGATTTCCGTCCGGTTGATGGCAGCGGCGGGATAACCGTCGCAAAATCACACAATGTCACGCGGCTGACATACTGCTGCGATAACATCAGGAAACTTTTGTTCCCCTGGATGTTATGTTGCGCTCGTTCGCCTCCCGATATTGGCCCTGGGCCTGGCTGTTGCTGGCCTTGCTGGCAGCGGCCGCCTGCTGGAATCACGCCGTGGTCAGCGCCGAACGCACCCGCCGCGACGTCGAGCAGACCGCGCGGCGCGAGCTGGCCGCCCACGTCGATGCGTTCGAGCACTACCTAACCCGCAGCATCGCCCAGATGGACCAGGTCACCATGCAGCTCAAGCATGGCTGGGAGCAGAGCGGCGGTACCCTGCAGCTCGATGCCTTGTACCGCGACGGCATGTTTACCGATCCCGCGTTTGCCGAGGTCGCCATCTACGACGCCAACGGCCGCCTGCTTAGCCGCGCCGGGCGTCGCCGAGCCGGACGCACCCACAGCGCCCAGGGCCGCGTGCCGGCCTCATTCCCTTTTCATCAGACCAATAATTCATCGGCGCTGCGCATCATCGTGCCGGACGGAACCTTGCAAGCCAACCAGGAATTCGTCCAGTTCACGCGCCGCCTGGACCAGCGCGACGATGGTTTTGCCGGCGTGCTGGCACTCACGCTCGACGCCCACTACCTGACCTCGTTCTACAACCAGCGCCTGCTGGGAGGCAATGGCGTGGTTGCCGTGCTGGGCGACGCCAGCACCTTGCGCATGGAAGAACATGGCAATACGTTGACGCTGGCGCCCGGCGCTTCGCTGTTTGCCACGGCGCCCGAACTGGGGAACGGCGTTGGCACCCGCCTGATGCCGGGCGCCGCCTTTTACGATCACGCCGAACGGCTGGTGAGCTGGCGCCACTCCAGCGCCTACCCAGTGCTGGCGGTGGCCGGCATGACCTCGCTCGAAGCGCTGGCGCCGGCCGCCACCGACTGGACCCGGCGCCGTAACCGTGCGTTCTGGCTCGGCTTGCTGACTCTCCTGCTGGGCGCGCTGGCCACGCACTACAGCCGCGGCATCCAGCGCCAACGCGTGCGCCGCAAGGCTGCGCACCAGGCCTACCGCATGGCCACCGAGCACGGCAGCGACGGCTTTTACCTGGCTGCTGCCGTGCGCGACGGCGCCGGCGCGGTCATCGATTTCGACATCATCGACTGCAACGCGCGCGGCGCCTATTTCTATGGGCTCGAACGCGACCAACTGATCGGCCGCCGCATCTCCGCCCTCGACCAGGGCGTGTTCGGCACGACGCTGCTGCCGGTCTATCTGAAGGCGCTACAGGACGGCAACTACGAAGACGAGCGGCAGATGGCCGGCGATGGCCGCCTGAATATCTGCTGGGGCCGGCGCCGCATCGTGCGCGTGGGCGATTGCCTGGCCATCACCTTGCAGGACGTGAGCGAGCGCAAGCTGCACGAACGCGACATCGAACACCTGGCGCTGCACGATCCGCTCACCGGCTTGCCCAACCGGCAATGGCTGGTGCGCGAGCTGCCGCGCCGCCTGGCTGCCACGTCCGACCGCTACGGCGCGCTGGCGGTGCTGCTGGTGGACCTGGACGACTTCAAGCATGTCAACGACACCCTAGGCCACGGCGTGGGCGACCAGTTGCTGCAAGTGGCGGCGCAACGCCTGGCGGCCCTGATGCGCACCGGCGACCGCGTGGTGCGCATGGGCGGCGACGAATTCCTGTTGCTGGTGGATCCTGCTGGCGAAGGCAACGACCTCGCCGAGCTGGCCCTGCTGGCCGAACGCGTGTTGGCCGTGCTGGCCGAGCCGGTATCGTTGGGCGTGGAATCGCACCGCATCGAAGCGTCGATCGGCATCAGCTGCTATCCACGCTATTCCGGCGAAAGCGCCGACCACGAAGCCCTGCTGCGCCATGCCGACATTGCCCTGTTTTCCGCCAAGAGCGAGCAAAAAGGCCATTACCGCTTCTTCGACGCATCGCAATACGTGCTGCTCAGCGCCCGCGCCCATCTGAAACACAGCCTGGCCAAGGCCATCGACGCCGGCCAGTTGAGCTTGCACTACCAGGCCCGCGTGGACGTGGTCAGCGGCCAGCCGGTGAGCATGGAAGCGCTGCTGCGCTGGCAGCATCCCACGCTGGGCATGGTGCCGCCGGTGCAATTCATTCCGCTGGCCGAGGCGAGCGGCTTGATCAACCGCCTGGGCGAGCTGGTGATGCGCCAGTCCTGCGCACAATTGGCTGCCTGGCGCGACCAGGGGCTGCCGCTGGTGCCGGTGTCGATCAATGTATCGCCGCGCCAGTTCAGTTACGGCAGCGTGGCCGCCCAGCTGGCGCGCCACCTGACGCAGTACGAACTCGAGGCCGACCTGCTGGAAGTGGAAATCACCGAATCGGCGATGGTGGCCGACCAGGTCGATGTGCAGGCCGAGCTGACCGCGATCCGGGCGCTGGGCGTGCGCGTGTTTGTCGATGATTTCGGCACCGGCTACTCGTCGCTGTCGCAATTGCAACGGCTGCGGCTCGACGGCCTCAAGGTCGATAAAGCGTTTACGCGCGAACTCGACCGTTCGCATGAGGGCCGGGTGTTCTTCCAGGCCATCGTCTCGATGGCGCGCGCGCTGGGCATGACGGTCGTGGCGGAGGGCGTGGAAACCCCGGCCCAGATGGCCTTGCTGCGCGAGCTCGGTTGCCACCAGGCCCAGGGCTATCTGCTGGGTCGGCCGGTGGCGGCAGCAGCCATGGCGGTCACGCTGAAAGAGATCGGATACCACAGCGCGCTTTCCTTGGTGCACTAGCAATAACAGTGTTGTCACAATGGCGTCATATTGGGTTACTACAATACCGATTGCTACTTTGCATTGTTATTTGATTGGGTGAACTGTGGAATTCGACGCCTCCCGCCAGCATTTGCCACGTTACCGCCAGTCGACTGCGGCCGATCTGTGCCGCGAGTCGGTATCGATTGCGGCAGAAGCGTGCAACGCCGACGTGCACGCGCTGTTCACCGAGCGCCGCGACCTGATGAGTTTACCCGTGCTGGACGGCGGCCGCCCGATCGGCCTGATCAGCCGTAACATCTTCATGTCGCAAATGTCCAAGCCGTTCTACCAGGAGCTGTACGGCAAGAAGAGCTGTATCGCCTTCATGGACAAGGAACCGCTGATCGTCGAATGCGACGTCAGCATCGAAGACCTGACCTTCCGCGCCGTCGCCTCCGGCGAAAAAGCGCTGGCCGACGGCTTCATCATCACCCGCGAAGGCGAACTGGCCGGCGTGGGCTTCGGCCTGCAACTGATGAACGTGGTGGCCAATATGCAGGCCGAGCGCAACCGCCAGATCATGCACAGCATCGAGTACGCCAGCGTGATCCAGCGCGCGGTCCTGAAACCGTCGCGCGACGCGCTGGCCAAACTCGCCGACGCCCACCTCGAATGGCAGCCGCGCGACCTGGTCGGCGGCGATTTTTACCTGGTCGAGCAGCATGAAGACGGCTGGTTCGTGGCGCTGGGCGATTGTACCGGTCACGGCGTGCCGGGCGCCTTCATGACGCTGATCGCCTCGCAGGTGCTCAGCGGCGCCCTGCTGCGCGTGGGACCGCGCACGCCGGGCCGGCTGCTGCAGGAGGTCAGCGGCGGCGTCAAGGCGCTGCTGGGCCAGACCACCGAGCAGCGCGCCGTGGCCGAATCGGACGACGGCCTCGATGCCGCCTTCCTGTGGTTCGAACCGCGTACCCGGCGCCTGTATTTTGCCGGCGCCCGCATCGCGCTGCACCTGCTGGCGCCGGGCGAACCGCTGCTGGTGGTCGAAGGCGAGCGCGCCGGCCTCGGTTATGTCGATACCGATCCCGCCCAGGAATGGCCGACCCACGTGGTGGAGCTGACGCCGGGTACGCTGCTGTTTGTCACTACCGACGGCCTGATCGACCAGATCGGCGGGCCGAAATCGATCGCCTTCGGCAAGCGCCGCGTGCGCGAACTGCTGTCCGAAAACGCCGACGCCAGCGCCCCGGCGCTGTCCGGCGTCGTGCTCGAGGCGCTGGCTGCGTGGCAAGGACCACAGCCGCGCCGCGACGATCTCACTTTCTTTTGTTGCCGTCCCTAAGGAGTAGCACCGTGTTGTACGAGGAATTCGACGAACTATGGCAAGTGGCGCAAAAGCGCCAGGTCATCTTCTTTTATGCCGGCTATTTTTCGCAGCCGGTGGTGGCCGCCATCTCCGAAACCATACGCGCGCGCATGGACAGCGCCGGCGCGGCCGGTCCCACGCGGCGCCGCATCTTCTCGGCGTTTGTCGAGATGTCGCAAAACATCATGCACTATTCGTCCGAGGCGCTTACGCCGGCCGACCAGCGCGACTCCCAGATGCGGCGCGGCTCGTTCTGCATCGGCACCAGCGGCGACCATTTCTTCCTGCTGTGCGCCAATCCGGTATCGACCGACCGCGTGCCGGGACTGCGCAGCCGCCTGGAAGGGCTGCGCACCATGACCGTCGACGAAATCAAGGCCGCCTACAAGCAGGCGCTGCGCGCCGAGGTGCCGGCCGACAGCAAGGGCGCCGGCCTGGGGTTTCTGACCATGGCGCGCGAAGCGAGCGAGCCGCTGGAATTCGAGTTTGCGCCGTCACCGAACGAGCCGGACACCACCATTTTCTGCATCAAAGCCATCATCTGACCGCCATGGACGCCTTATTTATAGCAGCAACTCCCACCTCGCCCGAAGTGGATTTCCGCTTCCCCGAGCACACGCTTTCGCTCAAGGGCGAGTCGTACCCGGAAAACGCCGCCGCCTTTTATGGCCCGGTGATCGAGCGCCTGCGCCGCTACCTGGAAGACTGCCGTGAACAAACCATCACGGTCCACGTCTCGCTGGCGTATTTCAACAGCTCATCGACCAAGATGCTGTTCGCGCTGTTCGAAGCGCTGAACGACGCCGCCCTGGCGGGCAATGAAGTGCTGCTTAACTGGTACCGCGACGAAGAGGATGACACCATCATGGAATTCGGCGAAGAACTGCGCGACGATTTCGCTGCGCTGCATTTTACCGACCGGCCGATATGACAGCGCCGGTGCCGATCTTCGGCGCAGTGGCCGACGCCGAACCCGACCTGTTCGCGGCCGAGCAGCTCGCGCTGGAACAGGCCCGCCGTGCCGCCGCGCATGAAGACAACCACCAGTGCGCGCTGCGCGAACTGGTGGCGCACTACGAACGGCTGCTGCGCGAAAGCCGGCGCCTGGTCCAGCGCAGCGACCGCGCCGAACGCCAGATGAACCAGCTCAACGCCCGCCTGCAGGAGATGGCAACCCAGCTCGAATACCGCGCCACCCACGACCCGCTGACCGGCGCCTTGAATCGCGGCGCCGTGATCGAACACGCGCGCAGCTGCCTGCTGCTGCACGACATCGTACTGGTCGTGCTCGATATCGACTTCTTCAAGCAGGTCAACGACACCTATGGCCACCCTGCCGGCGACACCGTGATCCAGGCCGTGGTGGCCTGCCTGACCGAGATGGTTGAAGGCCAGGCCTTTATCGGCCGCGTGGGCGGCGAGGAATTCTCGGTGGTGTGGCCGGGTCTGAACCAGGTGCAGGGCCTGGCCCTGGGCGAACGGCTGCGCCAGGCCATCGCCAACACCGAATGGCCGGCGCCGATCACGGCCCCGGTCACGGCCAGCGTGGGCGTGAGCTGGAGCGCGCGCGGCAGCACCTTCGAACAAGCGTACTTCCGCGCCGACCAGGCGCTGTACCGCGCCAAACGCAGCGGACGCAATTGCGTGCGCATGGCTGATTAATCAGGAGAACAGCATGACAGAAACCGTAGCCGAACCGACCATCGACCGCCGCCAGCCGGCCGGTGTTTTGCCGCCAGCAGAGCACAGCCTGGAAAACGACGTGCGCAAGGCCGTAGCGCTGCGCCAGCAGGTAGGCGTCATCGCCGCCATCGAATACCTGAAAACCGTGGGCGCAGACCGCGAGCTGATCGAGCGGGTGGTGTTCGAGGAGGCGGTCAGGGCAGGGGACCGCGAAGTGGGGCCGAGGGTGGGGAATACGTCGCGGCGGTGGTCGTTGAGGGGGGCGGCGGTTTGATTAAGTTTGATTAAGTTTGATTAAGACTGATTGACTCTGAAACTTCGGCATGGGATCATTGGTCCGTTCCAACCTGTCCCGAGGTATCTCCCATGGTAACCGAAACCAAAGTATTGACGACTCATGTACCCTTGCCGTTGGCCGACAAGGTTGACATGTTGGCAGCGCGGCTCGAGCGTTCTCGTGGTTGGGTGGTTAAGCAGGCGCTCAGTGCATGGGTCGATCAGGAGGAGGAGCGCAGCCGGCTGACGCGCGAGGCAATGGCGGACGTTCAAGCCGGCAATGTCATCGATCATCAAGCGGTGCAGGCCTGGGCTGAAAGTCTCGAGAGTGACACCCCGCTACCCGTACCCTCCGTGCGATGATGCGCGTGCAGTGGACCAGCAAGGCGCTGTCCGACCTGGCGCGTTTGCACGAGTTTCTGGCCACGGTCAACAGGCCCGCTGCTGCACGCGTTGTCAAGTCATTGGTGAGTGCGCCGTCAGGGCTTGCAACGAATCCGCGTATCGGCGAAAAGCTGGATGAATTCGCACCAGCAGAAGTCCGCCGCATCCTAGTCGGTCAGTACGAGATGAGGTACGAAATCAAGGGATCGACGGTTTTCGTGCTCAGATTGTGGCATACGAGGGAGCAGCGATAACGTGGCCCCGGCGCCAATCCAACCAGCGCCGGGGTCTCGCACGTAAAACATACCTTCGAGGTCACGTCGGCAGCAATGAGCCGACCAATTCACCAAGTTATTCCAGCGCGAGGTGGGCATGGTGCCAGGCGCGTTCAGGGCGCAGTACCGTCAAAAATAGTCTTGGTTGGAAGCGTGGGTGAGGCTGCGTACAGTCGGCGCCAGGCCAAGGGCGTAAATTGTAACTTTACGCAACCGCGAGTTCACCATGCCACTCTCAGACCGCCGCAAACCAACCGCCACCGCCGCCATCATCGACGAGGCCAAGCAATTGTTGCCAGCGATGGGCATCGATCCCGCCGCAGAATACGCGATGAGCCGCGGCATTCCGCGATTTATTGCCTACAAGGTGCTGCGCGCGCCAGAAGCGCAACAGCGCGTGGCGCCGCGCCGCAAGGATGCCGCCTGATTCTATCTCGGCAGCGAGGCGGTATAGCGCGTGTTTTTCTGCCAGATTGCTAAATTGCCGGACGCGTGGCCACCAGCGCAATGGCGGCGATGCGATCGGTATCGCGATGGATGTCGTCACCGAGTTCGCCACCGATGACATCGGGGTCGATTTCACGATATTCGTAGTGGATGCCTGCCGCCAGCAGGCGCGCGCCGGCCTGCTGGCGGAACGGATCGGCGCCATCGATGATGGCCACGCAGGTATAAAGCACCAACCGGCCGCCCGGCGCCAGGCGCGCGATGGCGCTGTCCACGATCGCATGCGACAGGCCTTCGCCCAGCGCGCCGCCGCCGTGGCAATACGTGCGCTGGTCATCATCGACCATGAACGGCGGATTGGCCACGATGAGGTCGAAGTGTCCGTCCACTCCCTTGAGCACATCGCTGTGCGCCGCCTGGATGTTGTCCAGCCGCGCCAGTTGCGCATTGAGTGCAGTGAGCGCCAGCGCTTTCGGATTCACATCTACCGCCCACACTTCAGCCTCGGGGCATGCTGCTGCCACCTTGATCGCTCCCGGTCCGGCGCCACTGCCGATATCGACCGCGCGCTGCACCGGCAGACCAGCCGCCAGCGCGGTGTCGATCACCTGTTCGTAGCGATAGGTGTCGGGGCCGAAGAATACCGAATCGACATCGCGGGTGGGATAGGCCGAGTGAAAGTACAGTTGGCCGCCAAGCGTGGAGGCGCGCAGCGCGCTGCGATACAGACGACCTTCGGTCAGCAGGATGCCCGCACGGTCCATCAGTTGCAGCATGTCCGGATGTATCACACTGCCGTCGAACGGGCGGTTCCAGCCGAAGACGCCACGCAAATCCTTGGCGGTCGCGTTGTGTTCGCGCGCATTCACGCGCCGGTGGCTTGGTGGCGAGGTCGTGGTAAATGCATAGCCGGCATCCTGCAGCAGGCGGCCCAGGCGCACCAGCGGATGGTCTTCGGTGGGCGCAGTTTGCCAGTCGTGGAGCAGTGTCATGGTATGACCGGTTTGAGCGGCAGTGAGGGGAGTGATGGAAGTGAAGGGAGCGCAGGCAGCGCAGCCTGGGTGGCGGCGGTGGCGAAGCGGATCAGCGTATCGCCAAAACCGCCGCGCGCCCGTGCATCGCGGCGGGCGCTGGTGGTCACGCGCGGCGCCGCGCTCCAGGCGATGCTGGCGCCGCAGTGCTCCAGTGCTTCGACCAGCGCCACGTCTTCGCTGCATGCCAGTGGCGCGAAGCCGCCCACGCAGCGATAGGCTTTGGCGCACACGCCCAGGTTGGCGCCGTGGATGTGGCGGTGGCCGTCGCTGTCGGTATAGGTCAGCTCGAAATGCTGGCGCAGCAGAGTCGGCTCTTCATGGTGTGCCGCCCAGTCATCGACACAGACGGTGCCGCACACGACGTCCACACCGAGGCGCAGTTGCGCCACCAGCCAGTCGGGCGCCACGCGGGTGTCGGCATCGGTAAAGGCCAGCCAGCGCGCGCCGTGCGCCAGCAGGCGTTCGGCGCCGGCGGCACGGGCGGCGCCAACGTTGCGGGCATCTACCTCGATTGCTTCCACCCGGTAGCCCGCGCCTTGCAGGGCGTGGGTATGGGCGAGGGCGATCGCGCGCGAACCGTCGCCGCAATGGTCGAGCACCACCACCACGTTGACCGATTCGCCGCGCAGATCGGGGTGGCGGCACGCCAGCCGGATGGCGTTCAGGCAGCCGTCAAGGTAGCGTTCTTCGTTGTGGGCCGGGATGACGATGCCGATCATGGCACCAGGCCCTCCAGCTGCGCGATGGACGACGGATTGGGCGACCAGATGTCGAGCAGGAAGTCGGCCTCGCTGTGCTGCATCAGGCGGTGCATGCCCGGCGTGCCGTCGAAGCGGGCGTGGATGTCGGCGCTGTCCATCTGGCGGTCGGCAAACGGCCAGCGCCAGTGGCACAGCACCAGTGTGCCATTGTCGGCGAGCGACGCCATGCAGCGATCGCGCAGATTGACCACTTCGTGCTCGGGCAGGTAATAGGCCATTTCGCTGATCACGATCAGGTCGAAGGTACTGTCCTCGGGCCAGTCCTGCGGCACGATCTGCTGGCGCACCGTCACGCGCGACGCGTCGCTCGGATGCTCCTTGTGGATGCGCTGCTGCGTCAGCCGAACTGCCTCGGGCGAGAGGTCGGTGGCCAGCACGTATTCGGCGCGATGGGCCAGGGCGGCGGTCAGTTCGCCGTTGCCGCAGGCCGGCTCGAACGCCCGGCGATAGCGTTGCAGCGGCAGGCACGCCATCAGCAGGCTGCGTTTTCGCTGCTCGTACCAGCGCTGGCGCACCTTCCACGGATCGGCGTCCTGGGTGTAGAGCTGCTGGAAATGGGTGTGCCGGTTGGTGATGGTCATAGGAAGCAGACTTCGTAAGGATGGGTAAGGCGCGCCAGCACGTGCGGCGGCAGAATGGCCGGCTGGCCGGTGCTGGGATCGGGATGGAGTTGGGTGGCGTAACAGGCGATGGCGTCGCGCTTGCGTTGCAGCGCTGCGGCGTCGAGCGCCAGCCGGCGCGCGCGGTGCCACGGCACGCGGCGGTCGCCCGGTTCGGCCCAGTGCCAGGCCCACACCGGCAGTTCCACCACGGAGGCGCCGCACTGGCGCGCAGCCTGCGCGGTGGCGTAGCCACAGGCTTCGTGGTCGGGATGGCCGTCCTGGCGCCAGGTGGTAAATACCACGTCGTCGGCACGCAGCAGCTGTTCGAGCAAGGTTTGCAGTGCGCCCACCTGGCTGGTGACGCCGCCATCGGGAAGGCGCGCGCGGATCACCTGCGGCACCGGCTGGCCTGCTGGTATCAAGGCGCGCAGCGCGGCCTCGGTTTCCTTCGCGCGCAAGCGCGCCAGTTGCGCGGGCGGGTACATGGCCGATCCAGGGTGGCTGGCATCGCCGTCGGTGGCGGCCACCACCACGGTGCGCGTGCCTTGCGCCGCCAGCAGTTGCAGCAGCCCGCCGCAGGCCAGCACCTCGTCGTCAGGATGCGGTGCGACGATGATGGCGCGCTGGCCTGGCGTCACCAGCTCGTGGGCGGCCACCGGTGGCAACTGGCGCAGGCCGTGCCACGCCTGCCATGCGGCGTCGGGCGTGCCTTCGCCCGCGATCTGGCGCGGGTGCGCCATGCCTTCAGTGGCAAACGCGGGCGCAAATTTTTCTGTCATAAGGCCCATGGCGACTCTCCCGTTTTTGCCAGTTCCGAACCCAGCGTGGCCAGGTCGCGTTCCGCGTGGCTCTGACGCAGGAACACGGGCAGATCGGCCACCATCCGTGCAAAACCGGCGTTGCGGCACAGCGGACCGGCGCCCAGGGCACGGCTGGCATGTTCCAGCACGGTGGTCGCTGCCGCTTCCACGGTCAAGCGCGCGCGCAGCGCCAGCGCACAGTGGTCGGCTTGCGGGTGGGCGTCGATGGCCGCTGCGCTGTCGATGAGCAGCGCGGCGGCGCCCGACAGTGCGATATCCACGCTGCCCAGGTGCGCCTGCCGGTGCGGATCGACCTTGCTGTTCCTGTCGGCAGCCTGGGTGTGGGTGGTGGCCAGCAGGTGCTCGCCGATGGCGCGGGCGGCGCCATACCAGCACGCGGCCACGCCGGCGCCACCGAGCCAGAAGCCGGGCCGGGTCAGGTACGACTCGTGTTCGCCTACCGGCACGGCCTGCGCATCGTTAAACACCACGTCCACGCTGGCGCTGCCGGCCATGCCGACCGCTTGCCAGCCCTGGTCCGTCACTTCCACGCCGGGCTGGCGCAGACTCACGGCCGCCAGCATGCGGCGGCCGGCCGCGTCGCAGCAGCTCACCAGCGCGTGGCTGATCGACGCCGCGCCCGAGCACCACTGCTTGCGGCCGGACAGCGTGTAACGGCCGTTGCCGCCCATGCGCAGCGCCACGCCGGGTCCCGGCGGCTCCGCGCACCAGACTCCCCAGGTCGCGCCGGCGATCTCCGGGCCGTTCAATTCCGCCAGGATGGCCAGGGCGTCGGTATGGCCCTCGTACAGCTTGGCGAACGAGAGGTCATGGCCGCCGGCGATGGACAACGCCTGCCAGCGCGCCAGCGTGGCGCCGCTGCCGGGCAGCGGCAGGCGGTCGAGACCCGCAGCCACGGCGCCATGCAGTGCAGACGCCGCGTCGCCATCTGTGAGGCCGGCCAGAAACTGCGCCAGCATGGGTGGCACCCTGGCCGGGGCGGGCAGGAATTCCGGGCGCGATTGAAGCGTGAGGGCAGTGAGGGGCATGATGGCGGTCGCAGAAAGATATCGTCCTGCCATCATGTCTGCGATGCGCTGCCGTGTATGTTCGCTTGCACACGCAGGCGCAGGTTTGTTGCCTCTGCTACATACGCAGGCGAGTAACCACCCGCGCTGGCGGGCGTACGCGCGGCGCGGCGTCGGACTGGCGCCGTATCAACGCATGGTCCATCACCACCTGCTGCGGCGCGGCGGGGGCGCCGTCGCGGCGGTCGCGGATTTGCCGCACCAGCGCGCGCACGGCCGCTTCCGCCATCTCGGCGATCGGCTGGCGCACGGTGGTCAGCTCGGGCCAGATGGTGGTGGCCAGCGCCGTATCGTCGAAGCCGGCCACCGTCAGATCGCCGGGCACGTCGAGCGCCAGGCGGTGGGCGATGGCCACCACGGCGGCGGCCATGTCGTCGTTGCTGGCAAAGATGGCGGTGGGACGCGGCTCCTGCGCCAGCAACTGCTCGGCGGCGTCCAGGCCGGAACGGTAGGTAAACAGGCCCTGCACGATCAGCTCCGGCGCCTGCGGCAGGTGGTGCTCTGCCAGCGCATCCTTGAAGCCCTGCAGGCGGCGCGCGCTGGCGGTCTGGTTGGGATGGCCGGCGACAAAGCCGATGCACTGGTGGCCCAATGCGATCAGGTGGCAGGCCATGGCATGGGCGGCCTGGTAGTCGTCGATGCGCACGCCGCTCAGGCGGTCGTCTGGCTGGCCGCAGGCCACGGTGACCGCCGGCGTGCCCGATTGCGCCAGCAAGTCCACCAGCTCCGCGATATCGCACAGCGGCGGCAGGATGATGCCATCGACGCCGTTGTCGATCAGGCGCCGCGCCTGTTCCACGCCGTGTTCGTCGGCCTCGCATTTTTCCACCACCAGCTGCACGTTGTGGGGGCTGGCCTGGTTGAGCAGGCCGACCAGGAATTCGCTCAGGTAGCCGGCGCTGGGGTTGGAGTACAAAAAGCCGATGCGGATGGCCCGCGCGCCGGCCAGGCGCTGGGCCGCCTGGTTGGGCACATAGCTGAGCGCTGTCATGGCGTCGGCCACCAGCTGGCGCGTGGCTTCGCGCACGCGGGTGTCGCCATTGAGCACCCGCGAGACGGTCATCGGCGAGACGCCGGCCTTGCGGGCGACGTCGCTCATGGTGGGATTGGCTTTGCTGGTCATGGTGATTGGTGTGGTAAATGGTTCAGCCACGGCCCGGCGCATACGGGAAGTGGATGCCCTTATAGTACTCCAGCGGCTGCGGTGGCGGCGCCACGCCGTCCGGCAAGGGCAGGCCCGACACCGACTGGAAGTAGGCGATACAGGCATTGCGCCACAACTCCGCGTTCTGCACCTGGCGCCGCAGCCGCTGCGCCACTTCGGCATGGCGGCGCGCATCCACCACGCCGCGCAGGGCGTCCCAGCGGGTTTGCAGGTCGCGCGCGGCGGCCACGCCACGGTCATAGTGGTGGATGATTTCGGCCCACAGCGTGCGGCCCGACGGCATCGCGTACGTCCACGGCAGGTGGTGGAACCACAGCAGGTATTTTTCCGGCGTGGTGCGCGGATCGGCGTACAGGCGAGCGAGCGCCGGCGCATACTGTTCCAGCGCATTGGTACCGCTGGCGGTGCGGTCGAAACCGATGCCGTCGCGCGCGGCGCGGTGGTAGTACACCGGGTTCCAGTCCGGGCGTTCCAGGTCGTTTACCCACGGCGCCGGGCCGTGGTGGTGGGCGGTACCCATCATGTGGTGCAGTCCCAGCGGCGTCATGTAATCGACCACGGCTTCGCGCGACAGCATCAGCATGTCCACCACCGGGGTGGTCACGCGGGCGTCGTTGCCGAAGGTTTGCGCGGCCCACTCGATGGCGATGGCGCGCGCCGAGGCCTGCGGATTCCACGCCAGGCGCCCGAACGCGTACCAGTTGGCCTGATCGAAGTGGTGGCCGGTCCAGTTGCGATCGACGCCGATGTTGGCCACGCCGGCCATGCCGGTCGCTGCCGGCTGGCCACCGAGCGTATGGGCGCCTTCGATGATCTGCGCCACGGTCGGGCCTTTTCCTGCGCCGTGCTGCATGGTGTCGCTCTCGAGCACCTCTTCGAACATCGTGCCCAGGTAGGCGATATCGGTGGAAAAGCCCAGGTACTCCTTGGTGATCTGGAATTCCATCATCAGCGGCGTGTTGGGCATGGCGCCGAACAGCGGGTGGAACGGTTCGCGCGGCTGGAAGTCGATGGCGCCGTTCTTCACCTGCACCATCACATTGGCCGCGAACTTGCCGTCGAGCGGCTTGAATTCTTCGTACGCCTGGCGGGCGCGGTCGGTTTCTTTGCCTGCTTCGGGAGCATAGACAAAAGCGCGCCACATCACGATGCCATGGTGCGGCGCCAGCGCAGCAGCCAGCATGTTGGCGCCGTCGGCGTGGCTGCGATGGTAATCCTGCGGGCCGGGCTGGCCCTCGGAATTGGCTTTGACCAGGAAGCCGCCGAAGTCGGGAATGGTCCGATAGATCTCGTCGGCCTTCTTCTTCCACCACGCCTGCACGGCGGGCGACAGTGGATCGGCGGTATCGGTTTCCTTCAGTTCCAGCGGCGTGGAAAAGCGCGCCGACAGGAACACCTTGATGCCGTAAGGGCGCAGCACGTCGGCCACGGCCGCGGCCTTGGCGATGTATGCGGGCGTGAGCACCTCCGGCTTGGAATTGACGTTGTTGAGCACCGTGCCGTTGATGCCGAGCGACGCATTGGCGCGCGCGTAGTCGGTATAGCGGCTGTCGGTAATCTCGGGCAGCGCCCACCAGTCCCAGATCGACGCGCCCGCGTAGCCACGCTCCACGTGGCGATCGAGGTTATCCCAGTGATTGAGCAGGCGCAGTTGCAGCTTGGGCGAGGATGCCGCTTCCGGCGCGGTGCCGGCAGCGGTCGCGCGCAGCCAGGCAAAGGCGCCGTACAGCAGTCCGATGTCGGTATTGGCGGCGATCAGCGTGACCGGGCGGCCTTGCAGTCTCGTGGCGCGCAGCAAATAGCCTTCGCTGCCAAGCCCGGACAGTTCGGCCTTCAGCGCTGGGGCGAGCGCCGGCAGGGTGGCCGTGGTGCCCAGCACCACCGCGCCGTCGGCGATGGCGGTAGCCTGCGCCGGTGCCGGGCCGCCGCCCATGCCGGCAACGCCGCGTTGCAGCTCGGCGACAGCGGCGCGGGTGGTGGGTGTGGCCGCAGCGGTGAGCACGATGCTGCGCGCCTGTGCTTTGAGCTTCACCTGCGCGGCGGGCGCCAGCGGTTGATAGCGCAGCCACAGCTTGTAGCCATCTTCGTCTGCGGGCGCCTTGACTGTATTAGTAGCGGCGCTGGTCGAACCAAGGCTGCCGGCCAGCAGCAGGGCCGCCAGCACGGTGGTCAATAATTTATACATTTTGTCTCCGTTTGTTTTTTTGGATTACCGTGCGCGTGGACTTTCGGGCGGCCCGAGGTAGCTGTCCTGCAAGCCGCCCGTATCAACCACGATTTTTTGCAGTACCACACCGGCATCCACCGCCCAGAACTTGAGCGTGTGGCGGCCGGCCGTGGCGATGGTGTGGCGCGAGGTCAGCACGGTGGCGCCGTCCGAGACGCTCTTTTCCCACGCCTGCTCGGAACTGTCTGCGTGCATATTCACCAGCTGCGGCGCCTCGTCGTCGAACGAGACGGCGTAGCGCAGGCCGGCGCCGGGCTGGAATTTCTGGGTAGGCGCCAGCGTGGCGTGCACCACGACTTTGCCGGCGGTTTGCAGGTGCAGCGCGTAGTCGAGCCGCATCTGCGGGGCTTCATCTGACTTCGCATCGACTGGCAGCGCAGTCACGCCGGACTGCGTGCGGCCATGGCCGGGGATGGTGAGCCACTGGCGGCCGGCCGGCGCCATGGCCCTGGCAAAGTTGGCGGCTTCGATGGACACAACGCCGCCAGTCTCGACGAAGTCGCCTGCCACAGCCTCTTTGACCAGCCGGCGCAGCGGCGCCTTGACTGTGACCTTGGCGCCATTGGGGCCTTGTACCGTCAGCGTCGCATGATCGACGCCGCGCGGCACGTCGGCCCAGCGCACCTTGACGTGCACGCGGCGGTCGCGTTCGACCTGGCCGGCGGGCTGGTCGATCTCCAGCCACGGTGCGCTGGTCGTGATGCGGTAGTCGAACGGCTGCCGGCCGCGATTGAACACTTCCAGGAATGCCGGCGCACCGGTGATTTCATCGAGGGCGGGCAGGGCCAGCTTGTCGCCGTCGGGTCCCGGCCACACTTGCGCATTGCCTTGTACGGCCACGCCCATGTCGGCCGCCAGCGGCGCCTGCACTTCGCTCACCGCCGGCATCACGTTGCGCGGCGGCTGGTTCCAGTAGGTGTAGCCGAGGTGGGTTTGCGACATCATGTGGTTCCATTTGCCGCCGCTGATGTCTTCGTGATAGCGCCGCGTCAGCTCCGCATCCTGCGCGAACAGGCTGCGCGCCTTCGCTGCCAGGTCGTTGGTCGAGGTGCGGCCCTGCACCGCGTACAGCCGGTTGCGGGCAGCTGTCGTATACAGTTCGTTCACCACGGCGCTCGCTTGCGCCGGGTACTGCACCAGCTGGAAGAATGCATCGCGCTGCGCCGCCGGCAGTTGCCCGGCGATGCGCTCAGCACGCGAAGCAATCGACTGGAACTCGGCCGTTACCCGTTCGGCTTCGTCATAGTTGACCGGGTGGTAAGTGCCCGGTTCCAGTTGCTCGGGCTTGCGGCGGCCGTTGTAGCGCGCGTAGCTGGCCACGATGTCGGCGATGTCATCGGCGTGCTGTGGGCCGAATTCGCGCGTGGCCCACAGTTTCAGGTACTCGGGCAGGCGCTCTGCCGGCCAGGCGGCGGGGTTCCATGCATAGGTGAGGAAAAACTCGGTGGGCACTTCCATCGGTTTCAGGTCGCCCACGTTGACGATCCAGATGCGGTCGGCCTGGTACTGCCACGCCAGCTGCATTTGCTCCCAGATTTTCGGCAGCGGCGTCACATTGATCCACTTGTAAGAGCGCGGGCCGCCCACGTAATCGAAGTGGTAGTACACGCCCGCACCGCCGGCGCGCTTGCGTTCTTCGGTCGTGGGCAGGCGGCGGATATTGCCCCAGTTGTCGTCGCACCACAGCAGCGTGACGTCATCCGGCACGCGCATCCCCTTTTCGTAGTAGTCCTGCACCTCCTTGTACAGCGCCCACATTTGCGGCACGGTGGCCGCATCGCGCCCCAGTTCCTTGCCGATGATGGCGCGCTGGTCGGCCACGATGCGTTCGAGCAGCGCCACGTTCGATTCTTCCGACATCGGCTCGTCGCCGTCGCCGCGCATGCCGATGGTGATCATCTTCTCGAAGTCGCGCGTGTTGCGCATGCCGCCGGTCCAGAAACTGCGCAGCACTTTCTCGTTGCGCTGGTAATCCCACGGGCCCTTGCCCTGGCGCGTCCACTCCTTCTGAGCGCGCATCATCGGCTCGTGGTGCGACGAGCCCATCACGATGCCATAGTCGTCGGCCAGCTTGCCGTTGAGTTTGTCGTCGTCATAAAACGCCGAATTCCACATCGCCGGCCACAGGTAGTTGGCGCGCAGGCGCAGCAGCAGCTCGAACACTTTCTCGTAAAAGCGATGGTTGTAGCCGCCATAGGTCTGCTGCACCCAGCCGGTCAGCGCCGGCTGCTCGTCGTTGAGGAAGATGCCGCGATACCTGACCACCGGTGAATCGTGCACGGCCGCTGGCGCATAGGCAAACAACGCCGACTTTTTTGGTGGCGGCACGTCCGCCCACCAGTACCAGGGCGATACGCCGATCTGCTCCGACAACTCGTAGATGCCGTAGATGGCGCCGCGCTTGTCGCTGCCGGCAATTACCAGCGCGCGCTCCACGCCGGGCAGGGGCCGCAATACGGTTTGCACCTGCCAGCCTTCCCACTTGCCCTGGATGGCGGCGACATCGAGCTTGCCGGCTGCAACCAGCTTGTCGATCAGCGGACTGCGGCCCACGGTGCCGATGATGATGGCGTCGGCGCCGGCCGGTGCGCCGGTTTGCAGCGCTGGCGTGGCGCCGGTCACGCGGCCGATATCGGCCTGCAGGTCGCGCGCGGCGCGCAGCACGCCGGCATGGTCGGCGGTATCCACGTACAGCGTGGCGGTCTTGCCGGCTTGCGCGATGGCGACCGCGTTGGCAGGAGGGGAATCGAACAGCACCAGCCGTTTCTGGCCCAGTGCCTGGGCGGGCAGGGTGCAGCAGAGCAGGGCGGCGGCCAGGATGGCTCCCGCCGCAGCGATCAATGGTTGTCTCATTATTGTAGTTTTCCGTTCTTATGGTAGGTGGTACGGTGCTGGCTCAGGGCCGACTTCGACATCGCCGTCGTAGCATCTCGAGCGGCACCGCGTCAGCCATGGCGCGGTAGCCGGCCAGCGACGGATGCAGGTGGTCGCCCGAGTCGTACTGCGGCGCCAGCCGTTGCGGCTGCGCCGGATCGCGCAGCGCGGCGTCGAAATCGGTCACCGCGTCGAACACGCCGGCATCGCGTATCCACGCATTGAGCTCCTGCCGGTCGGCCTCGTTGGCCGGCTCCGGGTGGTAGTAGTCGCTGCCGACATACGGCGTGACGGTGGCGCCGATCAGGCACACGCCGCGCGCCCGGGCGCGGGTTGCCAGCTGGCGGTGCGCCAGGCGCAGGTCGGCCAGCAGTTGCTGGCGATCGGCCGGCAGGTCGGGCGTGTTGCGGTGCAGGTTGCCCAGGTCATTGACGCCGATGAGCACCAGCGCGTGGGTGACGCCGGCGCGGCCCAGCACGTCGCGCTCGAAGCGCGAGACCAGGTTCGGCCCCAGGCCGTCTTTCAACATGCGGCCGCCGCCGATGCCGGCGTTGACCGTACCAATCGGAACATTATCGCGACGCAGGCGCGCGGCCAGCACATCGGTCCAGCGGTCGTTGCCGTCGGTGGTCACGCCATAGCCGTCGGTGATCGAATCGCCGATGGCCACCAGCGCGCCGGCCGCGCGCGGCGCCAGCACATCGACATCGGCAATTGCAAACCAGCGCGTCACCGTGGCGGCGCCGGGCCAGTCGGCATCCGCGGTGCGGTTGCCGGCAGCGAGGAAGCTGCTGGCGCGCGCGCCGCTATGACTGGTCTGGCGCGCCGGTTCGCCGGTGAAGTGCAGAGAGATGGCCAGGTCGGCGCCGGCCGGTGCGTCGAGGGAAACCGGATCGCTGTAATACTCGGCGCCGGCGGGGATGGTGACCGCGCTGCGGCCATCGAAGGTCAGGACCTTCAATGTGGCGGCGTCGATGGCGGCGCGGCCGGGCGCCACGGCGCGCGCCACGCTGGCCGCATCGACCAGCAGCGGCGCCGTGCCGTATGCATTGGAAAGGCGTACCCGCACTTCGCTGCCGCCGAGCGACAGGTGAACGATCTGGCGGATGCTGGCATCGCGCCAGTTGGCCGCTGGCAGTTCGTTGGCGGTTTCCGGCACCATTTGCGCCGTGCCCCATGAAGCGACCCAGTGCTGGCCTGGGTCGCTGGCGGTGCCCGGCGCCGTGGCGCAGCCGCCAAGCGCACCCACCGTGAAGATGATAGCCACTGCCGCAGCAATCTTGCCGCGCTTGCCTTGTTGACGTGATCCCATAAATCCTTCACACTGAGTAAATGGTAGCGCTAATCATTTTAGGATAAAGGCATGGTACAGGCAACACATTTACCGCATTCCTCCCCACGTTCCACGACACCGGTCGTCACCGCCATGCGCGTGATCCCGGTAGCCGGCCACGACAGCATGCTGCTCAACCTGTGCGGCGCGCACGCGCCTTACTTCACGCGCAACCTGGTGCTGCTGCAGGACAGCGCCGGCCACACCGGCATCGGCGAAGTGCCCGGCGGCGCCGGCATCCTGCGCGCGCTGGAAAACGCCGTGCCGCTGGTGGTGGGCACGCCGATCGGGCGCTATAACCGCACGCTGAACGGCATCCGCGCCGCCATTGTCAACCGCGACGTCAGCGGCCGGCAATACCAGGTCACGTCCGCCGCCGAAGCGGCGGTGCTCAAGCAGCCGCACGAAATCAATCTGCGCCTCGAGAACGTGATCACGGCGGTGGAATCGGCGCTGCTCGATCTGCTGGGCCAGCACCTGGGCGTGCCCGTGTGCGAACTGCTCGGCGCCGGTCAGCAACGCGACAGCGTGCCGATGCTGGCCTACCTGTTCTACATCGGCGACCGTGGCCGCACCGACCTGCCATACCTGCCGGGTTCCGGTGACGACTGGTACAGGATGCGCCACCAGGAAGCGCTGACGCCGGCGGCGATTGCCGACCAGGCCGAGGCCACGGTGGCGCGCTATGGTTTCCGCGACTTCAAGCTCAAGGGCGGCGTCATGCACGGCGCGGAAGAACTGGAAGCGATTGCCGCCATCAAGGCGCGCTTTCCTGCTGCGCGCGCCACGCTCGACCCCAATGGCGCCTGGTCGCTGCGCGAGGCGATTGACCTGTGTCGCGGCCAGGGCCACCTGCTGGCGTACGCGGAAGACCCGTGCGGTCCCGAGAACGGCTACTCGGGCCGCGAGACCATGGCGGAGTTCCGCCGCGCCACCGGCATCCCCACCGCCACCAACATGATCGCCACCGACTGGCGCCAGATGGCGCACGCGCACCTGCTCGGCGCCGTCGATATTCCGCTGGCCGATCCGCACTTCTGGACCATGCAGGGCTCCGTGCGGCTGGCCCAGTTGTGCGCCGAATGGGGCCTGACCTGGGGCTCGCACTCGAACAACCACTTCGATGTATCGCTCGCCATGTTCACCCACGCGGCAGCGGCCGCGCCGGGCAAGATCACCGCCATCGACACGCACTGGATCTGGCAGGAAGGCCAGGAGCGCCTGACCCGCGAACCGTTGCAGATCGTCGGCGGCGAAGTACTGGTGCCGGAGCGTCCGGGCCTGGGTGTGGAACCCGACATGGACCGCATCGAAGCGGCGCACCTGCTGTACAAGAAAGTAGCCACGACCGCGCGCGACGATGCGCTGGCGATGCGTTACCTGGTACCTGGCTGGACCTATGCCCCCAATAAGCCCAGCCTGGGACGTTGAGCGTTTTGTAGTACCCACATAAAAAATATGGAGACAAGTATGAAAACCAACCGCAGGGACTTCCTGTCCTCGATGACCGGCGTCGCCGGCCTGTCCATGGTGTCGGCGCCGATGGCCTTTGCTGCCACCGCCGTCAATGTACCTTACAAGGATGCCGCCTTGCCGCTGGACCGCCGGGTAAACGACCTGCTGGGCCGCATGACGCTGGAAGAGAAAATCGCCCAGATGCTGTGCGTGTGGCAGAAGAAGACCGAGATCCAGGATGCCAGCGGCGAGTTCTCCGCTGCGAAAGCCAAACAGGCCTACCCGCACGGCATCGGCATGATCGGCCGGCCGTCCGACCGCCAGCTGGGCCAGGCCGCCGGCGCCGGCGATACCGGGGGCGTCAAGAACCGCACGGCGCTGGAAACGGCCGTGTACACCAATGCTGCGCAAAAATGGGCGGTGGAACAGACCCGCCTCGGCATCCCGCTGTTCATGCACGAAGAGGCGCTGCACGGCTACGTGGCGCGCGACGCCACCAGCTTCCCGCAGGCGATCGGCCTGGCCTCGTCGTTCGATCCGGAGCTCACCAAACAGGTGTTCAGCGTGGCGGCGCGCGAGATGCGCGCGCGCGGCGCCAACCTGGCGCTGGCGCCCGTGGTGGACGTGGCGCGCGAACCGCGCTGGGGCCGCATCGAGGAAACCTACGGCGAAGACGCCCACCTGTGCGCCGAAATCGGCAAGGCGGCAGTGATCGGCTTTGCCGGCGAAAACCCGGTACTGGCCAAAGACAAGGTGTTCGTCACGCTCAAGCACATGACCGGCCACGGCCAGCCGGAAAACGGTACCAACATCGGCCCTGCCGAAGTGAGCGAACGCACCCTGCGCGAAGACTTTTTCCCGCCGTTCGAACGCCTGATCCGCGAGACCAACGTGGCGGCGGTGATGCCGTCGTATAACGAGATCGGCGGCATTCCGTCGCACGCCAGCCACTGGCTGCTGCACAAGGTGCTGCGCGAGGAATGGGGCTTCCAGGGCGTGACAGTGTCCGACTACTTCGGCATCAATGAACTGGTCACGCGCCACAAGCTTGCCGCGGATCCGAAAGAGGCCGGCTATTATGCGATCAAGGCCGGCGTCGATATCGAAACGCCGGACCCGCTGGGCTACCTGTCGCTGGCCGCGCTGGTCAAGGAAAAGCGCGTGGCGGTCAAGGAAATCGACATCGTGGTGCGCCGCATTTTAAAACTCAAGTTCCAGGCCGGCCTGTTCGAGCAGCCGTACGTGGACGCCAACCGCGCCGACAGTCTGACCGCCACTGCCGACGCGGTAGCACTGGCGCGCCTGGCCGCTACCCGCACGCCGGTGCTGCTGAAAAACGACAAGGGCCTGCTGCCGCTCGACGGCAAGAAGGTGGGCAAGGTGCTGCTGCTCGGTACGCATGCCAAGGACACGCCGATCGGCGGCTACTCCGACATACCGCGCCACGTGGTGTCGGTGTACGAGGGCTTGCAGGCCGAGAGCCGCGCCCAGAGCTTCGAGCTGGCTTACGCCGAAGGCGTGCGCATCACCGAAAGCCGCATCTGGGGCCAGGACGAGATCAAGTTCGTTGCGCCGGAAGTCAATGCGAAGCTGATCGCCGAAGCGGTGGCGGCGGCAAAGAACGCCGACACCATCATCATGGTCCTGGGCGACAACGAGCAGACCAGTCGCGAAGCGTGGGCCGACAACCACCTGGGCGACCGCGAGACGCTGGACCTGATGGGCCAGCAGAACGACCTGGCGCGCGCCATTTTCGCGCTGGGCAAACCGACGGTGGTGTTCCTGCTCAACGGCAGGCCGCTGTCGGTCAACCTGCTGGCGGAAAAGGCCGACGCGCTGGTGGAAGGCTGGTACATGGGGCAGGAGACCGGCAACGCGGTGGCCGACATCCTGTTCGGCCGCGCCAATCCGGGCGGCAAGCTGCCGGTGTCGATCGCGCGCAGCGTGGGCCAGCTGCCGATCTTCTACAACCACAAGCCGTCGGCGCGGCGCGGTTACATCGACGGCTCGACCAAACCGTTGTTCCCGTTCGGCTTCGGTCTAAGTTACACCACGTTCTCCATCGCGGAACCGCGCCTGAGCAAGGCCCGTATCGGCGTCAGCGAGAGCACCACGGTGGAAGTGGACGTGGCCAATACCGGCAAGGTCGCCGGCGACGAGGTGGTGCAGATTTACATCCGCGACGATATCAGCTCGGTCACGCGGCCGGTGCTGGAACTGAAGGCCTTCAAGCGCGTGACCCTGCAACCGGGCGAACGCCGCACGCTGTCGTTCGAGATCAAGCCGGCGGACCTGTCGTTCTACAATGTGCGCATGGAGCGCGTGGTGGAACCGGGCAGCTTTACCATCCACGCCGGCCCGGACTCAGCGCAGCTGAAATCCGTCAAGCTGATGGTGGGGTAGTCGACGCCATTTCCGCGTCCACCGGGCGCGGCGCCTGCGGCGGCAGAAAGTGCGCCGGCGGGCGCACGCGCGGGGCGGCGTCGGACTGGCGCCGGATCAGCGAGAAATTCATCAACAGGTGTTCGGGTTTCAATGGCGCGCCGTCGCGCTGGCGGCGGATTTGCCGTTGCAGCAGGCGTGCCGCTTCGCCGGCCATGTCGGTGATCGGCTGGTGCACGGTGGTCAATGCCGGCCAGATGGTGGTGGCCAGCGCGGTATCGTCGAAGCCGACCACCGTCAAGTCTCCCGGCACGTCCATGCCCAGCCGGTGCGCCACCGCCACCGTGGCTGCCGCCATGTCGTCGTTGCTGGCAAAAATGGCGGTAGGACGTTCTGCCAGCGCCATCAACGCTTCCGCCGCTTCCAGTCCCGAACGATAGGTGTACAAACCCGGAACAATCAACTCGGACGCGGTATCGGCGCCGGCTTCCTGCAGCGCGGCCTGGTGGCCGGCCAGCCGCCGCGCACTGGCGGTCTGGTTGCCGTCGCCGGCGATGAAGCCGATGCGGTGGTGGCCCAGGCCAATCAGCTGGCGCGTCATCTGGTACGCGGCCAGGTAGTCGTCAATGCTGACGGAACTGACCGGGCTCACATCGGGATCGGGCTGGCCGCAGGCCACGGTCACCACCGGCGCGCCGGCGCTTTTCAGGCGCGCCAGGATGGCCGGATCGTCACCGAGCGGCGGCGGCAGGATGATGCCATCGAGGTTGTTGCCGATCAGGCGTTCGATCTGTTCGAGCTGGTGAGCCTGGCCGTCGCCCTTTTCCACGAACAGCTGCATATTGTGGATGCTGGACTGGTTCAACAGGCCGACCAGCAAGGCGCTCAGGTAGCCGGCGCTGGGATTGCTGTACAAGAAACCGATACGCATCGGCCGCGCGCCGGCCAGCTTGCGCGCTTCCTGGTTGGGCATGTAGTTGAGCGCGGCCGCCGCGTCGGCGACCTTCTTGCGGGTTTTGGCGTGGACCGTGTCCTTGCCGTTCATGACGCGCGATACCGTCATCGGCGACACGCCAGCCAGCCGCGCCACGTCGTGCATCGTCGGCTGGCTGCGCTCCTCTGGCGCCAATTTATTCATTGCGGGACTACCTTAGCTGGAAAATATCACTGGAAATGTTAGGCAACCATCGACTGATGGTTGCGGTAACACTTTAGCATATTTCCACCGTTTGCTTCGGGTCGTCGTACAACTGCTGCGGTACTCGCTATTTGTAGCGGTACAGCTTGACCCGTTGCGCGGTAAAGGCGCCCGTTACCAGCATCACCTGGCGGCCCTGGTGGATCTCGTCGCCATTGAGCCAGCGTCCCGGCACCCACTTGCCGTTCTCGTAGGTTCCCTCGGTGACCAGTTCCAGGCCGATGCTGTCGCCGGCGCCGGTGGCGTCCTTGAAGGTCACGGTCAGACCTTTGCCGGCGATGAGGAATTCGTCGTCGGCCAGCCGTATCACAAGGCCGCCAAACGATTCGATGTCCTTGTTGTCGGCCTTGGCCCACGGATTACCGAAGGCCACGTTCAAAGTGACGCCGCCCATGGTGGCCTGCTGCGGTGCTGCATCGACCACGCCGTCGTACGACACGCGCGCCTTGAAGCCGCGCGTGCGGCCGGCGCCCTGGTGCTGGTTGATCACCGGCGCCAACTCGCGCAGCAGGCGGTAGGCGGCGGGCAGGGCGTCGTCGCCAAGACCGGTGCTGTCCTCGATGCCGAACGGCGAAAAGCCGAAGGCGTCATGTTCGCCGATGGCATAAAAGGCCTTGGCAGCGGCGTCGTGGCGGCCGGCGTTGTCGGCCTCCGGCACGAACAGCGGGTTGTCGTGACGCTTGAACTGCGGCGCCCAGTCGGTAAAGTTGGGGAAATAGGTGTCGATCGCCAGCAGGTCGATCGACGGCGCCGCCGCTTTCCAGACATCGAACAGGTGCGGCAGCGGACCGGCGCTCGGGTACTCGCCCGGCTTCTTGCCCGGGCGGTTGAGCGCTGCGTTCACGTACAGCGGAATCGGGTACGCGGCTTTGCCGGCCGCGCTCATGGTTTCCACGAAAGCTGCATAAGCCCAGGCCTGGAACACTTCTTCGGCGCCGGTTGACGACCCGAACACCTCGGCCCAGGTGCCGCTGGTGCGCTGGCCCTGCGCATTCCACAAGGCCAGCAGCGATGGATGCAGGGTGGTGCGATGGGCTTGCAGGTAGTCGAGCAGGCGCTGCGGCACCTGGCCGGCCAGGGCGGCATTGGCCAGCGGGCCGAAGTCGCGCACGTCCGGCAGCATGCCGATCTCGTTTTCCACCTGCACCATGATCACGGTGCGCTGGGTGTCGGCCTGCTTCAGGTGCGCCAGCAGCGCGCGGAAAGCGGCGGTATCGCGCTGCAAGGTCTGCTCGCCGAACGGCGTCAGGATTTCCTGTGCGGCGCCGGCGCGATTGAGCGCGCGCGGGAAACGCTTGGTATCGCGCTTGACATACGGCGGCACGTAGGTGGACATCGAGTTTTTCCAGGCGCCGAACCACAGCAGGATCAGGCGCATGTCGTTGGCGCGGGCCTGTTTCAGCATGCCGTCCAGTACCGTGAAGTCGTAGCGGCCTTCCACCGGTTCCACCTGGTCCCACTGCACCGGCGCCAGCACGGTGTTGAGCTCCGCCCTTTTCAGGGCGGGCCACAGGCGGTTCAGGTAGGGCAGGTGCGAGGCGGAAGAGTTATGCAGTTCGCCGCCCAGCACCAGAAACGGCTGGTCGTCGACCATGAGCTGGGTAGCCGTGCCTTGCTGGCGCAGGTGCGGCAGGTTGGGCGCAGCGGCAGCGGAGCTACCGATTACGGCGATGGCGCACAGCGCATAGAAGGCGCGGCGGGTCGATGCGCACAGGGTCATCGTGGATATCCTTGGATTCGGTCAAAAAAGAAGCACCGCCGCCACCCGGCGACGGTGCCCATAAACTGCTCCTTGAGTCAACAAGGGAGCAGGGAGCGACACATCAGAACTTCTTGCGCAAGCCGAAGGAATAGGTGCGGCCGGGAGCGTACTCGGTGAAGCGGGCATTCGAGAACTGGAAGTAGGTCTGCTTCGCGTCGCGGTTCAGGTTGACGATGTCGAACGTCAGCGTCGGCCAGCCGTCGCGGTCCAGCACCTGTTCCAGGTCGATGCTCGACGAGAAATCGAGCTGCTTGTAGTCGTTCACGTACAGGTTGGCCAGTGCGATGCCGTTCTGGTTACCGGTGGATACCTGGCTGCCCTTGGAGAACGTGTGCGACAGGCGCGCCGAGTAGCCGTAGTTCTCGTAAAAGAGCGAGAAGTTGTTGGTACGCTTCGGTACTCCCAGCGCCACGAAGCCCTGGCTGCCTTCGCCGTTGGCGCGCTGCGTGATGAAGGTGACGGTTTCGTTGAAGCCCAGGCCCTTGAACGGCAGCAGCTTGTCGAGCGGCTGCACCCAGCCCAGTTCCAGGCCGCGAATGCGCAGGGTGCCGCTGGCGTTGCGGGTGCGCGTCATGACGACGTTGGCGGCATTCGGACCACCGCGGTCGTTGATCGCGCTTTGCTGGTTGGGCGTGAGATTGTTGTAATTGATGCCGAAGGCCGCCAGGTCGGTGAACGGCAGTGTCAGGTTTTCGTTGGCGGTGAAGCCGGCCACCTTTTTCTGGAACATGGTGGCGCTCACGTAGCCTTCGCGGCCCGTGTACCAGTCCAGCCCCAGGTCGATATTATCGGACAGGTACGGTTTCAGGGTCGGGTTGCCGATGGTGCCGATGTCGGCCGACGGCGACGAGAAGTTGATGCCGGGGCGCAGCGCGTTCGGGTCGGCGCGCGTCATGCTGCGCGAGACGGCGGCGCGGGCCACGATGTCGCTGCGCAGGTTGAGGGCGGCGGTGGCCGACGGCAGCGTGTTGTTGTAGGTGGTCTCCTGGTACACCCACTGGTCCACGTTCGGGTACTTGCTGCCGTTGAGCGGCAGGGTGGCGTTGCGCGGATCGGCAAACGAATTGTACGAGCCCACCTCCTGGCGGGTGCGCACGTAGCGGATGCCGGCGTTATAGCGCAGGTCCAGGCCCCACGGCTTGGCTTCGCCATTGAGCTCGGTGTAGATGCCGGTGGTTTTTTCGGCGATGAAGCCGGCGCTGGCGCCGGTTGACGACGACGTGGCAAACGGTGCGTTGTTGTTGTACGTGTCGTAGTTGGAGTCCTTGCGGAAGCGGTCCCAGTCGATGATCGGGCGGCCGTACGGGCCGGGCACGATGTAGCTGGCCAGCGCGGTTTGCGGGATCAGCGAACCGCCGTAGGTGAGGGGGTCGGTGCGGCCGGCGGTGTAGCCGGTGCCGAAGCCCGGGTACAGCGCGGCGGCGCTGGCGCCCGGCGTATTGGCGCCGTTGCAGGCAGGTCCGCCATTGGGACCGGACAGCAGCACGCTCGGGTTGTTGCCGCACACGGCGGCCTGCCACGCCGCCGAATTTTCCTGGGCGCGGATGCGGCGGTTGATGTCGTCGTAGGCGATACCGGCCTTGATGTTGAAGGCGCGGTCGCCCCAGGTCAGATCGGTGTGGGCGCCCTTGGTGCGGGTTTCGCGCAGCTCGTTGGCGATGTTGACGCGGCCGCCGGCCCACGCGTAGTTGGCCGGGTTGTTCAGATCGAGGCTGGAGGTGATGTTCGGGATGCCGCCGCCGTTGTTGTCATAGGTGACCGTGTTGCCGCTATTGGCAGGCGTGATCGGCATCACTGTCGGCGCTTCGTGGGTGAAGCGGCTGCGCGTGTAGTTCACTTGCGCATCGAGTTTCAGTTTGGGCGTGATGGTCCATTCCATGCCGGGATTGATGCCCAGCAGGTCCACCTTGTCGCGACGCGGGCCGTACTCGATGAAGTTGAGCGAGTTGGCAAAAGTGCCGCCGGTGACGGTGCAGCCGGCGCTGCAATCGCTGCGGTCCACGGTCATGTTCAGCGGGATGACGCCGTTGTTGCGCACGGCCCAGTTGTAGGCCACGCGCTGGGCCTTGTCGTCACGCTTGCTGTACATCGTGTCGACGTAGAAGTGCAGGTCGTCGGTGGGGCGGTATTCGCTGCTGAAAATCGCCGAGAGCTTGTCCTTGGTGCCGAAGTAGTCCATGGTGCGGCCCAGGCGCGGCAGGATGGCGTTGTCGATCTGCTGGATGGTGAGACCCGGATTGTGCTGCAGCAGGAAGGCCTGGTCGATCACCGTGCCCGGCACCAGCCCGTTGCCGGCATTGGCCGGCACCACGGCCGGGATGTTCCAGTTGCCGCCGCCGGTGTTGTTGCGGGTGGGGGACGTGTTCTGGGTGGCGCTCAGGTTGGGGTTGGTCCAGCCCACCGATTCGAAACCGGTGGTGCGGATCTCCTGGCGCGACACCGAAATGCCGCCCAGGATGCCGAAGGTCTTGCCCCAGGTCTGGCTGGCCAGCAGGGAACCCCGGCCGCCGGTCTTGTCGGCGATCTGGTTGCGGGTGCCGGTCACGCTCATGGCCACGGTGCGGCCTTCCTTGTCGAACGGGCGTGCGCTGCGCAGGTTCACCACGCCGGCGGCGCCGCCTTCGAGCATGCTGGCCGATGGGCTCTTGCTCACCGTGAGCTTGGTGAACAGGTCGGTGGGCAGCAGATCGAGATCGACCTCGCGGTTGCTGTTCTGGCCATCGATCGGGCCGGACGACGCCACCGCGATCTGCGCATTGTTCAGCAGGATCTTGGTGAAGCTCGAACCGAGGCCGCGAATCTGGATGTTCATGCCTTCGCCGGTGACGTCGCGCGAAACGCCCACGCCGGGAATGCGGCTGAGCGATTCGGCGATATTCTTGTCCGGGAATTTGCCGAAGTCCTCGGCGTTGATCGAATCCTGGAAGCCGACCGCTTCCTTCTTGTCCTTGGCCGACGAGATCAGGCTGTTGCGGTAGCCGCTCACCTCCACCTTCTGGATCGTCGCTTCGTCCACCGGGGCGGTGGGTGCGGTGGGTTGCTGGGCATAGGCCTGAGCGATCAGGCCGGCCATCATGGTGAGGCCACAGGCCAGGCGGGCAGGCACGCGGCGGCCACCGCCGGTTGGGGTGAGGGTACTGGGCATTGCTGTCTCCTAATGGTTTTTTTGACTGCTTTTTTGTTATCTGCCGCAGCCCTGTATTTGTTATGGTACCGCGACCATTTGAGTGTAGAAGCGTTGCCAAGTTGTTGTCAACAGAAAGATTTCGCAAAATGTCATGCGCTACCATTTTGGTCTCAACGTGGCTAATCGACAACGCCGGCTTCGGTCCGGCGGCGCTCGGCTACAATGCCGGCTACCCTTCCTGCGGAGTTATCCATGTTGCGCATTACCCTGACTATCCTGCTTGCCTGCTTTGCCACTGGCGCCGCCGCCAGCGAAGCGGCCACCGGCACTTTCACCGCCAACAAGAGCTGCGAGGCCTACGCGTCGTTCGCCAAGCGCACCAATCCCGGCGCCGCGCAGGTGACGGCAGGCCAGGGCTACACGGTGCGCGAGATCAACAAGGCGGACTACGACTGGGTGCGGGTGGAAGTGCCGGGCGCCGAGCCGAAGCTGCGCTGGGTGCAGCGCGACTGCGGCGCGGCGATGCTCGAACCGATCGAGGCACGCTCCACGCGGCCGCCGCGCGGCAGCGATCCGGCGGCGGACGGCGGGTCGTGCAGCATCGCCAACCGCCAGGACAGCTATGTGCTGGCGGTGACCTGGCAGCCGGGCTTTTGCGAACACTTCCCGTTCAAGGGCACCAAGCCCGAATGCGACGCCATGAACGGCGGCAAGCTGGAAGCGAAGACGTTGAGCCTGCACGGCCTGTGGCCGAACAAGAAGGAGTGCGGCACGCGCTACGGCAGCTGCGAAGGCCCGCCGTTCTCGCTGTCGAAGGACACTATCGCCAAGGTGGCGCCTTGGATGCCCAACTTCTATTACGAGCGCACCTTCGGCGCCTACGAGTGGAACAAGCATGGCAAGTGCCAGGAACTGGGCCCGGACGACTACTTCATCAAGGCTGTATCGGCGGTGCGGGTGGTCAACGATTCGGAAGTGGGCAAAATCATCCTGGGCAGCACCGGCAAGAGCATACGGGTGGACGACTTCTTCGCGCGCGTGAAAGCGCGCCACGGCGAGAAGGTGGCCGCCAGCCTGACGCTGGTGTGCAGTCAGCGCAAGTACCTGCAGGAGATCCGGGTGTCGCTGCCGCTGGAATTCGGCACCGACCGCGACCTGGCGGCCATGGTGGGCAACGCCCAGCCGGCGCCGGCGCGTGTGCAGGGCTGTGCCGACGAGATCTACATCGAAGCAGCGGGCAAGGATTAATCCCGGGCGGCGAACTTGCGTTCGGCCTTGCGCCGATACATGGCATCGTCGGCGTCGGCCACCAGTTCGGCGGCGGTGACCGGCTTGCGCGGCGCGCTACCCGGCGTCGGCAGCATCGCCACGCCGATGCTGGCGCCGGCCACCAGTTCGTGTCCTTCGATGCGGTGCGGCAGGCCCAGGCTGATTTCCAGTTTGGCCACCACGAGCGCGGTATCGGCAGCGTCGCTGCCGACTAGTACCACGGCGAATTCGTCGCCGCCCAGGCGCGCCGCCAGGTCCGACTTGCGTAATTCAGCGCGCAGGCGCGCGGCGGCGCCGGTGAGCAGCAGGTCGCCGGCGCCGTGACCGTAGGTGTCGTTGATATGCTTGAAGCGGTCGAGGTCCAGGTACAGCAGCGACAAGGGCGCGCCCGAGCGCGCGCACAGTTCCACCTGCCGCTCCAGGAACTCGCAAAACATGGCGCGGTTGGGCAGGCCGGTGAGCGGATCATGCGTGGCCTGGTGGCGCGCCAGCGCGTGCATGCGCGCCGCATCGACCAGCGCGTTGCCCACCTCGTTGGCCTCGCGCAGGCCGTAACTGGCTGCCGCCACCGGTTCGCCGCGTCCCAGCGCCATGGCCGGCGCCACCAGTGCGCCGATCGACTGCGTGATGCGATTGCCGATGCGCCAGGCAGTCAGCAGGCTTGCCACCAGCATGACGACGGTTACCAGTACCAGCAGCCATAGCTTGCGATTGAGTTCCGCGTTCAGAACTTCGAGCGGAATGCCGATGCCGACCGTCCAGCCGGAAGCGCCCGCGCGTGTCATCACGGCCAGGATCGGTTTGCCATCGAGAGTGCTGGTTTCGATCGCGCCTTCGAAACCTTCGTGCATGCGCTTCATCACCTCGGGCAGCGCCTGGTGGCCGACAAAGCGCTGCATGTCCTGGCTGCGCGCGACCACGATGCCTTCGCGATCGAGAATGCTGGTGATCCAGTGCTGCGGGTAGCTTTGCTGGGCCAGCAGGGCGTTGAACCGCTCCACCGTAACAGTGGCGCTGAGCGCGCCCACGGTGTCCGGCTCGCCCGTGGCGTACCGCACCGGTATGCCGATCGACGCCACGTGGCGCTGCGAGACGGCGCCCACGAACAGGTTGGAAATCGCCGTCGCCTCGTGCTGCTGGATGTGGCGCAGCGCTTGCCCCACCTTGGGCGGCGGCAGTGCGGCGCCGTATGGCACAAAGGTGTTGAGCAGTTGCTGGCCGCCGGCATTTTCCAGCACGATGTTGAGCATGTTCTGGGCGCCCGCCAGGCCGCGTGCCTGCGCGTAGAACGCGGCCAGGTCGTTGCGCGCCAGGTCTGGCGAGGTGGCCAATGCGCGCAGCGCCGCCTCCACGGTGGCGAACTCCTTGTCCACGTCGGTCGCATTGGCCCGCGCGGTGGCCATGGCGCCGGTGATGAAAGCGGTGCGCGCCTGCGTGTAATCGTAAGCGATCAGCAGGATCGCCATCAGCGAGGCCGGCACAATGCACGCCACCACGAGGTACAGCAGGCGGGATCGGATCGAGGGTGCGCGCATGGTTCTTCTGGTTCTGATGATAAGGGCTGCCTGCGATGTTACATCAGCAGGTAAAATTTGTGTCTCAATAGCAAGAAAATAAGTGATGTTACGTAGCCGATCGGGCCGGTGGCGTTGTATCTATGGGATTTTCGACTATGATGTCGGCTACCTTTTACGGAGTAACCATGCACCTCGTTAGCTGTACCGAAGAACGCCACGCGCAAGCCATCCTCGATATCTTCAACGACGCCATCGCCAATTCGACGGCGCTGTACGAATACCATCCGCGCACGCTGGACACCATGAACAAATGGTTCGCGGCCAAGCGCGCGGGCGGCTACCCGGTGATCGGCTATGAAGACGCCAGCGGCACGCTGCTTGGCTTTGCCACCTATGGCGCCTTCCGTGGCTACCCGGCCAACAAGTACGCGGTCGAGCATTCGGTGTATGTGCGTGGCGATCAGCGCGGCAAGGGCCTGGGCCGCGCGCTGCTGGAACAGGTGGTTGCAGCGGCAGGGCAGGCCGACCTGCACACCATCGTGGGCGGCATCGACGCCGACAACCGCGCCAGCATTGCCCTGCACGAGCAGCTCGGTTTCGTCCACGCCGGCACCGTGCGCCACGCGGCCTTCAAGTTCGGGCGCTGGCTGGACCTGGCGTTTTACCAGCTGATTTTGCCCACGCCCGCCGCACCGGTGGACGGCTGAACGCCTTGCAATTCCCCTGTGCCGCCCCTATACTTCGCCGGTAGTCAAGCTTCTGGTATGCGCGGACGTCGGGTGTGATCCGGTTCCGCATATTTAAATGGGAAGCCGGTGCGCCCGACCAGGGCCATGCCGGCGCTGCCCCCGCAACGGTAGTCGAGGTCAAGGGAGTGCAACAGCCACTGTGCGCAAGCATGGGAAGGCGCACTGCCAGGAGCAATCCACTCGTCAGCCCGGAAACCAGCCAGTAGCCGTCAACACGTTTGTATTGCGGAGGGCGATACGGGTGAGTGCTGCGCCGCCCTGTTCATCCGTTCCGATGCATCTCCGGCCGCTTCCCCGCTGTCCTTCCTCCGCGTACTTCCACGTATCCACGCACCCTGGAAGGAAGATCATGCCCGTCACCCCAGTCATCTCCGGTCAAGCCGAAGTTTCCAATCGCCTCGTCATCCTGCGCGAAAAGATGATCCCCGCGCTGTGCGCCGCCGGACTTGGCGCCGTGCTGCTGTTCGGCGCCGGTTTCGCGTCGATGGAAGCGCTGCACAATGCCGCCCACGACAGCCGCCACTCGGCGGGCTTCCCGTGTCACTAAGCCGCGCCAGCAATGGCGCCGGTGCGCCGGCCGGCATTTTCAACGGCATCGTGCGCACGGCTGCTGCCGCCGGCATCGTCGCCGGCTTGCTGCTGACCGGCGTGCAGCACCTGCAGGTGATTCCCATCATTCAGCAGGCCGAGGTCTTTGAAAAGGCGCAGGAGGCCGCTCCTGCATCTGAATCTGCTCCTGCCCCCGCCGAACATGCGCATGCGGCCGATGTGGCCCCGCACGCGCATGGCCACGATGGTCATGGTGCGGCGGAAGAAGCCCACAGCCACGGCGGCTGGGAGCCGGAAGACGGTTTCGAGCGCACTGCGTACACGGCGCTGGCCGATGTCAGCATGGGGGTCGGCTACGCACTGCTGCTGGCCGCCATGATCTGCCTGCGCGGCGGTGCGGTGACCTGGCGCAGCGGCATGCTGTGGGGTGCGGCCGCTTACGCCGTGTTCTTCATCGCACCGTCGCTCGGCCTGCCGCCCGAATTGCCGGGTACCCTGGCCGCGCCGGTGTCGGCGCGCCAGGCCTGGTGGATCTGCACCGCGTTCTCCACCGCCGTCGCGCTCGGTGTGCTGGTCTGGAGCCGCAACGTGTGGTTCAAGGTGGGCGCCGTGGCGCTGCTGTTCGTGCCGCACCTGGTGGGGGCGCCGCAGCCGCCGGTGCACTCGATGGCAGCACCGCCCGAACTGGTTGGTTCCTTCATCATCGCCACCGCGCTGGCCAATGCCGTGTTCTGGCTGGCGCTGGGCGGGCTGACTGGCTATTTCTACAAAAAATTCGCCTGATTCATGAGAACCCACCACCGCCACATCTTCATGTGCGTCGGTCCGCGCTGTGAGCCGAAAGAAGGCCGCGCGCAGGCCGTGTTTGAACACATGGGCAAGGTGATCGACGAACATCCCGAGCTGGCCGTCAAGCGCACCCGCACCCATTGCATGGTCGCGTGCCGCTTCGAGGGACCGGTGGTGGTGGTGTACCCCGAAGGCGTGTGGTACCAGCGCGTGAATGAAGCCAACGCCGAGCGCATCGTGCACGAGCACCTGCTGAACGGACGCGAAGTATCCGACCTGGTCTTCCACCGCCTGGGCGTGGGCGACACCTGCGAACCTGGACCGAAATGAATGAATCTTTAAATTTGCGCCGCAGTGAGTCTGATCTGGCGCTGCTGACTCACGCCTCCAACGACCTGACCGTGCTGCACCAGGCACAGGCTCAAATGCCCGAAGGCTTCGGCCCCGTGATGGGCGTGAACCTGCAGGCGCTCGGTGAAGAATCGACGCTGGCACAACTGCTCGATGGAGAACTGCGCGCAGCGCGCGTGATCGTGGTGCGGGTGCTGGGCCGGCTGGGCGGCGTGCCCGGATTTTCGGATTTGATCGACCATGCGCGGCGCCAGGGCCGCCACCTGATCGTCGTCAGCGGCACCGGCGAGCCCGATCCCGAACTGGCTGCCGTATCTACCGTCCGTTCCGACGTGCTGGATATGACCTTGCAGTACTTCCGGGCCGGCGGCAGCGCCAACCTGGCGCACCTGCTGCGCTTCCTCTCCGACCATTTGCTGCTGACCGGCTTCGGCTTCGAGCCTGCGCTCGCGTTGCCCGACCATGGCATCTATCACCCGGACCTGGCGCCTGGCGCCGACCTGGCCGCGTGGCAGGCACTGGCCGATCCGCAGCGCCCCAGCGTGGGCATCGTGTTCTACCGCGCGCACTGGATGAGCGGTAACACGCGCTTCATCGACGCACTGCTGAACGCCCTTGAAGCGCGAGGGATGAATGTGCTGCCGGTGTTTACCGCATCGCTGCGGGCCGGCGCCAGCGACGGTAACGGCAAGCTGCCCGACGCCTTGCGCTACTTCGGCAGCGTGGAAGGCGCTGTGACCCGCGCCCACGTCGATGTCCTGATCAACACCACGTCGTTCGCCATGGGCGAGATCACGCCGGGTGGCCCCACGCCGGCCGGCTGGTCGGTGGGCGTGCTGGAGCAACTCGATGTGCCGGTGCTGCAAGCGATCACCAGCGGCATGACCCTGCCGCAGTGGGAGCAGTCCGCGCGCGGCCTCAACCCGCTCGATGCGGCAATGAACGTGGTGCTGCCGGAGTTCGACGGCCGCATCATCACGGTGCCGCTGTCGTTCAAGGCGCGCACGGCCGGCATGCCGGGCGACGCGGTCGAATACGATCCGCTGCCCGACCGCGTGGCGCGCATCGCCGGCATTGCCTGGCGTGCGGCACGCCTCAAGCGCGTGCCCAACGCCGAGAAGCGCGTGGCCTTCATGTTCACCAATTCCAGCAGCAAGGCGTCGCAGATCGGCAACGCCGTGGGGCTCGATGCGCCAGCCTCGCTGATGCGCATCCTCGAATCGATGAAGCAGGCCGGCTACGCGATTGGTGACCTGCCGGAGAGCGGCACCGCGCTGATCCACGACCTGGTAGCGCGCTGCTCGTACGACAATATCTACCTGACCGCGGAGCAGATGCGCGGCGCCACCGGCCGGGTACCTGCGGCGCAGTACCAGCAGTGGTTTGACGAAATGCCGCAGGCCATGCAGGACAAGATGACCAGGCAGTGGGGCGCCGCACCCGGCGAGGCCTATGTACACGAAGGCCACGTGGCGCTGGCCGGCATCGAGCTCGGTAACGCTTTCGTCGCGCTGCAACCGCCGCGCGGCTACGGCATGGACCCGGACGCGATCTACCACCAGCCCGACCTGCCGCCCACCCACCATTACTATGCCCTGTACCGCTGGCTGCGCGACGTGTGGCAGGCGGACGCCATCGTCCACGTGGGCAAGCACGGCACCATGGAGTGGTTGCCGGGGAAGGGCGTCGGATTGTCGGAAGAGTGCTTCCCCGACGCGCTGTTGGGCGACCTGCCGCTGTTCTACCCGTTCATCATCAACGATCCGGGCGAAGGCTCGCAAGCGAAGCGCCGGGGCCACGCGGTGGTGGTCGATCACCTGACGCCGCCGATGACCACGGCCGATACCTACGGCGCGCTGGCGCAGCTGACGCAACTGGTGGACGAGTACTACCAGGTCGAAGTGCTCGATCCCGCCAAGCTGCCGCTGTTGCAGCAGCAGATCTGGGAACTGGTCAAGCAGACCAACCTCGATGCCGATTTGCAGATGCGGTTGCTGCATCATGACCATGACCACGATCATGGGGATGGGCACGGCCACGGGCACGCGCACGGACATCATGACCACGATCATGGGCACAAACATGGGCACGATCATGGGCATCATCACGATCACGGTCACGACCATCATCATGGCCACGATCACGCGCACGACGGGGAACTGCCTGCCGCCCTGTCGGCCATGGGCGGCTCCGACGTTGCCCACCTGATCGAGGACCTCGACGGCTACCTGTGCGAACTCGGTTCGGCGCAGATCCGCGACGGCTTGCACATCCTGGGCCGCCGGCCGGACGACACGCAAATGCCCGACATGCTGGTCTCGCTCACCCGCCTGCCCAACCTCGACATCCCGGGCCTGCAGGCGGAAATCGCCGGTCTGTTCGGCCTGAACATGGACATGCTGCTCGACCAGCAGGGCCGGCGCCTGAACGTCGATCCGGCGCTGGCGCGCATCTCGGGCCGCGCCGTGGTGTCGCGCGCCAACGCGCTGGAAGCGGTGGATCTGCTGTGCCAGCGCCTGTTCACGGCGCTGGGCGAGGCCGGTTACGACGCCGCGCGCATCGACGGAGTGCTCGCTGCGGTGTTTGCCGAACTCGATGCCGCCACGCCTGCCGCACCGCTTTTGCAGCCGGCCTTGAAACCTACCGCCAATATGCTGTCGCAGATGGGCAAGCCGCGTCCTAAAGTGGCCGCTGTCAAACCTGCGGCGCCGGCGCCGGTGAAGCCGTCCGGCGCTGCGCGTTTCGACGGGCTGCGCAAGATCCTGGCATTCGCCTGCACCGACCTGGTACCGAACCTGACCCGCGCCACCGACGAAATCGACAACCTGCTGCACGGCTTATCGGGCGGCTACGTACCTGCCGGCCCGAGTGGCTCGCCCACGCGCGGCATGGCCCACATCCTGCCGACTGGCCGCAATTTCTATTCTGTCGATCCGCGCAGCGTGCCGTCGCAATCGGCATGGCGCGTGGGGCAGCAGCTGGCGCGCGAAGTGCTGGAGCGCTATCAACGCGAGACCGGAGAGTATCCGGAAAGCGTGGCAATCAGCATCTGGGGCACCAGCGCCATGCGCACCCACGGCGACGATGTCGCGCAGATCCTGGCGCTGCTGGGCGTGCGCCCGGTATGGCGTGCCGAAAGCCGCCAGGTAAGCGGCGTGGAAGTGATCCCGCTCGACGAACTGAAACGCCCGCGCATTGATGTCACCACCCGCATCAGCGGGTTTTTCCGCGACGCCTTCCCGCAACTGATCGACCTGGTGGACGACGCCGTCAACCAGGTGATCCAGCTGGACGAGCCGCTCACACACAACTTCGTGCGCAAGCACTACCTGGCCGAACTGGCCGGTTTGATGGCCGAAGGCGTGGCGCAGGGCGAAGCGGAAACGCGCGCCGCCTACCGCATCTTTGGCGCCAAGCCGGGCGCGTACGGCGCCGGCGTGCTGCCGCTGATCCAGCACCGCAACTGGGAAGCCGATGGCGACTTCGCCGAGGCGTATGTCAACTGGGGCGGCTATGCGTATGCGCGCGGTACCCAGGGCTCGGACCAGCGCGACGCCTTCCGCACCCGTCTGAACGGCGTGCAGATCGCGCTGCACAACCAGGACAACCGCGAGCACGATATTTTCGACAGCGACGACTACCTGCAATTCCACGGCGGGATGATTGCCACCATCCGCGCGTTGAGCGGCCAGCAGCCGCGCCATTATTTTGGCGACAGCCACGATCCGTCGCGCGCCCAGGTGCGCGATCTCAAGGAAGAAACCTTGCGCGTGTTCCGCTCGCGCGTGGTCAATCCCAAGTGGCTGGCCAGCATCCAGCGCCACGGCTACAAGGGCGGCCTGGAACTGACCGCCACCGTCGATTACCTGTTCGGCTACGACGCCACGGCGCAGGTCATGGACGACTGGATGTACGAAGACGTGGCGCAGTCATACGGTTTCGACTCCACCATGCAGCAGTTCCTGCAGGAAGCCAATCCGTGGGCGCAGAACGCCATTGCCGAGCGCCTGCTGGAAGCGGCCACGCGCGGCATGTGGGCCGAGCCGAAGCCGGAAACGCTGGAACGCCTGCGCGAGCTGTACCTGCGCAGCGAAGCGCTGCTTGAAGAGCGCGGCGAAACCCCGCGTAACGGATAAAGGCTGATAGATGACGAATTTTCCATTCAGCGCCATCGTGGGGCAAGAGCAGTTGCGCAAGGCCTTGATGCTGTGCGCGGTCGATCCCGGCATCGGCGGCGTGCTCATACGCGGCGACAAGGGCACGGCCAAGAGTACGGCCGCGCGCGCGCTGGCCGAGGTGCTGCCGCCAATTGAACTGGTCCGAGGCTGCGCCTTCAACTGCACGGTGGACGCGTCGTGCGAACATTGCGAAACTTGCAGCCACGCGGACCGCGTGGCCACACTGTCGCCGGTGCCGTTCGTCACGCTGCCGCTGGGCGCCACCGAAGACCGCGTGCTGGGCAGCCTCGATCTGTCGCGCGCCCTGAACGGCGGCCAGAAAGCATTCCAGCCTGGCTTGCTGGCCGCCGCCTATCGCGGCCTGCTGTACATCGATGAAGTCAACCTGCTGGCCGACCACCTGGTGGACGTGCTGCTGGACGTGGCGGCCATGGGCGTGAACCGCGTGCAGCGCGAGGGCCTGTCGGTCAGCCACCCGGCGCGCTTTACGCTGGTGGGCACCATGAACCTGGAAGAGGGCGACCTGCGCCCGCAACTGCTGGACCGCTTCGGCCTGATGGTGGAAGTCACCGCCCCGCGCGAAAAAGCGGTGCGCGCCGAGGTGGTACGCCGCCGCATCGGCTTCGAGGCCGGTCCTGCCGCCTACGTGGAATCGTGGCGCGCGCAGCAGGATGCCTTGCAGGCCAGGCTGGCCACGGCGCAGGAGCTGCTGCCGCAAGTGCAGCTCGACGACGCGCTGCTCGATCTGATCAGCCACCTGTGCTGCGAACTGGAAGTAGCCAGCCTGCGCGCGGACATCGTGATGTACAAGACCGCACGCGCGATTGCCGCGCTGGACGCCCGCACGCACGTCACGCCGCAGGACATACGGGGCGCGGCCGAACTGGTGCTGCCGCACCGCCGCCGCCGCAAGCCGTTCGAGCAGCCGGGCCTGGACCAGGACAAGCTCGATGACTTGATGCGGCAGGCGCAGGACGAGTCGCCGCCGCAGGATTTGCCGCCGGATGACACGGGCAGCGGCCAGCGCACGCGAGACAACCAGCAGAACCGTGGCGGGCAGCAAGCACAGGGTAGCAGTCAACCCGGCAACGGGCCAGAGCTGGCGATAGAACCGCCGGATGGCGCGCAGCAACCGCATGGCAGCGAGCAGTTCGAAAGCGAGCAGCCGCAGACTGGCGAGCAGCAAGAAGGCGAACAGCCGCAACGCGGTCAGGCCGAGCAGGTATTTGCCGCCGCAGCCGGCGGGCCGACCGCGCGTATTTCAGTCGAGGCGCAGTCGGCTCCCGGCGATTCCGCCTCAGCCGGCCGCCGCAGCGTAGCCCAGCAGGCATCGCGCGGCCACGTGCTGCGCGCAGTACCGAACGAGCAGCCGACCAGCATCGCCATCGGCGCCACCTTGCGCAGCGCCGCGCTGCGGGGCGCGGGCGGCGGCGTGCAGGTTACGCGCGCAGATCTGCACCAGCAGGTACGGGTGGGCACCAGTGCCAACCTGATACTATTCGTGGTCGATGCCTCGGGTTCGATGGCGGCTCAGCGGCGCATGGAGGCGCTCAAGGGCGCGGTGGTCAATTTGCTCACCGACGCCTATCAGCAGCGCGACGAAGTGGCGGTGGTGGCGTTTCGCGGCCAGCGCGCCGAATTGCTGCTGGCGCCCACGCGCAGCGTCGATCTGGCCGAGCAGGGCCTGCGCGAACTGCCCACGGGCGGGCGCACGCCGCTGCCGCACGCGCTGCAACTGGCGCTGGAAACCTTGCAGCGCGCCGACGCCAATGCCAAGGGCAATCCGCCGCTGCTGGTGCTGCTCACGGACGGCAAAGGCAACGTGCCGTTGAGCGAAGGCGGCGATCCGTGGCGCGAGTCGCTGGCATTGGCGGAGCTGTTGGCCGAGCGCCGCGTGCCGGCGCTGGTGATCGACACCGAAAACGGCTACCTGCGCCTGGGCCGCGCTGCGCAACTAGCGCAGGCGCTGGGCGCCGAGTGTTTGACACTGGAAGAATTATCGGCCGACAGCCTGGCGCTGACGGTTCGGGCACGACTGGCTTGACGCCAGTCTCGTTAAGTTATCAGGAGTAGTAATGATTATTTGTATAGGCGCCGGCCCCGGCGACATCGGTTACCTGACCCAGCGCGGCGCGGAGTTGATCCGTGACGCCGACGTGGTGGCCGGCTTCGAGGCTGTGCTCGACGTGGTGCGCAGCCTGATTCCCGAGACCGCGCGCGTGATCAGCATGGGTTACCGCGACCAGGTCGAGCAGCTCGACAAGGTGGCAGTGGAACACCACGCCGGTAAAAAATGCGTGGTCGTATTCATGGGCGATATCCACTTCAGCGGCTTCCAGTACCTCGAACGCGTGGAGCGCGCCTGCGGCCACCCGGTCGAATCGCTGCCCGGCATTTCGTCGGCGCAGATCCTGGCGTCGCGCGCCAAGGTGTGCTTCGACGAGACAACGTTCATCACCTTCCACCGCCGCGGCGACCTGGAACCGTTCAAGCGCCACCTGGTGCACGTGCTGCAAGACCAGCGCAATGCCATCGTGATCCCGTGCCCGTGGGATGCGGCGCGCTCGTTCATGCCATGGCATATCGCCAAATACCTGATCGAGCAGGGCATCCCGCCGAACCAGCCCACCGAAGTGTGGGAAAACCTCACCCGTGGCGAAGCCGAGTGGCATGGCACGCTGGCCGAATGCGCCGAGCGCGAAGTGTCGGACATGAGCATCATGCTGATCCGCACCATGGCGCCGATGGCCAGCCAGATCGAACCGGCGCCGGTGGTGGCATGAGCGGTGGCGATCAATTCGGCATCGTGATCGCGGGCCATGGCAGCCGCGACCCGGACGCCGTGCGCGAGTTCGAAGCGCTGGTGAAGCTGATCAAGCTGCGCGCGCCGCAGGACGTGGTCACCCACGGCTACCTGGAATTCGCCACGCCGACGATTGCGGAAGCGGTGGCGGCCAACCTGGCCGGCGGCGCCAGACAGGTGGCGATCGTGCCTGGCGTGCTGCTGGCCGCCCGTCACGCCAAGAACGACATGCCGGCCGAAATGCAGGCCGCTGCGCGCGACTATCCCGAGATCGATTTCCATTTCGGCGCGCCGATGAACCTCGATCCCAAGCTGCTGCAACTGGCGCAGGAACGCATCGTCGCTGCCGAGGCACTGTCACCCAATACCGTGCGCCGCTCGGACACCTGCCTGGTGGTCGTCGGTCGTGGCACCACCGACCCCGACGCCAACGGCGAAGTGGCCAAGCTGGCGCGCATGCTCGAAGAAGGGTTGGGCTTCGGCGCGGCGTATGTCTGCTATTCCGGCACCGCCAGTCCGCTGGTGGCCGATGGTTTGCGCAGCGCGGCAAAACTCGGCTACGCGCGCGTGGTGGTGCTGCCATTCTTCCTGTTCGACGGTGTGCTGGTCAAGCGCATCTACGCTGCGGCCGACGATCTGGCCGAGCGCGAGCCGGGCCTGGAAGTGCTCAAGGCCGGCTACCTGGGCGTACATCCGTTGATGGCGGACGTGATGATCGAACGCGCGCGCGAAGCGGTGGCCGGTCGCGCGGCGATGAACTGCTCGCTGTGCAAGTACCGGGTGCAGATCGTCGGCTTCGAGCAGCAGGTGGGCGAGCCGCAGCAGGCGCATCACCTGGCGGTGCGTGCGCTATCGGCCAGGCTGAACGAGCCGCTTGCGGCACAGCCTTCCCGGTACAAACCTTACCTGCCGCATCCGATCGAAGCGGAGAGCTTCCGCATCATCGCCGAGGGCCGCGACTGGACGCCATTCCCGCAGGACCAGCTGACCATCCTGCAACGGCTGGTGCATACCAGCGGCGACTTCGACGCCGTCAACGATATGTATTTCTCGCCGGGCGCCGTGGACAGCGGCATCCGCGCGCTGCTGCGCTGCAAGCGCATCCTCACCGATGTGACCATGGTGCAGACTGGCCTCAAGCGCGCGCTGCTCGAAGAGCTGGGCATCGACACCTGGTGCGGCGTGCATGACCGCGAAACGCATTTGATGTCCGAACAATACGGCATCACCCGTTCGGCGGCCGGCATTCGCCGTGGCTGGGAAAAATTCGGCAACGACGTGGTGGTCTCCATTGGCGACGCGCCGACCGCGATCGCCGAAGCCACGCGCCTGATCCGCGACCATGGCTGGCGCCCGCAACTGGTGATCGGCCTGCCGGTGGGCTTTGTCGGCACGCGCGAGACCAAGGAAGATTTGCGCCGCTGCCTGCAGGTGCCGCGCATTACCAACCGCGGCACGCGCGGCGGTTCGCCGTGGGCGGCCAGCGTGGTCAATGGCCTGATGATCGATGCGTTGAATGGCCTGGCGGCGCAACAAGCGGCAGAACAAGCGGCAGAACCGGCGGCAGTGCCGAGGGAAGATGTCGCTGGCTGAACGCCAGCCGTTCGACCTCGGCGTCCTGGCCCTGAACGGCTTGCGGCGCGGACGTACCACGGGCAGTTGCGCCACGGCGGCCGTCAAGGCGGCACTGCGGCTGCTGCTGCAAGGCGTGCGCGTATCGAAGGTGGATATCGGCCTGCCCGATGGCGCCCATTACTTGTCGGTGCCGATCCAGGCGGTGGAGTGGCTCGAGCCGGGGCAGGTGGTGCGCGCCGAAGTGATCAAGGATGGCGGCGACGACCCAGATAACACGCACGGCGCCACCATCTTCGCGGAAGTGCGGCGCAACGACGCCGGCGAGGTGCGGTTCTTCGCCGGCCGTGGCGTGGGCACGGCCACCTTGCCCGGTTTGCGGGTAGCGGTGGGCGAGCCGGCCATCAACCCGGTGCCGCGCAAGATGATGCGCGAGGCGGTGGCCGATGTGATGCAAGGTGCAAGCGCAGGTTTCGACCTGACCATCGGCTGCGAAGGCGGCGAGATCATCGCCACCAAGACCTTCAATCCGCGCCTGGGCATCGTCGGCGGCATCTCGATCCTCGGCACGTCCGGCATCGTGGAACCGATGTCGCTGTCCACGTGGATCGCGTCGGTGGAGGTGTATATCCGGGTGGCGCTGGCGGGAGACCAGCAGTGCGTGGCTTACCTGCCGGGCAAGATCGGCCGCGAGTTCGCACGCGACGTGTTGCAGCTGCCGGAGAAGCGCACGGTGCAGATCGCGAACTTCCTTGGCGACGCGCTCGATTTTACAGAGCAGGTGCTGGTGGAAGAGCAGCGCACGCTCGACGTGTTGTGGCTGGCCGGCCACCCGGGCAAGCTGGCCAAGGTGCTCGACGGCTGGTGGGATACGCATTCGAGCAAGAGCAAGATGGCCATGGGTGGCGTGGCCCGCGTGGCTTCGGAAATGGGATACACACCAGCGATGGTGCAGCAAATTGAAAACGCCAATACAGTGGAAGCAGCAATGGATATATTAAGGCAGGAACCGGGCGCGCCAGCCTTCTGGCGCGAAATCGAACACCGCATCGCGGCGCTGGCGCGCGAACGCGTGCCGTCGGCGCGCCGCATCGAGGTGCGCCTGTTCGACCTGGCCGGCAATCTGCTCGGAGAGCGCGCATGAAGCTCGGGACTCTTTACGGCATCGGCGTCGGCCCCGGCCCGGCCGGCTTTGTGCCGGTGGCGGCGCTCGATGCGTTGCGTCACGCGGACCTGATCTACGCGCCGCGCGCGCGGGGCGCGGCCGATTCGGTGGCGTTGCAATGCCTGGCCAGCGCCGGTTTCATTCCCGACCCGGACAAGCTGCGCGAGATCGAGTTCAACATGGACCCGGACCGCTCGGTGCTGAGCGAGCATTACGCCCAGTTGGCCGATACGCTGGCGGTGGAACTGCGGGCAGGCCGCAACGTGGCCTACCTGACCATCGGCGACTCGCTCACGTATTCGACTTACGGCTACGTACTGGCCGGTCTGCGCGAACGGATTCCCGACCTGCCGCAGCGCACGTTCCCGGGGATTACCAGCTATGCGGCCGCTGCGTCGGCCTTGGCCTGGCCGCTGGGCGAGGGCAAGGAGCGGGTGCTGATCCTGCCATGCCCGGAGACGCCGCAAGAGCTGCGCCACGAAATCGAGACCCACGATATCGTGGTGCTGATGAAGGTGGGTACGCGCCTGCCGTGGGTGCTCGACCTGCTGCGCGAGATGAAGATCGCCGACCACTGCGCGTTCGCGCGCCGGATCGGTTTGCCCGGTGAACTGCTGGCGTCCGGCGTGGCCGACCTGGTGGCCAATGATGCGATGGGTTACCTGGCCACCTTGCTGGTGCGCCGCAACCCGCGAAAGGACAGATAAATGAAAGTGTATTTTGTAGGCGCCGGCCCTGGCGCCGCCGATTTGATCACCCTGCGCGGCGCGCGCCTGCTGGGCAGCGTGCGCATGGTGCTGTACGCGGGTTCGCTGGTGCCGGTGGAGATGCTCAGTCACTGCGCGCCCGACACCGAACTGCTCGACACCGCGCAGATGGACCTGGAACAGCAGCAGGCCTGCTATGTGCGCGCCAGGGAACAGGACATCGACGTGGTGCGGTTGCACTCGGGCGACCCGGCCATTTACGGCGCCACCGCCGAGCAGATGCGCCGCCTCGAAGCATTGGGCATCGAGTATGAAATCGTGCCGGGCGTGTCGTCGTTCACGGCGGCAGCCGCTGCCATCGGCACCGAGTTGACCAAGCCGGAAGTGTCGCAAAGCGTGATCCTCACCCGCGTCTCGGGCCGCGCGTCGGCCGTGCCGGAACTGGAATCGATCGCACGGCTGGCCGAGCACCGCGCCACCATGTGCATCTTCCTCTCCGGGCCGCACCTGAAGAAAATTGTCACCGACCTGCTGCTGCACTATCCACCGGAAACGCCGGTGAGCCTGGTGCACCGCGCCACCTGGCCGGAGCAGCGCAGCTATACCGGCACGCTGGGCACCATCCTGGAAGAGACCAAGCGCGGCGCCTGGAATCTCACCACGATGATGCTGGTGGGCGCGGCGCTCGACAAGGGCATCGCGGCCGAATCTAGCCTGTATTCGAAAGACTTCACCCACTTGTTCAGGGTGGTGAAAAAGAACGAGGAAGCCGCGTGAGTTCGCCGGCGCCTCTCGGCATCTGGCTGGTGCGCCCCGAAGGGGAAGCGCTGGCTGCCGCCTTGCAGGCACGCCTTGGCGGCGACATCTACCGCCCGTGGATGCAGCCGGACCTGGCGCAAAAGACCCAGTTCGCCGCCAGCTATCGGCGCCATCTGCAATGGATCATGGTGGCCGCCAGCGGCATCGCGGTGCGCTTTCTCGAGGGACTGCCGGTCGATAAGCATACGGATCCCGCCGTGGTGGTGATCGACGAAGCAGGGCGCCACGCGGTGGCGCTGTTGTCCGGTCACGAGGGTGGCGGCAATATCCTGGCGTACCGGGTGGCAAACGTGGTGGGCGCGGCGCCCGTGGTCACTACCGCCACCGAAGCATTGAAGCCGCTGACGGTCGGTATCGGCTGCCGCAAGGGCGTGCCGGCCGCGCGCATCGAGGCGGCGGTCGTCCAGGCCTTGCTGGCTGCCGGCGACTACGGCATGCGCGACGTGCGCGAAGTGGCGACGGTGGACTTGAAGGCGCAAGAGCCGGGCTTGCTGGCGTTCTGCCTCCAGCATGACCTGCCGCTGCGCGTGTTCACGCGCGCCACCCTGGCTGCGCGGCCTTGGGTCACGAAGCCGTCGGACTGGGTACAACAGAATGTGGGATTGAACGGGGTGTGCGAACCCTGCGCCCTGGTGGCAAGCCCGCGTGGCGCGCTGCTGGTGCCGAAAATGAGCCTGGACGGCGTCGCCGTTGCAGTGGTACTGGATAAATGGATGGAAATTTGATGAGTGGTGTTTTGAATCTGGTCTCGGTGGGCCCCGGTTACGAGGACTTGATCGTCCCGCGTGCGATTGCGGCCTTGAAGGACAGCGACGTGATCGTCGCCTATGAGCTGTATTTGCGCTGGATCGCGCCCCATATCGAGGGCAAGCAGATTTTCAGCCCGCCGTTGACGCAGGAGCGCGAACGCGCGCAACTGGCGATCGAGCACGCGCGCAATGGCGCCAGGGTCTCCCTGATTTCGAGCGGCGACATCGGCATCTACGCGATGGCCGCGCTGGCGTACGAGGAAATGCGCGAAGACGACACCTACACGGTGAACCTGGTGCCCGGCGTGACGTCGGCCAATGCCTGCGCATCTCTGCTCGGCTCTCCGCTGTCGCACGACTTTGCGACCTTGAGCCTGTCGGACCTGCTGTGCCCCTGGGAGTGGATCGAGCACCGCGCGCGCCACATTGCCCAGGCCGACCTGGCTTGCGTGATGTACAACGTGCAAAGCGCCAGCCGCCAGGAAGGCGTGTACCGCGTGCTGCAACTGATGCTCGAATCGAAAGCGCCGGGCACCCTGTGCGGCGTGGTGCGCAATGCGTATCGTCCCGGCCAGCAGGTGGACATTTATCGCCTCGACGAACTGCCTGGCCTGAAATTCGACATGCTGACCACCATCGTGGTCGGCAACCGGTTTACGGCAAAAAAGCGCGGCCAGATTTTTACCCCGCGCGGCTATAACGACTGGGCGCAGCCTGAAGGTCCAAAGACACAACAGGAAGATCAACTGCCCGAGAATGCCGTGTGGGTCTTCTCCGGCACCAGCGACGGCAATGCGCTGGCCGCCGACCTGGCCGCAGCCAATATCGGCCCGGTGGTGGTGTCGGCCGCCAGCGACCATGGCGGAGAGATCGCGCGCCAGGATTGCCCGGGCGTGGCCATCTGGTCGGGCCGGCAGGGCGTGGAAGCGCGCCGCCGCGTGTTGAACGCCAAGGGCGCGCGCGTACTGCTCGACGCCACGCACCCGTATGCGCGCAATATGTCGGAACAACTGATGGCGCTGTCAACGGAGCTGGGGATTCCCTACCTGCGTTTCGAGCGGCCCAGCGAGTACGCGCCGCACGATGGCGAAGCCTGCGCCTCGATCGAGGAAGCCGCTGGGCGCGCGGTCGCATCGGGTCAGCGCATCTTCCTGGCGACGGGATCTAAAGACCTGGCCACCTTCATGCAGACTGCGGGCGCAGCCGATAAACAATGGTTCGTGCGTCAGACCGCCGAACCGGAACTGATCGAACGCGCCCTGGCGCTGGGCATCCCGCGCGAGCGCATTTGCGCCATGCAGGGGCCGTTCTCGGCCGAGTTCAACACCGCGCTGTGGCGCGACTGGGGCATCGACTGCGTGGTGACCAAGGACTCCGGCGGCGCCGGCGGCTACCAGGCCAAGGTGCAGGCGGCCAAGGCGCTCGGCATTCCGCTGCTGGTCGTGGCGCGTCCGCCACTGGCTTATCCGGCCATGGTGGCCAATGTGGCCGATGTCGTCGATGCGCTGCACGAACTCAAGCCAGGACCAGCCGCAGCATGAAGCAGCTGATTCCCGTCACCATCGTCACCGGCTTTCTCGGCGCCGGCAAGACCACGCTGCTGCGCAGCCTGGTCGAGCGCCGCCAGACGCGCCGGCTGGCGTTGCTGATCAACGAGTTCGGCGAGATCTCGGTGGACGGCGCCGTGGTGCGCGATGCGGTGGGCACCAACACGCAGGTACACGTGCAGGACTTCGCCCACGGCCTGATCGCCTACGGCGACGACGAGCAGTTCGTGCCGGCCATGCTGGCCCTGGCCGCACGTCGCGCCCAGATCGACCATGTGCTGATCGAAACGTCCGGCCTGGCGCTGCCCACGGCCGTGATGGAGCAATTGCAGGGCGCCGAACTGGCCGAGCACTTCATCCTTGACGCCACGCTGGCCGTGGTCGATACGCCGCTGCTGCTGTCGGACCGCTTCGAACACGATGGCAGCGACGCACCAGCTGCCACCATGTTCGACCAGCAGCTCGAGTATGCCGACGTGGTGGTGCTCAACAAGATCGATGGCGTCGATGAAGACGCACTGCTGGCGGCCGAAACGCGGGTGCGCGAACGCGCCCCCAAGGTGCGCTTCCTCGAACTGGCCTACAACGCGCAGCTCGATATCCGCCTGGCGCTGGGACTGCGGCTGCACCAGCCTACGCGCATTGAACACACCCATGCGAATGTTCAGAACTACGCGCCGGTGGCCACCATGCCCGGCCAGGATGCGGCGCCGCTGGCGGTGCAGACGCGGCTCAACGGCCATGCCCATTCAGGCCTGGGCGCGCACAGCCACGGCCTGGCCACCCACAAGCATTTCCACGAGCAGGATCCGGGCTGGCTGTCGTTCGTGCTGCGCAGCGATGCGCCGCAGGACGCGGACCAGCTGGCGCAGGCGCTGTCGGAAGCCGCCAGGGCCGAACCGATTTTGCGCAGCAAGGGCTATGTGCACAGCGAAGATGGCGACGGCGCCATGCTGGTGCAGGGCGTGCGCACGCGGGTATCGGTTCACCGCGACCGTGACCGCGCCACGGCGCCGCGCTCGCAACTGGTCTTTATCGGTTACCACATCAATCGCGGCAAGATCGCCGCGCTGCTGTCGGAACGCACCGGTACCAAATGGCACTAATTTAATTTATCAAAAAGGGGAAACCATGAATTCGAAAAGCAAACTGTTATTGGTAATGGCACTGGCCGCAAGCGGCAGCGCCATGGCGCACCCGGGCCATGCCGAAGGCGCCGTCGCGGGCCTGATGCATCCGCTCACCGGCCTCGATCACATTCTGGCGATGGTGGCCGTGGGCCTGTGGGCCGCGCAGCTGGGCGGCCGCGCGCAGTGGCTGCTGCCGGCCAGCTTTGTCGGCTTCCTGGCCGTGGGCGGCGTGCTGGGCGCCAGCGGCTTCGTGCTGCCGATGGCGGAGGCGGGCATCGTCACGTCGGTGCTGCTGCTCGGCCTTCTGATCGGCTTCGCGGTGAAACTGAAGGCCGCGCCGGCGGCGCTGGCAGTGGGCGTGTTCGCGCTGTGCCACGGCTACGCGCACGGCGTGGAAATGCCGGCAATGGGCAGCGGCATGTTGTACGGTATGGGTTTCGTGGCCGCCAGCGCCGCACTGCACGTGTCGGGCCTGGGCCTGGCGCGCGCGGTGCAATCGCGCGGCAACTGGCTGCGCGCCGGTGGCGCAGCCATTTCGCTTGCGGGTGTGTGGCTCGGTCTCGCCGCCTGATTCCGTGATTCGGGATTAACTCTCTCTCATGCCGCGCAGGTGTTCGACGTCGGTGACAGCCTTCTGCCACACGGCGTCGGCATCGCTGATCGATCCCACCTGCAGCGGCAGGTTGCAGTCCTTGAGGACTTTACCGGCCAGTGAAATCTTGTAGCGCAGCGCCGTGTATTCGATATCGTAAGTCTTTTTCTGTCCCTGCCGGCGAACATAGGTGTCGTGTGATGCTGGCATATCTCCTCCCATGGTTTGAGTCCTCAGGTTAGCACGCCATCCCGAAAAGTGAAGCGAATTCGGGACGGTCGTGCTATTTGATGAAATTATCCTTGATCAGGTCCAGCACGTCGCCACCACGGCCACTCAGTACTGCCTTGGCCGAGTACAGCGCGGTGCCCAGCACCTGCGCCGCCTCCACCGCTGGCGGCATCACCAGTTCGAATTTGTCGGTGGTCACGTCCAGCAGCGCCGGTCCGGGATGTGCCAGCCATTCGATCACCGCGCGCTCGAGCGCGGCGGCCGATTCCACGCGGATGCCGTGGATGCCCATGGCCTCGGCCACCCTGGCAAAGTCCGGATTTTTCAATTCCGTGTAAGCGTCGAGCAGCCCTTCGACCTTTTGTTCGAGTTCCACGAAGCCCAGCGAGCCGTTGTTGAACACTGCCACCTTGATGGCGATATTTTCCTGTACTGCGGTAATCAGGTCGCCCAGCAGCATGGTCAGACCGCCGTCGCCCGACAATGCAATCACCTGCCGGTTGGGGAACGCCTTCTTGGCGCCCAGCGCCTGCGGCATGGCATTGGCCATGGTGCCGTGGGTGAGGCTGATCACGGTGCGACGGGTGCCGACTGCGCGGGTATGGCGCAGCGCCCACACCATCGGCGAGCCGCAGTCCGCCGTGAAGATGGCGTCTTCGCTGGCATGCTTGTCGATCAGCGCGGTGAGGTACTGCGGACGGATGGTGTCGCCGTCGCCGGGCGTGGCGCGCTCGTTGAGGTTGGCCATGGCCTTGTGGTAGCGCCCCACGCAGTGATCGAGCCAGGTGCTGTCGCCCCGGGCCTGCACGCGGGGCATCAGCGCGCGCAGGGTGTCGGCAATGTCGCCCACCACGCCCAGTTCCACCGGATGCCGGCGGCCCAGGTGCGTGGGATCGAGATCGATCTGGATGATGCGTGCGTGGCTCGGGTAGAACTGGCGCCACGCAAAGTCGCAGCCCAACAGCAGCAGCGTGTCGCATTCGAGCACGGCGTGATAGCCCGACTCCACGCCGAATACCCCGGTCATGCCGACGTTATACGGGTTGTTCGGCTCGATAAAATCCTTGGCGCGCGAAGTGTGGGCGATCGGCGCCTTCATGCGTTCGGCCAGCGCCATCAACGCCCCATGCGCGTGCTCGCAGCCGGAACCGCCATAAATGGCGATCTTCTTGCCGGCGTTGAGGATCTCGGCCACGCGGTTGAGATCCGTTTCCGACGGGCGCACATGCGGCTGCGCCAGGTGCACGGAAAAGTGCGGCTCGTCGCCGGCCGGCTCCTGCGAGACGTCGATTGACAGGATGATCACTGCCACGCCGCCTTTCGACAGCGCCGCCTGCGCTGCCATGGCCGTCACGCGGCGTGCCTGCGCGGGTGTGCGGATCTCCTGGCAAAACACGCTGCACTGGTCGAAGATCGGCTTGTAATCGACTTCCTGCGGAAAATCGAAACCCAGTTCATCGCGCTTGATCTGGCTGGCGATCAGCACGACCGGCGAACGGTTGCGGTGCGCCTCGAACAGGCCGTTGACAAAGTGCAGGCTGCCCGGTCCGCACGACCCGGCGCACAGCGCCAGGCGGTTGGCCACGGTGGCCTCGGCGCCGGCAGCAAAACCAGCTACTTCTTCGTGGCGCACATGCACCCATTCGATGTCGCTGCGGCGGATGGCGTCGGTAACGTAATTGAGCGAGTCGCCGGGCACGCCCCAGCAGTGCCTGGCGCCTGCCTGCTGCAAGGTTTCGATGACGACTTCCGCGACTGTTTTTGCCATGGGGTGGTTCCTTGGTATGGTGAGTGGTATCGGTGGATAGCCGATCATGTGGCGCGCACCGCATGCCGTATGTTCGTTGCCGCACGCTAGGCGGCGTTGCACTGCGGAGTGGTGTGACTGCTGGCTGATAATGCAGGCATACCATTCATTACAGCGATGCCATGTCCAAGTCCAAGTCCAAGCCCACCACCGACCATGTCGATACCGGTAGCGTGCGCGTGCGCGGCGCCCGCGAGCACAATCTGAAAAACGTCGATGTCGATATCCCGCGCAATGCACTGGTAGTGTTTACCGGCGTTTCCGGTTCCGGCAAATCATCGCTGGCCTTCGGCACGCTGTACGCCGAGGCCCAGCGCCGCTACCTGGAGTCGGTGTCGCCGTATGCGCGCCGGCTGTTCCACCAGATGGCCGTGCCCGAGGTGGACAGCATCGACGGCCTGCCGCCGGCGGTGACCCTGCAACAGCAGCGCGGCGCGCCCACCACGCGTTCGTCGGTGGGCAGCGTGACCACGCTGTCGAATTCGATGCGCATGCTGTATTCGCGTGCCGGCGATTATCCGGCCGGGCAGGAATTGCTGTACGCGGAATCGTTCTCGCCCAACACGCCGCAGGGCGCGTGCCCACAGTGCCACGGTCTGGGCCGCGTGTATGAAGCCACCGAGCAGTCGATGGTGCCCGACGACAGCCTCACTATCCGCGAACGCGCGGTGGCTGCCTGGCCCACTGCCTGGCACGGCCAGAACCTGCGCGACATCCTGGTCACCCTCGGTTACGACGTCGATACGCCGTGGCGCGACCTGCCCAAAAAAGTGCGCGACTGGATATTGTTTACCGACGAGCAGCCCACGGTGCCGGTGTACGCGGGCCTGACGCCGGCGGAAACCAAGCGGGCATTGAAGCGCAAGGAAACCCCGAGCTACCAGGGCACGTTTACCGGCGCGCGTAAATATGTGCTGCAAACCTTTGCCGGCACCGAAAGCGCGATCATGAAAAAACGCGTGGCGCAGTACCTGGTCGGCATGGATTGCCCTACCTGCCACGGCAAACGGCTGCGCACGGAATCGCTGTCGGTCACGTTCTGCGGCCACGACATCACCGAGATCGGCCGGCTGCCGTTGAAACGCCTGGCCGAACTGCTGCTGCCGTTCGCCGAAGGGCGCGCCGTCAAACCGAAGGACGCCGCCAGGCATCCGGAAAAAGCCATCGTCACCCAGCGCATCGCCGAGGACCTGGTGGCGCGCCTGGGCGTGCTGCTCGACCTGGGCCTCGGTTACCTGAGCATGGAGCGCGCCACGCCCACCTTGTCGCCGGGAGAATTGCAGCGCCTGCGGCTGGCGACGGCCGTGCGTTCATCGCTGTTCGGCGTGGTGTATGTGCTCGACGAACCGTCTGCGGGTCTGCATCCGGCCGACACCGAAGCGCTGCTGCGCGCGCTCGACCGGCTTAAGGGCGCAGGCAATTCGCTGTTCGTGGTCGAACATGCGCTCGACGTAATCCGCCACGCCGACTGGATCGTCGATGTGGGACCGCAGGCCGGAGAACACGGCGGCAAAGTGCTTTACAGCGGCACGCCGGACGGTTTGCGCGACGTGGCCGAATCGCGTACGGCCGGCTACCTGTTCGAGCGTATCGAACGCGATGCCCGGCCTCCACGCGCAGCCACCGGCAGCCTGCAACTGCGCGGTATCGAGCGCAACAACCTGCGCGCAGTCGATGTCGATATTCCGCTCGGCGTGATGACCTGCGTGAGCGGCGTGTCCGGCTCCGGCAAATCGAGCCTGGTGAGCCAGGCGCTGGTGCAGCTGGTGCGCGCACAACTGGGGCAGGATCATGTCGATCCCGAGCCGGAAGGCGCCGATCCGATGCTCGACGTCGGCGACGCGGGTGGTGCGATACCGCTCAAGGGCCGTATCGTCCACGGCATGCAGGGCGTGCGCCGGCTGGTACAGGTCGATCAGAAGGCGATCGGCCGCACGCCGCGCTCCAACCTGGCCACCTACACCGGCCTGTTCGACCACGTGCGCAAGCTGTTTGCCGCCACCCGCGCGGCGCGCGCCCGCAAATTCGACGCCGGGCGTTTCTCGTTCAACGTCGCCAAGGGCCGTTGCCCCAACTGCGCGGGCGAGGGCTTCGTCATGGTGGAGCTGCTGTTTTTACCGAGCGTGTACGCGCCATGCCCCGAGTGCGGGGGCGCGCGGTACAACCCGGAGACGCTGGCCGTGCGCTACAACGACCGTAATATCGCCGAGGTATTGAAACTCACCGTCGATGCGGCAGCCGAGTTCTTTGCCGACCAGCCGCCGCTGCGCCACGCGCTCGACGTGCTGCGCGCGGTGGGCCTCGGTTACCTGCGCCTGGGCCAGCCGGCCACCGAGCTGTCGGGTGGCGAGGCGCAGCGCATCAAGCTGGCAACCGAATTGCAGCGCGCCAGCCGGGGCGACACTTTATATGTGCTCGATGAACCGACCACCGGCCTGCATCCGTCCGATATCGATCTGCTGCTCACGCAATTGCATGGGCTCGTCGATGCGGGCAATACGGTGGTGCTGGTCGAGCACAATATGCAGGTGCTGGCGGCGGGGGACTGGGTGATCGACGTGGGGCCGGGAGCTGGCGAGGAGGGGGGCGCGATCGTATTTGCGGGCATGCCAGCAACGCTGGCGAAGTGCAAGGGAAGCCGGACAGCTCCTTATTTGCGAAAAATGCTTGGTTAGCTGGTTTTGGTTCCTTCGGTCCCGCCTGCGCGGGACCGAAGAAATTCCGGCTGCAGAATCACACCGGCGGCTGGTTTTTCACGGAGTTGCGGTACTTGAGCCGTGCTGCGTCGCGTTTGACCGCTTCCGCCGCGATATTGCTGGCCTTGATCAGGCGCCGCTCGTCCTTGCCCCGGTGCTGGGCGATATGCTTGTTGCCGATGCGCTTGGTCATGATGTCTCCGTGTGATGAAAGGTGGAGCACCCAGCATAGACCCGGCAACCGGGACGCTCTGTTAGCCAGCTAACCGAAAGTCTACGAACAGCTGAAGTTCGCCGCATCCTCGATACTGCCGCTGCCCTTGTACTTTGCGGCTTTCGGATACGGGCACAGTGGCCGTGTACGCGCGGGCGACCATGCGGCCGGTACGCTGGCGTTCACACCACCGGCATTGCCCGCGCCGCGTGCGCTGGCCGTCACGCTGTCGGGCGCCACGCCTTTTTCCACCCAGTTCACCAGAGGCGTCAGCATGTCGAACTGCTCGGCGCTTGGCCCGCCCGAGCAGTGGTTCATGCCCGGCACCTGGTAGTAACGCGCGAAGTTGGAGGCGTCGCCGCCGTTGGCGGTGCGCAGGCCGTCGTACCAGGCGGCGCTGTCGTTGCTCGAGAAAATGGGATCGCTGGTGCCGTGATAGACCATCATCTTTGCGCCGCGATTTTTCAGCTGCGACAAATCGGTGGCATTGGGCGGCACCATGAACGACAGCGCGCTCTCCGTAAACAGGCCGCTGGTGGCGCCCACCTTGGTCAGCATGGCGGCAAGGTCGCCGTCGCGCACGAACGCCGCACCGTCGAACGTGGCGCCGTTTTCCGGCGGCGCCTGGAATACCAGGCCTACCGCGCCCGAGTCGCGCGTGGTCGGGCTGCTGAACTTCCAGCTGGCCCAGTCGGAAGTCGCCAGGCCCGCATCGTAAGGGAAGCTGGTATAAATTCTGGTGCCGGCTGCCGTGGTGGCGCCGGCAAACAGGCCGCCGATGGTGGTTTTTTGCGCCACGCTCAAACAGCTGCCGTCGCGCGCGCCGGTACAGGTAGCCACATCGCGATTGAGGTCGAACGCCGCCTGGCACGCTTGCGTGTTCTGCACCATGCCGTCGGTGGCGCCATCGAGCGCGTCGCACTTGGCCAGCACCGCGTTGGACACCAGCGTGCGCTCGGCCGCCGTAAAACCGGTGGACGGATCGCCGGCGGTGGTGGCCAGCGAGGCGTAGGCCTTGCCGCCGGCGATGTTGGCCACTGCCGCCAACGGCAGCCGGTAGCCGGGGTTGCCGACCAACACGCCGTCGTACTGGTCGGCGTAGCGCGCTGCCGCCACCATCGCGTGGCGCCCGCCGTTGGAGCACCCGCCGATGTACGAGCGGTCCGGCTTTTTGCCGTACGCGGTTTCGATCAGGCTCTTGGCCATCGGCGTGAGCTTGCCCACGGCCTGGTAGCCGTAGTCGAGCCGCGCCTGCGGATCGGCGCCAAAGAAGGGCGTGGGCGCGCCATGGCCGGCGTCGGAACTGATCACGGCGAAGCCCTGGTTCAAGGCGTTGTCCAGCGGGCCGCCACCGCCCACCGGGCCGGTGGCCGGCACCACCGAGCCATCGAGACCGCCGTTGGCCTGATAGAAGAAGCGCCCGTTCCAGTTGGTGGGCAGGCGCATCTCGAAGCCGATCGCGTAGCGCTGGCCATCGACCGTGCTCACGCGGTCGAACATGCGGCCGGTGACCAGGCAGTGTGCCGGCACCGGCTTGCCGGCGATGGTGAGCGCACCGGCCGCAATGGCATTGGCGGCGGTGATGGTGGTGTTGGCAAGCTGGATCTTTGTCGCCAGGTCGGTGCACGATGCCAGCGTGGCGCCGGTGGCGGCGGCCAGTTGCGGCAGGGCCGGGGTGGCGGGCGTATTCGAGCCCAGGTTGGAGCTGCCGCCGGAGCAGGCGGTCAGCAGCAGCAGGTTGGCGGCGATGATCGATAGTTTGAGCGTGGGTTGCATGGTGTCTCCTCGGGTCATTGCAAAAAGCATGGGACGAGCCGGCCCGCGCAGCGTCTGTGGCTGCGTCGGACCTCGGGTGGACTACGGGCGGAAAGTTACTGCGGCGGTACGTCTTTCAGGGTGCCGATCGGCTGGTTCAGCAGCTTGCCGTTCACCTTGCGCACCTCACGGATGTACATGTTCTGCACGATGTCGCGGGTGGCGGGATCGATGCTGATCGGGCCGCGCGGGCTGTCCAGCTTCATGCCGCTCAACACTTTGACAGCTTCGTCGCCGCTGATGTCGCCCTTGAGCTTACGGGCGGTCTCGTAGATCATGGCCATGGTGTCGTAGGCGGCCACGGTCACAAAGGTCGGCGGCGGACGGTTGGGCAGGGCGGCGGCGTAGGCGGCCAGGAAGGCCTTGTTGGCCGGGTTGTCCAGCGCGGTCGAGTAGTTCAGTACCGTGATGGCGCCCAGCGCGCGGTCACCCAGCGCTTCCAGCGTCGGCGAATCGCTGGTCATGTCGCCCACGCCCAGGAACTTGATGCCTGCCTTGTCCAGCCCCTTGTCGCTGAAAGCCTTGAGCAGCGCGGTGCCGTCCTCCGACCCCGGCGCGAAGAAGAACAGTGCATCGGGTTTTTCATCCTTGATGCGCTGGATGAATGGCGAGTAGTCGGGATTGGCCAGCGGCGAACGGGCCGATCCCACCACCTTGCCGCCGGCAGCCGTGAAGCCCTTGACGAACTTGGCCTCGGCGTCGTGGCCGGTGCTGTAGTCGCTCACCAGCGTGTATACCTTGCCCACCTTGTTCTGGCCCGACCAGGTGCCGAACGGCTCCGTCATCTGGTGCATGGTCATGCTGGTGCGCAGCATGTATGGCGACTTCGACGTGATGCCGGTGGTGACCGCGTTCATGACGATCATCGGAATCTTGGCCTTGGTGGCAATCGGCGCCACGGCCAGCGCGCTTGGCGTGAGCGAGAAGCCGACCAGGAACTGCACCTTGTCGCGCGAGATCAGCTCCTGCGCCGCGCGCTTGGACAGGTCGGCATTGCTGCCGCCGTCGTCGCGGTAGATGATCTCGATCTTCTTGCCGGCCACGGTGCTGCCGTACTGCTGCATATAGGTCTTGATGCCGTCCTCGAACGGCTTGCCGATATTGGCAAATGGTCCGGTCAGCGCGGCGATCACGCCGACCTTGATGGTGTCCTGGGCATATGCCGCATTCATGGTGAGCATTGCCGCGCCTACGCTCAGGCTCATGGCGGCCAGTTTGATGATTTTCATAGTGTCTCCGTTATAGTTGGTGGTTTTTATCAGTTGCTAAGCAGCGGTGATAACCTGCGGATCCGACCCTTCGTATAAAGCGTTGACCGTGGCCGCGCGGCGCGTGAGCACCGCTGCCTGGTTGATCGAGCCCTTGTCGGTGAGCTCGCGGTGATCGATGGATGGAGGCTCCGCCTGCAACAGCAGGCGGTCGATGCGCATCGACGAGCCGCTGGCATCCTGGTTCAGGCGTTGCAGCAATTGCCGGAACCATTCCCGTACCGGCGCGCTGGCCAGCACCTCGGCGGCAGTGGCGCCTTCGCCAAGGCAGGCCAGGTTCTGGCAGTGTTCCAGGCGCGGGAATACCAGTAGGCCAATGGCGCTGCGGTCGATGCCGGTGACCACGGCGTCGAGCACATACGGTGTGGCCGCGCTGATCACGCGCGCCCGCAGCGGCCCCACGCTCACGAACGTGCCGGTATCGAGCTTGAAGTCTTCGGCAATGCGGCCATCGAACATGAAGCCCAGTTCCGGTTGCTCCGGCTCGGCGAAACGCAGCGCGTCGCCGGTGCGATAGTAACCTTCCTCGTCGAAGGCGTCGGCAGTCAGGTCGGGGGCGCGCCAGTAGCCGGGCATCACGTGCGGTCCCTTGAAGCGCGCTTCGAGCTTGCCGCCCGCCGGCACCAGCTTGACCTTGCAGCCCGGGACCGGCACACCGACGTAGCCGGCCTTGATGATGCTGCCGGTACCGAAGGTGCACGACGGCGACGTCTCGGTCATGCCCAGGCCCGTGATAATGCGGATCGATTCGCCGGTCTGGCGGATGCCCGCCTGGTCGAGCCGGTCCCACGCCGCCTGCGACAGTCCCGCGCCCGCGCACAGGAACAGCTTGACGCGCGAGAAGAAGTTGGCCGACAGCGTGGCATCGGTCTCCATGGCGTCGGTCAGCATCTCGAAACCCTTCGGGATGTTGAAGTACATGGTGGGCGCGATTTCGGCCAGATTGCGCAGCGTGGCGCCGAAATCGCGCGGCGTCGGTTTGCCGTCGTCCAGGTACAGCGTGCCGCCGTTATACAGCGCCATGCCCACGTTGTGGCTGCCGCCAAAGGTGTGGTTCCACGGCAGCCAGTCCACCAGCACCGGCGGCTCGTCGCCCATGAACGGAAAACTTTGCAGCAGCATTTGCTGGTTGCTGCACAGCATGCCGTGGGTGGTGATGACGGCCTTGGGCTTCTTGGTCGAACCGGAGGTGAACAGGAACTTGGCGATGGTGTGCTCGTTCACGCCCGCATGCGCCGCCTCCACCGCCGCTGGCACAGCATCAAGCAGCGCGGCAAAGCGCAGAGCTTCCTGTCCCGCCACCTCGCCGTGCGCCAGCACCAGTTGCACGTCGGAAGACAGCGACGGCAGCACTGCATTGATCGCGCGGCTGAACGCGGCGCCGTCGCTGGCATAGATCGCGCCCGGCGTCAGGCGCTCGAGCATGTCGGCCAGCTTGGTGAAATCGGTGGCCACCAGCGAATACGACGGCGACACCGGTGCGAACGGCACGCCGGCATACATCGCGCCCAGCGCCAGCTGGTAGTGTTCGAGATCGTTCCCGGACAGGATTACCAGCGGCCGGTCGGCCGACAGCCCCAGGTCGAGCAGTGCCTGGCCGATGCGGCGCGCGCGATCCAGCATCTGCGCGTAGCTGATGCGGATCCATTCGCCGTCCGGGCCGCGCCGGGCCACCACGGTGCGGTCCGGGTGCAGCGCGGCGCCCGATTCCAGGCGGTCGGTAAAGCGCGGCGGATAGGCGTCCAGCGGCGTGACGGCGTCCACGTGCCACAACCCGTCGTCCTGCCAGGTTGCGATCTCGGGATTGCCCAGTTTGACCGGGCGCCGTTTTACTGTACCGCTGGTCCGCTCCGCATTCAAAGACTGATTCATGCGGAGCTCCTGTCAGATCGGGTAGTGGCGGGGCGTGGTCTGGATGGTGATCCAGCGCAGCTCCGTGAACTCGGCGACGGCCGCCTTGCCGCCAAAGCGCCCGTAGCCGCTGCCTTTCACCCCGCCGAACGGCATCTGCGCCTCGTCGTGCACGGTGGGGCCGTTGATGTGGCAGATGCCCGATTCGATCTGGCGGGCCACGGCCATGGCGCGGCCGATGTCGCGGCTGAACACGGCCGAGGACAGGCCGTATTCGCTGTCGTTGGCCAGGCGGATCGCTTCCTCGTCGGAGTCGAAGCGCAGGATCGAGACGATCGGTCCGAACGACTCTTCCTGGTACACGCGCATCTCCGGCGTGACGCCATCGACAATCGCCGGCTGCAGCAGGTTGCCCTCTACCGTGCTGGACGACTGGGTGACGGTAGCGCCGCGCTGGCGCGCATCGTCCAGCATGGCGGCCACGCGGGTGGCGGCGGCAGCGTCGATCATGCCGGTCAGCGGTGCATCGGCATGGGCGGCTTTCAACGTGGCGGTCTTGGTCGCCAGTTTGTCGAGGAAGGCGCTGGCCACCTTGTTGTCCACCAGGATGCGGTCGGCGGACATGCAGATCTGGCCCTGGTTGAAGAAGGCGCTGAAGGCCGCCGCTTCCACCGCTTCATCGAGGTCGGCGTCGTCCAGTACCAGCAGCGGGTTCTTGCCGCCCAGTTCCAGCAGCACCGGTTTCAGATGTTTGGCGCAGTGCTGGGCGATGATGCGGCCCACGTTGGTGGACCCGGTGAAGTTCACGCGGCGCACGGCCGGTGCGGCGATCAGGCGTTCCACCACGGCCGGTGCGTCGGCCGGCGCATTGGTGATGACGTTGACCACGCCGGCAGGGAAGCCCGCTTGCTCGAACACGGTGCCGATCAGGCGGTGCAGGCCCGGGCACAGTTCGGACGCCTTGAGGATGACGGTATTGCCGCAGGCGAGCGGCATGGCAATCGCGCGGGTGCCAAGGATGGCCGGTGCATTCCACGGCGCGATGCCCACTACCACGCCGGCAGCCTGGCGCATGCCCATCGCCAGCGATCCCGGCACGTCGGACGGAATGACTTCGCCGGCGATCTGGGTGGTCATCGAAGCCGCTTCGCGCAGCATGTTGGCCGCCAGCGTCACATTGAACTGGTACCACATCGGGCTGCCGCCGGCTTCCGCCACGCCGCGCGCCACGAAATCGGCGCGCAGGCCTTCCATGGCATCGGCGGCCTTGAGCAGCAGCGTGCGGCGCGCACCCGGGTTGAGCGCGGACCAGGCGGGGAAAGCTTCGCTGGCCGCCTTGACGGCCTTGTCCACGTCAGCCAACTGGGCGGCGGCGGCACGGGTGACGACGTCGCCGCTGGCGGGGCTGCGGCGCTCGAAGGTGGTGTTGTCCTGGGCGGCGTACGTGCTGCCGCCGATGAGCAGATCGGTGTCAAACATGGTGGGTGTCTCCTTTTTTATTTTTGTAGAGTTTAACCACGTTTGAACGTTTGCAGACCGGGCTTGATGGTCTTATCGTCCAGGAACTGCTTGAGGCCCTGGGCGCGGCCTTTTTCGGGATCGCGGTAGTTCGACTGATCGACCTTGGCGTACAGGTAGTCCTCGTTCTGGTCCCAATTGAGTTCGCGGCAGCGCTTGAAGCCGTTCTTGGCGATGCGCAGCACGACCGGGGCTTTTTCCAGTAGCTTGTTGGCCAGCGCGGTCACCTCGTCGCGCAGCTGGGCGCGCGGCACGCTCTTGTTGATCAGGCCCATGGCTGCGGCTTCCTGGCCGGTGAAGGTGTCGCCGGTCATGATGTAGTGGAGCGCCTGGCGGTGGCCCATGGTGTCGGCGACGGCCTTGCTGACCAGGTTACCGGGCGGGATGCCCCAGTTGATCTCGGACAGGCCGAACACCGCTTCGTCGGCGGCAATCGCCAGGTCGCAGGCCACCAGCGGCGAGAACGCGCCGCCGAAGCACCAGCCGTTGACCATGGCGATGGTGGGCTTGGCGTACATGCGCAGCAGCTTCCATTGCCACTGCGAGCAGTCGCGGCGCAGGCGCTCCTGGAAAATCTCGGGCTTGCCGTCGTTTTCGCGGAAGTACTCCTTGAGGTCCATGCCGGCGGTCCAGGCGTCGCCGGCGCCGGTCAGCACGATCACCTGCGCTTCTTCGTCGAGTTCCAGCGTCTCGAGGACGTCGATCATTTCGCGGTTGAGCGTGGGGCTCATGGCGTTGCGCTTGTCCGGGCGATTGAGGGTGATCCAGCCGATGCCGGCCTCCACGTCCACTTTGACGGTTTCCCAGCGCGCTGCGTATTTCGACATGTTTATCTCCGATGTAAGTTTAGTGTTGCAGTATCAGGCTGCCTGATATGGAACTTATACTATACTCACGTCTTCCGAATTACAAGAAAATTTTATCGCCATGGTTGAACACGCTCCGAACCCGTCCGACGACACCAAGCCGCTGGGCCTGGCCTACCTGGTGGGCCGCCTCGATCACGTGCTGGGCAAGCGGCTGCGCGACTGCTGCGCGCCCGCCGGCGTGACGGTGCCGCAGTACACGGCGCTATCCGTGTTCCGGGCCCAGGGCGCGCTGTCGAACGCGCAGCTGGCCACGCGCACGATGGTGTCGCCGCAGTCGGCCAATGAAATGGTCAAGCAGATGGAGGGAAAAGGCTGGATCGAGCGCTCGCCCGATCCGTCGCACGGTCGCATCATCCAGATCCAGTTGACGCAGGCAGGGCACGCGATCCTGGGCCAGTGCGACGGCAAGGTGCGCGAGGTGGAGCTGCGCATGTTCCCCGACATGACGCCCGCAGAACGCACGCAGCTTTACGTGTCGCTGCGCAGCGCAGTGCGCGCGCTCAGCCTGGAAGGCATATGAGTTAACGACTCCAGAAGTTCATCAACGGCTTGACGCTCAAGCCGTGTACCACGATCGACAGCATGATGGTAAACAGCACGATGTTGGTCAGCTGTGCCGCCAGGTCGGGCGGCAGGCCGGCCTCGATGGCAAACACCAGGTAGTAGATCGAACCGATGCCGCGGATGCCGAACCACGCGGTCATCGCCTGCAAGCGTACCGGCGTGCCGCTGCCGGCCAACCCGAGAAACACGGCTGCCGGCCGTGCAATGAAGAACAGGAAGGCGGCCATGAACACGGCCTGCCAGGTGAACTCCTGCAGCGAGATCATCCCGCCCAGCAGCACTACCAGCGTGAGTTCGGACAGCCGTTCGAGGTGTTCCTTGAACACCAGCGATTCGGTGCTGACCGTGATCGGCGCCTCGCCCGGTGCGCTATCGAGCGCCACCTGCGATTTTCCGGTATCGGGTTCGAGCAGTCCTTCCTGGTCCTTCGGCGCGCCGGCCATCATCAGCTCGGTCTGGCGCAGCGCCACGGCCGCGAAGAACACGGCCAGGAAGCCCCACGCATGCACCAGCGTGGCCACCCCATAAGCTATTGCGATCAGGCCAAGTCCCACCAGGTCGTCCATGATGTCGTGGCGCGGCTTGATCATGCGCAGGCGCCAGGTCAGCCGCGCGGTGAGGGCGCCGAAGGCCACGCCGATCACCACGGCCGCCAGCGCCGCCCAGAACACATCGACGAACAGCCAGCGCCACGGCTGGCCGGCCGTCTCGTCCAGCCCCAGCACGCCGAGGCCCAGGAATACGAACGGCGCGGCGCTGCCGTCGTTCATGCCGGCTTCGCAGGTGAGGGTGAAACGCAGGCGGTCGGTATCGCCGGCGTGGCGGATCTGGACATCGGTGGCCAGCACCGGGTCGGTGGGCGCCAGGATGCCGCCGAGCAGAATCGCCGCGCCGGCGGGCAGTCCCAGCACGAAGAAGCCGAAGGCGGCCACCAGCATCACCGTGAAGATCATCGAAATCCAGGCCAGGCGCATGGGCGCCTTCCAGTTGGCGCGTTTGAACGGCACCGGCATCTTGATCCCGGCCGAGAACAGCGAGACCAGGATGGCGACCTCGGTCAGCACCTCCAGAAAACCCGATTCGTCGGCGGGTTCGAAGTGAAACAGGTTGAGGACGGTGGGGCCGAGCACCAGGCCCACGCCCAGGTACACGATGGCGGACGTGAACGGCGAGCGCGAAATGGTGGTAGCGGCCATGCCGCGCGCCAGCATCAGCAGGCCGATCAGGATGAACCAATGGACGGAAGTCATGCCTGTTCCCCGGTGATGGTACGCCGACGTTTGAAAATCAACGGGTCTGGCCCGGGTAGCGCGAGCGCGTATCGATCTCGCGGCCCGAGATCATGAACTGGCCGTCGCCGCGATAGTGCAGCGTTTCGGGCAGCTTGGGAGTGGCGGCGACGTGGGCGCGTACCACCTGCCACACGAACAGCGGCGCGTTCGGGTTGGGCGTGGCGTCGGCCAGCCGGCATTCGAAGCTGGCATAGCATTCGTCAATCAGTGGTGCGGCCACTTCCACACCCGGCCGGGCGGTCAACCCGAAGCGGGCGAATTTGTCGGTGTCGCTACCGCTGCAGTTGCCGATGCCGATTACCTGCTCGAGCAGGTCGGCGGTGGGGATGTTGATCACGCACTCGCCGCTGCCCACCACCATGTCGTAGCTGTGGTTGGACGGATCGATATAGCAGCCCACCAGCGCGGGCGTGAAGCCGATCATCATGTGCCAGCCCATGGTCATGATATTGGTCTGGTCGCCGTGGGCGGAACTGACCAGTACGACCGGGCCGGGCTCGAGCAGCCGGCGGATCTCTGCCAGGTCGTAATCGTGTTTGCGGTAGTGTTTCATGTGGCCTCCATGGGGCATGGTAGGCGCTGTTACCGTGGCTGTCTGTTGGTCAGGGCACCGATGAACGCGATGCCGACAGGCTGATCACCCGGGTGGCCATGCGCGCCGGAATATCGGCGTCGTGCGTCACCAGCAGCACCGCGCAGCCGTACTCCCGGGCGTGTTCGGCCAGCAGCACCAGGGTTTCCTGCTGGGTGACGGGATCGAGCCGCGAAGTCGGTTCATCGGCAAAGATCAGCGCGGGGCGCAGCAGCAGCACCCGCGCCAGCGCGAACCGCTGCAACTCGCCGCCCGACACCTGCGACGGCAGCCGGTCGAGCAGGCCGGGGCGCAAGCGCAGGCGCGTGAGCAAGCCCTCCAGCTCCGGCCACGCCAGCCGGTGCAGCGCGACCACGTCCTGCAGCGACTGGCGCAGGGTGGCGGACGGTGCGAACGCCGCCGCCGGATCCTGGTAGATTTTCTGGAATGCCGTGCGCGGCAGGCCCATCCCGCGCGTGACCGTGCCGCTGTCCGGCCGCAGCAGGCCCAGCACGATATTGCCGAATGTGGTTTTGCCGGAGCCGCTGGGACCGGTCACGGCGATGAATTCGCCGCGCCGGATCTGCGCCGTCACGCCGGCAAACAGGTGCTGCGCGCCGAAGCTTTTTTTCACGTTGTCGATGTGGACAAGTACCTCGCCTACGTCGGACTTCACCGGCGCCAGGTGCGGCCAGGCGGCCGGCTCCGCCGCCAGCAGGCGCCGCGTGTACGCGTGGCCGGGCGCGGCCAGCACGGTCGTGGTGTCGCCGCGTTCGACGATCTCGCCGCCCAGCATCACCGCCACCTGGCCGCGCAACTGGCGCGCCAGCCACACGTCGTGGGTGATGGTGAGCAGGGTGAGGCCGTCGGCGATGGCCGCGCGCAGCACGGCCAGCACGTCGGCGCGGCGGTCGGCGTCCAGCCCCTTGGTCGGTTCGTCGATGATCATCACCGGCGCGCCGGCGGCGTGGGTGGCCAGGAACGCCACGCGCTGCGCCATGCCGCCCGAGATCTGGAACGGATATTTTTCGCCGGCGCCGCCCATGCCCAGGCGCTCGAGCCCCGCTTGCGCGGTGGGCGCCGCCACCTCCGGCGCCATGCCGGCCACCAGCTCGTGCACCTCGGCGATCTGGCGCGCCACGCGCATGGTCGGATCGAGCGCCAGCCACGGCTCCTGCGGCAGCAGCGCCAGCTGCCGGCCCCACAGCGCGCGGCGTGCTGCCAGGTCGGCCGCGTCGAACCGGTGACCGCCCACTTCCACGGTGCCGCTGCATGACAGAGATGCCGGCAGGTTGCCCATGATGGCTTGCGCCAGCAGCGATTTGCCGGAGCCGCTTTCGCCCAACAGCGTCAGCACGCCGCCGGCCGGAATATGCAGATCCACCGCGCGCACCAGCGCATGGCCTGGCGTCCCTACCGACAGGTCGCTGACGGCCAGGTGGGCGGCAGCGATTGGCGCCGCGGGCGATTTGCGGTTGCCGGTGATCGAATCGTTATCGTTCATGCGTGTCTCCGCTGCCCAGCAGGATCATGCCCAGCAAGGTGGCGAACAAAATGAAAATGGGGGCGCCGACCAGCCATGGCGCCTCGCTGTAATACGGCAGCAGTTCGATCATCATCACGCCCAGTTCCGCCGTCGGTGGCTGCAGGCCCACGCCGATGAAGCCCAACGCCGCCATGGCCAGCACGGCGCCGGCGTAACCGAAGCGCATCAGCGTCAATATGCGCGGACGCAGTTCCGGCAGCAGGTGGCGACGCACGATGTACCAGGCGCCAAAGCCCAGCAGGCGCGACGCCTCCACCTGCGGGCTGGCCAGCATGATGGTGGCCGCCGCCCGCACCACGCGGAAGTATTCGACCCACAGCGCCAGCGAGATGCCCACGTACAGGGGCCAGAACTGGCCAGGCGCGAACGCGGCCAGCAGCAGCACCAGCAGTAGGCCGGGCAGGGCGAGGATGGCGTCGGCCAGCGCAGTCAGCATGCGTTCGGCCCAGCCGCCGCGCCAGGCCGCCAGCAGCGCCAGCGCGGTGCCGGGGATGGCGGCGCTCAAAACGCTCAGCAGCGCCATCGACAGCGACAGGCGGGAGGCGTCGGCCAGGCGGGCCAGCATGCTGCGGCCCAGGTGGTCGAGGCCGAGCGGGTGCGCCAGGCTGGGCGCCTCCAGGAAGCGCGCCAGCGTCTGCCGCGCCGGATCGACGCCGATCAGCCAGGGGCCGAGCAGGGCAAACGCGGCGATCGCAATCAGCATGGCCGCCCCGATCACGCGCGCGGCGGACCAGCGCCGTGGGGGACTCGCTGCCAGCAGCGCTTCGTGCAGGTCGGGCGTATCAGGCATGGCGTTCATTGCGGCCGCCTGCGCGGATCGATGGCGGCGCAGGCCAGGTCCACCAGCGCGTTGAACAGCACGAACATCAGGCCCAGCACCAGCGCCGTGCCCTGGATCATCGGCACGTCGCGACCGAAGATGGCGTGCACCAGCGCGTGGCCGATGCCGGGCCAGGCGAAGATGGTCTCCACCAGCACCACGCCTTCCACCAGGTACACCAGTTGCACCGCCACGTAGGCCACCACCGGCGCGCCAACATTGCGCACGCCGTGGCGCATGAGCGCCTGCCAGGGCGACAGGCCCTTGGTCAGCGCGAACGCATAATAGGCGCTGCCGCGCACGGCCACCATGGCGTCGCGCGCCACCCGCGACGATACGGCCGCGAGGCCGATTGCCAGCGTCAGCGCCGGCAGCGCCACGCTGCCGTGATCGACGTGGCCGGCAGCCGGCAGCGCGTTCAGTTCCACCGAAAACACCAGTACTAGCACCAGTCCCAGCACAAACGGCGGCATCGCGCGCAGCATGACCGACAACGCCAGCGTGGCGCGGTCGAACCAGCCGCCGGGATGCAAGCCCGCCAGCACGCCGGGGATGGGACCGAGCAGCACCGACAGCAGCACCGCCCAGAACGACAGGCGCAGGGTCTGGCCCAGTTGCAGTCCGATCTCGGTGAGCACCGGCTGCGCGGTCACCAGCGACAGGCCCAGGTCGAGCCGGAGCAGCCGCCCCCACCAGTCGGCCAGCGCTGCAAGCGCGGGGCGGTTCAGGCCCAGCTCCGCGCGCACTGCTTCGGCGGCGGCGGCATCGACCATGTCGTAGCCATAGCGGCCGGCAGCGATGCGGAACGCGGTGTCGCCGGGCAGCCAGCGCGTCATGAAGAAGCACAGCGTGCCCACCAGCAGCGCGACCAGCAGCGCCTGCAGCAGGCGCCGGCCCAGCAGCGGCGACCAGCGCCGCGCGGTATCGATCCAGGGTGTCAGGGATTCCATTTGATGTCCGATAGTCGGTAGCTGCGCTCGAAGGCGTCGATGGTCACGTTGCGCACGCGGCTGGAGACGGCAATCGTTTGCCGGTACCAGACGATCGGCACGACCGGCAGCGATGCCTGCAGGCGCGTGGCGACGATGGCGCGGTCGGCCTGCTGCGCGGCCGGCGCGGCGCCCGTGGCCAGGCGCGCCAGGGCGGCATCGAGCGCGGCGTCGTGCCAGTTCATGGCGCCCCAGTCGCCGCCGCCGTTGGTGTAGTCGCCGACCATGGTGGCGGTGGGATCGGGCGTGGTACCGAAGTTGCGGGCGACCAGTCCCATGTCCAGCGATCCGCTGCGATGGCCGGCCGGGATGTCGCTGGAGTTGCCGACCACTACCCGCACGGCGATGCCGATCTGGCGCATCTCTTCCTGGATCGCGGAGGCGATCAGCGGCAGCTCGGGGCGATCGACAAAGGTGTACAGCGTGATGGCAAAACGCCGGCCGCCTTTCACCAGGATGCCATCGGCGCCCGGCATGAAGCCGGCTTCCTTCAACAGCGCGCGGGCGGCGGCAGGGTCGGTGCGCAACGGCGCCAGCGCCGGCTGGTGCCACTGCGTCAGGGCGGGCGGGAACAGCTGGGTGGCGCCCAGGTCGGCGTCGCGCAGCAGTGCGCGGGCAATGCCGTCGCGTTCCACACCCAGACTGATCGCACGGCGCACCCGTTCGTCGCGCATGAACGGGTGGGCGGCATTGAGCTTGAGGAAGGTGGTGCGCGGCAGGTTCTGCGCCACCAGCGACACGCCTTGCTGGCGTTGCAGGCGGCGGATGCTGGGCGGATCGAGCGTGAAGGCGAGATCGGCCTGGCGGCTTTGCGCCATCAGCGCCCGCGTCTCCGCGCGCGACACGCTGATGTAGCGCGCGCGCCGCACGTTCGGGGCGTCGCCATTCCAGGTTTCGGCAAACTCGGTTTCGAACATCTGCGGCAGGGTCATCGACTTGATGCGATACGGGCCGCTGCCGACAATGGCCGTTACGCGGCCGGTGGCGTTGAACGACGATGGCGCCAGCAGTTGCGTGCTGTACTGGGTGAACAGGTACGGCAGCGGCGCAAACGGTTTGCGCAGCCGCACCACGATGGCGCCGCGCTCCGCGTACAGGTCGTCGATGCCGGCCAGTTGCAGCACGCCGGGCGTGCTCAAGGCCCGTTGCAACGACACCAGCGCGGTATTGGCGGTAAGCGCGGAGCCGTCGTGGAAGCGGTTGCCCTGGCGGATGAAGAACCGCCATTCGCGCTGGTCGCTCGATACTTCCCAGGTGCTGGCCGCGCCGGCCCGCAGGCGGCCCTGGTCATCGACGTCGAGCAGGGTTTGCGTGACTTCCATGCGGGTAAACATGAAGCCGCTGCGCGACGGTTCCAGTCCGGTCAACTCCCACGGCCCGACCACGGTCAGCGTATCGGCACTGGCAGGCGTGAGCTCGTGGACGTGCCCCGGATCGGCCAGGGCCGCCAGCGGCAATGCCAGCAGGGCGGCGACCATCAGGCGGCGTTTAAAGAGTGTGGCGGCAGCTGGTCTCATGGAGCGCACGGGGATGAAAGACCCCGCATGGTAAAGCAAGTTGAAGGGCGGGGCCAGTCCAACAGGCGGACAGGTGTCACGGCTTGTCTCGGCTGGCGACCTGCTACCCCGTATACTGCACAATCACATGAATCACCAACCCCGCCAGCCCACCCACCACCGTGCCATTGATGCGGATGAACTGCAAATCGCGCCCGATCGCCAGTTCGATGCGCTTGCTCATTTCGTCGCGGGTCCACCTGGCCAGCTGGGTTTCGATGAACAGGCCCACTTCGCCGCGATAGTTGCGCACCAGTTGCGCGCTGCCCGCTTCCAGCAGGCGGTTCAGGCCTTCGCGCATCGACTGGTTTTCGGTCAGCATGCGGCCCGCTTTTTCCACCAGCTTTTGCACGCCGGCCGGCACGCCTGGCGTCTCCGTGTGCAGGTCGGCCAGTGCGCGTGCGTGCAGTGCATCCCACAGGCCTTCGAGCATGTGCCGGATCTTGTCGCTGGCCAGTGCGTCTTGCTGGTAGCGGCTGATGGCGTCCTGCCATAGCGGGTCGGCCTTCAGCCGCAGCGCGCTTTCGGCGATCCAGACGCCCAAGCGCGCGCGCAGCGGATGATTGCGGTCGGCGCGCACGTCGGCCACCTTGCGGATGGTGGAGCGGATCAGGCGCGGCATGGCCTTGTGCAGCGCGTATTCGACCACCGAGCTGTCGGTATTGACCGCGCTTTGCACCATGTTGCCGATGGTCTCGTGGTTGTCCTCGTGCGCCAGGTACTCGCCCAACTGGTCGAGCAGCAGGTCCACCAGATGCTGCGGCTGGTCTTCGGCGATCAGCGCATCGACGCAGTCGCCGGCCAGGCTGGCCAGGTCCAGGCGCGCCAGTTCGCGGGTGGCGGTGTCGCACACCATGCGCCGCATCTTGTCCTGGTCGAGCGAATGCAGCAGCTTTTCCAGCGCGGGGCCGGTCCACTGGGACAGGCTCGCGGCGTTGGCCGGCTGCTGCAGGTAGTTGCCGGCCCTGCCTGCAAGGTCTAGCTCGCGCAGGCGGGCGTTGATGGCCGCTTCGGTAATAAAATGGTTTTCGACGAACTGGCCCAGGCTCTTGCCGATGCGTTCCTTGCTGTTGGGGATGATGGCGGTGTGCCACAGCGGAATGCCGAGCGGGTGGCGGAACAGCGCCACCACCGCGAACCAGTCGGCAATCGCACCGATCATGGCCGCTTCGGAAAAAGCTTCCAGATAGCCCCAGGCAGGATGCGCATGGCGTTGCGAGCGGGCCAGCGCGAACAGCAGCGCGGCAATCAATAACAGGCCCAGTGCAACCAGTTGCATGGTGCGCAGGCGCGCGCGTTGCAGCACTTCTTCCTGGTCGTCGAGCTGGCGGATGATGTCGACTTCGTGTTCCACGAGTATTCCCCCGGGTCAATTTGATTGCATTGTAGGGCAGGGCGCGCAGGACCGGTCACACGCCTAGCGCCGATGCGGGTAAAATAGCGCCGAGTCGAAAATGAGCAAGCCGGTTGGTAACCCGGCAAGTGTCCCGCTATGGGAGATGCTCCCGCACAGCGGACCCACGGCGCCGATCTTGACAGAGAACCTATCTCAGTAGGGATGGGGCAGCGGATTGCGATGCATCGGTAGTGGGGGCAAGGCGCGAGGAAGAAGCATGGCAGGCCATGCGATGACGAGCAACGCCGGCCCCGCTGCCGAGGCGCGCAAGCAGCGCCTCATTCCCTGCTGAGATAGGTTCTCCTAACCGTCCGGGGATGCGTGGTGGTGCGCCTGGTGCGTTGACCATGTATCTGCCGGCCATTGAGGACAATCCGATGGCATCAACCAATTCCACCTTCTCCGGCCTTGCGCTGGACCGCTCCGAACTCGAACACCACCTCGCGCAAGACACCCGTCACTTCGAACAATGCACGTTCGACGACGAGGACCTGTCGCGCCTCGACCTGCAAGGCTGTACGTTCGACCGCTGCACGTTCGGCGGCGCCAACCTGTTTGCCGCCAAACTGGCGCGCACCGTGTGGCAGCGCTGCCGCGCTGGCGGCGCTGATTTCGAATCGGTGGACGCGGTCGATGCCCGCTTCGATAGCTGCGACCTGAACAACACCAAGTGGCGCCGCGCCAAGCTGGCTTCGGTCAGCTATCGCGGTTGCAAGCTGACCGGCGCCTCGTTCGAGGAAGTCGCGCACCTGGGCCTGCTGTTCGAAGAAAGCCTGCTGGTGGGCGCCGATCTGCGCGGCTTTTCGTTCAAAAAAGCGACCCTGAAAGAGCTCGATTTCTCCGATGCCTACCTGGCTGGCTGCGACTTCCGCGAGTCCGTGTTCGAAGGCGGCAGCTTGCGCAACGCCACGCTCAAGCTGGCCAAATTCCAGGGCGCCGACTTGCGCGCGGCCGATATCGAGGGGCTGAAACTGTCGGATGCGGCCGTGTTCAAGGGCGCCGTAATTTCGCATGCGCAGGCCGCCAGTTTCCTGCGTGCGCTCGATTTTGTTGTCATTTAGTGTTGTTATTTAGAGCAATCTTTCAATCAATTGATTGATTATTTAAAAGATATCTATTTCTACACGGATATTCTCATACTTTCAGTTGTCTTTTTCTGCTAGCGTTGCTTTAGGGAATTATCCCTATAACAATAACGGAGAAGACACATGACTATCAGCATCAAAATGACCGGCGCCGCCCTGGCTGTCCTCGCAGCTTTCGCGACCGCTCCGGCCTTTGCCGACGACACCCTGCAAACCGCGCCATCGAACGGCTGGGCCGGCCAGAATGGCGGCACCAAGGGTGGCGCCGGCGCCTCGTCGGCGGCGACCTACAAGGTCAGCTCGGCAGCGCAACTGCTGGCCGCGATCAAGGCGCAGGGTGACAAGCCCAAGATTATCAAGCTGTACGGCACCATCGATCCAACCACGGCCGATAACGGCGGCCCCTACAAGAACGCCGCCGACCAGAAGGCGCGGCTGCAAATCAAGCTGACCAGCAACACCACGCTGATCGGCATGGGTTCCGACACCAAGCTCGTCAACGCCGGCCTGATCCTCAACGGCATCCAGAACGTCATCATCCGCAACCTCAATATCGTCAATCCGTGCGACATCAATCCGATCTGGGACCCGGAAGATGGCAGTGCGGGCAACTGGAACTCCGAGTACGACGGCATCAACATTGCAAACTCGAAGAACATCTGGATCGACCACAACGTGTTTACCGATGCCCCCAAGACCGACGACCAGCTGCCCACCGCCAATGGCCGCCTCAAGCAGTGCCACGATGCCGCGCTCGACGTCAAGAATGGCTCGGACTACGTGACCATTTCCAACAACCGCTTCGAGCTGCACCAGAAGAACAACCTGATCGGCTCATCGGACAGCACCACGTCCGACGATGGCCACCTGACTGTTACCTTCAACAACAACCATTTCCTGCACATCTCGGAACGGGCGCCGCGCGTGCGCTTCGGCAAGGTCCACGTCTTCAACAATTATTTCGAAGGCAGCCGCTCGCACAAGGTCTATCCGCACAAGTACAGCGTGGGCGTCGGCTACAAGGCCAAGATCATCATGCAGAACAACGCGTTCGACATCGCCGGCGCCAGCGCGTGCGCGGACATCGTCAACAATCCGGGCTCGGCCAGCAAGTCGGGTGCAATCACCGATACCGGTTCGCTGCTCAACGGCGCGGCGCTGAACCTGGCCGGGAAATGCAGCTTCAGCAATTCTGTGGGCTGGACGCCGCCGTACACCGCCAATCCGGCAGCGGCCTCGTCGGTCAGGCAGTCGGTATTGAATAATGCGGGGACGGGGAAAATCAGCGTGAACTAAGAACCTGCCGGCAAGCCGTTGCGGCTTGCCGGTTTCAGGGAGGATCAGTTGAGCAGCGAACGCTTGCGCGAGTAGGTGAAATACACGATCAGACCCAGCACGATCCAGATGGCGAACGCCACCCAGGTATGCCAGCTCAGGTAGGTCATCAGCATCACGCAGAAGATCACTGCCAGCGCCGGGATCAGCGGCACGAACGGTACGCGGAAGGTGCGCTTGAGGTCCGGACGCTTTTTACGCATGATGATCACGGCAATCGACACCAGGCTGAACGCGGCCAGCGTGCCGATGTTGATCAGCTCGGTAAGGATGTTGAGCGGCACGAATGCTGCCACCACGCCGAAGAACAGGCCCACCATCCAGGTCGCAAAGAACGGCGTCTGGTATTTCGGGTGGACGGTGGACAGCTTCTTCGGCAGCAGGCCGTCGCGCGACATGGCGTAGATGATGCGGGTCTGGCCGTAGGCCATGACCAGGATCACGGTGGTCATGCCGAGAATGGCGCCAGCATCCACCACGCGCGCCATCCAGTTTTCACCGGCATATTGCAGCGCCAGCGTAACCGGGTGATCGACACCGAGGAATTCCTTGTACGGCACGATGCCGGTCATGATGCCTGCGACGATCACGTACAGGATGGTGCACACGGCCAGCGAGCCGATAATGCCGATCGGCAGATCGCGCTCGGGGCGTTTGACTTCCTCTGCTGCCGAGGTCACGGCGTCAAAGCCGATGAAGGCAAAGAATACCAGCGCGGCTGCGCTCAGCATGCCGTTGTAGCCGTATGGCATGAAGGGTTGCCAGTTGTCCGGTTTGACGTGCGGTGCGCCCACAAAGATAAACAGCAGCACCACGCCGACCTTGATGGCCACCATGATATTGTTCATGCGCGCCGACTCGCGCACGCCCCAGCCGAGCATGGCGGTCAGTACCAGCATGATCGCCAGCGCCGGCAGGTTGACGATGGTGGCCACACCCGGCACGGCGCCCGGGGCAGCGGTCAGCGCCACCGGCAACTGGTAGCCATAGCTCGCCAGCAGCGACTGCAGATAGCCGGACCAGCCCACCGAGACGGCAGCCGAGGCCAGGCCATATTCGAGCAGCAAGTCCCAGCCGATCATCCAGGCGGCCAGCTCACCGAGGGTGGCATATGTGTACGTGTAGATGGAGCCCGCCACGGGGACCGAAGAGGCGAACTCGGCGTAACAGAGGGCGGCAAAGCCGCAGGCGATGGCGGCGACCACGAAGGAGAGGGTGAGGGCGGGGCCGGCAGTCACGGCGCCGGTGCCGGTCAACACGAAGATGCCGGTTCCGACAATCGCGCCTATGCCCATCAGTATCAAATCGAATGGACCGAGTACTTTGGCCAGACCACCGGGCTTGTTAGCGCCGGCAATCATATCGTCGAGGTTCTTCGTTCTAAAAAGGCTCAAATTAAGCTCCAGATATTTTTATGGTGGCGGGATTGCACCCCGTGTCCCGGGTCGCGGCGACGGCAAATAATACAGGAAGATGACACCGCCGCGACAGTTTGCTTTGTTGCATTATTGTTTCGGATAACAGCAGGCGCGGCAAAACTGCCGCGCAACCAGCGTCAGGACTGGTTGATGGGCGAATTGGACTTGAGGGAGCGTGCTATTTCTGCGTCGCGGTGCGGCGTTTTGGAACCGTCGCCTTGAAAGCAGCCCGAAACTCTGGAATGGAAATTCTGGAGCCGCCGAGCACTTTGGTTTGTCCGCCCAGCGTGGAAACAGACTGGGCATTCGCCGAGAGCTTCACCGTTACCACGCCGCCTCTTTGGGTGATGCCGTCTGCATCAGGTGCGCGATCTTTGTGAAGAATGCTACTCGCACGCCGTGCAGCCGCGCCCGATCGATACGCGGCAATCAATTCAGCATCGGTGATCGGCTTGCGGGTCATGATGGGACTCTGGCAAAGGCATTGAACAGGTAGTTTATCAGAACCCGCCATGAGCGGCTTCCTGGAGCCAGATCGAAACTCATTTCACGGCCGCGACCATGTTGTTCCCACAGCACGCTGTTGCGCGCCATCACGTCCAGGACCGATGCACAGCCTTGAAGTTGGGGCCACATATTGATATCCGCCGCAATCAAGGGGGCATCGAAACCAAACTTGGGCCAGATGAAATAGCCGATCAGGTCATCAGCCTCCGGCTGCAAAGGTGAAGGCCCGCTGCCGCCGGCAAATAGTGTCAGTTGCTTGAATCCATATCGATAGGCCGTGCAGGCCATCAGCCCGATGGCGACCGAGCACAGGCGCGCAGGCGCATCGGGAGAGAACATGATACGTGCCAGATGAATGGAATCGAGCCGCACTCCTGGGCCATGGCTGTCCTGGTAGGCGATCACGAGAACTGGCGCGCCATCGAGCACAAAGCCGTTATCGGAACTGACGTTGAACCCCGCTGGATTGCCGTTCGGTTGTTCTGGCAAACGAGAGAACGATACGATCGATTCGTCCGGCGCCAGGAATAACCGACCTACCTCTGCGGCAGTCAGCGTGATCCTCCCGGGCGCAAAGCCGTCCAGCTCGACTGAAGTGAGCAAGGCATTGTCCGGAGTGTAGAGAACACCGGTGAATAAACTCCCCAGCGGATGGGAAAGCAAAAATTTCTCCAGCGGTATTACTTGCTGATCGAGAAACAGGCTTTCTTCACTGCTAATCATCGCTGTGATTCTCTCCGTGTCTGCCGCTTACCTGATCGCCCCAAACACCTTGCCCAGCAATTTGCTGCCCGTACCGATCGGATCGGCGCGGATGGCTTTTTCTTCTTCGGCAATCATCGTGTAGAGGCCGTCGAGGGCGCGCTGGGTGACGTAGCCTTCCACGGTGGATTGCTCTTTGGTGACCAGGCCCATCTTGGGCGCCATGGCCATGGTGCTGTTGTACTTGGTGGACAGGCTGGAGCGGTCGGTCACTTTTTTGACGATGGGCAGGAATTGCACGGCCAGCTTGGGCGACGTCTTTTCGCGGAAGAAGTCGGTGACCGAGGTGTCGCCGCCGGTCAGGATGTTCTTGGCGTCGGTGATGCTCATCGATTTGACGGCGTCGAGCAGCAGCGGTTTGGCCAGCGGTACGGCCGCTTCGGCGGCGTGGTTCATCTGGATCACCAGGTCGTCGAGCTGCTGGCCCTTGCCGGTCAACTTCAGCAGCGGCCGGGCCTGCTCGAGGATTTTCGGCAGCGGGATGCGCACGCGCTCGTTGTTGAGAAAGCCGTTTTCCACGCCCAGCTTGGCGACGGCCAAGCTTGCACCTTGCTCGAGCGCGGCTTTCACGCCGCCGGAGGCGTCCTGGTTGCTCAGGTCGGACAGCGACAGCGCGAACGCGCTGGCGCTCAGCAGGCCGAGGGGAAGCAGGACCAGCGCGCGGCGCGCGGTGACTACGGACTTGGACGGGAACATGAACGACCTTTCAGTTTTGCAGAACCGGCAAACACCGGGATTGCATTACTGTAAACCACCGGCGCTCATGCCGCCAGTGCCGGCAGCTCCTGTGCCAGCCGTTGCAGGAGGCGGTCGCATTCGAATACGCTCAGCGTCTGGTGTTGCTGGGTACCGCCTTCGCCGTCGGACTCGATGTCGATCACGTCAGGCATGTCACTGCTGGGACCGTTGCTATCGGCGCCGCGCATGATGCGCGGCGCCGTGAAGCGGCGGCTGTCTTCGATGGTCATGATGTTTTGCACGGCATCGACCATCAGGCCGAATTTCTCCACGCCTAGTTCGCCCATGCGCTCGACCACCAGGATCTTGGTCTGGCCGGTGGTTTCCGCTGGCGCCATGCCGTACAGGCTGCGCAGGTCGATCACGCTGATCATCTGCTGGCGCAGGTTGAGCATGCCGCGCATGAAATCGGGCATGCCGGGCGGGCGCGAGATGTCCGGCGTGTAGTCGATGATTTCGCGCACCTGCTTGATTTCGACCGCATAGATGTTATCGAGCGCAAAGGTGAGATAGACCTGGCGCTTGCTGCGCCGCGCTTCGCGCGCAGCCAGGCTCGCTGCTGCCGTGTCGTCGGTAGGGTACAAGCGGGCATGGCCGGTGCGCATCTCGACGATTTCCGAGCTCGACAGGATCTGGCGGTGGTCGAGCAGGATCACGTCGGCCTGGTCCGGCCGGGCGATGCACCCGGCAAACATGCCGGCGCGCGCCCGGCTCAGCAGCGGAATCGGCATCAGGTCTTCCGCATGGTAATTGACGATGCTGTCCACTGCATCGACCAGGAAGCCGATAGTGGCGTCGTCGATGCGGGCAATCACGATGCGCTGGTCGGGCAAAAACTCGCGCGCGGCGCAGTTGGCATCCGCGGTTTCCTTGCTGGCACCGGGCGCGGTAAGCAAGGTGCTGAAGCACACGATGGCCACCGGGCTGCCGCGAAAATTGATGCGGCCCAGGCACAGTGCACTGTTAAGGATGGACGGTTGGATCTCGGGCACGCGGATAATTTCCTGGATCGCGCTCATGTCGAAGGCAAACTTGGAGCCGGCCGCGCGGAAGCTCACGCATTGGCGCCGTTCGCCCTGGTGGCGCCGCGCCGCCTGGCGTCCGGCGTTTTGCAGCGCCAGCACGTGGGGCACGTTTTCGATGCGCACCAGTGCGGCAGGATCGAGCACTTGCAGCAGGCGGGCGCCGTCCCCCAGCAGGATAGTGCCGGCAATCACGGCATGTTCGGCGCCGGGGGCGTAGCTGAGGGTGCTGCGCTGTTCCGGGCGCACGCGCAGGATTTCACCGGTGGCGTGGAACAGGATGCCCACCAGCACGCCCTGGTAATCGAGGATGGCGATCTTGTGGCTGTTGTCGGCCTTCGGTGCGCCGGGATCGAACACGCGGCTGAGGTTGACCACCGGGATCACCGTGCCGCGCAGGTTGAACATGCCGTCGAGGAAGGGCGGCGACAGCGGCACGACCGTCATCTTGTCCGGGTAATTGACCACTTCGCGGATGCAGCTGGCGGGCAGGGCGAATTCGTCCGGGCCCAGCAGGAAGGAGCCGAACAGTTCCGGCCCCGGACCCGGTTCCGGCGCCGTTGTCGGCGCCTTCGTCACCACCATGCTGCTATCCACGGTGTCAGGCATGGTGCACCACCCGCGCCGGTTTCTGGATCGCGCTGACGCGTACTTCCTGGGTGGCGCAATCGACCGTCAGGGTGCGGCCGCACTTGCCGCCCACTTCGGCAAAGCGCACGTGCAATCCGTGCAGGCGCAGATGCTTCTGGGCGGCGTCGATATTTTGCTGGCCGATCTGGAAGCGCGCCGAGCACGCTTCGAGCATATTGCCGCCACCGGCCACCACTACTTCGATATCGGCGTAGTCGGCCACGCAGGCGCCCATCAGGCGCAGCAGCGATGGCACCGCCTGGCTGACGTAGCGCGCGCCCAGTTCGGTGGGCGGCAGCGGCGACTCGGGCAGCAGGCAATGGGCCAGGCCGCAGCGGCCGCGTTTTTTCCACAGCAGGGCAATGCCCACGCAGGAACCCAGCAGCGCCTGCAACTGGTCGGTGCGGGCGCCCACGCGCAGTTCGCCGATATTGACGTGGAAGCAACGCTGGCCGCCGGCGGCAGCAATCGGCGCGGCGTCGGCATCGAACCATGGCGCCCTGGAGGCGAGGTCGGCGGGGAAGAGGGATGGTTGTGCGTGCATGGCGGCGCCCGTTATTTTTCGAACCTGTAAATCATCGGCCGGTCGAAGTGGTAGGCGGTGTCGAGGCCAGAGATCGATTCGGATTCACCCAGGATTAACCGGGCATGGGGCGCCATGCTGTGGCGGGCTTGCTGCAGGACGGTCTCCTGGTGTTCCTGGTCGAAATAGATCAGGACATTGCGCAGGAACACGAGATCGAACTGTTTTGCTTGCTTCAGTGGAGTGAGCAGGTTGTGTTGGGCCAACTCCACGTTTTTTTTCAGTGCTTCAACGACTTGCAGGCCATGGCTGCTGGCCTGAAAATATTTTTTCACCCAGTCGGGGTGGCTGGTGCGGATTTTTTCCACCGAGCGGCCGGCATAGCGGCCCGCGCGCGCCTGCGCCAGAATCTGTTGCGAAATATCGGTGGCGTAAATCTGGTACGTGAATCCCGGCGTTCTGGCCTTGAACTCCTCGCACAGGATGGCCATCGAATACAATTCTTCGCCGCTCGAGGCTGCCGCCGACCATATTTTCAGCGTCTGGCCCGCGTGGTCGCGCTGCCACTGCGGCAGGAATTCCTGCTCCACGTAGTCCCACACCTGCTGGGTACGGAAGAACAGGGTGTCGTTGGTGGTCACCAGGTCGATAAAATGCGGCACTTCGGCGCGGTCCCTGACCACCTTGTCCAAATAGTCCTGGTAGCTGCCGATCTCCAGTGCCTGCATGCGCGGCCGCAGCCGGCGTTCGAGCAGGATGCTTTTGCGCTCGGACATGGCAATCCCCGTGTGCTCGCGCACCAGCGCGATGAGCGCGGTGAGCGTTTCGGGTTGGATGCCGGCGGCCAGGTTCATCGCATTGCTCTCGCTTACACCACGAAACCGGATACGGTTTTGTTGAGGTCGCCGGCGCGCTGATTCAGTCCCTCGGTCGAACGGGCGATGCTGTCGCAGGCGGCTGCCGATTTTTCCGCTTCCTCGGCAATATATTGCACTGCGGTGGCCACTTCGCGCGCAGTCAGTTGCTGCTCGTTGGTGGCCATCGAGATGTCGGAAATGGCGGCCGTGGTTTTGGCCACGCCAGCGACGATCTTGTCGAACGCTTCGCTGGCCTGGCGCGAAATTTCGCTGCCGGCCGACACGCGTTTCACCGACTCGTTAATCAACTTGGAAATTTCCTTGGTGGCCTGCGACGAACGCTCGGCCAGCTTGCGCACTTCGTCGGCAACCACGGAGAAGCCCAGGCCATGCTCGCCGGCGCGGGCGGCTTCGATGGCGGCGTTGAAGGCCAGCATATTGGTCTGGGTGGCGATTTCGCTGATGACCTTGACGATTTCGCCGATGTCCTCGGACGAGCGGTTGATCAGGTCCATCGCTTCGATCGACTTGGCGACCGCCTTGGCGCCGGCTTCTGCCTCGCGCTGGGTGTCCTTGGCCAGGGCGTCGGCATTGGTGCTGTTGCCGGCGATGATGTTGATCGAGCTGCTCAGGCCGTCGATCGATGCATTCATTTGCTCGACCGTGGCGCCCAGCGCCTGGGTGCCGACCGCCACCGCGTTGGAGCGCTCGGCAATGGTAGTCGAAGCGTCGGACAGGCCGTTGGCAGAGGCCACCACGTCGCCGATCACCTTGCGCAGGTCGGCGATCATCTTGCTGATGCCTTCGGCCAGCTGGTCGAGCGCTTCGTCGCCGGAGATGTCGATCTGGCTGGTGAGGTCGCCCTGAGCAGCGCGCTCGACCGACAGCAGCAGGCTGTGGATCTTGACGCTGTCCGCTTGCGACTTGGCAGCCACCGATGTTTCCAGTTCCACCTGGGCGGTAATGTCGCTGGCAAATTTGACGACCTTGTACGGTTTGCCGTTCAGATCGAGCACGGGATTATAGGTGGCCTGTATCCATACTGTTTTACCATGGTTGCCAATTCGTTTATAACGTCCCGTATCGAATTCACCGCGATTGAGCTTTTGCCAGAAGCGCTTGTAATCGCTGCTGGCGGCATATTCGGGTTCGCAAAACATGCGGTGGTGTTCACCCTGAATATCATCGATGTCGTAACCCATTACACCAAGGAAGTTATCGTTGGCATTGAGGATATGGCCAGACATGTCGAACTCGATCACGGCCTGGGCCTTGCCGATGGCAGCGACCTTGCTTTCGTACTCTGCATTCTTGAGCTTGCTATCGGTGATCACGGTGGCAAACTTGATCACCTTGTAGGGCTTGCCGTTGTCGTCGATGATGGGGTTGTACGACGCGCTGATCCAGATTTCGCGGCCGCCCTTGCCGATGCGCTTGTAGTCGCCACGGTCGAACTCACCGCGCCCCAGCTTGTCCCACAAGGCTTTATAGGCGCCGGACTGCACGTATTCGGGATCGCAAAACATGGCATGGTGCTGACCCTGGACTTCGTCCAGCGTGTAGCCGACCGTGGCCAGGAAATTTTCGTTGGCGTGCAGGATGGTGCCGTCCAGGTCGAATTCGATCAACGCCTGCACACGGTTGAGCGCGGTGTTAATCGCTTGCAAATCCTGTTCGCGGGAGTGAATGACCTGGGTATGCGCGTCCATAATAGTCCTGTTATATTTGGAGAGAATTATTTCAAGGTAAATATTTAATGAAAACGGTAACCAACAGCGCGCAATGTCGATCTGCGACAGCGTTTCATTATTCAGGTCTGGCCCTGCAATTTCAAGCCTGTTCGATTAATTTCGCTATTTTATGTGCTTTATTTTCCACTAGGAATTAATGTCTGAATTAAACCAGTTGAATTATTCTCTCGCAGTAAAAGTTTTATCGCCGCATTCAAAAGCGGGTGGCGGTTTGGGCAAGTTTTCAGGTACGATCACGATCCGGGCCTAGCAGGCCATCCAGGGACAACACATGACTGCCGAATACCAGGTTCACGGCGCCGTTGCCGTTATCACTTTGAACAACCCGCCGGTCAACGGCATGGGGCTGGCCACGCGCACCGCTGCCGTGGCCGGCATCGAACGTGCGCTCGCCGATGACGCCGTCAGGGCCATCGTCATCACCGGCGCCGGCAAGGCGTTCTCGGGCGGCGCCGATATCCGCGAATTCAATTCTCCCAAGGCGCTGGCCGAGCCGTCGCTGCACACTTTTATTGCCACGGCAGAAAGCTCGACCAAGCCGGTCGTGGCCGCCATCCACACCATTTGCATGGGCGGCGGGCTGGAGCTGTCGCTTGGTTGCCATTACCGCGTGGCGTTGCCGGGTGCGAAAATCGCGTTGCCCGAGGTTAAACTGGGCTTGCTGCCGGGCGCCGGCGGCACCCAGCGCCTGCCGCGCGTCCTGGGGCTGGAACAGGCGCTCTCCATGATCGTCACCGGCGAGCCGGTGCTCTCGGAAAAGCTGGCCGATACGCCGCTGTTCGACCGCGTATTCGAGCCCGGCGCGGATCTGGTCGCCTCGGCGGTGGCCTTTGCCGAAGGCATTGCCGATCTCCGGCCTCTGCCCAAGGTGCGCGACCGGTCGGTTGACCATCCGCATGCCGAGGCGGTTCTGCACTATGCGCGCGAGCAGGCCCGCGCCAGGGCGCGCGGCTACCCGGCGCCGCTCGAATGCATTGCCACGGTCGGCGCGTCGGTCACCATGCCATTCGATGACGGCATGAAATTCGAGCGCGAACGTTTCATGCACCTGATCCAGAGCACCGAATCGAAGGCGCTGCGCCACGCTTTCTTTGCCGAGCGCGTCGCTGGCAAGGTGCCCGATGTACCGGCCGACACGCCCTTGCGCGCGATGACCTCGGCCGCCGTGGTCGGCGCCGGCATGATGGGCGTGGGCATAACCATGAATTTCCTCAACGCCGGCATTCCGGTGGTGGTGCTGGAAACCTCGCAGCCGGCGCTGGACAAGGGGCTGGCGTCGCTGCGCAAGCTGTACGACAACGCCGTCGCCAAGGGCAAACTGAAACCCGAGCAGCTGCAACAGCGCCTGGCGCTGGTCAGTGGCACGCTGGCGTACGCCGACCTGGCGCAGGCCGATATCGTGGTCGAAGCCGTGTTCGAGAATCTGGCCGTCAAGCAGGCCGTGTTCCGTGAGCTCGACGCAGTGATGAAGCCAGGCGCCATCCTGGCCACCAATACTTCCACGCTCGACGTCGATGCGCTCGCTGCCGTGACCACGCGGCCGCAGGATGTGCTGGGCTTGCACTTCTTCAGCCCGGCCCACGTGATGAAGTTGCTGGAAATCGTGCGGGGCGAACACACTGCCACCGACGTGCTGGCCACTGCACTGGCACTGTCGAAAAAGCTGCGCAAGACCGGCGTGGTGGCGCGCGTTTGCGACGGCTTCATCGGCAACCGCATGATCGAGCAATACAGCCGCCAGGCCGGCTTTTTGCTGGAAGAGGGCGCCCTGCCGGCGCAGGTGGATGCGGCGATCGAGCGGTTCGGCTTTGCCATGGGGCCGTTCCGCATGGCCGACCTGGCCGGCAACGACATCGGACTGGCCATCCGCCAGCGCCGCGCGGTGGAACAGCCGGATCTTGCCTACTCAAAAACTGCCAACCTGCTGTGCGCGATGGGCCGGCTGGGCCAGAAGACGGGCGCCGGCTGGTACGACTACCGGGCCGGCGACCGCACGCCGTATCCGAGTTCGGAGGTGGACGCCATGGTCAATGCGTACTCGGCGCAGATGGGGTTGGTACGGCGCGCCATCAGCGACGACGAAATCGTCGAGCGGCTGGTGTATGCGCTGGTTAACGAGGGAGCACGCATCGTGGAAGAGGGCATTGCCTTGCGGGCCTCGGATATCGACATGGTATATCTGACCGGTTACGGCTTCCCGCCGTACCGGGGCGGGCCGATGTTCTATGCCGACACGGTGGGCTTGCCCAGGGTGCTGGCTGCCATCGAGCGCTATGCCGCCGGGCGTCACGGCGAGGCCTGGACGCCTGCGCCATTGCTCGTGACATTGGCTGCGGAGGGGCGCAACTTCACCAGCTGATGGCGAATGTTGTTGTATTCTCACATGTCTTAAGGAAAACTTAATGGCATGTGAGCATTTGTTTCAAAACAACGCTATAATTGCACTACCTACCCGCCATCGATACCCTAAAAAACGGTTCGAGTTGCAACGACGGAACGGCATCCGCACCGATGTCTTCGTTACAACCATATACTTTTTAGAGGTCATCATGAAGCGCATCATTATCGCAGCCGCAATTTCCCTGTCCGCCTTTGTTTCCGCGCACGCCGCGTCGATCACCGGCTTGAACAACACCGGCATCGGCGCTGGCGGCGCTAACGACAGCAGCTACCAGCTCAGCATTGTGAGCGATACCTGGAATGGCTCGACCGTCCCGGTCATCACCCTCGACAATACCTGGCCGGTGAATACCTGGCTGGCCAACGACAGCACCTCGAAATGGATCACGCCAACGGCCAACCAGGGCCAGTCGTACGACGCCTGGAATAACGGTACCTATACCTATCGACTCTCGTTCGACCTGACCGGTTTTGACGCCGCCACCGCATCGTTCGCAGGCCGTGTGCTGTCCGACAATACAGTCAAGGTCTTGCTCAACAACACCGAGATCGCCAGTGGCAACGGCTTCACCACCTGGAGCAACTTCACCGCAGCCAGCGGTTTCACGAGCGGCGTCAACCAGCTCGACTTCGTGGTTACCAACTGGGCGCAAAACAGCGGCAACCCGACCGGCCTGCGCGTGGAATTCGGCCAGTCGGCCGTGACCGCAGTACCGGAACCGGAAACCTACGCCATGATGCTGGGCGGCCTGGGCCTGGTAGGCTTCATCGCCCGCCGCCGCAAAAACAAGCAAGCCAGCGCATAAGCAAGCAAGTAGTCCACAAAGTGAGTTTGAGCCGCCAGCGATGGCGGCTTTTTTTCTTTACAGACGTCGAGGCCAACGCCGGGCCACGTGTTGGACGCGCAGTATTTCTATGGTGTTTCCCCGGACTCGATAGGGAATAATGTAGTGAGGGTGGACGACCAATTCGCGCGTGCCCGGTACCCTTCCTGGCCGGCCAAGTTCGGGAAAGTCCGCGAGTTTGTTGGTTTGTGCACGGATTTCCGACGCGAATGATTTTGCGCGTTCGGGGCTGTCTTGCTCGATGTACTCCACGATCGCCACCAGGTTGGCGAGCGCAGTCCTGGTCCATCTAACCGCTGTATTTCGCGAAGAAGGCATGGACTTCTCCCTCGCTGGCGAATTCGCCACGATCGGCCTCTGCCACGCCCTGCTCGATATCGCGGATTTGCAGCGCTTCGGCGTCTAGATAGTCGCGCAACGCGGTGACGGTGATGCTGGTTTTGTCACGCCCAGTGGACTTGATAAGCTGGTCAAGCCGGGCGGCAAGCTCGGCTGGTAGTTGGACTGTCATCGACAGGTCGGTGCTGGAGGTCATGATGCTGATCCATTGATTAAGTGCGGCAGGTACCCAGCGTACGGAGGCCTGATCCTAAAGTCAATCGGACGCCATTTGCGGCAATAAAAAATGGCCAGCCCCGCTCGCACGGAACCGGCCACCCGGATGTCAGCCTGGACGATCAGTCGTTGGCGTAAATATCGTTATCCTTGGTCTCGCCGACAAACAAGGCGCCGATCACGACCGTGATGATGGCGATGATGATCGGGTACCACAGGCCGTAATAAATATCTCCCTTGAACGCCACCAGCGCGAACGAGATGGTGGGCAGCAGGCCGCCGAACCAGCCGTTGCCGATGTGATACGGCAGCGACATCGACGTGTAGCGTATGCGGGTGGGGAACATTTCCACCAGCATCGCGGCAATCGGCCCATAGACCATGGTCACGTACAGCACCAGCACGAACAGGATCAGCACCACCATCGGCTTGTTCATCTGGGCTTCGTCGGCCTTGGTCGGATAGCCGGCCAGCTTGATCGCATCCACCACGTCTTTCTTGAGGGTGGCCTCGGTCTTCTTGCTCTCGGCACTGAAGTTGAGGTTATCGGGCGTCATGACGGCGTTGAACGACGTGATTTCCTTGTCGCCGATCTTGACCTTGGCAATCGATCCTGCCGGTGCATCTTCATGGGTGTACGCCACCGAGGCGCGCGACAGGATGCCGGCGGCGATGTCGCACGACGACGGGAACTTGCGCTGGCCGGTGGGGTTGAACTGGAAGTTGCACGAGGCGGGGTCAGCCACCAGCACCACCGGCGAATTTTTGAGCGCCATTTCCAGCGCCGGATTGCCGTAGTGGGTGAGCGCCTTGAACAGCGGGAAGTAGGTGGCCGCCGCAATGATGCAACCGCCGAGGATGATCCACTTGCGGCCAATCTTGTCCGACAGCATGCCGAAGATGATGAAGAACGGCGTGGCCAGGGCCAGCGACGTGGCGGTCATGATGTTGGCGGTGGCGCCATCGATCTTGAGCGTTTCGGTCATGAAGAACAGCGCATAGAACTGGCCCGTGTACCACACCACCGCCTGGCCCATGGTCAGGCCGATCAGTGCCAGGATCACCACTTTCAGGTTGCGCCATTGACCAAAAGCTTCGCTCAGCGGCGCCTTGGACGTCTTGCCCTCGGCCTTCATCTTGGCAAACGCCGGCGACTCGTGCATCGACATGCGGATCCACACCGACACGCCCAGCAGCAGGATCGAGACCAGGAACGGCACGCGCCAGCCCCAGGCCTGGAACTCGTCCTCGCCAATGGCAGTGCGGGTGCCCAGGATAACCAGCAGCGACAGGAACAGCCCCAGCGTGGCCGTGGTCTGGATCCAGGCTGTAAACGAGCCGCGCTTGCCCTGCGGCGCATGTTCCGCGACATAGGTGGCCGCGCCGCCATACTCGCCGCCCAGCGCCAGGCCCTGCAGGATGCGCAGGAACACCAGGATGATCGGCGCCGCGATGCCGATTGCCGCATACCCCGGCAGAAGCCCCACAATGAAGGTGGAGGCGCCCATGATCAGGATGGTGACCAGGAACGTGTATTTACGGCCGATCATGTCGCCGAGTCGGCCGAATACCAGCGCGCCGAACGGGCGCACGATGAAACCGGCGGCAAATGCCAGCAAGGCGAAAATGAAAGTGGTGGTGGGTTCGCCGATGAAGAACTGCTTGGCGATGATCGGCGCGAGCGCGCCATACAGATAGAAGTCATACCATTCGAACACGGTGCCCAGCGATGAAGCGAAGATGACCTTGCGTTCCTCTGGTGTGATCGGCGCGCCCTTGGACTGGTTGCGCGGATCGGCAGTACCCGACGATGATGCCATTATTTGTCTCCTTTTTTTAGTGTTGTGTTAAGCGGCAGACCTGGTAAAACCGGTTGAGCAAACCAACAGAAGACAAGCTCGACAGTTTCCAAATCGACAGCTTGGCAGCGAGTGTGAACGCCGAACCTTGCACCAAACTTACAACCGGCGAGCCGACGTACCTGTCGTTGAAAGCTTGCATTGTGCTATTCTTACCACCCTTTATTTGGCGCCTCGCCCGGAGAGAAACTATGCTGAAACACATCGTGATGTGGAAACTGAAAGACCATGCAGAAGGCGCCGACCGCGCCGCCAACGCCATCAAGATGAAAGCCTTGCTGGACGGCTGCGCCACGATCGTACCCGGCATCGTCAAGTTCGAGGCCATGCTGGCCCAGCCTGGACTGGAAGCGACCTACGACGTGGTGCTGTACTCCGAGTTCACCGGCAAGGATGCGCTGAATGCCTACCTCGATCACCCTGAGCACGTTGCCATCAAGCCATTCATCGGCGCCATCCGGCTGGAGCGCCAGTGCATGGATTACGAGGTTTGACGATGCCGGACAGCTACCGGCGCATCGTGCTGGCCAGCCGGCCGCGCGGCGCCGTCACGCCGGACAATTTCCGGCTCGAAACGGTGGCCACGCCCGTCTTGCAGGATGGCGAGCTGCTGGTGCGCAACCATTACCTGTCGCTCGACCCGTATATGCGCGGCCGCATGAGCGCAGCCAGGAGTTACGCTGCCTCCCAGGCGCTGGACCAGACCATGATCGGCGGCACCGTCGGTGAGGTGGTCGCCTCGCGCCATGCCGGTTTTGCTGTCGGCGATGCGGTGGTTGGCGTGCTGGGCTGGACCGAGCTGGCGGTGACCGATGGCGCCCAGTTGCGCAAGGTCGATGCGGACAAATTGCCTTTATCGGCCTACCTGGGCGCGGTGGGCATGCCCGGCATGGCCGCCTGGTACGGACTGAACCGCATCATCAAGCCCAGGGCGGGCGAAACCATCGTGGTCTCCGCTGCCAGCGGCGCAGTGGGCAGCGTGGTGGGACAACTGGCGCGCTTGCAAGGCTGCCGCGTGGTGGGTATTGCCGGCGGACCCGCCAAATGCCGATACGTGATCGATGAGCTCGGCTTCGATGCCTGCATCGATTACAAGGGCGGCAAGCTCGAGGCCGACCTGGCCGCCGCCACGTCCGATGGCGTCAATGGCATTTTCGAGAACGTCGGTGGCGTCATGCTGGACGCTGCTCTGGCGCGCACCAGTGCGTTCGGCCGGGTAGCGTTGTGCGGCCTGATCGGCGGCTTCGGCGGCGCCGACATGGCGTTGCACAATGCCCGCCTGCTGCTGATCAACCGCCTGACAGTGCAGGGCTTTATTGTCACCGAGCACATGGAATTGTGGGACCAGGGGTTGACGGAGTTGGCGGAACTGGTGGCATCGGGTCAGGTCAAATACCGTGAAACCGTGACGCAGGGCATCGCCGCTGCGCCCGAGGCGTTCATCGGTTTACTGCAGGGGTTCAATTTTGGCAAGCAATTGGTAAAGTTGATATGATTTGAACGCGTTGTGCCGCCGCAAACCGGTGGCGCATTTTGTTCGATCACGTCTACAAGGAACCACACAATGAAAACAGCCGCACTAAGCTTGAGCTGCATCCTGGCGCTGGCCGCCATTCAGACCGCCTCAGCAGCTAATGTCACCGCCCAGGCCAAGCTGGCGCCGACCGCCAACAGCAAGACGTCCGGCCTGGTCACGTTCGAACAAACCGCCGACGGCGTGCACGTCAAGGCCAAGGTCGAAGGCCTGACGCCCGGCCTGCACGGGTTCCACATCCACGAAAAAGGCGATTGCTCGGCGCCGGACGGCAGCAGCGCCGGCGGCCATTTCAATCCCACCAGCGCACCGCACGGCGATCCGTCTCACGCCAGCAAGCACAGCGGCGACTTTGGCAATATCACTGCCGATGCCAAGGGTGTAGCCACGCTCGACGTCAAGGTGCCGCTGTCGCAGCTGACGCTGACCGAAGGCAGCCCGGTCAACGCTCTCAACCGTGGCGTGATCGTGCACACTGCGCCCGACGACCTGAAAACCCAGCCGACCGGCAATGCCGGTGGCCGGCTGGCTTGTGGTGTGATTACTGCTGCCAAGTAAACCCGGACCGTGGTCCACTGGAGGGCGTTGTTGGACGCGTCTTCCAAAACGCTTCTCTGGCAACGGTAGCGGAATCACGGTGGCCTGATTGCCTGGCGGCGTGCCTGACGGCGGCGCCGGCCTACGCGCACTCCAACGTGCACTTTAGGCGGCCACGCCAGCGGTGCGCATTGCCACTCTGTTGCCACGTGTTCCGGGGCGCGACGTGCGCCAGCGTAACAGTGTTCCGTTGATGACGCAGCGCCGTGCGAATCAACGATTAATTCAACAACGCCGCAATCGCCATCCCCGCCTCAGTCGTGCTGGCTGTGCCACCGAGGTCAGGCGTTCTGGCGGCGCCGGCGATGGTGCTTTCGATCGCGGCCAGTATCGCATCGTGCGCGGCCCGGTAGTTGGCGTCGCCCTGGCCCAAAAAGTCCAGCATCATGGCGCCGGACCAGATCATGGCCACCGGGTTGGCGATGTTTTTGCCGTAGATGTCGGGCGCCGAGCCATGCACCGGTTCGAACAGCGACGGCCAGGTGCGGTCGGGATTCAGGTTGGCGGACGGTGCGATGCCGATGGTGCCCGTGCACGCCGGTCCCAGGTCCGACAGGATATCGCCGAACAGGTTGGACGCCACCACCACGTCGAAGCGTTCGGGCGAGAGCACGAAGCGGGCGGCCAGGATGTCGATGTGGTACTGGTCGCAGCGTACATCCGCGTAATCCTTGCCCATCAGCGCGAAGCGCTCGTCCCAGTACGGCATGCTGATCGAGATGCCGTTCGACTTGGTGGCCGACGTCAGGTGTTTTTTCGGCCGCGACTGCGCCAGTTCGAACGCATACTTCAGCACCCGGTCCACGCCGGTGCGGGTAAAGATCGACTCTTGCAGCACGAATTCACGGTCGGTGCCCTCGAACATCTTGCCGCCGATCGATGAATATTCACCCTCGGTGTTTTCACGGACAATATAAAAATCGATGTCGCCGGGCTGCTTGTTGGCCAGCGGGCAAGGCACGCCGGGCATCAGCCGCACCGGGCGCAGGTTCACATACTGGTCGAACTGGCGGCGGAATTTCAGCAGCGAACCCCACAGCGAAATGTGATCGGGCACCAGTTCCGGCCAGCCGACCGCGCCAAAGAAAATGGCGTCAAAGCCCTTCAGTTGCTCGAACCAGTCGTCCGGCATCATCTTGCCGTGCCGAGCGTAGTAGTCGCAGCTGGCCCATTCGAAGGTGGTCCATTCGATGCCGATGTTGAAGCGGCGGGCGGCGGCGTCCACCACGCGTATGCCTTCGGGCATGACTTCCTTGCCGATGCCGTCGCCGGCGATAACTGCGATTTTATGGGTGTGCATGGCAATCTCCTGTGTGTTGCAAAACAGCATAGCGTGATTCCATTGCGTTTAGAATGGTGCTGTTTGTAAATGCATGGATCACGAATTGTGAATAATGAGCATGAATAAGGATATCGAGAACAGCGACCTGCGCGTCTTCGCTGCCGTGGTACGCAAGGCCAGCTTTGCTGGCGCCGCAGCCGAGCTGGGCATGTCGCCCGCGTATGTGAGCAAGCGCATTGCCGTGCTGGAGACAGCGTTGGGGGTACGCCTGTTTCACCGTAGCACGCGGCGGGTGGTGGTCAGCGCCGATGGCGAGCAGGTGTATGCACGGGCGCTGACGATCCTGTCCAGCCTGGACAGCCTGTTCGACGAAGTGGCCGAACGGCAGGGCGTGCCGCGCGGCCAGTTGCGGGTCAGCAGCAGCTTCGGCTTTGGACGCAACGTGGTGGCCCCGGCCATCGCGCAACTGGTGGCTGCTCACCCGGCGCTGCAAGTGCGCTTCGAAGTGCTCGACCGGCTGGTCGATATCGTGGCCGAGGGCTTCGACCTTGACATCCGGGTAGGCGAGGACATCGAGCCGAACCTGATCGCCCGCAAGTTGATGAGCAATCACCGCATCCTGTGCGCGGCGCCGGCCTACCTGGACCGGCGCGGCACGCCGCGTGCGGTGGCAGAGTTGTCGGGCCACGATTGCCTGCCGATCAAGGAGCGCGACCTGCCGTTTGGCGTGTGGAAGCTGCGCCATGGCGCGGGCGAGGACGTGGTGGTGAAAGTGACCGGACCGCTCTCGACCAACCACGGCGAGATTGCGCTGCAGTGGGCGGTGGCTGGCGCCGGCATCGTGCTGCGTTCGCTGTGGGACGCGCAACCGCACCTCGACCGGGGCGAACTGGTGCAAATACTGCCCGGTTATACGCAGGAAGCCAATGTGTGGGCCGTGTATCCGCAACGCCTGGCAAGCTCGGCAAAAGTACGTGTGTGCGTGGACTTCCTCGAACGGCACCTTGCGTGCGACAATCATTGTTTTTCCTGAGCAAACCGAAGCCATGAACGACACCGTCCACCACACGATCCGCTACGGCGACTGGGCCACCATGTCTGCCGAAGCCAAACTGATACGCACCGAAGTCTTTGTCGAAGAGCAGGGTGTGCCTGCCGAACTGGAAATGGACAATATGGATGTGCTGTGCCTGCACGCGGTGGCGTACGACGCTGCCGGCGTGCCGATCGGCACCGGCCGCCTGCTGCCCGATGGGCACATCGGCCGCATGGCCGTGCGCAAGTCGGGCCGGGGTACCGGCGTGGGCGGCGCGCTGCTGCAAGGCCTGATGGCGCAAGCCCGCGCACGCGGCGAAAGCCTGGTCGCCCTGAGCGCCCAGACCCATGCTGCCGCCTTCTACCAGCGCCACGGCTTTGCCATCGAAGGCGAAGAATTCCTCGAGGCAGGCATCCGCCACATCAATATGAACCACAAGTTCTAGTGGATCAGTTCTTCCTGTAACGTCGCAGTGGCGTCGGCGTAGAGCTTGACGACGGTGGACGTGCGGGTTCCGTAGCCGGGGCTTTCGATCTTGACCGACGACAGCACCCGTTCCACTTCTAGCGGCACGCCGGTTTCCGGCAGGCGCTGGTCGGGGGCGGGGGTGGTGTCGGACAGCATTTCGAAGAAGGCATCGTCCGGTGCGCCCAGGCACAACAGGCTGGCGAACTGAGCCTTGGTTCTGAGCACTTTCGGCCAGGGAGCATCGAGCAGAGCGTTCGAGACGCCGTATACGCCGGGTTCGAGCGGCTTGCCGTTGCGCGGGTCGCTGTCGCCCCGGTTCGAGTACCAGATCAGGGTGTCGCGGTCGCCGATCACCAGGTTGAAGCCGTTGTAGCGGTCAGCCCGCTGGCGCAGGTCATCGATGTACTCTTGCGGACTCATGCAGCCGGCCAGGTAGTCGGCCACCAGTTGGCCGCGTGACGGCGCGTCGTCGCGGTGCTCGCTGGGGGCGCGGATGTTGGTAATCGCGGCAAAACGGGCGCCGCCGTGGTGGTTGGGGCAGTCGGCCGGATGGGTGATGCCCATCCAGCTGCCGCCCGCCTGCAGGTCGCGGCCCGCATACACTTGCGGATGCTCGGGCCACGGCGCGGCCGGCGCGGTGGCGCGCTGGTAGAACTCGTCACGGTTGGCAGCAGCTACCAGCGGCACTGTCGGCAACACTTTCCAGGCAAAGACGATCAGGCACATGGCACGACATCCACGAACGCTTCGAGGTGGCGGGCGCCAACGATCCACTGCGACAGGCCGGCCCGGTCCACTGCTGCGGCCAGCGTGCCGGCGAAATTGCCGGGAGCGGCCGGATAGATTTCCATCCAGGTTTGCACGTCGTCGTCCGCTTCCGGACGGCGTTTGAGTTCGCTGGTAATGGCGAACTGTTCGGCCAGTTGCGCCTGCATGGCGGCAACTGCCGAGTGCAGGGCTGCCGCGTCGGCATCCCTGACCTTGTAGTAAATATAGAGATCCATGCTAGAGGTCGAGCGGTTCCAGCACGTACGGCAGCGCCAGGAAGGTCAGCGCCGGGCCTGCGGCCGAGCCGAGGCGCACCGACGCCGCGTCGATTGCGGCCAGTTTCATCTCCACCAGCGCATCGACGCCGCCTTGTCCGTTCGGTGCGGCGTTGACGATCATGCCGCAAGGCTGTTCCGGATCGGCCGTGGCAAAGACTTCGGCGCCGGCCACTGCGGCCGGATCGGCAATGCTGACCAGCGTGGTACGGCGCTTGAGCTTGCCGAGGTACTGGCTGCGGGCGACGATTTCCTGGCCCGGGTAGCAGCCTTTTTTAAAGTTGACCGCGCCCAGCAATTCGAAATTGACCATCTGCGGCACGAACTGTTCCTGCGTGGCCTTGTCGATCTGCGGCACGCCCGAGTGGATTTCGGCCAGGCGCCAGGCCTGGGCGCCGCCCACGGCCAGCTTGCTGGCCAGTTCGGCGGCGATGGTATCGGCAGTTGCCGCCGACATCAGCCACTGGTAGCGCGCCGCACCGAAGGCGTCGGCCACGCGCAGCAGCGTGCCCAGCGGATGCTCGACGCGAGTGAACGGTTTGGCGGGCAGGGTGTCGAACCAGTTTTGCAGCACGACTTCGGCCTTGTCGCCGCCAAAGCCCAGCACCACCTCCATGCCCGGCAGTTCGGTGGCGTCAGTGAGCTTGGTTTTGGCGCGCAGCACGAACATCGACAGGCGCTTTTGCACCGGCGCCTGGATTTCGCGCGGCAGTTGCAAGAAGATGGTGGTGGCGCTGCGCCACATCAGGAACGAGGCCAGCAGGCGGCCCTTGGGCGAGCAGTAGCCGGCCAGGCGCACGTCGTCGGCGCCGAGGTGCTCGACATCGTTGGTCAGTTGGCTATGCAGGAACTTCGCCGACTCTTCACCATCGAGGGCGATCAGGCCCTGGTCGGTGATCGGTGCGACAAAGCCGGCGGCAAGCGCGGCGGTGGTCAGCGGGCTAGCCGGCGCGGCGGCAGATAACAGTTCGGTCCAGGATGACATAATTTCCAATATTTAGCGACGTATGTGACGATGTAGGTGACGATTACGCATTATCATTACGGGCTCATTATAGTGATGTCCCGTCGATCGCGTCGGCAACGGTGCAAAAGCGTCCGTAATACTGGCGCATCGCCTCCGGAAGTGGCAAGCTGGTCGATTGATTCAAATATGGCGTAGAAATGGCTTTTATTAAAAAAATAATCACACTCTGCATTCTTGTCGCGCTCGCGGTCGGCGGTTACTTCATGTACTGGCAGCAAGCGCCTATCCTCACCGGCGCCGCCGAACCGATCGCCTTCACCATCGTGCCCGGCAGCGGCGCCCACGCGGTCGGCCAGCAAATCGCCGAGGCCGGCGTGCCGATCCAGCCGCTGCTGTTCAACCTGCTGGCGCGCAGCACCGGCAAGAGCAGCCGCATCAAGGCCGGCTCGTACGAACTGAAGCCGGGTACCACGCCGGCGCGGCTGATCGAGCAGCTGGTGCGCGGCGAATTCGCGCAGGAGCAATTGACCATCATCGAAGGCTGGAGCTTCCGCCAGATGCGCGCGGCAATCGACGCCCACCCGGGCCTCAAGCACGACACCATCACCCTCAGCGACACCGAGCTGATGAAAGCCATCGGCTCCGAGTACGAGCGCCCGGAGGGCCTGTTCTTCCCCGATACCTATTTGTTCGCCAAGGGTTCGAGCGAATTGCAGATCTATCGCCAGGCCCACGCGATGATGATCAAGCGCCTGGAGGCGGCCTGGGCCAAACGCGAAGCGGGCTTGCCGTACAAGACGCCATACGAGGCCTTGACCATGGCCTCGATCGTGGAAAAGGAAACCGGGCAAAAGTCCGAGCGCAACATGATCGCCGCCGTGTTCGTCAACCGCCTGCGCCTGGGCATGATGCTGCAGACCGACCCGACCGTGATCTACGGCATGGGCCTCAAGTTCGAGGGCAATATCCGCAAGCGCGATTTGGAGACCGATACGCCGTTCAACACCTACACCCGCACCGGCCTGCCGCCCACGCCGATCTCGCTGCCGGGAGTGGAATCGCTGGCCGCAGCGATGGCGCCTGCCAAAACCGCCGCCCTGTATTTCGTCGCGCGCGGCAATGGCACCAGCAAATTCTCAGACAACCTCACCGACCACAACCGGGCAGTGAACCAGTACCAACGATAGAGCCATGACCGATTCCAGTATCCGCCACAACAAATTCATCACGTTCGAAGGCATCGACGGCGCCGGCAAGTCCACGCATATCGCGTTTGTCAGCAAGTACCTGCAAGACCGCGGCATCGACCTGGTGAGCTCGCGCGAACCGGGCGGCACCCAGCTCGGCGAGAAGCTGCGCGAACTGGTGCTGCACGAAACCATGCACCTGGAAACCGAAGCATTGCTGATGTTTGCCAGCCGCCGCGAACATATCGCGCAGGTAATTGCACCGGCGCTGGCACGCGGCGCCTGGGTGATTTCCGACCGGTTTACGGATGCCAGCTTCGCTTACCAGGGCGGCGGCCGCGGCATGGACCTGGCCAAGCTGGACGCGCTGGAGCAGTGGGTGCACCCGCACCTGCAACCGGATCTCACCCTGCTGTTCGACGTACCGCTGGAAGTGGCCCGCGCGCGGCTGGACGCCACCCGCACACTCGACAAGTTCGAGCAGGAAAAGACCGATTTCTTTGCCTCCACCCGCAACGAATACCTGCGCCGCGCCGCGCAGTTCCCGCAGCGCTTCCGCCTGGTCGATTCCACCCGCACGATTGCCGAGATCGAGGTGGAGATCACGGCCATTCTCGACGAACTGCTGGCGCAGCACTAGCCGCAGATCCCGCAGCCCACGCCGACGGAGCCAACCATGATCTCCAGCCAGTTCGTGTCGCAGGTCCGATTGCGCGTGGCCGACGTGCCGGGATTCGACCGGTATCCGTTTTCGCTGCCTGCCGTGCGCCATCTCGACGTCCTCGACCTGCATCCCAGGGTGACCTTCATCGTCGGCGAAAACGGCTCCGGTAAATCGACGCTGATGGAGGCGATCGCGGTGTCGTTCGGTTTCAATGCCGAGGGCGGCACGCGCAATTTCGGCTTCGGCACGCGCGCTTCGCATTCGGTGCTGCACCAGTACCTGCGGCTGTCGAAGGGCATACGGAAACCACGCGACGGCTTTTTCCTGCGCGCGGAAAGCTTCTTCAATCTCGCCACCGAAATCGAAAGACTCGACGCCGAGCCATCGTTCGGGCCGCCCATCATCAACTCCTACGGCGGCAAGTCGCTGCACGAGCAATCGCACGGCGAGTCGTTCTTTTCGCTGGTGATGCACCGTTTCGGCGGCAACGGATTTTATGTGCTGGATGAACCGGAAGCCGCGCTCTCGCCGCAGCGCCAACTCTCGCTGCTGAGCCGCATCCACGACCTGGTGAAAGACCGCTCCCAATTCGTGATCACCACCCATTCACCGATCCTGATGGCCTATCCCGACGCCGTGATCTACCAGTGCACCGACACTGGCATCCGCCAGGTCACGTACGAGGAGACCGAGCACTTCCAGGTGATGCATGATTTTGTGGTCGATCCGAAACGGATGCTGGATATTTTGCTGGATTAGGAACCACTGATAGTATGGCACTTTATTGGCCTTAAATTATTAGGTAGCTGAATGCGAGTAAATCAGACTGGTAATTTCCGCCTGCACATTTAACGTTTCTGAGGATTGAAGCGATTCTTTTAGGCCGCTAACGGCCAGGAGCAGACTTCGACACTACGTAAAATTCTTGAATAAATTCGACTCCTATGCCCGCCCAGATAATTTCTCTTGACGTAGTTATTGAACCCATCGCATCTTCTGACTTTGAAGTATTTTTTGCGTATTTAAACGACCATCTTTCCGATAACGGAAAACCCGGAAGTGTTTATTTTCAGCCATTGCCGTACGCTGAATCGGTGTTTTCGATTGATAGGGCTAAGGCTTTTCGGGATGCGCTAGACATCCCGATGGGAGAGCCAGGTTGGCGTCGATTGTGGGGAGCGTTTACTCCTGGTCGAAAGTTGGTAGGTCACATCGACTTGCGGGCAAATCCGGAGCGATTTGCAGCTCATCGTTGCCTTCTAGGTATGGGAGTTGACCGAACCTTGAGAAAGTTTGGAATGGGACAACGCCTAATTGAACATGCGGGAAAATGGGCCTCGGAAAGCGGCAAACTAAAGTGGATTGATTTGCAAGTTTTGTCTGTTAACCAACCTGCTATTCGCCTATATCAGCGCTCGGGCTTCACGAAAACTGGAGAGGTGCCTGAAATGTTCGAGATAGATGGCCAACCTTTTTCGTATACGAGTATGGCGAAGAGGGTTGAGGTCAATTTTAGCGATCTCGTGTAACATCATTTCGCAGGGCGGCGACAACTATCGGGCAAGGCCTGACGAACGAGAAAGGCAACATGAGGTTGTTTAGATTCCTTTTGGTGTTGACCGTTGCTTCATCTGCCGTTGCGATAATGATGTGGGCTTGGAGTGAAATATCGATTGACCGATGCCTAGATAGTGGCGGGCGATGGAACAGAGAGAAATCGGCCTGTGAGGGCCCGTCACGCTAGACTGTTTTCGGCCATTAGCCGCCATTCATGTATTGATGAACTATGAAAATACTCGAGCGTCTGTTGGAGTTGGAAAATGCGGCTGAGTTTATCGGAGTGATTTGCGGGTTGGGCATTCTTGGGTACATTGGCACGACATGGGTTCTTGCGCTCTGGAGTCTCGGTAGTTATGCCATCGCTGTGACTGCTTCGATTGCTGGAGCTGCGTTAGCGCTGCTTGCATTGGTGCGAATTCCTATTGCACTTATCATAGTATTCGGGGCTGCCGCAATTTCCATCGTTGCTTTCTTGGCCGGTCAGTTGGGCATCCTTCTACCTTAAGGATTGACTCGAATCGGCCAAAAGCAGTCGTTCAAAAAATTATTAAATACGAATTTTAAGGTAAATATACTGACTCCTAGCATGAAAGAAGACATGAATCGACGTCTAAGGGATGCCCTTGAAGCCGTTAAGGATGAACAATCATTCACCCGATTTTTGCTTGCGCTGGCTACCGACTGGGAGACTGAGCAAGAGATTGAATCTGTACAGCCATCATCGCCTTATTCGAGTGGGGCATCACGCTGGCTCGCGCTGCCACATGGCCTCCATGGCAGACATCGTTGACGCGTAGTCGGACCAAGTCGCACCCACGCAATTTGCTGTAGATGGCCAAGTTGAAGAGTGCCAAGTCTCGGACCCTGCCGAAGATTTCCAGGCGAACGCGAATTGCCCAGATTTCGCTTACGCGAAGCGGTGCTTTTTGCCCCACCAACTTGCCCTTGTTCCACGGCATACTGTGGCATGCGGAACCTTTCAATGGATTGTTCATGATAGACCTCCTGGATTGAAGCTCTACTATGCGCTGGACTGGCGGCGGTCGCATCCGAAAGGGATGTGGTAATTGGTGAGTTTTCTATTTGGGCAACATGGTATCCTTGCTCATCGGCCGGGCGTGGCCAGGAGCGGACTGTCGCAACTACCGCCTAATCAATCAGCAAAAATGTTTATTTACGTCTTAGTCTTTACCTGTATTAGCGCTGGCAACATTGTTCATTGTTGGTGTCTCGTTCGCCATCGCTGGGGATGGGAATAGAGCGCTATGGTTGCCGGTAATGTTAGTTGAGATTACGGTATGGGGCTTCTTCACCCATAGCGTATGGGAAGCTGCCACTCAGAGTTCTGGCGGGTATCTTGCATTGATATTTCGGTCGCTTAGTTTTCCTCTATTATTGTGGTTAAGTGCTCGCTACTTTAAGAGATGGAGAGAGCGATTTTGACCGGAAACGGCCAAAAGCAGACAGTGAGGGGAATTCCGTATGAGACTTCATATTATTTACACTGAATAGGCCATACTGTTGTCGAAGAAGGATTATGCGACATGGCAGGAAATCCAGCAGGAGTTCCCAGATTACAAAGCATCACTCGGTCCTTGGATTGATGCGGCGGTAGTGGAGTATCTTGATGAAGAGTATGTCGATATTTTTCCAAACGCGAACAAGCAGATTGCTGAGTTTCTAAAATCGGAGTCAAAGGCTGCTGTGGTACGGTTCGCGAAGCAGGTACCATCATCCAAGTCAGCAACCGGTCAGAATTCGACGCCGATGCCGACGCCGAAAAATTTAAACTTATTGGGCTAATTAGATGCGTCAGAATATTAATAAATACTTGGCGTCACTCAACTGGACAGAGAAAGTACCACCTGTCGTGGACTTCCATATGTACTTCTTGGGTAACACCGAAGAGGAATGCATCGCACCGAATCAATGGGAAAGCGGACGGCCATCCATAAGTGAGCTTTATGCAAGATTCAAAGAGATAGCGGCCAAACAAGACGTAGAAAAAGTGCTAGTCGGATTGCACTCTGACTGGGATGACCCTGACTATACTGACGGTTTCCCTCCAGGGGAGAATGTTCATATTTTAACCTCCGCCAGCAAGCGTGATGTTGAGAATTGGATAGTTGGCCTAGGGGCTGATGGAGTGGTCAATGGCTGGCCCTATGGGAGACCAGGAAACGCGCCGGAGCCGTCAGACGGGTACGCAGTTTATTCCGTATGCTGGGACTAGTAATTATCTATTTGCTTATGAAAAAATCTGAACCTTGGACGAGTATCATTTCATACTGGAGTCGATGCGGTCTGCCAATCCGTCAGGGCGTGACATTGGAGTCAATCAAGGCCTTTGAGGAGAAATATCAGGTCACTTTACCATTCGATTTCGCTGAGTATTTACAAGCCGTTGATGGAACTGGCAGCGATGATTCAGATGAAAATATTCTTAGTTTCTTGTCGCTTGCTGAAATGCGGCCTGTTCACGAGGTGCTGGATGACTGTGGAGATGTCGTGTACCCCGACCGGTTTGCATATCCCAAATGCTTTATATTTGCAGACTATTCGAGGCAAGTGACGTGTGCGGCTGCTATTGTTGTGTTCGCTTGTTCGCCCCGACAGAGGTAACACTTTGGGCTGACTCGAACGATCCAAACGATGAATACCCAGGTGCTTTGAGGGAAGCAAATGATAAGTTCCGTGGTTTGACAGCGGTATGCCCAGCCTGCGAAGACACCTCCGTCATAGGCTCGGCATCAGGGGCGACAATGACACTTTCTTTTCTTAAAGAGATGAATGATTACTGGTGCTCGCAGAATAGGCCAGTTGGCCTTTAGCCGCCAGCAGCAGGCCAGGAGCCGACGGTGAGGGATTGTGAAAATTTAAACTGTGCAGCGTGAAAATTTAGACATACGAAATATGGTTTCATCGGAATTATTACAGTCATGGGCTCGAACTGAGATGTTACTGGAGAAAGCTCAGGATTTGCTCTCTCCTGAGGTCTTCCAAGAGCATGAGATTACTCTTACGCAGATGGCCGATTTTATCGAGCATAACGAGCTTGGACTTGCATTTGTTTGGTTGAAGTCGATTGCGGAGGAGAGCCAATGGGATTCTGTAGAGTTATTGAATACGCTCCTTTTAGCAGCAGAAAACATGAATAGAACCGATGATGGAAATGCATTGCGACAGCGTCTCCGTGAGCTGGCTTAGGTATCAGCAGGGTTCGGCAAACAGCCGATATAAGATGATTGTACTTTTGGGGGGAGCAGATGACTACGGTCTTGGCTGAAACTGAATGGGTTCAAAACCTTGCTTCAGATTTTGTAATTCGTTTCCTAGCCAGGCTCAGTTGCGAGATAACCATTGTCGGGCGAAATGGTTATGAGGCCGGCACTGACGAGTTGATAAACCCGAGGCAACTTCGTAGAGTCAATGAAGTTCAAAATAAGGTTACTGCATGCCTTTCCCAATTGCTCGAAGGCGAATGCCCAGATGGTTTCGTTGAGTCGATTGCTCAGAGGGTGCTTGCGGAAGACGACGATGAGTTGAAGTGCATGCTTGAACGGTCATGGCTTCAAGCGAAAAAGTACGTTCAATCGAAATGACCGCTTTGGGGCGACAACGGCGTGTCGGGCAGCATTTTTTCACTATGAAAATTGAACCGTCTGAATCCTGCCCGCAGCTGACTTTAGAATAAATTCATAATGAAATTTTTACAAAGCGAACGCGAGACGTTGATAGGACCCGCTGCGGTAGGTGTTGCGTTGGGTATAGTTTTAGCAGTCTGCACTATCGCGTTCAATAGTGAATACAACGCAGCAGCTTCGTCCGACTGGGCAGCAGTTGGCGACACAGCGTTGATTTTTTTCGGCGGGTTTCTCCTGGCGTTTGTCCCTTTCGGTTTGGCTCCCGTGTTAATCGGACGCATCAGACTCGGAGCCGGAAAAAAGAGCAAGTAACCCCGGCTGCGGCCAAGATCAGCCATTCAAAAAGCGGGTTTTAAACGCCATCACAGCCCCGGAATATCAACGTTATGAAACCTGCTCATCCCCACCACCCGGGTACTGCTGTCCGAATACGATAACTCCACCTTGTCCCCGGGCTTGGTCAGTACCAGTTCCTCCGACAAGTCCGAACTGCCGGTAAAGATCGTGCCGAGGGTTTTCTCGGCCGTGGCCAGCGTGATGTAGTACATGGTCTGGTTGTTGCGGAACTCCGACGAGATGCGCACGACCGTGCCCTTGAGCTCGACATCGCGCGCTTCGGTGCCGATGTCGGCGGCTACGCGGTTAGTCGAGCGTTTCGACTGGTAGCTGCGCAGCGTGGCGGACAGCGTATCGGCCACGCCGATCACCTGGTTGTTGCGCATATCGACCATGCCGAACGCGCGGGACACGCCTTGGGCGTCGCGCAGCGCCATCACGTACGTGGGGGCGCCGCCCACCAGGAATGGCAGCGGGTTGGTGGCCTGGTAGCGTTTTTCCGGGTTGACGTTCTCCGCCGCATGGGCTGCCGTGTATTGCGACACCGACGGCACCTTGAACCAGCGCACCGTCTTGGTCCGCGAATCGACAAAATAAAAGCCGGACAGGCCGTTGTTGTTGCCTTTCGAGGTCATGCCGCCCACCCAGTACGGGCGCTGGTCGGAGCCGTATACCAGGTCGAGGTAGCCATCGACGCGCAGCCGGCCTTCGTTGTTGAGGTTGAAGTAGCCGTGGATGAATTCGCCGCGATCCTGCATCTGCTCGAGGATGAATTCTTCGGCCTGGATGCGATCGACCCACTTCGGTTCCGTGCCCAGCTTGTAGCGCACCACGTCGCCGGTGACAGCATTGACGGTGACGATGCCGGTCGATTCGCTGCCGGAGAAGCCCACCTTGTGCTCGTACGTGGTGCCGACGAAATACGGCACGCCGTCATCATCGATTTCCGGCTCGAAATCGGTCAGGCCCACCGTGGCCTGGCCCGACAGGTAGGCGTGGCGCTCGACGTGGTCACCAAAATAGGCCGACAGCAGGTAGCGCAGCTTGAGCGGCTTGCCATTGAGTTCCATCACCAGCTGCACGTCCGCCGGGTCGTGCGCGGAGACGGTCAGGTAGCCGGGCGTGCCGCCGTCGGCAAACCACTTGAAGAAACCGCTATGCTCGAGAAAAGCCACCCACACCAGCTTGTCGCGCACCAGTTGTTTTACTGGCCTGCCCACCCGCACTTGCGACCCAAGCGAGGCAATTTCGGACAGTCGCTTCTGCATCGCCTGCAAGGCCATGTCCTCCGACACCAGCGGCGCCTGGTCGATATCGATCGGCGGCAGGGCGTCGTGGAAATTGGCCTGGTGTTCCGTGCCCAGCATCTGGTAATAGGCGTTCGCACGGATGATCGGCGCACTGGTCAAGAACACCACCGCGCCGAACAGCACGGTCAGCGCCGTGTACGCCGCCATCAGTCCCACCCGCCCGGTGAGCGCCACCGCCGGGATCGCCGCCACCAGCAGCACCACTTAGATCCCGGCAAAGTCCAACGCCAGGGTCGGGATCTTGAAGTAGAACAGGGCCGCCAGCAGCAGGACCGAGAGGACCAGGCCGACAATACTCAAGGTACGGCGCGGATAGCGGGAGTGGCCAGGGTGACGGTACTTCATGTGCTCCATTCGTGAGGTGCCGGGCTGTGGATGCCGAAATCGATGCATAGAATACCATTTTGCCTATGAGAAAGTAAGGAAACGGCGCCCGGTGGCGTACAATCGCTCACCCGCGCGGAGTATCTTTACTTTGCTTATGCGCATGATTTAAAACACAATACCAAGAATGAGCGATTCCATTTATCCCTGGCAGCAAGAATCCTGGCAACAATTGCAGCAGTTGCGCCAGCGCCTGCCGCACGCGATCCTGTTCCACGGCGCGGCCGGCATCGGCAAGGCCGACTTTATCGAGCGCTTCGCCCAGGGGCTGCTGTGCGAGGCCGTGCGCCCCGATGGCCACGCCTGCGGCCAGTGCGCGTCGTGCGGCTGGTTCGCCCAGCACAATCACCCCGATTACCGCCGCGTGCGGCCCGAAGCGCTCGAAGACGAGCCGCCCGAGGGTGAGGAAGGCGAGGGCGATGGCGGCAAAAAGGCGGCCAAGTCCACCAAAACGCCGTCGAAAGAGATCAAGATCGAGCAGATCCGCAACCTGGCCGACTTCATGAACGTCTCCACCCACCGCGCCGGCTTGCGCGTGGTGGTGCTATACCCGGCCGAGGCGCTGAATATGCCGGCATCCAACGCACTGTTAAAGACCCTGGAAGAACCGCCGCCTGGCACCGTGTTCCTGCTGGCGTCCAACAGTCTCGATCGCCTACTGCCCACCGTCCTGTCGCGCTGCCGCAAATTTGCCATGCCGATGCCGTCGCACGACCAGGCGCTGGCCTGGCTCAAGCAGCAAAACGTCCCGGACGCCGACAGCTGGCTGCGCGAGCAGGGCGGGGCGCCGCTGGCAGCCATGGCCCAGGCCGAATCGGGCAACCGCGACGACCTGGAAACCCTGCTGCAACTGCTGGCCCGTCCCAGCGTGGAAGGCGCCCTGAAAGTGGCCGACAAGCTGCAAAAAGTGCCGCTCACGGCGCAGGTGTCATGGTTGCAGCGCTGGCTGTATGATGTGTGTGCGCTCAAGCTGGCGGGCAACGTGCGTTACTATCCACGCTATCAGCGCGAATTGGGCAGCCTGGCCGATAAAATCCATATCAGCCGGCTGCTGGCGGTGATCAAGGGCGTCAACGACCGCCGCGCCACGTCGGACCACCCGTTGTCGCCGAAGCTGTTTTTGGAGGATATGTTGCTCGACTATACCGCCGCCTGCACCCACTGAGAGATCGACCATGCCCGCTGACAGCCATTTCGATTCCACCACCGCCCCGGGCTTGCCCGGCCGGCCGGCGGTGCTGTCGCTGGCAATCCGCGAGAAGGCGGCGCTGTATGCCGCTTACATGCCGTTCCTCAAGCACGGCGGTCTGTTCATCGCCACCAAGCAGCCGTACAAGCTCGGCGACGAGTTGTTCCTGGCGCTGACCCTGATGGACGAGCCCGAAAAATACCAGGTGGCAGGCCGGGTGGCCTGGATCACCCCGGTGGGCGCCCACCACGACAAAGCGCAAGGCGTGGGCATCCACTTCCCGGATGACGAAGGCGGCCAGAAGCTGCGCCAGCGCATCGAGGATATCCTGGGGCCGGCGCTGCGCTCGGCCCGCGCCACGCACACCCTGTAGCCGCGCACTGGGGACAAGCGGTACAATCGCACCATGTATATCGACTCCCACTGCCACATCAATTTCCCCGAGCTGGCTGCTCGCATGCCCGAGATCCTGGCCAAGATGGCCGACAACGGCGTCACCCACGCCTTGTGCGTGTCGGTAGACTTGCCGGACTTTCCGCAAGTGCTGGCGCTGGCCCACCAGTATCCGCACATCTATGCGTCGGTGGGCGTGCATCCCGACTACGAGGACACGCCCGAACCCACCGTCGAACAACTGGTCGAGCTGGCCGACGATCCGAAGATCATTGCCATCGGCGAGACCGGCCTCGACTACTACCGCCTGGAAGGCGACCTGGAATGGCAGCGCGAGCGCTTCCGCACCCATATCCGGGCGTCGCGCATTACCCGCAAGCCGCTGATCATCCACACCCGCAGCGCCAGTGAAGACACCATCCGCATCCTGCGCGAAGAAGGCGCCGCACCGGAGGCCGGCGGCGTGGCCGGCGTGATGCACTGCTTTACGGAATCGCTGGAAGTGGCGCGCGCCGCTATCGAACTGGGCTTTTATATCTCGTTCTCGGGCATCGTCACCTTTAAAAGCGCCAAGGAGCTGCAAGCCGTGGCTTTGGAGGTGCCGCTCGAACGCATGCTGATCGAGACCGATTCGCCGTACCTGGCGCCGGTGCCGTTCCGCGGTCGCACCAACGAGCCGGGCTATGTCGCCCACGTGGGCGAGTACATCGCCAGGCTCAAGGGTATCCCGGTGGAAGAGGTCGCAGCGCAGACGTCGGCCAATTTCTTCAAACTGTTTAACGTCAAAGAGGCCGCCTGATGAGACGTCATTACTGGTTGCTGGCCAGCGTTGCCATCATGTTGTCCGGTTCGGCGCTGGCAGCAGCATTGCCGCCTGCGGAAGTGGCGCTGTTCCGCGCCGTCGAGCAGGACCGTGCATCCAGCGTGAAAAAAGCGCTGGCCGGCGGCGTCAATCCCAATGCACGCGACCTGGGTGGCGAAACAGCGCTGATCGTTGCCATCCGCAACGACGCCAACGACGCTGCGACGGTATTGATGGACCAGAAGGGCATCGACCTCGAAGCCAAGGCACCAAACGGCAACACGGCGCTGATGATGGCTGCGTACCGCAAGAACCAGCCGCTGGTGATCGACCTGCTACGGCGCGGCGCCAAGGTCAATCAATCCGGCTGGACCGCCTTGCACTACGCGGCGGCGGGCGGCAGCGCCGAGATCACCAACTTGCTGCTCGATCACAAGGCCCAGATCGACGCCGAGTCACCTTCGGGCATGACACCGCTGATGATGGCCGCACGCGAAGGCCAGGAAGACGCGGTCAAGGTACTGCTCGCACGCGGCGCCAATGCCACCCTCAAGGATGGCGGCTTTCACTTGACGGCTTCGGGCTTCGCGCTCAAGGCCGACAAGCCGTGGATCGCCAAGGCCATCGACGCCCACCTGGCAGCCAAGGGCATCAAACCTCAGTAGCCTATGTCTTCGAGGAAGGCATCGATATAGTTCGAGCTGTCCTCGGGCGCGCTCAAATGCGGGCAGTGGCCCACGTTGCTAATCACTTTCACGGTCGAGAGCGGCAGGTGGTCGCGCAGGTAATCGCCCACCTCGCGCGGCGCCACCAGGTCGTCGCTGCATTGCAGGACCAGTGACGGAATGGTCGACCTGGCCAGGTCCGCGCGGTGGTCGGCGGTAAACGTCACGCGGGCGAAATGGCGGGCGATCTCCGGATCGTTATGCTCGAAGCGGGTGAGCAGTTCGCGCGTGAGCTGCGGCTGGTTCGGCGCCCCCATGATGGCCGGCGCCATGTGGCGGGCCCAGGCCAGGTAGTTATCATCGATCAGTTTGAGCAGTTGTTCGATGTCTTCCGCATTGAAACCACCGACGTAATCGCCATCGTTCATATAGCACGGCGACGGGCCCACCATCACCTGGGCGGCGAAACGCTCGGGGCGCTGTATCGAAGCCAGCAGGCCGATCATGGCACTCACCGAGTGCCCGACAAAAATCACCCTGCCTTTCGCATAGAGTTCGATAATCTCAAGCATGTCTTCGGCGTGGCCGTGCAGGTCGGCGTACTTGTTGCGGTCGTAGGCGGACAGGTCGGAGCCACCGTGGCCGGTCAGGTCGAGCAGGATGATCTTGTAGCGCCGGCTATACGCCGGGTGGATGAAACGCCACATGGTCTGGTCGCAACCATAGCCATGGACGAACATGATCGTGTGGTCCCCATCGCCGTGACAATGGACGTTGTTGCGTTGCTGCACCGACATTACTATCTCCTTGAAAGCAACACCCAGTATACGGTGAAAGTGCGGATAATAGTGATTAAAAGGTAAGTTGGATCAAAGCATACCGATATATCGAGAATTGGCGGGTAATTCCTGTCCATCTCGTAACATCATGCCGAAGCGAAATTCTTGATAATGAGCCTATCCGCATTGCATCCAGAGACAGTGCGATTCATAGTTTGTTAATAGAGGGAAATCGAGGACATCCATGCTGAACGAACGCGAGATCGAAAGCTGCTATCTGGGGCAATTCATACCAGTCCACTACCATCACAATATGTTGATGGACCAAAACCGCATGCACGGGTTCAAATCGGCAATCGATTACGCGGTCCGGCCCGGCGCCAAGGTGCTCGAGCTCGGTGGTGGCACCGGCGTGCTGTCGTGGTTTGCGGCAGCCAAGGCCGCCAAGGTGTATTGCGTGGAATTCAATCCGGACATGGTGCGCGAGGCCCGCAAGATGCTGGCGCTTAATCCCAATGGCGAAAAAGTGGAAGTCATCCACGCCGACGCCTTCGAATACCTGCCACCGGAACCGGTGGACGTGGTGATCTGCGAAATGATCCACGTGGCCATGCTGCGCGAAAAACAGGTGGAAGTGATCGAATCGTTCAAGCGCCGCTACCTGGAACGCTTCGGCGGACCGCTGCCGGTATTCCTGCCCGAAGCAGTGATCATGGCAGTGCAGCCGCTGCAGCAGGAATACGATTTCGAAGGTTTCTATGCGCCGATCGTGCAATTCCAGGAAACCCAGGTGGTATACCCGGGCACCGTGGAAATGGCCCATCCGGCCGTGTACAGCATTATCGACTTCAGCCAGCCCAGCCAGCTGACCTATGCGTGGCAGGGCAAGTTCGTGGTCGAGCGCACCGGCGAAATCAATGCCATGCGTTTCGTCACCAAGAACGTGCTGGCTGTGGTGCAGGACCGGGCCACCACCATCGACTGGCTCAACCATTACATGACCTTGCCGCTGGCGCTGCCGGTCAAGGCCCGCGCGGGCGATGTGCTCGAAGTGAGCTTCCAGTACCGGGCCGGCGGTTCGATCCCGTCGCTGCAGGCGTCGCTCAAGGCCGAGCTGGTTTTTGAGGCGGCCACGCAATCCGTGGCACACGTGCCGGCTTACGCCTAAGTTGCTGCTGTGGACTGGACGGGAACAGCGTATACTTCCGCTTTTATATTTTTAAGTTGAAGAAGATGGAACAGATCGACCAGCGCTACCTCGTCCAGCAAAACAAGATCGCCGACGGCGACACCAAGCCGCCGGTGTTTGCCAAGGTGATGCGCAGCAAGGAAGGCGCCTTCGAGGGCGTCTCGTTCATTAAGTCGAAGGACAAGGCGTCGGTGCTGACCATCGACCAGGCCAACGAGGCGATTGCGTGGTCGGCCAAGAAAAAGCCGAATGCGCACGAGTACGTCACCAAGATCATCTGCGTCGGCCAATAAAAGGGCCAATACCCCGGTCCGCCACGCCGGTCCGCCACGCCGTTCATCCCGCCTTTTCCCCGCTTGATTCCCGCGTAGCTGCAACCGGTCGCACCATCGTTGCAGCAAAAACTCCCGGTCACTACAGTGTCAGCATCGACACCATTGTGATCCGGGAGTTTTTATATGTTCAGTTTTTTATTATGGCTGGTCCTGCTGCTGGTGTGCTGGCCGCTGGCGCTGCTGGCGCTGGTGCTCTATCCGCTGTGCTGGCTGCTGACGCTGCCGTTTCGCCTGATCGGCATCGGCGTGGAAGGCATATTCGAGCTGCTGCGCGCCGTGGTCATGCTGCCGGCGCGCATCCTCGGTGGCGGCGCGCGCCGCTAGATCAGAAGTCCACCTTGACGCCGATGCCGATCGACTTCTGCGCGTAGTTGTAGTCGATCAGGCTCTGGCCGTAGCCGCTGAAGCCCTGCACATACCCTTTCAGGTTGGCTGCCACCGGGAACGCCCAGCCCAATTGCAGCGCGCCGTGGTTGGTGTGCAGGTTGCGGCGCGCCAGCATCGAGATTTCGTGGCCGTCCCAGCGATAGCTGGCGGTGACGTCGCCGTGGCCGAGGAAGTCGTTGATGTCGATGTTGTCGTTGTCGGAGCGGGAATTGTCGAGGCGCTTCCACAGGCGGAAGTTGACCGCAAAATTACCCTTTTCGGCGCCGATCTGGGCGTAGATCCGGTTCCAGCTGCGCGACAGCGTCGAGGTCTGGCCGTTGGACTGGTGGACCATGCCCAGGGTCAGGAAGCGCACATCGACGCCACCGAGGTTCAGCGCCAGCGGCGTGGTTACCATCAGCTCGGGCTGGTAATTGGTTTCGCGGAACGGGCTCGATGCAGAGCGGTTGTACGCCTGCCAGAAGCTCTCTTGCGTATAGCCGAACCACAGATCGACCGGGTAGCCGAATGCCTGCTCGAGCATCTTCATCTTGAAGCTGAGCTGGTACATCAGTTCCACGTGTTTCGACTCGAGGCCGTCGGGCGAAAATTCCTTGAACGGCTGGTCGTTATTGCCGCTGCTGTAATTAGCCAGCAGCAGGTAGCTGTCGCGGTGCGGACGGAAATTGAACACGCCGCGCTTGGCCGACCGGTCCAGCTCCCACGACTGCACCATGCGCGAGACCTTGTCTTCGGCGGGGATGGTGGTCAGCTCGGCCACTTTCGGCGGCAGGACGGCTTCGGGTGGCGGCGGTGGGGCGTCGGGCTGGGTACGGGCAGGGGCATCTGCCGCCGCCACTTTTTCCGCCTCGGTGGCCGGGCCGCCGGTGGCCGGTGCGGCCGCTACCTGGCCGCCCGGCGTCTTGCGCGCCAGGCCGTCGTAGCAGGCCAGCCGCGCGCTGGCGTCGCCCAGTACCGAGCAGCGTTCGATGCGCAATTCAAGTTCGGGTGTGTCGGTGGCGGCTACCTGGGCCAAAGCGAGGACGGGGGCCATGCCAAAGGATAGGAAAAGGGCGGTTTTCGGTCGGACAGTCATGCAGATATTCCCGGTGAGATGTAAGCTTGCAGTTTAGTCCAGAGACTATATTAATTGCTGTTCGGTACGTCGCACATTTGGAAACAACTTTACTGCTTGAAATATTCTGTGCGCGCCGCACCTGAGACTACCCAAACCAGTTGTGTACGAGGAGCTGTGATGACCCGCAAAACCCCTATCGAGCGCTATCGCAATATCGGCATCAGCGCCCACATCGACGCCGGCAAAACCACCACCACCGAGCGTATCCTGTTTTATACCGGCGTCAATCACAAGATCGGCGAGGTACACAACGGCGCGGCTACCATGGACTGGATGGAGCAGGAGCAGGAACGCGGCATTACGATTACGTCCGCCGCCACCACGGCGTTCTGGAAAGGCATGGCCGGCAACTTCGCCGAGCACCGCATCAACATCATCGACACCCCGGGCCACGTCGACTTCACCATCGAAGTCGAGCGCTCGATGCGCGTGCTCGACGGCGCCGTCATGGTCTATGACGCCGTGGGCGGCGTGCAGCCGCAATCGGAAACCGTGTGGCGCCAGGCCAACAAGTACAAGGTGCCGCGCATCGCCTTCGTCAACAAGATGGACCGCGTCGGCGCCGATTTTTTGCGCGTGCGCGAACAGATCGCCAACCGGCTGAAAGGCGTGCCGGTGCCGATCCAGCTGCCGCTGGGCGCCGAGGACAATTTTCACGGCGTGATCGACCTGGTGAAAATGCGCGCGATTAACTGGGACGACGAGAGCCTGGGCGTGAAGTTTACGTACGAGGACATTCCGGCCGACTTGCAGGCGCAAGCACAGGAATGGCGCGACAAGCTGGTGGAGGCGGCGGCCGAAGCCACGCCCGAGCTGCTCGACAAGTACCTCGAAGGCGAGCAGCTGACCGAAGACGAGATCAAGGCCGGCCTGCGCCTGCGCACCATCCGCAACGAAATCGTGCCCATGCTCGCTGGCAGCGCGTTTAAAAACCGCGGCGTGCAGGCCATGCTCGACGCCGTGATCGAATACCTGCCATCGCCGGTGGACGTGCCCGCCATTTCAGGCACCGACGAGCAGGATCGGCCGATCGAGCGTCATCCGGCCGACAGCGATCCGTTCTCGGCGCTGGCGTTCAAGATCATGACCGATCCGTTCGTGGGCCAACTGACGTTCTTCCGCGTGTATTCGGGCGTGGTCAATTCCGGTGACACGGTCTATAACCCGACCAAGTCGCAAAAAGAACGGCTGGGCCGCATCCTGCAAATGCACGCCAACGAGCGCAAGGAGATCAAGGAAGTGTATGCCGGCGATATCGCGGCGGCCGTCGGCCTGAAAGGCGTGACCACGGGCGATACCTTGAGTTCGCCCGACCACGTGATCGTGCTGGAAAAGATGATCTTCCCCGAGCCCGTGATTTCGCAGGCGGTGGAACCGAAGACCAAGGCCGACCAGGAAAAAATGGGGATTGCCTTGAATCGCCTGGCGCAGGAGGACCCGTCGTTCCGCGTGCATTCGGACGAAGAGTCGGGCCAAACCATCATGTCCGGCATGGGCGAGCTGCACCTGGAAATCCTGGTCGATCGCATGCGCCGCGAATTCGGCGTGGAAGCGACGGTCGGCAAGCCGCAGGTGGCGTACCGCGAAACGATCCAGAAAGCCGTCACGGATGTCGAGGGCAAGTTCGTCAAGCAGTCGGGCGGACGCGGCCAGTACGGCCACGTGGTGCTGGCGCTCGAACCGCTCGAACCCGGTAAAGGCTTCCAGTTCGTCGATGCGATCAAGGGCGGCGTGGTGCCGCGCGAGTTCATTCCGGCCGTCGATAAAGGCGTGCAGGAAACCTTGCGCAGCGGCGTGCTGGCCGGCTACCCGGTGGTCGATGTCAAGGTAACGCTCACGTTCGGTTCTTACCACGACGTCGATTCGAACGAAAACGCGTTCCGCATGGCCGGTTCGATGGCGTTCAAGGAAGGCATGCGCCGCGCCGACCCGGTGTTGCTGGAACCGATGATGCAGGTCGAGGTGGAAACGCCGGAAGAGTTCATGGGCAACGCCATGGGCGACCTGACGTCGCGGCGCGGGATGGTGCAGGGCATGGATGAAATTGCCGGTGGCGGCGGCAAGATCATCCGCGCGCTGGTGCCGCTGGCGGAAATGTTTGGCTACTCAACGACGCTGCGTTCATTGTCGCAAGGCCGTGCAACGTATACGATGGAATTCAAGCACTACGCGGCCGTGCCGAAGCACATCCTCGACCAGATTGCCGTGTCGAAGTCCCGCAACTGAGTAACTGATTAACTAAGCGATCCCCGTGCGAGCGGGGATTTTTTTACTCGAACACTTTCAATTTCAGCTGTATCGACAAGGCGCCATACAGCCGATCCTTGTATTTCGGTACCACCGCCACGTTCACGCCCACGCTCTTGTACTCGAAGCTGGCCGTCGGTATCGCTGCCGGAAACCAGCCGCCGTCGCGCATCTTCGGGTAGCCGTTGAACCCGCCCACTACCGCGCCCAGCCGCACCGGCCCGATGCTGAACGGCTGGTAATACACGCCCACGTAATTCGAATATTGCCGATCGCTGTTATAGAAGCGACCCATCGTTGCCGACGCCACGGTCGAAAAACGGTATTCCGCGCCCAGCCCCGGATTGCTGTTGTTCAGTCCCTTGTCGCGATCGAAGTGGTACGAATAAAAGCCGGCATTGAGCCACACCTGCTTGAGCGGCGCGGACTCGATGACCTCGAAGGTATCGGCCACGGCCGCGCCGTGCAGCCCGGCCAGCGCCAGAACGCCAAAAAGAAAACGCAATCGAGAGCTCATGTCATGGTTCCATGCAGTAAAAGATTGGCAATTATAGCGATTCCAGGCTCTATAATTGCGCAGCTGAAACTTTAAATCTGAATGCCATGACGCTCGCCACCCGTGTACTCCCCCTGATTCTTGCCGTGCTGTTGGCCGGCTGTTCTGCTTCGATCAAGCAGCGCATCGCCGCCTGCAAGGTCGGCGACTGGCAGCAGATCGGCAAGACCGACGGTGCAGAAGGGGCGCCGCCCAACTTCGCCGAGCGCAAGGATTTTTGCGATGACCACGTCGATGGCGGCAAGTCCGTTACGGCCGACGCCGCCGCCCGCTACACGACCGGTTGGGAACAGGGCAACGCCGAGCTGTGGTCGGGCCTGGGCGCGGCCGATGGCACGCGCGGCCTGCCGCAACAGTTTGCCGCGCGCGCTGCCGCCGAGGACATGCGCAAGCGCAAGACCCCGCCCAACCAGGGCGCTTATGACGCTGGCTGGCTCAAGGGCAATTCCCAGTACTGGGAAGGCATCGGCAAACGCGATGGCGTGGCCGGCCAGCCGTTGACCGCCAGGGAAGCGGGCCGCAGCCAGGCTGATCACTCCGGCATCCGCTTTGACGATGCTGCCTACAGCAACGGCTGGCAGGTGGGCAACCGCCAGTTCTGGCAGGACGCCGGCGCCAACGATGCCAGCAACGGCGTGCCTGACAGCGAACTGCAGAAGCGTGCATCGAGCGCCCGCAGCCTCGGCGTGCAAGTGCAGGAAGACGTGTACCGCGCTGCCTGGAATGGCGAAATCGTCAATTATTGGCGCAACCTTGGCGCGCGCGATGCGGTGACCGGTTCCGAATTCGGCGTGCGCGGCCGCGAAGCGCGGCAAAAAGGCCTCAAGATTTTCGAAGCCGAGTACCGGCAAGCGTGGGAAAAGCGCCTGATGGAACACTGGGAACAGGCGGGCAGGGAAGACGGCTACGGCAAGCCGTTCCTGCTGGAAGAGCGCATCGCCAACGCCCGCCGCGACGGCGTGTTCGCCATTCCCGACACCCGCACTATCTATACCCGCGCCTGGGAAGCGGAAAATGCCCGCTACTGCGTGCCGGAAAACGCCTTCGAGCACGGCCGCGCCAACCGCAGCATGGCGATAGAAGTCTGCGGCTCGCCGCTGCGCGACAAGCTCAAACACGCGTACTTCAGCGGCCAGGACTTCGCCAGCGCCGAAGTGCGGCAACGCCAGGGAGTCGAAGACGCACGCCAGATCGAAGCACGGTTATACGATGGCCGCAAGCGCCTCGACCGCCTGGACCGCGACATCCGCAACAACCAGCCGACCAAGGAGAAACCGGCCACCGACGAATCGGACAAGCAGAACCGCCGCCGCGAACAGGAGCGGCGCGAGCTGGTGGACCACCTGCGCCGCCTGGAACGCCAGCTCGACGACGCCCGCCTGTGGCTCGACCAGAACGACTTACACATGCAACGCCTGCGCCGCAATATCTATTAGGAGTCTATCCCGACAGGGAATGCGGCGCTGCTTGCGCGCCTCCTCCCTACCGGAAGAGGTCCCAAAAAGAAACGATTTGCATTATCATTTGCGATTCTCTTGCGTGAATGTTATTTAACGATGAAAACCATTAATGTCCGGCGCTGGGCCTGGGTCCACAGGTGGAGCAGCCTGGTGTGTACGGTGTTCATGCTGTTGCTGTGTATTACCGGGCTGCCGCTGATCTATCACCACGAGATCGACCACCTGCTCGGCAACGCCATCGAGGCGCCGGTCATGCCGGCAGCAACGCCCAAGGCCAACCTCGATGATGTGATCGCCGCCGGCAAGACCTTGTATCCGAACAAGGTCATGATGTATATGTCGCAGGAGGCCGACGAGCGCGAGATCTGGTACCTGACCATGGGCGATACGCCCACGTCGGAACAGTTCAAGTCGATCGCGGTCGATGCCCGTACCGCCAAAGTATTGGGCGAACCCAGCTTCGAGGGCACCTTCCTCGGCGTGATGTTTCACCTGCACGTGGACTTGTACGCCGGCCTGTGGGGCAAGCTGTTCCTCGGGTTCATGGGGCTGCTGCTGATCGTGGCGATCATCTCGGGCGTGGTGCTGTATGCGCCGTTCATGCGCAAGCTGCACTTCGGCGAGGTGCGGCGCACCCGTGGCCCGCGCGTCAAATGGCTCGACTTGCACAATATGCTGGGCATCGTCACGCTCACCTGGCTGTTCGTGGTAGGCGCCACCGGCATGATCAATACCTGGGCCGACCTGTTGGTGAAGTACTACCAGTACACCGAGGTGGCCGCCATGATCGCGCCCTACAAGGGCATGCCCACGCCAAGCAAGCTGGGCTCGATGGAAAAGGCGATGGCCAACGCCACGGCGGCCGAACCGGCAATGCAGGTCGGCTTCGTGGCGTTCCCCGGTACCGCGTTTTCAAGCCCGCACCATTACGGCATCTTCATGCACGGCAACCAGCCGCTGACGTCGCGCCTGTACAAGCCGGTGCTGGTCGATGCGCAAACCAGCGAGATTACCGACCGCCGCGAACTGCCATGGTACCTGACCGCCTTGCTGGTCTCGCAGCCGCTGCACTTCGGCGATTACGGCGGCGGCTGGCTGCAGTTCCTGTGGGCGATGCTCGATATCGCCGCCATCATCGTGCTCGGCAGCGGGATTTACCTGTGGCTCAAGCGCGGCGTCCAGACTACCGCCCCGGGAGAGCAATCATGACCGACCATTTCAAACGCCTGTGGGGCGGCCCGCTGGTGATGGCCGTGCTGACCGTAATCGGCCTGCTGTCGGCGCTGCTGGGCGACGGCTTCTGGGACTACCTGTCCGCCGTTGCGCTGGGCATACCGGTGCTGGCCTGCGCCTGGTTCGGCTGGCGCCGCCGTTAGCGGCCGCCCGGCATCCTGGCCGGGGCTGTACTCGCACCGGCACCCGAACCTGCATCGGGCCGCGCGCCGGGACCGGCGCCACCGGCCCGTCGCGGCGGCGGCGTGGCGCCGCCGAAGCGGTAGCGCATGCCCAAATACATCACGCGGCCGTCGTAGCGCCGCAGCGAATTTTCCTTGAGCGTGCTGGTGTCGCTCACGAATGCCATCTTGTTGCCATTGAAGGCGTCCTGGATGTCTAGCAGCAGGTCGAGGCGCGGCGTGTACGCGTGGCGCACGGTGAAGTTGAAGGTGGTGGTCGGTTCGCGGTAGCCTTGGCCCACCAGGGTGCGCCCTTGGGCATTGAGCATCGACTGCACGGTGGTCTGCGGCGTGAGCTGGTAGCTCAATCGCACGCGTCCGCTCAGCGAATTGGTGGCGCGCCGGTTGCTTTGCCCGGTGTCGTCGAGGATGCGCTGCTCGCTGCGCGCCAGGTTGCCGCTGGCATTGAGCGTGAGCGTGGGCATCAGCTTGCCGCTGAGACTGAACTCGAGGCCGCTGGCAGCCGAGCCGGGACCGTTGTCGCTGGTGGACAGCAGCACCGACTGGTTGATGAAGTAGCGGCGTGACAGGATGGCGTCGCTGTCCTTGCGGTAGTAGCCGCGTAGATTGGCGTCCATGCCGAACAAACGGCTTTCGTAGCCCAGCTCGAACGAATTGGTGCGCGTCGGTTTCAACTTCGTGTTCCCCGACCGCACATTGAATTCATCGAGATAGATCACGAACGGATTCAACTCGTAGTCACCGGGCCGGCGCAGGCGGTTGGCATAGGCAAAGCGCAGGTTGCTCTCGCTTGACACCTTGTACGTGGCGAACAGGCTGGGGATATAGTTAACGTAGCTGTTGCTGGCGCGCACGCCGGTGGTGACCTGGTTGATGTCCAGGTCGGTGTGCTCGACGCGCAAGCCGCCCATCACGCCCCAGCGCTCGTTCAACCGCGTCTGCCAGGTGCCGTACAGCGCAACGATGGTCTCGTCGAGCTGGAAGCGGTTGGTGCGCGTGCTGCTGACGGTTTCTACCTGGCTTTGCGGATTGATGTCGAAGTAGCGGGCATCGATATCGTTGTGGGTGCTGACCGCCTTGAAGCCGGCCTTGACCATCGATTGACCCACCGGACGCTCGTAGTCGGCGGTGAAGTCGGCCACGCGCTTGTCGTTCAGGTTGGCCTGGCGCGCCTGGGCGTCGAGCCGGCCTGCCGGCCGCACGTTGTAGGTATTGGCGTAAGCGCTGTTGCTGCTAATGTCCGCGCCCGACACGCGCAGGTCGAGCTTGAACAGCTCACCGTCGATATCGCCCTTGTGATCGAGCCGTCCGCCCCAGCTGTAGCCGGTGTTGTCGCCGCTGCGCCGGCTGCTGCGGCTGTAATCGCTGGTGACCACTGGGCGGGTGTCGGTGAGCACGTACGAGTCTATCCCGCTATTGTCGTTGCTGCGCGCATTGTACGAGGCGCTTGCCTGCAGGGTGTCGCGCGCGTTCAGGTTGTAGGTCACCGCGCCGTTGATGCCGGCCGAGTCGTTGAGCCCTTCCTGGCGCGAGCGCTGCACCGTGTGCGAACGTTCGCCGGTGAATGGCGAGATGCGGTCGCGCACGGTGTCGCCGGTGCTGTTACGGCCATCGTGGCGCACGTTGATGCTGCCCTGGACGCCCCACGGGCCTTCGTTATAGGTACCCGAGGCCGAGCTGTTGTACCGGCCGCCGGTGCCGCCGTTAGCGCCCACCGAGGCCATGCCGCCCGGCTTGCGGTTGCGCCGCGTAACCAGGTTGAGGATCGGGCCGCCGCCGCCATCGGTGCCGAACTGCGCGCCGGGATTGTTGATCACTTCGATCGACTCCACGCTGTCGGCCATCATGGCGGCCAGGTTGGCGCCCCGGCTCTCGCCCTGCAACATGGCCGACGGCTTGCCATCGACCATGATCTGCACATTGGTGCTGCCGCGCAGCGTGACCGTGCCATCGGGATCGACCGCCACCGACGGCACCTTGTTGAGCGCATCGGCCACCGACGCGTTGCTGGCGGCGGCATCGTCCTTGACGTCGTAGACCTGGCGGTCGATGCGGTTGGTGGGGCGTTCGGCCGAAACGGTCACCGAGGCCATGCCGGCGGCGGCGTCGGCTTCCGGTTCGGGCGGGTCGGCTTTGACGGGTTTCTCTTCTTTGTCCGCAAGCGTCGTGGCCGGCACAGCGGCGGCAAGCGTGGTGACGGGTGCGGTCGTAGGCCCGGTGCCAGGCACATCGGCAGGCCCGGTACCCGACACGATCGCCGGTGCGATCGATGGCACAGTCGTTGGCACTGCAGCAGGCAGAGCGCCAGGCACGACCGGGGGCACGTCGGCAGGCACAACATTACGCACGGTCTCCGGCCCGTTAGCTCGCAACGCACCAGACGCGGCCGTGGGCACGCCGGCAGGCCCGGCCGCAGTGGAGGAAACTTGCGCAGAGGCCGAGGCGCTGGCGCACAGCAGCACCACGCTCGAGGCGCGGCGGATGGAATAGTTGATGGAAGGCATTACGCATACTAGCGCCTCGCCGCGTCCCCGAGTGCGCAACCGGTTGACAGTTTCTGGCTTGCACGCGGCAAGTAAGCATTGCCGCGACGCAGCAATTGTGGTTGCGTTTTTTGCACTATTGGTTATGATGGACGTTGATATCGCACAGGAGCAACGATGACTATTCCGCAAATTCCTCATCCGAACTACGACCGCCTGATCGATGCCGCCCGCAAATCGGGCCATGTCACGGTCGCAGTGGCCCACCCTTGCGACCGCAGCGCGCTCGAAGGCGTGCTCGACGCCACCCGGCTCGGCCTGATCGCACCGATCCTGGTCGGACCCGCCGCGCGCATCCGCCAGGCGGCCGACGAGGCCGGCCTCGACATTGCCGGCCTGTCCATCGAAGACACGCCGCACAGCCACGCGTCGGCCGCCCGCGCGGTGGAGCTGGTGCACGAGGGCCGCGCGGCCGTGCTGATGAAAGGCAGCCTGCACACCGACGAATTGATGGGCGCCGTGGTGGCCACGGCCACCGGCCTGCGCACCGCGCGCCGCCTTAGTCACTGCTTCGTGATGGACGTACCGGGCCGGTCCGACCCGCTGATCATCACCGACGCCGCCATCAACATCGTGCCCACGCTCACCGACAAGGTCGATATCGTGCAGAACGCCATCGACCTGGCCCACGTGCTGCGCTTCGACCCGGTACTGATCGCCATCCTGGCGGCGGTGGAGACGGTCAGCGCCAAGATGCCCTCAACGATTGACGCCGCCGCCCTGTGCAAGATGGCCGACCGGGGCCAGATCACCGGCGCCATCCTCGACGGTCCGCTGGCGATGGACAACGCCATCGACCCGCACGCCGCCGCCATCAAGCACCTGGTCTCGCCGGTGGCGGGCCGGGCCAACGTGCTGGTCGCACCGGACCTGGAAGCCGGCAACATGCTGGCCAAGAGCCTGAGCTTCATGGCCGGTGCGGCGGCGGCCGGCATCGTGCTGGGCGCGCGCGTGCCGATCGTGCTCACCAGCCGCGCCGACACCGTATCCGCGCGCCTGGCCTCGTGCGCGGTGGCGGTGCTGGTCGCCCACGACCGGCTGCGCAGCGCCAACGTGGTGGCCTGAGCGATGGATGCCACGGACAGCATTGTCGTCATCAACGCCGGCTCGTCGAGCATCAAGTTCTCGCTGTACGACGGCGTCGCGCTTGAACTGGCCATGCGCGGCAAGATCGAGAACCTGTATGCGGGGGTGACCCGTTTCGTGGCACAGGACGCCGCTGGCGCCGTCATCGACGAACACCGCTGGAGCGGCGGCGCGATCGACCACGCGGCCGGCATGCGCTTCCTGATCGACTTCGCGCAGTCGCACCTGGCCGGGCGGCGGGTAGTGGCCGTGGGTCACCGCATCGTCCACGGCGGTGTCGATTACAGCGGGCCGCAACTGCTGGACGCCGACGTGCTGGCGCAGCTCGATACGCTGGTGCCGCTGGCGCCGCTGCACCTGCCGCACAACCTGGCGCCGGTACGCTCGATGTTCGCGATGGCGCCGCAGGTGCCGCAAGTGGGCTGCTTCGACACCGCCTTCCACACTGGCCAGCCGGCCGCAGCGCAGGCGTTTGCGCTGCCGGCCCGCATCACCGACCTCGGTATTCGCCGCTACGGCTTCCACGGCTTGTCGTACGAATACATTGCCGGCACGCTGCCGCAGGCCGACCCGCAGCTGGCCAACGCCAAGGTGGTGGCCGCGCACCTGGGCAACGGCGCCAGCATGTGCGCCATGCACGGCGGGCGCAGCGTGGCCAGCACCATGGGTTTTACCGCCGTCGATGGCCTGCCGATGGGCACGCGCTGCGGCGCGCTCGACCCCGGCGTGGTGCTGTACCTGATCGAAGAACTGGGCATGGACGTGGCGGCGGTACAAAAACTGCTGTACCAGGAGTCGGGCTTGCTGGGCGTGTCCGGCCTGTCGTCGGACATGCGCACGCTGGAACAAAGCGCCGATCCGCGCGCACAGGCGGCCATCGCGCTGATGGTCTATCGCATCGGGCGAGAGCTCGGTTCGCTTGCCGCCGCCCTGGGCGGCCTCGATGCGCTGGTGTTCTCGGGCGGCATCGGCGAGAACAGCACGGCATTGCGTGCAGCCGTTTGCCGCGATGCCGCCTGGCTCGGCGTCCAGCTCGACGCGGCCGCCAACGACCGCAGTGGCAACGGCGTACGCCGCATCAGCACCGCCGACAGCCGCGTGGCGGTGTGGGTGGTGCCCGCCAACGAGGAACTGATGATCGCCCGCCACACCCTTGATATCCTGGAGCAGCAATGAATACCGAAACCGTTTATCCGATATTGGCCGGCAAGCGCGCGCTCGTCGTCGGCGTGGCCAACGAGCACTCGATCGCCTGGGGCTGCGCGCTGGCGTTCCGCAAGCTCGGTGCGGACGTGGTGCTGACGTACCTGAACGAGAAGGCGTATCCGCACGTGGCGCCGCTGGCCGCCGAGATCGACGCCCAGTTGCTGCCGCTCGACGTCACCCAGCCGGGCCAGTTGGAAGCGCTATTTTCTGCACTGGCAGGGCAGGGCCCACTCGACATCGTGGTCCATTCGATCGCCTTTGCACCGAAGGCCGACCTGCAGGGCGGCCTGCTCGATTGTTCGCTCGACGGCTTCCTGCAGGCGATGGACGTGTCGTGCCACTCGTTCGTGCGCATGGCCAGGCTGGCCGCGCCGTTGATGACCGGGGGCGGCACCTTGTTCGCGATGAGCTACCACGGCGCCAACAAGGTGGTCCCCAACTACAACGTGATGGGACCGGTGAAGGCGGCGCTTGAGGCAGCGTGCCGCTACCTGGCCTACGAGCTGGGACCGCAGGCGATCCGGGTGCACGCGATTTCGCCGGGACCGCTGCAAACCCGGGCCGCATCGGGACTCAAGGATTTCGACCGCCTGCTCAACGATGCAGTGGAACGCGCGCCGATCGGCGAACTGGTGGACATCGTCGATGTGGGCAATACCTGCGCCTATCTCGCGTCGCCCTACGCGCAGCGGCTTACCGGCAGCACGGTCTATGTGGACAGTGGCCTCAACATCGTCGCCTGACTTCCAAGGAGTTTTATCATGCAAATCATCTTGTCGGGCCTGCACTGCGATGCCTGTGAAACCAGCGTGACCGAAGGGCTGTCGCGCTTCCTGCACGTCAAGCACGTGCGCATGGTGCGCGAAGGAATAGAAGACAACCCGTGGGCGCTGATCGAGGTGGCCGATTCCTACGAGCGGGTATGGAACGTATGCAACCAGCTGCGCGGCGTGTTCCATCGCGGTAAAGTCATCAAGCTGTACATCCCGCTGCACCAGGACAACGTGTATCACGACCTGGAACCGCACCAGCGCCTCGATATCTTTTAAGGCAAGCGCGCCAGGAAGCCGTGAATCTGCGACACCACGGCCGCGCCTTCACCGACGGCCGCCGCTACCCGCTTGGTGGAGCCGGCGCGCACGTCGCCGATGGCGAATACGCCCGGTACGCTGGTTTCGAGGCTGGCTACCGGCCGGTCGCGGTCATGCCCCTGCTCGGTCGAACGATCACCGTTTTGATCAATGTTTCGATCATCAGTTTGATCATTTCGAACCAGCGCGTCGTGCCCGGTCAAAATAAACCCCTTGTCATCGACCGCCACGCCGCAGTCGTCGAGCCAGCCGGTGTTGGGATCGGCGCCGATGAACAGGAACACGCGGTTGATGGCGTAATCGCGTTCGGTGCCAAGCTGCCGGTCGCGCACTCTGACCCGGGTCAGGCCCTCGTCGTCGTTGCCATCGAGTTCCACGATCTCGGACTGCGTGTGCAGCACGATGTTGGGCGTGGCGGCGATGCGTTCGATCAGGTAGGTGGACATGGTATCGACCAGGCTGTCGCGCCGGATCAGCATGTGCACGCGGGCCGCGTGCGCCGACAGGTACACGGCGGCCTGGCCGGCCGAATTGCCGCCGCCGACCAGGATGACTTCGGCATCGGCGCATAAGCCGGCTTCCAGCGGCGAGGCCCAGTAGTACACGCCCTTGCCCTCGAAGCGGGACAGGTTGGCCAGGGCAGGGCGGCGGTAGCGCGCGCCGCACGCCACTACCACGCTGCGCGCGCGCAGCCGTTGCAGGCTGCCGCACATTTCCACTTCCAGCGGGCGGACGTCGCACAGCAGCCGGCCAGCGGGCGCCGGTATCGCCATCTCCACGCCGAATTTTTTCGATTGCACGTAGGCGCGACCGGCCAGTGCGCGGCCCGAAATGCCGGTGGGGAAGCCCAGGTAGTTTTCGATGCGCGCGCTGGCGGCGGCCTGGCCGCCATAGGCGCGGGTTTCCAGGGCCAGCACCGACAAACCCTCCGACGCCGCATACACGGCAGTGGCCAGGCCGGCCGGTCCGGCGCCCACCACGATCACATCCCATACCTGGTCGGAATCGAGCGCGGGCAGGGTGCCCAGGCGCCGTCCCAGTTCGACGATGGTCGGATTTCTCTGCACGCTGCCATCGGGGAACACCACCAGCGGCCAGTCGTTGGCCTGCGGATTGTGGCGCGCACACAACGCCCGTGCCTGCTCGGTCGCCTGCGGATCGAGCACCTTGTGCGGCTGGCCATTGCTGGCGAGCCAGCCGCGCATGGCGTGCATTTGGGAATTGTTGTTGGGTGATAGCAACACCGGCCCGCAGGCCGCGCTCTCCATCAATTCGACGCGCCGCAATATGAAAGCGCGCACGATGCGCTCACCCAGCTCGGCCTCCGCCACCAGCAGTGCGCGCAGCGCGACAGTGGTGAGCACCAGTACTTCCACAGCACCCACGGCATGGCCGTTGACCAGCGTGGGCGCATCGGACAACTGGCTCATTTCGCCGGCAAATTCGCCGGCGCCGTGCTCGGTGATGAGCGAGCTGTTACCGAGGCCGTCATAGCGGCTGATGCGGATTCTGCCTTGCACCACCACCATCAAACCGAACTTGCTGCGACCGGCTTCGAACAGCATGTCGCCGTCATTGAACGCGGCGCGTACGCCGAAGCGCTCCATGCGTTTGAGTTCCGCCGGCGCGATGGTGGGCAGCGCTTGAGCGGTGCGTGATTGGAAAGTGTCGGGGAGTGTCATCGCGCCAGTGTAGCGCGGTTTTATGGTGCATTGCCAGATGCGAAAGAGGGAAAGTCCGGCGCACGATTGTGACAATCAGTGATCATCATTTTGATTCTTTGAGCGTTTCATGATTTTTATCCGCAAGTGACAACTAGAATGCGATCACAAGCTGATCATAAAACCAAGGCCACCCGAGGGCCATGACACAAATGGAGACCATAGTGACTCATCAGTACCAAGCCTCTCACAGCAATACCACCCGCCGCGCGATCGTCAGCGCAGTCGCTTCCGCACTGGCCACCCTCATGGCCGGCAATGCCGCCATGGCGCAAACCGCCGACGCTGCCGCTACAGCCGCTACTGCCGACAACGCGCAGGCTGCGCGTTCGCCGTCCGACGTCGCGCCGACCAACGTGGTGACGGTGGTCGGTACCCGCAAATCGGTGGCCTCGGCAATCGACCGCAAGATCCGCAACGCCACCATCTCCGATTCGCTGGTGGCCGAAGACATCAATCAATTCCCCGACAAGAACGTGGGTGAGGCTCTCTCGCGCATCACCGGCGTGCAGCTGACGCGCGACTTCGGCGAAGGCTCGCAGATCTCGATCCGCGGTGTTGAGCCCGACCTGAACCGCGTGGAAGTGAACGGCATGTCGGTGCTGGGCACGAACGGCAACGCCGGCCGCGGCGCCGAGCTGCGCGAACTGGCTTCCGAACTGATCGGTTCGATCGACGTGTACAAGGGCAGCACCGCCGACCTGACCGAAGGCGGCGTGGGCGGCACCGTGGTGATCACTACCCGCAAACCGCTCGACTTCAAGAAATTCACGGTCGCCAGCTCGCTGGCCGCCGAGCACTCGACCAGCCGTGGCGGCGTGCAGCCGCGCGGCAGCCTGTTGATTGCCGACCAGTACCTCGATGGCAAACTGGGCGTGATGGCCAACATCGTCTACGACGATGTGCGCACCCGTAACGATTACTCGCGCAACACCACCTGGCGCTTCCTGCGCGACTGGGATTTCTCGCCAGAGAAAACCGTCAATTCGCTCGATCCGGCAGTCGCTGCCGTGGGTTCGGCCGCCGGTTGCGCTACTGCTGCCAACTTGAGCGCTGCCCAGAAAACTGCGTGCAACCAGCAATGGTACGACTACTCGCCAGGCACGCCGCGCTACGGCATCTGGACCCGCGACCACAAGCGTTCGTCGGTCGAGCTGACCGCGCAGTACAAGGTCAGCAACGAAATGAAAGCGTTCGTCAGCTACCAGGGCAACCGCCAGGACCAGCGCCTCAACGACCGCAATTTCGGCACTGATTTCGGCAACGTCAACCGCCTGGCCAATGCCGGCCGCGCACCGGTATATGCCGCCAACGGTACCACCACCACGGCTGGTACCTGCCTGCCGGCTTCGACCACCAGCACGCCAGCCGGCGTGACCGTGGAAAACCACTACGTCACCGGTTACACGGTCGGCAGCTGCAACTACGTGGCAGGCCAGGGCGGCCAGGGCGCCTTCAGCACCTCGGCGCGCGACTTCAAGCTCAAGATTGATTCCAACTACGCTACCACCGGTTTCAACTACAAGGATGGTCCGCTGGAAGTGGACGGTCTGGCCGGACGTTCGCGTTCGACCTATCACAACGAGACCAACAGTATCGTCCTGACGCAAAACGCGCCGGGCTTGAAAGTGTCGCTCGATTCGCAAGGCTTGCCGCACTTCGACTTCCCGGCAGGTTACTCGCCGGACGACGCCAGCTCGTACGTGAAGGCCGAACTGCAATACCGTCCTTACGAAACCAAGAATGCCGAAGACCAGGTCAAGCTGGACCTGAAGTACCGCCTGACCACGCCGTTCTTCACCAAGCTGTGGGCTGGCGCGCAGGCGCGTAAATCGGAAGCCCAGCGTTACAACGGCGGCGGCTACATCGCCAGCGGCGGCGCCGACCCGGTCAGCACCGCCGACGATATCTCGGTGCGCGGCGCCAATATCAACCAGACCATCACCTACGATCCGTACAACACGGGCGCGGTGCGCGGCCCCGATACCAACACCTTCATCAACGGCAACTACTCGAGCACGTACGTTACGGCTGCCAAGATGCAGGAACTGATCAACGCCGTGCGCGGCTCGTCGCCGGGCACCTTCTTCGGCGGCTACGACAAGATCTCGAACATTCCGTCGGGCTGGATGTCGCCGGTGTATAACAACGCCAAACCGTTCTTCGACACGTCGAACTTCAACTTCAACAACGTCTATAACGCCATCGGCAGCGACGGCAAGATGTACCCGCAAGTGCCGGCCTACATGGTCGATGAGCGGGTACGCGCCGCCTACATCCGTGCCGACTTCGACACCGAACTGGCCGGCCACCAGATCTGGGGCAATATCGGCGTGCGTTACACCGGCACCAAGACCGATGCCAGCGGCTCGCAATCGATCAAGGTGCGCATCCAGAATCCGGGCGGTGCTCTTGGTTCGTCCATTGATCGGGATCTAAGCTTCGGCACGACCACGGTCAAAACCAAGTACAACGACTACCTGCCAAGCTTTAACTTGATGGCATGGGCGATTCCGGACCAGTTCATGGTGCGCTTCGGCCTGTCGAAGGTGATGTCGCGTCCGCGCATCGACCTGCTGGCACCGAACGTCGCCTGTATCATCGGCAGCGGCAACCAGGCCTTCGGCGGCGACGGCTTCGACGATTGCACGGCCGGCAACCCGAACCTGAAACCGTTCCGCGCCAAGAACACCGACCTGAGCTTCGAATACTATCCGAGCGCAGACAGCCAGTTGAGCATGGGCCTGTTCAAGAAGGATATCTCGAGCTACATCCTGGAAAAGCAGATCGTCAAGAACGTCGACCTGCTGGGCAACGGCAGCCGTTTCGACGTGAACACCGCCCTCAACGGCGAAGGCGCCACCACCAAGGGTGTGGAACTGACCGCGCGTACCGCGTTCACCTTCCTGCCGGGCTGGATGAGCGGCTTCGGCGGCGATGTCAACTACACCCGCATGAGCTACGACTATGCCAAGGGTACCGAACGCATCAACCCGCTCGACGGTTCGATCTTGCCGTACGCCGGCCTGTCGAAGAACAGCTACAACGCCGCACTGTGGTATGACCTGGGCAAGATCAACGCCCGCCTGGCCTACAACTATCGCGACCGTTTCTACACCGGCACCAACGACGTTTCCGGCAACCCGAACTTCCAGGAAAAAACCGGTTTCCTGGACGCGAAGTTCCAGTACCGTTACAGTGACAACGTAACGATCTCGATCGAAGGCAAGAACCTGACCAAGGAATCGCAGATCACCGACGCCGGTGACCTGTACCGCGTCAACGAACTGGCCTGGTCCGGACGTCGTTACTTCTTCACCGTGTCGATCAAAAACTAAGGAGACCCATGGCGCAAGGACCATTTGCGCGCGGACTCAAAACGGTGGCCCTCGCGGCCGCCGTTTTTTCGTTTGCGCAGAACATTGCAGTTGCAGCAGAACCGACCTTCAACAACCCGCTGGTCAAACACCGCGCCGACCCGCAGGTGGCGCTGCACGGCGACGGCTATTACTACTACACGGCCACCGTGCCCGAGTACGACCGCATCGAAATCCGCCGCGCGCGCTCGCTCAACGACCTCGGTGCGGCCGAAGCCAAGGTGGTATGGCGCAAGCACGCCAGGGGCGAGATGGGCGCCCACATCTGGGCCCCGGAGATGCACCATATCGACGGTAAATGGTATATCTACTTTACCGCCGGCCGGTCCGATGCGGTCTGGGAGATCCGCCTGTACGTGCTGGAAAACGCATCGGCCAATCCCCTGGAAGGCGAGTGGAAGGAACTGGGGCAGCTGAAGACGGGCTGGGAATCGTTCGCGCTCGACGCCACCACGTTCGCGCTCGACGGCAAGCGCTACCTGGCCTGGACCCAGCGCGGGCAGGATAGCAAAATCCACGCCACCAATATCTACCTGGCGCAGATGGATACGCCATGGTCGATCACCGGCCCGGCGGTGCTGCTGTCGAAGCCTGACTATGCATGGGAAAAAGTGAAGCACGAGGTGAACGAGGCGCCGGCGGTGATCGTCAGGAACGGCCGCGTGTTCATGACCTATTCGGCCAGCGCCACCGATGCCAACTACGCCTTGGGGCTGTTGACGGCGCCGGTGGGAGCGAACCTGCTCGATGCGGCTTCATGGAAAAAATCACCGGTGCCGGTGTTTGCCAGCAGCGAGAAGAACAGCCAGTACGGTCCCGGGCACAACTCGTTTACGACCACGCCCGATGGCAAGACCGACATCCTGGTGTACCACGCGCGTAATTTCAGGGATATCGTGGGGGAGCCGCTGAAGGACACCAATCGCCATACGCGGGCGCAGGTGCTGCACTGGAATAAGGATGGGACGCCGGACTTCGGGGTGCCGGTGGCGGACTGAAGCCAGGATAGGGCATGAAAGGGCAGGGCGCGCGCAGCCATGCGTGCCCTGCAGTACAGGAAAAAATTTTTAAACAAATACATGCGCGTTTATATAAGTGCTTATATAATGAGAGCACTACTTGAAATTCAACCCAGGAGCTCTCATGAACAGCACCGCCATGCCCGGCGTCATCACGCCCACATCCTCTCCGGACACCATTTGCGCAGCATCGGCCCCCGGGCGCTGGACCCGGCACACCGCCGTACGCACCTTGCTGGCGGTACTGGCAGTGTGTCTGCCGGTAGCGCTGGTCCTCGTGATAGCGGCCCAGATCACCGACAAGAACCTGCGCATGCACTGGCCGCCACTGCTGGCCGCCATGCTTGGCGTGTGGGGATACCGCGTGTACCTGCGTCGCGTTGAGCGCCGGGGCGCCGAGGAACTTGGAACGGCCGGCTGGACGCGCGAAGCGATGACCGGTGCATTGATCGGCACGGTGATGTTCCTGGTCGCTTTTGGCCTGATCGCGGCCACCGCCGATTACCAGGTCGCCGGTACCGGGACCTGGAATATGCTGGCCAAGACCATGACCGAGATGATTTTCATCGCCATCATCGAAGAACTGGTTTTCCGTGGCATTCTTTTCAGGATACCCGAGCGCGCACTGGGCACCTGGTCGGCCCTGGGCCTGTCGTGCGCCTTGTTCGCGCTGGCGCATTTGCCGAATCACGAGGTGACCGTGCTGGCGGTGGTCAACACTGCGCTGGCCGGCGTCATGTTCACCGCCGCCTATTTGGCAACGCGCCGCCTGTGGCTGCCGATCGGTTTGCACTTCGCCTGGAATTTTGTATCTGCCGGCATCCTTTCGCTACCGACGTCGGGCAATCCGGGGCGCGGTCTGCTGCAGGGGCAGGTGACCGGTCCAGAATGGCTGACGGGCGGCGCTTACGGCATCGAAGGATCGGTGGTAACGCTGGTCGTGTTTGCCCTGGCGAGCGTGCTGCTGTTGTGGCGGGCACACCGTGCCGGCCAGGTACGGTCGAGCGCCGACGTACGTCGGATGGCAGCATGAAGCGCGGACTGGGGACACAATTGCGCCACCTGATCGAATTGCTCGATGGCGCAGTCGAGCAATCGTATATCGACGCCGGCCTGAATTACCGGCCGCGCTACACGCCGGTCATGCGCGCATTGCTGAACCAGGAGCCGCTGACCATCGGCGACATCGCCGCCAGCGCAGGAATCACCCAGCCGGCTGCCACGCAGACGGTCGGCTTGATGGTGAAGGAGGGTTTACTGACTGTGGCTGCCAGCGCCCACGACGGCCGGCAAAAGATGGTGTGGCTCAGCGAGGCAGGGCGGCAAATGGCGCCGCGCATCCGCCAGTGCTGGCAAGCCACGGCGTCCGCCGCCGACAGCATCGATGCACAGATGCCGTACCCGCTGTCGCAGGCACTGGCAGACGCCATCGCGGTACTCGAGCAGCAATCGTTCGGTGAACGGATACGCGCTGCCCAGGTCCGTCCCGAGTGAGCCTCTGGCCCGGGATTACAGTGCCGCCAGCCAGCGCGACCGGTACGCGTCCCAGCCATTCAACGCCAGCGGCGCTGCCACCGAACTGGCCACCGCCGGCGCGCTACCCCAGTGATGCAGCATCCAGCCGCCGCACGTGGTGCCGCTGGTGTCATCGGTGCTGCTGATCGCCTGGCCCGGCCGCAAGGCCGCGAGCAGCGGCGCAAACCACGGGTTGCCCGTGTAGCTGCCTTCCACCACCACGGCGCCATCGGCGCCCAACTGTTCGAGACAGTAGTCCGAGACCAGCACGCAATACAGCGTGGCCAGCGCATACCGCTGGCGCGCATCGATCGGCGCCGGACCAGTTATCGACCCGGCGCGGCCGGCAAACGGGCCGCCAGCCTGCGAGAAGCAGGGCAGGGCCATGGTTTGCTGGTCGATCAGCTGCTGCAGATCTTCCACGGTACAGGTCTGCGCATCGGCACCGGCCAGTTCGCCGAACTCGCGCCCGCCCATGAAGCGGATGCAGGCCACGGCCTGACCCAGCGCATTGGTATTGGCCAGCATGTCCGACTGCTCGCGCAAACCGCTCAAAGGTTTGCCCGGCGCAGCCGCGATCACCCAGGTGCCGGTGGAGAGCACCGCCGGCTGCGGCACGCCTTCGACGGCCGCCAGGTGGCGCAACAGCGATGCGTTGCTGTCGTGGATGCCGCAGATCACGCGGCACGTGGCCGGCAAGCCGGTGCGCTCAAGCAGCTCCGCTTTCAACGGTCCCAGTGGCGCCCACGCCGGCTGCAATGGCGGGAACAGCGCGTTCCAGCCCATGCGTTCGACCAGTTGCGAGTACTGCTGGCGCGCCGGCTGCCATAAATCGGTATGACAACCGAGCGACGTCACTTCGCTGGCCGCCACGCCGGACAGGCGCCAGGCCCAGTACTGCGGATACATCAGGATGTGGTTCGCTTGCGCGAATTCGGCCGGGAAGGTCTGCGCCTGCCACGCCAGCTGGCGGCCCAGGTTCAGGCCGGCGGGCAGCAGCGGCGAATTGGTGGTGTCGTACGCCGGGCGCAGCGCCTGGTAGCTCGCTACCTGCGCAGCCGGTGGTTCGAACTCGTAATCGAGCACCGGCAGCACCAGGCCGTCGTCATCGACCAGCGCGGCGGTGGCGCCGTGCGTGACCGGGACGATGGCGCCGATGGTGGCCAGGCTCGAGAACTCGCGCATGCCGTCCAGCATCCAGTGCCAGATGCGCTCGACGTCGTGGTGCGGATACGGACCATCGGTCAGTATCGTGTTGGGGCTGCGCCGTTCGGCCAGCACCGCGCCGGCGGCGTCCAGCAACACCAGCTTGACGTTGGTCTTGCCGATGTCGAGGACGATGGTCGCATCGCTGGTTGCGTCATTGGTTGCCGTCATTTGGCGATCCTCTTGCCGCGCAACAGGCGGGGCAGGGCGATGGTCACCAGCAGCAGGATGCCGACCACGATGGTCATGTAAATGCCGGGGATGTTCGCCAGCGACAGGCCGTAGGTGACGGTGCCGAGAGTCAGTACCGCCAGCAGCACGCCGCCGATGGTGCCGGCGCCGCCGGCGATGCTCACGCCACCGAGGATCACCATGGTGATCACTTCGAGCTCCCAGCCCATGGCGATGTTCGGGCGGGTGCTGCCAATACGGCCGGTCAGGAACCACGCGGCCAGGCCAGCCATGGCGCCGGTCAGCATGAACAGGCCGAGGCGGTAGCTGTCCACGGGAATACCGGAGAAGCGTGCGGCCACCGGGTTGTTACCGATCGCATACACGCGGCGGCCCCAGGTCGTGCAGTGCAGGAAACCTGCAAACAGCAGCGCGAACACCAGCAGCACCACGAACTCGCGCGGGATGAAACCGAAGAAGTAGCCCTGACCCCAGTCGGTCATCAGCTGCGGGTAGCCGGTAAAGGCTTTATCGCCCAGCACCACGCTGGCCAGGCCGCGGAACAGCGACACGGTGCCGATGGTGACCACGATCGACGGCAGCTTGTAGCGCGTGACCATGATGCCATTGAGCCAGCCGCAGGCCGTGCCGGTGGCAATCGCGATCGGCAGCAGCACTTCGGGCGGAGCGCCGTTGGTGTGGGCCAGACCGATCGCCACCGACGACAGTGCCAGGATGCCGGACACCGAAATGTCGATCTCGCGGCAAATGATCAACAAGGCCATCGGCAGCGCGATCATCGCCTTTTCGCTGAAGTTGAAGGTGCCGTCGGCCAGGTTGTACATGTCGAGGAAATGCGGCTGGACGATGGCGCAGATGGTAAACGCAGCCACGAACAGCAACGCCAGCATGCTTTCCCAGCTGCCCAGCGCCGCGCCGAGGCGGAAGTTCTGGCGGTCGGCGATGATATAGCGCGACGTGGAGGCGGTCGGCTTGTCGGCGGCCGGATCTTTTACTTCAGTGGACATGACGGTACTCGTATTCACGCGGCGCTCCCTTGAGCGTTAGCTTTGTTCAGATGCAGGGGCAGAATCTGGCGCCCGCCGGTCTTGCCATTGCGGGCATTGATCAGGACCGCGGTCAGGATCACCACGCCGGTCAGCGCGCTTTGCCAGAATGGCGATACTTTCACCACCGGCAGGGCGTTGCCGATCACGGCCAGGAACAGGCCGCCCAGCACCGCGCCAGCCACGCTGCCGCTGCCGCCGGCGATGCTCACGCCGCCGATCACGCAGGCAGCAATCACGGTAAATTCGAAGCCGTAGGCGATCTCGGTGTAAGCGACCGCGTAGCGCGCCACCCACAGGTAGCCGCACAGGCCGGCGACCGCGCCGGAAATACCGTAGGTCCAGAACAGGCGCTTGGCGATTGGGATGCCGACGTAGCGGGCCGAGGCCGGGGCGTTACCGACTGCGTACAGGTCGCGGCCGAAGCGGCTATGCATGGCGATGTACCAGAACACCAGGATCGTGAGTCCCGCAATCCACACCAGGTTGGTCACGCCGAGAAAGCGCGAGAGGGGGAACGCGATGAACTCTGGCGGCATCTGGTGCGACGACACCCACGCGCCGCCGGACAGCACGAACACCAGGCCGCGATACACGCTCATGGTGCCCAGCGTGACCACGATGGGCGCCAGGTCCAGGTACCCGATCAGGTAGCCGTTGACCAGGCCCAGTACCAGGCCAATGGCCACGGCGACCAGCATCACCACCGGCAGCGGCAGTTCCGGGAAGCGCACGGCCAGCAGCGCCGACATCATGCCCGACAGCGCCAGGGTGGACGCGACCGACAGGTCGATGCCACGGGTGACGATGACCAGCATCTGCGCCAGGGCCAGCATGATCAATAACGTGCTGTCGGTGAGCAGGTTGCCCAGGCTGGAGCTCGAGACGAACACCGGCGCGCGCGAACCGACCAGGGCGATCAGCACCACGATCGAAATCGCCAGCTGCGTTTCGCGCATTTTCAAGATTTCTTTCACGCGCAGTCCTCCGCCAGTTCGTTGCCGGATGCGGCGGAGACGATCATTTCCGGCGTCGCCTCGCCACGGTTGAATGTATGTTCGATGCGGCCCTGGTGCATGACCACGATGCGGTCGGCCAGGCCCATCACTTCAGGCAGCTCGGACGACACCAGGATCACCGACAGGCCCTTGCTCACCAGCTCACCGATAAAGCGGTGCACGGCGGCCTTGGAGCCGATGTCGATACCCTTGGTCGGTTCGTCGAGGATGATGACCTTGGGGTTGGTGGCCAGCCATTTGCCCAGCACGACCTTCTGCTGGTTGCCGCCCGAGAGTTCGGAGACGTTTTGCGTCAGGTACGCAGCTTTCAGTTCCAGCTGTTCGGCGAAGTGGCGGGCGATCTTGTTTTCCTCGGCGCGGCGACCGCGCAGGAAGAAGCCGACCTTGGACAGGATCGGCAGCGTGATGTTCTGCAGGATGGGCAGCGTCAGGTGCGCGCCCTGGTGCTGGCGGTCCTCGGGCACGTAGGCGATGCCGTGGCGGATGGCGTCGGCGGCGCAGGTCACGCATACCGATTTGCCGTCGAGGCGCACATTGCCGCGTACCTGGGTGGACAGGCCGAACAGCGCCTGCATCACCTCGGAACGGCCGGCGCCCACCAGGCCGTAAAAGCCGAGGATTTCGCCGCGCCGCAGTTCGAAGCTGACGTTATCGAATTCGGTAGGGTGGCACAGGTTCTCCACGGACAGCAGCACTTCGCCGGGCGTGACGTCCGCCTTCGGGTAGGCCTGCTTGACGGTGCGCCCGACCATCAGGGCGACCAGTTCCTGCTCGGTGATGTCGGCCAGCGCGCCTTCGGCGATGAACTGGCCGTCGCGCAGCACGGTGTAGCGGTCGGCCACTTCGTAAATCTCGTCGAACTTGTGCGAGATGAAGATGACCGCAGTGCCGGCGTCGCGCAACTGGCGGATGATGCGATAGAGCTCGCGGATCTCGCGCTGCGACAGCGACGCCGTCGGCTCGTCGAGAATCACCACGCGCGCATCCTGCGACAGGGCGCGCGCGATTTCCACGAAGTGGCGCTGCGCCACGGACAGGTCTTTTACCCGTGCGCGCACCGGCAGTGCTACTTCCAGTCGTTCGAACAGCTTCTCGGCTTCCGCCTCGATCTTGCTCCAGTCGATGCGCCCGGAGGCGCCGCGACAGGGCTGGCGCCCCACGTAAATGTTTTCCGCCACCGTCAATTCGTCGAACATCACCGTTTCCTGGTGCACGGCGGTGACGCCCGCTTTCATCGCATCCTGGGCATTGGCGAACTTGACGGGCTGGCCGGCCAGTTCGATGGTGCCCTCGTCGGGACGATAGATGCCGGTCAGGGTCTTGACCAGGGTGGACTTGCCGGCGCCGTTCTCGCCGATCAGCGCCATCACTTCACCGGCCCGTACCGACAGGGCGACGTTGTTGAGGGCGACGATGCCGGCAAAGCGCTTGCAAATCCCGGTCAGTTGCAGGACCGGGGTTGTATTCATATCCATGGGGCTGTTCCAGCTCAGAAGATCTTGGAGAACTTGTCGACGTTCCCTTTGTCGTACACGAATGGCGCGGCCATTGCGCCTTCGCCGTTGGCATCGATGGCGATGGCGCCCATGCGGCCGGCGTTCACGCTGCCACCGGCCTTGGCGCCGGGAGCAGCTTTGACGAAGTCGTAGGCGGCGTAGGTGACGGCGTAACCGAGGTCGATCGGGTTCCAGATCGCGAACTCGCGCACGGCGCCGCTCTTCACGTGGCCTGCCATCTCCGACGGCAAACCGAGGCCGGTGACGAACACCTTGCCCACCAGCTTTTCATCGACCACTGCCTTGCTGGCGGCGTTGATGCCCACGGTGGTCGGGGAGATGATGGCTTTCAGGTTCGGATTGCTGCGCAGCAGACCGATCGCTTCGCGGTAGCTCTTGTCCGACTGGTCGTCACCGTACACGGTGGCGACCAGCTTCATGCCGCTGTACTCGGGCTTGGTCAGCGTGTCCTTCATGATGCCGATCCAGATATTCTGGTTGGTCGCCTGCGCGGAAGCGGACAGGATGGCAATTTCTCCCTTGCCGCCGATGGCGTCGGACGCCATCTGTATCTGCTTCTCGCCGATCAGCAGCGCGTTCGACGGGTTCAGTTGCATCAGGCGGCCGTCCTTGGCCAGGCCGCTGTCGAAGCTGACGACCTTGATGCCGCGCGCCATGGCCTTCTTGGTGATCGGTACCAGCGCGTTTGGATCATTGGCCGAGATCACGATCGCATCGACCTTCTGACTGATCAGCGAATTGATGATTTCGATCTGGCCTTCGGCGCTGGGCGTGGTGGGACCGGTATAAATGATTTCGACGTTTTTCAGTTCCTTGGCAGCGTCGTTGGCGCCGGCGTGGGCGGCATCGAAGAAGCCGTTGCCCAGGCTTTTTACTACCATGGCGATGCGGATCTTTTCGCCACTGGCGCCACCTGCGCTACCGTCAGCGCCGGTGGCGGCTTTTTTCTCGCCGCAGCCGGCGACGGTCGCGAACAGTCCGGCGACCACGGTCGCCAATATGATTTTCCTGCGCTTCAATGTGATACCTCCGACTGGAACATGGCTGCCGCCTGGTAGTCAAACGGCGAAGTAAAAGGGCTGGCATTCAGCTGGGCGGGCACCGCTTCCGGTTCCACGGTCACCACGCGCACACCCGACTGCTCGAGCAGCTGCACGGCCGAATCGGAGGCGTAGGTATCGGTGATGACGGTGGAGACGCGATTGAGGCCGCACAGGATCAGGCCAGCCTTCTTGGCAAACTTGGAGCTGTCCACTAAAACGATCAATTCTTCGGCCTGCGAGATCAGGCGCTTTTCGGCCTGGATCAGCAGCGGATCGGCTTCCATGAGGCCGAGCAGCGACAGGCCGTACACGCTCATGAACATCTTGGCCGCGTAGTGGTGCTGGGTGATGTCGTTGTCGAAGGGGCTGAGGATGACGTTCTGCTCGCGATAGACCTTGCCGCCGGGGACAATGATCTCGTTCTCGCTCGATACCAGCAGGCGCTCGGCCATCAGGAAGGAATTGGTGAGGATCTTGAGGTGGTGATCGACCAGGAATTCGGCCATCATGAAGGTGGTGGTGCCACCGTTGATGATGATGGTCTCGCCCTCGGAGCACATGCCCGCAGCGTGGCGCGCAATCGCGCGTTTGCGCTCGGCGTAGCATTGGATGTTGTGCTGGAAGGTCTCGCTGGTGAGGGTGAAGCTGCGCTTCTTTTGTTCCAGGTTGGCGGCCCCGCCCCTGGTGCGGGTGAGCAGGCTGCGGGCGGCAAGCCAGCTGATGTCGCGGCGCACGGTGGCCGGGGAGGCGCTGAGCCAATCGACCAACTGCGGCACGCTGGCCGTCTGATGTTCGGCGAGCAACTTCAGCAAACGTTTACGGCGCTTGTGATTTACCATATTTGTCTCCATTTTTTGTCGTCCCTACTACCGTCGCTGCCGCGCAGCTACTCAGCTACTACTGCATTACTGCTGCGGACCGATCCGGTGTGGCACTTTATTAATTACCAAGACTAAACATTTACCTAGCCATCGTCAATCACTATGCGATCAAATATTTGATTGATTCGATAACCGTGTCATCAATCGCTCAAGTTTCAATCACTGGGGTGATTATTTCCGTCTTGGTCATCAAGTTGAGCGCTTGTGCATTGACACTGTTGCGGCGCTGATTTCTACTGGCTGCATGTGCCCAAAGCGGCATGAAACCACGCTATACCAATCAAACAACGACGGAGATCAGCAATGAATGTAACTCAGCAAGCCCCGATTACTTCCCTGTGGGACGATGCCGCAGCAGCCACGATGAGCGAGCCAGAGCTGCTGCTGTATCGGTCCAACTTGCTCGGGTCCGATCTGCGCATCACCAACTTCGGCGGCGGTAATACCTCGGCCAAGGTCATGATGGCAGATCCGCTCAGCGGCGAGCAAGTGGAAGTGCTGTGGGTGAAGGGCTCCGGCGGCGACCTGGGCAGCATCAAGCTCGACGGCTTCTCGACCCTGTACATGAGCAAACTGAACGAACTGAAAGGCCGCTACCGCGGTCTGGCGCTCGAAGATGAAATGGTGGCGTACCTGCCACACTGCACGTTCAACCTGAACCCGCGCGCCGCCAGTATCGACACCCCGCTGCATGCCTACATCGACCGCAAGCACGTCGATCACATGCACCCCGATTCGCTGATCGCGATTGCCGCCTGCGCCAGCAGCAAGGCGCTCACGCAAAAAATCTTCGAAGGCGAACTCGGTTGGCTGCCATGGCAGCGTCCAGGCTACGATCTCGGTCTGAAGCTGGAAGAAGTCTCGAAAGCCAATCCGGCCCTGAAAGGCATCATCCTCGAAGGCCACGGCCTGTTCACCTGGGGCGATACCGCCAAGTCGTGCTACGAAACCACGCTGGCCATCATCAAACGCGCAGAAGAGTGGATCGCTGCGAACTCGAAACAACCGGCATTCGGCGGCCAGGCGTTTGACGCCCTGCCGGCCGAACAGCGCGCCGCGCTGGCCGCCAAACTGATGCCACTCTTGCGCGGTAAAATCAGCCGCGACGAATTCAAGCTGGGCGACTTCAACGACAACGCCACCGTGCTGGAGTTCGTGTGCAGCCGCGACCTGAAACCGCTGGCCGCACTCGGCACGTCGTGCCCCGACCACTTCCTGCGCACCAAGATCCGTCCGTTCGTGGTCGATTTCGATCCGCTGAACCCGGACTTCGACAAGCTGGTCGCCAGCCTGGATCAGGCGCTGGAAGACTACCGCGCCGACTACCGCGCCTACTACGACCGCTGCAAGCGCGATAACAGCCCGGCCGTGCGCGACGCCAATCCGATCATCTACCTGATTCCTGGCGTGGGCATGCTGTCGTTCGCCAAGGACAAGGCCACCGCGCGTATCGCCGGCGAGTTCTACGTCAATGCAATCAACGTGATGCGCGGCGCGAATGGCGTGGACACCTACGTCGGCCTGCCGGAACAGGAAGCATTCGACATCGAATACTGGCTGCTCGAAGAAGCCAAGCTGCAACGCATGCCGAAACCGAAAAGCCTGGCGGGCCGTATCGCCCTGGTGACCGGCGGCGCTGGCGGCATCGGCCAGGCCGTGGCCCGTCAACTGCTGCAGGAAGGCGCTTGCGTGATGCTGACCGATATCGATCCGGAAGCACTGGAACAGGCCAAGAAAGACCTGACCAAGGCTGCCGGTAAAGACAGCGTCGAGAGCATCGTCGCCAACATTACCAGCGAAGAAGAAGTCGAGAACATCCTGGCCGCGACCTCGCTGCGCTTCGGTGGTGTCGATCTGTTGATCTCGAACGCCGGTATCGCCTCGTCGGCGCCGCTGGAAGACACCACGCTGGAAATCTGGCAGCGCAACCAGGACATCCTGGTCAAGGGTTACTTCCTGGCCGGCCGCGCAGCGTTCCGCATCATGAAGCAGCAAAAACTGGGCGGCAGCATGGTGTTCGTCGCCTCGAAAAACGGCCTCGTGGCATCGGCCGGCGCGTCGGCTTACTGCACCGCCAAGGCTGCCGAAATCCACCTGGCACGCTGCATCGCGCTGGAAGGCGCACCGCACGGCATCCGTGTGAACGTCGTCAATCCGGACGCAGTGATCCGTGGTTCGCGCATCTGGGACGGCAAGTGGAAGCAGGAACGCGCGCAGTCGAACAAGATCGAAGCCGACGACGTCGAAGCGTTCTACCGCGACCGCAGCATGCTCAAACTGAGCGTACTGCCAGAGGATATCGCGGAAGCCGTGTACTTCCTGGCCAGCTCGAAATCGGCCAAGAGCACCGGTAACATCCTGAACGTCGATGCTGGCAACGCTGCCGCATTTACTCGCTAATCACCCGCTGATAGCTATAAAATGCCGCCGGCCCGGTTCGTGACGAACGCACCGGCGGCACCATAAGAAACGAAGGAGACCCTCACATGAGCACCATTATCGACAGCGGCCGCGTGGCCGAACACAACGACAAGCTGCGCAGCGGCCTGGAAGAAGATTACGCCGCCCTGGCCGGCATGTTGTCGCGCCGTGGCGTGGACATCGAGCAGCTGACCGCCAAGGCGCAGAAATTTGCCGTGGCCCTGCCAAGCTGGGGCGCCGGCACCGGCGGCACGCGTTTCGCGCGCTTCCCGGGCCGTGGCGAACCACGCAACGTGTTTGAAAAACTCGACGACTGCGGCGTGATCCACCAGCTGACCCGCGCCACCCCTGGCGTGTCGCTGCACTTCCCATGGGATAAAGTATCGGACACCCAGGCGCTGCGCCAGCAAGCCGAAGCCCATGGCCTGTATTTTGACGCCGTCAACTCGAATACCTTCCAGGACCAGGTCGGCCAGGAACACACGTATAAATACGGCAGCATGACCGCGATCAGCGCTGCCACCCGCGCGCAAGCGGTTGCGCACAACGTCGAATGTATCGAGCTCGGTAACGCACTCGGTTCGAAAGCGCTGACCGTGTGGGTAGGCGACGGCGCCAACTTCCCCGGCCAGCACAACCTGCGCGGCGCGCTGGAACGCTACCTGGAAAGCGCACGCGAAATCTACGCCGCGCTGCCAGCCGACTGGAACCTGCTGATCGAACACAAACTGTTCGAGCCGGCGTTCTACGCCACCACCATTGCCGACTGGGGCACCAGCTTCGCCTGCGCGCAATCGCTGGGCGAAAAAGCCAAGTGCCTGGTCGACCTTGGGCACCACGCACCGAACACCAACATCGAAATGATCGTGGCGCGCCTGACCCAGTTCGGCAAGCTGGGTGGCTTCCACTTCAACGACAGCAAGTACGGCGACGACGACCTCGATTCGGGCAGCATCAACCCGTTCCAGCTGTTCCTGGTCTTCAACGAGCTGGCCGATGCGGCCGAGCGCGAAGGCGCGGCGTTCAACCCGGCCTACATGCTGGACCAGTCGCACAACGTGACCGATCCGATCGAGAGCCTGATGAGCAGCGCGGTGGAAGTGCAGCGCGCCTTCGTCCAGGCCAACCTGGTCGATCGCGATGCGCTGCGCGGTTTCCAGGAATCGCACGATGCGCTGCAATCGGCGCAAACCCTCAAGCACGCTTACCGTACCGACGTTTCGGCCATCCTGGCCATGGCGCGCCTGCGCAACGGCGGCGCCATCGATCCGGTGGCCTGCTACCGTGCTTCGGGCTACCGCGACCAGGTGGCGGAAGCCCGTCCGGCCAAGGCTGGCGCCAGCAGCAGCGGTATCGTATAAACGGTGGCACACGTCACTGTTGGACTGCGCGGGTGTGACCACCTGCGCGGTACGCTGACGCCTGTTGCACAGGCGGCGGCGCTGGTCTGCGCCCTGGCTTGCTGTGTTGTCCCCGCAGCAGCCCTGGCGCAGGAACCCGCACTGTCGAAGCGGCTCGCCGATGTCGCCGCGCAGTTTGCGGCGCCGCCGCCCGATGCCCGGCCGATGGTGCGCTGGTGGTGGTTTGGCCCGGCCGTGGTCAAACCCCAACTGGAACGCGAACTGCAAGCCATGAAGGCGGGCGGTTTTGGCGGCGTGGAGATCCAGCCGGTCTATCCGATGGAACTCGACGATCCCGCGCGCGGCATCCGTAACACTCCTTATCTTTCTCCCGAATTCCTCGACAACGTCAGTTACACCAACCGCACGGCGCGCGCGCTCGGCCTGCGCGTGGACATGACGCTGGCCAGCGGCTGGCCGTACGGCGGCCCGCACGTGGCCGTGACCGAAGCGGCATCGCGCCTTCGCGTGCACGTCGCCGAACTGCCAGCCGGTGCCGCCTCGGTGGCGCTGCCGTCGATCATGAGCGGCGAACAGCTGATCGCCAGTTTTGTCGGCGCCGGTACGCCCAAAGAGTACGACGCCACCGCCCTGAAACGCACGGAGCTTGGCGCACCCACGGCTACCACGCCGGGGCGCGGCGCGATTGCCGCCAGCGGCCAGCCGCGCGTGGTGGTCAGCTATACCGCCAGCCGCACCGGCCAGCAGGTCAAGCGCGCGGCGCTGGGCGCCGAAGGTTTCGTGCTCGACCACCTGAGCCGCAAGGCCATCGACCACCACCTCGACGTGGTGGCCACGCCGTTGTTGCAGGCGTTTGGCGACCAGCCGCCGACGGCGGTGTTCTCGGACAGCCTGGAGGTCTATAACACCGACTGGACTGACGACTTCCTGCAAGAGTTCCAGCGCCGCCGTGGCTACGATCTGACGCCGCACCTGCCGCTGGTGACCAGCGGCCAGGGACCGGATGCCCCGGCGATGCGGCGCGACTGGGTACTGACCCAAACGGAACTGGTCAACGAGCGCTATCTGACCCCGGTCAACGACTGGGCCGTCAAGCACAAGACGCAATTCCGTTCGCAGACATATGGCGAACCGGCGGTATCGCTGTCGAGCTACCGGCTGGTGGGGCTGCCCGAAGGCGAAGGCCCGCAATTCCGCGAATTTTCGTTTACCCGCCTGGCCACGTCGGCCGGGCACCTGTATAACCGCCCGGTAATCTCGGCCGAGACCTGGACCTGGCTGCATTCACCGGCATTTGCCGCCACCCCGCTGGACATGAAGGTGGAAGCGGACCGCATGCTGCTGCAGGGCGTGAACCTGTTCGTCGGCCACGGCTGGCCGTACACGCCGCCCGGCGCAACGGAACCGGGCTACTCGTTCTACGCGGCGGCCGTGTTCAACAACCACCAGCCGTGGTGGAACGTGATGCCGGACGTAAATGCCTATCTGACCCGCACCAGCTACCTGATGCGCCAGGGCCAGCCGGCCAACACGGTGGCGGTGCTGCTGCCCAACGACGACGCCTATGCGTCGATGACACCCGGTAAAGTGTCGCTATCGGAAAAAATGCAGCACTACGTCACACCGGAGTTGACCACGCAAATTCTCGACGCCGGCCACAATCTCGATTACGTCGATGCGGACTCGGTGCTGTCGCTGGGCGTGAACCACCCGGTACTGGTGCTGCCGCACGTGACGCGGCTGGCGCCCGAGGTGCTGGCAAAACTGGACGACTACGTGCGCCAGGGCGGCAAGATCATTGCCGTCGGCGCGCTGCCGTCGAAAGCGCCCGGCTACCGCGATGCTGCGCGCATCACGGCACGGGTGCAGGCGGCATCGAAAGCATTGGCCGCCAAGCCTGCCGTGACCGTGGTCGCGCAGGATGGCGACGTCGGCGCGGTCTTGAGCAGGGTGCTCACGCCCGACTTCAAGGTGGCGTCCAACGCGGCCGATATCGGTTTCGTGCGGCGCAAGCTGGCGGACGCCGATATCTACTTCATCGCCAACACGGGCAACCAGCCGGTGCGCACCACGGCCACCCTGGCCAACCTGCGCAAATCGGCATCGTGGTGGAATCCGCACGACGGCACCACCCGCGCCGCGACGGTGTTCCCGGCGGTGGACCTGGACCTGGCGCCGTACGAATCGCGGGTGCTGATCCTCAGCGATGCGCCGGCGGGTACGAAGACCGGTCCTGCGCCTTCGAATGCGGCACCGGTGGTGCTGGCCGACCTGGCGCGCGACTGGCAGTTGCGCTACCCGGACGGCGCGGCGCAGCCCATGCCACAGTTGCGCTCCTGGACCGACGATCCGGCGCGCCGCTATTTTTCCGGCATTGCGACCTACACCCGCGACGTCACGCTCACGGCCGCGCAGTTGAACAATGCGGCGGTCACACTCGATTTCGGCCAGGGCACGCCGTTGGCGACCGCACCGAAGGTTCCCGCCGGCATGCGCGCCATGCTCGAGAGCCCGGTGCGCGAAGCGGCCGAAGTGTTCGTCAACGGCCGCCGCGCCGGGTCGGTCTGGCGCCCGCCGTACACGGTGGACGTGACCAGCGCCCTGAAACCGGGCGTCAACCGCATCGAGGTGAAGGTGGCCAACCTGGCGCTGAATGCGCTGGCGGGGCAGGAGCGGCCGGACTACCGGCTGCTGTCAAGCCGTTACACCCAGCGCTTCGTGCCGCAGGATACGCAGCTGATCACACCACAGCCATCGGGCATGCTGGGCGCCGTGCGCCTGCTGGCCCAACCAGCAAAGTGAGGACATCATGATTTTCAAGAAATGGTTACATGTAGCAGCGCTCTCGCTGCTGGCACTGTGCTCGGCATCCGTCAGTGCCAAAACCTTCGATCCGTCGAGCTACGGCGCCAAGGGCGACGGCGTCACGCTCGACACCAGGGCGATCCAGGCCGCCATCGACGCTGCCGCCAAAAACGGCGGTACTGTGGCGTTCAAGCCGGGCACGTATCTGAGCGGCTCGATCTTTGTAAAAAGCGGCGTCACGCTGCAAGTGGACAAGGGCGTGACCATCCTCGGCTCGCAGAAGATCGCCGACTACACGGTACTGCCTACCCGCATTGCCGGCATCGAGATGCGCTGGCCGGCCGCGCTGATCAATATCTATGAACAGAAGAATGCGGCAATTACCGGCGAAGGCACCATCGACGGCGACGGCAAGATCTTCTGGGACAGCTACTGGACCCTGCGCAAAACCTACGAACCGCGCGGCCTGCGCTGGGCCTCGGACTACGACGCGCAGCGTCCGCGCCTGATCCAGGTGTTCAATTCGTCGCAGGTAAAAGTGGGCGGCGGGCTGCTGCTGCGCCGTTCCGGCTTCTGGACCCTGCATATCTGCTATTCGACCGATGTGACGGTGGATGGTGTCATCATCCGCAACAACGAAGGCGGCCACGGACCATCGACCGACGGCATCGATATCGACTCGTCGAAGAACATCCTGGTGCAGAACGCCGACATCTCGGTCAACGACGATGCGCTGTGCCTCAAGGCCGGCCGCGATTCGGATGGCCAGCGCGTCGCGCGTCCTACCGAAAATGTCGTGATCCGCAATTCCATCATCCGCGAGGGCGCCGCTGGCGTCACCTTCGGCAGCGAAACGGCGGGCGGCTTCCGCAACGTCGAGGCCTACGGCATTACGGTGCTGGACAAGGTGCCGGTCGGGATCCTGTTCAAGTCGGCGCACACGCGCGGCGGCTTTGGCGACAACCTGCGCCTGCACGACATCATCATGAAGGGCACGCCGGTGGCGATCCGCATCACCATGAACTGGAATCCGAGCTACAGCTATGCCAAGATCCCGGACGACGTCAAGGAACATCCGGATTACTGGAAAGTGCTGGCCACGCCGGTGCCGCGCGAGAAGGGCATCGCCCATTTCCACGACGTCAAAATCTGGAACATCAAGGCCACCGGCGCTACCACCGCGTTCGAGGTGAGCGGCTATCCGGAAGCGCCGTTGAATCGCTTCAGCTTTGAGAACATCGACATCGAAGCGCAAAATGGCGGCTTCATTTTCGATGCCAGCAACTGGCAGTTCAGGGACGTCAAGCTGGCCATCAAGCAGCCGGTGCACCTGCTGAACAACAGCGATGTGCGCGGTTTGCCAGTCGCCAGCACGGTCGTCAAGCCGCGTCCACCGGAAGTGCCGCTCAAAGAAAAGAGTTACGAAGAGCAGGATAAATCGTGAACAAATTATCCGTGCTGGCGGCCGTAATGTCCGCCTTGGCCGCACTGGGGGGCTGTGCCAGCGTGCCCCAAACCCCGTCCTACCCGCTGCCCACGCCGGCCATGCAGGCCATCGTGGACAAGGACATCAGCCGCCACTTCGGCGACGCCCCGGTGGATGGCGGCCCGCTGGCCACCGATCTGTCGCCGGCCTTGCGGCCGGCCGACATCGACAGGGTGCTGCGCAAGGTGGCGGACTGGCAGATGGCGCGCACCACGCCGCATTTCGACCGCATCTGGACCTCCAGCGTGCTGTACTCGGGCTTCATGGCAGCATCAAGCGCTACCGGCGACGCCAAATACCGTGACGCCATGCTGGCCATGAGCGAAAAGTTCGAGTGGAAGCTGCGCACGCCGTACCCGGACGCCGACAACATCAGCGTGGCGCAGACTTACCTGGAGCTGTATCAGCGCGACCCTTCACCGGAACGCATCGCCTCCACCCGCGCAGAACTCGAAACGCTGATCGATTTGAAAACCATGCGGCCCGGCGACGCGCGCCTGCCATGGTGGTGGTGCGACGCGCTGTTCATGGCGCCGCCGGTATGGGCCAAGATGTACCGGATCACCGGTGAGCGCCGGTACCTCGACTACATCCACACCCAGTGGCAAGCCACCTACGACCAGCTGTACGACCAGGAGGAACACCTGTATGCGCGCGACGCCAGCTACAAGGACAAGCGCGAACCGAATGGCAAAAAGGTGTTCTGGTCGCGCGGCGAGGGCTGGGTGCTGGGCGGCCTGGCGCGCACCATCGACTTCATCCCGGACAACGATCCGAAAAAGCCGTTCTACGTGACGCAGCTGCGGCAGATGTCGGCGCGCCTGGCGCAGTTGCAGGGCAAGGACGGCCTGTGGCACGCGGGCCTGCTCGACCCGGCCAGCTATCCGCTGCCGGAAATCTCCGGCTCGGCGCTGTTCGTGTACGGCATGGCGTACGGCGTCAATCGCGGCTACCTCGATGCGGCCACGTATCGTCCCGTGATCGAAAAGGCGTGGGCGGGCATACTGAAGAATATTTACGCGGACGGCCGCCTGGGCGGCATCCAGCAAACGGGCGCCGAACCGGCCTACTATTTGCCGGCGTCGAGCTACAACTATGGCGTCGGCGGCTTCCTGCTGGCCGCTGCCGAACTGAAAACCATGACCAAGGACGACAAATGACTGTAACTGCACCGATCACGCGCGCTTTCCGCATGAAGCTCAAACCCGGCACGGTGGAGGAATACAAGCGCCGCCACGACGAGCTGTGGCCCGACCTGGCCGCTGCGCTCAAGCAGGCCGGCATCTACGACTATTCGATCTTCCTCGACGAGGAAACCCTGCACCTGTTCGCGGTACTGAAACTCGCGCCCGACCACACCACCGCCGACCTGCCGCAGCAGCCGGTGATGAAGCGCTGGTGGGACTACATGGCCGAGCTGATGGAAGTGGAACCGGGCAACCGGCCAACCGAATGGCCGTTGCAGCAGGTGTTTTACTTCGCCTGAAGCTTCGCCACGGCCTTGGACGGCGTGAGCAGACCGCGCTCAAGCAGCCATTCTTCGGCGCGGTGCGGCCACAGCGACGTGGTGCCCAGGCCGTCGCGCATGCCCATGCCATGGCTGCCATGCTCGAACAGGTACATTTCGGCAGGTACCTTGGCGCGCGTGAGCGCCTGATAGAACACGATGCTGTTCTCGACCGGCACGGCCTGGTCTTCCTGGGTGTGGATCAGCAGGGTGGGCGGCGTGGCGGACGTCACCTGGTTTTCCAGCGACATCAGCTCGATCGCTGCCGGCGATGGATTCGCGCCCAGCAGCGCCTTGCGCGAGCCGGCGTGGGCTGCCGGGTCTTTCATGGTAATGACCGGGTACATCAGCATCAGGAAGTCGGGACGGGCGCTGGTGGCGTCGAGCGGCGCGCCGGTGCGGCCCAGCGGGTGGTCGAACAGGGTGCCGGCGCTGGCCGCCAGGTGGCCGCCGGCCGAGCTGCCCATCACGCCGATGCGCGCCGGATCGATGCCCAATTCCGCCGCGCGCGAGCGCAAGGTGCGCACCGCGCGCAGCACGTCCTGCAGCGGGGCAGGGTGGCCGTATTCCTGCATCCGGTACTTGAGCACATAGGCGGTCACGCCCAGGGTGCTGAGCCAGTTGCCGTATTGTTCGCCCTCGCGCGCGGTGGACATGCGCACATAGCCGCCGCCGGGGCAGATGATGACGGCGGTGCCGTTGGGTCGGTCCACGGCAGGGCCGATGCGGGTGAGCGAGGCGTCGGTGACGTTGGAGTTGTAGCCGCCGCCGATTTTTTCAGGGCCGATCGCCTTTGCGCCCGGCACGCCTTCGGGCCACAAGGTGATGACATTGCTGTCGGCGCTGGCCATGCCGGCGCCGAGGGTGAGAAGCAGAGCTATCAGAGTTTTTTTCATGGGGAGACAATCAAATGATCAAGAAGATTTTATGGGCGACGGCAGTACTGGTGACCATGCAGTCTACCAGCGCCGCGCCATTGTTCAATGGCCGCAATTTCGACGGCTGGGAACTCAAGACCACGCCCGCCGCTACCATGGACCAGGTGTTCAGCGTGCTGCCGCAAGGCGTGATCGCATCCACCGGCCAGCCGGGCGGCTTCCTGGCCACGACCAAAAGCTATGCCAATTTCAAGCTCCACGTCGAATGGCGCTGGAGCGGCAAGCCCGGTAACGGCGGCGTGCTGCTGCACATCAGCGACGGTCCGATGGACCGCGTATGGCCATTGAGCCTGCAGGTACAAACCAAGCATGGCAGCGCCGGCGACCTGCTGCCGATGGCCGGCGCAGCGTTTGCCGAACCGCTCACCAGCGCGCCCGGCGCCGAACCGCGCATCAAGGCCAAGATCGCCGCCAACAGCGAACTGGCGATCGGCCAGTGGAACGTGGCCGACATCGTCGCCCGCGACGGCACGGTGGAAGTGTCGATCAACGGCGTGGTGCAGAACCGCGTGACGGCCGTTAAACCGGCCGCCGGCCGCATCGGCTTCCAGCTCGAAGGTGCGCCATATGAGTTGCGCAATATCGAGCTGGTCGAGCAGCCCTAACGTTTCAGCCAGGCTTGTGGTACGGGGACAACCACGATATTCATCGACCGGTTGTCCTCGGACAGCATGGCCGACTGGATCTGGATCTTGGTGCCTTCCTTGTTGAAGGTAGGGTGGGGATGATCCGCCGCCGTGGTCTTGTGGCCGGTGGTGAGCATGATCATCTCGCGCGTTTTGCGGTCGATCAGGTACACGCTGCGGCTGAAATCGTCGCCGACCGCCCACTTGCCGTCCGACGAGCCATGCACGTGCCACAAGCCGCTGCCCGAAGGCGTCTGGCCGGCGATGGTCATCTCGCGCGTGCGCAGGTTGACGATCGCCAGGCCGGTCGGTTTTTCGCGGGTGCCGGTTGCGCCCCACCCGTCGTCCTGGCCCGGGTTGGCGCCATAGACGCCGGTGGCTGGCGCGGCCACGCCGCTCGGGCCTTCGGCGCCGGGAATCGGGCGATGGCCCATGATGGCCATCGCCACTTCATCCTTCGAGATTACCGCTTCGTGCGTCACCCACTCGTACGACGCTTCCGGATACAGCGGGCGCAGGCCGGTGCCGTCGGCCTTGACGGTCCAGGTGCGTTGCGGCGACTTGCCGCCGGTTTCCCAGCAGAACACGATCTCGCCCGGGTTGTACAGGTTGGCCTGGATATGGCCGATCTGGAACGGCACCGACACCACGTGCTTGACTTCACCGGTGCGCACGTTCAGGCGCGCGATGCCATTCGGGCCGGCGCCCATCTTGCGCGGGCCGAATGCCGGTTCGATCTTGGTGCCTGCCGCCAGGTGCTGGCCGGACCAGGTGGGGCCGGTGCGGAAATAGGCCCATTCTTCGTCGGCGTCGAGCGCCATGTCGCCGCCCGCTTCCAGCTCGGCGTCCGTGGTGCCGCAAATGCGCTGGTAGGCGTCGGCTTTTTTCAGCTTGCCGGCGGCGCTGTCGGCAAACAGCTTGGCCAGGTCCACTTCGACGATCTGCACGCGCTTGCTGTCGCCATCGGCGCGCATGAAGTACAGCTTCATCGATTTCTGGGCCAGGTTCAGCATGCCCATGTAGCCGCCCTCGGTCACCTGCACCAGGGCCCCGGTGGCTTCGTTGACGGCCATCGCCTCGCCCTTGACGCGGTTGGAACGGAACACCAGCCACTTGCCGTCGGAGGTCCATTGCGGGTGGGTGGGATAGATCTTGGAGTCGCCGCGCGGGGTACTGGTCAAAAAGGTCAGCATGGTGCCGGTGACCGGGTCCTTGACCACCTTGCGCTCGGACGGGAAGCGGGTGCCGATCTGCGCCTGGGCGGCGGTGGATGCGATCAACGCTGCGCAAATAAGTAATTTGGAAATCATTATTGGCCGAAAAAGGATGGAGAGGGTACGATTGTGGGCCGATACGCGGGTGCGTATTGCTCATGTTCCTGATTCTTTAAACGTCAAGAACTGGGGTGGAAAAATCCTCGCATAGAATTGGTACCATGAACAAATATCTCGCCTCCTTTTTCCTCATGCTGTGCTGCGCCGCTGGTGTAATGGCACAAGCCCCTGCCAACACCGACCCACGCAACGCCAAGGTCACGCTACCCGATCCCGCCAACCCCAAGCTGCCGTCGCTGATCATGATCGGCGACTCCACCGTGCGCAATGGTCACGACGATGGCCAGGGCAAGGGCGCGGCCGGCCAGTGGGGCTGGGGTAACCCGATCGCCGCGTACTTCGATCCCGCAAAAATCAACGTCGTCAATCGCGCCGTGGGCGGCTTGAGCAGCCGCACCTACATGAGTTCCGGCCACTGGGAACGCACGCTGCCGCTGATCAAGGCCGGCGACGTGGTGCTGATCCAGTTCGGCCACAACGACAGCGGCCCGGTCAACGACACCGTGCGTGCGCGCGGCACCATCAAGGGCACCGGCGAAGAATCGGAAGCGATCAACAACCTGATCACCAAGCAGGACGAAGTGGTGCACACCTACGGCTGGTACCTGCGCAGTTACGTCGCGCAGATCAAGGCGCGCGGCGCCACGCCGGTCATCTGCTCGCCGATCCCGCGTAACAACTGGGGTACGGATGGCAAGGTCGCGCGCGCAGCCGACAGCTACGGCAGCTGGGCCAAGCAGGTGGCCGCCCAGGAAAAGGTCGGCTTCATCGATCTGAATGAGACCATCGCGAAGCAGTACGACGCCATGGGCCGCGACAAGGCCAACCTGATGTTCCCGCCTGACGAACGCACGCACACCAATATGGCCGGTGCCGAGTTCAATGCGAAGGTCGTGGTAGCGGGCCTGAAGGCGCTGCGCCCGCCGCTGGCGGGGGATGCCTTGAGCGCGCTGAACGACGCCGGCCGTGCCATCCCTGCGGCCGAGGATGAACGTCCCGTGGTGGACGGCGCCAAGGTCGCCGGCGTGCAGCCGCGTGATCCGGCGCTGCCCAATTTGTTCCTGGTCGGCGACTCCACCGTCAAGAGCGGCGGCGCTGGCGGCGCCATCGGCTGGGGCGAGCGCATCGCCACCCACTTCGACACCAGCAAGATCAACGTCGTCAACCACGCCATCGGTGGCCGCAGCAGCCGTACCTTTTTCACCGAAGGCCGCTGGACCCGGGTGCTCGAGCAGATGAAGCCGGGCGACTTCGTCGCGATCCAGTTCGGCCACAACGACGGCGGCCGCATCGGCGACCCCGCCAACAAGAACCGCGCTTCGGTGGCAGGCACCGGCCCCGAGACCGTGGAAGACACCAAGCCCGATGGCAGCAAGGAGCAAGTCCACACCTTCGGCTGGTACATGGCGCGCTACGTGGCCGATGCAAAGGCCAAGGGTGCAACCGTGATCCTGCTGTCGCCGGTGCCGCACCGCGACGTGTGGGAAAACGCCCGCGACTTCGCCAGCTTCGCCCAGTGGGACCAGGAAGTGGCTGCCAAGGGTGGCGCGCTTTACGCGGATCTGACGATGGTGGTGAGCGACGCCTACCGCAAGCAGGGCGCGCAAGTGGTCGATACCTATTTCTCGGACGCGCGCACGCACACCAACGAAGCCGGCGCCCAGTTCAATGCGGCGCGCGTGGTCGATGCGTTTAATGGTTTGCCAGGCAAGCCGCTGGCGAAGTATTTGAAGTAATCGGTGGTGCCAGCGCGATTCCCCGCTTGCGCGGGGATGACCCTGGTTAGTTCTCCAGCCCTGCCACGACTTCCTCCGGCACGGCAATCACGGTACCGTGCCGCATGCGCTTTTTCGTGCCTTCGTCGGGGAACTGCATCTTGTCAGACACGTCTTCCCAGTGCACCAGGTCGCGCGAGCGCATGGCGCCGTAGTGCTTGGTGATGTAGGCGTCGTAGTACAGCACCACGTCGTCGCCGATCTGCAGCGCGGTCGGGCCTTCCACCCACAGCTTGGGTGGCGTGATCGGTGCGCCCAGTTTGCCGAACGGTCCTTGCAGGTCGGGTGCGTCGGCCACTTGCAGATGCTTTTTCGGCGGGTTGCGGGTTTCGTCCTTCACCAGCAGGTGGTTCTTGCCCTTGAAGTTGACGAAGGTGGCGTCGATCACCGAGAAACCGGGATCGTAAAACAGTTTGGTCGGCGTGTACGTTTTAAAATCGCGCGTGGTGGTCGCGTACATGCGGTGGTTGTACTTGTCTTCCGACGAGCCGTCGGTGGCCGGGAAGCGGCCGGGGATGGTGGAGGCCCAGAAGATCAGAAACTCGCCGCGCTTGTCGTCGTAGACGATTTCCGGCGCCCAGGCGTTGAGCGAACCTGGTTCGTGCGCCATCACCGGTACCTGCTGCTGCTTCGACCAGTTGACCAGGTCTTTCGACGACGCGTAACCGATATTGTTCTCGTTCCAGCCCGACGTCCACACCATGTGGAAAGTGCCGTCGGGACCGCGCACGATGCACGGGTCGCGCATCAGCTTTGAATTGCCGACAACGGGCGTGAGGAAGCTGCGGCCACCGGCCACTTTGTCCCACTTGTAGCCATCGGTGCTGCGGGCGAAATGCAGGCCGTCCTGGCCGTTCTCGGTGAAGTAGGCGAACAGGTAATTGTCCGCCGCCTGGGAGGCGATGCTGGCCGCAGCCAGCATCGCACCAGCGGCCAGCCGGCGCACGTTGAAAAGAAAATTGCGGCTCTTCGGAATTCCCATCATCAGCGGTTGCCCTCGTCGCCCAGCGGACGCTCATTGGTGAAAGTGGGGCTGACTGGCACGGCGAATTTCGCCACCGGATCGGGATGCGACGGATCGAAATTGCCGTAGCCGTCGGCGATCCACTGCGCCGCCGGCACGCCGGCCTGGCGCAAGCCGGTGGTAACCGCCTGCGCCAGCTCGTAGCTGCCGTAGGCATTGTGGTGGGTGTTATCGAGCTTGCCCGGCTGCGGTTCAGCGAAGGCCAGCTTGGAACCTTCCACGCCCAGCGCCGCGTACAGCGGCAAACTCATGGCGTGCAGGTCGATGAAGGCGGTGCCCAGTTCTTTGGCCGACTGGCGCGCGGCGGTGGCGTAGTCGGTCAGGGTTTCCTGCGGCTTGCCGGCGTCGTCGAAACGGCGGCGCTCCATCGACGACATGATAACCGGGATGCCGCCGTGCTTGCGGATGGCTTCCACGTGCTGGCGGATTTCGTCCTTGTACGTGGTGAACGGGCCGCCCTTGTTGTCCTTGATCTGCTTCTGGTCGTTGTGGCCGAACTGCATCAGGACCGTGTCGCCGGGGCGCATCATGCTCAGGACCTTGTCCAGGCGCCGGCGCGACAGCGAGTCGCGGTAGGTTTCGCCCGACTGCGCCAGGTTGGCCACCGCGATGCCGGGCTTGAAAAAGCGCGGCAGCATCTGGCCCCAGCTGTTGAACGGTTCGCCCGGCTGGTCGGATACGGTGGAGTCGCCCAGCAGGAAGATGGTTGGCGCGGTTACCGGCACGATGTCGATCGACTGGATCACCGGGTTGCTGCCGTTGATCTCGAGCGTGAGACGCTGGTCCCAGGCGCGCGCTTCGGATACCGTTTCGCGCGGCACCTTGAGGTCCACCACGCCCGCCGCCACGCCCGCCACGGCCTTGATGCGCGGCGTGCGCACGTTGACGGTGAAGGTGCGGGTTTCCGTCGTGCCGCTGGCCGTGCTCACATTCTCGAGCATCAGGCGCCGCAGTTCGGACTTGATGGTGGTGTTGGAAGCCGTACCGGCCGCGCCCAGTTTGACGGTAACGTTGTAGTTACCCTCGGGGACGTCGGCGGTGAAATAGGACGGTTTGGTTGCGACCAGGTACCCGGCGGTGCGCACTTCCGCGCCCGGTTCGAAGCCGAACCCGCGTTTCGCATCGTACGCCATGCTGGCATCCACCGTGGTGTAGCCGTCCCTGGCCGCGCCAAAGCTGAAGTGCCAGGCCTCTGCTGCATGGGCGTGGCCCGGGCCGAGGATGGCGAGTGTAGAAAACCCTGCCAGCAGCAGCGCCGAGGAGACCCGGCGCGCCACCGGCAGGGAAGGAGTGCCCTGTCGGTGAAGTTTCATATTACTTGGTGGCTGACAGCGCGACCGTGACCGGTGCGCGTACGCGCGCGGCCTGGGCCGACACGTACTTGGTCCAGTCTTCGCGCTTGGCGAAGTCGCCGGCGCGGGTCCAGCCGGCGCCCACGTAGTAGCGCAGCGGCTGGCCGGAAACGATTTTCGCGGTGATCAGCGCATTGAGCTTGTCTTCGGCGTAGTCCTTTTCGCCGGCGGTCGGCACGATGATCGCGGTGCCGAAGGCGCCGTTCGATTTCTGTTCCACCCATTGCAGCAGCGCGCGGTCGGCCGGTTGCGTGATCGGCTGCACCTTGGCGTCCTGGCCCTTGTCGGCCGGGGTTTTGTTCAGGCCGATGGCGGCGGTGAGCTGCTGCGGACCGGTGAAGTTGAAAGTGCTGTCGATCTGGTCGAAGTAGTGGCCGGCATCGACGGTGAAGCGCTTCACTTCCGAGACCTTGGCGCCGCCGGCATCCCAGGCGTCGTACGACAGCTCGAAGATGGCGCGGATCGGGCCATTGGCGATCACTTTCCAGCCGGCGTAGTTCACGCCCGTGTACAGGGTCTTGCCGTCCCAGATGCCGGCGCCGCCGGCGCCGCGCGACTTGCCGACGTTGTACATGTCCATGCCTTCGCCTTCGTCGTCATGGTAATGGTCGTGGCCCTTGTTGTACCAGCGATCGACGATCGGGTACGGTACGCGCTTGAACCAGATGTCCATGCCGCTGGTGACCAGCACCTCCTTGCCGCTGCCTTCGGCGGCAGGCGCCGCCAGCGCGGGACCATAGGTACGGTGCGCCACCTTGTCGTTCTCCCAGGCGAAATCGTCGAGACGTTCCTGGATGTAGCGGGCCGACACCTTGCTCGGGAAGACCGGCGCCACGGTGTCGATTTTCTCGACCGTGAAGGTGGCCTTCTTTTCGCCCGGGGCGAAGTCATGCTGGAAAATCAGCTCGCCGTAGGCGATGCCTTCGTTTTTCGGATCCTTGGCCTGCGGCGCCACATTGGTCACCTGGTATGGCAGCACCTTGCCCGCAGCATCCTTGACGGCGATCTTCTGCAGCAGCGCACCAGGCAGGGCGCGATTGACTTCGGTCCAGGGGATGGTGATGGTTTCCGATGGGCGGGCCTGGTCCAGCGTGTGGGTGACGGTGACAGTCAGGCGCTCGGCGGCGTTGACGATGCCGGCGCTGGCCAGGGCGGTGAACAGGATTGCGGGGACGAACAGCTGCTGACGTAGTTTCATGTATTTACCAGTCCTTCGATACGAGTGAGGCAAGTGATACAACGATAGGGGGTATCGCGCAGAGGCGCAACGCGTAGACTGTACCGCAATCGGTTAGCCCCGCAAAGCACGCCATGATCGTTGGAGTATCGATAGTCTGATTGAGAGTGTCAACGCTTCGCGCCATCTAATCACTTTCGTGAGTAGATGGCGTAAAACCAGGTTCACACCGCAGTGTCACACCTCCAGGACGATGGCCGGCGCCGTCATGCGGCGGCGTTGTTCTGCATCGACGGCCGCATTGAGGTCGGGCGAAAAGTCATCGACATGCACCGACAGGTCGGTAAAGCGTGCGAAGTCGGCCAGTGTGCGGCGCTCCTCCGGCGTGAGCAGGCCAAGCGACACCGCGTGCGCGCTCCACTGGTCCAGCAGCGGCAGGGTTTGCGGCATCGCTTCGAGCTGGCCGGCGCGCACGACGGGTTTCAGGCGATGCTCGATGGCGTCCACCTGCGGCAGCAGGGCGAAAGCCAGTTCGCCGCAGGCGACCGGGTCGCGCAGATCGTCGGCCAGGAAGCCGTCGGCCAGCAGGCGTTCGCGGCTCGGGCCGGCCGTCTGCATGGCGCGCGCCACGTCGCCGCCTAGGTCGTCGTTCGGTTCCGCGTACGGCATCCCGAACGGGAACAGCAGCACGCGCACGGCGCCGGCGATGAAGCGGTTGGGGAAGTTGTCGAGCACTCCGGCGAGCGCCAGTTGTGCCTTGTGCAGCGCGTCCTGCACCGACCAGTGCACGTACGGCGCATCGTCGGCCTGGCGACCGTCGTCTTCGAATCGCTTGAGCGTGGCGCTCACCAGGTACAGCATCGACAGCGCATCGCCCAGGCGGGCGGAGATGCGTTCGCGGCGCTTGAGTTCTCCGCCCAGCACGAACATCGAGGTGTCGGTCAGCAGCGCAAAGGCGGTGGACATGCGGCCGACGGCGCGGTAATAGCCGGCCATGGCGGGATCGGCCTGCTGCGGCACGGGCGCGGAACTGGCGCCGGTGAGCGCGTACCACAGGCCGCGCGCGGCATTGGCGCACACGAAGCGCACGTGGCCGAAGAAGGCGTCGTCGAATTCCAGCTCGGCGCGGCGCTGGTCCTTGTCGGCCGTGGCGTGCATTTCGCGCAGCACGTAGGGATGGGCGCGAATGGCGCCCTGGCCAAAGATGATCAGGCAGCGCGTGAGGATGTTGGCGCCCTCCACCGTAATGGCGATCGGGATCTGCTGGTAGGCGCGGCCGAGGAAATTGCTGGGCCCCATGCAGATGCCCTTGCCGCCCAGGATGTCCATGCCGTCGTTGACCACCGCGCGTCCTCGTTCGGTGACGTGGTACTTGGCGATGGCCGAGATCACGGCCGGCTTCTCGCCGAGGTCCACGGCCAGCGCGGACAGCTTGCGGGTGGCGTCCATCATGTACAGGTTGCCGCCCATGCGGGCCAGCGCTTCCTGCACGCCTTCGAACTTGCCGATCGGCGTTTTGAACTGGCGCCGGATCGCGCAATAGGCGCTGGTGCCGCGCACGGCCAGCTTGGCGGTGCCCACGCTGGTCGATGGCAGGGATATCGCGCGACCGGCAGCCAGGCACTCCATCAACATGCGCCAGCCCTTGCCGATCTGCTGCGGCCCGCCGATGATCCAGTCCATCGGAATGAACACGTCCTTGCCGCTGGTAGGGCCGTTCTGGAACACGGCGCCCAGCGGCCAGTGGCGGCGGCCGATCACCACGCCCTCGTGGGTGGTGGGTATCAGCGCGCAGGTGATGCCGGTATCGGTCCCGGGAGGCAGCAGCCGGTCTGGATCGACCACGCGGAATGCCAGGCCAAGCAGGGTGGCGATGGGGCCCAGCGTGATGTATCGCTTGTTCCAGGTGATGCGCAAGCCCAGCGTCTCGCGGCCTTCGTGGGTGCCCATGCAGACCACGCCGGTGTCGGGAATGGCGGCGGCATCGGACCCCGCGTAGGGGCTGGTGAGCGCGAAGCACGGGATTTCCTTGCCGGCGGCCAGGCGTGGCAGATAGTAGTTTTTTTGTTCTTCGGTGCCATAGTGGAGCAGCAGTTCGGCCGGTCCCAGCGAGTTGGGCACCATCACCTGCACGGCCAGTGCCGACGAGCGGGTGGACAGCTGCATCACCACCTGCGAGTGCATGTACGCGGAGAAGGCCTTGCCGCCGTACTCCCTGGGGATGATCATGCCGAGAAAGCCCTTGTCGCGCGCATACTGCCAGGCCGGCGCGGGAATGCCTTGCCACACTTGCGTCGATTCCCAGTCGTCCACCAGTTCGCACAGGTGGCGCACTTCCACGTCGAGGAACGACTGTTCTTCGGCGGTGAGCGTGGGCTTGGGCAATTTCATCAGCTTGTCCCAGTCGGGCCGGCCCGAGAACAGGTCGGCGTCCCACCAGGTGGTGCCGGCTTCGAGTGCGTCGCGTTCGGTGTCGGACATGGCGGGCAGGATGCGCTTGAACAGCGCAAAGATATGCGGCGTGACCAGGCTGCGGCGCAGTGCCGGCACGCCGAGGATCACGGCTGGTACGCCGATCAGCAATACCACTATGGTCCAGAAAATCATGATGTGCTCCTCCTGTTTTTAGGAGCACCATACTGCGGACCGCGATGCGCCACTGTGCGGCTGCGCTCATAGTGCGCAGTGCCGCAGCCCAGCTTACAGCGACTTCAAAAACGCCAGCACGGCGTCGCGGTCGGTCCTGGACAGCTGTTCGAAGCGCTGCCGCGCCCGCGCCGCTTCGCCGTCGTGCCACAGGATCGCCTCGGTCAGGTTACGTGCGCGACCGTCATGCAGGTAGCCGACGCTGCCGGCGCTGCCCATCACCTTGTCGGTATAGCCGATGCCCCACAGCGGCGCGGTGCGCCACATATTGCCTTTCGCTTGTCCTTCCACCAGGTTGTCGGCCAGGCCGGGGCCCATATCGTGCAGCAGCAGGTCGGAATATGGCGCGATGGTCTGGTTGCGCAGTTCCGCGAACAGGTGGCCGCTGCCGGTGGTCATTTGCGCCGTGTGGCAGGCCACGCAGCGCATACCGTTGAACAGCCGCGCGCCGGCCGCCACCTGGGCGGCATCCACGCGGTGCTCGTCCAGCGGCGCCACCCCCCTGGGGAAGCCGCTCGGCATGCTGCGCTGGGCCGGCACCGCCACCAGCGCCAGGTACTGGGTGATCAGTTGCAGGTCGGCTTCGGTGATGCCCGGCTGCGCGGCCGCCGCGCCGCAGCCGGCGGGATCGGTGTGGCACGACCGGTTGCGATAGACCGGCGACGTGACCGCCATGTCGGCCAGCAGCGCCGACGCGGTTTGATGGCGTAGGCTGGCCTTCGACGCCTTCCAGCCGAAGCGGCCCAGGCGCACCGCGCCCGACTCCGGATCGAACACGAAGTTGGCCACGCCGATGACACCGTCGGCGTCCGGGGAAGATCGCACGTGCGACAGGATCTCCGCTTCCGGGATCGCCTCGAGCAGGCCGGTGCCCATCATCGGCTGGGCTGCGCGCAGCGATACCGCCGCCGGGGTGGCGCCGTCGAAGGCGATGGCGGGCTTGCGCAGCTCGACCACGGTGCCGTCGGCCAGCGTGACCTGGCGCGTATCGAACGCCGCCACGCGCACGCCACTGCCCCAGTTCTGGCGCGCGCCGGTAGCGGACACGCCGTTCATCTGCACCGCCGCACCATATTGCGGATGCGGCGACTGCACGCCGTTGGCGTCGATGGCGGCCACCCGCACCGACATCGTGTCCAGGCGCTGGTTGATGGCGGCGGGCGCCGGGCTGCGGCCGTTGTTGACGTGGCACGCGATGCAGGCCGACTGGTTGAAGCGCTGGCCCTGCAGGCCCACCGCCGCTGCATAGCGGTCGTTGCCAGGTTCGTTGTGCTCACCGGTGGTAAAGCTGGTGTGCACCAGGCGCCGGCCCTCCACGAAGCGCTGCATGTTCTGCATGCCGATGTGGTTATGCGGTTGCTGGAACATGAACAGGCCGTTGTCGCTGTAGTTGTAGGACACCGAACCGAGGCCGCCGGCCAGCGTGGCTGCCGGCAGCGGCACCGAGTTCAAACGCGGCTGCACGCCATACCACGGCCGCAAACCGGCGCCCACCACGTAGATCCACTCCGCCGAGTAGTAGCGGATGCCGCCGGTGTCGCCAATGGCGCCCATGGCGGCGGTGGTGGAAAACATCGACGGCGATACCTCGATAACGTCGCCCACGGCCAGCGCCCGTGCCGGCACATGGACATTGTTCGGCATGCCGGCGGCATCGAGGCCGCCGTGGCCCGGGTAGTCCTTGACCTGCAAGGTGCAGGCGCCGTTGATGCCGGTGGCGGTAGCCAGCTTGCCGTTGGCGGGGTAGGGCGTGGGTTTGCAGACGGCGACACCGCGGTCCACCAGTTCGCCGGGCGCCATCCAGCCGTAGCCGGTCACGCCGGGACGGTCGAAGCCGCGAAAAAAGGCCACGCCGCCGGGCAGGAAATCGACGGTGGTGTACTGGTTGACGATCAAAGTAGGCTTGGCCACGCCGGCCACGCGGCTGTTGTCGATGATCTCCACGCCCCAGGTGCGGTTCTTGAAATACTGCGGCACGAAGGTGAGGTAGTTGCCTGGGCCCTTGTCCACCGGCAGGCCGGTGGCCGGATCCACGGTGTCATTGGGGCCGTAGCCGATTTCGTTCCAGTCCTCGCCCCGTTCGCGCCCGTGGCGCGCCAGCCCGCGCGCGCCGAAACGCGTGACCAGCGTGCCGTCGGCCAGGGTGAACTGCAGCGTCTCGAGCGGTTCGGCGCTCGCGGGCAGCGGCGTCCAGCCGGCGCCGCTGGCGGGATAGCGCAGCGCAGAAGTCGTGGCCGTGGGCAGGGTGTTGTCATTGCCGGGCGACTTGAACTCCACCTCGAACAGCGAGTAACCGTACTGCGTGGCGCGTTCCACGCCCTGCACGCGCAGATAGCGCGCCCGTGCGCCCAGGTTGAAGAACTCCTCGGCGCCGCCGCGGCCGTCGGTCACGTAGCGCAGCTGCGACCAGTTCTGGCCATCGTCGGACACCTGCACCGCGTACTGTTTTGCGTACGAGTCTTCCCACAGCAGTTTCATGTAGCCGATGGCGGTGCTGGCGCCGAAATCGAACTGGATGTACGCGTTATCGACGGCGGTGCTGGACCAGCGCGTGGTCACACTGCCGTCGATAGCTTGAAAGGCCGACATGGCCGGATTTTCCACGGCCGACGACGTGGCGGCGGCCGGCTTGACGACCACGCCTGGCTGGCCCGGATCGCTGACGATCGGCGCTGGCACGGCCACCACCGGCGGCGGCTGCACTTGCACCGGATCGGGCGTGGAAGCTGCCGATTTCTCGCCGCCGCCCCCGCCGCATGCTGCCAGGGCCAATGCTACGCCGAGTGGCAGCATGCGGGTGGTGATGGTGTGTAGTGCGATCAAGACAGGCCCCTCGGCATTTGACGGCGGCATAATAGTGCCACATGGAAACATTAATGCTATCACATGCGTACCATTGGAGCCACGCCGGCCACACCGACCGCCACTTTCAACGCGCAGGAGTTACGGCATAAGCCTTGCCCCGCACCGCGTTGAACGTGGTGGTATAGCCGAGGGCATCGCGCCGGCTGGCGGCTTTTACGCCGGCCACCTGCACCGGCACGGCGGTGCGCAGCACGCAGCGGCCATCGCGCCGCGCGGTGATGCGCGCCGATTTCAATTGCCCCTGACCCCAGTCGATATCGACCACGAAGTTGCCGCGCCCGACCAGTCCCTTGACTTCACCATCGCGCCACGCGGCCGGCAGCGCCGGCAGCAGGTGCAATTCGCCATTCTGACTTTGCAACAGCATCTCGATCACGCCGGCGGTACCGGCAAAATTGCCGTCGATCTGGAACGGCGGATGGGCGTCGAACAGGTTGGCGTAGGCGCCGCCGTGCTTGTCGCCTGGTTTGGTCAGGCGCAGCAGGTTGCGGAACAACTTGTAGGCGTGGTCGCCATCGAGCAGCCGCGCCCACATATTAACCTTCCACGCCAGCGCCCAGCCGGTGCCGTCGTCGCCGCGCAGTTCCAGCGTGCGGCGCGCGGCGTCGGCCAGCCTGGGCGTGGCAAGCGGCGAGATGTCGCGCGCCGGATGCAGCGCGTACAGGTGCGACACGTGGCGATGGTGCGGTTCCACTTCCTCGAAGTCTTTCGACCATTCCTGCAACTGGCCGCGCGCGCCCACCTGGAACGGCAGCAGCTTGTCGTTGGCCGCGCGCACCTGGCGGCGGAACGGCGCATCGATGTTCAATTCCTTGCCGGCCGCTTCGAGGTTGCGGAACAAGTCACGGGCGATGGCGATGTCCATGGTGGACGCCACGCTGACCACGCCGGTCTGGCGGTCGCGATAATAAAAGGCGTTTTCCGGCGAGGTGGAAGGAGAGGTTACCAGTTGTCCCTGGGCGTTGGGCTGCAACCAGGCCAGCATGAACTGCGCCGCGCCTTTCATGACCGGGTAGGCGCTGCGCAGGTAATCGCGGTCGCCGGTGAACTGGTAGTGCTCCCACAGGTGGCGGGTGAGCCAGGCGCTGCCCATGCTCCAGTTGGCCCACTTGGGATCGCCCTTGCCGAAGTCGCCGACCGGATTGCTGCTGGCCCAGACGTCGGAATTGTGGTGCACCGCCCAGCCGGGCGCGTGGTAGTACGAGGCGGCCGTCTCGGCGCCGGTGACGGCCAGGTTGCGTATCAGGTCGTCCATTGGCGTGAACAGTTCGCCCAGGTTGGCGCTGTCAACCAGCCAGTAATTCATCTGGACGTTGATGTTGGTGGTGTAGTTGCTGCTCCATGGCGCGCGCACGATGGGATTCCAGATGCCCTGCAGGTTGGCCGGCGCGTTGCGGGTGCGCGAGGACGACATCAGCAGATAGCGGCCGTACTGGACGTACAGCGCTTCCAGTCCGGGATCGGCGGCGCCGGCGGTGTGCTCGGCCAGGCGGCGGTCGGTCGGAATGGCGCTGCGGTCGGGCGCGTTGCTGTCCAGCGTGAGCGACACACGGTCGAACATGCTGCGGAAGTTGTCCACGTGGGCGGCGCGCAGCGCGGCGTAGCTGCGTTTGGCGGCGGCGTCCAGGTAGCCCTGCGCCAGCGCGTGCTGGTCGCGTCCCGCGCTGTCGGGGCACCGGTCGTAGCCGGCAAAGCTGGTGGCGGCCGACAGCAGCAGCGTGACCGAGGTCGCGGCGCGGACGCGCAGGCGGGAGCCGTCGGTTTCCACGGTGCCGTCGCCATCATCGAGCACCGGCTTGACCAGCAGCTCGTAGCGCATGCCCTTGCATCCGGTCGGATCGATCTCCACGATCGGCTCGGGATTGTGCTTGACGTAGCTGGGATCGACGTGGGCCGGCGCCTTGCCGGCCAGCCGCAGGCCGTTTGCCGTGGCCATGCTGGTCGATTTGAGCAGACTGGCCGTTTCCAGTTCCAGGTTCAGGCTGCGCGGCTGGTCGGCCGTGAGCCGCACCACGATCACCTGGTCGGGTACCGAGGCGAACACCTCGCGCCGGTACGCCACGCCATTTGCCGTAAAGGCTGTGGACTGGATGCCGTCGCGCAGATCGAGGCTGCGCCGGTAGCCGGTGGCCGGGGCGCCGGCCAGGTCGTGGCGCAGGTGCAGGTCGCCCAGCGGCAGGAAGCCTTCCGTGTAGCGGCCTTGCAGCTTGCGCGACAGCGCGTAGGCTGCTGCGTAGTCGTCGCGGGCCAGGGCCTGGCGCACTTCGCCCAGCGCGGCAAAGGCGCCGGGGTTGAGGTTCTTGTCCACCGGGCCGCCGCTCCACAGGGTGGCCTCGTTCAGTTGCAGCAGTTCGTCGCCGGGGCGGCCGAACACCATCGCGCCCAGGCGGCCATTACCGACCGGGAGCGCCTCGGTCCAGGCGGCGGCCGGGCGGTCGTAGTGCAGGGTGAGGTCGGGTTTCGACGGTTCCGCGCGGGCGGACATGGCAAGCAGCACCAGGAGGCTGGTGGTTGCGAGTCGAGCGAGTGTCGGGCGCATGGCTGTACTTTGGTGGTGATTGAGTGGTCGATGATACGGCGATGAACCGGGCGTTTCGTGTCAATCGCCTGATAATTTGGCAGCGCCGGGGCGATCGACGGCGCTTACCGTATTGCTGCTGCGAAGAAGCCATTTATCCGCTATATTCTGCATCCTTCTCCGGCCCCAGTTACGGTGTTTTCAGTTCATGAGCTTGTCCCTGCCCAAAGCGTTGTTGTATCTACTGCTGGTCGTGGCGCACGGCTGCTGGGCGGCCGCGCCCCGGCCGCTGCTGTCCGAGTACACGCACACGGCGTGGACGGCAGTCGATGGCGCGCCCACCGGCGCCACCAAGTTCGCCCAGGGCGACGATGGCTGGCTGTGGGTCGCCACGCCCACCGGCTTGTTCCGCTTCGATGGCGTCCATTTCGAGCGCGTGACGCAGGTGTACGGCCATGCGCTTGCCACCAGCAACATCATGGCGCTGGCCACGGCGCCCGACGGCGCGCTGTGGGTGGGCGACCGCGTGGGCGGCGTTTCGGTATTTCGCAAGGATGGCGCGCAAACCTATACCGAAGCAGGCGGCCTGCAACCGGTGGGCGTGATGCATATCGAGGTGGCGCCCGACGGCACGGTCTGGGCGGCGATGCGCGACGGCGTGGCGGTGCTGGCGCCGGGCGCGCGGCGCTTCGAGTATCTGCCGCCAACCGCCGGCTTGCCGGCTCTGGGTGTGTTCCAGATCCTGTTCGCGCGCGACGGCACCACCTGGATCGGCACCAATATCGGCGCATATTTCAGGCCCAGGGGCGAGTCGCGCTTTCGCCCGTCATGGCCGCGCGAGGGGCGGGTGGCGCTGGCAGAGGCGCCCGATGGCGCGATCTGGGCCCAGGATTTTCAGCATAGCTATTACAAGGTGCGGCGTACCGCGCCGCCGGCCGGCACCGTGATCAAGCCGGACATGGACGGATCGTCGCTCCGCTACGACCAGCGGGGCACGCAGTGGGTGCTGCACGCCGATGCGCTGGAACGCCGCGTCAAGGGCGCCGGTCCCGCCGCACCGGACCAGCGCCTGTCGCAATTGAACGGTATCAGTGGCCCGATGCTGTCAACCAGTTTCCAGGACCGCGAGGGCAACCTGTGGATCAGCACGTCGCAGGGCATCGACCGGCTGCGTCCCAACCGCCTGACTACCATGCCGGGCAAGGTGCGCCTGCAGTTTCCCGCGCTGATGACCGGCCCCGAAGGCGATATCTGGGTGGGCGACTATGCCGGCGACGTGTGGAGCTACGACGCCGATGGACCGCGCCAGCGCGAAGTGGCCGGCGAAATCACGGCCGCGCACACGGCGCAGGATGGCGTGCTGTGGCTGGGCGGCACCGCCGGCGTCAAGCGCCGCGCGCCCGATGGCGCGGTGACCACGTTCGGCTTTCCCGACGACGTCAAGGGTCTGCGCGTGCACGCGTTGCAACAGGACCGCCACGGCGCGCTGTGGGCCTCGTTCTCGGCCGGCAAGGGCGTGTACCGGCTGGAGCATGGCCGCTGGGTAAAGTCCGGCGGCCTGCGCGGCATCTCCGAGCTGCTCACCACCACCATGGCGCTTGATGGTCAAGGCGATCTGTGGCTCGGGCATTTGCGCAGCGAGATCAGCGTGGTGGGCGACGGCGGCGTGCGCCGCCTCGGTGCAGCACATGGGCTGGAACTGGGCACCGTGCTGGCCCTGCATGCGGACGGCCAGCGCATGTGGGTGGGCGCCGAGAACGGCGTGGCGCTGTATCGCGATGGCGGCTTCGTCGTACTGGCAGGCGAGCGTGGCGAGCGCTTTCGCGGCGTCTCCGGCATCGTGCGCATGCCGGACGGCGACCTGTGGCTGCACGGTGCGGAAGGCCTGTTCCGCATCGCCGCCGCCAGCCTCGACGCATGGTCGAACAATCCGAGGGCGCTGCTGGCATTTGAACGCTTTGACGCCCGCGACGGCATGCAGGGCCACGCACCGCAACTGCGCCCGGTGCCGTCGCTGCTGCGCGCCCGCGACGGCAAGCTGTGGTACGCCACCACCAGTTCGGTCGGCACCATCGACCCGGCCAACATCCTGCGCAATCGCCTGCCGCCGCCCGTGCGCATCGTCGCGGTGGTGGCGGAAGGCGCGCGCCATCCAGTCGGCGAAGCCGGGCCGCACTCGTTGGCGCTACCGCAGGGGACGCGTGACATGCAGATCGATTTTACGGCGCTCAGCCTCTCGATCCCGGAGCGGGTGCGCATGCGTTACCGGCTGGCGGGCCTGGACCGCGACTGGCAGGAGCCGGTGGGGCGGCGCGCCGCCTACTATACCAATCTGGCGCCGGGCAAATACCGCTTCGAGGTGATCGCCTCCAACGAGGACAACTTGTGGAACACTGCCGGCGCCGCGCTCGACATCGACATCGCGCCGACCTTCGTGCAAACCGGCTGGTTCAAGCTGCTGCTGGCAGCATTGGCGCTGCTGCTGCTCTACATCGCGTACGCGCTGCGCATCCGCAGCCTCACCCGGCGCATGCAGGAGCGCCTGCAGGAACGGCTGGCCGAGCGCACCCGGATTGCCCGCGCGCTGCACGACACCCTGCTGCAAAGCGTGCAGTCGCTGTTGCTGTCGTTCGACGCCCACAGCCGGCTGCTCAAGGAAGGCACGCAGGAACGCGCGCGGCTGGACCAAACCCTCAACCTGGCCGAGCAACTGCTGGTGGAAGGGCGCGACCAGATCATGGACTTGCGGGCCTCGGCGTCGCCCGAGGAACTGGGGCTCGCGCTCGAGCAGTTCGGCAAGGGGCTGGCGGAGCATCGCGCCCACCAGTTCGAGATGCGGATGCGCGGCGCGCCGCACCGCCTGCAGCCCGGTGTGCAGGATGAGATCTACGCGATTGCCCGCGAAGCGCTGTTCAATGCGTCGCGCTATGCGGATGCGGGGAAGATCACCCTGATGCTGGAGTATGGAGCCGGCGGCCTGACGCTGCGGGTGGACGATGACGGTCGGGGCCTCAATGACAGCGTGGCTGCCGCCGGCCACCGCCCCGGGCACTGGGGTATGGTGGGCATGCGCGAGCGCGCCCGTAACCTGAGCGGCACGCTGGACATCGATAGCGCACCGGGTGCCGGCACACAGGTAAAGCTGCATGTGCCGGCCCGCAAGGCATACTGATGACGCCTGACCGGGCCTTCAGGGCAAGACGCCAGTGCTCCCTTAAGCGCCCGGGCGCTGGCGGTGGAACTTGATCGGCGTGTAGGCCACGTTGGATGGCGGGGCGGACTTCAGGATGTTGGTCTTCATCGCGCCCACCACGTGCATCTCGCACGGTTTGCAGTCGAAGCGCAGGGTGTAGGTTTCCTTGCCGCTGACCAGGGTCATCGGCTCAGCTTTTACCTGTCCCTGCACGCCTTGCACGCCCTTGGCCTGCTTGGGGCACAGGTTGAACGAGAAGCGCAGGCAGTGCTTGGTGATCATCAGCGGCACTTCGCCGGCTTCCTCGTGCGCCTCGTAGGCGGCGGCGATCAGCTGCACGCCGTGCTTCTGGTAGAACGCGCGCGCCTTTTCGTTGTACACGTTGGCCAGGTAGCTCAGTTGCGTTTCCGGGTACACCGGCGGCGGTTCGATCGACGCCTTGCGCAGCGGCCGCTCCCATGCGGCGAGACGCACCGCTTCGTGCGCTTCGACCGCATCGCGGCGCAGCGCGTTGATGGCGGCCGACGGCACGAACCACGGCTGCGAGAGATTGAGTTCCACGTCCGACGCCGTAAACATGGTGGCGCCCAGCTTGGACAGGCTGGCGCGCAGGCCGGCTGCGGCCTGGTCGGCCTGCTGCGCCGGTTGCAGCGCCATCGGCGCATCGGTCACACTCAGGCACCCGTCTTCGTCGAGCAGCGACAGGCGCAGGCCCGCGCCGCCGTCGAGTTCGGACAGGGTGGCGTGCACCGACACCTTGCGATCTGCCGATTTCTTGTTCAGGATCGCTTCCCACTGGTGGTCGCGGTTGCGGTGGATGGCGATGCCGGGCTTGAAGCCGGGCAGGGCGAGGAAGGCTTCGTTGGGGAACACGCGCCACAATTCGCCATCCTTGCTGTCGCCGAGTTTCTTGGCGACGTTGGCCTGCACGCCCACGGTTTCGCGCTTGTTCATGTAGTTCAAGCCGTCGCCGTTGGCCAGCGGGGCGTTCGACACCATGTCGAAGTGGTCGGTGGCCACGCGGGTGACGGTGCCCAGTTCCAGGCCCAGGTATTTCGGGCTGTCGAAGGCGCCGATTTCTTCCGTGCGGCCGTTGGCGAAGTAATCGGTGTGGCCGCGATTGAAATTTTTCTCCACGTCCGGCGTGAAGTGAATGCTGGTGGTGCCGCTGGCAGCGCGCTTGAATTCGGTGCGGCGCTCGAGAATCTCGTCGAGCAGCAGGCGGTAGTGGGCGGTGATGTTCTTCACGTAGCCCATGTCCTTGTAGCGGCCTTCGATCTTGAGCGAGCGGATGCCGGCATCGATCAGCGCTTCCAGGTTGCGGCTCTGGTCGTTGTCCTTCATTGAAAGCAAATGCTTGTCGTAGGCAACCACGCGGCCGGCGTTATCGGAAAGCGTGTATGGCAGGCGGCACGCCTGCGAGCAGTCGCCGCGATTGGCGCTGCGGCCCGTATCCGCGTGCGAGATATAGCACTGGCCGGAAAACGCCACGCACAGCGCGCCGTGCACGAAATATTCGAGCGGGGTGTCGGTGGCGGCGTGGATGTCGCGGATCTGGTTGATGGTCAGTTCGCGCGCAAGCACCAGCTGCGAGAAGCCGGCGTCGCCGAGGAATTTCGCCTTCTCTTTCGTGCGGATGTCGCACTGGGTGCTGGCGTGCAGCTGGATCGGCGGCAGGTCCATTTCCATCAGGCCCAGGTCCTGCACGATCAGCGCATCGACGCCGGCCTCGTACAACTGCCAGATCTGCTTGCGCGCACCTTCCAGTTCCGAGTCGTGCAGGATGGTGTTGAGCGTAACGAAAATGCGCGCATGGTAGCGATGCGCGAACTGCACCAGCGCCGAGATATCCTCGATCGGGTTGCTGGCGTTATGGCGGGCGCCAAAGGCGGGACCGCCGATATAGACAGCGTCGGCACCGTGGAGGATGGCCTCCCGGCCGATTTCGGCGGTTTTGGCGGGCGACAGCAGTTCGAGCTGGTGGGCTAGCAGAGACATGGCAGATTCCTTCTGGTGAAGGGCGACATTATAGCGGGGTTGGATGTCGGCGGCAGTTGCAACTTTATGGCTGTTGCTTTGTCTAATGGGGATTGATACTTCAATCAACATTGTCCTATGCCCAATCCAGCCAGGGAGGCGGTTATGAATGACGAAATAGCGACGATTGCAGACGACATCTTGTACAGAGCGATCGAAGATGTCACTGGGCTGCATTTCAGCGGCGCGGATGACGCTGAGGTTCAGGCTTTTTCAGTGGTATTGAACAAGGTGCTCAATAATGAACGTACTGCTGGGAAATTTGCACAGAGGGTTGCCGCATATGGCAACCGCGACGCTTGCCAACACCTGCCTCCCCTCGAGAAGTATCGCAATATCAAATTGAAAACCGTAAAAGCTTCTCCAGGTCCCGCAGATCCCACGGCCGACGATTATCCGTCGGACGCATCGCATTCCAGCGCTACAAAAGTAGCCGAAGCGTGAATCCGCTAGAATGACCCATCCGCGCGCCGACACCCGTGCGCGCGTGCCTAGGAGATTTGCATGACCGAACCGACCAATTACGTCCCGCCCGCAGTCTGGACCGCGCCCACCACGGCAGGCGGCACCTTTGCCAGCATCAACCGCCCGGTAGCGGGCCCCACGCACGACAAGGAACTTCCAATCGGCAAACACCCGTTGCAGCTGTATTCGCTGGGCACGCCCAATGGCGTCAAGGTCACCATCCTGCTCGAGGAATTGCTGGCGGCAGGGCACACCGGCGCCGAGTACGACGCCTGGCTGATCCGCATTAACGAAGGCGACCAGTTCGGCAGCGGCTTCGTGGACATCAATCCCAACTCCAAGATTCCGGCACTGCTGGACCTTAGCGGGGCAGAACCGCAGCGCGTGTTCGAATCGGGTTCGATCCTGGTGCACCTGGCCGAAAAATTCGGCGCCTTCCTGCCGAAAGAGGGCAGTGCCCGGACCGAAACCCTGAACTGGCTGTTCTGGCAGATGGGTTCGGCGCCGTTCATGGGCGGCGGCTTCGGTCACTTCTACGCGTATGCGCCGGAAAAGCTCGAGTACCCGATCAACCGCTATGCGATGGAAACCAAGCGCCAGCTCGACGTGCTGGACCGCCAGCTGGCGCAGCATCGCTACGTGGCAGGGGACGAGTACACGATTGCCGACATGGCAATCTGGCCGTGGTACGGCTGGATGGTGCTGGGACAGCTCTACAATGCGGCCGAGTTCCTGTCGGTGCACGAGTACCAGCATGTCAAGCGCTGGGCCGAAGAGATTGCCGCGCGGCCGGCGGTGCAGCGCGGCCGCAGGGTGAACCGGGTGTTCGGCGAGCCAGCCGTGCAACTGGCGGAGCGCCATGACAAGGCTGACCTGGACTAAGTAACTCATGCTGCGGACGACGGGAAACATGTCCGCAGCATGCAGTTCCTCAACTCATTTAACTCGACATTACTACCTATATTGTCGATTAATATTACTGTATGCGATACTGTATAATTGGCTGTATATTCACACAGTCTTTTAGCCCGGTATCGACCATGCAGCTGCCAACGCCAGAGAAGAAGTTCGCCGTCATCAACCTCGAGCCGTTTCCCGCGCACAGCGACGGCGCGGCGCAGCGGCGCCAGCGCGACCGGGATGCCCTGCGTACCATCGCCGAGGACGCCATCACCGATGCCCAGACCGACAGCGAAATCGCCCGCGAATTCATCAGCCACGGCGAACTGGGCCCCAAATCGATCGCCAATACCCAAAAAGAGCTGTTCCGCTTCCTGACCTGGTGCCGGGAAGAGGCGGGCAAGACGCTGCGCCAGCTCAGCGTCGCCGAGCTCAATAGCTACAAGGACTTCCTCAAGGCGCCGCCGGCCTCGTGGATTTCCACCACCAAGTGGCCGCGCAGCGATGAACGCTACCGGCCGTTCAGCGGCCCGTTATCCGACGCCAGCCGGCGCCAGGCCATGATCGCGGTCAAGGGATTATTCGCGTACGCCACGCAGACAGGCTATCTGCGGCGCGATCCGGCGGCGCTGGTCAAGCACGTCAAAACGGCCAGTGCCAGCCGCATCACGCGCTACCTTACGCACGACGCGCTGGCCCTGGCGCTGCATACAGTCGCCACGCGCGAGGCGCCTGCGCCAGCCGCCATGCGCCGCCGCGAACGCGATCGCTTCCTGCTGACGGCCTACATTCACACCGGCGCGCGCCTCAACGAAATCGTCAGCGCCAACATGGGCGCGTTCTACACCGAAGGCAACGGCCGCTGGTGGCTCGACGTGCTCGGCAAAGGCAACAAGCCGCGCCGGCTGCCGGTGCCGCCCGAAATGCTGTCCGCTTACCGACAATACCGCGCCGCCTTTGGCTTGCTGCCGCACACCATCCGCACCGACACCACGCCGCTGGTCCTGTCGAGCCGGGGTGACGCGCTGGTGCGCATCACCGACGAAGCAGCGTCCGACGCACTCAAAGCCATCTTCGCCGCCGCAGCCGGCGCCGCCGACGCGTTCGGCGATGCGGACATGGCCGCGACATTGCGCCAGGCATCGGCGCACTGGCTGCGCCACAGCATGTTGACCAATCACGCCAACAACGGCGTGCAATTGAAAACGCTGCAGGAAACGGCTGGTCACGCCAGCATTGCGACGACGGCGGCGTATTTGCACAAGAGCGATAATGAGCGGCATGATGAAATTCTGGCGTCGGCTGGGGTTCGGGTTGGGTCGGATACATAACTTCGCATAATTTATATTATGTAAAATCTCGCTCGGGGAAACGGATTCCCAGTTCTCCCTCCGCGGGCCTCTTCACGTAGCCAGCGAACTCGGCTTGGCTACCTTCCCGCAAATTACGCCGACCTCCGATTGAATTGCGGCCAGGCTTCCCTCGTCACACGAATGGCCGAGCGAAGAAATACCAGGGCAATCAACACACCGATAACGATGTCGGGCCAGGCGGAATGGAACATTGCCACCGCCCCGCCCGCGCACAACACACCCACGTTGGCGACCACGTCGTTCCGCGAGCATTCGAACGTGCTGCTCATGTTGACGTTGGTTTTGCGGAAGCGCCACAGCAGTCCGAGGCACGTCACGTTGGCCAGCAGCGCCAGGAAGCCGAATATCAACATCAGGTCGCTCGATGGCGGAACGCCATGGCGCAGTTTGTAGGCGATCTCCACCACGATACCGATGAAGAACAGGAAAATGATGCCGCCTTTGGCGAGCGCAGCGCCTGCCTCCCAGCGCGCTCCCCGGTGTAAAGCAAACAAGCTCAGCACATAGACGATGGCGTCGCCCAGCATGTCCACCGCATCGGCCATCAGCGCCGACGAATTGGCGATGTAGCCGGCAGAAAATTCGATCACGAACATCACCGCGTTGATCGCCAACACCCACAGCAGCACGCGGCGCTGGCCTGCTTTCAGTGCCAGTTCGGCGATTTCTTTCCCCTTGTTTGAACAGCATTCGTCCATGGAGCCTCCCAGGTTTATCGAACTTGACTTGATGCGTACTTCCACTTTATAAACGTTGAAGTCACTTCAAGGTCAAGCGCAATCATGGAGACATTCAATATCGGGCAACTGGCAACGGCGGCGCAAACGCCGGCGGCAACCATCAGGTATTACGAAAAGATCGGCCTGCTACCTGCACCGGCCCGTACCGGCAGCAACTACCGCCGCTATGACGGCGATGCCCTGGCGCGCCTGAGTTTTGTTTGCCGCGCCCGCGATCTGGGATTTTCGATCGATCAAGTACGCAATTTGCTGGACCTGTCGGACCAGCGCGAACACGATTGCTGCACGGTCGATCAATTGACGCAGGAACACCTGGCGACAATCGAGCAGAAAATCGCCGACCTGAGCGCACTCAAGCACCACTTGTCGCAATTGCTGGTGTCGTGCCATGGCGGCACGGTGGCGGATTGCCGCATTATCGATGCGCTGACCCCAAGAAAGGTTCCTCCGGTCGGGAATTAGTGTATTTCGTCCACCCGGCCCGCTGTGAAGCCTGTTGGTATTTCAAAAACATCGCTAATAAGTTAAGCTTGCTGATCTATGTCGCTGCCCCAAGGATCATTATGCAATGTGTTGTTTGCAGCACCCCGCAGTTGCAAGGTTTAACTGATTGGCATATTTCATGTTCCGCGTGTGGATACGAAGGCTCTGCGCTGACGGTGAAAATCAACGCGCAACCGGAAGGCGCGCCGGTTGACGAGCTTGAGCGTGAAGTGGGTTTGAAATCGCTGCGGCAGGAAAATTTTCGCGACATTTTAAGCGTGGTGCTCAAGCATGTGAAACCGGGGGCGCGGCGCCTGCTTGATGTGGGTTGCGCGCACGGATGGTTTCTCGAGACCGCGCGCGCGCATTTCGATGTGCTGGGCGTCGAGCCCGATTCGGTGGTTGGCAGCCGCACCGCCTCGCGCGGCCTGCCGGTACGACCTGGCTATTTTCCCGATGCGCTCACGCCCGATGAATCATTCGATGTCATCGTGTTTAACGACGTTATCGAGCATATTCCTGATATTGCCTCCGCCCTGGACGCATGCAATGCGCGCTTGAGCGAAAACGGCCTGCTGGTTCTTAATCTTCCGAACAGCCGGGGATTTTTCTACCGCTTATCAAAAATATTTGCCAGGCTAGGGTGGCGCAATCCGTTCAACCGGCTTTGGCAAAAGGATCTGCCCTCCCCCCCCACGTTCATTATTTCAATCCACGCAATCTGGAACTGCTCGTGGCCCAGCATGGCTTCGTGAACGTGTATTCCGGGCAGTTGCCTTCCTTGCGCAAAAAAGGCCTGTTCGAGCGGATTCGCTGTACTGGCGATATTTCGGGCTTCTCTTTGTACCTGCAGTATTTTGCTGTGTTGTGTTCGATTCCCGTCTTGTCAGCCTTCCCAAGCGACATCATGTTCTGCGTTTTTCGCAAAACGACGTCCGAAGGCAGCTGAAACCATGCTGGAACGTATCCATCTCGCCACCCTGCTGGAAGTTGAAAAACAAGGCTCCCTGACGGCAGCCGCCGAAGTGCTGCACCTGACCCAGTCTGCGCTGAGCCACAGCATGAAAAAGCTCGAGCAGCAACTGGGCACCGACATCTGGCTGCGGGAAGGACGCACGTTGCGGCTTACCCAGGCGGGCCAGTACCTGCATGCGGTCGCCCAGCGCGTGATTCCGCAACTGGATTTGGCCGAAGAGCGCCTGCGCCAGTTTGCCCAGGGCGAGCGCGGCACGCTGCGCATCGGCATGGAGTGCCATCCGTGCTACCAGTGGCTGCTGAAAATCGTCAGCGGCTACCTGGCGGCGTGGCCGCACGTGGATGTGGACGTCAAACAAAAATTCCAGTTCGGCGGCATCGGCGCCCTGTTCGGTTTCGAGATCGACTTGCTGGTCACGCCCGATCCACTGCTCAAACCGGGCCTGCGGTTCGAACCTGTGTTCGATTATGAACAGGTGCTGGTGGTGCACAAGGACCATCCCTGGGCCGATCAGCAGGAAGTGCGTCCGGAACAGTTGAACGAAGAGACGCTGATCACCTACCCGGTCCCGCTCGAAAGGCTCGACATCTATAATATGTTCCTGCTGCCGGCCAAGGTTGGGCCGCGCAGGCACAAGACCATCGAAACCACCGACATCATGTTGCAGATGGTGGCCAGCGGCCGTGGCGTGACCGCCCTGCCCAAGTGGCTGGTGACCGACTACGCGCCGCACCTGCAACTGCGCACGCTGCGCCTGGGCCCCACGGGCATCCAGAAGCATATCTACCTTGGCGCACGCGAAGTCGATTACGACACCGACTACCTGCAATCGTTCATCGCCATGGCGCGCAAGGCAGAAAGCTACTCGGCGTGACATGAGCCGCGCTCATGGATGTATGAAATAAGACCATTTTACTTCAACGATTCCCATGGTTATCATCGCTCCATCATTTCTTGCAGAAATCAGGACGACAGATCACCATGAGCAACGATTTTACTTTCAACATCAAGAGCATAGTTTTCGATGAAAACTATCATCCGTCCGACAACACGCGGCTGACGACCAACTTCGCCAATTTGGCGAGGGGCAAAAGCCGCCAGGAAAATCTGCGCAACACCCTGCGCATGATCGACAACCGATTCAACAACCTGGCGCACTGGGACAACCCCAACGGCGACCGCTATACGCTCGAACTCGACATCATTTCAGTAGAAATGACGATCGGCGCCGCAGGCGGCAATGATGCATTGCCGCTGATCGAGATATTGAAACCGAATATCATCGACAAGAAAACCGGCGAACGCACCGATGGCATCGCTGGCAACAACTTCTCGTCTTACGTGCGCGATTACGACTTCAGCGTCCTGCTGCCAGAGCATAACGCCGATAAAGCCACGTTTGGCACGCCCGATAATTTCGGCGATTTTCACGGCAAACTGTTCAAGCACTTTGTCAATTCCGACGCTTATAAACAGCATTTCAGCAAGCCGCCGGTCATTTGCATCAGCGCCTCGAGCAGCAAGGTCTATCACCGCACCGAGAATGTACACCCGATACTGGGCGTCGAGTACCAGCAAAATGAGTTGTCGCCGACCGATCGGTATTTCGACAAAATGGGGATGAAGGTTCGCTACTTCATGCCGCCCAATAGTTTTGCGCCGCTGGCGTTTTATTTTATCGGCGACCTGCTGGCCGACTATACCAACCTGGAGCTCATCGGCACCATCAGCACGATGGAGACGTTCCAGAAGATTTACCGGCCCGAGATCTATAACGCCAATTCCGCAGCGGGAAAACTGTATCAGCCCAGCCTGAAAAACCAGGATTACTCGTTGACACAAATTGTCTATGACCGCGACGAGCGCAGCCAGCTGGCGGTCAAGCAGGGCAAATATACGGAAGAGCATTTCATCAAACCGTACAAAAATATTCTTGAACAATGGGCTGCGAATGACGCGCACTGATCGACCGACCTGCACAAAGACCTCATCATGAAAAAAATATTACCGACTTCAACCGCCGGCAGCTTGCCCAAACCATCCTGGCTGGCACAGCCTGAAAAACTCTGGTCGCCCTGGAAATTGCAAGGCGAAGAACTGGCGGAGGGCAAACAGGATGCGTTGCTGCTGGCGCTGCAGGAGCAGCAGCAAGCCGGCATCGATATCGTCAGCGATGGCGAGCAAACCCGCCAGCATTTTGTCACCACGTTTATCGAGCATCTGAGCGGCGTCGATTTTGAAAAACGCGAGACCGTCAGGATACGCGATCGCTACGATGCCAGCGTGCCGACCGTCGTCGGCGCGGTGAGCCGCCAGAAACCGGTGTTCGTGGAAGACGCCAAATTCTTACGCCGGCAAACCGACCAACCGATCAAGTGGGCCCTGCCAGGCCCGATGACGATGATCGATACGCTCTACGACAGCCACTACAAGAGCCGCGAAAAACTGGCCTGGGAGTTCGCCAAGATCCTCAACCAGGAAGCGCGGGAACTGGAAGCGGCCGGCGTCGACATCATCCAGTTCGACGAACCGGCATTCAATGTGTTTTTCGATGAAGTGAACGATTGGGGCGTTGCCACGCTGGAGCGGGCGATCGAAGGGCTCAAGTGCGAAACTGCCGTCCATATCTGCTATGGCTACGGTATCAAAGCCAATACCGACTGGAAAAATACGCTGGGGTCCGAGTGGCGCCAATACGAAGAATCCTTCCCCAAGTTGCAGAAGTCCAGTATCGATATCATCTCGCTGGAATGCCACAACTCGCATGTGCCGATCGACCTGATTGAGCTCATCCGTGGCAAAAAAGTGATGGTCGGGGCCATCGACGTGGCCAGCCATGTGATTGAAACGCCCGAGGAAGTCGCCAATACCTTGCGCAAGGCGCTGCAGTTCGTCGATGCCGACAAGCTCTACCCTTGCACCAACTGCGGCATGGCGCCTTTGCCGCGCCACGTCGCCAGAGGAAAACTCAAAGCGCTCAGTGCCGGTGCGGAGATTATCCGGAGAGAACTGTCAGCCTGATAGCTGGAGTGGCAAAAATACATTAAAAATTCTCCCCCTTATGATTTAAATAATAGTAGTGTTATCGCTTGGGTGGCCATCGGTTTGTGGCTTGCCAATCGGTTAAACCATGGGGGGATAAATTGTTCAACTCAATGACCCGGCCAGCCGTGCTGGCGATTGCGCTGATCCTCACCGGATGCGCCAACCTCGGTGCGATCCAGGAATTCGGCAGGATGTCGGCCGATGGCGCCAGCTATACCAGGCTGACCAATGACTACGTGCAGAGCCCGGAAGTCAGAAAAGCCTTCACGTTTTGGGCCGATACTGCACAGCGCGATCACCTGACACGGGTTGCAGAAGAGCGCAAGAAACAAAGTGCGGAACTGGCGATCTATCACAAATCCATTTCCGCCTACATGAGCGCCCTGGCTGACCTGGCCGGGGACGAGACGCCAAGTTTCGATCCCGAGCTTGACGCAATGGTCGATGCAGCAGCAGAAGCCCGCTACCTCACCGAGGAAAAAGCAGAGGCTGTCAGAGCACTCGGCAAGGCATTGACCAATGCGCTCGCCAGCGCCTATCAACAACGGGAATTGAAGCAGGTGGTCGAGAATGCCAATGGGCCCCTGCAAAAAGTGATTGCTTCCATGACCGTGGTGATGGAAGGCTTCGCTGAGTCCCTGGACACCGAGCACACGGCTTTCGTCAGCTACCATCGGACCCTGATCGGCATGGCCGAGGAAAAAAGCAAGGACGACACCATGCGCGAACCGGTTGCCGCGCAAATGGCGTACGCAAATCTCGAGCTCGGCAAGCCTGCTTACGCGGCGCGCGCCCGGGCTATTCCCAAATATATCGAGACCTTGCAGAAGATAGCCGCTGCGCATCAGTCGCTGTACGACAACCGTAACCGGATATCGGACAAGGAAGTTCTATCGCAACTCGCAAAGCAGACCCGGCAGATTCGCGCCGCTTACGTTGCCGTGCGTGCAGCCGAGTAAAACTATATGGGGGTGACCATGAGCGACAATATCTTGGCTGCAAAACAGGCGTTGCAACTGGCCAAGCAATTTCGGCTGGCAGCGGTGGCGGTGGGCGACCGTGTGTTTAGCCAATGGGACGCCATTCCAAAAAAGGACAGGGCCCAACTGCAATCGCTGGAAGTAACGCTGCTCAATCTGGCGACCGACCTCACTACCCAGGCCGTTGGCATCGCTCTCGACGATGGCAAGATCAGCCTGGCAGCACTGGACCGTGCCACCGAATCTGCCAGGGAAGCACTGAAGCACATCATAGACGCGAAGGCGATGATCGGCATTACCACCGCCCTGATCGGCTTGGCTGCTACCATTCCTACCGGGAACTTGCTGGGGATGATAGCCGCCGTCAAGAACCTGGACGATGCGGTGAAGGCGTCAAAATCACCACCTTCGGAAAATAGCCGAGACCACGCCAGCTAGACGATGCGCCGCCGCGTGTCCGGAACGGGTATCCGTTCCTGCTGCGGCGACACAACCCAGCCCGTCAATTTGCTCTTGAGCGCATCCAGTTCGCCGGCCGCAACATCGACCAGCAAATTGTCGCCGCTGTGATGAATGACGCGCCCGTCGATGGTCGCGCCCACCATGGAAAGCGCTTCCTCGGTGGAGATGGTGGCATCAGCGGTACGTCGCAGGATAACTTGGCTCATATACTCAATATAGCATGATCACCGGCCCAATCAGGGCAGCATCCCCAGTCCCTCCAGGTCCTTGGGAAAGCCGAGCGGTTTTGCCGCAGCATTGATCACGGCCAGCATGGCCGTGGACCGGTCGCGGTTCCGTTTCATTTTGAGCACCTTGGGCTGGGCGGCCAGCAACGCGGCTGCGGCGCCGGCTGCGGCCGGACACGCCATCGACGTGCCGCTCATCACACCGTAGCCGCCACCGGGCAGCGTCGAGACGATGCCGACGCCCGGACCGGTCAGGTCGATTTCCGGTCCCACGTTGGAAAACTGCGCAATGAAAAGCTGTTCATCGGTAGTGGCTGCCGGCGGCGCCACGTCCAGTAGTTCGGACGAGTTGGCGGGAAAAGTACCCTGCCTGCCAGCGGCTGACACCGCAACGGACTCGGTCCATGCGGCGGGATAGGAAACCGGCTGGCGTCCGTCATTGCCGGCCGCGACAATGCATAAAGTGCCATTATCATATGCCTCCTTGATGGCGTCGTGCACGGCCTCATCGGGCGACGCGCCGCCCAGGCTCAGGTTCAGCAAGTCGCACTGGTCTTGTACCCCCTGCTCGATCGCGCGCAAGATGTCGTAGTTGGTGGCGCCGCCGCCGGCGTTGGGAAATACTCGGTAACTGTACAGCGCCACGCCCGGGGCCACGCCGGGTTTGCCGGTCGGTTGCTGGCCACGGGAGGCGATGATGCCCGCCACATGGGTGCCGTGCTCGCCTTGCTCCTTGGCCGGTCCCCAGCCACCGGCATCATTCTCATCGGCGACAAACGCGGCGCCGCCCAGCACTTTTAAATCAGGATGCTTGCCATCGACACCGGTATCGATCACGCCCACCCGCACGCCGTGGCCAGCCTCGGCGGGATGTTCGCCATAGACGGTGGCGAGGAAATCCGGCACCGCCAGGTCAATGGGGGCAATACCGACACTGTCGCCGTTCTTGATCTTGCGGGTGCGCTCGCACAGTCCCCAGTAGCCGGCGGGACCGTAGATCAGCAACAAGTCCAGCGTCTTGCTCACAGTGGAAAACTGCAAGGTGACCTCGCCTTTCGCATTGCTGGTGCCCTGCGCGCCTTCCTGGCCGGCGAAATTCGTAAACGCGACCACCATGGCGCCCCTGACGGGCCTGCCACTGACGGTATCGACCACCTTGATCTTCAAGCCCGGCGCCGCTGCCGCAGCCGCCTTGCTGCGAACGGCCGCTGGCTGCAGGATCTGCCACCGGGGGCTGCGGGCGATCTCGTAGCGCACCAGCGGCACCAGCCTGATGCCGGCATTGCTGGCCTTCAAGGCAGTGGCTGCGACATCGCTCAGCTCTACCAGTTTGGGGCCGCTGTCTGCGCTGGAATGCACGATCTTGACGGCCGCAGCCGGCTGGACAGCCGTTCTGGCGGCACCCTGCAAGTCCAACCTGGCTGACATTACAGAGGAAAAAAGCTGGGGGGATGCAAGCGGCTCCCGTAGCGCCTCGGAGTGCAGACCCCGTTTAGGTAACAGCAGGTAGCGTTGAATATCGGTTGCCGTGTTGCGCGATCGGGATGCCATATGATTACCTCTACCATGGGTGTCACCCGATCATATTACTTTTAAAATAATATATATCGGATAACCAACATATATTTTTTGAACTGTCTGCGCGCAACAACATCTACAGATCAGTCCGATGTTGCCTGTTGCTGCTCGAACGTGATCACGATGAATTCCGCCGGCCGCTGCACGGCCACCTTCACCGATACGCGCATGATGCCGTTCTGGATATCTTCGGGTGTCATCGTGACACCCAGGCCGATATCGACCTGGTAGGTATCGCCCGGCGATGCGCCCTGCAACCCTCCCTGTTTCCACACATCGGTGAGGAAGCTGCCGATCATGCTTTTGACGGCAGCCCAGGTATTGGCATCGTTAGGCTGGAAAACATAGGCACGCGCCGCCTCCCTGATCGACTGCTCGAGGTAAATCATGGTCCGGCGCACTGCGATATAACGCCAGTCCTGGCTATTGCCATCGAGGGTGCGCGCGCCCCACACCAGGATGCCCTGGCCATTGAACAAGCGGATGGCATTGATCGATTTACCGGTGGCCTCATCGATATTCAGGGTGGCCTGCTGGCTGTCCGACAGCAGAATCGGCAGGCTGACTGCGCCGGTGATGGGACAATTAGCTGGCGAGCACCAGGGGCCGTCCGTGTTGTCGGTGACGGTGTACACGCCCGCCATCGCGCCACTTGGCGGCAGAATATTGGCCAACTCGGTCACCGACGCCATGATCCGGGCATAGACAGGGCTGGCCGCCACCAGCGCCGCCTGCAACTGCCTGTTGGTCATCGGCTTGGCCGATGGATGCTGGATCTGGGTGAGGATTTGTACTGCTTGCGGATTCGGCGCCGATGCCGGGCTCAGCAAAGAATTGAGCCTGGTCGTATCGCCACCGAACAAATTGGTGAAATCGAGTTCGCCCGTTTGCATGATGGTCGTGCCGAGAAACGGGTAGTAGCTGATGCCGTAACGCAGTCCGTTAATGCCGGTACTGTTGCGAAAATTGGCGATGTCGTCGGTGTACTGGATCGGATCGGGTTGGGCGCCGCCAATGATATCGAGCAGGCATACCGCCGTCCCCATTGCCGTTGCTTGCTGCAACATCGCCGGATTCAAGATGGCGTTATCGGCCAATGACATCAGCGTGGCATCGGGACACAGATACATGGTCGGTTCCTGCTCGGTCTTCAGCAGCGCCAGACCGCGTTGCAAGTCGGCCAGTTTCACGTTGGGATTGACGATCTGCGCTGCCGGATCGGTGATCGGCTTGCCACTTGCGGCGCCATAGGTACCCACCGAAACGATATACGCGTCGCCACCGCCATTCTGGTAAAACAGGCGCACGCTGTTGTACAGATAGTAAATCGTGCTCGGGTCGGGCAGGACCGCGTAATACACGCCATCGAGTAAGATGTATTCGCCCGAAGCCGGCTGGGTTTTTTGCGCCACCAGGTAATAACCGGGAGCATATTGCACCGCCGGATCCAGCGGCGCCGGCGGATCGGGCAGCGTAAAATAGGCCTGGAAGTCCGCGAAGCTGGTGATTTTTACCGCGACATTGGCATATGACTTGCCCTGGTACGCAGCGACCGGGGTGTAACCAATAAATGCGGGAACGGCGGATGCCACCGCCACCACCGAGTTGGGAAAGGCGTTGAGTTCCTGGATGTACACGCCCGGGGTTGCATAAGCAGATGTCATGTTCAAAGTAAAAAGTGGCTCATGAGCAATAAATATATCACGTAAAAAGGCAGTATCATTCCCCTATGCGCACAACAAATATTCTCGCCGTCATACTCGTTACGCTGGCATCCGCCGCGTCCCCCACATTCGCCGCCGACCTGCCGGCCACTTCCCGCGCCGAAATCGATGCCCTGCTCAATCGCCTGGGTACATCCGGCTGCCAGTTCAACCGCAACGGCAGCTGGTATAGCTCCGCCGACGCCAAGGCGCACCTGGCGAAAAAATTGAATTACCTCGTGGAGAAAAACAAGCTTGATGGCACCGAGCAGTTCATCAAGCTGGCAGCGAGCTCGAGCAGCATGTCGGGCACGCCCTACCAGGTGCGGTGTGCTGACAGCCAGCCCGTGGCCAGCCAGACCTGGCTGACCACCGAACTGCAAACCATCCGCGCCAAAGCCGCCCCGCCGAAGTAGTCCCCGCGTTAAAGCCGGACAATCAAGCCGGGCCACCTCGACTAACACGGCATCATTACACTTACCAGCACATCAGAACCGATGCTGCACGCCGGCCATCAAGCCGCGCTGGCTATCGGAAAACCCCGCATCGGCACGTGACAGGCTGATCAGCTTGCCGTTCTTGGCCTTGGCATACGCTGCCGTCACGTACACGTCGGTGCGCTTGGACAGCGCGTAGCGGGCGCGGGTCACGTACATCTTCGGATCGGCATCAGTACGGGCCGCCACGTTGCGCACGTCGGTGTAGTAGATGGCGCCGACCAGCGTCAACGCCGGGCCGGCCTTGTAGGTCAGGCCGGCCCAGTAGGTGTTGGCGCGCACATCGGGCAAGGCGCGGTTGTTCGATTCGTTCTTGTAGCTGCGGCCTACCAGTTGCACCTTGAAGTCGCCGGCAGTGACCATGCCGCCCAGGTGGTAGATATTGCTGGTGTCGTGGCGATTGGTGGCAGCAACTTTGTTGCCGTTGCCTTGTTCGGCCGAGCCGATTACCGAGAACATGCCGGCCGTGTAGGTAGCGGCTACCTGCATCCTCGCGCCGTCGGCGGTACCGGTGCTCTGTTCGCCGAAGGCATACGTGGCGCCGAATTTGAGTGGCCCGGTTTCCAGCGAATATTTGACGATGTTGTCGGCCGACGTGATCATGCCGTAGCTGTTGACGTTCGAGGCCGAGCCGCTCGAGGCCCACGAGTAGTACGGCGCGTATGCCATCGGGTCGAACGGCACGATGAAATCATACACGGTGGTAAACGAACGGCCCAGGACCACCCGGCCGAACGAACCTTCCAGGCCCACGTTGGCCTGACGCCGGAACAGGCCGCCGCCATCGGAGCCGCCGATGTCGGTCAGCAAACCGCCTTCGAGATTGAACACGGCTTTCAGGCCGCCGCCCAGATCCTCGGTGCCACGGAAGCCGAAGCGCGAGTTGTTCATGCCGCCCGAGCTCACCCGCGTGGCGCTGCCGCCCGGTCCCGCATGGGTCAGGTTTTCCACGCCCGTGTCGAGCAGTCCGTACAGCGTGACGTTCGATTGCGCGGCGGCCGGAACGACTGCGCAGACGGCGGCCAGTACGGCGCCGGCGATGACGGTGGTCTTATGCATGGAGATCTCCTCAGTTAATTATTATCGTGTTGTTTGTCTATGCCAGGCGGAAGACGCTGACGACCGCCGCCAGGTTGGCCGACTGTTCCTGCAATGCCGCTGCCGCTGCGGCGGCTTCTTCCACCAGCGCGGCATTCTGTTGCGTTACCTGGTCCATCTGGATCACGGCGCGGTTCACTTCTTCGATGCCCACGCTCTGCTCTTCGCTGGCGGCGGTAATCTCGGTCACTACTTCACTCACGCGGCGCACGCTCTCGAGCATGTCGTTCATCGACTTACCGGCCTGCTGCACTTGCGATGTGCCGGAACCTACCTGCACCACCGAGTCGTCGATCAGCACCTTGATTTCCTTGGCGGCTGCCGCGCTGCGGTGGGCCAGGTTGCGCACTTCGGTCGCGACCACGGCAAAGCCCCGGCCCTGCTCGCCTGCCCGAGCTGCTTCGACGGCAGCGTTCAGGGCCAGGATATTGGTCTGGAACGCGATACCGTCGATCACGCTGATGATGTCGACGATCTTGCGTGACGACGCGCTGATCGATTCCATGGTGGTGATCACTTCGCCCACGACCTTGCCGCAATCGCCGGCGATGGTCGAAGCCGATTGCGCCAGTTTCTTGGCGTGGCGCGAGTTGTCGGCATTCTGCTTGACGGTGGACGTCAACTCTTCCATGGCCGACGCGGTTTCTTCCAGCGAACTGGCCTGCTCCTCGGTGCGGCTCGAGAGGTCGAGGTTGCCGCTGGCGATCTCGGCCGAGGCGGTGGCGATGGTGTCGGTGCCGCTGCGAACTTCGCCGACCACGCGCAACAAGCTGGCGTTCATCAGGCCCAGGGCCGCCATCAACTGGCCGGTCTCGTCGGCGCCGCCGCGTGCGATGTTGGCGGTCAGGTCGCCGTTGGCCACGCGCTGGGCCACTTCCACCGCCTCCTGCAACGGCCGCGACACGATGCGCGCCACCCACACGGCCAGCGCCATGCCGACTACGATCAGCACCGCCAGCACGCCCAGGATCAGGTTGCGTGATAGGGCGAACGTAGCGGACGCCTGCTCGTCGGACGCTGCGCTGCCGTCGTCGTTGATCTTGACCAGCGCTTCGAGCTGCTCGTTCACCTGGCGGAACAGCTTATTGGAAGCGCCCCGGAACAGCGTGCGCGCCTCTTCCTTGCTGCCCGCGTGCGACAGGCCGGTGAGCTTTTTGCTTTGCGCCATGTAGTCGGCGAGCGACTTTTGCAGCTCGGCGTAGATGCGCTTTTCTTCTGGCTCGGACACCAAGGCAGCGTACGACGCCTGCTGCTTGGACAGGGTTTCGAGCCGGGTGGCCATCGACTTGTCGGTGGCCACCATGTCTTCTTCGGTGGTGAGCAGGATGTGGGTCGATTCGGAGATGCGGTAGCGCGAGAGCGAATTCTGCATTTGCCCCAGGTAGCGCACTGCCGGCAGCCAGTTGGTGGCGATATCGCTGGACGCCTGGCTGACCTTGGTCATTTGCGCGATCGAGAACAGGCCCAGTGCGCAGGTAAAAACGGTGAGGATAGCGAACGAAATGATCAGCTTTTTGCCGATCTTTAAATCATAAAACCACTGCATGTCGCCTCCGGATTATTTTCCTTTTAGAAACATAATCATAGCGACCGGCTTTTTAAAAGTCGATCAAACCGGCATGGCTTCGATGAATGAGATTGAATTTGTGGCTTTTTAGCTGAATCTGGTAGAAGTTAATCCATGTTGCGTAAAAAGCCAATCTTCAATTGTGTCGGCGCTTGCCGTTGTCGAACATGCGCGACTCGGCCGCCAGGGCCAGCAGGTTCGGATCGCGCTCGCGCGATTTGAGCATCAGCAGCGAAATCACCTGGTGCGATGCATACGGCGCCGCCAGCGCGATCAGCTCGATGCGGGCGCTGTACTCGGCCACCCGCGCCGGCAGCAGGCTGTAGCCCATGCCGCTGCCCACCAGGTTGATCAGTGAGAAAATGTCGCTGACCTGCATCGCGGTTTCCGGCTCGAAGCCGGCCTGGCGGAATGCGTGGTTGAAACTGTCTGCCGTCACGAAACCGGCGCCCAGCGTGATCCATTGCTCGTGGCGCAGCTGGCGCAAGTCCACCTGGGCCGCGCCCGCGTAGGGAGAACCGAGCGGCGCGGCCAGCCGCACCTCGTCCTCGAACATGGGAATGGCGATCAGGCGGCCGTCATCGCTCGGTGCTTGCAAGCCGATGACCACGGCGTCGAGACGGCCGTCGGCCAGGCCTTGCAGCAAATCCTTGTTGGAGCCGAGCGTGAGATCGACGTGCAGCTCGGGACGGCGCAATTTCAGGCCCATCAGCAGGTGCGGAATACAGCGCAAGGTCAGCGAGTACAGCGAGCCGATGCGCAGCCGGCCACTGTTGAAACCGGCGATTTCGCGCACCTTGCGGATACCCTCTTCCGCCTCGTTGACAGCCCGCTGCGCATGCGTGGCCAGGGCAAATGCGGCCGGCTGGGCAGTCAGCTTGCGGCCTTCGCGCGCAAACAGCTGGCAGCGCAAGCCTTCTTCCAGCGAATGCAGCGCCCGGTGCACGCTGACCACGCTTTGCCCGACCTCGTCCGACACCCGCGCCAGGCTGCCCAGGCGCATGAAAGCCAGGAAGATTTCCAGTTTCTTGAGCGTGATTTCTTCGTCGATCATAGGGATTCTCCTTTGGGCCAGAACCTATCCCGGTAGGGAGGAGGCAGCGGATTGCGATGCATCGGTAGCGGGGGCAAGGCGCGAGGAAGAAGCATGGTAGCCCATGCGATGACGAGCAACGCCGGCCCCGCTGCCGAGGCGCGCAAGCAGCGCCTCACTCCCTGCCGGGATAGGTTCTCAGTATAGCGATAGTTAACCTGAAGGTAAACGTTGAGGCGCTGCGGTTGATTGAACTGGACGGTATTGCGGCCTATGCTGGGTCCTGTCAGACATCCAGCTTATGTCGAGAACGTAATGACAGGAGACAATATGAACAACAGCAGCAAGCCGCCGCGCCAGTGGGACACGCGGCGCCAGGAAAAGCGCCGCCGCCGCGACTCCGTCCGCCACCTCAGCGACGGCCCCATCATCGGCACCGACGCCATCGTCGATGCGCTCTCGCTCCTGATCGCCAGCGGCGACCGCGTGGTCCTCGAAGGGAACAACCAGAAACAGGCCGATTTCCTGGCCCGCGCCATGGTGCAAATGAATGCCGACAAGGTCAACAAGCTGCACATGATCATGCCCAGCGTGAGCCTGCCGCAGCACCTGGACCTGTTCGAGCGCGGCATCGCCAACAAGCTCGATTTCGCCTTTGCCGGCGCCCAGAGCCTGCGCATCTCGCAACTGCTGCAGGACGGCGTGCTACAAGTGGGCGCGCTGCACACCTACGTGGAACTGTATGCGCGGCTGTACGTGGACCTGGCGCCCAACGTGGTGCTGGTGGCCGGCTACATGGCCGACCGCCAGGGCAACCTGTACACGGGCCCCAGCACCGAGGACACGCCGGCGCTGGTGGAAGCGGCCGCCTTCCACGATGGCATCGTGATCGCCCAGGTGAACCAGATCGTCGACGATCCCGGCGACCTGCCGCGCGTGGACATTCCCGGCTCGTGGATCGACTTCGTGGTGCAGGCCGACAAGCCGTTCTATATCGAGCCGCTGTTCACCCGCGACCCGCGCCTGATCAAGCCCGTGCACGTGCTGATGGGGATGATGGCGATCCGTGGCGTCTATGAGCGCCACAACGTGCAGTCACTGAACCACGGCATCGGTTTTAATACCGCCGCCATCGAGCTGCTGCTGCCCACCTATGGCGAGCAACTGGGCTTGAAGGGCAAGATCTGCCGCCACTGGACCCTGAATCCGCACCCCACGCTGATCCCTGCCATCGAAAGCGGCTGGGTGGACAGCGTGCATTGCTTCGGCGCCGAACTGGGCATGGAAGCCTACACGGCCGCCCGCCCCGACGTGTTCTTCACCGGTCGCGACGGCTCCATGCGCTCGAACCGCCTGCTGTGCCAGATGGCCGGCCAGTACGCGGTGGACCTGTTCATCGGCGCCACCCTGCAAATGGATGGCCTGGGCAATTCATCGACCGTCACGCACGGCCGGCTCACCGGCTTTGGCGGCGCGCCGAACATGGGCCACGACCCGCACGGCCGCCGCCACGCCACGCCGGCCTGGCTGGACCTGATCGAAGGCGACGACCCGCTCTCGCGCGGCCGCAAGCTGGTGGTGCAGATGGTGGAAACCTTCCAGGACGGCACCCAGCCCACCATCGTCGAATCCCTCGACGCCGTCGCCGTCGGCAAGGCGTCCGGCATGCCGCTGGCGCCGGTGATGATTTACGGCGACGACGTCAGCCACGTGCTGACCGAGGAAGGCATCGCCTACCTGTACAAGGCGCGCAACCTGGAAGAGCGCAAGGCCATGCTGGCGGCGGTGGCGGGCGTCACGCCCGTCGGCCTGCGCCACGATCCGAAACAGACTGCTCGCATGCGCCAGGAGGGCCTGATCGCGCTGCCGGAAGACTTGGGCGTGCAACGGGCGCAGGCCACGCGCTCGCTGCTGGCCGCCAAGAGCATCGCCGACCTGGTTGACTGGTCCGATGGCCTGTACGACCCACCTGCCAAATTCAGGAGCTGGTAATGACGATGCTGACCGAACTTTCCCGCACCGTGCCAGTGGACTTGAATGGCGCCGCGCTGGCCGACATTGCGGTCACCGTACTGGTGGACGAAGCCATGCTCACACCAAAACCGGGCCTGGTGGACATGCGCGGCAGCGGCGCCCACACCGACTTGAGCTGGCTGCTGATGTGCCGCTCGGCCCACGCGCTGCGCCCCGCCTTCGAAGCCATGGCCCATGCGGGCGCCACGATGGACGACCTGCCTGCGCTGCGCCTGCGCATCGGCGCCATTGGCCGCGCCGGCGAAACGCTGATGATGAACGCCACCGGCGGCGTCAACACCCACCGGGGCGCGATCTGGGCGCTCGGGTTGCTGGTCACTGCGGCCGCCCACGGCGACTTCGATGCACGCACCATCGCGGCGCGGGCCGGCGCCCTGGCGCGGCTGCACGATCCCGCCGCTCCGGCCAGCACCGGCAACAAGGGCGAGACCGTGCGCCGCATCTATGGCGTGGGCGGCGCGCGCGGCCAGGCCGAGGCGGCGTTCCCGCACGTGACCGACGTGGCGCTGCCGATGCTGCACGCCTCGCGCGCCCGGGGCGACAGCGAAACCGCCGCCCAATTGAACGCGCTGCTGGCCGTGATGGCCGACCTGGACGACACCTGCCTGCTGGCGCGCGGCGGCCCTGCGGCACTGGCGGCCGCCCAGAGCGGCGCCAAGGCGGTGCTTTACGCCGGTGGCGCCGGCACAAATACCGGCCGCGCGGCCTTGCGCGAGCTAGATGCCGACCTGATGGCGCGTGGCGTCTCGCCCGGCGGCGCGGCGGACCTGCTGGCGGCCACGCTGCTGCTCGACCGCCTCGCGCATCCGAACCACCGCATCACCCCACAATTACAAGCTACGGAGGCCCAACATGGAACGACTGCATTTTGAATTCCCCGCTGGCCAGCCCGCTGCGCCCACTATCGTTGCCCGCGTGGTCACCGGCGTGGTGGCATCGGGCGACCTGGAGGTGCTCTTGGCCCCGCAAGGCGGCGTGCTGACCACCATTGCCGTGCAAACCTCGGTGGACGGCTACGGCGGCACCTGGAAAGCGCTGCTCGAACGCGTGTTTACCGACGCCACGCTGCCGGCGGCCAGCATCGAGATCAACGACAACGGCGCCACGCCCGGCGTGGTGCGCATGCGCATCGAGCAGGCGTTCGAAGAAGCGCAAGCGGCTGGAGGTCAACCATGAATATCGAACAACTGCTGAACCGCGACAGCTTTATCGAGCGCAGCGCCCGCAACCGCGCCCGCGCCCTGCTCGACACCGGCTCGATGCGCGAACTGATCGGCCCTTTCGATCGCGTCACGTCGCCGTGGCTGGCGCAGCAAAAGCTGGTCACCCAGTCCGATGACGGGGTGGTCGTGGCCAAGGGCACGGTCGAGGGCGTGGCCACCGTGGTGCTGGCCATCGAAGGCGCGTTCCAGGGCGGCAGCATGGGCGAAGTGGGCGGCGCAAAAATCGCCGGCGCGCTCGAGCTGGCGGCCGATGACAACCGTGCCGGCATTCCCACCCAGGCCGTGATCGTGTTTGAGACGGGCGGAGTGCGGCTGCAGGAAGCCAACCTGGGGCTGGCGGCGATTGCCGAAATCCAGTCGGCCATCGTCGATCTGCGCCGCTACCGTCCCGTGATCGGTGTCAGTGCCGGCACCGTGGGCTGCTACGGTGGCATGTCGATCGCTGCCGGCCTGTGCTCGTACCTGGCGCTCACCCGCGAGGCGCGCCTGGGGCTGAACGGCCCGCAGGTGATCGAGCAGGAAGCGGGGATCGCCGAATTTGACGCCCGCAACCGCGCTCTCATCTGGGGCCTGACCGGCGGCCAGCAGCGCGCAGCGACCGGCCTGGCCGATGCGCTGGTGGACGACGATACGGCGCAGGTGCGCAGCCTGGTGGTGGACCTGTTCCGCGCCGGCGTGCCGCCGGAGCATCGCAGCGACCGTTACGCCCACTACCTCGAACGCCTGGCGCGTTTCGACACTGCCGGCCAGCCGGAGGCGGCCGATGTCCGCGCCCTGTACGGAAAGGATCTCTGATGAATACCGCAAACCACACCTCCAACGGTGGCACCTGGCTCGACCTGCTCGCTGGCGGTGCCGATGTTTATGACTGGCCGGCAGTGCGCGTGCGCGACGCCAGCCTGGCCGGTGCACCCGCGCGTTTTATTGCCGTGGTGCCCGACGCTGCTAACCGCTTCCCGCGCGCCCGCACCGGCGAAGTGGGCCTGGTCGAAGGCTGGCAGCTGGCGCAGGCCGTGCACGAGGTCATCGATGCCGACCGCGCGTCTGCCAGCAAGCGCGCCATCGTCGCCGTGATCGACGTCACCAGCCAGGCATACGGCCGCCGCGAGGAAGCCTTCGGCATCCACCAGGCGCTGGCCGGCGCGGCGGGCGCTTATGCCCAGGCGCGGCTGGCCGGCCACCCGGTGATCGGGCTGATCGTCGGGCTGGCGATGTCGGGCGCCTTCCTGGCCCACGGCTACCAGGCCAACCGCCTGATCGCTTTCGACGATGCTGGCGTGATGGTGCATGCGATGGGCAAGGCGTCCGCTGCGCGCATCACGCTGCGCTCGGTGGAAGCGCTGGAGGCGCTGGCGCAAAGCGTGCCGCCGATGGCGTACGACATCCACAGCTATGCGTCGCTGGGTTTGTTGTGGAAGGTGCTGCAGCCTTCGAGTGCATCGGCGCCGTCAGCGGACGACGTGGCGCTGGTAACGACCACGCTGGAAGCGGCGCTGGCCGATATCGCCAACGACACCCGCAAAGACCTCGCCACCCGTTTCGATGGCGAACACCGGGCCGCCTCGCGGCGCGTCCGGCAACTGCTGCGCGAGCAGTGGAAAGGAGAGACAAGCGCCTGACCCACTATGACGGCCGCCCATGAAACCACTATATAAACCGGTGCGGCCGATCCCTGGAACGAGTTGAAACTAGTTGGAGACACAATCATGATTATCTACGGAACCGCTTTACTGGCGATCTGCCACTTGCTGGGGATCTTCCTCGGCGACCTGCTGGGCACCCTGATCGGCGCCAAGACCAATGTCGGCGGCGTGGGCATTGCGATGATATTGCTTATCTGCGCCCGGCTGTGGATGCACAAGAAGGGCTGGATGCCCGAGCAGACCGAAATGGGCGTGGCCTTCTGGGGCGCGATGTACATCCCGGTGGTGGTCGCCATGGCCGCGCAACAGAACGTGCTGACCGCGCTGCGCGGTGGCCCGGTCGCGCTGCTGGCGGCTGTCGGCAGCGTGGTGGTGTGCGCCTGCGTGATCGCGCTGATCAACCGCGGCGAAAAGGTTGAAGGAACGGCTTTGCCGCCGCTGGAAGTGCCAACCCCTGCCACCGTGCGCTAAGGAGATCGTCATGCTCGAACTACTCGAAGGAACTGCCCGCCACAATGGCCTGGTCACCGCATTTGCGCTGGTGGGCCTGGTGATGCTGATCTCCATGAAACTCTCGCGCCACTTGACCATGGGACGCGTGCACGGCTCCGCCATCGCCATCGTGATCGGCCTCGGGCTGGCCTACTGGGGCGGCGTGCAGACCGGCGGCACCAAGGGCCTTGCCGACGTCTCGCTGTTTGCCGGCGTGGGCCTGATGGGCGGCGCCATGCTGCGCGACTTCGCGATTGTCGCCACCGCGTTCGAAGTGCAGGTGGTGGAAGCGAAAAAGGCCGGCATGGTCGGCGTGGTGGCGCTGTTGCTGGGCACCTTCCTGCCGTTTATCGTCGGTGCTTGCGTGGCCTACGCGTTCGGTTATCGCGATGCGGTCAGCATCACCACCATCGGCGCCGGCGCGGTTACGTATATCGTCGGTCCGGTCACCGGGGCGGCCATCGGCGCCACGTCGGACGTGATGGCGCTGAGTATTGCCGCTGGTCTGATCAAGGCCATCCTGGTGATGGTGGCCACGCCGGCCGCCGCCAAATTCCTCGGCTTGCGCACGCCGCGTTCGGCGATGGTGTTCGGCGGCCTGGCCGGCACCGTGTCCGGCGTCTCGGCCGGTCTGGCGGCCACCGACCGCAGGCTGGTGCCGTATGGCGCGCTGGTGGCCACGTTCCACACGGGACTGGGCTGCCTGCTCGGACCATCGCTGTTATTCTTTGCCACCCGCGCCATTGTTGGATAACGTATGAAAAACTTGCCCTGCCGTCCGCACGACCTGCTGTTCCTGCGCTTGCCCGACCGCTTTACCACCGGCGCCGGCGAAGCCTGGCCCGAGTGGCTCGACGCGGCGTGGCTCACGCAAGCGCCGCTGGTGGTGCGGCGCGAGGCGGCGCCTGGCAGCCTGCTGCCGGTGGGTGCCCGCGGCCTGACGCGCAGCCAGCGCTGCAAGGGTTATGTGCAGCGCGATGCCGTGGCCCGCTGCGTCACGCCCGAGATGCTGGCGCGCCTGCATTTGCGTGCAGTGCGCTCGGGCGAGTGCCAGTCGGACTTGCCGCCGCTGCGCGCGCTGGCCGCCATGACGCCGCGCCTGAAAGACCTGGGCCTGGCGTGGGGACCCACCGGCGGCGCCGGCTTTTACCTGGCCTCCGGCCTGCCGGTGCTGCGCGCAGACAGCGACCTCGATCTGCTGGTGCGCGCACCGGAACCGCTGCCGGCCTGGATCATCGACCGCCTGCTGCGGTTGCAGGAACAGCAGTGCCGTGTCGATATCCAGGTCGATACGGGACGCGGCGGTTTCGCCCTGAACGAATACGCGCGCGGCGGCCGGGTGCTGCTCAAGACCGCGCACGGGCCGGTGTTGGTCGCCGATCCGTGGCGCATGGCAGACGCGCAGCGCGAGGCAGCATGAGCGTGCTGTTGACCTTCCCCGGCCAGGGCGCGCAAAAGCCGGGCATGCTGCACGCCCTGCCCGCGCACGCGGTGGTCGGCGATACACTGGCCGAAGCTTCGGCAGCCCTGGGCAGCGACGTGCTGTTGCTCGATACCGTGGAAGCGCTGCGCTCCACCGTTGCCGTGCAACTGTGCCTGCTGGTGGCCGGCGTGGCTGCCGCGCGCTACATGGCCATGCTCGGTGCCCAGCCGACAATGGTGGCAGGACTGTCGATTGGCGCCTATCCGGCCGCCGTCATCGCCGGTGTGCTGGACTTTGCCGACGCCGTGCGGCTGGTGCGCCAGCGCGCGCAGTCGATGGAAGATGCCTATCCTTCCGGCTTTGGCATGACGGCGGTATCTGGCCTGGTGGAAGCCCAGCTTGCGCCGCTGGTAGCGCAAGTGCACAGCATGGAGACGCCCGTGTACCTCGCCAACCTGAACGGCCCGCGCCAGCTGGTCATCGCTGGTTCCGACCAGGCCATGGCGGCGGTGGCGTCGCTGGTGCAGGCTGGCAGCTCGGGCGCCAAGGCCGAGCGGCTGGCGGTGAGCGTGCCGTCGCATTGCGAATTATTCGATCGCCAGGCGCTGGAACTGGCAGCGGCGATGGCTGACGTGCCGCTGCGCCGTCCGCGCATGACGTACATCAGCGGCAGCGCGGCGCGGGCACTATTTGACGGCGCCGCCATCGGCGCCGACCTGGCCCGCAACATGGCGCGACCGGTGCAGTGGCACGACAGCATGCGCCACGCGTGGGAACGCGGCGCGCGGCTGGCCGTGGAAATGCCGAGCGGCAGCGTGCTGACCAAGCTGGCTCAGCCGATGTTTGACGGTGGGATGGCGGTCAGTTGCGAGGGGATGCGGTTTGAGGATATTGCGCAGCTGGTTGCCAGAGGTGATGGCTAATCCCGCGCCGCCATCCGGTCCAGGTAGGCCCGCAACTGCTCGCCCACCTGCTCCTGGACCTGCGCGCGTGCCTCGGCCTGCGCCAGCAGCAGTTCCAGTTCGCGGGCTCGCGCCTGCGCTGGCGCCAGCGCCGATTCCATCGCCGCCGCTTGCTCGCCCAGGCGCTCGTTGTGCGCGATGCTGGTGGCTAGCTGCCGTTCGAGGTCGCCCGTGTGGCGTTGCTGCGCCTGCAGTTGCTCCACTTTCTGTTCGAGCTTGCGGGCGTTGGTCAGCTGTTCGTACAGCGACTGCTGGGTATGTGCCAGCTCGGTCGCGATGCGGCTGCTTTCCTTGCTCAGTTGCGCCAGTTCGTCCTGCTTGATGTTGAAGGCCAGCCGCTGCTGGCGCAACTCGGTTTGCAGCCGTGCTTCATGTTCGCGCGTGGTACGCAATTCGCTTTCCATCTGCCGATTTGCTTGCGCCAGTTGCAGCTCTTTCTCGGCCAGTTCCGCGCGCGCGAGATCGAGCTGGTCTTCCGACTCCTGGCGCAGCCGCGCCGCCAGCCGCTCCACCAGGTCGTGCAGGACATCGCTGATGGTCGATTGGCGCACGCCAACCGGAGTGCTACCACCCTGCTCTTCATCGAGCTCCTTCAAATACTTGTGGATTGTGGTCTTGGAGCCGGTGTTGCCCAACGCCACGCGTACCGCATCCACCGACGGGTACTGGCCTTGCGCCAGCAAACCAGCACGCGCCTGCGCCACCTCTTCTTTTGATAATCCGGTACGTGCCATTCATCACTCCTAATAAGATAACGTCTTACATAACACGTATTATGTAATACGATTCGATCCAAAGCAAGCGCTTGCTGTATCATCGAGTCTTTGCAACCACTGCATCGACTATGGCACGCGATAATATCAGCGACATTCTCGTCTTTTTCGCCGTTGCGCGCGAGCGCAGTTTTACGCGGGCAGCCGCCAAGCTCGGCATGACGCAATCGGCGCTCAGTCACATCATCCGTTCGCTGGAAGAACGCCTCGGCGTGCGCCTGTTGACGCGCACCACACGCAGCGTCTCGCCCACCGAGGCTGGCGAGCGGCTGCTGCTCAATGTCGCACCGCGCCTGGAGGAAATCGAAGCGGAGATCGCCGCCGTCAGCGACCTTGGCGACAAGCCGGCCGGCACCATCCGCATCACTGCCATCGACATGGTGGTCGATACGATCCTGTTGCCGCGCATCGCGCCGCTGATGCCGCTGTACCCGGACTTGCACGTGGAGATCAACTCCGACTACCGGCTGGTCGATATCGCGGCCGAGCGCTACGACATCGGCGTGCGCCACGGCGACCAGGTGGACAAGGACATGATCGCCGTGCGCCTCACGCCCGATGTACCGATGCGCATCGTCGGCTCGCCGTCGTACTTTGCCTGGCACAGCAAGCCGACCACGATCGCGGAACTGCTGAAACAGAACTGCATCGCACTGCGCTTTGCCGGCAGCGGCGGTTTGTATGCGTGGGAATTGTGCGAACACGGCAAGCCGGTGGAAGCGCGCGTGCGCGGCCAAGCCGTATTTACCAGCGTGTATCCGATGCGCGACGCGGCACTGGCCGGCTGCGGCCTGGCATTCCTGCCCGGCGACCTGGTGGACGAACATATCGAAGCTGGTCGCCTGGTGTCAGTGATGGAGGATTGTTGCCCGAACTTCGAAGGACTGCACGCCTATTATCCGAGCCGGCGGCAGTCCTCACGGGCGTTGTCGCTGGTGATCGAGGCGATCAGATTGAAGAATTGAAGACGGGGCCGCAGCCCCGTGCTTGTCAGTACCGCGGTCAATACACCGCCGGCATTTGCGCAATCAGCTTATCCAGCGTGACCGGATAATCGCGCACGCGGATGCCGGTGGCGTTGTAGATGGCGTTGGCCACCGCCGCCCCTACGCCGCACAGGCCCAACTCACCGACACCCTTGGCCTTCATCGGCGACGACATCGGGTCGTTCTCGTCGAGGAAAATCACCTCCTGGTGCGGAATGTCGGCATGCACCGGCACCTCGTACCCGGCCAGGTCGTGGTTGACGAAAAAGCCCAGGCGCTTGTCCACCACCAGGTGCTCCATCAACGCCCCGCCCACACCCATGGTCATGGCGCCGATCAACTGGCTGCGCGCGGTCTTGGGGTTGAGGATGCGGCCCGCCGCGCACACGGCCAGCATGCGCCGCACCCGCACTTCAGCGGTTGCCAGGTCCACGCCCACTTCCACGAAGTGCGCACCGAACGTCGATTGCTGGAATTTCTTTCCGAGGTCACCGAATTCGATCGCGTCTTCCGCCGTGATCGCACCTTGGGCTGCCACGACGGACAGCGCCACCGTCTTCGCGCCGACATGCACCTGGCCGCCGGCAAATTCGGCGGCGACCGGATCGAGGCCGGCCTGGCGCGCGATCTGCTCGCGCAGCTTCACGCACGCTGCGTACACGCCAGCCGTGGCGCTGTTGGCGCCCCACTGCCCGCCCGAGCCGGACGACACCGGGAACGACGAGTCGCCCAGGCGCACCGTCACGCGCTCGACCGGAAGGCCAAGGATTTCTGCCGCCGTCTGGGCGATGATGGTGTAGCTGCCGGTGCCGATATCGGTCATGTCGGTTTCCACCGTCACCGTGCCGTCCTGCTCCAGCCGTACGCGCGCGCCGGACTTCATCACGATGTTGTTGCGGAAGGCCGAGGCCACGCCCATGCCCACCAGCCAGCGGCCGTCGCGGCGCGTACCCGGTTGCACGGCGCGCTGGTCCCAGCCGAACTTGCGCGCGCCCTGGCGCAGGCACTCCACCAGCCGTCGCTGCGAAAACTTGCGGCCACGCTGTTCGGGATCGACCGTGGTGTCGTTGAGGACGCGGAACGTTACAGGGTCCATCCTGAGTTTTTCCGCCAGTTCGTCGATCGCTACTTCCAGCGCCATCAGGCCAGGCGCCTCGCCCGGCGCGCGCATGGCATTCCCTTCCGGCAGATCGAGCGTGGCCAGCATCATGCGGGTCAGACGATTGGGGCCGGCGTACAGCAGGCGTGTTTGCGCCACCGCCGTTTCCGGCCCGCCGCCTTCCAGGTCGCCCGACCAGCTCTCGTGGGCGATGGCGGTGATGCGGCCCTCGCGCGAGGCGCCGATGCGGATGCGCTGGATGGTGGCCGGACGGTGCGTGGTGTTGTTGGCGATGAGCGGGCGTTGCAGCGTCACCTTCACCGGCCGCTTGACGACCCTGGCGCCCAGCGCGGCCAGCACGGTCTCGCTGCGCAGGAACAGCTTGCCGCCGAAGCCGCCGCCGATGTACGGCGATATCAATCGCACCTTGTCCTTGGAGATGCCCAGCGTGGTGGCCAGGTCGGTGCGGGTCCAGTCGATCATCTGGTTCGAGATCCATACCGTGAGCTGGTCGCCACTCCACGACGCGATCGACGCGAACGGCTCCATCATCGCATGGGTGTGGTCGGGCGTGGTGTAGGTGGCGTCGAGCTTGACCGGGGCGTTGGCGTACGCGCCTTCGAAGTCGCCCGTTCTTTGCTCACCCTGGTCTTCGTCCTTGTCGCCGGACTTGACCGGCCTGGCCTGGTCCATCGCTGCCTTCAGGTCGAACGCTCCCGGCGCAGCCTCGTAATCGACGCGCACCAGCGCGGCAGCGGCGCGAGCCTGCTCGAAGGTCTCGGCCACCACCAGCGCCACGGCCTGGTGGTAATGCTGCACGTCGGGGCCGGCCAGCAGGTGGGCCGTGTTGAAATTGCCTTTACCGAGTTTACCGGCACTCTCGTAGGTGACAACGGCCAGTACGCCGGGTGCGCGGCTGGCGGCGGTGCTGTCGATACCCTTGATGCGCCCCTTGGGGATGCTGGCGCCGATCACATAGCCATAGACGGCGTTCGGCGCCGCCTCGTGCTGTTCGTACGCGTATGGCGCGGTGCCGGTGACTTTGAGCGGACCGTCGATGCGGTCCAGGGGCTTGCCCACCACCTTGAGCTGGTCGATGGGATTGGTGCTTGCCGGGTTGGTGAATTTCATGTCTTATCCTTTCAGGATGGCGTCGAGCGTGCGATGCACCAGCACGACCTTGAAGGCGTTCTCCTCGGTGGTGCGGGCGCCTGCCAGCAACAGCGTCGTCGCGGCCTGGCCGCCCTGCGGCAGTGCGGCGTCGGCCGCCGGCACGCGCCACGGCTGGTGCGCCACGCCGCCCACGGCCACGCGCCCGGTGCCGTCGGGCTGCACCACGGCCGCTACCGAGGCCAGCGCAAAGGCGTACGAGGCGCGGTCGCGCACCTTGCGGTACACATGGCGACCGCCGAGCGGCTTGGGCAGCGTGACGGCGGTGATCAGTTCCGCCGGGCGCAGGTTGGTGTCCAGGTTGGGCGTGTTGCCGGGCGGGCGATAGAAGTCGGCGATGGGAATGGTGCGCGTGGCGCCATCCGGGTTCACCGTTTCCACCACCGCGTCGAGCAGGCGCATGGCCACCGCCATGTCGCTCGGGTGCGTGGCGATGCAGGCGTCGCTCTGGCCCACGATGGCGTGGCCGCGCGTAAAACCGCCGATAGCGGCGCAGCCGGCGCCGGGCGTGCGCTTGTTGCAGGCCTGGTTGGTGTCGTAAAAGTACGGGCAGCGCGTGCGTTGCAGCAGATTGCCGGCCGTGGTGGCCTTGTTGCGCAGCTGGGCGCTGGCGCCGGCCAGCAAGGCGCGTGACAGCACCCCGTAATCGCGGCGCACGGTGGTGTCGGCCGCCAGGTCGGTGTTGCGCACCAGCGCGCCGATGCGCAGACCGCCGTCCGGCGTGGCGTCGATGCGGTCCAGGCCCAGGCCGTTCACATCGACCAGGTGTGCGGGCGTTTCAATCTCGAGCTTCATTAGGTCGAGCAGGTTGGTGCCGCCCGCGATGAAGCGGGAGCCCGGTGTGCGGGCCGCGACGGCCGCCGCTTCGGCAGCTGTGGCGGCACGTTGATAGGTAAAGGCTCTCATGAAATACTCCCCGCCATCGACATAATGGACGCTAGTTGACAGGTAAAGGCTCTCATGCGCGGCTCCCGGCCACTTCGGTGATGGCGTCGATGATGTTGGAATAGGCGCCGCAGCGGCACAGATTGCCGCTCATGCGCTCACGCAGTTCGTCGGCCGACAGCAACGGCTGCACGGTGAGGTCGCCGGTGACATGGCTTGGCACGCCGCGCCGTATTTCATCGATGGCCGCTACCGCCGAGCAGATCTGGCCAGGCGTACAGTAGCCGCACTGGAAACCGTCGTGCTTGACGAACGCCGCCTGCATCGGGTGCAGCCGGTCCGGGGTACCCAGGCCTTCGATGGTGGTGACCTCGGCGCCTTCGTGCATCACCGCCAGCGTCAGGCAGGAGTTGATGCGGCGGCCATCGACAAGTACCGTGCAGGCGCCGCACTGGCCGTGGTCGCAGCCTTTCTTGGTGCCGGTCAGGTGCAGGTGTTCGCGCAGCGCGTCGAGCAAGGTGGTGCGGGTGTCAAGCGAGAGGGTGTGCGGCTTGCCGTTGATGCGCATGGTGACGGTGGACTGCACCGGCGCCGGGGTGGTGGCATTGATGCCAGCGGTGCCGGTAAGTGCTGCGGCGGCGCCCTGCCCGCCCGCCATGGCCGGCAACGCGGCGGCGGTCGCCGTGAGGGCGCCGCCGATCAGGATGCCGCGCCGGGTGTTGTCGATGTCTTGATTGTGCATGGTCTTCCTTGTTTATTTATGAGTAGTAGCCAGGGCCACCGAAGCTTGTGCGCCGGCGCGTGCCGCCAGCAGGGAAACGCCACTTGCCGCCACCAGCACTACGGCCGCCAGTTCGAACGTGCCGCGATAGCCGCCGGCGTCGAATACCAGGCCGCCCACCATGGCGCCGAGCATGATCGCCAACTGCACCACGGCCACCATCAGGCCGCCGCCCGCCTCGGCATCGTGCGGCAAGGTCCGGGCCAGCCAGGTCCACCAGCCCACCGGCGCCGACGTGGCCAGCAGGCCCCACAAAGCCAGCAGCACGGCAGTGGCGGCCACCGACGCGCCAAACGTCATCAACGCCAGGGCGATCGCCGCCATCAGCAGCGGGATCGCGACCAGGGTGCGGTACAGGTGATTACCCAGCAGGCCGCCGATCAGCGCGGTGCCGGCAAAGCCGGCCACGCCCAGGACCAGCAACAGCAGTGACAGGGTGGAGACGCTGGCGTGGGTCGCGGTTTCCAGGAACGGCCGCAGGTACGTAAACAGCGCGAATTGCCCCATGAAGAACAGGCTCACGGCAACCATGCCCAGCGCCACTTCGGGGCGTTTGAGCAGCGCTGGCAGGCTCGCCGGTCTGGTGTTGGTGTCGTTGTGCATGGGCGGCAGCGTGGCCAGCTTCCACACGAACGCGATGAGCGCGACCGGGATCACGCACAGGAAGGCGCCGCGCCAGCCGATCAGGGAACCGAGGAAACTGCCGGCGGGCGCCGCGATCACGGTGGCCAGCGCATTGCCGCCGTTGAGGATGGCCAGCGCGCGCGGGATTTTCGCGGGTTCTACCAGCCGCATCACGGTTGCCGCCGACAGCGACCAGAAACCGCCGATGGCCACGCCGATCAGCGCGCGGCCCACCATGAAGACCAGGTAGTTCGGCGCAAACGCCACCACGGTGCCGGAGACGATCATCAGCATCGACATGGCCAGCAGCAGGATCTTGCGGTCCATCTTGCCGGCCATGCCCGAGATGAACAGGCTGGTGAGCAAGGCAAAGGCGCCGGAAATGGCGATCGCCTGGCCGGCCTGGCCTTCGGTGATCTGCAGGTCGGCGGCGATCGGCGTGAGCAGGCTGACCGGCATGAATTCGGATGCCACCAGCGCGAAGGCGCCCAGCGACATGGCCAGCACCGCGCCCCAGGCAGAGGTGTTTTGCGCCCGCATCAAGCCGCCGGCGTGATGAAGTTGAGGGACTCAGGTAAGAAGGCGCCCGAGTGGGTGCCGCAGGCTTCGATAGTCATGGCAGGATCCTTTGAATTGCACAATGCGGAGAGCCTGCATGCTAAATGCTAATTCATGCATAAAACGTCATTAATATTTGATGACCTTATGAAAATCCTTCATCAATAAACCTCATTATTTGGCTGCCGCCGAATACTTGCGTGCCCACTTCGCATACTTGTCCAGCGTCGATGCCGGATTATTCACGTACCACGCATAACCGGCGCGGCGCTCGGGCGAGAGTTCGTTGACGTCGGTGTGGATGGTGCGGTCGCGGTCACCGAAGATCGGGCGCATGGTGGCGATGTCGTACAGGCGCGCCCATAACGGCCCGGCGCCGGCTTTGGGCGTGAGGCCGGCACTGTCTTTTGTGCGCACCCACTCCTGGCCGTGGATGGCGGCACGCTTGAGCCAGGCCGCGCCGGCATCTACCGCGTTGACGATGGCCGGACTGGGCGCCGGGTCGCGCATCAGCACGTTGAGCAGCCGCGCGCTTTCCACGCTGGTGAGCGCGATCGGCTCGAAGTTGCGGGCGCCGACCGGGGCGAGCGTCACCGCGTCGTGCTGCTGGCACCAGGCAGTGAGCACGCCATCGACCCGGATCTGGCTGGCGATGATCACCTGCTCGGCCTTGTCGCGCGACTGCGCCGCGCGCGCGGCCAGCTCCGGCGGGACAAAGCTGTAGTCACCCTTGCGCAGTGCCACCTCTTCCAGCAGGTCGGTGACGTTGGCCAGCGCGTTGTCGTTGTAGGTGATGGCGTCGTGGTAGCCGCCGGCCAGCGGATACACCTGCGGGAAGCCGCCGTTCGGATACTGGGCAGTAAACAGGTATTCCATGCCGCGCACGAAGGCCGCGGTATATTCAGGTCTGCCGGCACCACCTCCGCTGGCGATCACGCGCGCCAGGAAGCGCAGTTCGGTGATGGTGGCGTCGTTGTCGATGGTGCCGACGTACGACCAGCCGTCCAGCTTGCCGCCGTCGCTGTGGACATACGCTTCACCCTTGTCGCGCGGCGCTTCGCTGCGGTTGACGTTTTTGCCCCAGCCGCCGGCCGGTGTCTGGTAGCTGACGATGTTGTCGGCCACGCGCAGCGCTTCGACGGAACCATACCAGGCCCCCGGATTCTTGAGCGGCATGCCGTTGCCCGGCGGCGGGTGCGTTGCTGCTGTCACCTGCCATAGCGGAACCGCTGCGCGTTCGGCGGCCAGCGCCGCCTTGTCGGCCGCCATCAGGCTGCGCGAGCGCTCCAGGTACGCCTGCCACACAGCGCGCTCGGGTACCGACAACACGGCTAGGCGCGCTTCGCTCAACGCTTGCGGGGTCTCCATCTTGCCGATTATTTCGGCGTGGGCGACACCCGCCGCCAGCACCACCGCAATGGCCGCAGCCAGCACACATCGTTTCATTAACAATACTCCTAAGGCACGCGCACGATGCGCAGCGCCATGTACGGACGGCCCGGCAGCGCAATGCTGCGGCCATCCTTGTCGGCGAACATGTAATCGTCGCGCTTCCTGATCTCGAACACGCCTTCGACCGGCGTGACCGTCATGTTCCAGGTGTCGATGACCTCGACCTTGAAGCGCATGCCGTCTTTCAGGCCCGTCTTGAACAAGGCGAACGGCCAGGCGGTTGGCTGCGCGCGGTTGAAGTAACCGAGATAATACTCGCCATGCTTGCCGGCGAACGGATGCTCCTGCCATTTGTCGATCGGTTCCAGGCCCTCGGCCGGGCTGTCGGCCAGTATCTTGCGGAAGAACGCCAGCCGGGGCGCGCTCTGGCCGCGCAACACGCCGCCCTTGCCCAGCCAGATCTCGCCCTTGCCGCTGGTGTCGGTGTAAATCTCGCTGTGGCCCACGTAGGTGCCGGCCACCGCGCCGTTCCAGAAGCGCAGCACCATTTCTTCCGGTGTCAGTTGTCCCCAGCGCTTGGTCCAGTTGCCTTCATATTTCACTTCGTCGAACACCACCGGCTTGTTATAGACGTCGCGGAACAGCACCGCCCGCTCCGGGTCTTCCGTTGCCGCGCCGTGCTGGATGCTCACGTGCGTGACCCACGGCTTGCTGTGGTCATAGAAGCGGAACGCATTGTGGATCGAGCGCAGGTGGTTGTAAGGATCGACGGCCTGGACGATGCGGAAGTAGCGGTCCCAGTCGTCGGTCTTCTTCTCGGTGAGGAAGTCGTACTCGTTGGCCATCGACCACCACACGTTGCGGTACGCGGACAGGCGCGCCACCACGTAGCGCAGGTAGCGGTCATCAACCGCAGCAGGCATGCGGTCGAAGCCCCAGCGGCCCTTGTCGTACGGGTGGAACAGGATCAAATCGGCCTCGATGCCGAGCGCGCGCAACTGCGCCACGCGCTGATCGAGATTGCGGAAGAAGACCGGGTCGAAGCGGGTAAAGTCCCAGCCGTGCGGCGGCTTGCCGACGAACGGAAAATGCTGGCCCGCCACCTGGTCGTCGTTGTTCGGGAAGATCGCCATGCGGATCTTGTTGAACGGCGCCCCGGCCAGGGTCTTGAGCGTTTGCTCCTGCAGCGCCGCGCTCTGGTGGGTCCAGGCATAGCTGGTGGTGCCAACCTGCCGGAACGGCGTGCCGTCGCCATAGCCGAAGTGGTACGTGTTGCGCACCGAGACGGGGCCGTGATTGCCGGGCGCCGGCTGCACCGCCGCGAATGCGCCGCGCTTGCCGTGCAGCACGGGTGCGCCGGAGCGGGTTTCGTACGTCCAGTCGCCCACGGTATCGGGCATGAAGCGGATTTTATAGACGCCGTCGCCATCGTAAAAGCCTGGCACCAGCTGTTCGCGCCCGCCCTGGCGGAACACGGCCGACAGGTCAACGTCCATGAACGGGTTGCCAGTGGCCGGTCCCATGAACGACAGTTCGAGCGTACCCCAGCGCTCGACCGGCCCTGTGGCCTGCACCACGCCAAACTGGTTCACCGCCGGCGCGGCAGCAGCATGGCCGGCATGGCCAAAAGCGACCACGCCAGCCAACAACATCATGCAAACACGTCGCTTCATTTTTACCCCGACAGGTTCTCGTCGTACCGCTTGCCGCCGATGACGACGTTGCGCAGCGCGATATTTTTTGCGTTGTGGATGAACCACGGCTGCGCGGCGTTGACCGGTGTGCCGAAGTTGCAATCGCTGATCGTCACGTCCGTGACCGGCAGGATCGGCTTGCCGGCCGGGCCGTTGTAGCTGTGACCCACAGGGCCGAGCACCACGAACGCCTGGTAGCAGCCGAACGTGCCCTCGGCGGTCTTCACGTCCGCCACCCGGATATCCGAGATATGGACGTGCGAGACTTCGGGCGGCCGGCTGCGTATCAGGTCGAACGCGGGCGCGTAGTCGCAATCGAAGGTGATCACGGCGCCGCCGCCCGTCGGCACGGTACCGGCCTTGACCGGGCCGCCCGGTATCGGTTTGTAGAAGCCGGGCTTCAAACGCACGCCGTTGGGCAGTTTGACATCGCGCACATAAAAATGGCGCAGGAAGCCGCCGCGATTCATATTGGTTTTCAGGCGCACCACGGTATTGAGCGGGTCGGTCTGCCAGTGCTGGTTGCGCACGTCCAGGTGCTGGGCGTACACGTGCTCGATCCCGGCCGACATTTCGCTGCCCAGGGTTACGGCGCCGTGGCCGCTGTTCATCACCGAGTTCTGGATCACGACGTTGCGGGTGGGGCCGTAATTCGTATCGAGGTTCTTGCCGGCCTTGATGGCGATGCAGTCGTCGCCGGTGTTGAACCAGCAGCCGTCCACCAGCACGGTGTCGCACGATTCCGGATCGAAGCCGTCGGAATTCGGGCCGATGCTTTCCATGCGCACCTTGGAAAAATGCACGCGGCGGCAATCAACCGGGTGGTGGATCCAGAACGGCGTGTTGATCACCTGGTAGCCCTGCATCAGCACATGGTCGCAGTCGATGAATTCGACCATGCACGGGCGCAGGTAGTGGCCGAGGCCGAAGATACGTTTTTCGACGGGCACGCCCGCTTCGGATAGCGCCGGTAGAAATTTTTCATCGCTGCGCCAGTCGGGTGCATCGCCCTGGATCCGCGCCAGCACAGCGGCGTCCAGCGTGGGCGCCAATGCGGCCAGCGACTCGGGATTGAGCGGATTGTTGCGGCCCTGGTGCATGGCGTCCGGATTCGGTCCCTGGCGTGCGCCCTTGGGGTTCATGCCCCACCAGCCGTTGCCGCTGCCGTCCTCGAACGGCACGCCGGCCTGGCCATCGAGTTCGCTGGTCCAGTCGGCGCCGGTGATGGCGATATTGCGTTGGCCGCGCGCATACACGAGCGGCGAGAAATTCAGGCAGTCGTTGCCCTGCCAGCGCGAGAGCACCAGCTTGCCGTTGGCGCCGCAATCGTAGTCGCCGTCGCGCGCGTAATCGCGCGGATCGGCGGAAAAGCGTATCCGCGCCCTGGCCGCCAGGTGCACGCGCACGTTCGACAGCAGCACGATCGGACCCTTGCAGTACCAGTCGCCGGCCGGCACCAGCACGGTGCCGCCACCGGCCTGGTGGACGGCGGCAATCGCAGCGCGCAGCGCGGGATAGCAGTCGTGGGAACCGGGAACGGGCGTGAGGACTTTACCTTTGGCGTCGATGGTGGGAAAGCCATCGACTGCATGCAGCTGGCACGGCCTGGCGCCGTGGCTGGTAATGGAAACTTCGCGCTGCGAGAAATCGAGCGGCTTGGAAAATTGATCGATGATGCCCTGGGCATAAGCCCAGGGAACGGCGGGGGCCGACCTGGCCGCTGACGGCGCGCCCGCCACCGAGGCGGCGGCCATGGCGGCCGCCCCCTTCAGCAAACGGCGCCGTCCCTGGTGTGGAGACGGTTGGTTCATGTGACTTAGAACTTGTATTCCACCGACAGACGGTAAACACGGCCCAGCATGTCCGCCATACTCGTCACATAACCGCCGCTATAGGTGCTGTTGGAGGTCAGTGGCGGGAATTCCTTGGTGATGTTGTTCACACCGAAGGTAACGGTCGCTTTGGGAATGCCGGTGTAGCGCACGTTCATGTTGAACTGGCTGTACGCATCGACCTTGGTCAGGGTAGAACCCAGGCGTGGGGTCAGATCGCGCACGCTGGTGTTATAGCGGTGCGACAGCGTGGTGCGGAAGTCGCCATAACCCCAGCCGATCGACGCCGTGTGCTTCCAGCGTGGATTGATCTGTGGCAGGCCTGCCAGACCGGCATTCGGACCAGCGCTGCCGTAACGGCCGTCGTTGGTGATCACGCCCACGTTTTGCAGCCAGACGCCGTCTTTCTCGCCCTGGAACTCGTTCTTCTGGTACCAGGTGCCATCGAGCTTGGTGTCGAACGTGCCGAACGAGGTTTTCGGGAAGCGGTAGTTGGCCGACAGGTCGGCGCCGCGAATGCGGGCCATGCCACGGTTGGCCTGGCTGGCGACGATATGGTCGATCAGGCCGTCTGCGCCACGGATGATCTGGTCGCTGTACTTGCCCGGATTTTGCTGGATTTCCGCGATCGACACGGCGCCCAGCACGTCACGCATTTTCAGACCCCAGTAATCGACCGTGATCGACAGGTTCTTGATCGGTTCCAGTGCGAAGCCGTACGAGAAGCCACGCGATTTTTCCGGTTTCAGGAAGCTGTTGTTCGGCGACTTGGTCCAGTAGCTGGTCAATACATCGCACACCTGGTCGCGGGTACGGCCGGCCACCGGCGTGCCGCTGCCGGCCACGGTCGGTTGTGCGCTCGGGCACAGGACCGGATCGTCCATCTGCTGGGTACGCACTTCGGCGGTCGGGTTCTGGATGTCCATGATCGACGGCGCCCGGAAGCCGGTCGAGACCGAACCACGCAGTACCAGCGGCTGGTATGGCTGCCAGCGCGCGGCCAGTTTCGGATTGACGGTGGTCTGATCGAGGTCGTCGTACTTGTCGGCCCGCACGGCGGCGTTCAGCAGGAACGTCTCGGTGATCGGCGCATCGACTTCGGCCAGGATCGACGAGATCTTGCGCTTGAGCTTTTTGGCCACGCCTTGCGGCACTTCACCGACCAGGTCGTGCTGCAGCACGTTGCCGGCGGCATCGAGGTTGTAGCTGCCATCGGCCTTGCGATAGACGTAGTCGAGCGGCGCATCGAACGTGCGGGCGCTGTCTTCGCGCAGTTCGCCGGAAACGGCCAGCGTCAGGTCGCCGCCACCGAGCTTGAACAGGCCCTTGGACAAGGTCAGGTCGATGCTCTTGTTGTAGGCCTTGTTCAGGCGGTACGTGTAATCCTTGGCGACGATGCTTTTCAGGTAAGCGGTACCGGCTTCGTCCTGGGCGCCGAACGGATTGAGGATGCCGCGGTTGATGCCGTCCTGCGCTTTCGAGTACAGGATGTAGCCGTCGCCGACCATGGTGTTACGCTCTGCCACGCCGTAGTTGGCGCCCGCGCGGTAGTCCCAGCCCAGCACTTCGCCTTCGGCGGTGAGCACCAGGCGCTTGTTGGTCTGCTTGTCGTTGCGGTAGGCCGAACCGAGTTCCGCCGGCCCCCACTGGAAGTAGATCGGACGGTTGGCCATGTTCAGGTTGACCGGCGTGCCAGGGGTCTTGGCCGCATCGATGTACATGGTTGGCGTGCTGGTCGCGCCATTGGTGCCCACCACCCGCACCGCCGGCGTGATGCCGTTGCCCGGGTAGAAGCGGCTGGTCGATGGCATCGAGTAGGTGGTGAACGGATTGGTCGCGGCCGGGGTCTGCATGCCGCGGAATTTCTGTACCGTGAACTCGGAGTTCAGCACGTCCATGTCGATCTTGTGACCGCCGGACAGGTTGAAGCTCAGGCGACCGGACATGGTGGTGATCTTGCTGCCGTCGGTCACTGCGTTGAAGTACAGCGGATTGCGGTAGCAACCAGGCGCATAGGTCGGGGTGGCGGCGGTGCTTTGCGCACCGAGGGTCGGCAGCGAGGCCGGTGAATTACAGCCGGTGGCGTAATTCGGATTGTAGTTCGAGTTCGAGGCGCGGGTGAAACCGAAGTTGGCCAGCGGGTTCGAGTTGCGGCCTTCCGGCAGCAGGCCCAGGCCCAGCGAACGCAGGGTGTCGGGATCGTGCTGCTCCGGGCGGTCGCCCTGCATCAGCGCCGATTTTTCCTGGTGGTCGATGGCGAAGTAGGCATTGAAGCCATCCTGGCCCAGGTCGCCGAAGCCGCCGATGGCGCCGAACGACTTGGTGGTGCCGCCGCCGTGCATTTGCGGTGCGGCGAATTCACCTTTCAGGGTCAGGCCCTTGTAACCGCGCTTGGTCCAGAAGTTCTGCACGCCGCCGATGGCGTCGGCGCCGTAGATCGACGCAGCGCCGCCGGACAGGGTTTCCACGCGATCGAGCGCCATGCGCGGGATCACGTTCACGGACACGTACTGGTCCTGCAGCGGCTCGTTGGCCAGGCGGCGGCCGTTGAGCAGGGTCAGGGTACGCATCGGGCCCAGGCCGCGCAAGTTGGTCACCGGACCGGCGGCGCCGGTATTGGTGCCCAGCGACAGCGACTGCGGCTGTTCGAGGACCAGGTCTTTCAGTTCGGTGTGGCCGCGTGCTTCCATTTCGGCCGATTTGATGGTGGTCAGCGGGGTGGCGCCTTCGTCCGCGACGCGGCGGATCAGCGAACCGGTAACAACGACTGCCTGAACTTCCTGTGCAGGGGCTTCGGCCGGTGCGGTCTGGGCGTAAGCCTGGCCGCTCATTTGAAGCAGTGCTACAGAAATGCAAACTGCCATCGTCGCCCGACGCAGTGGTGGGGTGGATTGATACTGCATGTGTCTCCTCCGTCCTGGATTTTATAAATTGGTTGGATCGGTTTAATCTTCTGGTAAACCAATCTTAGAATTGGTCGGACCAGTTTTTTTAGTATGCACGTAGTTGCCCAATCGGTCATTAGTCTTTGCACCGATGTTGTGGAAATGCATCACTAAATTGGAAAACGATTAACCACGCACGTTTCCATGCGGGTTTTTTGGCAACGGCGGGCGTTTTCGGGGGCGGAGGAAATACGTTTTTCGTGGATTTTCGGCTATCTATCTGATAGTGACCGGCTTTCAAAACAGGGCGAATCTCTCAAGTAATTGATCGGATGGCAGATTTTTCGTGCTCTGTAACCATTTATCATGAGCGCTCGGAATCTTTAACCATCAGATACAGGGTCCATGCTCACTATTCCACCACGCTTTTCCGGACGTCGCGCCCCCGCTTCCCGCCCCCGTCTCAAGTTGCTCCATACCGGCCTGACCGCCCTTGGCGGCATGTCGCTTGCGCTCAGCTGCATGGCGCAGGAACTCGGTATTCCCCAGGCCTCCGATGCCAACCGCCCCGCGTCGACCACCACCTCTGCCGCCAGCGCCAACACCCCGGCCGCCAACGCCCAGGCATTCGTGCTGACCAGTGTCAACCTGGCGTCGAATAATGCGCTGAGCGTGTTTTCGTCCACCGATGGCGTGACCTTCACGTCGCTGGCCTCGGAAGCGTTCCAGCCCGACCAGGCAAGCGGCAGCGCCACCCTGCGCGATCCGGCCATCGTGCGGCACAGCGACGGCTATTATTACGTGGTGTATTCCACCGGCAGCGCGCTGGCCCTCACCCGATCGCAGGATCTGAAGCGCTGGCAGTTCGTGCGCGACTTGCCCGGCATCGCCGGCACGCCGCGCTGGCTGCGCGACAAGGATGGCGCACTGAAGCTCGTGGTCGCCTCCGCCACCGGCAGCGTGCAACTGCTGACGGCCAATGCCGACCTGTCGCAATGGTCGGCGCCTGTCGTCCTGGCCGGCCTGCCCGCCGCCAGCGACGCCGTGGTGGTGGCAACCGATGACGGCTATGCCGCCCTGGTGCGCGATGACAAGACCGGATTGCTGGAACTGGCCACCGCCACGGCGCTGGCCGGGCCGTGGACGGTTGCCCCCCGTGGCGACCGCGAGAGCTGGGGCCGCACGGCCGGTGGCCAGTCGCTGGTCAAGCTGGCCAACGGCCACTGGCGCGCGTACTTTAGCGATGCCGTCCTGGGCAAGCTGTGGTACGCCGACAGCAGCGACGGTCTGCGCACCTGGACCAAACAGCAGGAACTGGGCGGCGTGTCCGGCCTGCTGGGCAAGACCGCCGTACTGGCCGAAGACGGCAAGCAGTTCGCCGCTGCCACCAAGCCGAAAGGCCAACCGAAAAAAATCAGCTGGGACGAGCATTCGATGCTCGTCGATGGCAAGCGCATCGTGGTGTGGTCCGGTGAAATCCACCCGTTCCGCCTGCCCAACCCGTCGCTGTGGCGCGACGTGATCCAGAAAATGAAAGCGCTCGGCTTCAACGGCGTGGCCTTTTATTTCGACTGGGGCTATCACTCGTCGGCGCCCGGCGTATACGATTTTTCCAATGTCCGCAATGTCGAGCGCGCGCTCGAGATCGCCGAAGAAGAAGGCATGTACGTGATCGCCCGCACCGGCCCGTACGTGAATGCGGAACTGACCGGCGGCGGCTACCCGGGCTGGATGTTCCGCAACCGTGCCGAAGCGCGCACCGACGATCCCGTGTACCTGGCGGCCGTCGATGAATGGATGACGCAGATTAACGCCATCATCGCCCGCCACCAGGCCACGACCGGCGGCGGCAACGTGATCGCCTACCAGCTCGAAAACGAACTGGGCAAGGTCGAGCCGAAGCACGTGCGCCAGATGGAACACCTGGCCAAGAAGGCCCGCGCCGATGGCCTGACCGTGCCGTTCTTCCACAACTCGGCCGGCCGCCTGCCGGACTGGACGCCAAAGAACTCCACCGCACCATGGGCCAATCCCGGCCCCACCGACATGTACGCATTCGACGGCTACCCGGGCGGCACCTGCAACGTGTTTGCCAGCCCGGCCGGCCCCAACCGCGCGCCCGACTGGGGCATCTATGGCAAGAACTCGCCCAAGATCGGCTCGCTGTCGTCGCCGAAGACGCCCGGCTTTGCGGCCGAACTCGGCGGCGGCTGGTTCGATTACTGGGGTTCCAACGGCACCTATAATTGCACGGCCGAGCGCCAGGGCACCGGCTACCAGCGCGTGTTCTACGGCACCAACCTGATCAACCGCATCACCATCCACAATGTGTACATGACTTTTGGCGGCACGTCGTGGGGCTGGCTGGCCGGCCCGGTGGTGTACACGTCGTACGATTACGGCGCGCCGATCTCGGAAGATCGCGGCTTGCGCGCCAAGGCGCTGTCGCTCAAGCAGCAAGGCATGTTCGTGCAGGCTGCCGAACAGGCGCTGGCCAAGATGGACAAGGGCCCGGAAATCGCCACCTCGTCGCCGAAAGCCAAGGTCTATCACAACATCAACCCGGACCTGGGCACCCACGTGCTGTTTGCCGTGCACAGCCCGTCCGACCTGACCACCGACGACAGCTTTACGTTCGACCTGGCCACGGCCGACGGCAAGTACCAGGTGCCGCTGCGCCTGAACGGCCAGGATGCCAAGATGCTGCTGGCGAACTACAAGCTCGAACGCCAGCACCTGGTGTATTCGACCTCGGAAATCCAGACCCATTTCGCCAACGGCGAGCGCGACATCGCGCTGCTGCACGGCCGCGATGGCGAAGCCGGCGAAACCGTGCTGCGCTTCAAGGGCGAACCGAAGGTGGAAGTGCTCGCTGGTCAGGTGGCAGCGCGTTTCGATGCCGCCACGGGCGACCTCAAGCTGACCTACACCCACGACGGTCTGGCGCGCGTGCGCATCACCGGCGGTGGCCGTGCGCCGCTGCTGCTGCTGCTGGCCGATAACAAGCACAGCCTGCAGTTCTGGAGCCAGAACACTGCGGCCGGCCCGGTATTGCAGCTGACGCCAGCCATGGTGCGCACCGCCACCCTGGCCGACGGCAAACTGGCCCTGACCGGCGACACCGCCGCCGCCAGCGAGCTGACCGTGTGGGGCCCGACCTTCACCTCGGCCAGCTTCAACGGCGACAACCTGGCGCTGGCGCCACAGCCGGACGGCAGTATCAAGGCCGGCACCCTGGCCGGCCCCGCCGCCGTCAAACTGCCCGACCTGGCCACCCTGCCCTGGTCGCGCCGCATGGACAGCCTGGAAGCCCAGCCCGGCTTCGACGACAGCAAGTGGACCAAGGTTGATAACCGCGCCTCGGCAGCGCAAACCTGGACCATGCCCGAGCGCGGCCAGCCCACCCTGGCGATGAGCGACTACGGCTTCCACCACGGTGATGTCTGGTATCGCGGCCGCGTCAACATTGCTGACCCCAAAACCAACCAGCTCGAGCTGTTCTACGGCGCCGGTGGCGCGGGCATGGTGCAGGTGTGGGTCGATGGCAAGTTCATCGGCCAGGACGAGATGGACGTGGGCCGCTCGTTCCCCGAGACCACCGACAGCGTCAAGCTGTCGCTCGGCGATAAATTAACCAAGGGCGAGCACGTCATCGCAGTCATGGTGCGCAATAATTCGCACAACTGGAACCTGATGGCCGACGATTACCACCGCGAAGCGCGCGGCCTGATCGCGGCGTCGCTGACCAAGCGTGGCGGCCAGCGCTTTGGCGTGCCGATCACCTGGCGCATCCAGGGCAACCTCGGCGGCGAGCAGATTGCCGACGTGGTGCGCGGTCCGATGAACAACGGCGGCCTGTACGGCGAGCGCGCAGGCTGGTATCGCCCGCTGTGGGAGCAGCAGGACAGCCAGTCCGACCGAAGCGGCTGGGCCGCCACCAAGCCCACCGCTGCGCCACCGGCAACCGGCACCTACTGGCTGCGCACGTCGTTCGACCTTGATCTGCCGAAAGACCACGATGTGCAGCTGGGACTGGCATTCGGCGACACGACCACGCCGCGTTCGGAACGCGAGAACCGCGTGCTGATCTTTGTGAATGGCTGGAACATGGGGCAATTCATCGCCCACATCGGCCCGCAACGGGTGTTCGTGCTGCCGCCGGGCATCCTCAATCCCAACGGTCAGAACACGATCGCGCTGGCGGTCACGACTGACGGCAAGGCGGCCAATGCACTGGAGCCTGTGAAACTGGTGAATTTGCGGACGGTACGCGGTGGGGTGAAGCTGGAAATAATGCCGGGGTCGAACGCCCCGGCGAAGTAAGAAGTAAGCGATCCCCGCAGCTGCGGGGATTTTTTTACGCGTTATCGCCTTGCGGCTCGACGCGGCTGATCAGCACCGTGGCAATCCTTCGCTCCAGCAGCTCCGCCACCTCGAAGCGCAAGCCATCGACCTCGATGGCCTGGCCCAGTTCCGGCAAGGCGCCGAATTGTTCCAGCATGAAGCCGCCCAGTGACGCGTAGTCGTCGGTCTCGCTGACCAGCGCATCGGTCTCCAGCACTTGCTGCAAGTGGTGCAGGTCGGCGCTGCCGGCCACGCGCCAGCGGCCCGGGCCTTCCACTTGCACTTCCGGTTGTTCGTCCTCGTCCGGGAACTCGCCGGCGATCGCTTCCAGGATGTCGATCGGCGTGACCAGGCCCACGATGGTGCCGTACTCGTCGGCGATCAGCACCAGCTGGCGCGAGCGCTTGAGGGTTTCCATCACTTTCAGCACGCCACCGGCTTCGGGCATGATGATCGGTGCGCGCACGTACTCGTCGGTGATTTCCTGGCCGGCGGCCAGGCAGGCCACCAGGTCCTTGGCGCGCACAATGCCCACCACGTTGTCGAGCTGGCCCCGGCTGACCGGGAAGAAGCTGTGCGGCGTTTCCAGCAACTGGCCCTGGATGGTGGCGCTGTCCTGGTCCAGGTCGATCCACGAAATGTCGGAACGGTTGGTCATCACCGAACGGATCGAACGTTGCGACAGGCTCAGCACGCCGCTGACCATATTGCGTTCCTGTTCCTCGAACGCGGGCAGTTCGACGGTGTCGCTGGTCTCTTCCGGCTCTTCGCCGGCCGTTGCGCGCTTCTTGCTGCCCAGCAGGCGCAGCACGGTGTCGGCGGTACGGTCGCGCAGCGGCATGTGTGCATCCTTGCGCAGGAAGTTACGGCGCGCCAGCTGGTTGAGGAACTCGATCACGACCGAGAAACCAATCGCTGCGTACAGATAACCTTTGGGGATGTGGAAGCCCAGGCCTTCGGCGATCAGGCTCAAGCCCACCATCAGCAGGAAGCTCAGGCACAACACCACCACGGTCGGGTGGGCATTGACGAAACGCGTCAGCGGTTTCGATGCCAGCACCATCACGGCCATCGAGATCACCACGGCGGCCATCATCACGCCCAGTTGCTCGACCATGCCGACGGCCGTGATCACGGCGTCGAGCGAGAACACGGCGTCGAGCACGACGATTTGCGCCACGACCGCACCGAAGCTCGCGTATTCGCGGTTGCCGGTGTGGACGTGGACCTTGCCCTCGACCCGCTCGTGCAGCTCGGTAGTGGCCTTGAACAGAAGGAACAGGCCGCCCAACAGCAGGATCAGGTCACGGCCGGAAAACGGTTGCGAGGCGATGTGGAATAGCGGCTCGGTCAGGGTGACCAGCCAGGACATGACAGACAGCAAGCCGAGGCGCATGATCATCGCCAGGCTCAAACCGATCAGCCGTGCCTTGTCGCGCTGCTCGGGCGCGAGTTTGTCCGCGAGAATTGCTATGAATATCAGGTTATCAATACCGAGTACGATTTCGAGTACGATAAGTGCGAACAAGCCGACCCAAATGTTTGGGTCGAATAGCCATTCCATGCCTTGCCTTCCAGAGTTAAGAGGAGGCCATTGTAATCGATTATCTCGGTAAGACTACTTATCCCTGGTTTATGAAACCGTGGACATTTTCGGTCAAGATGGGTGTATCCCCCACCTTTTTGACTTGAATCTTGTTCAAAGTGACATTTTTGACGGGCATCTCGCGCTCGGCCTTGATGTGGCAAACGAACTTGGCTTCCCCCACCGTGACGTTACTGACATGCAGTCCCTCGATCGGCGTCAGCCGCCGTTCGTAGGTGGGCACCAGGTTGCGCCACTGGTACAGCACATCGGTTTCCACGCTCAGGACGCCGCCGGCGATGCGGGTGGCGCTGACATTGTTGACATAAATATTGCGCACGTAGCCGCCGCGCCGCTCGTTCGTTTTGACAAACAGCAGGTTGTTGATGGTGCTGGCCACGCGCGAATCGGCATGGTCGAAGTGGCAGTTATCGACGTACACGTTCTCGATGCCGGCCGACAGCTCGCTGCCGATGGCGATCAGCTGGTGGCCGTTCTTGATGCGGCAGTTGCGCATGACGATGTTGCGCGATGGGACGCCGAGGCGCCACGCATCCTGGTCGCGGCCGGACTTGACGGAAATCGCATCGTCGCCCTGGTCGAACACGCAGTCTTCGATCAGCACGCTCTGGGTCATCTCGGGGTCGACACCGTCGTTGTTGTGGCCGTGCGCGCGGATATTCACCCGGCGGATCACCACGTCCTTGCACAGCAGCGGGTGCACCACCCAGAACGGGCTGTCCTCGATGCTGATGTCTTCGATCAGCACGTGGCGGCAGCGGTTGAACTGGACGAATTGCGGGCGCAGGTTGGCCGCGCCGCCGGTCATTTGCCGCTCGCTGACGGGCACGCCCTTCGCTGCCTGGTGGTATAGGGCGACCAGCGCATCCATGTGCGGCTTGGGGCGCAGATACCACACGCGCCAGATATCGAGCTTGGCTTGCAGCTTGCCCTGGCCGGTGATGGCGACGTTTTCGCACTCGAACGCATAGACCAGCGGCGAGTAGTTGTAGCATTCCAGGCCTTCCCAGCTGCTCAGTACTGCCGGCAGGTAGTCTTCGGGACGCTCGGAAAACAGCAGGGTCGCGCCTTTTTCCACGTGCAGGTTGACGTTGCTCTTGAGGTGAATCTTGGCGGTGGGCCATACGCCGGGTGGCACCACGACCACGCCGGAGCCGCTGGCATGGGCGGCGGCGATGGCGCGGGTGATCGCAGTTGACGTCGCGCTCTGGCTGGCCGGGTCGGCACCGAAATCGGTGATCGGAAAACGCTTGCTGGCGGCAAAGTCGGGAATCGCGATGTCGGGCATGGCGAACGGGGCTTTGACCGTGATCCGTTGTTGCGGATGGCCGGCAGCGGCGATGCTGGCGCAGCCGGCGAACAGGGGCAGGCTGAGGCCGGCGATGACGGCCTTGCGGCGCGATGGTGAGGCAGGTGACGTTGGTGAATCTGGCGAAGTTGGGGACATGGCTTAACTCTTGGTAGATGTACCCAGGATGGTAGTCCACCTCCCCCGCCCCGCACCACGGCCCCGCCAAATTCTCAGGGCCGTGACCGAATGCGACTTAAGCCTGCTGTGGCAACTTGTCGATCAGCTTGTCGAGCGTGATCGGGTATTCGCGCACGCGCACACCGGTAGCGTTATAGATGGCGTTGGCGATCGCCGCCCCTACCCCGCAAATACCGAGTTCGCCGACACCCTTGGCCTTCATCGGCGACGACATCGGGTCGGTTTCGTCAAGGAAGATCACGTCCTGGTGCGGAATGTCGGCATGGACCGGTACTTCGTAACCGGCCAGGTCGTGGTTGACGAAGAAGCCACGGCGGTGGTCCACCACCAGGTCTTCCATCAATGCAGCACCCGCGCCCATGGTCATGGCGCCGATGACCTGGCTGCGGGCCGACTTGGGGTTGAGGATGCGGCCGGCTGCGCAGACGGCCAGCATGCGGCGGATGCGGGTTTCGCCGGTGTCGGCATCGACTCCCACTTCGACGAAGTGCGCGCCGAACGTCGATTGCTGGAATTTCTTGTCCAGGTCGCCGAACTCGATGCTGTCTTCGGCCATGATGTCGCCACTTTCGGCGGCCTTGGCCAGGGTGGCCGTCTTGCCGCCGCCGCGCACCGAACCATCGGCAAATTCCGCGTCTGCCGGCAGGCCCAGTTTTTGCGCCACGGCCTCGCGCAGCTTAACGCAGGCGGCGTACACGCCGGCGGTGGAGCTGTTGCCGCCCCACTGCCCGCCCGAGCCGGCCGAGACCGGGAAATCGGAGTCGCCAAGCTTGACCACGACCTTGTCGATGGTAACGCCCATCATTTCAGCGGCGGTCTGGGCGATGATGGTGTAGCTCCCGGTGCCGATGTCGGTCATGTCGGTTTCGACCGTGATGATGCCCTTGCTGTCGAGTTTGACGCGCGCGCCCGACTTCATGACGATGTTATTGCGGAAAGCAGATGCGACACCGTAGCCGATCAGCCAGCGGCCATCTCGCACCTGGCCCGGCTGGGCGTTGCGCTTGTCCCAGCCGAAGCGCTCGGAACCCACGCGCATGCACTCGACAAAGCGGCGTTGCGAGAACTTGCGCTCGCGCTTGGCCGGATCATGGGTGATGTCGTTGATGATACGGAAGCGCACCGGATCCATTTTTAGCTTTTCGGCCAGCTCGTCGATCGCCACTTCCAGCGCCATCAGGCCCGGCGCTTCGCCCGGGGCGCGCATGGCGTTGCCTTCGGGGAGATTGAGAACAGCTAAGCGCATTTTGGTCATGCGGTTGGCGCCGGCATACAGCAGCTTGGTCTGGGCGGTGGCGGTTTCCGGTTGACCTTCGGGCAGGTCGCCGGACCAGCTTTCGTGGCCGATGGCGGTGATCTTGCCCTCGCGGCTGGCGCCGATGCGCAGGCGCTGGATGGTGGCCGGGCGGTGCGTGGTGTTGTTGAACATGAACGGCCGTGGCAGGGTCAGCTTGACCGGGCGGCCGGCCGCCTTGGCGCCGAGCGCCGCCAGCACGGCCTCGCAGCGCACGAACAGCTTGCCGCCGAAGCCGCCGCCGATGTAAGGCGACACCAGCCGCACCTGGTCCTTGGACAGGCCGAGAGTCTTGGCAACATCGCCCTGGCCCCAGGCGATCATCTGGTTCGAGGTCCAGATGGTGACCTTGTCGCCATCCCATTTGGCGATCGACGCGTGCGGTTCCATCATCGCGTGCGACTGGTCGGGCGTGGTGTAGGTAAGGTCGATTTTGACCGGCGCCGCTTTGAAGGCGCCGTCGAAGTCGCCAACCTTGGTGTCGGCGTTTTCCTTGTCCTTGTGCGGCTTGGCGGTGTCTTTCACCTTGGCCAGGTCGTACGTGCCTGCGCTTTCGGCGTATTTGACTTGCACCAGCTGGGCGGCGGCGCGCGCCTGTTCCCAGGTGTCGGCCACGACCACGGCCACGGCCTGGTGATAGTGTTCGACGTCGGGGCCGGCCAGCAGATGGGCGGTGTTCATCTTGCCTTTGCCGAGCTTGCCGGCATTTTCGTAAGTGACGATGGCCAGCACGCCCGGCGATTTGCGGGCGGCAGCCAGGTCGATCGCCGTAATCTTGCCCTTGGCAATAGACGAACCGACCACGTAGCCATAGGCGGCGTTCGGCGCCACCGCGTGCTGCTCGTAGGCATAGGGCGCGGTGCCGGTGGTTTTCATGGGGCCGTCGATGCGGTCGAGCGGCTTGCCGACGACCTTCAGCTGGTCGATCGGATTGGTGGTGGCGGGAGTGGTAAATTTCATGGCTTATGCTTTCTTCGCTTCCGCCAGCACGGCGGAGATCGTGCGCTGGACCAGGGTGATCTTGAAGGCGTTGTCTTCGGTGGTGCGGGCGCCGGCCAGCAACTGGTCGGCCACGGCCTTGCCGCCCTGCGCCACGCTGGCGTCCGCCGCCGGCAAACGCCACGGCTTGTGAGCGACGCCGCCAAGGGCCACGCGGCCGGTACCGTCCGGCAGCACCACGGCCGCTACCGAAATCAGCGCGAATGCGTACGACGAGCGGTCGCGCACCTTGCGGTAATAGTGCTTGCCACCCAGCGGCTTGGGCAAGGTCACCGCCGTGATCAGCTCGCCCGGTTCAAGCGCGGTTTCGATGTGCGGCGTGTTGCCCGGCAGGCGGTGGAAGTCGGCCATGGCGATGGTGCGGGTGGCGCCGTCGGCTTTCACGGTTTCCACGCGGGCGTCGAGCAACTGCATGGCCACGGCCATGTCGCTCGGGTGGGTGGCGATGCAGGCGTCGCTGGTGCCGACCACCGCGTGCTGGCGCGAAAAGCCGCCGATGGCCGAGCAGCCGGTGCCCGGTTGGCGCTTGTTGCACGCCTGGTTGGTGTCGTAGAAGTACGGGCAGCGCGTGCGTTGCAGCAGGTTGCCGGCCGTGGTGGCCTTGTTGCGCAACTGCGCCGAGGCGCCCGCCAGCAAGGCGCGCGACAGCACGGCGTAGTCGCGCCGCACGCGCTGGTCGGCGGCCAGATCGGTGTTACGGACCAGGGCGCCGATGCGCAGGCCCCCTTCTTTTGTCGCTTCGATCTTGTCGAAGCCGATGCCGTTGACATCCACCAGGTGCGTGGGCGCCTCGATTTCGAGTTTCATCAGGTCGAGCAGGTTGGTGCCGCCGGCGATGAATTTGGCATTCGGTTGGCGGGCAATCGCGGCCGCTGCTTCAGCCGGGGTCCTGGCGCGTTCGTAGCTGAAGGCTTTCATGCGCGGCTCCCGGCAACGTCGTTGATGGCGTCGATGATGTTGGAGTACGCGCCACAGCGACAGATATTGCCGCTCATGCGCTCGCGCAGTTCCTCGCTGCTGAGTAAGGGTTTGGTGTTAAGGTCGGCGGTGACGTGGCTCGGGATGCCCTGTTTGATTTCCTCGATGGCCGAGATGGCCGAACAGATCTGGCCGGGGGTACAGTAGCCGCACTGGTAACCATCGTGCTTGACGAACGCCGCTTGCATCGGGTGCAATTTGTCGGGCGTGCCGAGGCCTTCGATGGTGGTGATCTTGTCGCCGTCGTGCATCACGGCCAGCGACAGGCAGGAGTTGATGCGCCGGCCTTCGACGATGACGGTGCAGGCGCCGCATTGGCCATGGTCGCACCCCTTCTTGGTGCCAGTCAGGTGCATGTTTTCGCGCAGTACGTCGAGCAAGGTGGTGCGGGTATCGACGTCCACCGCACGCGACTGGCCATTGACCACGAGCGTGACCTTGTTGATCACGGGGGCGGCAGCCGCTTGCGCCGCGCCGCCATTGCCGCCGCCGGAGTTGCTGTTGTTTTGAGCGCCGGCCACCGACGGAACGGCGGCGGTAGTGGCGGTAATGGCGCCTGCGATCAGCAGGTCGCGCCGGGTGATTTTTACATCGCTAAGGTCGTTCATCATCGATTCGTCCTGTGGCTAGATTGTGAGTAATGATTCATCGACGACTTGTGGCCGGATGAGTCAAAACATCTTAATCGCATTATCAGGACGACATCCGCACTGTTGACTGCAGGTTAGTGCGGCTTACGTGATACTACTTATTGGCGCAAAGGTCGGCAATTTCCTCTTCCGTAAAACCGGCCTGGCGGCGCGCTTCGACATTGAACGGGCCACGCGGCACCGGCGCCCAGTATTCCTCGCACAGCGCGGCGAACGTCGCGCGCGGCTCCAGCCCGCGCTGGTGGCACAGGTGGCGGTACCAGCGGTTGCCGATTTCGACGTGGCCGATTTCGTCGCGCAGGATGATGTCGAGAATGGCAGCGGCCTGCAAATCGCCGGCCTGGGCGATCTTGGCGCGCATCGGCGGATTGGCGTCCAGCCCCCGCGCTTCCAGCACGCGCGGCACCAGGGCCATGCGCGCCAGCGCGTCGCCGGTGGTCTTGGCCACCATTTCCCACAAGCTGCCGTGGGCGGTGAAGTCGCCGTAGGCATAGCCGAGCGTCACCAGATGCGCGGCCACCAGCGAAAAATGCAGCGATTCCTCTTCCGCCACTTTCAGCCAGTCGGTGTAGTAGGCGGCGGGCAGATCGGGGAAGCGCCATAGCGCATCGAGCGCCAGGTTGATGGCGTTGAATTCGATGTGGGCCAGCGCGTGGATCAGCATGGCGCGCCCTTCCACCGTGTTCATCGAACGCTTGCCCAGTGCTGACGGCAGCACCAGTTGCGGCAAGTCCGGGCGACCTGGTATCGGCCGGTCGGCCGGCGCTTGCAGCTGCGCCGCGGGATCGGGCGCGCAGATGCCGGCACGAACGGCTGCGGCCAGGGCGTTGACGGCGGCGACTTTCTCGAACGGGTCCGATTGCAGCAGGCAGTGCAAGGCGCGGGTGCGCAGTTCGCCGCTATGAGCGTATGGTGGCAAGGACATGAAAATACTGGAGGGCAAAGGCACGAGTGTAGCATCTTGCTATGTGCCTCAGTTACTCATCCTGGTCCTACAGTCGTGCCGCGCGTGCACCTATACCCGGCTCGGCGAGCTCGCCGCATCATGGATCCTGTGCTGCGCTACACACCCGGCAGAAAGCGCCGGAAGCCAGCGTGTATCCCCCAACCATTAGGAGACCAACATGAGCTACCTCGACCGCGACACCTACGGCATTTACAACACCGATTATGCAGACGTCGACAACGGCCCCGGCCCGCGTCTGATGGGCGCCGACACCCTCATCGGCGAAGACGTGTACAACCTGCAGGAAGAAGACCTGGGCGACATCAAGGAAATCATGCTCGACATGCGCCAGGGTAATGTGGCCTACGCCGTGTTGTCGTTCGGCGGCTGGCTGGGCATGGGCGACAAGCTGTTTGCCGTGCCATGGGAAGCGCTGCAACTCGACACCGTCAACAAGCGCTTCCTGCTCAACGTGTCGAAAGACCATCTGAAGAATGCTCCCGGTTTCGACAAGGACAATTGGCCTGACATGGCCAGCTCCGAATTCTCCACCCAGATTCATGATTTCTATGGCACCCAGCAAGCCGTGCCCGGCGGCCGTACTGCCAGCGGCAGCGTGATGAGCGCCGGCACCGGCAGCCTGCAGAGCGACCCCGGCTATTCGAGCAGCCGTGGTTCGGGGCTGGGCAACCTGTAAATCTTAAAAGTTTCACCGAAAAAGCACGCGCTGGTCGCGTGCTTTTTTTATGCACCATAATCGTGCGGGTCTTCTGGCATGTTTCTTGATATAACTGCACTCAACAGGGGGGAAGTTATATTATGGGAAAATTTTTCAATGAAATGACCGCAGATGGCCTGGCACACAACGCCAGCGCCGAGGTGCGTGAGCATTACCGTGAGTTTTGTGGCTGGCTGCAACGCCAGTCGCCCGATACCATCGAACGCAAGCGGGCGGAGGCGGATCTGACCTTCCGCCGGGTGGGTATTACCTTTGCCGTCTACGGCGACGACGCCGGCACCGAACGGCTGATTCCGTTCGACACCATTCCCCGCATTATCACTGCTGCCGAATGGAAGCAGATGGAAGCCGGCCTGGTGCAGCGCGTTAAAGCGCTCAATATGTTTATCCATGATATTTATCATGACCAGAATATCGTCAAGGCCGGCCTGATCCCGGCAGAGCAAATCTACAAGAACGCCCAGTATCGACCGGAAATGCAAGGCATCAATGTCGCTTCCGACATCTATGCCCACATTGCCGGGGTCGATATCGTGCGCGCCGGCGAAGGCGAGTTTTACGTATTGGAAGATAATTTGCGGGTGCCTTCCGGCGTGTCGTACATGCTGGAAGACCGCAAGATGATGATGCGCTTGTTCCCTGAGTTGTTTGCACGCAACAAAATCGCGCCGGTCGATCACTATCCCGACTTGTTGCTCGACAACCTGCGTTCGGTTGCGCCGATGGGCATTACCGACCCGGTGGTGGTGGTAATGACCCCCGGCATGTACAACTCGGCCTACTTCGAGCACGCGTTCCTGGCCCAGCAAATGGGCGTGGAACTGGTCGAAGGCAAGGATTTGTTTGTCAGCGATAACACGGTCTTCATGCGCACCACGCGCGGCCCCAAGCGGGTCGATGTGATTTACCGTCGCCTGGACGACGATTTCCTCGATCCGCTGGCATTCCGTCCCGATTCTTCGCTGGGCGTACCCGGCTTGCTGTCGGTGTACCGCGCCGGCCGCGTCACCCTGGCCAATGCGATCGGTACCGGCGTGGCCGACGACAAGTCGATTTACCCGTTCGTGCCCGACATGATCAAGTTTTACCTGTCGGAAGAGCCGATCCTCAACAACGTGCCGACCTACCAGTGTCGCAAGAAAGAAGACCTGGCGTACACGCTGGCCAACCTGCCCGACCTGGTAGTCAAGGAAGTACACGGCGCCGGCGGCTACGGCATGCTGGTAGGACCGGCTTCGACCAGGCAGCAGATCGAAGACTTCCGGGCCCGCCTGCTGGCCAACCCCAACGGCTATATCGCCCAGCCCACGCTGGCCCTGTCGGCCTGCCCTACGTATGTCGAGAACGGCATCGCGCCGCGCCATATCGACTTGCGGCCGTTTGTGTTGTCTGGCAAGACCATTTCGATGGTGCCCGGCGGCCTGACGCGCGTGGCCTTGCAGGAAGGCTCGCTGGTGGTGAACTCGTCGCAAGGCGGCGGCACCAAGGATACCTGGATTTTGGAACGCTAAGGAGACACCCATGTTAAGCCGCACCGCCGATCACCTGTTCTGGATGGCGCGCTACACCGAGCGCGCCGAGAACACCGCCCGCATGTTGGACGTCAACGTGCAAACCTGCATGTTGCCGCAGTCCGACGAAGATAACGCCCAGGTCTGGCGCGCCCTGCTCGGTATTTCCGAGTTGGAACACCGCTTTGCCGAGCACTACGACGTCCTCGGCGCACGCGAAGTCATCGACTTCATGGTGCGTGATCCCGCCAATCCGTCGTCGGTGGTCTCGTGCCTGACCGAGGCGCGCGAAAACGCCCGCGCCGTGCGTGGCACGCTGACCACCGAGGTCTGGGAAACCCAGAACCAGACCTGGCTCGACATGCAGAAAATGCTTAAGAGCAATATGCTGGAGGACGATCCCAGCAAGTTTTTCGAATGGGTCAAGTACCGCTCGCACCTGTCGCGCGGCGTCACGCTGGGCACCATGTTGCGCGACGAGGCCGTGCATTTCATCCGCCTGGGCACCTTCCTGGAGCGGGCCGACAACACGGCGCGCATCCTCGACGTCAAGTTCCACAGCGGTACCGCCGCGCCGGCCGTGCGCGACGCCATGAACCAGCGCGATTTTTATTACTGGGGCGCGCTGCTGCGCTCCGTCTCGGGTTTCGAAATTTATCGCAAGGTGTACCGCGACGTGATCACCCCGGCGCGTATCGCCGAACTGCTGATGCTGCGTGCCGACATGCCGCGTTCGCTGCTGGCGTGCATGGACGAGGTGGTACACAACCTGGGCGAAGTGCGCAACGACGTGTCGGCCGATACCGAGCGCCTGGCCGGCCGCCTGCGCGCGGCGCTGCAGTTTTCCAAGATCGATGACATCCTCGAAGCTGGCCTGCACGACACCCTCACCCGCTTCCTGGCCGACATCAATCAGCTTGGCAATCGCGTCAGCCGCGATTTCCTGGTTCCCCTGGCGGCATGAACGAAAGGTAATCGATGCAACTGACCATACGGCACGAAACGCGCTATATCTATACGGCGCCGCTGGCCTACACCATCCAGCAACTGCACATGACGCCGCGCAAGGAACCGCAGCAGCAGGTGCATTCCTGGCACCTGAACGTGCCTGGTCATGTGCACGCTTACACCGACGCTTTTGGCAACCTGTCGCACATGATGACGATGGACACCCAGCACCGGGGGCTGGACATCGTCGCGTCCGGCATCGTCGAGACCACGGCCCCGCTCAAGGGCCGGGTGCCGAACGGCGATGCACTGTCGCCGCTGTTGTTTACCGCGCCGACCCGGCTGACCGAAGCCACGCCCGGCATTCTCGAGCTGGCCGCGTCGTGCCTGCCGGATGGCCGCGCGCAATCGCGCGACCTCATGAGTTTAGCCGAGCACATCTTTGGTGCAGTCAAGTATCAAAGCGGTGCAACGGCGGTCACGACCACCGCCAGCGACGCGCTGGCGCTGGGCCAGGGCGTGTGCCAGGATCACGCTCACCTTTTCCTGGCCTGCTGCCATGCGCATGGCATTCCGGCGCGCTATGTGTCCGGTTACATCGATCCGGAAGACAGCGACCACGCGGCCAGCCATGCCTGGGTGGACGCCTGGGTGGAAGACAAGGATTATCACGGCTGGATCAGCATCGACGTTACCCATGCGCGCCTGATGACCGATGCGTATTGTCGGCTGGCGATCGGCCGCGACTATGACGGCGCCGCGCCGATACGCGGCGTGCGGCGCGGCGGCGGCATTGAATCGATGGAGGTGACAGTCGATATTTCTACTCGCTAGTGTCCGTGAAAGGTTGCTCGGTGTAAAATTAAACTGTTTTCATTAATCAAGATCCAACATGACTTATTGTGTGGCCATGCGCCTCGATGCCGGCCTGGTGTTTTTATCGGATTCGCGGACCAACGCGGGTGTGGACCAGGTGGGTACTTTCCGCAAGATGAGCGTCTTCGACGTCCCCGGCGACCGCACCATGGTCATGATGACCGCTGGTAACCTGTCGATCTCGCAATCGATCCGGCAACTGGTGGCCGATTATGTCAGTGCCGATGGCCGCAGCATCTGGAATGTCACCAGCATGTTCGAAGCGGCGCGCCTGCTCGGCGATGTGGTGCGGCGGGTGCACGAGCGCGATGCCAAAGCGCTGGCCGAGTTCGGCATCGACTTCAATGTCAGCATCATCCTTGGCGGCCAGATCGGGGCCGAGCGCTGCCGCTTGTTCCAGATTTATTCTGCCGGAAACTTCATCGAATCGCACGATGAAAATACCTATTTCCAGATCGGCGAGGCCAAGTATGGCAAGCCGATCATCGACCGCGTGATCACGCCTGCCACCAGCCTCGACGATGCTGCCAAGTGCGCGCTGATTTCGATGGATTCCACCTTGCGCTCGAACGTGTCGGTCGGCTTGCCGCTCGATTTGCTCGTGTATGAGCAAGGCGCGCTGGCCATCACCCACTTCGTCACCATCGATCAGCGCAACCAGTACTTCCAGATGATCCGCAACACCTGGGGCGACCAGCTCAAGCAGGTGTTCGAGGGACTCGACAAGCCGGTATGGGACGCCGCGCCCGACACCCGCGACAATGTGCTGCATGCCAGCAGCGCGACCGCCAAGCCGATGCGAGTACCTGCGCCGGCCGGCTTGGTGGTTGCCGCCGCGCCCCGGGTACCGCTGCAAACCCTGGCGCAGCAGTTCAGCGACGGTCAGCAGTAAGCATTCCCATTAAATTGTAACAATGTGTGCACAACTGCCCGGTACGTCTCTGGCGGACCGGGGTATGATGTGCACTCAACCTCTGGAGTGACGTATGCCTGATACCCCCCGGTCACCTACCGACGACGACGTATTCTCGGTTACCACGCTGCTCAAATACATGGGCAATGATGACAAGGCGCTGGCCATCGTCACCAAGATCGTCCGCGATGCCTGCGCTCCGCGCCAGATGCCGCTCGACCAGGTCCGCGCTGCCATCGATGACGGCCGCCTGGTCGAAGCGGGCAAAATCTTCCACGGCCTGCGCGGCTCGGTGGGCAGCCTGGGCGCCAAGCGCCTGGTTGCCGCCTCGCTGGCGCTGGAACAGGCCCTGGCCGCGCGCGATACCGCTGGCATCCCTGCCCTGCTGGACACCGTCCACGCTGAATATAACGCCGTACTGGCAGCAGGCGATGCCTGGCTGGCGCAACTGTAACTTCCGCCTGAAGCCGGTTGACGGCTTTAACGAATGGTTACAATTGTTACCCAAGACCATCCTTGAAATCGTCAATGTTGAGAAATCTGCATGCTACTATCGCCATCGCTGATCACGGATGGCCGCCTCTTTTGCTGTGCAAGCCGTGCGACGTTGCAGTGCGCCCGATTGTAAGATCGGGACATCGAATGGCAAGCATTGAAGGGGATAATCGAGCATATGGATTTATTCAACAAGTCTGGAGTGCTGGTGGCGTCGGTACTGGTAATGGTCGGTACCGCGATCGGCTGGCAGGCGCAGGAAAGCCCGATACCCGCTCCGACCAAGATTGAAGCCATGGCCACGCGCATCGGCGACGCCGGCCACGTCGCCGCCGAGCGCAGGTTGCAAGAGTGGGCCGACCTCGGCTCCCCGGTGGCCCAGCGCGAACTGGCGCTGCGTTACCTCTCGGATCCCGATAAACGCGACGAAGCGATGGACTTGTTCCAGCGCGCGGCCAATGGCGGCGATGCCCGTGCCGCCGGCCTGGTAGGCCTGGTGCGTGCCGGCCCCGGGCACTTGCAGCGCTGATCGGTCGAGTCGCCTGGTCCGACCAATTGCCGCGCCGCCCCAGGGCCGCGCGGTTTTTTTATGCGCGCCGACCGTGGTCCAGTTGTTCGATATACCAGCGCAAGGCCTGGCGCAGGCCGCGCCGCAGGTCGTGGGTGGGTGCATAGCCGAGCAGTTCGGCGGCCTTGGTAATGTCGGCCTGCGAGTGGCGCACATCGCCGACGCGGAAATCGGCGTAGGCCGGCTGAAAGTCGCGCAGGTGGCCGTAGCGGTCCACCAGCAACTCCTGCAACAGCAGGTACAGCTCGTTGAGACTGGTGCGATGGCCGAGCGCCACGTTGTAGACCTGGTTGGCGGCGGCCGGCTGCTCGCCGAGCGCCGCCAGCAGGTTGGCTTGCACCACGTTGGCCACGTAGCAAAAATCACGGCTGCTGTCGCCGTCGCCATGGATAACGACCTGGCGCTGGCCGATCATGGCCGCAATCCATTGCGGAATGACGGCGGCATACGCGCCGCAAGGGTCCTGGCGCGGACCGAACACATTAAAGTACCGCAAGCCTATCGATTGCTGGCCATAGCTGCGCGCATACACTGCCGCGTACAGCTCGTTGACATGTTTGCTTACGGCATAAGGCGACAGTGCCCGGCCGATATGCGGCTCCTGCTTGGGCAATGCCGGGTGGTCGCCGTAGGTGGCGCTCGACGCCGCATACACCACGCGCCGTGCGCCCGCCAGCCGCGCGGCGTCGAGCACGTTGAGGAAACCGCCGACATTGATGTCGTTGGTGAGCAGCGGATCCTCGATCGAACGCGCCACCGAACCCAGCGCGGCCTGGTGCAGCACGAAGTCGGCCCGTTCGCAAACGCGGCGGCACACCACGGCGTCGCGAATATCGCCTTCGATCAGCTCGAAATTGCGCCAGATCGCAGGGCCGACCTGTTCGCGCACCTGCTCCAGATTGTGGCGATAGCCGGTGAGAAAGTTATCGAGCCCCACTACCCGCTGCCCCAGTTCCAGCAGCGCTTGCAACAGGTTGGAGCCGATGAAGCCGGCCGCGCCAGTCACCACCCAGCGGTACTGTTGCTGCGCCAGTTGTTCGCGCACGCGCTGGTAGGCGCCGGTGGCGGGCGCGCCGTTTTCGTAGGCGTTGTCGTAGTCATGCATCACAGCCTCCACACGGACAGGCCGCTGGCGCGCAGCGTTGCTTCGTCGAACTGCGACTTGAGGTCGATGAAGCAGCCGGCCGGGGCGATCTTGTCGCGCACCTGGGCCAGCGGGCGCTCGCACAGTTCGCGGTGGGCCACGGCGGAAATCAGCGCCTCCGCACACGGCAGTTCGTCCCAGCTCGACAGCTTGACGCCGTACTCGTGCATGGCTTCGGCGGCATCGGCCACCGGATCGTGCACATGCACTTGCAGGCCGTACGATTCGAGTTCGCGGATCATGTCGGCCACCTTGGAGTTGCGCAGGTCGGGGCAGTTTTCCTTGAAGGTCAGGCCCAGCACATTGACTCGGCAGCCCTTGAGCTTGAAGCCGGCCTGCACCATCTGCTTGACGGTCTTTTCCGCCACAAACTTGGCCATGCCGTCGTTGATGCGGCGCCCGGCCAGGATCACGTGCGGATGGTAGCCAAGCATTTCGGCCTTGTGCGTCAGGTAATAGGGATCGACGCCGATGCAGTGTCCGCCCACCAGGCCCGGGCGGAACGGCAGAAAATTCCACTTGGTGCCGGCGGCCTGCAAGACTTCCAGCGTGTCGATCTCGAGCCGGTCGAAGATGATGGCCAGTTCGTTCATCAACGCGATATTGAGGTCGCGCTGGGTGTTTTCAATGATCTTGGCCGCTTCGGCCACCTTGATGCTCGACGCCCGGTGCACACCGGCATCGACCACCTGCTCGTACAGTTGCGCCACGCGCTGCAGGGTGGCGTCGTCGTCGCCCGAGACCACCTTGCGGATCGAGGCCAGCGTGTGTTCCTTGTCGCCGGGGTTGATGCGTTCGGGCGAAAAGCCCACGTGAAAATCGCGCTGCCAGGTCAGGCCCGAGTGGTGTTCGAGCAGCGGGATGCAGATTTCCTCGGTAGCGCCCGGATACACGGTCGATTCGTAGACCACGATCGCGCCCGGTTTCATGTAGCGCCCCACCGACTCGCTGGCACCGACCAGCGCCGAAAAATCGGGGTTGTGGGCGCTGTCCACCGGCGTGGGCACGGCCACGATGATGACGTCGGCCTCGCCCAGGGCTGCCGGATCGCACCCCATTTCCAGCCAGCGCGACGCCTGGAATTGCGCGGCGGTGACTTCGCCGGCGGGGTCGATGCCCATCCGGTAACTGGCAACCTTGCGCTCCGATAAATCGACACCGATGGTGCGCCGGCTGGCGCCGAACGCCACCGCCAGCGACAACCCCACGTATCCCAATCCGACTACTGCGACCACTTCCATTTGGCACCTCGTCTGAAAAGCGTTGAATCCAGGCGGGTTTTCGACCCGGGTCTGGCCGATTCTACGGAGGGGTGCCGGCCCACCATTGAGGTGGCACAAACGGCCGTCCATTGCGGGAACCTCGAAACCTGCTGCGCGATGATCGCCACATCGGGCGCGATCTTGCGGGGCATCAACGAAGCGTGCGACCAAGCTCCTTACCCTAACAAGTCTTGTTCGCCAGGAGTGCGCCATGTCCAAGCTGTCTCCATTGTTTTGTACCCTGTTGATGCCCGTGCTGCTGGCCGGCTGCGGCGCCAGGTCCAGCCCCCAGCAACTGCTGGCCGAGGCGCGCCAGCTCGAGGCGCGCGGCGAAACCAGGTCGGCCATCATCAAGCTGAAAAACCTGGTCCGCGATGCGCCCAAAGACGCCGGCGCCAGGATGGCGCTGGGGCGCTTGTACCTGGACACGGGCGACATCCTGTCGGCGGAAAAGGAAATGCGGCGCGCGCTGGAATTGGGCATGGCGGCCACCGAGGTGATGCCGTGGCTGGGCAGATCGCTGTTGCTGCAAGGGCAGTTCGACCAGATGCTCAAACAGATCGCCGCCGATCCGCAGCAGCCGCGCTTGCTGGCCCTGCGCGGCCACGCCCTGCTGGGACTGCAACGCAACGACGAGGCGGCCAAGCTGTTCGCGCAGATCCTGGCGGACCATCCCGAGCATCCGGCGGCATTGATCGGGCAGGCGCGCATCGCCTTGCAGACGGCGGACCACGCGCTGGCGCTGTCCCTGGTCGAGCGGGCGCTGGCGCGTTTTCCCGATGACGTCGATGCCTGGCGCCTGAAAGGCGACCTGCTGCGCCTCAACAGCGACAACCCCGGCGCGCTGGCCGCGTATCGCCGTGCCCTGGTGTTGCATCCGGCGCTGGTGCAGGCGCACGTCGACATTGCCAGCTTGCACATCCAGTCCGGCCAGTTCGAGCAGGCGGGCAAGGAGCTGGCGATTGCCCGCAACGTCTCGCCCAACAGCCTGATGCTGATCTACACCCAGGCGCTGCTCGATTTCCGCCAGGGCAAGCTGCAATCGGCGCGCGAGCAATTGCAGCTGGTGCTGCGCGCCGCGCCCGAACACTTGCCCAGCCACTTGTTGATGGGCGTGGTGATGCGCGGCGTGGGTTCCTACCCACAGGCGGAACAACACCTGCGCAAATTCCTCGAAGCCCACCCTGGCCAGGCCTACGCCAGCAAATTGCTGGCCTCGGTGCTGATGCATGGCGGCGACGCCAAACAGGCAATGACGGTGATCGCGCCGCTGTTGCCAAACCACGAGAACGACGCCGAACTGCAAGCGCTGGCCGGCGAATTGTCGCTGCGGCTGCGGCGCTACGACCAGGCGGCCGCGCATTTCGAAAAAGCCAGTACACTGGCGCCGAACACCACCATGCTGCGCACGGCGCTGGCGATGAGCCACCTGGGCCAGGGCGACAGCGAGCGCGCCATCGCCCAGCTCGAAGAGGCGGTCAGCCTCGACGAAAAATCGTCGCGTACCGGCGTGTTGCTGGTGCTCGCGCAACTGCGCAGCAAGGACTACGACGGCGCGCTGTCCACGGTGCAGCGCATGGAAAAACAGCATGCCGACAATCCGATGGTGCAAAACCTCAAGGGCGGCGTGCTGTTGATGAAACGCAACCATGCCGGCGCGCGCTCCAGCTTCGAGCGGGCGCTGAAGGTTGATCCGCTGTTCCTGCCGGCGCACGACAACCTGACCCGGCTCGACCTGATCGACAAGCAGCCGGAACGGGCACGCAAGCGGCTGGAAAGCGCGCTGGCGCGCGATCCGCGCAACCTGGACTTGATGGTGTCGCTGACCAATCTCGCCCTTTCGATCGGGCAGCCGGCGCTGGCGCAGACCTGGCTCGAGCGCGCGGTACGCGAGTATCCCGACGATGTCGATGCCACCTTGCGGCTGGCGCGCTTCCTGGCGCGCGGCAATACCTTGCCGCGTGCCTTGTTATTGTTGGAAAAGCTGGCCGCCGTTCATCCTGCCAACCCGCAAGTGCTGGGCCAACTGGCGCAGTTGCAGGAGCGCAGCGGCAAGCCCGATGAGGCGCTCGACAACTGGGTGCGGCTGTCCATCGTGCAACCGAACGCGGCAGATGTACAACTGCGCATTGCCGATTTGCGCACGGTAAATGGCGACTTCGACGGCGCCCACAAGGCGCTTAACAAGGTGCTGGCGCCGGGCGCCCTGGCGGCCGGATCGCCGGCACGCGCCCAGGCGCAAGTGGCGCAAGTGCGACTGCTGATCCGGCAACGGGAATGGGAGCAGGCGCTGCAAGTGGTGCACGGCTTGCAGAAGGCACAGCCAGCCGATGCCTTCGGCTACCGGTTGGAGGCCGACATCCTGCTCGCTCGCAAGCAATTCCTGGCGGCCGCAAAGCTGTACCAAAAGGCGTTCGACATGCAGCCGGGGGCGCCGATGCTGATCCCGCTTTACAGCGCGCTGGTGCAGGCCGGTCAGCCCGACCAGGCCCGGCAACGCATGCGGCAATGGCTGGACAGTCACGGCGATGACCGCACCACGCGCCTGTATTATGCCAACAGCCTGCTGGCCGAGAAGGATTTCGTGGCCAGCATCGCGCAATTCGAGCACTTGCACCAGCACGCGCCCGGCCAGGTGCTCGTGCTCAACAACCTGGCCTGGTTGTACCAGCAAATCCAGGACAACCGCGCCTTGCCCACCGCCGAGCAGGCTTACGCCATTGCGCCGGATAACCCGGTAGTGCTCGACACCCTGGGCGCCATCCTGGCCGGGCAGGGCCAGTTGCCGCGCGCCATAGGCTACCTGAAACGCGCGGCACATTTGGCCCCGGACAACCCCGATATCCGCCGCCACCTGGAGGCCGCGCAGGCCAGGGCCGGCGTGCCTGGCCCGGTCGCCAGCCGCTGATCGCGCGTTTTTACAGTGCGCAGCGCGGGCGAACGGTTGTCCAGGTGGGCGATTGCCGGGCTGGCGATGGCGGCGCTGGCGGCGGCGCTCGCCGTGTATCCGCTGCGCGGACACTGGCTGGCGCCGCTGCTGCTGTGCTACGTGGCCCTGCTGTGCTGGCGTCCAGCGCTGTGGCTGTTCCTGCTGCCGGCGCTGCTGCCGGTCGTGGACCTGGCGCCGGTGACCGGCTGGTTCTTCCTCGAAGAAATCGATTTGCTGATGCTGGCCACCGTGGCGTGCTGTTACGGCCGCCTGCAATGCGAAAAGACCGCCCTGCCCGCCTGGGCGCCGTTGTTGCGCACCGGCGTGGCATTGATGGCGATTGCCTGCATGATCGGCTTGTTGCGCGGCCTGTGGCGCGGCTTGCAGCCGTGGTCCGGCTCTGGTGTCGACTTCGCAATGCTGGCTGATCCTAACGCTTTCAGCAATTATTTCAGCCCGTTCAATGCCGCGCGCATCGCCAAGGCGTGGTTGTGGACGCTGCTGTTGCTGCCGCTGCTACGCCGCACTGCGGGGCCACAGCTGGAACGCATGTCCAGCCACTTCGTGCCCGGCATGCTGGCCGGACTGCTGCTGGTGGCAAGCGCTGCAGTGCGGGAACGGGTGCTGTTTCCCGGCTTGCTCAATTTGTCCACCGATTACCGCATCACCGCGCCGTTTTCCGCCATGCACACCGGCGGCGCGGCGCTCGATGGCTACCTGGCGCTATGTGCGCCGCTGGTGGCGCTCTGGTTGCACCAGGCCCGGCACTGGTGGCAGGCGCTGGCGGGCCTGGCGCTGCTCGGTCTGGCCTTGTACGCGGGCCTGGCGACGTTTTCGCGCGGCTTGTATGCGGCGTATGCGGTATCGCTGCTGGTGGTGGCTGCCGGTTGGTGGCGGGCGTCGGCACCGGCGACAGACAAGACCCGCAGGCTTACGGCTGCGCTTGCGGTTTTGCTGGTGACGGCGGCGGCCCTGGCCTTTCACGACGGCTATTACGTCGAGCGACGCTTTGCCACCACCGCCATCGACTTCGACCACCGCCGTCAGCACTGGCGCGATGTGCTGGGCATGATGGATGACGATGGCGCGACCTCGGCGCTGGGCATGGGACTCGGTACATTTCCAGCGACCTATTACTGGCGTAATCCCGGGCAGGAACTCCCGCCAGGCTACCGGTACGTCAAACAGGCGGACGATGGGCTTCCCGGCGAGGCGACTGGCCAAAGTCAGTCTTACGGCAACGACATCGACGAAGGTTGCTCAAAAAGTGGGCGTATCCTCAAAGAGCGTTCTCTCGAAGGCCAGCTTCACAGCAACCGCCTCGACGGTAGCGGCTGCTGCGGTGGCCGCTACCACTGCGATCGCTTTTACGGCGGCCAACCTGATGACAGCCGACTCCACAGCAGCCGCTTCCTGCGGCTCTCCGCCGGCCGGTACGCGGCGGGCTACGGCGAGCTGCTGCGGATCTGGCAAACCGTGCCGCTCATCGCCGGGCGCGAGTACCACCTGTCAGTGGACGTGCGCACCGCGTCACCGATGGCGTTCCTGCACCTGCGCCTGTGCGAACGGCAATTGCTGTATCCGATCCATTGCATCGCCGTGCCAATGCAGCGGCTGGCCACCGGCCCGGACTGGCAGCGCCTGGCCATGAATTTCAACGCCGGCAAGCTGGGCAGCCGCGCGGCGCCGGTGCGGCTGGAGCTGGCCGTGGAGGGGCAAAACGCGGTGGTCGAGGTGACCAGCGCCAGCTTGCGCCTGCTGCCGGATGACCGCGAACTGCTGCGCAATGGCGACTTTAGCCAGACCAACGACTACTGGTTCTTTTCCAGCGACCGCCACCACCTGCCCTGGCACATCAAGAATCTCGCGCTCAACCTGTATTTCGAGATGGGCTGGACAGGGCTGCTGGCCGCCCTGTTGCTGGTATTTGGCGCCGGCGCCCAACTGCTGGTTCGCGCTTTCGAACAGCGCGAGTTTGCGGCAGCGGCCTGGCTGGCAGCGCTGGCCGGCTTCCAGGTCGTGGGCCTGTTCGACAGCCTGGTCGATGTGCCGCGCATCGCCTTGCTGTCCATGCTGGTGCTGGGCGCGGCGTCGTTGCAGCCGCGTCAGGTCTTGCCTTCGATCAGACGGCCGGTAATGCCGGGCTCGTCCCAGCGCGGGAAAAAATAGGGGTAGAACGAGCGCTCGGATGCCTCGTGCTTTTCCATCTGGCCGCCGAATTTGCGGATTTGCTCGCCCATGTATTCGAGTTCGAGCCGCAGTAACACAGCCGGAGCGCCCACCCGGGTGCATTCGCGCTGGCCACCAAAATTGCGAAAACCGAGCATGCGCTTGTAAAACATAACGTGGCGCGGATTAACCTCGATCACGTAATCGGTATAACCGTGAATATTGCGTGCATAGATGTAGGAAATGTGGATCAGCGCCGCGAACACGCGCTTGGAGACGCCTTTGTCGATGGCCAGCCGCGACGGCTCGCACAGGCGCCGGTGCTCGCCGCGCAGCTCGTCAAGCTTGTCGCGGTAGTTTTCGTCGGCAGGCAAGCCCATCTCGGTGCTGTCGAGGCACAAGGACATGGTGCCCACGGTTTCGCCGCCGGTTTCGGCAAATAGCGTGATCTTGTTGGGCGATGGCGTAGTGCCGGGTTCCACCGCGTAACCGCGCCAGCCATACATTTTTTTCAGCAGCAAGCTGGCGGCTTCGCGCCGCCCTTCCGAGTTGGCCATGCGAATATGAAATATTTGCTGGTCCAGCTGGTGGTCGAGCAGGGCTTCGCCCTTGCCTTCTCCCACCACCAGGTCGCGCAGGTCCATTCCAGCTTCAAAAGAAATGATAGCGTCGTCATCGTGCACTTTGGGCTCCAGTCTGGTCTACCGGCCAGCACCGGCAGGGGCGCTGGGCTCATGCATGGTTCAGACAGAGCTACTTTCAAATAAGTTCCCTCAAATAAAAAAAATATTGTGGGAACTTTTTCAGAACCAGCCTTCGGGGATCACTAATATGTCGCCCGGCAACAGCATGACATTGGCTGAAATGTCGCCGTTGCGCAGCAAATCGTGCAGGCGTACTGGCAGCGCCAGCCGCTGTCCATCGACAGTGCGGATGATGTTGGCTTTGTTACCCGCCGCAAAATCGGTGATGCCGCCGACCGCGATCAGCACGTCCATCAGCGACATGCCTTGCCGATAGGCCAACGCTTGCGGCCGCGCAGCCTGGCCGATCACCCGGATCTGCTGGGCGTAGGGGCCGACGAAGCTGGTGACGATCACCGTCACCAGTGGTTGCTGGATGTATTTTTCCAGCGATTTTTCAATGTCGCGCGCCAGTTGGGTGGAAGTTTTGCCGGCGGCCTGCAAGTCTTCCACCAGCGGCGTGGTGATCTTGCCGTCCGGCCGCACCGGCACGCTTAGCGACACTTCAGGGTTGCGCCAGACGTTGATATTGAGCACGTCGCCGGCGCCGATCAGGTAATCGACCGGGGCGGCGGGTGCTTCCGGTTCCACCAGCGATGGCGCATTGGCGCAGCCGGCCAGGGCCGCCAACAATATGAATACTCCCGCAACCTTCAAATAGCCCAGCATGATCGCCCCCGTGTCGATGTCCGGCTTCCATGATTGAGAATTCAGGCGAACTCTGCTTGATGTGCCTCAAGCGCGATGGACTTAGGAAAAATCACTGGAAACCGGCCCCTATAATCGAATTCCCTGTCCGCAGCCACTGGAGAATCCGATCATGGAGGAGTTGATTACCCAGCTCGTCTCCAGTCTCAAAGGGATCTGGAAGTACCGCTGGGCCGCGATGTCGGTGATGTGGCTGGTCGCCGTACTGGGCTGGACCAAGGTGGCCCTGTTGCCCGACGATTACCAGACCACGGCGCGCGTATTTGTCGATACCCAGAGCATCCTGAAACCATTGCTGGCCGGCATGACCAGCGTGCCCAACGTGGAACAGCAAGTGTCGATCATGAGCCGCACCCTGCTCAGCCGGCCCAATGTGGAACGGGTGATGCGCATGGTCGATCTCGACGTCAATGCCCGCACGCCCAGGGAACAGCAGCGCCAGCTGGATGAACTGATGGGCAAGATTCGCATCGGCGGCACCGCCAACTACGACATTTATACGATTACCTACAGCAATTCCAATCCGCGCCTGGTACGCGACGTGGTGCAGTCGCTGCTGACCATTTTTGTCGAGGGCAGCCTCAAGGGTAAAACCAGCGAAACCCGCAAGGCCGTGCAATTCATCGACGACCAGATCAAGGCGTACGAAGACAAACTGGTGGCGGCGGAAAATTCGGTGATGGAATTTCGCCGCAGGCACACCGGCCTGCTGCCGCGCGGCGGCGCTGATTTCAGCAGCCAGCTGCAGCAAGCTGCGGACCAGTTGAGCGCCGCCCGGCTCGAACTGGTGGAGGCACAACAGGCGCGTAATGCCATCGCCGGCCAGATCAGCGGCGACGAGCCCATCCTGTCGGTCGATCCCCATCCGGCCAGCATCGACAATCCCGAGCTCGATGGCCGGATCGCCGCGCTCAACAAGAATCTCGATGCGATGCTGCTGCAATTTACGGAGCTGCACCCGGACATCGTCGCTGCCCGCCGCCTGGTGGCGCAACTGGAGGCGCGCAAGGTTGAGGAAAGCAAGCTGCGTGCTGCCAGCGATCCCGGCCGCAATTACAGCCCGATGTTGCAGCAGCTCAAGGTGGCGCAGACCGAGGCCGAGGCCCGGGTGGCCGCTATCGGCGCCCGCGTGCAAGAGTACGAAGCGCGTCACCAGCGCCTGCTGGCCCAGGTGCACGCAGTGCCGGAGGTGGAATCGCAACTGGCCCAGCTCAACCGCGATTACCTGATCAACAAGGAAAACTACGAAAAACTGATCGGCCGGCGCGAAGCGGCCAAGCTGTCGGGCGATCTCAGCTCCACTACCGACATGATGACCTTCAAGATCATCGACCCACCCACGGTGCCGCTGACACCCAACGGCCCCAACCGGCCTTTGCTGTCCACCCTGGTGCTCGGCGGTGCTTTGCTGACTGGAATCGCCGCAGCGTTGCTGATCAGCCAGGTGCGCCCGACTTTCCTCACGCCCGGCGAGCTACGTGCGCGCACCGGTTTGTCCGTGCTGGGTACGGTGTCGATGAACTGGACCGAGCGCGAGAAAATCAAACGCAAGCGCGCCAATGTTGCGTTCGGTGCGGCGCTGGCCAGCGTGTTGGTGGCCTATGGTGCGGTACTGGCCGGCACCGCGCTGCGCTAGGAGGCCGCCATGGAACTGAGCAATTCACGGCAAGTGACACTGGACCTGGAACGGCTCGCCGGGCTGGGCCTGGTCACCCAGGAGGGTGGCCGCACTGCAGTGGCCGAGGATTTTCGCGCCATCAAACGCCCGCTGCTGCGCACCGCGCGGGCCGCAACCATCGCCAACAGCAACCTGATCGTGGTCACCAGCGCCCTCCCCAGCGAAGGCAAAACATATTGTGCCGTCAACCTGGCCATGAGCATCGCCATGGAAATGGACAGCACGGTGTTGCTGGTCGATGCCGATGTGGCCCGTCCTTCCGTGCTCAAGGTGCTTGGCTTGCCGCCAGGGCCTGGCCTGATGGATGTGTTACTGGGTGAACAGGCGGACTTGTCGGACGTGATCCTCAAGACCAATATCCGCACCCTGAGCGTGGTGCCGGCCGGCCGTGCCGACAAGCACGCCACCGAATTGCTGGCCAGCCGCAGCATGAGCCGCCTGCTGGCCGATATTGCCGGGCGCTATGCGGACCGCATCGTCATCTTCGATTCACCGCCATTGCTGCTCACCACGGAAGCCAGCGTGCTGGCCGCCCACATGGGGCAAGTGGTGATGGTGGTCGAAGCCGAACACACCACCCAACATGCGGTGAAGGAAGCATTGCAGCGTATTCAGCATTGCCCGAACGTCAACCTGATCTATAACAAGAGCCGCGCTACCGCCGATGCCAAATACTATGGCTACTATGATTAGACTCTCGGCGGTCGTGCTGGGTCTGCCGTTGGTGCCATCGCTGGCCCACGCTGTCGACTGGACCGTGACGCCCACCGTGCGCCTGCGCGAGAGCTATACCGACAATGTCAACCTGGCGCCGGCCGAACTGGCCCAGTCCGAGCTGAGCACGGAAATCGCGCCCGGTATCGCCATTACCGCCAACGCCGGCCAGCGCTTGCAGCTGGCGCTGTCGTATGGGCTGCACAAGGTCATCTACCAGCGCCGCGCGGACCGTATCAACCATCAGCTCGATGCCAGCGGCCATGCGCAAGTGCTGCCGGACTGGCTGTACTTCGATGCCCGCGCCAGCATCAACCGGCAAAACATCTCCGGCTTCGGCCCGCGCCTGGTGGATCCGGCGCAGGTAACCACCAACAGCGATACCGTGCATGCCCACAGCGCCAGCCCCTATCTGCACCACTATTTTCGCGGCCTGGCCACGGCCACGCTGCGCTACGACATGCAGCGCGTGGCCAGCGGCAGGCTGCTGAGCGTGCGCAGCGACGCGGCCCGGCTGCAACTGGTGGGCGACAACGGCGGGCGTGGCTGGAACTGGGAGCTCAATCTAGACCGCCAGCATATCGACGACAGCGCGCTGGCGCCGGTCACCATGACCAATGCGGCCCTCACGCTCAGCTACCCGCTCAAGCCCGAACTGGGCGTGTTTACCACTGGCGGGCGCGAAAAGAAGGATTACCACGCCAGCAGCAGCCAGCCCGAAGGCCAGTACTGGTCGGCGGGCGCCAACTGGACGCCGTCGCCGCGCACCCGGGTGTCGGCCAGTTATGGCAGGCGCTACTTCGGCAAGACCTACAAGCTCGACGCCGCCTACCGCATGCGCAGCATGTTGTGGACGCTGAACTACGACGAAGACATCACCACCATGCATGCGCAGTTCTTCCGCGTGTCGCCCGCCGGCCTCGGCGATTTTCTGTACCAGCTGTGGGAAACCAAGATCCCCGATCCGCAAAAGCGCGTGCAAAGCGTCAAGGCCTTCCTCCTGATTTCGCAACTGCTGGGCAGTGACGGCAATGTCAATTTCTTCAGTCATCGTTACTACCTGCAAAAATCGTTGCGGCTGGCGTCCGTGTACAGCGGCACCCGTGGTGCGCTGGCGTTCAATGCGTCGCGCCTGGACCGCACGGCGCAGACCAGCAGCGCGGTGGACAGCATCCTCACCGGGCCGGATCAATTGACGCTCGAGGACCGCACCCGCCAGAGCGCTTTCCAGGCCGGCTGGAACTGGCAACTGTCGGCGCGCGCCGGTGTCACCGTGGGCGCCAGCCACAGCCGGGCCAAGTCATTGACATCGCGGCGCCAGGACCGCAACAGCGTGGTCTCGGTGCAGTGGTCGCACCGGCTGCGCAGCGGCATCGACCTCGATGTCAACCTGCGCCACAGCCGCCATGCCAGCAATGCCGGCGGTAGTTACCGCGAGAACGGCCTGGGCGCCGGCTTGACGGTGGCCTTTTGAACCTCACCCTATGACGGAGTCGCTCATGCCATCCCAGCCGCCCAGCAAACCGGTCATCGTCTGTGTCGTTGCCGCCCGGCCCAATCTGATGAAAATGGCGCCGATCCTGCGCGCGTTCGCCAAACCGGACTTCGCCGCGCGGCCGGTGCTGGTCCACACGGGCCAGCACTACGACGCCGACATGGACAGCGATTTTTTCACGGCGCTCGACATCGCCGCGCCCGACTTCCGGCTCGAGGTGGGCTCGGCCAGCCACGCATGGCAGACTGCCGAAGTGATGCGCCGCTTCGAGCCGGTGCTGGACCAAACCCAACCTGCCGCAGTGCTGGTGGTGGGCGATGTCAATTCCACGCTGGCCTGCGCGCTGACCGCCGCCAAGAAGAACATCCCGGTGTTCCACGTCGAGGCGGGCTTGCGCAGCCACGACCGCGCCATGCCCGAGGAAATCAACCGCGTACTCACCGACCAGGTGGCCGAACTGCTGTTTACCAGCGAGGCGAGCGGCACCAGCAACCTGCTGCGCGAAGGGATAGGCGCCGGCCGCATCCACTTCGTCGGCAACGTCATGATCGACACCCTGCGTCTGCGCCTGTCTTCTGCGCCGTCCGTGGCGCAAGTGCTGCGCGACGCCAATCTGGCCGGTTTCATCGCCGACGGCGCCCCGTATGCGCTACTGACCCTGCACCGGCCGTCGAACGTGGACGAGCCACAGCGTCTGCGTTCACTGCTGGGCACCGTGGCCCGCCTCAGCGCGGACGTGCCGGTGCTGTTCCCGCTCCACCCGCGCACCCGCGCTATGATCCACCAGCACGACCTGTCCGACCTGCTCGATGCGCCCGGGCTGGCCTGCATGCAGCCGCAACCCTACCTGGCGATGCTGGCCATGATGCAGGCGGCGCGCATGGTGCTCACCGATTCGGGCGGAGTGCAGGAGGAAACCACGGCGCTGGGCGTGCCATGCCTGACCCTGCGCGAGAACACCGAGCGGCCGATCACGGTCACCGAGGGCAGCAATGCCATCGCCGGGCGCGATCCGGCCGTGATCCTGGCGCTCTCGCGCGACATCCTGCGCTTCGGCGGCAAGGCCGGCCGGGTGCCGCAGTACTGGGACGGCCATGCAGCCGACCGCATTGCCGCTGCCGTCAACACGTGGTTCGCGCAACGGCGCCGGAGGCGGCCATGACCAGCACGAATGACATGCTGCGCAATGCCATGACCATCGACGTCGAAGACTATTTCCAGGTCTCCGCCTTCGACAGCCATATCGCCCGCGCCGACTGGGACAAGTGGCCGTCGCGCGTGGAGCGCAATGTCGAGCGCATCCTGGAGCTGCTCGACCGCCACCACGTGCTGGCGACGTTTTTCACGCTGGGCTGGATCGCCGAACGCCACCCGGCCCTGGTGCGACAGGTAGCGGCGGCCGGCCACGAAATCGCCAGCCACGGCTACGGCCACCAGCGCGTCACGCATTTGACGCAGCAGGCATTCGTCCACGATGTCGTCCGCAGCAAGCGGCTGCTGGAAGACCTGTGCGGCCAAGCGGTCCTCGGGTATCGCGCGCCGAGCTTTTCCATCGCCGCCGACAACCTGTGGGCGCTGGAAAGCCTGCACCAGGCCGGCTACCGCTACAGTTCCAGCATCTACCCGATCCGCCATGACCACTACGGCATGCCCGACAGCCCGCGCTTCGCCTGGCGTCCATGGGGCAAAGCCGGGGTGCTGGAACTGCCGATCAGTACCGTGCGGCTGTGCGGACGCCAGTGGCCGGCCGGCGGCGGCGGTTACTTCAGACTGCTGCCGTACGCCGCCTCGCGGTGGGCATTGCGTCAAGTCAACTTCCGCGACGGACAAGCTGGCATATTCTACTTTCACCCGTGGGAGCTCGATCCCGGCCAGCCTCGACCGGCCGGACTGGGCGCCAGGACCCGTTTTCGCCACTACCTGAACCTGCACCGGACCGCAGTGCGCCTCGAGCGCCTGCTGCACGACTTCCGCTGGGGCCGCATCGACGACATCTTTCTGGGACCCGTATGACGCCGCCCCCGCTCACCGTGACCCTGATGGATGCCGCCAGCCGGCAGCGCTGGGACGATTTCGTCTTCAGCCATCCCGAGGCGACGTTCTTCCACCGCGCCGGCTGGCAGGACGTGATCGAGCAGCACTTCGGCCACCGCACCTGGTTCCTGGCTGCCGAGTCGAACGGCCAAATCCGTGCGATCCTGCCGCTGGCGCAAGTGAAAAGCCGGCTGTTCGGCCATACCTTGGTATCGCTGCCATTTTGCGTGTATGGCGGCATCGTCGCGCGCGATGCGGAAGCGGCCGAAGCGCTCGACCGCGAAGCGCAGGCGCTGGCGATCCGCCTGGGCGTCGATCACCTCGAATATCGGCAACTGCAAGCGCGCCACCCGGAATGGCACACGCGCAGCGTGTATGCCACCTTCCGCCGACCGCTGCTGGCCACGCCCGAAGAAAACCTGCTGGCGATCCCGCGCAAGCAGCGCGCAATGATCCGCAAAGGGATCGCGGGCGGATTGCGCAGCCATGTCGATCACGATACCGACCGGCTATTCCGGTGCTACGCGGCCAGCGTGCACCGCCTGGGCACCCCGGTCTTCAGCCGCCGCTATTTTGCTTTTCTTGCCGAGACCTTCAGCGATGCGTGCGAAGTGCTCAGCATCGAGCATGGCGGCAAGGCGGTGAGCGCGGTGCTCAGTTTCCGCTTTCGCGACCAGATCCTGCCATATTATGGCGGCGGCGACCTGCAAGCGCGCCAACTGGCCGCCAACGACTTCATGTACTGGGAAGTGATGCGGCGCGCCTGCGAAGCGGGTTGCACCGTGTTCGACTTCGGCCGCAGCAAGATCGGCACGGGATCGTTCGCCTTCAAGAAGAACTGGGGGTTCGAACCGCAACTGCTGCACTACGAGTGCCAGATGGTGGGCGCCGCCGCGCCGCGCGACAACCAGCCGCTCAACCCGCGCTTTGCGCTATTCATCCGCGCCTGGAAGCTGCTGCCGCGCGGCGTGGCGAATGCGCTCGGCCCCCACCTCGTGCGCCAGCTCGGATAAGCCATGCGCGATGTCCTGTTTCTCACCCACCGCATTCCGTACCCGCTCAACAAGGGGGAGAAGATCCGTGCCTATCACGTGCTGCGCTACCTGCAAGCGCGTGGCCGAGTCCATCTGGGCACCTTTATCGACCATCCCGACGACGAACGCCACGCCGGCATGCTCGCTGCCGGCTGCGCCAGCTCGTGCATGATCAGGATCGCGCCCCGGACGGCCAGGCTGCGCAGCCTGGCGGGATTGTTCACCGGCCAGGCCCTGAGCGTGCGCTACTACCAGAACAACAGACTGAAACGCTGGGTGCGGCAAACGCTGGACGACCACGATATCGGCATGGTGCTGGCCTATTCCGGACCGATGGCGCAGTACGTGCCGGCCACCAGCCCCCGGCCGTTGCTGCGGCTCATGGATCTGGTTGATGTCGACTCAGAAAAATGGCGCGCTTATGGCCAGGCCGCGCGCTGGCCGCTTGCCGGCGTATATCGCCGCGAGGCGCGCCGGCTGCTGGCCTGGGAACGCCAGGTGGCGCAGCGCTGCGATCACACCTTGCTGGTGTCCGGCGCGGAAGCAGCGCTGTTGCGCCGGCTGGCGCCCGAGTCGGCGCACAAGATCGATTATTTCAACCTGGGCGTGGACTGCGACTTTTATTCACCCGCGCATCGGTTCGACACGCCTTACCCGGCAGGCATCAACGTGGTATTTACCGGTGCGCTCGACTACCAGCCCAATATCGAGGCCGTGGAGTGGTTTGCGCAGTGTGTCCTGCCGCACCTGCAAAGCCGCCATCCCGGCCTGGTGTTTCACATCGTCGGCCTGCGCCCCGTGGCCCGCGTGCTGGAACTGCGCCGGAACGCTGGCGTGGCCGTGCATGCGAATGTGCCCGATGTGCGGCCCTTCCTGCACCATGCGATGCTGGCCGTGGCGCCGTTGTCGCTGGCGCGCGGCGTGCAAACCAAGGTGCTGGAAGCGATGGCGATGCAAAAGGTGGTAGTCGTCACGCCACAAGCGTTCGAAGGCATCTCGGCCCACGCGCAGCAGGAGTTGATGGTGGCTGCCGACGATGGCGCTTTCATCGAGTGCATCCTCGGCGCGCTGGCTCATCCCGGCACGATGGCGGTCATGGGCGCCCGCGCCCGCCAGCGGATATTGCTGGACTATCGCTGGGAAAACAATTTGCAGCGTCTGGGCCGACTGCTGCAAAATCAACCATTGCAAGACCGGACATGGCAGGCCGGGTCGGCGTGCGTCTTGGGGCCAACAACATGAACGCACCATCGGCCCGCCGCCGCCTGGGTTTGCACCCACCGCTACCAACCGGCACACCGTCCGCCCATCGCGCGCTGGCCTGGTGCCTGTTGCTTGCGCTGGCGGCGCTGCTGGTGCTGTATTGTGCCAGCGTACGGTCGCTGTTCGACGTCTGGATCCGTTCAGCCACGTTTGCCCACGGCTTCATCATCGCGCCGATTGCCGCGTGGCTGGTATGGCGCCAGCGCGCGCACTGGCGCCATGTGCCCATCCGGCCCGCGCTGCTGGCGTTGCCGGTGCTGGCAGCCGTCGGCGCGGGTTGGCTGCTGGCCATGGTCGCCAGCGTGCAGGTACTGCACCAGTTCTGCCTGATACTGCTGGTGATCGGCAGCGTGGTGGCGATCGGCGGGGTGGCGCTGGGCCGCGCCCTGGCTTTTCCGCTCGCCTACCTGCTGCTGGCCGTGCCGTTCGGCGAAGTGTTCATTGCGCCGCTGATCGACTTCACCACTGCTTTTTGTGTGATCACGCTGCAGATTCTGGGCATACCGGTCTTCAGGGAAAACAACTATCTGACCCTGCCGACCGGAACCTGGTCGGTGGTGGAAGCGTGCAGCGGCTTGCGTTACCTGATTGCCTCGCTGGCCATGGGCGCGGTGTACGCATACCTGACCTACCGCAGCACGTGGCGGCGGCTGGCATTCATCGCCGTGTCGCTGGTAGTGCCGGTGATCGCCAACGGTGTGCGCGCGGCGCTGATCATCCTGCTCGGTCACTACAGCGACATGAGCCTGGCGCTGGGGGTTGACCACCTGATTTATGGCTGGGTGTTCTTCGGGCTGGTAACCTTGCTGCTGTTCTGGTGGGGTGCGCGCTGGCGTCAGCCGGAGGCCCCCGTGCCTTCCGTGCCATCTGCACCCGCGCCATCGGCATCGCCGCGCCGCCTGGCCGCCATGACCGCTGCCGTGGTGACGCTTTGCGCGATCTGGCCGGCCATCGAGCGCTTGGTGGCAGCGCGCGATACTGCGCCAGCCACTGACGTCATGGCCGGCCGCCCGTTTCGCCTGCCAGCGCCACCGACGCCGTGGACCGCCACGCCCATGGCGCCCACCGACTGGCATGCGCTGCACCGCGGCCTGCCACGGCGCTGGTCTGCCAACTATCACGATGGATCGGGCGCGACCGTGTCGCTGCAACTGACCTGGTACCAGCACCAGCGCCGCCGCGACGAACTGCTTTCGCCAGTGCGGCGCATGGTCGTTCCCGGCCTGCCGCGCTGGCTCGAGACGCCAGCCGGCCAGCACGACATCACCGTGGGCGGACGCCGCATCACGGTGCAGCAAACCATCGAACAATCGGCCAACGTCAAGCTGCTGGTGTGGCGCTGGTATCGCCAGCAAGATCTGGAAACGGCCAGCCCGGTGATGCTCAAGCTGGTCATCGCCAAGAACCGGCTGCTGGGCGGCGACGACAGCGCCGCCGAAATCATCGTCGCCAGCAGCTACGACGATGAACCGGCACCAGCCGAACGCGCCATGACCGCCTTGCTGGACGCGCTGCTGCCCGCCATCGAACAGGGACTGCACCATGTCGCCGCCCCTCGATAACACGGACAACGCGGCCGCGCCGCTGATCGTGCACCTGGTGCACCGGCTCGACGTCGGCGGCCTGGAAAACGGCCTGGTCAACCTGATCAACCACTTGCCGGTGGAGCGTTACCGCCACGCCATCATCTGCCTGACCGACCACAGCGAATTCCGGCGCCGCATCCGCCGTCCCGGCGTGGAAATCATCGCCATCAACAAGCGCGAAGGCAAGGACTGGAACCACTACCTGCGCTTGTTCCATGCGCTCAAGCGTTTGCAGCCAGCGCTGGTTCACAGCCGTAACCTGGCCAGCATGGAAGGCCAGTTGCTGGCGGCGGCAGCCGGCGTGCGCTGGCGGGTGCACGGCGAGCATGGCCGCGACATCGATGATTTGGACGGCAGCAAGCGCCGCTACCGCCTGTTGCGCCGGGCGCTCAAGCCGCTGATCGGCCAGTTCATCGCTGTCAGCCGCGACCTGGAGGCCTGGCTGGTGCAGGCGATTGGCGCGCGGCCGCAACTGGTCACGCACATCGACAACGGCGTGGACAGCATGCAGTTCCACCCCAGGCTGGGGCCGCGCGCGGCAATCGGACCGGCGGGATTCATCAGCGAGCGGTGTTTTGTCATCGGCAGCGTGGGCCGCATGGCCGAGGTCAAGGACTATCCGACCCTGGTCCGCGCCTTCCTGCTGCTGACCGAAGACGACGATGCAGCGCGCGAACAACTCCGGCTGGTAATCGCCGGCGACGGCCCGGGCCGCGAGCAATGCATGGACCTGCTGTGCGACGCCGGCCTGGCGCGCCAGGCCTGGCTGCCGGGCGCGCGCGACGACGTCGCCGCGCTGATGCGCGCCTTCGACGTGTTCGCGCTGCCCTCGCTGGCGGAAGGTACGTCGAACACGATCCTGGAAGCGATGGCCAGCGGCCTGCCGGTGGTGGCCACTGCCGTTGGCGGCACGCCCGAGCTGGTGCAAAGCGGCTGGACCGGCACCCTGGCGCCGCCCGGTGATCCGGTGCGACTGGCGCGCGCCATCGATCCTTATTACCGCATTCCCGGCCTGGCTGCCCACCACGGGGCCTGCGGGCGCCGCCGCGTGCTGGAACATTACAGCATGGGCGCCATGGCCGCCGCCTACCTCGCGGTGTACGACCGCCTTATCCAACCTCAAACTCAAGCGCCGACGAAAGGATAGCCATGTGTGCGATTGCCGGAATTTTCGACCTGTACCGTCACGCCGAGATCGACACCGAACTGCTGCGGCAAATGACCGACATCCAGCGCCACCGGGGCCCGGACGGGCGCGGCGTGCACCACGAACCGGGGCTGGGCCTGGGCCACCGGCGCCTGGCGATTATCGACCTGGCCGGTGGCCAGCAGCCGTTGTTCAACGAAAACCACACGGTGGCCGTGGTGTTCAACGGCGAGATCTATAACTTCGCGGTGCTCAAGCGAACGCTGGAGCAGTATGGGCATATTTTCCGCACCCATTGCGATACCGAAGTGATCGTCCACGCCTGGGAGCAATGGGGCGAAGCCTGCGTCGGGCATTTTCGCGGCATGTTCGCGTTTGCCGTGTGGGACCGCAAGCAGCAGTGCGTGTTCCTGGCGCGCGATCGCCTCGGCGTCAAGCCGTTGCACTATGCGTGCCTGGCCGATGGCCAGGTGGTGTTTGCCTCCGAGATGAAAGCGCTGCTGCTGCATGCCGGCCTGCGGCGCGAACTCGACCCGCTGGCGATCGAAGAGTATTTCGCCTACGGCTACGTGGCGGAGCCGCGCACGATCTTCCGCCAGATCCGCAAGCTTGAACCCGGCCACACCCTGCTGCTGCGCAAAGGCTTCGAACCACCAGCGCCCCGGCGCTACTGGGATGTGCCGTTCCGCGTGCATCCGGTCGCCACCGATGCCAATTACGCGTTGCACTGCGAAGAAGAATTGCTGGCACGGCTGCGCGAAGCGGTGCATATTCGCATGGTGGCCGAGGTGCCGCTGGGGGCTTTCCTGTCCGGCGGCGTCGACTCCAGCGCGGTGGTGGCGATGATGGCGCAGCTGTCTTCGCAACCGGTCAACACCTGCTCGATCGGTTTCGACGACGCCCGCTTCGATGAGTCGCCCTACGCTCACATGGTGGCGCAGCGCTACCAGACCCGCCACCATTGCCAGACCGTACGCCAGCACGATGTCGACCTGGTGGACCAACTGGCGGGCCTGTACGACGAACCATTCGCCGACAGTTCCGCGCTCCCCACTTATCGCGTCTGCCAGCTGGCGCGCCAGCGGGTAACGGTGGCGCTGTCGGGCGACGGCGGCGACGAAAACCTGGCCGGCTACCGGCGCTATCGCGGCCACCTGCGCGAGGAGCGCTGGCGGTCGATGCTGCCGCTGGGATTGCGCCAGCCACTGTTAGGCGCCCTGGGTCGGCTGTACCCCAAGGCCGACTGGGCCCCGCGTCCGTTACGCGCCAAGACCACCCTGCAGGCGCTGGCGCGCGACAGCGTGGAAGCCTATTTCCACACGGTGGCGATCATGAACGACACCCAGCGCCAACGCCTGTTCAGCCCTGCGCTGCACAACGCGCTGGGCGGTTACCACGCGGTCGAGGTCATGCGTCGGCATGCGGCCAACAGCCCCGCACAAGACGCGCTGTCGATGGTGCAATACCTCGACCTCAAAACCTATCTGCCCGGCGACATTCTGACCAAGGTCGATCGCGCCAGCATGGCGCACGGACTCGAAGTGCGCTCGCCGCTGCTCGACCATCAACTGGTGGAATGGTTATCGGGACTGCCGCCGGCATTCAAGCTGCACGGCGACAGCGGCAAGCATTTGTTCAAGCGCGCACTGGGGCCGTACCTGCCGCACGATGTGCTGTACCGCCGCAAGATGGGCTTTTCGGTGCCGCTGGCCGACTGGATGCGCGGGCCGCTGCGCGCGCGCTTGCAGGCAAGCCTGGACAGTCCGCTGCTGGCCGATTGCGGCTGGTTCGATCCCGCCGGCGTGCGCGAGCTGCTGGCTCGGCACCTGTCGGGCCGCAGCGACCACAGTGCGCCATTATGGTCGCTGATGATGTTCGAATCGTTCCTGCGCCAGACGGCAGCTGCGCCCACCAGCGGCCGGCAAAGGCAGGCGGCATGAGCTGGCGTATCCTTCACATCCTCGACCATTCACTGCCGCTCCATAGCGGCTACACGTTCCGCACCGCAGCCATTTTGCAGCACCAGCGCGCGCTGGGCTGGCACACCAGCCAGTTGACGAGCGCCCGCCAGGGGGGCAGCGGCGGTGAGCACCTGGTGGACGGCTGGAACTTCTATCGCACCCGGGAACTTGCCACTTGGTGGACGCGACTGCCGGTCCTGCGCCAGGTGGGCCTGGTTGTGGGACTGTCCCGGCGCCTGCGGCAGGTGGTGCAAAGGGAACGGCCCGACGTGCTGCACGCCCATTCGCCCGGGCTCAATGCGCTGGCCGCGCTGCGGGTCGGCCGTGCGATGGGAATCCCGGTGGTGTACGAAATCCGCGCCTTCTGGGAAGACGCAGCCGCCGATCACGGCACCAGTCCGGCCGGCGGCCTGCGCTACCGCCTCACGCGTGCGCTCGACAACTACCTGCTGCGGCGCGTCGATGCGATCACCACCATCTGCGAGGGTCTGCGCGCGGACATCGTCGCGCGCGGCGTGCCGGCCGCCAGGGTGACCGTAGTACCCAACGCGGTGGACCTCGATCAGTTCACTGCGGTGCCAACAGCAGCCGGCATGCTGGCACACCAGCTGGGACTGACGGGAAAACTGGTGATCGGCTTTATCGGCTCGTTTTATGCCTACGAAGGACTGGGGCAGCTGATCGAATCACTGCCGAAGATGCTGGCCAGCGTGCCGTCACTGCACCTGCTGCTGGTCGGCGGCGGCCCACAGGAGGAGACGCTACGCGCACGCAGCGCACAACTCGGAATCGAACACCGCGTGACATTTGCGGGCCGCGTCGAGCATGAACGGATCGCTGGCTACTATGCGCTGATCGACATCATGGTGTATCCGCGCCTGCCGATGCGGCTGACCGACCTGGTCACACCCCTCAAGCCGCTGGAAGCGATGGCCCAGCACCGGCTGGTGGTGGCTTCCAACGTCGGCGGTCACCGCGAATTGATCGAGGATGGCAAAACCGGCCTGCTGTTCCGCGCCGGCGATGCCGACGCCCTGGCCGCCCAGGTGGTGCGCCTGCTGCGCCAGCCCGACACCTGGCCGATGATGCGGCTGCAGGCCCGCGCCTTTGTCGAGCAGCAGCGCAACTGGCCGGCCAGCGTGGCGCGTTATCGCGCGGTGTACCAGCAGTTGGCGCCACGATGACAGGCCGCCATCAAATACCGGGCTTTGCCGGCCTTCGCATCGCCCTGGTCGGGCCGCTGCCGCCACCCGCCGGCGGCATCGCCAACCAGACCGTGCAACTGGCAGCGTTGCTGCGCGATGCCGGCGCCGAGGTGGAACTGGTGCAGGTAAACCCGCCGCACCCGCGCTGGGTGGCCAACATACGGGGCGTGCGCGCGCTGGTGCGACTGCCCGGCTACCTGCGGCGCCTGTGGCGCGCCGGCGGCCGCGCCCAACTGCTGCACGTGATGGCCCATTCCGGCTGGTCGTGGCACTTGTGCGCGGCGCCGGCGATCTGGATCGGCCGTTTGCGCGGCGCCGGTGTATTGGTCAACTATCGAGGCGGCGAGGCGCACGCTTTTTTCGCCCGCCAGGCGGCGCTGGTCGTCCCCAGCTTGCGGCGCGCCGATGCACTGGTCGTGCCATCCGAGTTCCTGGCTGGCCTGTTCCGCCAGCATGGCCTGGCAGTGGCCATCGTGCCCAACGTGGTGGACCTGGCCCGCTTCCACCCGGCCGGCAATTCTGACAAACCACGCGCCCACATCCTGGTTGCACGGCACCTGGAAGCGCTGTACGACAATGCCAGCGCCTTGCGCGCGCTGGCGCTGCTGCTGCCCGCCGTGCCGCACGCGTGCGTGACGCTGTGCGGCGAAGGCCCGGAGCTGGAGCGCTTGCGCCAACTCGCCGTGGAGTTGGGCGTAGCCCACGCCGTGCGCTTTGCCGGCAGGACCAGCCACGAACAGATGGCGCATTTGTACCGGCAGGCCGACCTGCTGCTCAATCCCAGCCTGGCCGACAATATGCCCAATTCGATCCTCGAAGCCTGGGCCAGCGGCGTGCCGGTGGTGAGCACGCGCGTGGGCGGCATACCGTACCTGGTGCATCATGGCGAAGACGGCCTGCTGGTGGCGCCGGGCGACAGTGCGGCGATGGCGGACGCCATGGTGACGCTGCTGACCGATGCCGACGGCGCCCGCCGGCTGGCCGCCGCCGGTGCGTTGCAGGCGCAACGCCACGCGTGGACGCAGGTGGCGCCGCTGCTGTCCGCGCAATATCGCCGAGTGCTCAAGCGGCCGCCATCGTCCGGTTACACCGACTGGGTGGCGCGGCGCCTGTTTCCGTTGCAGGAATGGTTCAAGCGCCACGACAGCCACCGGCTGCTGCATGAACTCGAACGTTCGCAATGGTGGCCGGCACGCGATCTCGAAGCGTTGCAGTTGCGCCGCCTGCAGGACTTGCTGCGCCATGCGGGCGAACACTCGCCGTACTATCGCCAGGTGTTCACGCAACGCGGCTTCGATCCTGGCAAAGTCCAGCATCGGCGCGACCTGCGCTGTCTGCCGATCCTGCGCAAGGCCGACATCAACGACCATCGCAAAGATTTTTGCACGCGCGACAGCGGCACCCTGCAAAGCATGACCACTGGCGGTTCGAGCGGCGAGCCGCTGATTTTCCATGTCGGCAAAGCGCGGGTGAGTCACGACGTTGCGGCCAAGTGGCGCGCCACGCGCTGGTGGGGTGTCGATATCGGCGACCGCGAAGCGGTGATGTGGGGCTCGCCCATCGAACTGAAAGCGCAAGACTATTGGCGCGCTTGGCGCGACCGGCTGCTGCGCACCCGTCTGCTGCCGGCATTCGACCTGTCGCCCGCACGGCTCGACACGTATCTCGCCAGTTTGCGCCGGCAGCGGCCGGCGATGTTGTTCGGCTATCCCTCGGTGATGTGCCTGTTGGCGCGCCATGCACGCCAACGCCGGGTGCGGCTCGACGATCTCGGCATCAAGGTGGTGTTCGCCACAGCGGAGCGCCTGTACGAAGAACAGCGTGCGCTGCTGGCTGCCGCTTTCGGTGCGCCGGTCGCCAATGGCTACGGCGGGCGCGATGCCGGTTTCCTGGCGCATGAATGCCCGGAGGGCGGGCTGCATATCGCGGCCGAAGACATCATCATCGAGATCGTCGATCAGCAGGGGCAACCGGTGCCGGACGGCGACAGCGGTGCGATCGTCGTCACCCACCTGGCCAGCGCCGATTTCCCGTTCATCCGCTACGCGACCGGCGACATCGGCGCGCTCGATACCCGCGCCTGTCCGTGCGGACGCGGCCTGCCGCTCCTCAAAAGCATCGAGGGCCGCACCACCGATTTCGTGGTGGCCCGCGACGGCACCGTGATGCACGGTCTGGCGCTGATCTACATCCTGCGCGACCTGGCGCAGATCCGCGCCTTCAAGATCATCCAGGAAAGCGTGGTCCGCACGCGCATCCTGGTGGTGGCCACGCCCCAGTTACCGCTGTCACTCAAGCAGGATATCGCCGCCAAGTTCCATGCCCGACTGGGCGCCGGGGTCGAGATCGTGATCGAGCCGGTGAACGCGATTCCCGCCGAGGCGTCGGGCAAGCACCGCTACGTGGTCAGCCACGTGGCACAACATTAAGGGACCGCCATGCTCATGATTGTTTATCTCGCCGTGCTGGCACTGCCATTGCTGTTGCCACTCTACCTGTTGTACAAGCTGCGCCGGGTGCACTTGCTGCTGCACGACGTGCGTGACGATGTACGCGGCGGCCATGACAGGCTGTTTCGCCAGCTGGAGGCCTTGCAGGGGCTGTACGTGGAATTACAGCTCGAGCACAGCCTGCCGCCCACGCGGGGGTGGGCCGGTTCGCCGGACTTCCTGCTGGAGGTGGCGCGCCAGGTGCGCTCGGCGCGACCAAGGTTGGTGGTCGAATGCAGCAGCGGCGTTTCGACCGTGGTGATCGCGCGCAGCCTGCAGCGCAATGGCAGCGGCAAACTCTATAGCCTCGAGCATGACGCCGACTATGCGCGCCAAACCCGTGCGCAGTTGCTGCGCCACGGCCTGCAAGACTGGGCCACGGTGCTCGACGCGCCGCTGGTGGCGCACCCGCTGGGAGCTGACAACTGGCCATGGTACGACCTGGCAGCCCTGCCGCAAGATATCGCCATCGACTTGCTGGTGATCGACGGCCCACCCCAGGCCACGCATGCGCTGACGCGCTATCCGGCCGCGCCGCTGCTGTTCCCACGCCTCGCGCCAGGGGCGATGGTATTGCTCGACGACGCCAACCGGCCCGACGAGCAGGCGGCGCTGCAGCGTTGGGCTGCGGAGTTTCCGGCCTTGGTGCAGTCGTCGCGGCCGTGCGAAAAAGGCTGCGCCATGCTTACCGCGCCGCAGATGCCTTGACCAGGTCTAGCACCATTCTCGCTTGCAGCGCATGCTCCGCATGATAGCGTGCCAGTCCGGCGCGCTGCCTGGCCTGGTGCAGCGCCACCGTCTGCGGCGCCAGTTCCACGCCGAATTCCGGGTACGCTGCCACTTCGCCTTCCAGCAGGCGCGCCAAAATCAGGGCCCCGACGTTGGTGCGGTAGTGCGAGGTTTCCCAGTACCAGGTCATGGTCTCGGGCCCGCCCGCCTGCGGTACCGGCTCCATGGTGATGCTGTTAAAACCCGAAAAATCGACAATCCGGGCGTCGCAACCACTATCGCGGTGGCGCTGGAACATGTCGGCCAGCTGGCGCTGCCATTGTTCCACGGCTGGCCATTTGTCGTTGCGATATAGCGCGTCGGCCATCATCGCGTGGGTGGGGTTGATGTACGCACGCACCTGCACCCCGGCCCGACACGCACTCCCGACAACCTTGTCAAACTCGGCCAGAGCATCGCTGGTCGGTCCCGGTCCCCGGATGAATTCACGTATTCGGGGCATAACTGCGCCGCGCGTGCCGCCCCAGCCATTGATGCGGTCGCGCACGCACACGGCGTCTCGCTGGCCGTACAAGGCCAGACTGGAATGACACACGGCGCCGAAGGTGCCGCGCTGCAGGCGTATCGAATCTAACGTCATGTCGGCGGTCACCGCGCGTTTGAGGTCGATCAGCTTGCGGCGCCACAGGTACCAGCGATCGGTGGCGACCACTTCGCGATCAAACTCGGTGTTGCCCACTTCCAGCGTGAAGGTTGGCGCGTCGATGCCCCATATCACGGTCGCCGGCGGGCCCACTTGCAGCGCATGCGACACCATTGCCAGCGAGTCGCCGAGCGAGGCGCCGGCCAGGCCGCCGTTGAAGACGGTGCGGCCGGTCAGCGGTGCGGCAACCGTGGGTACGCCCAGTTCGGTGCGCGAATTGCCCGCATAGAGCACCTGCGGCCGGTAGCGCGCCAGCGCATAGGTCTTGCCCCACGCAGCCAGCTTTTCGCGCCCGGGCCGCAGTTGCTGCACCTGGGGCGTATTCCACTGGTGGATCAGGTAGGGATCGACCTGGTAGTTGAACGCAGCCACCGCCGCGATCACGCCGGCCGAGGTGAGGCCGAACAGCGCCAGGTAACGGCGCCAGTGGGCAGCGGAATGGTTGGCCATGGTCAGAACTGGAAGTAGAGGAATTCGCTGACGCGGTTCATGCTGAACGCGCAACCGAGGAACAACGCTGCCAGCCCGAGGCTCCAGGCGCGGTTTGGCCGCCAGTGCCAACGGCCGGCGGAACCGGCGAACCGCTCCAGGGCCGGCCCGTAGCGGCGGAAAATCTGCTGGGTATTTGGTGCATACCAGGCCAGCACGCAGGCAACAACCAGGGTCGGTACGCCGATGCCGCTGAAATCGATCCAGCGGATCCCTGAAAACGTCACATCGATGGACTGCACACTGCCGCCATATGCCGCCAGCCCGCGCGGCAGCGCGATGCCATTGGCGCCGAACATGGCGCCAATGATGTCGGCGGCGGTGGCCAGGTCCGGCGCGCGAAACACCACCCAAGCCAGCACCACCGCCAAGAACGTCAGCGCCCGTCCCCACCAGCACGGCGTCCGTGCACCAGTCCACGATCGCCAGCCGTGGTGCAGCACCAGAAACAGGCCGTGCAGACCGCCCCACACCACGAAAGTCCAGCCGGCGCCGTGCCAGAGGCCGCCGATGAGCATGGTTGCCATCAGGTTGCAGTAGCGGCGTAACAAGCCGGCGCGGTTGCCGCCCAGCGGCACGTACAGGTAGTCGCGCAGGAAACGCGACAAGGTCATGTGCCAGCGGCGCCAGAATTCGGCGATGTCGCGAGCCTGGTAAGGCGAATGGAAATTGAGCGGCAGTCGCACGCCGAACAGGCGCGACAAACCGATCGCCATGTCCGAGTAGCCGGAAAAATCGAAGTACAGCTGCATGGTGTAAGCCAGCGCGCCAATCCACGCCTCGACCAGTTGCGGCTCAGCGCCCGGCGCGAACACGGGCGCCACGAGCACCGACAGCGGATCGGCCAATAACACCTTCTTGGCCAGTCCAATGACGAAGATCGACGTCCCCACCGCGAAATCGGCGGCATTGGGCCGGCAGCGGGTAACGAATTGCGGCATCATTTCCTTGTGATGCAGGACCGGCCCGGCGATCAGGTGCGGAAAGTAGCTGACGAACAGCGTGTAATGCACGAACCGGTATTCGCCAGCCAGCCCGCGATAGCAATCGACCAGGAAGGCAACCTGGGTAAAGGTAAAAAACGAGATACCGATGGGCAGGATGATCTGCCAGCCCTGTAGATGGCCGCCGCTCACCGCGTTGACGCTGTCGATAAAAAAATTGGCATATTTATAGTACGCCAGCAGCGCCAGGTTGGCCGCCAGTGCACCGATCAGCCACTGCTTGCGGCGCGCCTGCGCCGCAAGGATGCGTAAGCCGCACCAGTAGTTGAAGACAATGGACACCAGCAGCAACGGCAGGTAGCGGCTGTCCCAGTAGCCATAGAAAAACAGCGACACCAGCGCCAGCCAGCCGACGATCCACTGCGGCCGCCAGCGCGCCAGCAGCAGGTAGCCGGCCAGCACCACCGGCAGGTACAGGAACAGGAAGCTGAACGAATTAAACAGCACGGCGCTCTGCCTGCAAGACGGGCGAATTTTCGCTCACCTCTGCGAGCAGCCCGGCGTAACAATCGGTCAATTGCTGCGCCACCCGACGCCAGGTGAACTGCTCCACCAGCGCGCTCACCGCCGCCCGCTCCGGTGGGCAGTTGATAAAGCCATCGAGCGCCGCGCGCCAGGCCGGCATGTCGTCGGCACGCAGCTGGCGCAGGGCGAAACCGCTGTCCGGCAACTGGAGCGCGCTGGCGCGCGTCATCACTGCCGGGGTGCCGGCGGCCAGCGCTTCGAGCACCACCAGCGGAAACACCTCGCCCTGGCTGGGCAACGCCAAGGCGGCAGCAGCGGCGTAGGCGCTTGCCAGCAGCGGGTTGTCATGCGCCAGCGCGCCCAGCCAGTGCACGTTGGGACAGTCCAGCAATTGCCGCAGGTAGTCGCGGTGCTGCGGCTGGGCGCAGCCGGCCAGCACCACGTTGATACCCGCACTGCCCAACGCCTGCGCCAGCGCCAGCTGGTTCTTATACGGGGAGATGGCGCCCGCCATCAGCACGAACGGTCCGCCGATCCCCGTGTGGCGGCGGAACAAGCCGGAATCGGCCTCGAAGAAGCGCCGGTCCACGCCGTTGGGCAGCACCCGGATCTTGTGCGGATCGGTGCGAAACGCTGCGACGATGGCGGTGCGCTCGGCGGTGCCGAGCGCGATCACCCGTTGCGCCAGTTGCAAGGCGCGCTTGGTCTGGGCATAGCTGGTTTGGACGTTCCAGGCGGTGAGGCGTCCCGCCAGGCGGTCGGCAAACCGGGCGCACGCGCCGCTCGATCGGTCCCAGGCCGGCGGCACCAGCGCCGAGAGCACCACCGGCACCCCCATCTCCGCCGCTGTCTCGACGATGCGATAGTTGCCATTGATGGCCGAGAACACGTGGATCACGTCGTACTCGTCGAGCCGGTGCCGGTGCGGGTCCACCAGTTCCGCTTGCACGCCGGCCTGCACCAGGGCGTCGAGCGTGGCGCGCAACTGCACCTGCAAACCGCCTTCGCGCTGGAACAACATGGGATACGACAGCAGACCGACACGCATAATCATCCTTTGACGTTAGTGCCGCCAGGCCAGCACCTTGCGGCCGGCATTGCGGCATTCATCGGCCAGCTCGTGCCGGACCAGCACTATCGCCAGCAACCACAGCACCGCGCAACTGGCGGCGGCGGCCGGCAATTGCAGCCAGGTGACGTCGACGGTCAGTGCCGCCAGCGCCGGTCCCGCCAGGCACACCAGCGCGATTGCCGCGCTCTTGCGCACCGCCACCAGCAATGGCTGCCACCGCACACCGCAAAGCCGGTGCAGCGCCCGATACGTGAGCCAGCTGCGAAATACCGCGCCCGCCACCACCGCCCACGCCACCCACAGCAGTCCGAACGGCGCCGCCAGCAACACCGCAGCAATCCGCAGCGGTACGGCCGTCGCGTCGAGGCGGGCCTGGGCGCCTACTTCGCCCATGGCCACCAGCAGGTAGCGCGCCATGCCGAACACGCTGTAGAGCGCCGCGCCGATGCAGATCACGCGTATCAACGGCGTTGCCGCGTCCCACTGGTCGCCGTACAGCGCCCGCACGATCGCCGGCGCCAACAGCGCCACGAAGCCAAAGAACGGCCAGGCCAGCGCGGTGACATAGCTGGCAGTAGTCAAGTATGCGGCGCGCATGTCGGCCCCCTGCCGCGCGCGCGCCGCGTACAACGGAAAGATTACCGGCGACACCGCCGCCGTCACCAGCTGGTTGAACACATTGATCACACCCATCGCCTTGCCGAAAATGCCCACCTCGGCCACGCCGATCAGCTTGCCGATCACGAGGTCTGGCGCGGCCACACCCGCCTCGTCGATCACCGTGCCGCCCGTGGCCACCGAACCGAAGCGCCAGATCGCGCCGATGCCGCGCCAGCCTGGTAGCCACGGTAACTGGGCTGGCCGGCAGCACAGGCTGGCCAGCACGCCTGCCGCAGCGCCGGCCAGTGCGCCCCACACCAGGCTCAAATACCCGAATCCCAACCAGGCCAGCCAGACGCCGCACATTAGTTGCGCCACCGTCTGGCTCAGGTTGATGGCAAAGATGGCCGCGAACCGCAATTGCCGCCGCAGGCAAGGCAAGGCGAGCGCGCTGAACGGCAACAAAACAAAATTCACGGCCAGCAGCTGCACCACCGTTTGCAGCCGTGGTTCGCGGTAAAACCAGGCCGCCAGCGGGCCGGCGGCAAACACCAGCGCGGCCAGCAGCCAGCCCACCAGCATGCTCATGCCGAGCGCGGCGCGCAACTTGGCGCGATCGATCTGCTTTTCCTGCACCAGATAAGCGCCCACGCCGAAGTCGCGCACCACCTGGACCAGCCCGGCCAACACCGCGCCGATCGCGTACAGGCCCACATCCGCCGGCGTCAGCAGGCGCGCCAGCACCATTGCGCCTGCAGTATTGAGCAGCAGCAGCGTGTATTTTTCCGAGAACGACGCCAGGAACGACAGGCGCGTGCGGCCGGCGCTAGCGTTATCAAGCGAGATCGGCATAAAAATCCCGCACCAGCTGACCCACCACGTCCACGCTGTAACGTGCTTGCGCTTCGGCCCGTCCTTGTGCCCCCATGCGGGCGCGGCGCGCCGGATCGCCCAGCAAGGCGGCGATGGCCGGTACCGCCGGTTTGAGATTGCCGAGCGCCACCAGCAAACCGGCCGCGCTGCCGCGCAGCACGTCGGCATTGCCCGGCACATCGGTCGCCACCACCGGCACGCCGCACGCCATTGCCTCCACCGTGGCGATGCCGAAGCCCTCGTTGCGGCTGAGCAGCAGGTGCAGGTCGAAAGCCGGCATCAAGGCGGCCACATCATCGACAAAGCCGGTGAATACGACCTGCCCGGCCAGCCCCATGCGTGCCGCTTGTGCCCGCAGCGAAGCTTCCAACGGCCCCTGCCCGGCCAGCACCAGGCACAGGTCGGGAAAACGCTTGCGCAGCATGCCAAACAGGGCCAGGACGGACTCCGGCTGCTTTTGCGGCGACAGGCGCGCCACCGAGCCGAGCACCAGCGCGTCGTGCGGCAGGCCCCAGCGCAGCCGCGCGATGCGGCGGGCGGCTGCACTGGGCCGAAAGCGCACCGTGTCGACGGGGTTGGGGATCACGGCCAGCCGTACACCGCGTGGAAGATAAGGCTGGTAGATCGCCAGAAAATGCTCCATGGCCGATGTCGAGACCGCGTACACGCCGCGCACGCCGGCAAATGCCTGCACCAGAAGCGGGTGCTGCCAGCGGCCGAACGTGGCCGGCGGAAAAGCGTTGTGGACGCTGATCACGGTAGGCAAGCCGCAGTGCGCCGCCAGCCACAACACCGAGGCGCCGTAATTGGTCCAGCAAAATGCGACATGGACCAAGTTGGCCCTGAAGGCCTTCATGCGACCCGCTGCCAGCCAGCGGGCGCGCCACAGTTGCCGGCGTCGTGCCAGCCAATGCTCGAGAAAGTCGGGCGGATCGAAGACGGCAACGCCGATCTGCTCGGCCGCCAGGCGCTGTGACCAGGCGTCGAGGCCCGCGAACGGGCGCAGCGCCAGCGTGGCCGCATGGCCGTTCTGCTGCAGATAGCGTACCTCCTGCGCCATGCGCAATTCCATGCCACCGAACTCGCCGGAATAACTGGTGACCAGTACCGACCGCGCCGCTGAAGGGCCACCACGCCAAGCCTCGCTGACGTAGCCTTTTAGGTAGGCCAGGTCCCACCGCGTGCGCAGCACCGTATCGCGGTCACGCCGCAACCAGGCCAGCGCGCAGCTGCCCAGTGCGGCCAGATATTGACGACACATCCAGCGCGGCACCCTGGCCAGCTCGGGGAAGATGCCGGGCCGGTCCTGCCGGTACTTGCCGCGCCCGAAGCGGCGCGCTTTCTGCAGCACATAATCGAGTTGCAGCTGGTGGGTGCGGATATGGTGAGCCACGCGCGGCCCCGGGCTGTGCCAGCTGCGCTGGCCGGCCAGCGCTACTCGCCGCACGAACTCGGTCTCACTGCCCATCGCGTAGTCGCCGCCGGACGGGCCCACCGAGACCTCGAAGCGGTGGCCGGCCAGGAATACCGTTGCGCGCACCGCCATATTGGCGCCCCAGACCAGGCCGGGGAACACGGGGCCTTCCGGCAAATCGGCGGCGGTCAGGCCGTAGGTCAGGCCGGTCGGAGCCAGCCGCAGCAGCCAGTCGGGAGGCGTTACCGCCCAATCGGGCGTGATGGCGCCGCCGAATACGGCGTAGTCGGGCTGTTCGCGTGCCACCATTTCCCATTGTTGCAACCAGTCGGGTGCGGGGCTGACGTCGTCGTCGGTGAAGATGAACAGGTCGCCTTCCGACGCGGTGGGCAGCAAGACGTCAAGGGCGGTATTGAGGGCGCGGTTCTTGCCCCGTTGCGGTTCTTGCAGCAGGCGCAGCGGCAGGCGATTGGCATGGCTGGCGACAATCGCGGCCGTGTCGTCGGTGCTGCCATTGTCGATGACGAGCAGTTGCCATGGCTGGGCGGGTGAGCGCAACCGTTGGTAGGCGGCCAGCACCTGCGGCAGCGTGGCAGCCCCATCATAAGTCGCCATGAGAACAGTCAACAAGGGCGCCGCTCCTCTGCTCTAAGATTGCCGGACGTACTTACCGGAAATAAGCAGTGTACTGACTGGCTCAACCGCTCATTTGCGCCACATCAACGACTGCCCGCCCCTCCCCATGCGCGACATCCTTGTCACCCTGATCGTGTTTGCCAGCCTGCCGTTGATCGTCCGTACCCCCGTCAACGGCGTGCTGATGTGGGTCTGGATCAGCGTGATGAATCCGCACACCCAGGGCTGGGGCTTCGCCACCACCTTTCCCTTTGCCATGATCGTCGGCGTGGCCACCCTGTTCAGCGTGGCCATCACGCGCCAGCCGAAGACCTTGCCTGCGTCAAACATCACCTTCACCCTGATCGCCTTTGTCCTGTGGATGAACGTGACCACGCTGTTTGCCATTTTTCCCGAAGCCTCGATGGTGCAATGGGGCAAAGTCATGAAGATCATGTTGATGAGCCTGGTAACCATGATGGTGATCCGCACCCGCGAAGATATCCAGCGCATGGTCTGGGTGCTGACCTTGTCGCTGGGCTTCTACGGCGTAAAAGGCGGTATCTTTACCGTGCGCAGCGGTGGCCAGGACCGGGTGTGGGGGCCGGTGGGCACCTTCATCGGCGACAACAATTCGCTGGCGCTGGCCCTGATCATGACCATCCCGTTGATGCGCTACCTGCAACAGACCACCGACCGGCGCTGGGTGTGGCATGCGCTGACCGTCATGATGCTGTTGTCGGCGCTGGCCGCATTGGGTTCCTACTCGCGCGGCGGCTTGCTGGCGATCGGCGCCATGGTGATTTACATGTGGCTGCAAAGCCACAACAAGCTGGTGACCGGGATGCTGATCATGCTGCTCACCCCGCTGGCGCTGCTGTTCATGCCCGAGCGCTGGAGCGAACGCATGGACAGCATCGGCGACTACCAGAACGACGGCTCGGCCCTGGGCCGCATCAATGCCTGGCACATGGCGTACAACCTGGCCAAGGACCGCTTCTTCGGCGGCGGTTACGAGGTTTCCGAAGCGTCCGTATTCCTCCTGTACGCGCCCGATCCCAAGGCTATCCATGCCGCCCACAGCATTTATTTCCAGGCGCTGGGCGAGCATGGTTTTGTGGGCCTGTTCATCTACCTGCTGCTGGGTTGGCAAACCTGGCGCTCCGCCTCGTGGATCGTGCGCCACAGCGAAGGTATCGCCGACCTGGCCTGGGCCGGCCACCTGGCCCGCATGATGCAGGCCAGCCTGGCCGGTTTTGCTGTCGGTGGCGCCTTCCTCAGCCTGTTGTATTACGACGTACCGTATTACCTGATGGCGGTGGTGGTTGCCACCCGTATCGAGGTGGCGCGGTACCGCGCGCAGGCGCCTGCCGCACTACCGACGCCTGCTCTCACACTGGAGCGTGCCCGATGACCGGAGACCTGTCGCTGCTGATGTACCACCGCGTGCTGCCGGCAGCCGATCCGCTGCTGCCCGGCACACCGGACCAGGCCACGTTCGCCCGGCAGCTGCGGCTGGTGAAGCGCTGGTTCCGGGTGCTGCCGCTGCCGCTGGCGCTCGACCTGCTGGACCAGCATCGCCTGCCCGCGCGCGCGCTGGCCATTACCTTCGACGACGGCTACGCCGACAACGCCGAACTGGCGCTGCCGATCCTGCAAGACCTGGGCTTGTCCGCCACTTTTTTTATCGCCAGCGCCTACCTGGACGGCGGCCGGATGTGGAACGACGCCATCATCGACCATGTGCGGCAAGTGCCAGCCGGCATGCTCGACGGCGGCAGCGCCGGCCTGGGACTGCTGCCCGTGCACACGCCCGCCCAGCGCTGCCAGGCCATCGCGCAAATGCTGGCGGCACTCAAGTACCGGCCGTTCGGCGAGCGCCAGGCCATCGCCGACCAGCTGGCGCCGCCCGGCGCAGCGCCGTTGATGATGACTTCGCACCAGGTCGCACAACTGCACCGCGCCGGCATGACCATCGGCGGCCATACCCACCGCCATCCGATCCTGGCCACATTGAACGATGCGGCAGCACGCCAGGACATCGCAGAAAACCGCCAACGCCTGGCGCAATTGACCGGCGCCCCGGTCGATTTGTTCGCCTACCCCAACGGCAAGCCAGGCGCCGACTTCGACGTTCGCCATCCCGCCCTGCTGCGCGACCTGGGTTTCCGTGCCGCAGTCACCACCAGCCCCGGCATTACCCGCGCAGGCACCGACCGCCTGCTTCTGCCGCGCTACACGCCGTGGCAGGCCGACAGCCCGCGTTTTTTATTGGGGTTGATGATGAACCGGCGCCGATCAAGCCCTCAGCAGTGATCGGCCAGGGCCGCGTGGGCGGTGCCGGGAACCTCCGCCCGCTGCGCGCTTTGCACGCGCAGCCACTGCTCCAGCATCATCAACACCCACACCATGGTGCCGTGATACGCCGGATGCTCGTGCACCATCCTTCCGGTCAGCGCATCGATGAAACTGGCGCGCACGATGTGGCGCGATTTGAGGTCGCTCAGGCTGTCGTACGCCAGCGCACGCAGACCCGCATGCTCTTGCAGCCAGTGGCCGAACGGCAGGCCGAAACCGTGCTTGCGCTTGCGCACGATGGCGCGCGGCAGGTGATCGGCCAGCGCCTGCTTGAAAAAATGCCGCAACTGCGTGCCAAGCAGCTTGGCTTCCGGGGCCAGGCGGGCGGAGAATTCCAGCATGGCGTCGGACAGGAACGGAAACGCCACTTCCACCCCCGCCAGCTCGCATGCCTGGCGCACCTTGGGCAGGTCGTTGTCGGCCAGCGTGAAACGCATGTCGAGCGCCTGCATGCGGTTGATTTGCGCGAGCGCGTCGGCCTGCCAGTAGCAGGCGTCGAGTTCCGCTTGCGGCATCGACGTGTCGATCCGCGCCAGAAATTCGGTAGTCAGCACCTCGCTTGGGCCGTAGCGGCGCAGCAGGTTGTAGGTCTCCAGCCGGGCCGGCATGCTGACCAGCGCCTGGTCCACGTAGCTGCGCGCCTTGCGCAACGGCGCCACATCGAGTCCGCCCAGGGCGCCGAACAGCAGCGGCTCGAGCAGCAACTGCCGGCACGCCGACGGCAACTGCTCGTAGCGAGCGAACACTGCCTGCCGCGCATAGCGCTCGTTGCCGCCGAATAGCTCGTCGCCGCCATCGCCGCCGATCATGCGGGTAACGCCATCGGCGGCGGCCATGCGCGCGCAAAAATAGGCGGGCACCAGCGACGCATTGGCGAACGGCTGGTCGCAGGCGGCCGCCAGCTTTGGCACGGCTGCCACCACGTCGTCGGCGGTGACATAGTATTCGTGGTGGTCGGTGTCGAAATGATGGGCAGCCAGGCGCGCGTACTGCATTTCGTCGTAACCCGGCACGTCGAAGCCGATCGAATAGGTTTGGGGGCGCTCGTCGCGCACCTGGCCCAGGATGCCGGCCAGGGTCGAGCTGTCGGTGCCGCCGCTGAGGAAAGCGCCCACCTTGCCTTGGCCCGATGCCGCGCGCACCGCGTCCTGCAAGATGGCGCGAAATTCCTGTTTCCGGCCGGCGAACGGCGGGCGATTGTGCTCGTCGAAGTGCAAACGCCAGTAGCTGGCGCGCGTGGCTTTACCGTGCCGGTACAGCAGGTACTCGCCCGGCAGCAGCCGCGCCTGGCCGGCAAACGCCGTGTGCGGCGCCGGTATCATGTGAAAGTGCAGGTAGTGGTATAGCGCCTGAGGATCGGCCGCGCGCGCGGCGTCGGGATGGCTTAGCAAGTCCGCCGCCGACGATCCGAACAACAGCCCGTGCGGCGTGCGCTGGTACAGCAGCGGCAGCGACCCGCAACGGTCCACCGCCAGGCATACCTGGCCGGCCACGGTATCGACAATCGCCAGCGCGAACGCGCCTGACAGGGCCTGGCAGGCCTGCGGACCACTTGTCTGCCACAACTGCGCCAACCGTTCGGCCACGCGATCGGCGCGTTCGCCCAGCATTGGCCTGCCCCACAGCGCAACCAGCAAGCCCTCGCGCCGGTACAGATGGCAGGCGCCGTCCGGCGCCGCCACTGCCACCGCACCGAACGGCGTTTGCAGCGTATGGAGCTCCGTGCCGCTGGTGGTCAGGCGCTTCCCCATCGCGCTTATGACTTCCGCCACAACGTCCTGCGCCCTGCCATAAAAGCCGCACAAACCGCTCATACCAGCACCTCCAGCGGGGCGGGATGGCCGAGAAAGGCCGTGGGACTGGCTGTCAAACCATAGGCACCGGACTGGAATACCACCACCAGGTCGCCCGGCTCGGCGCGCGCGAGCTCCATGCGGTCGGCCAGCAGATCGAGCGGCGTGCACAGGGGGCCGACCACGGTGACCGTCTCGCGTGCGTCGCCAGCGATGCGGTTGCCGATCGCCACCGGGTAGTTCTTGCGCAGCACCTGGCCGAAATTGCCTGATGCCGCCAGGTGGTGGTGCATGCCGCCGTCCGTGACCAGGAACACCTGGCCATGCGACAGCTTGCGCTCGATCACCCGGCACACGTAAAGGCCCGCCTCGGCCACCAGGTAGCGGCCCAGTTCCAGCACCAGCCGGGTATCGGTCCACTCGCTGCGCAGCAATTCGACCAGCGGATGCAGCCCCTGCGCCACTGCGTGCAAGTCGAGCGGGCGCTCACCCGGAAAATACGGCACACCGAAGCCGCCGCCGATATTGAGCACGCGTACCGGCGACGGTGCGTGCTCGGCCAGTTCGAGCCCCAACACCACGCAGGCGTGCTGGGCTTCGCAAATCGCCGCCGCCGACAGGTTTTGCGCACCGCAGAACAGGTGGAAGCCGTAAAAGTCCAGCCCCAGGCGCGCCATCCGGCGCAGCATGGCCGGTACTTTTTCTGCATCGACGCCGAACTGGCGCGCGCCGCCGGCCATCTTCATGCCAGCTTGCTTGAGTTCGAAATCGGGATTGACCCGCACCGCCACCCGTGGCGTGATGCCCAGCAGGTCGCCGGCAGCCAGCACGCGGTTCATCTCCTCCTCCGATTCGAGGTGGATCAGCACGCCGGCCGCGACGGCACTGCGCAATTCGCTCGCGCGCTTGCCGGGACCGGCAAAGCTGATGCTGTGCGGCGCCATACCGGTGTCAAGAGCAGTCTTCATCTCGCCGGCCGAAGCGACGTCGAAACCGTCCACCAGCGTTGCCAGCAATTGTGCCACGGCCGGCATCGGATTGGCCTTCAGTGCGTAATGCAGGTGCACCCCGGCTGGCAGTTCGCTGCGCAGCAGCGCCACGCGCGAAGCGATGTGGCTGCGTTCATACGCGTAGAACGGCGTACGACCCACGCGCTCGGCCAGGCGGGACAAGGCCACGCCGCCGATCTGCAAGCTGTCCTCCTGCACCGGGAACTGGCGCTGCGGCGCGTGACGGGCCGGTGCAAACTGGTCCAGCAAGGCGGCGGTCATGAGGCCACCTGCTCGGCAGCGCGCACGCCGGCGGCCAACTCGGTAGCGATGCACACCCGATCGAGCTTGCCGTTGGGGTTGCGCGGCAGCGGCTCGTCGCGCAGCTCGATCTGCAACGGCACCATGTAGGAAGGCAGCGTGCGCCGGCAGGCGGCCAGCAGTTCGGTTTCTCCGGCGTCGATGTCTGCCTTGATGCACACCACCAGCGCAATCGATTGGCCCAGCAGCGGATGCGGCATGCCGATCGCTACCGCCTCGGCCACCAGCCCGGTGTCGTACACCACTTCCTCGACCTCGGACGGGCTGACGCGGTAGCCGGACGTCTTGATCATGTCGTCGCTGCGGCCGATGAAGTATAAAAATCCTTCGGTATCGACGCGCACCGTATCGCCCGACCACACGGCCATGTCCGGCAATGGCAGGCCGCCGCTTGGATCGCGCAAGGGCCGGAAGCGTTGCGCAGTGCGGGCCGGGTCGTTCCAGTACCCGAGCGACACCAGCGCACCGCGATGGACCAGTTCTCCCGGCTCGTCGGGCGCACAGCGGCTGCCGTCGGGCCGCAGCACCAGGATCTCGGCGTTGGGAATGGCCTTGCCGATGGAGTCGGGCCGGCGCCCCAGTTCCTCCGGCGGCAGGTACGTGGACCGGAAGGCTTCGGTCAGGCCGTACATCAGGTACACGCGGGTGCGCGGCAGCGCCGCCTGCAGCGCCTGCAAGGTACTGCGCTGCATGACGCCGCCCGAGTTGGTGATGTAGCGCAGGTGGCGGGCATTACTCCATCCGAGCGCCGCCAGCTGGATCCACAGCGGCGGCACCGCCGCCAGCCCCGTGATGCGCTCGCGCGCCACGGTCTCGATGACGTCGCGCACCAGCAGGTGGTTTTGCAGCACGGCGCAGGCACCCACGGCAAACGCGGTAGTCAGCTGGCTCAGGCCATAGTCAAAGCTGAGCGGGAGCACGCACAGGATGCGGTCCTCGGGCACATTGTGCAGGTAGGCGGAGACGCTCAGCGCGCCCGCCACCAGGTTGCGGTGCGAGAGCACTACGCCCTTGGGCCGGCCGGTGCTGCCGGACGTGTACAGGATGGCCGCCATGTCGGCGTCGATCACGGCATGTGGCGCGCGCGGGCTGGAACCCTGCATCGCCGCCTGCCAGCCCAGCAAGCGCACGCCCTCCACCGGCCCCACGCCTGCCAGCGGACCGGCCAGGACCACCGTGTGCAGATCGGCGCACTTTGCCAGTTCGCCGTCCATGGCCAACGTGGCCAGGCGTTCGGGCGACGTCACCAGCAGCCGCACATTGCAGTCGCGCAGGATATGCACGACCTGCGCCGTCTTGAGCACCGGGTTTATCGGCACAAACACCAGGCCTGCTGCGGCCGCACCGAACATCGCCACCACGGCCTCTTCGCGCTTTTCCAGGTACACGGCCACCCGTTCGCCGCGCGCCATGCCGGCACCCAGCCAGGCATCTGCGGCCACCTTTACCTGGCCGGCCAGCACATCGTAAGTCAGCACGTCGCCGTCGTGCGCCAGCGCGTGGCGCTGCGGCATGCGGTATGCGGATTGGTAAATCAGATCATGCAAGAGTTGTGGCACGAGTTGCGGAACGATTGGCGTCATGGCGGCGGTCCTGTCGAGAGAAAGGTTCCAAGTCCTCCATGATCGAAACAAATCGCCAGCGCGCTGTTGACACAGATCAAAGGCCCAGTCCGCTTGTGCGGGCGCAAGCCACAAGCGGCGGGGCCAGTGTCTAATCGCGGTTTCCCCCGTGTTGGAATTCCTCATGGCAACTAACCTGCGACAGACGCTAGCCCAGATGGGCTGGCAAAACGCGGCCCTGTACTGGCTAGCACGCGTGCTGGCGCGGGCCAGTGGCGGCCGCTGGCGTATCCATCGTTACCATTTCGTAGCGCAGTACCTCGGCGAGACATCGGTGATCGGCGCGCGCGGACGCGATATCGAGATTCTCCCGCACGATCCGCAGGCTGCACTGCCGCCCGGCTATCCCCGTGCGGCCCGCGTGGTGGCGGCGCGCCATGCCCAGGGCGCCCGCAGCCTGCAGGCCTGGCGCCATGGCCGGCTGGCGGGTTTTCTGTGGCTGGTCCACGGCGCCTACCACGAAGACGAAGTACGCGCGCGCTTCGAGCTGGCCTCGCCACAGTCCTGCTGGGACTTCGATGTGTGGATCGCGCCCGAGCAGCGGCTGGGATTGACGTTTGCCCGTCTGTGGGACGCCGCCCGCGCGCAACTGCGCCAGCATGGCACGCGCTGGACTTGCAGCCGCATCTCCGCCTTCAATCCGGGTTCGTTGCGCGCCCATGCCGGGCTGGGACCGGCCCTGATACCGCTTGGCTCCGCGTTGATCATCTGCTGCGGCGGCTGGCAATGGATGTTTTCCAGCGTGGCCCCGCGTTTCCATCTGTCGCGCACGCCGTCGTCGTTCCCCCGCCTGACCTTCGACACCGGCGCATTGTCCTTACCCACCAGGGAGCACTCATGAACAATCTCGAAAACCAGGTCTGTGACGTCTTGCGCGGCACGCTGGGCCTGGGCAAGATGCCGCTGTCGGCCGACTCGCCGTTGCTGGGCGCCCTGCCGCAACTCGACTCGATGGCCGTGCTGGCGCTGTTGACGGCACTCGAAGAATACTTCGGCATCGCCATCCTCGACGATGAAATCAGCGCCCGCCATTTTGCCACGGTGGGCACACTGACCGCCTTCGTGCAGTCCAAGCGGCCGTGAGCGCGCAACCGTTCTTCCTGCCGGCGGGTGACGCCGGCCCGGGCCAGCGCTTTTGCCTGCACCAGGCTGCCAGTCCGGCAGTGGCCGCACGCGGCGCCATCATCTATATCCATCCGTTTGCGGAAGAGATGAACAAGAGCCGACGCATGGCGGCGTTGCAAGCGCGCGCGTTTGCCGGTGCCGGCTTCCACGTGCTGCACATCGACCTGTATGGCTGCGGCGACAGCAGCGGCGATTTTGCCGACGCGCGCTGGGAACTGTGGCGCGAGGACGTGGCCCTGGCCGCCCACTGGCTGCGCGACAGCTTTCCCGGTCCGCTGACCCTGTGGGGTCTGCGCTTGGGCGCCCTGCTGGCGCTCGACTGCGCCCACCGCCTGCGCCCGGATGGTCTGCTGCTGTGGCAAGCAGTGGTGAGCGGTCAGGCGCACCTGCACCAGTTTGCACGCCTGCAAACCGCCGCGCGCCTGTTCGGCGGCGACACTGCGCCGGGTGCAGACAACCACGACATCGCCGGCTACACCATCGCCCCTGCCCTGGCCGACGCCATCCGCAGGCAGGAAGCGCAGCCGCTGCCGCCCCCATGCCCGGTGCAGTGGCTGGAACTGGCGCCGGCATCTACCGAGCAGCCCCCCGCGCTGCAGGCGGCATCGATGCTGGTCATCGACCGCTGGCGCCAGGCCGGTGCCAGCGTCACTGCAAGGGCGCTGGGCGGCACGCCGTTCTGGAACAGCAGCGAGATTGTCGAGGTACCCGCCTTGCTGGACGCATCGCTGGACGCCATGGACTCCCTCGCTCCGGCAGGAGTTTTACCATGACGGCGACCGAGCACGCGCTGCGCTTTGCCTGCCGGGGCCAGGGCCTGGTCGGTATCCTGCATCTGCCGGCTCAACCGCTGGCGCGCGGTGTGCTGGTCGTTACCGGCGGGCCGCAGTACCGTGCGGGCAGCCATCGCCAGTTCGTGCTGCTCGGTCGTCATCTGGCTGCCGCCGGGATTGCCGTCATGCGCTTCGATTATCGCGGCATGGGCGACAGCGAAGGCGCAGTACACGGCTTCGACGACATCGACGACGACCTGCAAGCGGCCATCGACCAGTTCTTTTCTGCCGTGCCGCAGTTGCGCGAACTGGTGTTGTGGGGCCTGTGCGATGGCGCCACGGCCGCCGCTTTCCACGCCGCTGCCGACCGCCGCATCAGCGGATTGGTACTACTCAACCCCTGGGTGCGCACGGACGCTGGCGCGGCCCAGGCCACCTTGCGCCACTATTACCTGCGGCGCCTGTGCTCGGGCGCCTTCTGGCGCAAGCTCGCTGGCGGCGCGGTCGATGCCAACGCCTCGCTGGCTTCCCTGCGCCGGTCGGCGCTGGTCGCGCGGCGCGGGAAACACAGGCCAGGCGCCGACGACCTGCCAGCGCGCCTGCACCGCGCGCTGACGCGCTTCCCGGGCCGTATCCTGGTCATCCTGGCCGGCGCCGACCTGGTGGCGCGCGAGTTCGAGGCACTGTCCGAACAACACCCGCACTGGCGCCAATTGCTTGAAGCACCGCGCGTCCGCCGGATCGCCATCGCCGACGCCAATCACACCTTCGCCCGTCGGGCATGGCGCGACCGCGTGGCGCAAGCGACCGGCGAATGGCTCACATCATGGTAAAACGTGTGCTGATGGTCGCGTTTCACTACCCGCCGCTGCAAGGCGGCAGCGGCATCCAGCGCACGCTGGCATTTTCCCGCCATTTGCCCGCATGCGGCTGGGAGCCGCTGGTGCTGACGGTCACCCCCGGCGCCCACGCCAGCCTGGCACCGGGTGGCGCCGACCAAGATGGTTGCATCGTCCACCGCACGCGGGCGCTCGACGCCAGTCGCCACCTGGCCATCAAGGGCCGTTATCCCGACCTGCTGGCCATGCCCGATCGCTGGGCTACTTGGTTGATCAGTGCCGTGCCGGCCGGCCTGCGGCTGATCCGCCGCTACCGGCCGGACCTGATCTGGTCCACCTACCCGATCGCCACCGCCCATCTGGTGGCGCTGGCCCTGCATCGCGCCAGCGGTCTGCCGTGGATCGCCGACCAGCGCGACCCGATGCTCGACGACGACTATCCGGCAGACCTGCGGCGCCGGCGCCTGCACGCCTGGATCGAACAGCGCGTGATGGCGCGTTGTGCTGCCGTGGTCTGCACCACGCCCGGGGCGGTGGTAGCCTTGCGTGAACGCCACCTGCGCCGCGCCAGATGCCAGGTCAGGCTGATCGAGAACGGCTACGACGAAGATGCTTTCTACAACGCGAAGAAACTCCCTGCGTCCAACACTCATGCCCGGCAACCATTCAGGCTACTGCACAGCGGCGTGATTTATCCGTCCGAACGCGATCCCGCGCCGTTGTTCACGGCTCTGGCCAGACTGCACAGCGGCGGCGAGATCGGTCCGGCCACATTCCGCCTGGTACTGCGTGCCAGCGGCCATGACGACCACTTGCGCGCCATGCTGTCCCGCCATCCCGGGCTGTCGTCGCTGGTGGAACTGGCGCCGCCGTTGCCTTATCCCGCTGCCCTGCGCGAGATGCTCGATGCCGACGCCCTGCTGCTGCTGCAAGCGGCCAATTGCAACGCCCAAATTCCGGCCAAGTTTTACGAATACCTGCGTGCGCAACGGCCGGTCCTGGCGCTGACCGACGCCGCCGGCGACACCGCCTCCGCGCTGCGCCACGCCGGCCTGGACACCATCGCCCCGCTCGACGATGCCGAAAAAATCGCCATCGCGCTGCGCCGCTTCGTTGCGCTGTGCCGGCATGGCCAGGCGCCGCTGGCCAGCGCGCAGACGGTGGCAGATCACGCCCGCAGCGCACGCACGCGCGAACTGGCGGCCCTCTTCGACGCCATCCATCACAAGGAGCTGCCATGAAACACCTGAAACCGCACCGCCTCGCCAGCCTGGCCACCGCCTGCCTGTTGTCAACCGCCCTGGTGGCCGGGGCCGCGCCGTTGCCTGTCTGCCCGGATTACGTACCCGGCAAACCAGGGGGCGACTACAACGATCCCACCGACCGCGAAGGACTCACGGTCGTCGAACAGTTTCACTTCACACCGCCCGTGGAGAGCCTGGTCAAGGGCGCCTCCGGCCCGTTGGGCGGCGATATCGGCTACACGCTCGACCACTTTCCCAATCACCACCGGGCTTTGGCGGCCATGATGAAGCTCGCCCTGCGCGAAAAAAACCGCAAGCCGCCCGGCGCGCGCTACACGATCGACTGCTACTTCGAGCGCGCCACCCGGTTCCGTCCCAACGATGCCAAGGTGCGCACGCTGCACGGTAGCTACCTGCTGGCCATCGGCCGCCAGGACGACGCCCTCGAACAGCTGGAAAAGGCGGCCGTGCTGGAGCCGGCCAATCCCACCGCACACTACAACCTGGGCCTGCTCTACGTGCAAAAGCAGCAGTACGACAAGGCACGCGCCAGCGCCCAGCAGGCCTACAAAATGGGATTTCCGCTGCCGGGACTGAAGAACAAGCTCGTCGCCGCCGGTCAGTGGAAAGAAGCAAACTAGTGAGCGCCTGACAAAGCCTCCAGAGCAATGCGCAGCGACGAAGACAATATGAATGCACGGCGAGAAGATGCAACGCGGCTATGAAAGTTTTATCACGCGCTCACTTCAGACCGTGGTGATTCATCAAGTCATATAAAGTGGGGCGACTGATGCCCAGCAATTCCGCGGCCCGGACGATATTGCCATCCACCCGCGCTAGCGCCTTGACCATGACCTTGTATTCGGCGGCATCGCGCGCCTGGCGCAGGTTGAGGTTTTCTTCCACGGCTTCGATGGCAGGCAAGTCCAGGTCGGCCGGGGTGATCTGCGCGCCGTCGGCCATGACCACCGCGCGGCGTATACAATTTTCCAGTTCGCGCACATTACCCGGCCAAGCATGCGCTTCCAGCGCGGCAATGGCATCGGCACTGAAACTGAGCGCGGGACGCGCTTCGCTGGCACAGAAACGGTGCTTGAAATGATGCGCCAGCAAGGCGCAATCGCCGGCGCGCTCGCGCAGCGGTGGAATCGCCAGCACGATCTCGCCCAGCCGGTAATACAAATCCGCGCGGAAGCGCCCTTCTTTCGCCAGCGCCTTCAGATCCTGGTGGGTGGCGCACACGATACGCACGTCGATGGCGATCTCCTGGCGCCCGCCCACGCGTTCGATCACCCGCTCCTGCAAGAAGCGCAGCAGCTTCGCTTGCAACGGCAAGGCCATGTCGCCGATCTCGTCGAGAAAAAGTGTGCCGCCGTGTGCCATTTCCAGCTTGCCGATGCTCTGGCGCTGAGCGCCCGTGAAAGCGCCCTTTTCGTGGCCGAACAATTCGCTCTCGAGCAGTTGCTCAGGAATCGCCGCACAGTTGATGGCCACGAAACGCTTGTCGCGCCGCCCGGACAGGCCGTGCAGGCCGCGCGCGACGAGCTCCTTGCCGCTGCCGGAGTCGCCCAGCAGCATCACCGAGGCTGATGACGGTGCGATCTTCTCGACGTTGCGACACAGCTTGAGCATGGCCGGGTCGCGCGTGATGATGCCGGCCAGTGGCGAGTCGGCCTCGATCTGCATCATGCGCCGGTTTTCCTGCTGCATCGCGTGCAAGGTACGGGCGCGCGCAATCACCAGCGCCAGGGTGGCGGCATCGGGCGGCTTTTGATGGAAATCGTAGGCGCCCATGGCGATGGCCTTGAGCGCATTGGCGCGGTCGCGGTTGCCCGACAGGACGATCACCTTCAGGTCGGGCGCCACTGCCAGCATCTGCGCCAGCAGGGCCAGGCCTTCGCTGGCGCCGTCGGCATCGGGCGGCAGGCCCAGATCCATGGTGGCCACCGCCGGCTGGTGGCGGCGCAGCTGCGCCATCGCCGTCTCGCGGTCGTGGGCCACCACCACGTCGTCGTCGTCGAATGCCCAGCGCAGCTGCTGTTGCAGCCCCGGGTCGTCTTCCACTACCAGCAATTTCGCTTTAGCCATCGTGCTTCTCCTGGTGTACAACGTCCAGCGTGATGCAAAAACGGGTGCCGACGCCGGGCATGCTGACCACGTCGATTGCGCCGCCCAATTCCTGCAGATATTCGCGCGCTTCGAACACGCCGATGCCCATGCCCGCCGGCTTGGTGGAGTCGAACGGCTGGAACAGGCGGTCGCTCACGAAATCGGCCGACATGCCCTGGCCGGTATCGGCCACCTCGATCAGGGCCGATTCTCCCCGGTGCTCCAGGCGCACGATCACTCTGCCATCCGCATCGGTGGCCTCCACCGCGTTGAGGATCAAATGGGCGAACACACGCTCCAGCCGTTCGGGCTGGGCGGCCACCAGCAGCGGTGCGGACGGCACCACCAGCACCGGTTGCGGCGCCAGGCCGGCACACGCCTGCACGGCGCGGGTCAGCGCCGCGCCCAGGTCCACCAGCACGGCCGGTTCCGCAGCGTCAGCGTCCGGAGCCTGGTGCAGCTTGCGCAGCAAGTGCTGCATTTTTCCCAGCGCGTGGCGCGACGTGTCCAGTATGGCATCCTGGAACTGCGGGTTGTCGCGGTGCCGCTCGGCATTCGAGAGCAGCAAGCCCAGTTGCGTTACGAGGTTCTTCAAATCGTGGGCGACGAATGCCGTCATGCGGTTGAACGACTCGAACTGGCGCGCCACGGCCAGGTCGTTGGCATACTGCCGGTGCGCCAGCACGGCGGCAGCCTGGCGCCCGGCGATGCGCAGCACGTCGCGCACTTCCCAGTTGACCGCTACCGGCGCGCGCGGCGGCGCCAGGCACACGAAGCCGAACAGCCGCCGGTCGAGCAGCAGTGGCGCCATCAGCCACACGGCCGGCCCAGCCGCCTCCAGCCACGCCGGCACGGGCAGATCGCCATACAGCGACGACTGGCGGCGCCATGCCGCCGGTTCCACCACCCATTGACGCGCCTCCAGCAACTGGCACAACCCGCTGCCTGCCGCTAGTGCACTCTCGGTCACACGTGGCAGGGGCAAGTTCCAGGCAGCCGCAGGCTTGAACGCCGAGTCGCCGTGCCGCAGCCACAACACGCCGGCAGGGCTTTCTACCAGGCCGGCCAGCGCTTCAATGATCCGTTCCGGCAGCGGTCCGCCAGCGGCACCCAAGCCGTGCGTGAAGCGCTGCCATTCCTCGCGGTAGTCGTAGCGCGCCCGATAGAAATGCTTGCCGATCAGGACTTTCAGACGTGCCCGCACCGCGCCCGAAAACAGCACCGCCGCCAGCAGCAGCACCGCGCCGCACAGACAGCCAAGCTGCATCACGGGTCCCCATGCACCGCCCACAAGCCGCAGGTACCAGGCGCTGGCCGCCATCGCCAGCAGGTAGCCGGCGGCGCCCAGCAGGGCCACCGATCGGAACATGATTTGCCGCGAGAACTGAAAGTTATGTCCCCACGCAGGATTGCGGCGCAACGCTGCGATCAGCAACGGCACGCACAGCGCGTTCACCACCCCGCGTGCGCCCCAGATATCGATCGAAACCCGCTGGAACAGCAAGGCGTCCGCGTAAAGGTAGACGTCATACGCGAACAGCGCGCCGATGCCCAGGCAGGCCAGCTTGATGCCCCAGCGCGCGCCGGGTGGCGCGGCCCGGTACACCTGCTCTACCAGCAGCATGCCGGTCACCGCCAGCGCCAATCGCATCATGGTCAGGTGGACCGCGCCAACCCACGGCAGGGCCAGAGCGGAGAGTTGCAGCGCTGCCGCGACACCCACCGCGACCGACCAGCGGCGCCGATGCGCACCGGCGCCGCCCATGGCAGTCAGTGCGAGCAGCCAGGCCGCCGTACGCAGCACCTCCGGTCCGTCGATCAACCACACCTGGCGGAGATCGGTCGCGCCTGAGAATGCGGCCATGCCGGCCCAGAAGAAGGACAGCAATGCTGCCAGGGCAATGTGGAATGCCAGCGGCGCCCGCCGGCGCCGTGCGGCGGACATGAAGAGCAGCAGGAACGCCCCCGCCGCCAGGCCGTAGCTGGCGATCGACACAGCCAGCGGTTGCAACCACCATGCCGCGTGCAGTTGCCATCCATCGAACCACAGCGGCATCAGCGCCCCTTGCCGAACAGGACCACCTGCACCGTATCGACCAGGATCAGCACATCGAGGAACAAGCTGTTGTTCTTGACGTAGTACAGGTCGTACTGCAGCTTGCACACGGCGTCGTCAAACGAGGCGCCGTAGCTGTAGCGCACCTGCGCCAGGCCGGTGATGCCCGGCTTGATCCCGTGCCGCATGTTGTAGTAGGCGATGTCGCGCGCCAGTTGGTCGACAAAATAGCTGCGCTCCGGACGCGGCCCGACAAAACTCATCTCGCCCTTGAACACGTTGAGCATCTGCGGCAGTTCGTCGATGCGCAGCTTGCGCAGCCAGCGGCCCACACGGGTCACGCGCGGATCGTCCTCGGTGGCCCAGGTGGGCGTGCCGTCGCGCTCCGCGTCGATGCGCATGCTGCGGAATTTCAGAACCCGGAACAGGCGGTTGTCGCGTCCCACCCGCTCCTGCTGGTAAAACACCGGACCGCCATCTTCCAGGCGTATGGCCAGCGCGGCCAGCAGCATCACCGGCATCGTCGCCAGCCCGATGAAGGCGCTGGCAGCCAGGTCAAACGCGCGCTTGACGGCAGCCCGGAACAGGCTCTGGTCGAAGCCACCGCCGAAAATCAGATAGCTCGGTTGCAGCGAGTCGAGCCGGATCTGGCATGCCTCGCGCTCGAAAAAAGTGGCGGCGTCGGTGACGCGCACGCCGCCCACCGCGCATTCAAGCAGTTGGCGCACCGGGAAGCCGCCGTTACGGCGATCCGACACCGAGACGATGATTTCATCGGCCGCGTAACGCCGCGCCAGGGCCAGCAACGACAGGTCCGGCGGCAACACCAGCGCGGGCGGCACGCGCAGCTGTTCTCCTTCGACCGGTACGCAGCCGACCACCCGGAACCGGTGAAAGCCGCCGCCGCCCGCAAGCTCCAGGCATTCGTGCGCGGCCGCGCCATGGCCGACGATTATCAGGCGCTTTTCCAGCATGCGCGAACCGGCCGACGTGAACACCACCACCCGCGCCAGCAGCACCGCCGCGCCGCCGAGCACGAACACCATGCTGCCCAGGCGCCCGAACTGTGGCGCCGGCAGCAGCATGGCCAGGAGGCTGAACAGGCAAAAGCCGAGCAGGAACGACGGCAATATCCGGCGCAGGGTGTTGTGCTGGTACATGCCCAGCGCCCCCATCGAAAACACCAGCACCAGCGCAAAAGCGGCGGACGGCAGATACAGGGTATCGGGCGTCAACGCCTGGCCGGGAAGCAGCAACGGTGCACTGGCCAGGGCCGCCGTGACCAGCAGCAGCACTTCCATCAGCAGCAGCAGGAAGGCCATTTTCGATACATAGTGATGAAAGATACGGATCACGATCGGCTCCCCGGCGGGCGTAAACGCGGAAGCTTCCATGATCGCAAGATCGAGTCTCCCTGCGTTTGCGTCGTCACAATCGCCGCAACGGGCAATCATCGCCGTGATCGAAACGGCGCAAAACCTGTGTAATTAACAGGGGTATATGACCAAAGTATGACAAATAGACTATAGTCATGCTTCCCTACTGCATCCAGCCATGTGAATCATGAAATTTGATGTTGCAATCGTCGGCAGCGGACTGGCCGGCCTCTCGGTCGCCCTGCACCTCGCCGAAACCCGTACTGTCGCCATTATTTCCAAACGTGCCTTGCGAGATGGCGCCAGCAACTGGGCCCAGGGCGGCATCGCCGCAGTGCTCGACTCCGGCGACAGCCACCACCAGCACATCGACGACACCCTGGTTGCCGGCGGCGGCCTGTGCGACGAGAGCGCCACGCGCTTCATCGTCGAACATGGCCGCGAAGCGATCGAATGGCTGATCGCCCAGGGCGTGCCCTTTACCCGCGACGCCACCGCCGAATTGGGCTTCCACCTCACTCGCGAGGGTGGCCACAGCCAGCGCCGCATCATCCACGCGGCCGACGCCACCGGCCACGCGGTGCAGGTGACGCTGGAAGAAAAGGTGCGCGCGCACCCGAATATCTCGCTGTTCGAGCACCACTGCGCGATCGACCTGATCACGTCCGACAAGGTCAACCCGGACGCTAGGCGCCACTCGCAGCCGAAGTGCCACGGCCTGTACGTACAGGATGAACGCAGCGGCGTGGTGCATACCTTCGCGGCCGAACACACGGTGCTGGCCACCGGCGGCGCCGGCAAGGTGTACCTGTACACCACCAACCCGGACACCGCCAGCGGCGACGGCATCGCCATGGCGTGGAGGGCGGGTTGCCGCATCTCGAACATGGAATTCATCCAGTTCCACCCGACCTGCCTGTACCACCCGTATGCGAAGTCGTTCCTGATCACGGAAGCGATCCGTGGCGAAGGCGGTTTGCTCAAGCTGCCGCCCGAAGCCGGCGCCGCCGCCGGCACCCGCTTCATGCTGGCCCACGACGACCGCGCCGAGCTGGCGCCGCGCGACGTGGTGGCCCGCGCCATCGACTTCGAGATCAAGAAGCGCGGCCTCGATTACGTCCACCTCGACATCAGCCACAAGCCTGCCGACTGGCTGATCGAACACTTCCCCACCATTTACGCGCGCTGCCTGGAACTGGGCATCGACATTACGAAAGAACCGATCCCGATCGTGCCGGCCGCGCACTACACGTGCGGCGGCGTCGTCACCGACCTGCAAGGCCGCACCGATTTGCCGGGCCTGTACGCGGTTGGCGAGACGGCCTGCACCGGCCTGCACGGCGCCAACCGCCTGGCCAGCAACTCGCTGCTCGAATGCGTGGTGGTGGGCAGCGCCTGCGCGCGCGATATCGCTTCCAAAGAAAAAGGCGAGATCCCGTACCTGCCCGACTGGGACGAGAGCCGCGTGACCGACGCCGACGAAGAAGTGGTGATCGCCCACAACTGGGACGAACTGCGCCGCTTCATGTGGAACTACGTGGGCATCGTGCGCACCACCAAGCGCCTCGAACGCGCCCAGCACCGCATTGCACTGCTCAAGGAAGAAATCGACGAGTACTATCGCAACTTCCGCATCACCCATGACCTGCTGGAACTGCGCAACCTGGTCGATGTGGCGAGCCTGATCGTCAACAGCGCACTGCAGCGGCGCGAAAGCCGTGGCCTGCACTTCAGTCGCGACTACCCGGAAACCCTGCCCAAGGCGCTGCCAAGCATCCTGACGCCACCGCGCCGCAGCTAGGACCATGGCGACCGTCCGCACCGCCATCCACGCCGACATTCCTGCCATGGAGGCGCTGATCCGCCGCTCGGGTATCGGTTTGAGTACGGGCTTCTATACGCCGGAGCAGGCGCGCGCGGTCACCGACCACGTGTTCGGGGTCGATACCCAGCTGGTGATCGACCAGACTTACTTCGTGGTGGAAGACAGTGGGGAGATAGTGGCGTGCGGCGGCTGGAGCCGCCGCGCCACGCTGTTCGGCGCCGACCGCATGAAGCAGGAAGCAGATCCCCTGCTCGATCCGGCCACGGAGCCGGCCCGCATCCGCGCTTTCTTTGTCGATCCTTCAGCCGCGCGGCGTGGCTATGGCAAGCTGCTGCTATCCTGGTGCACCGAAGCGGCAGCCGCCGGTGGCTTCACCACGCTGGAACTTGCGGCGACACTGCCGGGAGTACCACTCTACCGAGCCTGTGGATTCGCGGAAGAGGAACGTCTGGAGCTGGATTTACCAGGTCCCATACATGTATCCCTGATTCGCATGCGCAAGACCATCAAAATAGACCAAATTTAATAAATTTTCGGTAGCGGTAACTTCATGCCATATCTAGCGCGACGTTAAGCTTCCGTATCGATCAACATTATGATCAAAATAAAATATATTCCGTGATAAAGTTTTTTGCCAGTTAACCATCTATTAACTAATAAATAGATAGTCAGGGCAAATCACTTTCATTGTTAATTAACGGAGACAATATGTTATCTATAAAAAAACTCATGCCGCGTGTTTCGTTATTGTGCGTTGGTTTGTTTTTCGCAGTTCTCAGCAACGTTGCAAGTGCATACACCATCTATGACCTCCAAGCTGCAGACCAGGCACATACCGAGGCCACTTATGAAGTGATGCAACTGGAATCGCAATCGTCGGAGTTTTACCAAGCGGAACTCGATGCCTGGCAGGTCTACAGCAATGGTATAAAACTTTGCGTTGGAAATGGATCTCACCCGCTTGAGTGCGAGGATGGGTGGTGGCATGAATATGAAGCCACCATGAAGGACATCCAGGAAGCGGCATCAGCTCACGCGACCCTCTTGGATAATGCACGACTGGTCCAACATATCGCCATGTTGACCTACACCGAAATATATACCGCTTTGTATGGATAATCTCGCAACCCGGGCTCAATTGAGCCCGAGTGCAACTTTATTGTAATTCTAAGCCACAATCCGCAACGAATAATCGGTGGCCTGAATATCCTTGGTCAGACTGCCGATCGAAATGCGGTCCACGCCGGTTTCCGCAATCGCCCGCACGGTATCGAAGTTGATCCCGCCCGAGGCTTCCAGCAACGCCCGGCCCGCATTGATCACGACCGCTTCGCGCATCATGTCGGTGCTGAAGTTGTCGAGCAGGACGGAGACCGCGCCAGCGTCCAGCGCTTCGTGCAGTTCCGCCAGGTTTTCCACCTCGACCTGGATGGTCACGCCGGCGTCGAGTTTTTTCGCTGCCAGCACCGCGTTGGTCACGCCGCCGGCGGCTGCAATATGGTTTTCCTTGATCAGGATGCCGTCGTACAGCGCCAGGCGCTGGTTCTTGCCGCCCCCGACGCGCACCGCGTACTTTTGCGCCAGCCGCAGGCCGGGCAAAGTCTTGCGCGTATCGAGAATCGCGGCGCGGGTGCCGGCGATGACGTCCACGTACTTGCGGGTGGCCGTGGCCACGGCGGACAACAACTGCAGGAAGTTGAGCGCCGATCGCTCGGCGGTCAGCAGCGCGCGCGCCGGCCCGGTCATGGTGCACACCACGCTATCAGCAGTCATCAGATCGCCCTCGGCGTATTGCCAATCGATCTCGATACCGGCCTGCAGGCAGTTCATCACGCCTTCGAACCACGGGGCGCCGCACAGCACGGCGTCTTCGCGCACGATCACGCGCGCCGTCACACTGCCACCGTCCGGCACCAACAAGCCGGTCAGGTCGCCCGTGCCCACGTCTTCCAGCAGGGCTGCGAGCAGGTTGGCTTCAAAGGCGGTGCGCAACGCGTCGTCGAACGGCGCAAAGGTATTTTTAAGGGTACTCATCATGCCGGTCCGATTCCTGAAAACAGTTGCGCTTCCTGGCCCAGGTCGGGGCCCGGCTGCACCTTGGCTTTTTTGGCTGCCGCGAAGTCCAGCATGCGGTTGATCGACGTGACAGCCTGCTTGCCGATGGCCGGATCGACAAACACTTCGTGCGCGGCGATGGTGCCCTTGCTGTCCATATTCTCCAGCAGGTCGGCCAGGTTTTGCAGGCCGTTCATCGCCATCCACGGGCAATGCGCGCAGCTTTTACACGTGGCGCTGTTGCCGGCCGTCGGCGCGACGATAAACCGTTTACCGGGCGCGGCCGCCTGCATCTTGTGCAGGATGCCGTTGTCGGTGGCGACGATGAAGGTATCGGCATCCATCTCGACGGCGGCATTGATGATCTGGGTGGTGGAACCCACCACGTCGGCCAGCGCCACCACGTTGGCGGGCGACTCCGGGTGCACCAGCACTTTGGCGTCCGGGTACTGCTCCTTGAGCAGGTCCAGTTCCACGCCCTTGAATTCGTCGTGCACCAGGCACGAACCCTGCCACAGCAACATGTCGGCGCCGGTTTCTTTCTGGATGTAGCCGCCCAGGTGTTTATCCGGCGCCCACAGGATCTTCTTGCCCTGCGCGTGCAAGTGCTTGACGATATCGAGGCCGATCGACGACGTCACCATCCAGTCCGCGCGCGCCTTGACGGCCGCGCTGGTGTTGGCATACACCACCACCGTGCGTTCCGGATGCTGGTCGCAGAACGCCGTGAACTCATCGACCGGACAACCGAGGTCGAGCGAACAGGTAGCGTCCAGGTCCGGCATCAGGATGCGTTTTTCGGGACTGAGGATCTTGGCGGTTTCGCCCATGAAGCGCACGCCGGCGACGATCAGCGTTTTCGCTGCGTGGTCGCGACCGAAGCGCGCCATCTCCAGCGAATCGGACACGCAGCCGCCGGTTTCCTCGGCCAGGTCCTGCAAATCGGCATCGACGTAATAGTGCGCCACCAGCACGGCTTCGCGCTCAACCAGCAACTGCTTGATGCGCGCCTTGAGCTGCGTGCGCTGGTCGGCGGTGGGCGTGGCTGGCGTGCGGGCCCATGCATGGGCAACGCAGCTGGCGCCGTCTTGTGGATGCTCGTACTCGACGGGTTTGATTTCTACAGTTTGCATGATGGAGTGAATACGATTCGGGTGCTTAGGCAATGCCCTGGCTGGTCAGATATTCCTCGTAGTTGCCACGGAAGTCGACAACTTCGTTTTCCTTGATTTCGATGATGCGGTTGGCCAGCGACGAGACGAATTCGCGGTCGTGCGACACGAAGATCAGGGTGCCGGCGTACTTGTCGAGCGCAATGTTGAGCGACTCGATCGATTCCATGTCCATGTGGTTGGTCGGCTCATCGAGCAGCAGCACGTTGTGGCGGCCCAGCATCAGCTTGCCGTACATCATGCGACCCTTTTCACCACCGGACAGCACCTTCACCGATTTTTTCACTTCGTCGCCGCCGAACAGCAGACGACCGAGGATCGAACGCACGGCCTGGTCGTCGTCGCCCTCTTGCGTCCAGTTGCCCATCCAGTCGGTCAGCGTGGCGCCGCTGGCAAATTCTTCGGTCGGATCCTGCGGCATATAGCCAACGTTGGCGTTTTCCGCCCATTTGACGGCGCCGTGATCGGCGTGCAAGCCGGCAATGTCGTCACCGCCGATGCAACGCAGCATGGTGGTTTTACCGGCGCCGTTGGCGCCGATGATGGCAATCCGCTCACCCGCTTCCACCATGATGCTGAAGTTGTTGAACAGGTTGCGGTCGTAGGTCTTGGAAATGCTGTCCACTTCCACTGCCAGGCGGTGCAGCTTTTTCTCGCCGTCGAACCGCACAAACGGATAGGCGCGCGACGATGGCTTGATGTCATCGACCTTGATCTTGTCGATCTGCTTGGCGCGCGACGTGGCCTGGCGGGCTTTCGACTTGTTGGCGGCAAAGCGGCGCACGAAGTCTTGCAGCTCGGCGACCTTCTCTTTGGCCTTGGCGTTGTTGGCCAGTTGCTGGTTGCGTGCCTGGGTGGACGCGAACATGTACTCGTCGTAGTTGCCCGGGTAGATTTTCAGCGTGCCGTAATCCATGTCGGCCACGTGGGTGCACACCTGGTTGAGGAAGTGGCGATCGTGGGAAATGATGATCATGGTGGAGTTGCGCTCGTTGAGCACGTCTTCCAGCCAGCGAATCGTGTTGATGTCCAGGTTATTGGTCGGCTCGTCGAGCAGCAGGATGTCCGGGTTCGAGAACAGCGCCTGGGCCAGCAGCACGCGCAATTTCCAGCCTGGCGACACATTGCTCATCGGACCGTGGTGCAGTTCGATCGCCACGCCGGCGCCCAGCAGCAGTTCGCCGGCGCGCGACTCGGCCGTGTAGCCGTCGTACTCGGACACTTTGCCTTCCAGCTCGGCGGCTTTCATGTAGTCGTCGTCGGTGGCTTCCGGGTTGGCGTAGATGGCGTCGCGTTCCTGCATCGCCGCCCACATCTCGGTGTGGCCCATCATGACCACGTCCAGCACGCGCATGTCTTCAAAGGCAAACTGGTCCTGGCGCAGCTTGCCCAGGCGTTCGTTGGTGTCGAGCATGACGTTGCCGCCGGACGGATCGAGATCGCCGCCGAGGATCTTCATAAACGTCGATTTGCCGCAGCCGTTGGCGCCGATCAGGCCATAACGGTTGCCATCCCCGAACTTGACGGAGATGTTTTCAAACAACGGCTTGGCGCCGAACTGCATCGTGATATTGGCTGTAGAGAGCATCTGTAATGAGGTTTTTCTATTGAAATCATGCCGTTAGGCGGAATGCCATGATTATACAGCACCCGCCCCCTGCCGCTCCAGCAGCCCCGGGATCGCGCCTCACCCTGAATCGAATTTCGCATAAGGATATTTGCGTCTCAGCCCCGGGAGCAGCCCTCCCATGGAATGAATTTCGCATAAGGATATTTGCTTTATGGCAACGTTAAACGTATAACAAACGCCCTCGTTCTAATATTTTCATTTTAGAAACATTTCAGCGACTTTCAACATTAAACTCCTTGAAAATTCAAGCCTGGCAGCGATAGCCGGGCGTTAAAACAGGCCGCCAGGCCATTCAGGGAGTTTTCATGCAAAGAGTCAGTCATCATCACGTTGGTCGCAAGAAAAAAATCAGTGTCGCCGTCTCCATCGCCCTTGCCTCTGTGGTTGCAGGCAACCTCGCCATGGCGCAGGAAGCGCCGGGCGATGCCACCACCGCCCCGGCCGCCGAGGACATCAAGAAAGTCGTCATCAACGGCACCCGCGCCTCGCAGCAGTCGGGCATCGAGCGCAAGAAGAACGCTGCCACCGCGATGGATTCCATCGTTGCCGAAGACGTCGGGGCTTTTCCCGATCGAAATATCGGTGAAGCGATTTCGCGCATCTCCGGCGTGGCGCTCGACCGTGGCGATTTCGGCGAAGGCATCAGCGTCGCCATCCGCGGCAACTCGGCCGACCTGACGCGCGTGGAAATCGACGGCCAGGGCGTGCAGTCGGCCGGCGGCACCGACATGAATGGCGGCGGCAACGGCCGTGGCACCGAGTTCCGTTCGCTGTCGGCCGACCTGATCAAGAGTGTGGACGTGGTGAAAGGATCGACGGCCGACATGACTGAAGGTTCTCTTGGCGGCGGCGTGGTGATCAAGACCCGCACCAGCCTCGACTTCAAGGAGCCATTCGTGTCGCTGCGCGTGGCCGGCTCGCAAGGGTCGCTCAACAAGGACTGGTCGCCCGACGCCAACCTGATCGCCACCCGCAAGTTCCTCGACAACCGGCTCGGCGTGATGATCAACGCCTCGACCTCGCGCATGGTTAACGAATCGCATTCGACCGAAATCGCCACCTCGCGCAATGCCGGCTATGCGCGCCTGATCGATTTCGACAACTCGCCCAACAAGACCTTCACTTACTTGCCATCCACCCTGTCAAAGGATGATCCTGCCGTCAACACGCCCACCCTGCGCTCGCCGCTGACTGCCGGCGGCACGTTCAATGCCGCCACGCCGTTCGAGATCCTCACCAAGTCCGCCGCCGCCCAGACCAAGGCCGACTGCTACGCAGCCTTCCCCGCGCTGACCAATGCCCAGCGCAATGCCTTCAACGGCAATACCGCGCGCAACCAGGCCAGCAACGCCCGCAGCAATGAGCTGATCAGTTGCCTGAACCAGTGGAACGATTACACGCCGTCGCTGGTGCGCTTCATCGAGCGCCGCCAGGAGGACAAGCGCAACAACGTCGACCTGCGCTTCGACTTCAAGGTCAACAACGAGCTGACCGTGTTTGCCAAGGGCAGCTATGCGCGCCGCAAGGTAGACGACACCAACATGACGCTGGCGCTTGGCGGCCTCAATGTCAATCCCGACGTCACCGTCAGCCCTACCTACCAAGGTGCGGCCTGGACCGACAACGCCAGCGGCGTGCGCAGCGCAGTGCCGGGCTCCGGTTACTACCTGTACGACAATGCCAGCTACCGTGCCCAGGTGGCCACCGCGCGCGGCGCCGTCGCCAACGTCGATCCGCGCTCGGTCACGGTGGACGCCAACCACCATGTCACGCAGTTCACCATCAGCGACGCCAACGCGAATACCGACCAGATCCACAACGTCATGAAGACCAGCGACCGCTACTTCCAGACCGGCGGCACCTACAAAAACGGCGGCCTGGTGGCAGAATTCTTTGTCGGCGATGCGCGCTCGAAGTGGCAGCGCGGCGACAAGCGCGTGAGCTGGAGCTATGACTACGGCCCCACCACGCTCAAGGTGCTGCCGAACGGCCTGTGGACCTACGAACAGCCGGCCGGCACCTCCTTCAACCAGGCGGACCCCGCCCTGTATGCGATCGTGCGCCCGGCCGGCGCCGCCACCGTGGCCGTACCGGCCGGCGCCAACGTGCCGGTGGCGATACCCGCCTATACCGTCAATCAGCAGCCGCTCTCCACGCAGGCGCCGCAATTGCAGTTCTCGCCCAAGATGGCCGAGACCGAAGAGCGCACGGCCAAGGCCGACTTCAGCTACGCGCTGGGCGCCAGCGTGCCGTTCTTCAGCCGTATCAAGGCCGGCTTCAATCTGCGGGAAACCTCGGGCAGCAGCTGGGGCGCCGGTGGTTACGAGGCCGTGGGCGCCATCGGCCAGTTCAGCCGCCCGGCAGGTTACACGCCGGCGGTGGTGGTGCCGACCGCCAACGTGCGCAGCAACCTCGTCGGCTGCGTCGATACGCCCGGCTCGCTCGGTGCGAACGGCCGCCCGTGCGCGTTCGGCTACGTGGCCAACGTGGCGCCGGCTACCGCGCTGTCGGGCACGGCGACCGTGACACCGCAGCAGTTCCAGGACATCATCGCCGCATCGATGACGCAAAAGAACACGCCATTCTTCAACGGCGCCCCCGATCGCCCGGCCGGCCTGATCGATGGCTGGACCCAGATCGACGTGGAAAAAGTGTTTGCGCTGTCGGGCATCCCGAATGTCAATTTCGACTGCGTCAAGCAATGCGCAGCCAATGACGGCAAGGTCTACCAGCAACCGGTGACGCGCTACAAGGAGCGCGCCACGGCCAGCTACGTAATGACCGACTTCAGCTTCGACCACCTGCCGTTCACCAACCGCAGCCTGCCGTTCGGCCTGGAACTCGATGGCAACTTCGGCTACCGCGTGGTGCGCACCAAGGTGCAGGCCAGCGGCACCATGGGCTTGACGTCGATCCTCACCACCGCCAACTTCGACCCCGCCGCACCAAACGCGGTGGGCGGCACCGTGACGGCCACCACGCGCCGCGCCACCCGCATGGAGGCGACCACCACCGACTACCTGCCGATCCTCAACCTGGCGCTGTGGCTGGTGCCGAACGAAGTGGTGTTGCGCTACAACCGCGCCAAGCAGGTGGCCCGGCCGCCTGTCACGGCTCTGATCCCGTCCGGCGATTGCACGTACGACCAGCGCAACGCCAACCCCGCCACCGGCGACGACGGCACGCAGACGTGCAGCGGCACCATCGGCAATCCGCAGTTGCGCGCGCAAACCAACCAGAACCAGAACCTGGGACTCGAGTGGTATCCGAATGCCGACACCTCGTTCTCGCTGGCGGGCTTCCGCCAGGTGGGCAAGGTGGGCGGCAATGTCGTGGTGGGCCGCACCGACCTGAATATTTTCAACGGCACCGGCGTGGTCGATCCCAACACCGGCCAGCCGGTCGATATCGGCTTCGATTACCGCACCTACGAGAACGGCCCGAACATCACGCGCACCGGCGTGGAGTACGGCAGCAAGACCGCGTTCACTTTCCTGCCGTGGCTGCTGCGCTACACGGGCATCGATTTGAACTACACCAAGCTGCGCTCGTCCAACACCTCGCAGCGCATCGTCGACCTGCTGACCGGCGACGAGTTGCCGCCGATCGGCGAGTCGAAGTACACGTACAACGCCTCGCTGTGGTACGACGATGGCAAGCTGTCGGCGCGGGTGTCGTTGCAGGCGGTGGGCGTGAAATTCAATTGCATCGCAGCATGCGGCAACAACTCGGTCAACAACTATCCGAACGCAGCTGGGGGGCGCACCACCGCACTGGCATACAATCCGGGCTCGCCGAATTTCAAGGATGCCACACGGTATGTCGATGCGAAAATTTCCTACCGCCTCAGCAAGAATCTCGACATCTTTGCCGAGGGCCGCAACCTCGGCCTGAGCTCGACGTCGAACAGCCAGGGCCAGTACGCGGGCTTCGCCGACGGCACGCCGAACCTGCTGGATGTGACGTATGCGGGCCGCCGCATCATGGTCGGCATGAACTACCGAAATTGAGGTAACCCCGTCGGACAAGCAATCACGCAGTTGATCGAAGAGTAGCTGACCTTGGGCCCGGCCGCCTTGTGCGCCGGGCTTTTTTTTTGCAGTGCAGAAAAAGTGATATCGAAATGACGCACAAAATCGCCGATTTGCGTTAAAGCGACATTACTGATCAGTCGCATGATTGTTTTCTAATATGCAATCCACGACGTGTTGTTCGCCACTAGACTAAACACTGAAATATCAGCGGGCGATCACAGCCGCAACTTAAAACAGGCCACAAGGCCACTCAGGGAGATACACATGACGACCACCGATTACGGCACCCGCCGTAAGCCGCTCAGCTACGCCATTTCCATCGCACTCGCGTCCTTCGTTGCCAGCGGTTACGCCGCTGCGCAAGAGACGGCGCCGGCACAAGGCACCGAAGCCGCCGCCACCACTGCCGCCGATGGCGAGATCAAAAAAGTGGTCGTGCAAGGCACGCGCGCTTCGCAGCAGTCGAGCATCGAGCGCAAGAAAAACGCCGCTACCGCGATGGACTCCATCGTCGCGGAAGACGTGGGCTCGTTCCCCGACCGTAACATCGGCGAGGCGATTTCACGCATCTCCGGCGTGGCGCTCGATCGCGGCGATTTCGGTGAAGGCGTCAGCGTGGCCATTCGCGGCAACTCGGCCGACCTCACCCGCGTCGAGATCGACGGCCAGGGCGTGCAATCGGCCGGCGGCACCGACATGAACGGCGGCGGCAGCGGCCGTGGCACCGAGTTCCGCTCGCTGTCCGCCGACCTGATCAAGAGCGTCGACGTGGTCAAGGGATCCACTGCCGACATGACCGAAGGCTCGCTCGGTGGCGGCATCATCATCAAGACCCGCACCAGCCTGGAATTCGACAAGCCGTTCGTCTCGCTGCGCGTGGCCGGAACGCAAAGCTCGATCAACGAAAAATGGACCCCTGACGCCAACCTGATCGCCACCAAGAGATTCTTCGACAACCGCTTCGGTGTGATGGTCAACGCCAGCACCTCGCGCGTGGTCAACGAGTCGCACTCGTCGCAGGTGGCGACGTCGGCCGACCAGGGCTATGCGCGTGCGATCGACTTCGACAATTCGCCGAACAAGACCTTTAGTTACCAGCCGGGCACGCTGTCGCGTACCGACGTGTCCGTCAACCAGCCGCTGCTGCAATCGAACCTGACCGCTGGCGGCTTCTTCAACGCCGCCACGCCGATGGAAATCCTGACCAAGTCGGCCGCTGCCCAGACCAAGGCCGAATGCTATGCAGCGTTCCCGAACCTGACCACGGCACAGCGCAACTCCTTGAACGGCGGCGCCAACCTCACCAACGCCATCAATGCGCGCAGCAACGAGCTGATCTCGTGCCTGAACCAGTGGAACGACTACTCGCCGTCGCTGGTACGCTTCATTCAAAAGCGCCAGGAAGACACGCGCAAGAACATCGACCTGCGTTTCGACTTCAAGGTTGACAACAATCTCAGCGTGTACGGCAAGGTCAACTACTCCAAGCGCGAGGTGGACGACACCTTCATGACGTACGGCCTGGGCGGCCTGAACGTCAATCCCGGCGTCACCAACAGCCCGACCTACAACGGCCTGGCCTTTACCGACACGGTCACCAATGGCAATGGCGTGCGCCGGCCGGTGGCAGGTTCCGGTTACTACCTGTACGACAACGTCAGCTATGTCTCGGGCGCCTACCCTTATCAGGGCGCCGTGGCCAACGTCGATCCGCGCTCGGTGGTGGTCGATGCCAATCACCACGTCACGCAAATGCGTATCAGCGACGCCAACGTCAATACCGACCAGATCTTCAATGCGATGGAGACCTCCACCCGCTATCTGCAGGCCGGTGGTACCTATCGCAATGGCGGCTTTACGGCAGAATTCTTCGTTGGCGACTCCAAGTCCGACTGGCGCCGCGGCGACAAGCGCACCAACTGGAGCTATAACTATGGCCCCGCGATCATGAAGGTGTTGCCGAACGGCTTGTGGACTTATGAGGCGGTGCCCGGAAGCACCTTCAACCAGGCCGATCCGACCATTTACGCCGGTGTGCGCCCCGCAACCGTGGGCACGGCTGCAGTCGCTGCCGGCCCCAACGTGCCGGTGGCGATTCCCGCCTACACGGCCAACCAGATACCGCTGACAACGCAGTCGCCGCAAATCACTTATTCGCCCAAGATGGCGGAAACCGAGGAACGCACTGCCAAGGCCGACTTCAGCTATGCACTGGGCGCAGCGATCCCGGTCTTCAGCCGTATCAAGGCTGGCTTCAACCTGCGCGACACGTCGGGCAGCAGCTGGGGCGCCGGCGGCAACACGGTGCAAAGCCAGGTAGGCGAGTTCGGCAAGCCAGGGTATGTGCCAGCCGTGATTATTCCGAGCGCCAACGTGCGCAGCTTCTTCACCGGCTGTACCGATACCCCGGGTTCGCTGGGCGCGGGTGGCAGGCCATGCCAGAGCGGTTACGTGGCAAACACCAATCCGGCTGCCGCCAACTCCGGCACCACCTATATGTCGCAGCAGCAGTTCCTGGACATCATTACGCAATCGATGAAAGCGCCGAACTCGACTTTCTTCAATGGCATGCCTGACCGTCCTGCCGGCATCATCAATGGCTGGAACCAGATCGACGTCGAAAAAGTGTTCCAACTGGTGGGCTCGCCTAACGTCAACTTCGACTGCGTCAAGGAGTGCACGGCCAACGACGGCAAGGTATATGCCCAACCCGTCAACAAATTCAAGGAAAAAGTCACCTCGGGCTACCTGATGACCGATTTCAACATCAGCGAAATCCCGTTCACCAACTGGACACTGCCGTTCGGCATGGAGCTTGACGGGAACTTCGGCTACCGCATGGTGCGCACCAAGATTACCGCGACCGGCAACATGGGCTTCACGTCGATCTATATCGTGCCGGGCGTGTACAATCCTTTGCGTCCGAACGATGCAGGCGGCACCATCACGGCCACCACCCGCAAGCCCACCACGTTCCACGCCAAGACCACCGATTATCTGCCGATTCTGAACCTGTCGATGTGGCTGGTGCCGGACCAGGTGGTACTCCGGTATAACCGCGCCAAGACCGTGGCCCGTCCGCCCGTTAATGCACTGATTCCGGTCGGTGATTGCACCTACGACCAGCGCCGTACCGGACTGGACGGCAACACCGAACTGAACCAGACCTGCGGCAGCGTCATCGGCAACCCGGCCCTGCGCGCGCAAACCAACAAGAACCAGAATCTGGCGCTGGAATGGTATCCGAACAGCGACACCAACCTGTCGATCGCCGGCTTCCGCCAGGTCGGCATCGTGGGCGCCAACACCGTGGTCGGCCGCAGCGATGTGCGCATCTTCGACGGCACCGGCATCGTCGATCCGCAAACCGGCCAGCCGGTGGACAATATCGACTTCGACTACCGCACTTACGAAAACGGCCCGAACATCATCCGCAAGGGCGTGGAAGTGGGCGGCAAGACAGCCTTCACCTTCCTGCCGTGGATGCTGCGCTACACTGGCTTCGACTTCAACTACACCAAGCTGAAATCGTCGAACACCACCGCGCGCATCGTCGATCTGCTGACCGGCGAGGAATTGCCGCCGATGGGCGAGTCCAAGTACACGTACAACGCTGCCCTGTGGTACGACGACGGCAAGTTCTCGGCACGGATCGCCCTGCAGGCGGTGGGCCAGAAATTCACCTGTATTGCTGCCTGCGGCAAGAACACGGTGAACAACTACCCGAACGAAGGCGGCGGTCGCACCACCTTCGCGCCGTACAACCCTGGTTCGCCGAACTTCAAGGACGCCACCCGCTACGTGGACGCCAAGATCTCGTACCGCATCAACAAGAACCTCGAGATCTTTGCCGAAGGCCGCAACCTGAACCTCTCGTCAACCACCAACAGCCAGGCCCACTACGCACCGTTTGCGGATGGCACGCCAAGCATCCTCGACACCGCATATGCCGGCCGTCGCATCATGGTCGGTCTGAATTTACGTAACTAATTCACGTGCAACTCCAGGGAGGGTGGCAACACCCTCCATGTCTTTTGGCCCGGCCGCGCAAGCGTCCCGGGCTGTTTTTTTTATAGTGGGAGCCGATATAATCGGCCATCTCAACCTGGAAAGCGCCCGATGAAAGCCTTGTTCGCCCTGTTAGCCGTCTCCGTGTCCACAACCGTCATGGCCGCCGATGCCGATTTGCTGCGTTGCCGTGCGCTGGCCGATGCGCCGGCCAAGCTGGCCTGCTATGACGCCATTCCGGTCGGCACGGCGGCGCCAGCCCCTGCTTCCGCTGCGAACAGCACCTTCGGTCTGACCGCCGGACAGATGCGCAAGACCGAGCAGGAAGAGTCCGTGGAAAGTGCGCTGGTCGGGACTTTCAGCGGCTGGAGGCCGGGCACGAACTTCCGCCTGGCCAACGGCCAGACCTGGCGCGTGGTGGACGACACTTCGGCGTCGCACTATGACCTCAATGCGCCCAAGGTGGTCATCAAGCGCAGTTTCTTCGGCACGTATTTCCTCGATATTGAAGGAGTAAACCAGGCGCCGCGCGTGCGCCGCGTGGACTAGCATTCTTACAAGGTGGGATAGTCGCCGATGGTCAGGGTGAAGCCGCGCGCGCTCGAGGCCAGCCGCGCCATGCCGCCGAACGGCAAGGTGGTGTGGCGCCGCACATGGCCCAGCGGCAGGCCGGTGAGCACCGGCAGCGGCAGCGTGGCGCGCACGTAGGCCAGCATGGCCTCGAAGTCGTAACCGTTCTCGTACGCGCCCAGTTTATAGGCGGTGAATTCGCCCAGCACCACCGCACGCTGGCGGTCCAGCACGCCGGCCTGCTGCAATTGCAACAGCATGCGCTCCACCCGGTACGGGTGCTCGCCCACGTCTTCCAGGAACAGGATGCCGTCGTCGATGGTCGGGAAATACGGCGTGCCCAGCAGGCTGACCAGCATCGCCAGGTTGCCGCCCCACAGCCGCCCTTCTACTTTGATCTCGGGATTGTCGGACGCGCCGTCGGCCACAGCGCCCAGCACCCGGTGCTGCGGACCACGCAGGCAATTGAAAAACTCGGTGACGGTGTAGTCGTCCGGCTCGGCCGGTGCGAAATCGGCGCAGAACATCGGACCGGCAAAGCTGATGTGGCCCGTCGCCTGCATCAGGGCCATCTGCAAGGCAGTAAAATCGCTGTAGCCGACGAACAGCTTGCCGCTATCGGCCAACAGCTGGTAATCGATATGCGGCAGCAGCCGCGTCATGCCGTAGGAGCCGCGCAGGGCCATCACCACCTTCACTGCCGGGTCGGCGGCGGCGGCGTGCAGCTGTGCCACGCGCGCTTCGTCGGTGCCGCCGAAGCGCTGGTGGCGGGCGGCGTGATCGTAATAGTTATGGACGATAAAGCCCTGCTGCTGCAGGCGGACGATGCCGGCGTTGAGGGCGTCGGCGTCGGGCGCGAAGCCGCTCGGCGCGACAATGGCGATGCCTGTCGGTGGTTGGTTCAAGATGCCTCGGATAGTCATGGGGTGGCGGCTGGCCGCCGGCGCGGGGCGCGGCTGGCGGGGCAGGATCCGCCGCCATCTTACCGCGCAGCCGCAGGCCGGGCAAGCGACCTTATCGAGCCGCTTCCAGCGCAGCGCGGCGGGCGGCGGCAACCTGCGCGCGGCGGGCGGCAAAGAAGCGCTTGAGCAGATCGGCGCAGGCATCGGCCAGCACGCCGCCGGTCACCTGCGCGTGGTGATTGAGTTGCTCCTGCTCGAACAGGTTGACCACCGAGCCGCAGGCGCCGGTCTTGGGGTCGGGCGCACCATAAACGATTTTCGCCACGCGCGCATGCATCATGGCGCCCGAGCACATCACGCACGGTTCGAGCGTGACATACAGCTCGCAGCCGGGCAGCCGGTAATTGCCCAGCACTTCGGCAGCGGCGCGCAAGGCGACGATCTCGGCGTGGGCGGTGGGGTCGTGCTTGCCGATCGGCTGGTTGTAGCCGGTGGCGATCACCACGCCATCCTTGACCACGACCGCGCCCACCGGCACCTCGCCCAGATCCCATGCGTGCTGGGCCTGCTCGAGCGCCAGCTTCATGAAATCGTCATGCAGGGACTCAGGCATCGGTGATCTCGGCCCAGCAGTTCGGGGTTTCGTGCAGCACCAGCTTGTGCAGGCGCAGGCCGGTACCGAAACGGTCGGTAAACGCCGCTTTGAGGATGCCGAATGCCACGTGGGCCAGGTTTTCCACGGTAGGAATGCGGTCGATCACGACGGTCTTGTGGTCGGGCAGGCTGGCCAGGAATTCACGCACCGCCGTGTCCTTCTCGTAGACGATGAAGGCGTGGTCCCACACGTCGACCAGGTGCTGCTTGGCCAGCGTCTTGACGTCGGAAAAGTCCATGATCATGCCGTTATCGGAATTGCCTTCAGCGGTGATGATCTCGCCGGTGAGCGTGATTTCCAGCGTGTAGCGGTGACCGTGCAGGTTGCGGCACTGGCTTTTATGGTCGGGAATACGGTGGCCGGCGTCGAACTCCAGCTTGCGGGTAATGGTCAGCATTATGGTATCTGTAAAAGTTTATGGGTTTGCAAGCTCAGCTTCCATTTCGGATGGCGCTTGCAGGTTTCGATCGCCAGCGTGGTGTTGAAGGCGGCCAGCGGGCCGTCCATCGCCTGCACGTAGAAATGTTGGAAATCGAGGTGTTCGTAGGCGGCCAGGTCCTGGTTGGTTTGCGGAATCACGACTTTCAATTCGCTGCCCCTGGATACCACCAGGGTGGAGCCCATCTTGGGGCTGACGCAAATCCAGTCCACGCCTTCGGGCACCGGAAGGGTGCCGTTGGTCTCGATGGCAATCGTAAAACCCTGGGCATGCATGGCGGCAATCAGCGGCGCGTCGAGTTGCAGCAACGGCTCGCCGCCGGTAAACACTACGTATTTGCTGGCCGGATAGCTTTCGGGCCACAGCGCGTTGATGGTGGCGGCCAGCTCCTCGGGCGACTTGAACTTGCCGCCGCCTTCGCCGTCGGTACCGACGAAGTCGGTATCGCAAAACTGGCAGATGGCGCTGGCGCGGTCGCTCTCGCGGCCGGTCCACAGGTTACACCCGGAAAAGCGGCAGAACACGGCCGGCCGGCCGGCATGCGCGCCCTCGCCCTGCAAGGTGTAGAAAATCTCTTTGATGCTGTAAGTCACGATAGTTCCTGAATGGACAACCCTCGATTATATCGCACGCGTCTGCCGCTGTCCTGATCCGTCGCTTTTTCATGCATTGCAGCATGAATTGACATAGCACAAAGATGTAAATAGGCAAGCAATGTATTTTCTTTGAATCGAGTCCTGCTTTTTTGCAACCATTTTGTCATTGGGAATAATATTCACAGGGAGATACCGGGCATGGAAACCGCTGCAATACTCAATGAAATCGACCTCATCGTGGCGGGCATGTGCCTGCTGGCCGGGTTGACCCTGTTTCTGTACTGGCGCCAGCGCCACCAGCATATTGCACTGCACCGCCTGCAGGCGCGGCTGGAGCGCGAACGTGCCACGCGCGAACAGGCCGAACAGGCCCTGGCCGATACCCGGCGCCAGGTGTGCCACCTGAGCGCCAGCCAGCAATCGCTGCGCGACGCCGAGCGGCGCCGCATCGCCCGCGACCTGCACGACGACCTCGGCCAGCACCTGCTCACCCTGGGCATGGAACTGCGCGCACTGGGCGCCAGCCAGCCGGCGCTGGGAGAAATAGTGGACCGGATCGACGGCCATGTCCAGCACACCGTGCGCGCCATGCGCTGCGTGGTGCGCGACTTGCAGCCCGAAGCGCTGGAAAACGGCCTGGAGGCGGCCGTCAACGGTCAACTGGCGCAGTTTTCGCGCCTCTCCGGCATTCCGTGCCAGCTCGACGTCCAGCCCGAGGTATTCGACAACCGCGATGCCGGCGTTGAAAAAATGATCTACCGCATCCTGCAAGAGTCGCTCAGCAACATCGCCCGCCACGCCCACGCCACCCAGGTCTCGGTGGCGATCGCCCGCGCCGCCAATCGCCTCGACCTGACCGTGCAGGACAACGGCGTGGGCATGCCGGCGCCGCCGCCCGCCTGCCGGACCGGCGTCCGGGTGGGCTTGCGCGGCATTGCCGAGCGCGTTGCCGAGGCGGGCGGACGGTTCGATGTGGCCAGCACGCCCGGCCAGGGCACGGCGCTGACCATGTCGTTCCCGCTCACCACCATCCATTAAGTCGTTAATCAGGTAGCCCATCCGCCGATCAGCAAAGGACGTCATGAACAGTACGCACAAAGTTTCGCACATGATGTTGCACACCACGGAATTGTCCCAGGCAAACCAGCAGCACGGCTTTGCGCTCAATATGTTGCAATCGCTGGTGATACCAACCTTCGTCATCGATATCGACGGCAAGGTGATCATCTGGAACGCCGCCTGCGAACGCCTGACCGGCGTGCAGGCCTGGGAAGTGCTGGGCACCGACAACCACTGGCAAGCGTTTTATGAAGACCAGCGCCCCACCCTGGCCGACCTGGTGATCGAAGGCAGCCGCCGGCTGGCGACAGGCACAGGCAAGCTGGTGCACCCCGGCGATGCCGACGCCAGCCTGGGCTCGCAAAACTGGTGCGACATGCCGCGCGTGGGACGGCGCCGGTTCCTGGCGGCCGACGCCAGCCCGATACTCGACGCCAACGGCAAGTTGCTGGCGGTGGTGGAAACCCTGCGCGACGTCACCGACGAAAAGCGCGCCCAGGTGGCGCTGGAACAGCTGGCCACCTGCGACGGCCTGACCGGCCTGGCCAACCGACGCTGCTTCGACAATACCCTGCAAGCCGAGTGGCAGCGCGCGCTGCGTCAGCAGCAGCCGTTATCGTTGCTGATGGTGGACGTGGATAATTTCAAGCAGTACAACGATGCCTACGGCCACCTCGGTGGCGACGAGTGCCTGCAGCGCATTGCCGCCGCCGTCGCCAACGAAATGCGCACCAACGACCTGGTGGCGCGCTACGGCGGTGAAGAATTCGCGGTGATCCTGCCCAACCAGTCGCTGAAAGGGGCGGCGATCGTGGCCGAACGGATCCGCTGCCGGGTCGAGCAACTGCACCTGCCCAACCTGGGCAGCCAGCCGCACGTGGTGACGGTAAGCATCGGCGCCGCCACCGCCCTGCCCTCGCACGATACCGATCCCAGCCAGCTGGTGGCAACCGCCGATTCGGCGCTGTACCGCGCCAAGCACATGGGCCGCAACCGTATCAGCCTGCCCAATAGCGAATTGCTGGCTTGAGCCTTTAGAACAGCCTCAGGCGAACGGATTGTCCACCGTTTTCACAGCGGGAGGCGGCAACTGCTTCGGCAAGTCCTGCTGCGCTTCCAGATGTTTCACCACGTCGCCCAGCAGGCGGTGCAAGTCGCGGGCGTCGGCCAGACCGGCCTGGTCGGCGGTGAGATCGATGTCGCCGCTGACGGTGATGCGGTCGAGCCGGTTTTCGATGGTCAGGCGGCCGATGGTCAGCACGTCTGCTTCATTGGCATAGGGTTTGAATGGCATTATTTACTCCGTTCCTTGCGTTGACGCACATTGGGCAGGCGCAGCATCACTTGTTTTTCGCGCGCCGACAACGAAGGTAGCAGATCGATGCCGATCCGGCTTTCCAGTTGCGCAACGGTCAGGGTCTCGTACGTGGCGCCAGCCTTGTTCTCGACAAAATAGGCGCCGCCGGCGCGCTGGCGCGGGCTGTATACGAGCTTGTACAAATGCGTGGGCACCAGCACCTTGCCGACTTTTTGCAGGTTGCTGCCGATGAAGGCCGGACCGGTCAGCACGTACAGGTCGCCTTCTTTCCTGGCCATGCCGCGCACTACGCCTTCGATGCCGGCCCACAGGTTGCGGTTGATGTCGCCATCTTGCGGCACCATATTGGCCAGGGTAAAACTTTCGCGCTGGGTGCTGCGGTCGGGCATGTCCGCATTGGGCGCCATGTGGCCGCGATCGTAGCCGCTGCGCGCATAGTCGGCCAGCTCGGCGCGGGCATTGGCCGGCAACCGTTTTTCAGCATGGAAAGAGTTCTCTCGCGACAAGTCCTTGGCGGCCTCGAGATTGCCCACCTTCAAATGCTCGGCCGACCACAGCGGCGTGCGGGTGATGCCGGAATGCATGACGCCAAACACGCCGTAGCAAAGTTCGGTGGTGGCTGCTTCCATCTTGCGATTGAGAATTTCAGGGGGGCGGCCATCGACGTAATGGGTAGGGCACTGGCTGGCGGCTGCCAAGCCGGCGGCCAGCAGGCCACCGGCAACGAACACGGCGGCGGCCGAACGCTGGATCAAATTCATTGAGTAAGACAGGAAATATTGTGAGGCAGGATACTAGCAAAAAAATGGCCGGTTCCCCAAGAGGCCGGCCATTTTTTTGTCACGACGCTTTGGCACGTCGCACCGTATTTCGTCTGCGATAACCGGTGCCGGTGCGACCGCCTTGCGGCTCCTTAGTCTCGCCGGCGTCGGCGCGCTGCTGGTTGACGATGCGGGCGGCGACTTCTTCCTCGTGGCCCGGGTAGCGGCCCTCCTGCTTGAATTTCTGTTCCAGCTCCTTGAATTCGCGCTCGCGCTTGGGGTTGGCGCCTCTGGGCATGTCGTACTCCTTAAACATTCGCATGGCCTATCCTAATGAATGCTGAGCGCGGAAGTCGCACGACTGCCGACACTATTGCCACACTACACCAGCGCTTGCTGGTGTAACTCTGTCTCCTATGCAATACTAGATTCAGCCCCCCCTCGAAAAGCGCACCATGGACGTTGCCGTCATCCTTCCACGGAGTCTCAAGTTCCGCATGACCCTGGTCGTGATTTTGCTGGTGCTGGTCGCCACCATGATCGTGACGTGGGTGGCGCTGGTGCTGGCGGAGCGCGACATGAAAGCCATCATCGGCAACCAGCAATTTGCATTGCTGTCATCATCGGCGGCACAGATCGACGCGCAATTGAACGCCAAAAAGCTGCTGCTGGCCAGCCTGGCCGAAGATTTGCCGCTGGCTGCCACCGCCAGCGCGGCAGACATGCTCGAGTTCGTCAATCGCCACCCGATCGCGCGGCGCGAGTTTCGCAACCTGGTCATCTACAACCGGCAGGGCGATCTGTTGCACACCCAGGGCCAGGGCGTGGCCACGCTTGACACCAGCGCCTCGCTGCGCGCTTACCTGGCCAAGGTGCTGGCAGACGGCAAGGCCATCGTTTCGCCGCCCTACAAGAGCGTGATGACCGGCGAGCCGGCGGTGGTGATCATGCAACCGGTGAAAGACGCCGAAGGCCGCCCGACCATGATGCTGGGCGGCAGCCTCGACCTGGCCGACTCCAGCATGCTGGAACAGGTGGCCGGGCAACGATCGGGACAGACCGGCTATTCTTTCATCATCACCACCCGCGGCGTGCTGGTCCAGCACCCGGACCGCGCGCTGCTGCTCGAAGATGTGACCAAGCGCGCCAATCCCAACCTCGGCACGCAACGGGCGCTGGAAGGGTTCGAAGGCTGGACCGAGGCGACTGGAAAAGATGGCACGCCCAGCATCTATTCCTATAAACGCTTGCACAGCGCGGACTGGATCGTCGGCGCCCGCTACCCGGTCGATGAAGCGTTCGCGCCGATGATCGCCATGCGCCACCAGGGCATGCTGGCAGCGGCCGTGTTTGCGGGCGTGGCCGGTGTCATGGCCTGGCTGGCGATCCGCGCCATGTTGCGCCCGCTGAGCTTGCTGCGCCAGCACGTAGGCGAGATCCGCAACGGCAGCGCCGACATCGGCGTGTTGCAACCGTGCCGCCCCGACGAGATCGGCGAACTGGCCGGCGCATTCCACGAACTGATGGCCGAGCGCGAAGCGGCGCAAAAGGCGGTGCGCGACAGCGAAACGCTGATCAGCAGCATCCTCGAACGGGCGCCGGACGCGTTTGTCAGTTGCGCGGCCGACGGCGCCATCACCAACTGGAACGAAGCGGCCGAACGCACGTTCGGCTGGCGCCGTGCCGAAGTGCTGGGCCGCGATATCGCCGAACTGATCGTGCCACCGGCCATGCGCGGCGCGCACCAGGCTGGCATGCGCGCGTTTGGCGAGGGCCACATGGGGCGCCTGATCGACGCACGGGTGCGTATCACCGCCCTGCACCGCGACGGCCACGAAGTGCCGGTCGAACTGTCGGTCGGCTCGATCCGCCATGGCGGCGCCTACTATGCCACGGCGTTTTTGCACGACATTACCGAGCGGGTGGCATTCGAAGAGCGGCTGACCCAGCTGGCCCGCATCGATCCGCTGACCGGCATTGCCAACCGCCTGTACTTCGAGGAAGTGCTGCAACAGGCCGTGGTGCGGGCGCGCCGCAACCGCATGCCGCTCGCGCTCGCCTATCTCGACATCGACCGTTTCAAATCCATCAACGACAGCCTGGGCCACGCGGCCGGTGACGCCGTGCTGTGCGAATTCGCCACCCGCCTGGGCGCCAACGTGCGCGCGGCCGATACGGTGGCGCGCATTGCCGGCGACGAATTCGTGATCATCTTCGAGCAGGTGGACCAGGCCGACGAAGCGGCGCGGATGGCGCAAAAAATCGTCGCCGCGATCCGGGTGCCATTCACCGTGGAAGGCGCGTCCAGGCTGGTCACCACCAGCATCGGTATTGCCCTGCTCGACGGCGACGACCTGGCCCCAGCCGCGCTGGTGGCGCGCGCCGACGCCGCGCTGTACCAGGCCAAGCGCCAGGGCCGCGACGGCTACGCGCTGGCCCCATGAAAAAAAAGATAGCCCATCCGTGCTATTGTTCGCCCTCGAAAAAAAAACGCCGCTACCGCAGGAGCCCCCCGTGTACTCTCATCAGTCCCCGATTTCCCGATTTTTCCAGCTCCCCGAGCATGGCAGCAATGTGCGCACCGAGGTGGTGGCCGGCATTACCACCTTCCTGACGATGGCCTACATTATCTTCGTCAACCCCACCATCCTCGGCGACGCCGGCATGCCGCGCGACGCAGTGTTCGTGGCCACCTGCGTGGCTGCCGCCATCGGCAGCCTGATCATGGGCCTGTACGCCAACTACCCGATCGGCATGGCGCCAGGCATGGGCCTGAACGCCTATTTCGCCTACGCCGTGGTGCTGGGCATGGGGGTGCCGTGGCAATCGGCGCTGGGTGCGGTCTTCATTTCCGGCTGCCTGTTCTTCCTGGTGAGCATTTTTAAAGTGCGCGAGCACATCGTCAACGGCATCCCGCACTCGTTGCGGGTGGCCATCACCGTGGGCCTCGGTTTGTTCCTGGCCCTGATCGCCATGAAAAGTTCGGGCTTGGTGGTCGGCAGCCCCGCCACCCTGGTCACGGTAGGCGACATGCACAATCCGCATACCATCATGGCCGTGTTTGGCTTCCTGCTGATCGTCACGCTCGACCGCCTGAAAGTGCCTGGTGCTTTGCTGATCGGCATCGTTGCCGTCACCGTATTGAGCTTCTTCTTCGGCGGCAATACCTTCAACGGCTTCATGTCGCTGCCGCCGTCGATCGCACCGACCTTCTTCCACCTCGACCTGTCCGGCGCCCTGTCGATCGGCTTGTTCAACGTGGTGCTGGTGTTCTTCCTGGTGGAATTGTTCGACGCCACCGGCACCCTGATGGGCGTGGCCAGCCGCGCCGGCCTGCTGGTGGGCGGCAAGATGGCACGCCTGAACAAGGCGCTGATGGCCGACAGCGGCGCCATCCTGGCCGGTTCGATGCTGGGCACGTCCAGCACCACCGCCTACCTGGAGAGCGCGGCCGGCGTGCAGGCCGGTGGCCGCACGGGCCTGACCGCCGTAGTAGTCGCGGCACTGTTCCTGGCCGCACTGTTCTTCGCGCCGATCGCCGGCGTGGTGCCCGCCTACGCCACCGCGCCCGCGCTGCTGTTTGTCGCTTGCCTGATGCTGCGCGACCTGGTGGAAGTCGACTGGACCGAGACCACCGAAAGCGTGCCGGCCGCCATCACCGCGCTGGTGATTCCGTTTACCTATTCAATCGCGCACGGCATCGCCTTCGGCTTCATCACCTACGCCGGCCTCAAACTGCTGACCGGCCAGGCGCGCCAGGTCAAGCCGGTGGTGTGGATTATCGCCGTGGTATTCCTGGTCAAGTACAGTTACACCTGATATGGCTGTAAATGAGCGATAAGGTTTGACACCAGGGCTGGTATAAAGCCGGCTTTTTTTAAATATTCCGTGAACACATTCATATTTGCCACAAACGGTCTCCAAACCGCGGGAGTTACGCTAATTGATGTAGTAAAGTCTGGGTAATTTACAGGGTTAGCGAAATATTGCGAATGACCGTTGTCGCCCCAAAGCAGTCGTTGGCCATCGTGTGTCAATGCCTAAACCTTGGCGGGCCAGATTGCTTCACGAATCTCTGGTTCATGCTTCGAAAAAACGCTGACGCATGCACCAGCGGTCACGATGATCCACTCACGTTGCTGCTCGGTGTAGCCCAAGCGCACTTCTTCTTCCTTCGCCCAGCCACCATCGAAGACCTCAAGGACGGGATAACCTGAAGGAAAGTCCTCAGACATCCAATACTCCGCTAGCGCGACTTCGTCCAAAAGCCTGAAGCCATCAACCTGGGAAAACGTAACCTCGACGCCGTCATCCCTGTTGCGGTTTCGAAGGACGCGTATCGACAAGCGGCCGTCGTAGGAAACAGAGTGGATGTCTGCGCCCCAGTCAAATTGCTCTTGGCATCCAAATGGCCGCGCTTTGATTGGCATATATGTCGTCTCTATAAGGCTTGATGTGCGTGGTACAACGGTTATGGAGACACGGCCGGGCAGTCGATGGGCAACGACCGCTCCTGGCCGGTTGTAGCCGTAAGGCGAACGGATGCTTCTGGCTGGTCACGGTCCAATATCGCAGCATAACTTAGAGTTGAGGATACAGGTAGCCAGCCCTTCCGGAAAAAAGGCCGGGTGCCCACGCTGCGCAGTGGCCTACGCAGCTGACAGTCGCACTCTGCCCTGCTACGGACTCAAGTTCCACAATGCATACAAAGGGTTCACCTCTGATATCGGTATAGCCGACCTGTACTCGAGCGTTAAACTGCACAGTAACCGTCGCTCGTTTTAGGGAATTCCAGGCGACGTTCTGCTTAAACAGCGCTGGGCGCAAAATAGCCGATTGCTCAGCAGCGACGCTAGTGGTGATTTTATTAGCTGGGTAGACATCCCCAGAAATGAGATTAAGCTCGACGCGCCACGGTGCAGCGCGCGCAATGCTATACAGCACACCTAATGTCCAGAAACCTTGGTAGTCATTGTTGCGGCTGATGAATCTCGCAAGTAGGCCGGAAGCGCCGTGCTTGAGGCGGGAACGAATTTTCATGAGTGGTCCTAAAAGGGCAAGCGCCCTTTAAGCCCATCCGCGATGCGGAGCACTCCATCATATCACCACTGTGACGCTCCAGGCCATGTCGCATTACCCACTGTCGCGGCAAAATTCCAAGGTCCGCTCTTGGCCGAAAGCTGACAATCGGCAGCGCTAATTTATCTGTCGAATTTCGTACCACATTTCGAGCAATGAACAGCGGGAGAAAATGGATTTTGACTTCTATTGGTGGCACCGCATGATAAACAAAATTTGATGCCTCTCAAGTTCATAACAGTGATAAGCACTAACATTGCCATGAAAAACCATGAAAACGGTTGAGAAAAGTCAAGACGCGACGAGGCGAAGGCTCCGAACAATACTGAGGCTCCGACCACCAATACGGGGTGTATCCTCCGTTTCAAAGCTGCATTTTTACTCCCGAATAAAAATACGGTCGATACGATTCCAAGAATTATCCATATGATCAAAAAAAAATTATAGCTGCCACTACTACTCATGATTCCTCATCTATTAATCTGATTAAGATATACCCAATCGTTGTTGAACTATTAAATTTAGCTGTCGTAAAAAATGTCCGCTCTTGGCCGCTTGCCGCCTATCGCTGCATTTCACATTTTGACCCCTGATAGTTCCAGCGGCCGCCACTGTCCAGGCATCCGTCAATCGCAATCTCACGCCAAGCCCATACCGAAACAGCAGCAATACCCAGGAGCGCTCCAACCAAAAGAAGATAACGACTTCGTTTCTTACTCGGTTTTTCCATTCCGTCTGCTTGTGGCCGTTCTCGACCGGTCGTGTCAGCATAGCATGTTGCTGCTGAGAAAACATCATGATCTGCCCCGATACGCTGCTGTGAGGGCCTTCGCGGCCGTCCTGCGCGGCTCGAGAAATCCGGGAAAATAGCTGCCTATATGGGGCTTTGGAATCTTTAAGTCGACCTTACCGGCCCGGGTTTCGTAGCCACGGTCTCGATAACCGTTGCGGCTGTTGATACGTTCGTCGCTGCGCTCGCCGTAAGCTGCCTGGCAAAGCGCCTCGACGTCCATTTCCATGAGTCGCTGCAGAGCGTGCTGCAACGTCTGGCGGATGAAATCTGCATCTGCCCCCCCCTTTTCGGCAAGCTCAGATAATGCGATAGTGGTGTCGGTCATTGCGATTCCTAAAGTGGTTTTGTTAAGGTCTTCGTCAACCCAACATTACCTCAAAAATCACAATGACCACCTTCTCGCAACCTTCCTAAACGCCATCTCTGGCGAAGTCTTCATACACCACGTCGTGGGACACCATCCATCCACGAACCGAATCCGGAAGTGTAGCTGTGGGAACCGTTCATAATTAGGTAGTTCCGCTTTACATCTGCTGGTAGCTTGATGCCATGGCGTCGTTCCACTTGTTCAAATAAGGCCTGGTCTGCGGGTGCTTCAGGATGTTCGTTTTCGGACGCAAGTTGGTGGTGGATGTCAGGCCCGAAGCGACCAAAGCGATCTTCGCTTCAGTAACTTGCTGAGGGAGCTGACCGGCTCTCCCGGGCGGGATCATGCGTCCGGCAATAGCCGGCGTGATGCACGATACCAGCGGCCTGACCGTCCGCGTTAATGGTCACGGTCAGGGTGAACTGATCACCCCAGTGGTGCTTGTAGTAGTGAATGCGGGGCCAAGGTTGAGGTGCGAAGTCGAGCGTGATTCGTGCTGCCGAGATTTCTTCTAGTCGGATATTCGAGAGGTCTGCCAACTTTGCAAGAAGGCGGCGATAGCGCACCAATACGATTCCGAACTCGGACGACGGCGGTTGAATGGTTGACGTCAGAAGGTCGAATATTACCGTGGACTCACCATGTTGCTCTGCAAGCGAGCGCAGTTGGCCAATTGACCAGTAGCCATCCAATTCGTTGTTCCGGCTAGCAAACGAGCCGCACAAACCGCTGGCGATATTCGTCAAGTGCGCCCCTCTTGGCATACGTCGGTCCTTTTCAATTAATCTGGGGCGCTACGCTGAGCTGCGACCGCACGTTATTGGCTGACAGGATATCAGCTTGCCTACCAAAAAAAACTCACTAATTATCACCCACGCCTGCGCCAACAACAGCGATCCCGACAGCATTCCGTACCAGTGCATGCGGCTTTCAATTCATATTAATTTGACAAACCTGCGCCAAGTGTTATACCTTGGTAGAACGGTAAATCAGTGATCAACGGCGAAATGCGCGTATGAAAAGCGAAGCGGACGAAATTGCCGCCAGGTTCTTGGTTGCAGCCCAGAATGCGGGCGGGACGCCAGCGGATGAGAGGGGCCCGGTTCCGCAGGATATAGTTCGCCTTGCAAGGAAGATTAGCAACGCCGCCCGTGAAGTCTGCAGCTCGCGTTTCAAGCATTGGGCCTGTGCGATCTCCGCGCTGGCGCTGTGCAGCGTCTTAATGGCTGCCCATGCAGCATCACCTGTGAACCAGGCATCGTCGACTCCTGGCGAAGTCGAAGTCGTCAACATCACCGGTACCAGAGATCCGGCCATGCGCACCTATCGCAGCGTGGTACGGGGCCTCGACGCTTTTGACGAACACCGGCACCTGGCGCCCAACGCCGCACTACGTTTCCGCTTCGCCCACACTGCAACAGTGCTTAAGCCGGGTACCGTGACCAATAAACTGGAGGCCGGCCCAGCAGCCAGCGATGTCGATGGGCTATCCCTCCGCTTGGCCAGCGACGATGGATCGGTTCCGAGAACCATCGACGCCGACGGCCGATTCGATATTCTACACAGCCAGGCCGCTTATGACGCCGATGCCACCTTTGTCTTGAATAAAAAGAGCGGACTGTTCACGTACTATCCCGACATTCGCTCGCCCGGTCTCCCACAAAACGTGCGTCGCCTCGGACACCTGCGGCTTGAGTGTTTCGTTTGGCAAGCTATTGCGCGGGAAGAGATATCGTTGGTGACAAAATTAATGCTCAGCGCACTGTTCCGGTCGAGCGACTTTTGCGCCAAAAGAAATTTTCGTCTGGGTATGCCTGCCTACGGCCAACTCGCCAGGGTGACGATATGGAACGGTGCGGGACGTGGCGAGTTCTCCTTCGACGGCACGACGTACTCGGTCCCGATTGGTCCGAGCGCTTTCAGCGACGATGCCTTGATCACGCTGGAATACGTTTCTCAGGGAAATTCTCCCTCGAGGGCTCCACAACAAACTGAAGATCCCTTCTTCGACAATGGCAGCCATTTTTCAGAGCATCTCAGCAACGCAGGCTGATGTCGAACGTTGCTGGTTGATAGTCTGACTTATTCGCCGACAATTCCCGGATCGGCAGCACGCCGACCAGGTTGTGCAGGCGCATCCGGCACAAGGTCAGCGGTTCAGGATCCTGGCCGGCGAGCCGCAACACCACTTCCACGCCACCGGGCGTGGAAGTGGTGCGCAATGCCCGCAGTTCGAGGTCGAGTCGGCGAACGATGGCCAATACCTGCTCCAGGGTGGCGATGGGAGCGTCCGGCTCCAGGCAAAAGCGATAGCTGGTCTGATGAGGTTTCATGCCTCCAGAATACTGCCCAGCGGCGGGAATAGGCTCCCTGATTTCCTGCGATCTCCGCAATTTCAAAGAAACATTACCCATCTTCGGTACAATACCTGGAATAATCTTCTTTTGATATCAAAATGGAAATCGACGAAATCGATCGCCGCATCTTGCGTGAACTGCGCCGTGACGGGCGCCTGTCCAACACCAGGCTGGCCGAACTGGTCGGCCTCTCCACCACGCCGTGCTGGAACCGCGTGCGCGCGCTCGAACAAGCCGGCCTGATCGAGGGTTACACGGCGCTGCTCAGCCAGACAGGCCTGGGCTATCCGGATACCGTCATCATCGAAGTCACGCTCGACCGCCACGACGACGACATCTTCGACAAATTCGGCCGGGCGCTGGCGGACTTGCCGGAGGTGATGGAAGCCTACCTGCTGACGGGCGACTACGATTACCTGATCAAGGTGGCAGTCGCCGGCACCGCAGGCTACGAGGAATTTCTGCGCCGCAAACTCTACAAGCTGCCAGGACTTAAGCACAGCCGCTCCACCTTCGTGTTGCGCTGCCTGAAAAAGACCCACTCTGTGGAACCCTGAAAACCACACTGTCTTCGGCGCCACACTCGGAGAGCTTGTTATTCGTTTGCCAAAAAACATATACTAGCGCAATAACATTTGGCAATCATGCGTAAACTTCTGGCTTATTCCTATTCCATCAGCGATCCCCGGCATCGCCAACAGTTTTTTGAAGAAGTCCATCACATCGTGGCGCTGACCCAGGCGTTCGGCTTGCTGGCATGGCTGGTCACGGTGACCCTGGTGCTCGATACCTACGGCAGCGCACGCGCGCCCGTATTGTGGGGCTTGCCCGTGATGGTGATCACGCTGGCGATGAGCTTGCGCGCCCGGGCGCTGACCCCGCTCCTCATCAGCGGCGCGCTGGGCGCACTGGCGACGGCCTGGGCCTATCGCGGTTTCCTCAACTATAGCGACCATCCCGGGCTGTGGGTATTACCGCTAGGTATAACCATTTCGCTGGCGGCGGCGCCGGTGTTCTGCAGCCTGCTCAACTACCTGGCCACGGCCTGCGGTTGCTGGCTGATCCTGGCGCTCGGCCACTTTCCAGCGCAGCCGGGCCATGTCAACTTCTACCTGGGGCTGGTGGCGGTGATCGGCACGCTGTGCATCGGCGCGTACCTGAACGTTTATTTCCTGACCCTGCGGGTGAATAACTACCGCGTACGCGAGGAGTTGACGACGCTGGCCTTCAAGGACAGTGTCACGGGATTGAACAACCGCCGCAAGTTCACTCTCGATGCGCGCGCGGCGCAAGCACGCACCGACGCCACGCCGCTGCAATTCCTGATGATCGATATCGACGACTTCAAGGTCATCAACGACACCCTGGGCCACGATGCCGGCGACGAAGTACTGCAACGCACGGCCGAGGTCATCGGCAGGCTGTCGGCCGGTCACCTGTGTGGACGCCTGGGCGGTGAAGAATTCGGGGTGGTGCTGGCCGGCAGCGCCGACGCGGCGCGCCAGTTTGCTGCGCTGCTGCTGGCGGAGGTACAGACCGCGTGCCAGCCCCCACGCACGGTCAGCATTGGAATTGCCGAACTATGCAAGAAAAGCGATCTGGCGCTCAGCTACCGCGATGCCGACCAGGCCCTGTATGCCGCCAAGCGCGCGGGCAAGAACCGCTACGCCGAGGCTGCGCCCCGGCTGGCAATCGAACGCACGATCAGCGGGTAGCCACGGTGCGGCTCTGGCGTCGCATGTCGTCGCGCATCAGCATCGTGGTGCGCGCGGTTTGCAGGGTGACGACGTCGGTGCCGGCGGCATTGCGTACCAGCGGACGCGGCAGGTCGGCCCAGCGGCTGCGCGTGAGGCCGGTCGAAATGGAGGCGGACTGGGTCGCAGCAACATCGTCGGTCAGGTGCGCGGACTGCGCGCCGGTGGTGACTATCAGCCCGGCTGCGCCGTTGTCGCTGACGTCGTCGTTGACGGCGCGGCTGTTGCGCGGGCACGGTTCGTCGGTGAGGGTGACGCGGCCTTCGGCATCGACGCAGCGGTTGACCTGGGCCTGGGCGCTGCCGGCAGCTGCGGCCAGCGCGGCGCACAGCAGGATGGCGGCGGTGGCGCCCGTGATCGGATGGTTGGTATTCATGGCCGCCTCCTGGCGTGTTTTGTAGCGATGCGCCATGATCGCGCGCCGCGCGCGTGTAATCTGTACGGAACCACACGCAGGCATGCCTCGGGTACAATAGCACCTCATCCGTAACCCTTTAGCAACGTTGCCTGGCCCGCCCATGGCGCCATGGAACCCGCTCACCATGCCTATGAAATCTTCCCTGCTCGTTACTCCGCTTGCCCTGACCCTGTTATGCGGCAGCGCCGCCGCGATCGATGGCCCGCCGCCGTACGGCTGGAGCACCTCGGCCGAACTGGGCGCCATCTCCACTTCCGGCAACACCGTTGGTACCTCGGTCACTGGCAAGATCGATGCCAAGCAAGAATTGCCCGACTTTAGCAACGAGTACATACTGGCCGGCTATTTCAAGGATGAACAGATCACCAACGAAGACGGCAGCAAGTCGCGCCAGCGCTCGGCGCAGCGCTACTCGGTGTCGGGCAAGACCGCCTACAAGCTGATGGAAGACAACGACCGCCTGTTCGCATTGGCCACCCACGTCAACGATAAATTCGGCGCGTACACCACCTATTCGACCGTCGGCGTCGGTTACGGCACCCGGCTCTACAGCGCGGAAAACCTGACCATCGACGGCGAACTCGGTCCGGGCTACTTCCGCGGCGAACGCTCCACCGGCGAAACGGAAAACGGCATGACGGTGCGCGCCGCCGGCAGCCTGAAGTGGCGCCTGAGCGAATCGGCCCTGTTCAGCCAGCTGGTCACGGTCGAACGCGGCACCTCGAACACCCACTCCACCGCCGAAACCTCGCTGTCCACCAAGATAAACACCACCATGCAGATGAAGGCGGCGTTCAGCGTGCGCAGCGACACCAGCGTCCCGGACGACAAGAAAAACACCGATACCCAGACCTCCGTCACCCTGGTCTACTCGTTCTGATATTTTGACCGCCATGAATACTGCACGCATTATCGGCACGCCGCTGTCGCCGTCCGCCACCAAGGTCATGTTGCTCGGCTCCGGCGAATTGGGCAAGGAAGTCATCATCGCCCTGCAACGCCTGGGCGTGGAAACCATCGCCGTTGACCGCTATCCCAACGCGCCCGGTCACCAGGTCGCGCACCGTGCCCACGTCATCGACATGACCGACGGCGCCGCGCTGGCGGCATTGATCGGGCAGGAGCAGCCGGACCTGGTGGTGCCCGAGATCGAGGCGATTGCCACCGATACCCTGGCCGCGCTGGAACTTGCCGGCAAGATCACTTGCATCCCCACCGCGCGCGCCGCCCAGTTGACCATGAACCGCGAAGGCATCCGCGTGCTGGCTGCCGAAACCCTGGGCCTGGCCACGTCGCCCTACCGCTTCGCCAGCAGCCTGGCCGAGCTGGAAGCCGCGACCGCGCAGATCGGTTTTCCGTGCGTGATCAAGCCGGTGATGTCGTCGTCGGGCAAGGGCCAGTCGAAAATCGACAGCGCCGCCGAGGTGCAGGCCGCCTGGGACCATGCCGCCGCCGGCAGCCGGGTCGATGCGGGCCGCGTCATCGTCGAAGGCTTCATCGATTTCGATTACGAGATCACGCTGCTGACGGTGCGCTCGATTGGTGAGGACGGCCAGGTCACCACGCAGTTCTGCGAGCCGATCGGCCACGTCCAGGTGCAGGGCGACTACGTGGAATCGTGGCAGCCGTGCCGCATGCATCCGCTGGCCTTGCAGCGCGCGCAGGACATCGCCGCCCAGGTCACCGGCGACCTCGGTGGCCTGGGCCTGTTCGGCGTGGAGCTGTTCGTCCGTGACGACATGGTGTGGTTCTCGGAAGTGAGCCCGCGCCCGCACGACACCGGCATGGTCACCATGGCCACGCAAACGCAAAGCGAATTCGAGATCCACGCCCGCGCCATTCTCGGCCTGCCGGTCGATGTCTCGCTGCGCGCGCCAGGCGCCTCGGCCGTGATCTACGGCCAGCACGAAGCCCCAGGCATCGCTTTCGAAGGCCTGGCAGACGCGCTGCGGGTACCGGGCGCGGACGTGCGCCTATTCGGCAAGCCGGAATCGTTCGCACGGCGCCGCATGGGCGTGGCGCTGGCCACCGCTGCCGACACCGATACCGCGCGCGAACGCGCCAAGCTGGCCGCGTCCAAGGTGCGGCCCGTCATCGCCTAGAACCCGCCACGTGCGAGGCGCGCAGGCAGCGTCTCGTTCCCTGCCGGGACAGGTTCCCGGTCACATTACATTTGCCGGAACAGGTCTGCGTAATTCCGGCTCACCACCAGTTGCTCGGGGCGGTCCTTCAGCTGCACCATCAACCTGCCCCGAAAATCGTGGCGCGTGCCCGCCACGTGGCGCGCCGCCACGATCACACTGCGATGGATCTGCCAGAACTGCTGGGCATCGAGCTGCTCGCGCAGCTTGCTGATCGGCGTGCGGATCAGGCACTCGCCATCGGCCAGCACCACGCTCGTGTACTTGTCGTTGCTCTGGAAGTACAGCACCTCGTCCACCGCAATCAGGCGGGTTTGCTCGCCCTGTGACGCGCGTATCCATTGCAGCGGTGCCGCTGCTGGCGCCGGCGTCGGTGCCGGTGCCGAGAGCGCGGCCGGGCCGCCCAACTGCGCCAGCAAGGCCCGCAGCGCGTCCAGCGGCGGCGCCGCTGCAACTGGTGCGGCCAGCGCCGCCTTCAGTTTCCCCGCTGTTTTCGATAACCGTTCCAGCGACGCCGGCTTGAGCAGGTAGTCGAGCGCTGAGTGCTCGAACGCCTGCACCGCGTACTGGTCGTAGGCGGTGACGAACACGATCTGCGGCGGCGCCGGGCTTTCGATCAGCCGCGCCACCACGTCCAGTCCCGTCAGACCGGGCATGCGGATATCGAGGAACACCACGTCGGGCGCCTCGTCGTCTATCAGGCGCAACGCCTCGAGGCCGTTGGCGGCGCGGCCCACCACGCGCAGCTCCGGCCACACGGCGGCCAGTTGCTGTTCCAGGTAATCGCGCAGGTGGGCTTCGTCGTCGGCGATCACCGCGCGCGGAGAATTGTTCATATTGGTAGCGATATGGTTGATGTGATCCTCGTTCAGCGGGACGGCAGCGGCAGGACGATGCGTACCACCACGCCACTCGGCTGGTTTTCCAGCAGTTCGACTCTGGCCTCGGCGCCGTACAGGGTGCGCAGACGTTCGCGCAGGTTGCCCAGCCCTACCCCGCCGCCCGGCTTGGTCGACTGCGTGCCGGACAGCCCGGCGCCGGTATCGGCAACCGTGAGGCACAGGCGGCCATCGGCAACGGCGGCGCCTATGGTGACCTCGCCGCCGTCGACCTGCGGTTCCAGGCCGTGGGCGATGGCGTTTTCCACCACCGGTTGCAGCAGCATCGGCGCGATGGCGATGGCGCGCAATTCGTCAGGTACGTCGATGCGATAGCGCAGGCGCGGGCCCATGCGTACGGCCAGCACGTCGAGGTAAGCGGCCAGCAGGCGGGCCTCGTCGCCCAGCGTCGACGATTCACTGCGGCTGGTATCGAGGCTGGCGCGCAGGTAGTCGATGAAGCGCTCGAGCATGTAGCGCGCCTGGTCCGGCCGGGTGCCGATCAGGCTGACTACGTTGGCCAGCGTGTTGTACAGGAAGTGCGGTTCGATCTGCGCCTGCAAGGCGCGCAGGCGTGCTTCGGCCAGCAGGCGCGCGGTGGCTGCCGCCGCCTCCTTCTGGCGCGCCTCGTCCATCGCGGCCTGGATGCGCCGCTCGGCGTTACGCCGCACCATGACCATGAAGCCGGCGATCACCGCCGCGATCAGGGTACATTCGAGCAGCACCACCGGTCGCGCCAGCAAATGCAGCGCCGGGCCGCCGCTGAGCAGCACGTTGGCCAGCGCAATCGCCGCCAGCACGCTGGCCACGCTGAACACCACGTGCAGCGCCACCCTGGGCAGTCCGCGCAGGCGCCGTGGCAAATTGTCAAACCAGCGGTTGAGCAGCACCATGCCGCCATGGATGAACAGCCCGCACAGGTTGGCCACCAGCAGCATGTGCAGGAAGTAGCGCACCACCGGTGGGCCGTCGTCGGAAAACGCGGTGCGCGCGGCGGTCAGCACGGCTGCGATCAGGGTGCTGAAGATGGCCGTGTAAAGCGCGTTGCGCCAGCGCGAGGCCGGCCAGCGCCGCAAGCCGGGAATCAGCTCGAGCGGGTGGGCGGATACGATGATGTCGGGATTTTTCATGCCGCCAGAAAGTTACCATGAAAACACACCGGAGCGCGATAGGCGAGCCGCGCCAACGCCACCGGGCCGTCCTTGACGTTGCGTGCATCGAACACGGTCAGCACGGTCTGGCCGCGCCGCGTATCCTGCGCCACGCCCACCACGTAGCCGTCCGTCTCAGACCTGGCGCCACTGCGCGGCACCAGCACATGCTCCTCGACCTGCCAGCCAGGGCCGAAGCGGTAGCCATCGACCTTGCCGCTGTCGGTATCGACCAGGTTGACGGAATCGAGCGCTTGCGCCGTGCTGCCCGCGCCAACGCCGAGCACCAGCAGCTTGCGGTGGCGGCGCGACACTACCTGCGGCGCCACCCGTGGAAATTCGCTGACGCCGAACAGCCGCGCCTCGCGCGCCTGGCCGCTGGCAAAATCAAGCGTGATCTGCACCGCGCTGCTGCGCTGGGCTTCGTACGGGCGCATGTCGCCGCGCATCGGCAGCGCCGGTTCCGGCACGATATCGCCCGCGTGCAGCACGGCGTCGAGCCGGATGCAGTCGCCGTCATCCCACGCATTCCCAAGATGGAAGACCGAACGCGCCGGCAGCTCGAACACCTGGCGCACGGTGAGCGTGGCCTTGTCCACCACCACCGCACGCAGCGGCCGCTCGCCGCCCTGCCAGCGCAGCCGCTCGGCCAGGCTGCGGCCCGGGGCGTCCAGTGCATACGGCGGCACCAGGAACACCAGGTGGCGCGCGCTGACCACGAAATCGTGCACCATGTTCAGCTGCGGCACCGGCAGCATGGCCGTGCGGATGACGGCGCCGCGCACGTCGAGCCGATAGATGATCAACTGGTCGGCGCCGGGCAGGTTACCGAAGTTCCACAGGCCGCCGTCCGGGTCATGCTTGGGATGGGCGGAAAACGGCATCGCTTTCAGATCCGGGCGCCAGGTCTTGATGCCGCGCGTGGACAGCGTGTCGGGATCGAGCTCGGTGGCCGAACCGCCTTCCCACAGCGCATACACGCCACCGTTGAACGGCAGCAGATTGGTGTTGGCGACGTTGATGGTATCGTTGCTGCGCACCGGGGCGCGGTCGATCCGGGTACCGAAGGCGCTGTAGAGAAAGCGTCCCGCGCGGGTCTCCTGCTCGAATTTCTGGGTGGCGACGAAGCGCCCGCGATGGTGGACCTTGCCATCGGCGATGGTCCAGCGCTGGGCAAAGCCGTCACCGTCGAACCAGTGGTGATAGCGTTCGCCCCCCAGTTCGAACCGGCCGGGGCCGTTGCGGTAGAACACCCCTGCCAGGTCTGTCGGCAAGCGTCCGAGCACGGTCGCATCGCCGGCCAGCTCGCCCGCGAAGTCGGCGTACGGAAGCAGGCGGGCGTCGCCGTCGAGGGCAGCATGGAAGCTGCGGTACGTAGCGGTATCGGCCAGCGCGGTGGCGGAGACACCTAGGGCGGCGAGGCCGGCGCAGCGGGAGAGAAATTGGCGGCGTGCTGGCATGATGAACCTCAGCGCAGGTTGACGGCGGTGGCAAGGCCGGCGGCCGGCAGCGTGAAGCGCGCGGCGTCGAAGCCGGGCGCGCCGCCCTGCCCCATGGCGTTGTTACTGAAAGCGAAGTCCTCGACCGGCATGCCGACCGGGTTCATGTCCAGCTGATTGTTGGCGTTGGCGTCGTGGTACACGACAAACGCGTAGTCGCCGGGGGCGAGATCCTTGACGTCGATGCGCACGGTGCCGGCGACCGCCGGCGCCACCAGCGCGCGCACCGGCTTGCGGCGGAAGGTCTCGGCCGAATCGAACAACGCCACCATCACCCGGCCATCGGCGCTGGCCACGCCCTCGACCGCAATCTGGAGGTCTGCGGCATGGACGAACTGCGCGGCAACGGTGATGAACAGGGCTGCGAGATGGTATCGGAAAGACATGCTGTGCTCCATGTGGTGGGAATGACCACACTGTAAGGAACGGCCAGGTGTTGCGTGGAGCGCTGCGACGAACGGTATCCTGGCGGCGCCAGTTGCACCATGGTGGCGCCAGTTGCAGCGGTACGTTATAGTCATTCCAGACACGAACCACGAGAGCTGCCATGCCCGCAGTGCCACCAACCGTTACAGCTCAATCAACCCGAGCCCCGGCAGCCGCGAATTCCGATTTCGATCCCCTGCCGCCGCAGGGCCTGGGCCGCAACCACCATCCGGGCGCGGGCGCCCTGCTGCTGCTCACTGCCAGCTACGCGATCGTGGCGGGACTTAGCCTGCAGCTGGGCTTCGCCCACACCAACGCCACGCCGCTGTGGCCACCGTCGGGCATGGCCCTGGCGGCTATCATCCTGCTTGGCTATCGCGCCTGGCCGGCCATCATGCTTGGCGCCTTCCTCGCCAACCTGGTCACTTTTTATATCAACGGCCAGCCGCTGTCGGCCACGCTGGTGCTGGTCTCCACCGTGATCGGCGCCGGCAACGCGTTCGAGGCGCTGGCCGGCGCCTGGATGATGCGGCGCTACACCGACGGCGCGCAACCGCTCGGCCAACTGCAAAACGTCTATAAATTCGCCCTCGTGGCCATGGTCATGAGCATGGTCGGCGCCGGCATCGGCGCCAGCGCGCTGGTGGCGGCCGGGCTGGCGCCGGCGGGCACCTTCGGTACCGTGCTGCTTACCTGGTGGGTGGGCGACACCGCCGGCGTATTGCTGGTGGCGCCGGCCATCGTGATCTGGCGGCTGCGCCCGCCCCCGGGCTGGCACGAGCGCGGCGCGCTGCGGGTGGCGCTGGAGGTGGCGGTGTCGCTGGCGCTGCTGGCGGCGCTTGGCGCGGCCATCTTCATGCGCAGCTATACCGGCGACGATGCGCTGGGCTGGTTGCCGTACCTGTTCGTGCCCTGCGTGGCCTGGGCCGCGCACCGTTATGGCTTGCGCGGCGCCAGCGCCGTGTGCCTGCTGGCGGCCGGCGCCGCCGTGCTGGCCACCGTCAACGGCCAGGGGCCGTTCGTGGCCGGCACCCTCAACGACGCCCTGATCGCGCTCGATACGTTCGTGGTGCTGTGCAGCCTGATCGGCATGGTGCTCAGCGCCGACGCCGCCGAGCGCCGGCGCCTGCAAGCGGGCGTGCTGCAGCACAGCGCCGTGCAATGGGCCACGCTGCTGCTGGGTGTGGCGCTGACGGTGCTGGTGTGGCACCTGGTCACGGTGGGTACCGAGCGCCGCGCGCGCGAGCATTTCGAGGCCGACAGCCGCGACATCGCCGAGCGCATCACGCGCCGCATCTCGCTCTACGAATCGGGCTTGCGCGCGGCGCAGGCGCTGTTCCAGGCCGAGCAGCAACCGAGCCGCGAACAATGGCGCGGCTTTGCCGCCGGCATGGACTTGCAGCGCAATTTCCCCGGCGTGATGGGCCTCGGTTACGGCGCCTTCATCCGCAAGGGCCAGCGCACCGCGCTCGAGGCGCAGGTGGCGCGCGAAGGCTACCCCGATTTCCGCATCTGGTCGCGCGAAGGCGTGGCCGACCTGGGCATGTACGTGCCGGTGTACTACCTCGAACCGTTCATCGGCCGCAATGTGATCGCTTTTGGCTACGACATGCTGTCCGAGCCGGTACGCCGCGTGGCCCTGCTCAATGCGGGCCGCAACGGCCAACCGGCCCTCACCGACCGCGTGGTGCTGATCCAGGATGCCCAAGGCGGCGGCCAGCCGGGCTTTTTGATGTACTTCCCGGTGTACCGGCGCCAGGCCGGCCTGCGCCCGGATGCCACCCCTGAGCAGCGCATGGCGGCGCTGCAGGGCTTTGCCTACAGCCCGATCCGGGCGGCAGACCTGATGGCAGGCCTGATGGGCACCGGCGTGCACGATATCCGGCTCGAGGTGTTCGACGGCGACAGCACCGCCCCCGGGCAGCGCCTGTACGCCAGCGCCCCCGACCGCAGCGCAGCCGACCAGCTGCAGTATCCGAACCCCTACCAGGACGTACAGACGCTCGACTTGCTGCAACACCGCTGGACCTTGCGCTTTACCTCGCTGCCGGCCTTCGAGCGCGCCATCGACCGCCAGAAGTCGCACATCGTGCTGCTGGCGGGGATGATCATCAGCCTGCTGTTCTTCGGCGTGGTGCGCGCGCTCACCGCGCGCCACCTGTATGCCACCGGCCTGGCGCGCCAGATGACGGCCGCGCTGCGCGAATCGCAGCAGTCGCTGATCGTGGCCCGCGACCAGGCCGAAGCGGCCAGCCGCGCCAAGACCGAATTCGTCGCCAACATGAGCCACGAGATCCGCACGCCGCTCAACGCGGTGCTGGGCATGGCCCACCTGCTGGACCAGACCGCGCTGGCGCCGCCGCAGCGCCAGTACGTGGGCATGATACGGTCGTCGGGCAGCTCGCTGCTGGCCATCCTCAACGACGTGCTGGACTTTTCCAAGATCGAGGCAGGCCGCATGGAACTCGAACCGTCTCCGTTCGCACTGGCGCAGGTGCTCGAAGCGGTGGCCACCATCATGAGCGTGAACGCCGGCGAGAAAAACCTGCACCTGGCCATCGGCGTCGATGCCGGCGTGCCGGCCCAGCTGGTCGGCGACAGCCACCGCCTGCAGCAAATCCTGGTCAACCTGCTGGGCAATGCGATCAAGTTCACCGAACAGGGTTCGGTGGTGCTGCTGGTGGAAACACTGCACGCCGAGCGGCAACAAGGCGGGCCCGTATCGCTGCGGTTCACCGTGCGCGACACCGGCATCGGCATCGCGCCCGAACGCCTGGCGCAGTTGTTCGCGCCGTTTTCACAGGCCGATGCATCGATGACGCGCCGCTTTGGCGGCACCGGCCTGGGCCTGACGATTTCACGGCGCCTGGCGGACCTGATGGGCGGCGCCATCGACGTGCGCAGCACCCTTGGCGCCGGCAGTGATTTTGTCCTGACCGTGCCGTTGCAGCGCGGGGCCGACACAGAAGAACCCGGCATGCCCCGCACCGGCAACCAGCAAGCGCTGCACCTGCTGCTGATCGGCGACCAGGGACCGGGCGCCGGCTACCTGGGACGCACGGTGGCGTCCTGTGGCTGGACGTCCACGCCGGCGGCCGGCGGGGACCACGCCCTCGAATTGCTTGGCGATCCGGCGCAGCACTACGATGCGGTGCTGCTGGACTGGAATATGCCGGGCCTGTGCGGCCGCGCCATCCTGCGCCAGTTGCGTGACGACGTCCGGCTGGGCGGCCGCCCGGTGATCGTGATGGTCAACGCCTATGAGCAGGGCCGCCTGCTGCTGGTGGAAAGCGAACAGGACGCCGACGGCGTGCTATTAAAACCGGTGACCGCCGCGCGCCTGCATGAAGCGCTGAAAGCGGCGCTGAAGGAAGCGCCGCACCACCACGCCGCGCATGAACCGCTTCCGGCAGCGCCGGTACCGCAAGAGGCCTCCGAGCAGATACGCCTGGACGGCGCGCACCTGCTGCTGGTCGAGGACAACCCGGTCAACCAGCTGGTCGCCCGCAGCATGCTCGAATACGCAGGCGCCCACATCACCGCCGTGGACAATGGCCGCGCCGCCATCGACGCGCTACGGGACAGCGTCAACGGCGGCGACCACCACTACGACCTGGTGCTGATGGATGTGCAGATGCCGGAGATGGACGGCTTTACCGCCACCGGCCTGATCCGCACCGAACTCGGCTTGACGCTGCCGGTGCTGGCCATGACCGCCGGCGTGATGGAATCCGAGCGCGAGCAGTGCATTGCCTCGGGCATGAACGACTTCATTGCCAAGCCGATCGATGTCGAACAGATGCTGGCGGTTATACGGCGCCATTTGCCGCAGGACCGGCGGGCAACAACACCGCCGAGCGCCTGAGCGCCGGCCGCGCCTTCGCTGCTGCCGCCACGACCGTGGTGTCCTCGGCGGCGGCGCCGTCGATGCGGAACGAACCAACCAGCGCAGCCAGGTCGCGCGCCTGCGCCTGCATGGCGTCGGCGGCAGCTGCCGCTTCTTCCACCAGCGCAGCGTTTTGCTGGGTCACGCCATCCATTTCGCCGATCGCCCGGCCCACCTGCTCGATACCCGCTTCCTGCTCGCCGCTGGCAATACTGATGGCGCCGATGATCACGGTCACCTGCTCCACGCTGGCGACGATATCGTCCATGGTGGCGCCGGCCGCCTGGGCTTGCGCGCTACCGCTGGCGATGCGCTCGGCCGAGGCGGTGATCAGCTTCTTGATTTCGCGCGCGGCATCGGCCGAGCGCTGTGCCAGCGACCGAACTTCGGAAGCCACGACCGCGAAGCCGCGTCCCTGTTCACCGGCGCGCGCCGCTTCCACCGCTGCATTCAGCGCCAGGATATTGGTCTGAAAAGCGATGCCGTCGATCACGCCGGTGATGTCCGAAATTTTACGGGCATCGTCGTTGATGCCGGCCATGGTGTTGACCATGTCGCGCACCGCGTGGCCGCCCTTGCCAGCCACGCCGGAAGCCGACACCGCCAGGGTATTGGCCTGGCGCGCGTTGCTGCTGTTTTGCTTCACGGCCGTGGTCAGCTCCACCATTGCCGACGCGGTTTCCTGCAGGGCACCGGCCTGGTGCTCGGTGCGGCGCGACAGGTCGAGGTTGCCGTTGGCGATCTCGCGCGAGGCGGCGTCGATGGCGACTGCGCCGTCGCGCACCCTGCCCACGGTATCGGCCAGGCGCGCCGTCATGTGGCTCAATGCATCGAACAACTGGCCGATTTCATCGCGGCGGCCATGATTGATCACTGCATGCAGTTCACCGGCGGCCACCTGCTCGGCCAGCGCCACCGCCTGCGTGAGCGGCTGCACCACGCTGCGGGTCAGCATCCAGGCCAGCACGATGCCCGCCGCCAGCGCTGCCGCGCCGAGCGCTGCCAGCAGCACGCGGCTGTTGCGGAACTGCTGGTCGGACGCCGCCGCCAGCGCGGTCGCCTCCTGGGTCTGCCAGGTGAGCAACTGGTCGAGCGCGCCCGTGTACTGCTTGAAGGTGGCGCCCAGGCGGGTGTCGAGCAGGCTCTCGACGTCCTGGATGCGGCCCATGTCCTTGAACTTGAACAGGTCGGCGCGCAACGCCATGTACGCCGCTTTTTTTGCCGCCACGGCCTGCAGCAGCGCCGCTTCCGGCGCTTCGGCCGGCAGGGCTGCCAGCTTGCGCTCCATGGCCTCGGCCTGGCGGTCGCCGGCCACCAGCTGCGCCATGAACAGGTCCGATACTTCCAGGCTGTCGCTGCGGGCCACGGAAATCGCCCGCAGACCATTGAGTTCGGCCGCGCCCAGCAGCTCGGAAGTGAGCTGCTCGCGCGCCAGCTTGTCGTGCACGAGGTTGGCAGTGGTGTCATTGGCCGATTGCAGGCGCCACAACGAGACGGCCGACATGCATGCCATCAGCAGCAGCAGCGCCGCGAACGACGCCACCACGCGCATGCCGGTATTGAGTTGAGGGAGTTTCAGCAAGGTCATATTAATTCCACAGGGTAAGCAATGTTGCCACGATGACAGCAATCATACCTTGTGAATGTGACGCGCCGATGACGCCCCTATGCCGAAAGCAAGATTAGTTCACTGGAGTCAATAATTGGTTGCCGGCGAAATGTGCCAGCAGGTTATCGACCACCAGTTGTCCCATGGCGTGGCGGGTCTCCACGGTCAGGCTGCCGACGTGCGGCGTGAGCACCGCGTTGTGGACTTCACGCAACGCTGGCAGCACGCGCGGTTCGTCGGCGAACACGTCGAGCGCGGCCATGCCCAGCGTGCCATCGCGCAGCGCATCCACCAGCGCCGCTTCGTCCACCAGGGCGCCGCGCGAGATGTTCACCAGCGTGCCTTCCGCGCCCAGCGCGGCCATCACCTCGGCGTTGATGGCGTGGCGCGTGGCCGGCGTGCCGGGTGCGCACACCACCAGGTAGTCGCTGGCGCGCGCCAGGTCCAGCAGCGAGTCCGCACGTGGCGTGGCCACGCCGTCGATGGCGCGCGGCTGGAAGTACTGGATGGCCATGCCGAACGCCTCGGCGCGGGCGGCCACCGCCTGGCCGATGCGGCCGAACCCGAACACGCCGCAGGTCTTGCCGCGCAGGGCGCGCGTGGGTTTCAGCGCCACGCCGGCCTCCCATTCGCCTGCACGCACGTAGCGGTCCAGCGCCGGCAGGCGGCGCGCCGCGGCCAGCAACAGGGTCAGCGCGTGGTCGGCCACGTCGTCGGTCAGCACGCCCGGGGTGTTGCTCACGGCCAGGCCACGGGCGCGGGTGAGGTCGAGCGGGATGGCGTCGAGGCCGATGCCGTTGATGGCCACCATTTCCAGCTTGGGCAACTGGTCGAGCAGCGCCTGGTCCACGCCGATGGCGGCGGTGGTGAGCACCGCGCGCACGCCCGCTGCGACCGATGCGATATACGCGGCGCGCCCGTCCTGCGGCTGGCGCCACACGTGGTGGCAGTGGAAATGCTGGTCGAGTTGTTCCATCACGGACGCGGACGGGCTGGCGGCAAGTACCAAGACTTCAGGTTTCATCGGGATTCCATGTGTTGTAAAGACTGGTAGCAATTGTACTGGGCAGCTGCATTTCACGCTGGTACTCGTGGACTTTCCACAGGGTATTCCGTATGCTCTTAGCAATAGATTTGCCTGACGGGGAGCGTTGCTTAGTTGAATATCCAGCCCGGAGTGCCGCAAGTTATCCACGCCGGCTGGCGCCGGCTGCTGGCGTTCGTCCTCGTGCTGGCAATGTCTTCGAGCCTGGGATTGACGCCGGCGCGCGCTGGCCAGGAACGCTGGGACAACCTGGCTACCCCGCTGTTCGAGCACCTGGGTCTCGACCAGGGCCTGCCCAATCCGGTCGCAACGGCACTGGCGCAGGATGGCGATGGCTATATCTGGGTGGGTACCCAGGCCGGGCTGGCCCGCTGGAACGGCTACCGCTTCCGCAGCTTCGTCCACGTTGCCTCCGACCTCGGTTCGCTGCCAGGCGACTTCATCCAGGCGCTGCACACCGACCCGGGCGGCCGCTTGTGGGTAGGCACCGCCAACGCCGGGCTGGCGATGTTCGACCAGCGCACCGAAAAATTCGTGCGTCCCGCTGACGAACTGAGCCACGGGGCCATCAACGCGATTGCCAGCGACAGCCAGGGCAGGCTGTGGGTCGGCACGCCCACCGCACTCAAGTTGTACAACGTGGCAGATGGCACGGTGCGCAGCTACACCCGTGACAACGCCCCCGGCCTGCCCGCCAGCGATATCCGCGCGCTGATGATGGACCGGACCGGCACGCTGTGGATCGGCACCGCCAGCGGCCTGGCGCGCCTGCGTCCCGGCGGCACCATCGTGCAGGTGCCGGTGGCAGTCAACGGTCTCGGCGAATGGCAGGACGCGGTGCTGGCGATCGGTGAAAACCGCCAGGGACAAATCGCTTTCGGCACCATGAAAAGCGGGATCGGCGTGGTCGGGCCGCAGGGCGAAAGCGCGATACTGGTCAAGCCCGCCGGCGTGTCCGACCTCGAAGCGAACATGGTGCCGGGCATCGTCGAAATCGCCCCCGGCCGCTGGTGGGCCACCACCAACGGCAACGGCATTGTCGAATACCGCACCGACCATCGCGCCAGCACCCGCATCCTGCACCAGCCGGCGGTCCAGGCCAGCCTCTCGCACGACCGCAGCGGCGCCATGCTGCGCGATCGCAGCGGCATGATCTGGGTCGCCACCGAGCGCGGCGTGGACAGCTACGACCCGCACACGGAAGCGATCGATTCGGTGTTCGGCGCCGAGGGCCAGCTCGAAGCCGGCATCACCGCGCTGCTCAACGATGTCCACAACGACGTCTGGATCGCGCTAGGCGACCGTGGCCTCGACCTGGTGGACCCGAGCGGCAATCGCCGTGCCCTGCTGCGGCCCAACCCGCACCAGCCCGATGCCGCCCTGCCCAACCGCATGATCCTGGCGCTGGCCGAGGCCACACCCGGCGAAGCCTGGATCGGCACCCAGGCGGGGCTCTACCTCACCAGCGAACATGGCAGCCAAGTGCGGCGGGTGGCGCTGCCGCAGGATAATCCGTACCCGGGCATCAAGGCCATCCTGCCGCAGGACGGCAAGCTGTGGCTGGGCACCTTCCACGGCTTGCTGCGCTACGACAGCGCCACCGGCATCGTCCGGCGCCAGGTACGAGGCGCGCCCGAGCACGGCGGCCTGACCGACAACCGTATCAACGCCATGGTGATCGATGCCCATGGATCGCTCTGGATTGCCACCGGCAACGGCTTGAACCGGCTCGATCCCGAGACCGGCGCAGTGGAGCAGATCATGGCCACGCCCAACATCTCGACGGAACTGCCGGCAGCAGTGCTGAACGCACTGGTCTTCGACGCCCGGGGCCGGCTGTGGATTGGCACCCAGGGCGGCGGCATCTGCGTGATGACGGGCCGCGATGCGCGCGGCAAACCGGTGTTCGAGCGGATGGCGCCGACAGCAGGCCTGCCCGGCATGGCTACCAGCACCATCATGAGCCTGCAAGCCGATCCGGCCGGCCGCATCTGGGCCGCCACCGGCGACAGCATCGTCGTCATCGACGCCAACACCTTCAAGGCCCACGCCATCACGCGCGCCGACGGCCTGGCGTTCCGCACCTTTTACCTGGGCGCCAGCGCGGTCACCACCGACCGCGACCTGATCTTTGGCGCCACCACCGGCATGGCGGTGATCTATCCCGATCAGCTGGCCGACTGGAACCACCGGCCGCCGGTGGTGATCAGCGCGGTGCGCATCGACCAGCGACAGCTCACCGCCGCCCAGCTCAATGGCGACGGCGGGCCGGCCATCAGCCTGCGCGCCGACAGCCAGGGCTTCGACGTGGAACTGGCGGCGCTCGACTACTCGGCGCCGCAGCGCAACCGCTATGCCTACATGCTCGAAGGCTTCGACCGCACCTGGATCGAGGTCGATGCCAGCCGCCGCATCGCCAGCTATACCCACCTGCCGGCCGGCGATTACGTGCTGCGCATGCGCGGCAGCAACCGCGAAGGCGCGTGGACCACGGAAGAACTGGCGATGCAGGTCAAGGTGCTGCCGCCGTGGCACCAGACCTGGTGGGCATGGCTGGCCTACGGCCTGGCGTGCTGTCTGCTGGCCTGGGCCATGGTGCGCTGGCGCCTGCGCCAGTTGCAGCTCAAGGGCGAAGATTTGCAGGCGCTCGTGTATTCACGCACCCAGCACCTGGAAAAGCTCAACGCCATCGTCCGCTCGATCAACGAGCAGCTCGATTTCGACGCGCTGCTGCACACCATCTTGCAGGAATCGACCGCCGTCCACGGCGTCGATTCGGCGCTGGCGCTGGTGCGCGAGGATGGCAGCGACATGCTGGGCCTGCGCGCCGCGTGGGGCCGCATCGACGTTGCCGACGACGCCTACCGCATCGACCTGCGCCAGGCCGAGGCGCGCTACGCGCCGGCGGGCTGCGAGATCGCGCCGGACATCTTCAAGATTCACCATGACCACGCGCTGCCCGGCGACGTGCATGCGCTGCTGTCGGTGCGGGTGGTGATCGACGGCCAGGTCGAGGGTTACCTGATCTTCGAAAACTTCCAGTACCAGGTTTCGTTCAATGACAGCGACATCGACCTGCTCAAGGCCTTGAAAGAGCCGTTCGTCTCGGCCTACCAGAAGGCGCGCGCGCTGCGCGCCATCGAGCGGGCGCGCCTGAACGCCGAAGCGGCCACCCGCGCCAAGAGCGAGTTCCTGGCCAATATCAGCCACGAGATCCGTACGCCGATGAACGCCATCCTCGGTTTTGCGGGCCTGGGCACGCACCTCGATATCGGCTCGCAGCCGCTCGACTACTTCCGCAAGATCGGCCGCGCGGGCCAGAGCCTGCTCGAGATCATCAACGACGTGCTCGATTTTTCCAAGATCGAATCGGGCAAGCTGGAACTGGAAGCGCTGCCGTTCGACCTGCTCGACACGCTCAATCAGCTGGCCGACCTGTTTTCCTGGCGGGCGTCGGAACGGGGACTGGAACTGGTAATCTGGGCCACGCCCGAGGTGCCGTCGAACCTGCTGGGCGACCCGCTGCGGCTCTCGCAGATCCTGGTCAACCTGGTGGGCAACGCCCTGAAATTCACTGCCAGCGGCCAGATCGAAGTGCGGGTGCAACTGGCCGCGCCGGTGGCCGAACAGCCGGTACCGCCCGGCATGGTGGCGCTGTGCTTCGCGGTCGAGGACAGCGGCCTCGGGATCAGCCCCGAGCAGCAGGCGCGCCTGTTCCAGGCTTTCTCGCAGGCCGACGCCAGCACCACGCGCCTGTACGGCGGCACCGGGCTCGGACTGGCGATCTCGCAGCAGCTGGTGCGCAAGATGGGCGGCGTGATCACGGTTGACAGCGAACCGAACGTGGGCAGCAGCTTCAGTTTCACGGTGCAGATGCAGGTGGCGGCAACCCAGGGCCAGCGCCAGGCGCCGGTGCCCGAGGCGGCGCTGGGCAAGCGCGTGCTGATCGTGGACGACAACAACTCCGTGCGGCACAAGCTCAAGGCGCAGCTGACGGCATGGGGCCTCAAGCCGGCGGCGGTGGCGTCGGGCGCCGCAGCGGTGGCGGCGATGCAGCTGAACGACTACGACATGCTGTTGATCGACGCCGAGATGCCCGACATCGACGGCATCGAAACCCTGCAACGGATTGCCGAAGACGGCGAACTGGCGGCCGTGCCGCCGGTGCTGATGGTGAGCGCCTATGCCCGCGAGCATCGCTTCCAGGGCGCCGAACTGCTGCGCACCACGCCCTTCATCGACAAACCCGTCAACCCGTACTTGCTGCGCAGCGCGGTGCTGATGGCGCTGGGACTCGAAGTTGGCCAGGGCACGGTAAAACTGGCGCCGCCGCCCTCGTTCGCGGTGCAGCGCATCCGTGGTGCGCATGTGCTGGTGGTGGACGACAACAACATCAACCTGCAGGTGGCCAGCGAAATTTTGCAGCGCGCGGGCGTGCGGTCGGACCTGGCGTTGAGCGGCGACGAAGCCTTGCGCATGCTCAGCGACCGCAAGTACGACGCCGTGCTGATGGACATCCAGATGCCCGACATGGACGGCTACCAGGCCACTGCCCTGATCCGCGCCGACGACCGCCACGCCAGCCTGCCGATCATCGCCATGACCGCGCACGCGGTGGCCGGCTACCGCGAGCGCTGCCTGAACATGGACATGAACGACTACGTGACCAAGCCGATCAACCCGGAAACGCTGTACACGGTGCTGGCAGCCTGGGTTGCGCCCGACCCTGCCAGCGCGGCGGCAGTGACGGCACCGGCGCTGTTGACACACGCGCTGCCGCCCGCGCCAACGCCGGTGCCTGCCATCGCACAAACCTTGCAGGCATCGCAGGCACTGCAAGCACCCGCGCCGCCGGCGCCATCGATGCCCGGCATCGACATGACAGCCGCCCTGGAGCGCCTGGGCGGCAACGCAGCCCTGCTCAAACGCCTGCTGGCGACGTTCGCCAAGGACTTCGAACCATCGCAACGACTGATCCGGGAAGCGGTGGACACGGGCCGCTGGCTCGACGCCGCCGATCTGGTCCACAAGGTGCGTGGCGCGGCCGGCAACATCTCCGCCACCGAACTGTATGAATCCGCCACCGCGCTGGAAGACCGCCTGCGCGCCCAGCACGAAGACCTGCAAGGCTTGCTGGCCGCCTTCAACCATGCCCTGGGCATCGTCATGCAAAGCGCACGGGCCGACGCCGCCTGAGCTGGTCAGGTCATTTGACGCGCTGTTTTTCCAGCTTGCGGGCCAGCGTGCGGCGGTGCATGCCCAGGCGGCGGGCCGCTTCGGAGATATTGAAATCGGTCTCCGCCAGCACCGTATGGATGTGCTCCCACTCCAGGGTTTTGACCGATGTGGTGCGGTTGGTGACTTCGACTTCGGCGGTGCCGGCCACGTGTTCGAACGCGGCTTCGATGTCGTCGGTGTTCGACGGCTTGGCCAGGTACTGGCAAGCGCCCAGCTTGATCGCTTCCACTGCCGTGTTGATGCTGGCGAATCCCGTCAGCACCACGATCAGCATGTCGGGGTCGTGCTGGTGCAACATCTGCACGCAGGCGAGACCCGACGAATTGCCCTTGAGTTTGAGGTCCACCACGGCGTAGCCGGGTGAGTTGTCCATCAGGGCCGCGCTGGCTTCATCGACGTTCTCGGCAAGTAACACCCGGTAACCGCGCCGCTCGAACGAGCGGCCCAGGGTGCGGGCAAAGGCCGCGTCGTCTTCGACCAGCAGAAGTACGCGTTCATCCGATACGCGTTGATCGGCGACGGGTTCAGTAATCATGTGCTTGTTCCGGTTGTATGGCGATGGCCGACAGCGGCAGGTGAACCCGCACCACCGCCCCGCCCTCTTCACGATTGCTGGCGGCCACGGTGCCGCCCAGCGTGCGCGCCACGTTCACCACCAGGAACAGTCCGAGTCCACCGCCCGGCCGTCCTTTGCTTGAATTATACGGCTTGCCGAATTGCGCCAGGATCGCCTCGGCAAAACCGGGGCCGGCGTCGGTCACCGTCAGTACCAGCGCATTTGCCTCGATCACCGCGTCGAGCCGCAGCCAGCGCGGCGACGCTTCCAGTGCGTTGTCGAGCAGGTTGCTGATCATCTGCTTGACGGTCGAGTCGGCCACGACCGGCAAGTCCACCTCGACGCGGTTGTCGAACTCGAATTGCTGCACCGGCCGGCCGATGCGCCATTCGGCTGTCACGTCGTACAGGAAATCGTCGAGCGTGGTTGCTTCCGACGATTCGCCGCGCGTCTCGCCGGCCGACAGCAGGATGCCGCTGACGATGGTCTTGCAGCGCTGGAGCTGGGTCTGCATTTCGCCGATCTCTTCGAGCAGTTCCGGGTTGCCCTTGAACTCGGGCATATGCTTCCAGTCGCCGAGGATGACGGCCAGCGTGGCCAGCGGCGTACCAAGTTCGTGCGCCGCGCCCGATGCGAGCAAGCCCATGCGTACGATATGTTCTTCTTCGGCCGCGCGCTGGCGCAGGTCGGCCAGCTTGCTGGCCGTGGTGCGCATATTGCGCATGATGCGGTTGACGAACACCACCAGCAGCGCGGCGTCGATGATGAAGCACAGCAGCATGCCCTGCACGTACAGGCTCATGATGCCGCGCTCCTGGTCCAGCGGCAGGCGCAGCGGCTCCGAGAACAGCGCCAGGCCGGCGATGCAGAAACCGGTAACGCCGGCAATGGTCCAGGTGGACCAGGTTTCCAGCAGCACCGCGCCTAAAATTACGTGCAGCAGGTACAGGAACACGAACGGATTGGTGGCGCCGCCGGACAGGTACAGCTGCGCCGTCAGGCTGGCCACGTCGACCGTCAACGCCAGCAGCAGCTCGCTGTTGGACACCACCTGGTTTTCCTGCCAGCGCAAGGTGCTGGCAATATTAAAAGCAATCAGGCAGGCCAGCACATTGAGCATGGCCGGCATCGGCAACTGCACGTCGAGCAGCATCGAGGCAATCGCGATCGTTGCCACCTGGCCGACCACGGCGATCCAGCGCAGCTGGATCAGCTGCTGCATGTTCTTGTGGCCGGCCGCGTGGGTGATCGAGTTGGCGGCTGCCAGCGGCTCGATCACCGGCGTCGGCCGGCTGCCATGGTCGAACGGGTTCTTGTTAGCTTTCGCCATTCACGCCTTCTTGTTTACTGCGGCGGGCATCGCGCACCACCCACACGGCAGCGGCCACCACCATCAGCGCCAAACCATACCAGGTCAGCGCATACACCAGGTGGTTGTTGACGAACGATACCACCGTCAGGCCGCCTACCGGCACGGCGGTTTCTCCCGGCACGGGCAAATTGGCGGCCGCAGCGGAGGCCGCGTCGGCGTCGATGAAGTATGGCGCCACGGCCGGCAAGCCGCGCGCCTCGGCAATCGCCCTGGTGTCGCGCGTGTACCAGTAATTGCGCGCCGGTTCGTTCTTGCGCAGCGAACTGGCGATCTCGCTCAGGCGCAGCAGGCCCGATACCGTGCTTGGCGCCGGCGACGACTCGGCCAGCGTACCGCAGGCATCGGCTCGCACTTTCGGTGGCGCCGGTTGCGCGCGCCAGCCGCCCGCGCCAGCCGGCACGAAACCGCGGTTGACCATGACGATGCCGCCGTCGGCCGTGCACAGCGGCGTCAGCACCCAGTAACCGATGCCGCGGTCGAGCGAGGCCAGGGTCAAGGTGTCGGCGCCAGGCAGGTACGTGCCGGTGATGCGCACGTGGCGATACTCGTCGGTCTCGGCGCTGACCAGCGGCCACTGGGCCACGGTGGGTGCGTCGATGGCCGGTGCGTGCACGCGCTGGTCCACCCGTTCGATCAGGGCCAGCTTCCATTGCAGTCGATAGACTTGCCAGGTTCCCAAAGCAAAAAACCCTGCAAACATCAACCCGGCCAAAATGGCCAGGCTGATGCGCAGGGTGCGGGAACGCTGGCGCTGTTCAGCGCCGCCCGTCATTTCATCTCATGCATGTTGTGCACGTCGTCACCCATCGAAGGCATCATGTTGATGTTCATGTGGTACATGACCCAGATCGAACCGGCCATCACGATGATCAACAGGATCAGGGTAAACAGCGTGGACAGCAGGGTCCAGCCGCCTTCGTTCTTGCCGTTCATGTGCAGGAAGTAGATCATGTGAACGACCACCTGGACGGCGGCGAAGCCGAGGATGACGAAGGCGGTGGTGCTCGACTTGTCGAACACCTTGGCCATCACCAGCCAGAACGGAATCGCGGTCAGGATCACGGACAGCACGAAGCCGATCGCGTATTCCTTCATCGTGCCATGGTTGCCATCGTCCTGCTCGTGATGACCATGGTCGTCGTGGCCGTGGTGGTCGTGACCACCGTGATTAATTGGCGCGCTCAAGGCAGAACTCCCATCAGGTAAACAAAGGTAAACACACCGATCCAGATCACGTCCAGGAAGTGCCAGAACATCGACAGGCACATCAGGCGACGGCGGTTCTCAACGGTCAGGCCGTGCTTTTTCACCTGGAAGATCAGGGTGACCAGCCAGATGATACCGAACGTCACGTGCAGGCCGTGGGTACCGACCAGTGCGAAGAACGAGCTCAGGAACGCGCTGCGCTGCGGACCGGCACCCAGGTGTATCAGGTGCATGAACTCTTCGATTTCCAGGAACAGGAAGGCCAGGCCGAACAGGCCGGTCACGATCAGCCAGCCGATCACCGCGCCGACCTTGCGGCGCTGGGCGGCGATCATGGCGAAGCCGTACGTGATCGACGACAGCAGCAGGAACGCGGTGTTCAGCGCGATCGTGCCCAGTTCGAACAGCTCGGCGCCGGTCGGGCCGCCAGCATAGTTGCGGCCCAGCACGGCGTAGGTAGCGAACAGGCCGGCGAACAGCAGGCAGTCGCTCATCAGGTACAACCAGAAGCCCAGCAAGGTGCTGTTCTCCGGGTGGTGGTCGCGCGTCCAGTAACGCGCGCTTGGGTCGGCGCTCGCGGCGCCGTTAGCGGTAATTTCAGACATGACGTTCCAGCAGACGAGTATGGGCTTCTTCGGTACGAACTACTTCTTCCGCAGGGATGTAGTAGTCGCGCTTGTAGTTGAACGTGTGGGCGACGATCGCAACCATCATGGCCACGAAGCTCAGGCCGGCCAACAGCCACATGTGCCAGATCAGGGCGAAGCCAAGCACGAAGCTGATGGCGGCGATGATGAAGCCCATCTCCGTGTTCTTCGGCATGTGGATGGCAACGAAACCGCTCTTCGGACGCTGATAGTTGTTTTCTTTCATATCAGCCCAGCTGTCGCTGTCGTGCACGACTGGCGTGAACGCGAAGTTGTAGTCTGGCGGTGGCGACGAGGTCGCCCACTCCAGGGTACGGCCGCCCCATGGGTCGCCGGTCACGTCGCGCAGTTTTTCGCGGTTCATGAAGCTGACATACAGCTGGATCAGGAAGGCGCCGATACCGGCTGCGATGATCAAGGCGCCGATGGCAGCGATGATGAACCATTTTTGCAGCGAAGGATCGTCGAAGTGGTTCATGCGGCGGGTAACGCCCATGAAGCCCATCACGTACAGCGGCGTGAACGCCACCCAGAAACCGACCAGCCAGCACCAGAACGATACCTTGCCCCAGAACTCGTCGAGCTTGTAGCCGAACGCTTTCGGGAACCAGAAGTTGATACCTGCGAACAGACCGAACACCACGCCGCCGATAATTACGTTGTGGAAGTGGGCGATCAGGAACAGCGAGTTGTGCAGCACGAAGTCGGCTGGCGGAACAGCCAGCATCACGCCGGTCATACCACCGATGACGAAGGTCAGCATGAAGCCGATGGTCCACAGCATGGGGACTTCAAAGCGGATGCGGCCCTTGTACATCGTGAACAGCCAGTTGAAGATCTTCGCGCCCGTCGGGATCGAGATAATCATCGTGGTGATACCGAAGAACGAGTTGACGCTGGCGCCCGAACCCATGGTGAAGAAGTGGTGCAGCCATACCAGGTACGACAGGATGGTGATCACGACGGTGGCGTACACCATCGAGGTGTAACCGAACAGGCGCTTGCCCGAGAAGGTCGAAACGATTTCCGAGAACACGCCGAATACCGGCAGGATCAGGATGTACACCTCTGGGTGGCCCCAGATCCAGATCAGGTTCACGTACAACATCGGGTTACCGCCGAGTTCGTTCGTGAAGAAGTTGGTGCCGACGGTACGGTCGAGCGACAGCAGCGCCAGGGTCACGGTCAGGATCGGGAACGACGCAACGATCAGTGCATTGGTGCACAGCGAGGTCCAGGTGAACACCGGCATTTTCATCAGGTCCATGCCTGGCGCGCGCATCTTGACGATGGTCGCGATCAGGTTGACGCCGGACAGTGTGGTACCCACCCCGGCCACCTGTAATGACCAGATATAGTAATCGACCCCCACATCAGGACTTGCCAGCACGCCCGACAGTGGCGGGAACGCCAGCCAGCCGGTCTTGGCGAATTCACCGATGAACAGCGACGCCATGGTCAGCATCGCGCCGAAGGTGGTCATCCAGAACGAGAAGTTGTTCAGAAAAGGGAATGCCACGTCGCGCGCGCCGATTTGCAGCGGCACCACGTAGTTCATCAGGCCGGTTACCAGGGGCATGGCCACGAAGAAAATCATGATCGTGCCGTGGGCGGTAAACACCTGGTCGAAGTGGTGCGGTGGCAGGAAGCCGGGATTGTCGCCAAAGGCCATGGCCTGTTGCGCACGCATCATGATGGCGTCGGCAAAGCCGCGCAGCAGCATGATGATACCGAGCACCATGTACATGATGCCGATGCGTTTGTGGTCGATACTGGTAATCCAGTTGCGCCACAGGGTACCCCACAGTTGGAATTTGAACATGAGGGCCAGGAACAGTATGCCGCCCAGCGCCACGCCCGCGAAGGTGCCGATCAGAATAGGCTCGTGGAGCGGGATGGCCGCCCACGACAACTTACCCATGATCAACGAAGTTGATGTATTCAGGTTGGTATCAGACATGGTCATTCTTTACGGATAGTTGGTGCGGCAACCGCAGCGGTAGCAACGTCGGTTTCGCAAACTTCTGCTTCCAGTTGCTTGGCGACGGCAGCGGCTTTGACGCGCTTGGAATCGCTATGCATCTGCTCGTTCATGCACACGGTGCCATCGACCACGCAACGGTTGACGACGCGGTCGAACAGGCCCTGCTCCACGGAGGCGAAGTGCATGATCGGGTGCTTGATGGTCGGCTTGTCCAGGGCAATGAATTCAGCGCGGTTGAGCTCGCCACCACCGGAGGCCTTGGTCTTGGCGACCCAGGCGTCGAAGTCGGCTTGCGTCACGCCGTGGTACTTGAAGCGCATCTGCGAGAAGCCGGCGCCGCTGTAGTTGGCCGAGAAGCCGTCGTACACGCCCACCTTGTTCATCACTGCGTTCAGTTCCGTCTGCATCGAAGGCATGGTGTAGATCATGCCGGCCATTGCCGGGATGTAGAACGCGTTCATCACGGTCGACGACGTCAGCTTGAAGCGGACCGGCACGTCGATCGGGGTGTACAGCTCGTTCACGGTGGCAATACCCTGTTCCGGGTAGATGAACATCCACTTCCAGTCCAGTGCCACGACCTGGATTTCCATCGGCTTGACGTGGGCGGCCAGCGGACGCTCATGGTCGATGCGCGACAGCGGACGATACGGATCGAGCAAGTGGGTGTAAATCCAGGTGATCGCGCCCAGCACGATGATGATCAGGAGCGGTGCGCCCCAGATCAGCAGCTCGAGCTTGGTCGAGTGGTCCCAGTTCGGTTCGTATTTGGCGGAAGTATTTGACTTCCTATAGCGCCAAGCGAACAGACAGATCAAAAACATAACAGGTACGATGATCAACAACATCAGCAAGGTTGAAATGACAACCAGATCAGCTTGCTGTGCAGCGATATCTCCGGACGGGTTCAGCACCACCGTGTTGCAGCCAGCTAGCCACAACAACGGTGCGAGGAACAGTCCACGGCGGACGAGAGGAGGAATCATGCGGTAATTTTCGTTACTAATGATGGATAACATGCTACTGTACCAATCACGGGTGCTTCATGCTATTGGACACTTTGTCCTACCGGCCATGGACGCGCGTGATAACTATTAACTCACAAAGAGACGAGACCATGGCCAACACGACTACACTGAATGGCGTCCAAGCTGGCGTCCACGAACAACCCCAAACCAGCCAGGGCGCCCGCAACATCAATGCCAGGGATGGGCATATTTCTCCAGGTGAGATAGCAATCGGCGTGGTGATCGGCCGCGCATCCGAGTATTTCGACTTCTTCGTGTATGCCATTGCTTCGGCACTGGTGTTCCCGTCCGTATTCTTTCCGAACTACAGCCGGCTTGACGGAACACTATACGCTTTCGCGATTTTCTCGCTAGCGTTTATCGCCCGCCCGGTCGGGACTGTGGCGTTTATGGCAGTTCAACACCATTTCAAGCGAGAGACCAAGCTCACCCTGGCGCTGATGGTGATGGGTGTGTCCACCGCAGGTATTGCTTTCCTGCCAAGCTTCGAGTCGCTGGGCACCACCGCCATCTTGCTGCTGGCACTGTTCCGCATCGGCCAGGGTATCGCCCAGGGCGGCTCGTGGGACGGTCTGCCATCGCTGCTGGCGCTGAACGCACCCGAAAACAAGCGCGGCTGGTACGCGATGCTGGGCCAGCTCGGCGCGCCACTGGGCTTTGCGATTGCCGCCGGTCTGTTCGCCTACCTGATGGCAGCGCTGTCGTCGGCCGACTTCCTCGACTGGGGCTGGCGCTATCCGTTCTATGTGGCCTTCGCGATTAACGTCGTGGCCTTGTTCGCCCGCCTGCGCCTGGTAACCACCACCGAGTACTCGAACCTGCTCGATGACCGTCAACTGGAACCGGTAAGTGCTGTCGAACTGGTGAGCAAGCAAGGCCGCAACATCGTCATCGGCGCGCTCGCAGCCCTGGCATCGTACGCGCTGTTCCACCTGGTAACGGTGTTCCCGCTGTCGTGGGTGGCCATTAACGAATCGCGTTCGCTCACCGGCGTGCTTGGCGTGCAGTTGCTGGGCGTGGTGCTGATGACCATCGGCATCATCATTTCCGGTATTGTTGCTGACCGTTACGGCCGTCGCCGCACCCTCGGTACGCTGGCGACCCTGATTGCCATCTTCAGCGTGGCCGTGCCGTTCCTGCTCGACGCCGGCGAAAGTGGCCAGAACATCTTCATCCTGCTGGGCTTTGCGCTGCTGGGTTTGTCGTACGGCCAGGCTTCGGGCGCCGTGACCGCCAACTTCGAACAACGCTTCCGCTACACCGGCGCGGCGCTGACCTCGGATCTGGCATGGCTCGTCGGTGCCGCGTTTGCACCGCTGGTGGCATTGGGCGTATCGACCCACTTTGGTCTCGCTTATGCCGGCCTGTACCTGCTGTCGGGCGCGGTTGCTTCGCTGGCGGCACTGAGCCTGAATCGTCGCCTCGATATTCGTAACTGATAAATATATATAGTTACTTCAGTGAGAAGGGTCGCGCAAGCGGCCCTTTTTTATGGCGTCATCGGCGCGTCATATTTGGCAGATACATTATTGAAAGTCCAAACTGAGGAGTGTTGCGTGAATCTGAACCAGGAACAATTACTCGAGCGAGTGCATTTCGAGCTGATGGACGGCTACGACGAAGAACTGGAAATGGAACTCGAAGACCGCGAAATCGACCCGGTCACCCGCAAGGTCATCGAGTACGAGCGCACCGAGTCGGCCAAGGAAGAGCGCCGCCTCTATTTCCGCGAGCTGTTCCGCCTGCAGGCCGAACTGGTCAAGCTGCAGGACTGGGTCGTGCATACCGGCCACAAGGTCGTGATCATTTTCGAAGGCCGCGACGCCGCCGGCAAGGGTGGCGTGATCAAGCGCATCGTCCAGCGCCTCAATCCGCGCGTGTGCCGCGTCGCTGCCCTGCCCGCCCCCAACAACCGCGAACGCACGCAGTGGTATTTCCAGCGCTATGTGTCGCACTTGCCCGCTGCCGGCGAGATCGTGCTGTTCGACCGCAGCTGGTACAACCGTGCCGGCGTCGAACGCGTGATGGGTTTTTGCAGCGACGAGCAGTACGAGGAATTCTTCCAGGACGTGCCGGAATTCGAGCGCATGCTGGCGCGCTCGGGCATCCAGGTCATCAAGTACTGGTTCTCGATCTCGGACGAAGAGCAGAATGCGCGTTTCCTTGGCCGTATCCACGATCCGCTCAAGCAGTGGAAACTGAGCCCGATGGACCTGGAATCGCGCCGCCGCTGGGAAGAATATACGAAGGCCAAGGAAATCATGCTGGAGCGCACCCACATTCCGGAAGCGCCATGGTGGGTAGTGCAAGGCGTGGACAAGAAAAAGGCCCGCCTCAACTGCATCCACCATCTGCTGTCGCAAATGCCTTACGTGGAAGTGCCGCACCCGGAAATCACCCTGCCCGAGCGCGAATACCATGACGACTACGTGCGCCGCCCGGTGCCTGCGGAAATCATCGTGCCGGAATACTACTGATACGAAAAAGGCGCGCTCCGACTGGATGCGCGCCTTTTTTTGCCCTGCCATTATGGATCAAGCAGACAGCTGCGTTCCCAGCGCGCTGAAGATCAACTCACCGGGCTCGCCAGGGCGCCACACCAGGCCGCCGGCGATATTGTCGTTGGTTAGCTGGTTCCACTGGAAGAACAGGTTGCGGGTCGGATCGGTACTGCTGGTGATGAAGGTTGCCGGTGGGCCCAGGAAAGTGAACAGCGCCAGGCCGGTGATCGGCACCGGCCGCAAGCCGGTCACGAATGGAATGGTGACCGAGCCATCGATCCGGTAGGCGAACAGATCGAACGTGGCCTGCTGCTGCACTTGCGAAAACAGGCTGGCCACGTCACCGGTACCGGGCTTGGCGGCATTAGCGGCCTGGGCCGGATCGACTGGCTGGGTGAAGTCGATGCTGAACCGCAAAGTACCGAACAGCGTCAGTCCCTGCGCAGTTTTCAGCAACAGGGTGAAAACGGATTCGTCCATGATAATCTCCTTCGATATGAATTCGGGGTGACCAAGCTCAGAATGGCAGCTGCAGCTGGAAGCCCAGCAGGCTGAAGACCAGTTCAGCCGGTTCACCCGGACGCCACACCAAGCCACCGGCGATCTGGTTGCCAGTGATCTGGTTGAACTGCACGAACACCTGGCGGGCCGGATCGGTGCCGCCCAGTACCGTGGTGATCGGGCCGGCCGCCGTGGCCAGCGCCACCCCTTGCAATGGCACGCGACCAAAGCCGGTCAGCAGCGGAATCGACACCGAACCTTCCACCGGCAACACGACTGCCGTGATCACGCCGATCTGCTGGTTCTCGGCCAGCAACGCCGGCACACCGCCGTCGGGCACAGTTGCCAGCGGATCGGTAAAGCGATAACGCAAGGTGCCGAACAGCGTCAGGCCCTGCTCTCCGGTCAGTATCAGGTTGTAGATAAAGTCGTTCATCATGACCTCCCATGGATAGCTAAGAAATAAAAAAACGCCCGACCCGTGCAGGCCGGACGTTCAGCTTAGCCAGCCGCAGTGAGCGCCATCCTGATCCATTCGACATTTGCCGTCGCTAGTCAGGCAGGTGCACGCACCAGCGTTCCCAGCAGGCTGAAGGTCAACTCGCCCGGCTCACCGGAACGCCACACCAGGCCGCCGCAAACGTGCTCGGGATCAAGCTCGTACAGTTGCATGCCCACGTTGAAGCGCTGATCGGTCGAGGACAGAAAGGCCGTCACGAAAGGACCGATGAGCGGGAACCAGGCCGTCCCTTCCAGCGGCACCGGCGCCAGGCCAGTCAACAAGGGAATGTTGATGCTGCCCTCCATCGGATACACGAACAGTTCTGTTGTGCTCTGCTGCTGCACTTGCGCCAGCAGTTGCTCGGTGCCGGCCGGCGAGCGATCGAGCGGTTCCGTCGCCACTACCTGGAAGCGCAGCGTGCCCAGCAGCGTCAAGCCCTGCGCCGTTCTGAGCAGTAAGGTGTAATAAGCCAATTCGTCCATGACACTCTCCTTCTTGGATGTATCGATCAGAACGGCGACGGCGTGGTCGTGCCCAGGAAGCTGAACACGAGTTCGGCCGGATCGCCGGGGCGCCACAAAACACCACCGGCAATGCGCAAACCATCGATATTGTTGAACTTGACAATCGCCTGGCGTGCCGGATCGGCGCTACCGAGCACATACGCCAGTCCGGCAGCCGGCGTGACCAGCAAGGCGCCGGTCAGCGGCACGCGGCCGAAGCCTGTCAACAGCGGTATCGACAGAGAGCCTTGCACCGGGTACACGACCACTGTGGCGGTACCCAGTGGCTGTGCCGAACCACTCGCCACGGTCAGGGCCGAAGCGGGTGGTGGCGCTGCCGTTCCTGCCTGCGATTCGAGCAGCACGCGAAAGCGCAAGGTACCGAACAGGGCGTAACCACCCTCGCCGGTGAGCAACAACCTGAAAATAATCTCGTCCATCATGTCCTCCATGGTGTGGTGATATGAGCTGCCCACGCTCAGGCTGGCAGCGCGATGCGCCTGCCGAGGAAGGCGTATTCCACGACATTCGAATTCGGCAGCTGCGACAGCAAGCCACCGGCGATGCGTTCGAAACCGATGGGATTGAATTGCACGGTCAGTCCCCGCGCCGCGTCTTCGCTGTAGAACCAGTTCAGCAGCGGCTGCCCCATCTGCACGTAGATCGCGAAGCCGCTCAACGGCACCGGCTGCATACCGGTCAGGAACGGGATGGTGATACTGCCACGCGCCGGATACACCACGCCGCCGATCGTGGCAGCCTGCTGCTGCCGGTCCGCACTTGCATCGAGTGCAGTGGTGAAGTCGATCGAGTACCGCAACGTCCCGAGCAAGGTCAGACCCGTTGCGCTTTTCAACAGCAAGCTATAGATATTCTCATCCATGACTATCTCCCTGGTTGATGATGTGGCGTCATGCCAGCGTGCCCACTTGCCGTGCCAGCAGGCTGAGCGGCACGGTCAACGCTGTGCCCGGCGGCCCCGGTTGCCATAGCAGTCCGCCCACCAGCGCGACGCGGGAAAAGAAGCCGAACTGCAGCACCACCGAAGGCGTTCCGGTGTTGAACAGCACCGCCGACAGCGGGAAGCCGACCGCCGAATAGATCACGCCGGTCAGGCGCACCGGGGCCAGGCCGGTCAGCAGCGGCACGGTCAGCGTTCCGGCCAGCGGCGCTTCGTTGATCTCGATGTATTGGGCTTGCGACGGCGCCTGGCTGCGCAACTGTTCAAGGATTGCGGGCGGCTGACCGGCACTGTCCGGCAGGACAGTGCCGGGATCGTAGTCGATGCGCAGGGTCCCGAACACGCTCAGGCCCAGTTCGCTGGTCAGCAGCAAATTGTAGATACTCTCGTCCATCATGACCTCCATGGTGTAATGCCTTGTCAGGCAGAAGAACCGTCAAGCCGGCAAGATTTGCCGCTTGCCCAGCAAGCCGGCAAGATTTGCCGCTTGCCCAGCAAGCCGAAACTGGTATTGATCGGCCCCCACAACAGGCCGCCGCCGATCTGCTCGTTGTTGACCTGGTTGAAGCACATCAGCACGCGGCTGTCGTCGGCAAACAGCCGGGTGACGATCGGCGGTCCCATCTGGATGAAGAACGCCACATCGTCAACGGGGATGGCGCGGTTGCCGGTCAATAGCGGAATCGTGACCGTGCCTTCGGCCCGGTACACCAGCGCAAAAATGTTTTCCTGCTGCTGTTGCTGCTGGTGGTGAGCCTGGCGCAATGCCGGCAAGGTGAAGACGTTCCTGTCTCCTCCCTGGTCGGCCTCCAGGCTGCTCAAGCGGTAGCGCAATACGCCGAACAAGATCAGCCCGCCACGCGATTTCAGGAGCAGGTTGTACACAAACTCATCCATAGTGTTTCCTTCCATAACAGTTGGGAGTGACATCAGAAGGCGCGCGGCAGCTGGCGCGCCAGGACGCTGAACACCAGTTCGCTGTAGTTGCTGGCGCCCCAGATCACGAAGCCGCCGAGGTCAGGGCTGCCGAACGGAAAAAGCTGGATGCCGGCTGATGGCCGCGCGTTGCCGCTGTCGAGGGCGAACGAGAACAGGCCGGCGGCGGTGGCAAAAGCAATGCCGCGCAGCGGTACCTGGCGAAATGCCGCCAGTAACGGCAGCGAAATTTCACCTTCGATCGGCACCGGCACCAGTTCCTGCGTGACGGGCACCAGCGGCTCGGACGCCTGGGCCGGCAAGCGGACGCTGCCGGTGGACGTGTCGGGCTCGATACGACGCAGGCGCAAGGTGCCGAACAGGCTCCAGCCCTGCTCGCTTGTCAGAAACAGGTTATAGATTTCATCTTCCATCAGTACCTCCAGAGTGGGTAACGGGAACACATGACTCGCGATGAGCCTGTATCCAGCGTAGCCAGCCGGACGCCACCGATGCTGACGCAATCGACATGCGCACCCACATCGGGCGTACTATTCAGGGTCTGAATTTCCGTGGAGATTAAAAATGCAAATTGGTACCGTCACACCGCTGCTCAGAGTGTTCGATGAAGAAAAAGCGCGCGCGTTTTATATCGATTACCTCGGATTTACGCGCGACTGGGAACATCGCTTCGAGCCGGGCATGCCGCTGTACCAGCAGGTATCGCGCGGCGCCTGCGTGCTGCACCTGACCGAACACCACGGCGATTGCTGCCCCGGCGCGGCGATCCGCGTAACGGTGGACGACATCGACGCGCTGCACGCCGAACTGGCCGCCAAGCCATATCGCTATGCACGGCCCGGCATCGAAGAGATGCCGTGGGACAGCAGGGAAATGTCGATCAAGGATCCGTTCGGCAACCGGCTCACGTTCGTGCAGGTGGCCGACCAGGTTTGAAGAAGGAGATGGGAATTTACGGAACTAATGGGTCGTGGCAGCAAACGCCTGGTAAAACCGCAGCGCGGACGCGAAGTCGTTCACGCCCACGAAAACGTGCGAAATCATTGGTACCAGGGCCGGGTGATTTTCAGCGGCCGCACATCGAGCCGCATATTGAGGACCGTGTACGCTTCCGATGCAGCCGAGGAATAGCCAGTGGTGGCAGCGTCGCGGGTGAGCTTGAATTCGAAGCCCAGTTCCTGGTGCGGCTCGCCCGGGCCGGCGGTGGCGATGCCGATTGCCTCTGTCTGCGAGCTGTCCACCAGCTTCGACATCATGATCAGGATGGTGTTGTGGCCCAGCACATCGGCCGAGAACACCGGGTCGGAATAATACGGGTTGGCCGGATCGACCTTGCCTTCGACCTTGTCTTCGGACGGCGTGTACTTGTGCAATTTGAGGTCGTACTTATCGCCGCGATCGAGATAGCTCAGGCGGGCGTTTTGCAGGTTGAACTGCTTGACGTCGCTGTTGACGGTGGCACGGGTAAGGTCCACCACCAGCGCGCCCTGGTAGCCCAGCACTTCCACTTCGCGCTGGGCATTGATCACCACGGCCGAGTTCTCGTCGATGCCGATGCCAAGCTTATAGCCTTTCTTGAGCATGGCCGGCAGCATGCGGGCGAAGCGTCCGCGCGCCAGCAGGTGCTGGTCGATAAAGATGTCGTCGCCCACGAAGCCGAGGCCCAGGGCCAGCTCGCGGCCATTGACGCCTTCGCTCAGGGTGCCGAACACGGTTTTCGCCTCGTAATACATGGTGGTGCTCATGATGGCGGCGCCGGCGCTGGTGCCGAAGATCACGCCGCCACGCCGATAGACGTCCCAGATCGCTTCGAGCACCTTGGTGCGGCTGCCGTCGGGGCGCACCAGCGCCTGCGTGATCAGGGCCTGGTCGCCGCCCGAAAAATACACGCCGCCCGCGTCGCGGATCGATTGCGCAATGGTGTCGTCGTCGGCATCACGGCGGTAGTCGCGGTCTTTCATGCGAACGGCCAGCGGCACCACGAAGGCGTTGGCGCCCTGCTTGTTCAGGCCTGCGGCCGCGTAGGCCCCGGAACGGACCGGGTTGCCGGCCGCGCTGGGCAGCACCGCGATGCGGGCGCCGGCGCCACCGGCCAGTTGCACCACGCGCTGCCAGATCACGGTATTGTCACCGCGCACGGCGCCGCCGGCGATCACCAGTGAGCCCTTGGGAGGCGCTTCGGCCGCCGCTGCCTGCGGTACCGTCAACATCATTGAAATGGACATCGCCACCACCATCGCCGCCCGAACAATACTTACCATGCCTGCCATCCCCGGAATCACTATTGAATATGCCCGCGCCAGTGCGCGCAGGCGTAAGACTACCATATGGGCAACAAATTAATTGCCCGGATCGGCGCGAGTTGCTACCATGCGGCCTTGCCGACCACAACCTCCCCATGCGCGAACATCTGCTTACCCCCTCGCTGTCGGCCACTACGCGGCCAGTCACGCTGTACTCCGTCCAGTCGAGTTTCCTGGTTGCCTTCCTGGGCGGCCCGGTGGCCATCCTGCTGTATAGCAGTCTGAATTCCTGGCGCCTGCGCCGCACCGGAGATATTCCGGTGATTGTGCTGGGCGCCGGCGCGGTAGTCGGCCTGGTGTACGCGCTGCTGTTCCAGCCGATGCTGTTTGCCGGCCTGGTCGAGCTGCTGGGCAACGACACCTTCCGTGCACTGCGCACCGTGTTGTCGCTGGCGATCTGCGGCGTATTCTATGGCCTGCACCAGAAGCAGCACCGCTCGGCCGCTTTCTTCCACGACAAGCCGCCGTCGCCGTGGATTCCGGCCATTATCTGTATCGTTGTCGGTTATGTCAGTTTCTTTCGCCTGTTTGACGTGATCAAGGGAATAGCGTCATGAGCGAAAACGCCCTGCTTTCCGCGCGCGACTACGCGCTGCAAATCGAAGGCCTGCTCGAACGCAACCGCTATGCCCATGCCCGGGTATTGATCGGCGAAGCGCTGGCGCACTACCCGAACGACAGCACGCTGCTGTTTGCCGCTGCCCGCGTCGATTACGACACCGGCGCCCGCGACGAAGCCCGCCACACGCTGCAACAAATCCTGGCCCACGATCCCGACGACTACGCCGCCCGTTCGCTGATGGTCAACGTGCTGCAAGACCAGGGCGACCTGCCGCAAGCGGAACTGCTGCTGATCGAGCTGATCCGCGAGTACCCGGAAGCGGGTTTCCAGTACGCGCGCTATGCGCTGCTGATGTACCGCACCCTGCACATCGAAAAAGCCCAAGCGCTGGCGCGCGAAGCCTTCCGGCTTGACCCGAACAACGAGCTGGCCCTGACCACGTGCCTGATCGGCGACATCATCGACGGCCGCAAGGGCGCCGAGCAGGCCGGCCTGGCGCGGCTGCTGCAAGGCCACCCGGAAAGCGAAAACACGGCCCGCATGCTGATCACGCACTTGCTCAGCCGGGGTCGCTACAAGGCCGCCAAGCGCATCGCGGTGGAGCTGCTCAAGCTGTATCCGAATTCGCGCGAGGTACTGGAACTGGTGGTGCAGCTCGATGCGCTGAGCCACTGGAGCATGTTGCCGCTGTGGCCCCTCAACCGCTGGGGATGGGCAGCCTCGGGCGCACTGTACGTGCTCACCCTGCTGGGCCTGAACCTGGTCCGCAACCAGGCGCCGCTGTTTGCCAGCGCCGCCACCTGGACCCTGCTCGGCTACTGTGCCTATTCCTGGATTTATCCATCACTCTTGACGCGCTGGCTCAAACGCCGCGCAGGACTCTGACCGCCATGACCATGACACGAGAAGCCTACGAAGCGGCGCTGGTGAGCGACCCGTTCAATATCGACTCCCGCCTCGGCTATGCACGCCTGCTGCTGGACGCGCAAGACGCGCCGGCTGCTTTAACCCAGTTCGAACTGGTGGTGCGTCAGCGCCCGGACGCTGCCAGCCTTGGCGGCAAGGCGCTGGCATTGCTGGCCCTGGAACGCACGTCGGAAGCGCTGGAAGCGTACACGGCGGCGCGCCAGTACCCGGACTTCACCGCGCACGACGCGCTGGAACAATTGCAGCAAAAGGCACGGCCGGCGACCGGCCCGGTGCTGTCGGTGGTAGGTGGCGGCGCCAAGGTGGTGCCCTTGAAACCGCAGGCGCCGGACCAGGTGCGCTTTGCCGACGTGGGCGGCATGGAAGACCTCAAGAAAACGCTGCGCTTGCACATCATCGAACCATTCCTGCGCCCTGGCCTGTTCGCCAAATTTAAAAAGAGCGGCGGCGGCGGCATTTTGCTGTACGGCCCGCCCGGCTGCGGCAAGACCATGATCGCGCGCGCCATCGCCAACGAGTGCAATGCCTCGTTCGTGTCGGTGGGCATCAGCGAAGTGCTCAGCATGTGGCATGGCGAAAGCGAACGCGCGCTGGCCCAGTTGTTCGAGAAAGCGCGCGCGCAAAAGCCGTGCGTGCTGTTCTTCGACGAACTCGACGCACTGGCTTTCTCGCGCAGCAAGGCGCACAGCGAAAATAGCCGCACCATCGTCAACGAATTCCTGTCGCAGCTCGACGGCTTCGAGCGCGACAACCGCGACGTACTGTTCCTGGCCGCCACCAATATGCCGTGGGACGTGGACCAGGCCATGAAACGCACGGGCCGCTTCGCGCGCCAGCTGTTCGTGCCGCCGCCGGATGCCGAAGCGCGCAAGCACATCATCGAACTGAAGCTGCGCGACATCCCGGTGCAGGACGTCGACGTGGACGCGCTGGTCACGGCCACGCCCCACTACTCGGGCGCCGACATCGACGGCCTGGTGGACCTGGCCAAGGAAAGCACGCTGCACGACATCCTGTCCGGGGCGCCGGAACGGCCGATCGGCCCGAAGGACATGGAATACGCCCTGGAGCAGATGCAGCCGTCCACCATCGAATGGCTGAAAACCGCGCGCAACCTGGTGCGCTACGCAGGCAGCGACGACAGCTACCGCGACGTCGAGAAGTATCTCAAAAAGACCAGGTTCGCCTGATTGTCCGCGGTCATCGCACCCGGCCGCGCCGGAACAGGTTGACGATGGCCAGCAGGATCAGCGCACCGAGGAACGACACACCGAGCGACGCCAGGCTGAAGTCGTCGGAGTTGATGGTGCCGGTGCCCAGCACGGGCGCCAGCAGCCATCCGCTCAGCAGCGCGCCGACGATGCCGACCACCACGTTGAGCAACAGACCTTGCTGGGCGTCGGTTTTCATGACCAGGCTGGCCAGCCAGCCCAGGATGCCGCCTATGACTATCCACAGTATCAGATTCATCTTTTCCCCCTTGTAGTTGAGTGTGCCTGATGAGCGCGCCTGAGAGACGGCACGCCGACCGGTCGGTTGATTATGCGGAGCCGGGGCGCGCGCGCCTATCGGCACTCGTCGCAAGCTGGTGTCGGAAGACTCCTAAGCTATGCGCGGCCTGCGGCCATATGTATGCTGGCGAACGGAGTGTGTATCCACCTTCGGTCACCATCTGCTAAACCGTTACGGAGCACCGATCATGACCACGCACGCCCTTCCCCCTTCACGACCACTGCAACTGCCAGCCCTGGCCGGCTGGGTAGTGTTCACCTTCGTGTTTGCCGCCATCGGCGCGTTTGCCACGTCGCAGGCCGGCGCGTTCTATCAACAGCTCGACCGCCCCGCGTGGGCGCCACCGGCCTGGCTGTTCGGGCCGGCGTGGACGGTGCTGTATGCCCTGATGGCGGTCGCCGCCTGGCGCGTGTACCGTACCGCGTCCGAGCGCAGCGTGCGGCCCGAGTTGACCTTGTACGTGGCGCAGCTGGCGCTCAACGCGCTGTGGAGCTGGCTGTTCTTTGCCTGGCACAACGGCCCGTTGGCGTTTGCCGAGATCATCGTGCTGTGGCTGGCGATTGCCGCCACCATCGTCGCCTTCGGCCGGCGCGACCGCGTGGCCGGACTGTTGTTGCTGCCCTACATAGCCTGGGTGACGTTCGCCGGGGTGCTTTGCTACAGCATCTGGCAGCGCAACCCGGGCGTGCTGGGCTGAAGTCATGACACCTTAGCATGAAAAAATAGCAATCAGGAAATTGTGTTGTTCTAGCAGCTACTAAAAGTGAAGCCAAGCTGATAGACTGCGAGGTTTGGCTTTTCTTACTGCTTTCATGTTGAAATCTTGCGTTCCCGACCACGCCGCCACACTGGCATTGACCTTGTCGTCGCTGAGCCTGTTGAGCTGGGCGCCCGCTGCCGCCCAGGATCAGGCGGGCGCGGCCCTGCCCGAGGTGGTGGTCACCGCCCAGCGCACGCCAGCGCTGGAATCGAAGACGCCGGTGTCGATGACGGTGCTGGGCGAACGGCAACTGGTCGAACGCGGTCTCGATAACCCCGGCGACATCGGCGCCGCCATCCCCAACGTGGAATTCGACAATGCCACCGACGGCCTGCGCATCACCATGCGCGGCGTATCGAGTGCCGATACCACCGGCAAGGGCGATCCGTCCGCCGCGTTCATGCTCGATGGCGTCTATATCGCCCGGCCGCAAATCCAGAACCTCTCGTTCTACGACCTGGAACGGGTGGAAGTACTGCGCGGACCGCAAGGCACGCTGTACGGCCGCAACACCACCGCCGGCGCCGTCAATGTCATCTCAAAAACGCCGGTCGATACCTTCGCCTTCGATGCCCATGCCGGCATCGGCAACTATCGCAGCCGCGAGGCCGGCGCCATGCTCAACGTGCCGGTCAACGACATGCTGGCCCTGCGCGCGGCCGTGGTGGCGCACCGCCACGACAGCTACCTGCGCAATGGCCAGGGTACCCCGTACGCGCTGGGACTGGACCGCGACGACGTGTCCGCGCGCCTGTCCGCCAGGATCAGGCTGCACCGCGACGCCACCCTGCTGCTGCGGGCCGACCACAGCCGGGTGGACGACAACAACGACAGCTTCGTTCCCGACACCAATTTCTATTCGGGCGTATCCGCCGGCACGCCGGTCTGGCAAGGCGGCAGTACGCGCGACCTGCTCACCAACCGCTTCATCTCGCCCAATTCAACGCCATCGCAGGGCTACAGCCACAAGACGACGTCCAGCCTCGGCGCCGACCTGCAATGGGACCTGGGTGCAGCGACGCTGTACTACCTGGGCGCGCACCGCGACTACGACCAGCAGCAGCTGACCAACTCCTACTACCGCGTGGCCCCAGGCGTGGCGCTGGGCGTGCACCAGGACTTCGACGGCTGGTACCGGCAAGACTCGCACGAAGTGCGCCTGGCCAGCAAGGCCACCGGGCCGCTGACGGGACAGGCCGGCGTGTATTACTTCCGCGAGCGGTCGTCGCAGTCGTACACGTTCCGCGACCTGGAAGCGGCCGGCCTGACGCCGTATTACGCCTTCCCGCACGGTCCCACGCGCTCGGCCAGCAAGGCGCTGTTCGGCCAGGCCACCTACCAGGTGCGCGGCGACCTGCGCCTGACGGCTGGCGCGCGCCGCACCATGGACAAAAAATCGCGCTACGGCGCCACCAGCTTCCAGCAGGCCAGCGTGTTCAACCCGGCCACCGACCTGCAACTGCTCAACGCTGCCGACCTGGCCACCAACCAGACCACCTGGCGCCTGGGCGCGGACTTCGATGTCACGCCATCGACCATGGTGTACGCGTCGATTGCCACCGGCTACAAGGCCGGCGGTTTCAATGACGGCTGCATGGCGGGCGCGCAGGCGCTGGGCCTCACCTGTAACCCGGCGCTGGCCGTGCCGCGCACCACGCTGGTGTACCAGCCGGAGCAACTGCGCGCTTACGAAGCCGGCGTCAAGACCCGCTTCCTCGACCAGCGCGGTGCGCTCAATGTCTCCGTGTTCAGCTATGACTACACCAATTTGCAGCTCTCGGGTGTGGCCGTCGTGGCGGGCGCCCCACGCTTCATTACCGGCAATGCCGGCGAGGCCAGCGTCAAGGGACTGGAACTCGAGGGCCGGTTCAACCTGACCGCGCAGGACCGCCTGGTGTATGGGCTGTCGCTGTTGGACGCCCACTACGTGCGCTACTCGCCGGACGGCGTCCACTCGTGGAACGGCAACAAGCTCGATCGGGCCCCGGCGCACACCGTGTCGCTCGGCTACGAACGCAGCATGCGCGTGGGCGACGGCGTACTGGCGGCGGGACTCGACACCCGCCGCAGCGCCGACTATGAGATTGCCGTGGCGTCGCAACTGCTGCGCTACCGGGTACCGGCACGCACCGAGACCGGCGCCTCGCTGCGCTACACCGTGGCCGGTGGCGCCTGGAGCGTGCTGGCCCGGGTGAAAAACCTCGAGAACAAGGTCCGCCCGATCAGCATCGACAGCTTCGGCATGGCGGTGCCGAGCGATCCGCGCACGTTCGATCTGCGCGTCGATTACCGTTACTGATCCCGCCATGACCACGCCGTCACTTTCATTCTTCCTGCCCGCCTGGCGCAGGCTGCTGGCGTGGTTGGCGATGCTGCTCTGGATGCCGGTACTGGCGCTGGCGCAAACACCGCTGCAACTCGATTCGGGCCGCGACGTCATCGACGCATGGCCGGCGGTGACGGTGATGACAGATCCGGGCGGCGCCATCACGCCGGAACAGGCCCTGGCGCAGCCCAGCCGCTTTACCGCGCCCACGTCCGCACATGCCACGCTCGGTATGCACAAGGACGTGGTCTGGCTGCGCATTCCGGTCACGGTGCCGGCCTACAGCAGCGGTCACTGGGTGCTCAGCATCGACTACGCGGTGGTCAACCGGGTGGACGTATACGTGGCCACCAACGGCACCATCGAGCGTCACATCGTCACCGGCAACTTGCAGCCGGTGGCCGAACACGCGCCGCGCACGCGGGTGCCGGCCGCACAGCTGCAACTGGCGCCGGGCGCCAGCCACGTGCTGCTGCTGCGGGTGGAAAATATCGGCGCCATGATCCTGCCGGTGCGGTTGTCGCGCCCCGCCGCCTTCCACGCCGAGTCGCTCGACGAGCAGATGCTGCAAGGCCTGGTGCTGGGATTATGTGTATGCCTGCTGATTTACAGCCTGGCGCAGTGGCAGAACCTGCGCGAACCGCTGTTCGGCAAATTTGCGCTGATGGTCGCCGGGCTGACGCTGTTTTCAATGGAGTTTTTCGGCCTCGGCAACCAGTACCTGTGGCAGAACAGCGTGTGGATGAGCATCCACGCCGGCGGCCTGTTCGCGCTGGCCGCCAGCTGCGGCGCCTACCTGTTTGTCGAGCAGGTGCTGGCCCGGCCCGGCCAGGACCGGCTGTTCAGCCGCCTGATGAAAGGCGGCGCCGCGCTGTGCGTGGTGGCGGCCGTGGCTTACGCCACCGACCTGATCGACGTCGGCGCGCTGGTGGCCATCGTCAGCACGCTGGGCATCATGCCCATGCTGATCGGCCTGCCCGGCGCCTACCTGCGCGCGCGGCGCGGCGATGCGGTGGGCGTCTACCTGTTGCTGGGCTGGTCGGTCAGCTTCTCGACCTCGGTGGTATTGAGCCTGGTGATCAATGGTGCGCTGGCGGCCAATTTCTGGACCATGCATGCGCTGCAGTTCGGGAATATCTTCGACATGCTGCTGTTCATGCGCATCCTGGGCCTGCGCACGCGCGACATGGAACTGGCGATGCTGCGCGCGCAGGAAGCCACGCGCGCCAAGTCGGAATTCCTGGCCCACATGAGCCACGAAATCCGCACGCCGATGAACGCCATCATCGGCATGAGCCGGCTGGCCTTGACGACCGCGCCCGACCCCAGGCTGCGCAATTATCTCGACAAGATCCTCGGCGCCGGCGAACACCTGCTGGCGGTGCTCAACGACATCCTCGATTTTTCCCGCATCGAAGCGGGCAAGATGCGCCTCGAGCACGTACCGTTCGACCTCGCCGACGTGCTGGAGCCACTGGCGCCGCTGGCGGCCACCGGGTCCGCCACCTTGAGCACGCGGGTGCAAACCGGTGTGCCCACGCGCCTGGCCGGCGATCCGCTGCGCTTGCGCCAGGTGATGATCAACCTGGTGGGCAACGCCTTCAAGTTCACCGAGCGCGGCGAAGTGTCGGTGACGGTGGACCTGGTGGCGCGCGCCGCCGACAGCGTGGTACTGCGCTTTACCGTCGCCGACACCGGCATCGGCATGACCCCGGATCAGGTACGGCGCCTGTTCCAGTCGTTCAGCCAGGCCGACGACAGCATCGCCCGCAAATACGGCGGCACCGGCCTGGGCCTCAGTATCTGCCAGCAGCTGGTGCGGTTGATGGACGGCGACATCCAGGTCAGCAGCACACCCGGCGTGGGCAGCCGTTTCAGCTTCACGGTACGCCTGGGCATTGCCGGCGCGGCCACGATGGCAACGGCTGCGGCGCCCACGTTCGACGCGGCAGCGCTGGCCGGCGCGCGCATCCTGCTGGTGGACGACAACGCGAACAACCGCGAAGTGGCGCACGACTTCATGACGGCCGCGCGCTTGCAGGTCGATGTCGCGTGCAACGGCCTGGAAGCGATCCGCATGGTGCAGGCGGGCGACTACGACCTGGTGTTGATGGATGTGCAGATGCCGGAACTCGACGGCCTGGCCGCCACGCGCCGCCTGCGGTCTCTGTCGCGCTACGACAAGCTGCCGATCATCGCCATGACCGCGCACGCCCTGCCCGCCGACCGCGCCAAGAGCCTGGCCGCCGGCATGAACGACCATCTGACCAAGCCGATCGACCCGGACCTGCTGTTTGCAGCGCTGGCCAGATGGATTGCGCCGCAGGCCTGGGCGCAGCGCCGTCCTTCATCCGTGCCAGTGCCGATAGCAATAGAAGGATCAACCGGGAGCACCGCAGTTCATGTCCCGCTCCCGCAAGCGCCCGGACTCAACTGGGACCGAGCCCTGCGTCTCGCCGGCGGCCAGCGCGCCAGCCTGGACCTGCGCATCCGCAGCTTTGTGCGCGAATATGCGGCCGCGCCCTCAATCATCCGCGCCGCCGCAGCGAGCGGCGACCACGCACCATTACAGCGGCTGGCCCACGACCTGCAAGCCACCGCCCCTTACGTGGGCGCCGGCCCGGTAGCCGCCGCAGCGCAAGCGCTCGAACACGAACTGAAAGCCGGCCAGGCCGACACCATCACCGGCCTGGCCAACCAGCTGGCCGACGACCTGCAACAATTGGTCGCCACCCTCCAGCAATAGCTTCGGGGGCAGTGCCGACATCCGGACACAGGCTCGGCAGCCACATGGCTAAGCTCCTGCCCAAATGTCGGCACCTGCCCCGAAGCTGTGTGAGGCCGATCAGGCGATGCGGCGGACCTGGAAGTTCTCCACTTTCTGGCGCGACTGGGTGGTACGGAAACCGAAGTAGCCACCGCCCGCCTGCGGGCCCGGAGCGTTGAACCACTCGCGGTCGTCCACGTACAGGCGCGTGCCCTTGGCGTCTGCGACGATGCGGATGCGGTACGGCTGGTTGGCTTTCAACAAGTATTCCGGCGCCAGGTACTCTTGCAACAGCTTGCGCTCACCGGTGCCGTCGTAGGTGCGGAAGCGCGAGGTGGTGTTGGTGTTGCCGCCAATGCCGGCGTAGAACATCGGCACCTTGTCGTAGTCTTCCAGCTTGCCGGAGCGAGTAAACGGATCGGCGCCCAGTTGCGCCTCCCAGAAGAAGTTCAGATCGGACAGGCGCTCGTGCGGTTTGCCCTCGGCCAGTACGGTGCGGGTAAAGCTGATTTCGTAGTGGCCGATCAGCTGTTTGCGCAGCCATACCGTCAGTCCGCGTTCGGCATCGAGTATCAATGCGCCTGACGACGCGAACGCCGCCTGCTCAGGCTTGCCGGCTTCCGCCTCCACCGCCCACGCGCGCGGATCGAAGCGCTGGAAATTATCCGCCACCACCGCCTGACCGATGGCGTCGAGCGCCACCATGCCCATCGCCCCCAAAGCCCACTGGGCGATGGCGTTGGTGGAGATGGCCGGCGCTTCCTCGATCTCGCGCAGCACCAGCGGCGGTTTCACGCGGCGCGACACCAGGTCCTTGTCCACCAGGCCGGCCTTGCCCTCGTAGAACTGCGCCCAGGCGCGCTTGAGCAGTGCCGGATCCTGCCACTGCACGGCGGCGTAGCCGAGCAGGCGCGCGTGGCCCTGGCCCAGATTGAGCTTGCCGAGGCTCTGGCCCAGCTCCGCCTTCTGTTGCGCCTCGGTGGCGTTGTACAGGCGGCAGTAGCGCAGCCAGGCGTCGCGGAACGCCGGTTGCGGCACGGTGCGTATTAATTCGCTGCAAATTTCCGGCAGGCCGAACACCGCGCTCAGGTGCGAGACGCTGATCTTGCGCTCCTTTTCGACGATGAAGGCGCCGGTGCGCAGGTTCATGGTGCCGCCGCCGGCCAGGAAGCCTTCGGGCTGGGCGGCGATGCTGGCCATCGACCGCAACAGCTTGTCGCGGATCTCGGGCTGGCCGCTGCGCTCCCACGCGGTAAACCACGCGCCGGCAATGGCGCCCCAGTCGGTGCCGAACGACACGCTGGCATGGTTTTCCGGATCGATGGTCGGCGCCACCTGGCCGATCTTGCGGCCCGGGATCACCGTTTGCAGGCGGTTGACGGCATCGGTCTGCGCCGTCATCAGGTCGCCGATGCGTTCATCGGCGGTCAGGTAATACATGAAGCGGCGGTTGATCACGGTGGAGATGCGCAGCTGCTTGGCGCTGTCGCCCCAGTGCTGCACATTGTGGCGCGACCCCAGTGGCGCGAACGGGCCGATATGGTGGACATCGACCTCGCCGGTGTGGCGCGTCATGGCTTCGGCCATGCGGAACACGTCGGCGCGGCCCGTGTGCAGGTAGTAGTGCCACAGCCAGATGTCGGTGCTCAGCTCCGAGTTGTCCCAGGCATAGCCGCCGACATCGTAACGCCACACGTGGCGCTGGTTGTCGTACGTGTGCATCACGTCGCCGAAGTCCCAGAAGCCGTACCATTTGCGGTCCTCGACCTGGTTGCGGTAAAAGTCGAAGCTCCACGCCAGCTGCTTTGCCAGCTTCGCTTGCGCGGCATTCGGTTGCGCCACCGCCGGGCTCCAGTAGTCGCTGAACACGCCCGCCTGGTAAATCCGTTCGGAACTGGCAACCAGCAGCGGCGGCGACTGGATGCGGCGGCTGATCGACACCAGGTCCTCGTTCGATGGCGTGGCTGCCAGCAGCTGCCATTGCAGCTCGCTGGTGCGGGCCACGCCCAGCGGCGTGCCGAAGCCCTGTTCGTAATCCTCGTAGGTGATGTCCAGCGCGTCGCGCTGCTTCTCGTGGGTATCCTCGCCCATGCCGTCATGGTAGAAGCGCAGGTCCATGGCCGGCGCGTTGGGCGCCCACAGCCACATGGTCACCGTCGCCTGCGCGGTTTCCGCGCCCTGGATGTCGATCTGGCCCGGATAGCTTTGCCAGAAATTGCGCACGCCGAAAGCCACGCCGCCATCGGGTGCGCCGACGTACGCGGTACCGGAAGCGCGCGCGCCGCTGGCCGCGTGAATCCAGCCGTGTCCCGCGCTGGTGCGCTTGCTGATCGAAAAACCGTCCGAGTGCGATTGCAGCAGCGAGTAGCTGCCGAATGCCGGAATGTATTGCAGTCCCATTTTGACCTGCGCGCCCATTTGCGCCAGCGGCACCGCGCGGCCATTGAGCTGCGCGTCGTAGACGGCGGCGCCCGAGTCGCGGCGCAGGCCGGTCAGCCCTTTGACCGCTTCGGCAAACACGCCGCCATTGTCGCCCACGAAACGCACATGGCGGTCATACAGTTCGGCGGCCAGCGGTACGCCGAAACGCAGGCCCACGCCACGGATGTAGGACTTGGCCGGATCGGCGTCGTACACCAGCGTGTGCACCAGGCGCACCGCGTCGGAATTCTTGTAAAAATACAGGCGCACCACGAACGGCAGCAAGGTGGCGCCGTCCGCATGGCGATGGCTGCCGTCGATGCGCACCACCACGCGCTGCGCGCCGTTCTGCTCCAGCGTCACCTTGTCGATGGCGCCGTCATAGGCACGGCGGCTGGCGCCCCGGGTCTCGTCATCGAGCGCCCCATCGACCAGCAGCACCAGGCGGCCGTCGCGCAGCAGCTGCTTGCCGCTGCGTTTCATGGCCGTGACCAGCACCGCGCCCGACCGTGGCAGCGAGCACTGCAGCACGCCCGTATCGATCTCGATTGCACCAGCACTCTCTTTTGCCAGCGGCGCGCCGGGCTTGACCGCTTTGGCGGCGTCGCCGACCAGCGGATGCAGGCTGTAGCCCGCTTGCGGCAGGCCGCCTTTGGCGTCCGGCGGCAGCGCATGGGCCGACCATTTCAGCGAACCGTCCGGCCAGTAGGCCAGCGGCCACGATTGCACCGGCTGCGCAGCGCCACCGGCGCTGCGCAATTCGAAACCGGCATCGCGCGGAATGCGGCCTTGCGGCCATGGCACGCCCCAGGTAGCGCCACCAAAGCTGGCGGGCTGGCCTTCGAGCCACTGCAACGGGGTTTCTCCCAATTGCGGCGGCCCGGCGCGGCCGGCGCGATCGACCGTGGCCGGCGCGGTGGCGGCGACAACGTTCGATGCCTGGGTGAGCGCCGCAGCGCCCCCGGTCAGCAACGATGCCAGTTTGATGAATTGACGACGCTCGAATGATGCACTCATGCCTGCCTGCTCCGTAACTGTTTACCTAGTATTTGTATGTCAGTGTCGCGCCAACCGTGCGCGCTTCACCCAGCCAGCCCCAGACCGTGCCGTAGTCGCCGGCGCCTGTGCGCCGGTAGTACCGCTTGTCGAAGGCGTTGTTAATCCAGAGCGATGCGCTCCAGTCTCCTCGTTCCAGCTTACCACCGGTGCCGGCCGAAAACGAGGCCAGGCCATAACTACTCACCCGGGTGAGCGCCGAGTTATCGACGGTGCCGAACATGTCGCCGCGATAGGCGTAGCGGGCGCTGACGAAATTATCGAGACCGCCTTCGGTGCGCCAGCCATAGCGCGCATTGGCGTTCCAGGTCACCTTCGGTGCGTTGAACACGCGTGCGCCGGTCAGGTCGCACGATGCTGGCGGACGTGGTGACAGCGTCACCTCGGGCGCGCAGCGCGCGTTGCGGTAATCGGTGTAGCGGGCGTCGTTATACACGCCGGCCAGATCGACCGTGAAGTTGCGGGTGAACGCGGTGCGCACGGTGGCTTCAAATCCGCGCGAGCGGAAGGTACCGGCGTTCATCAAATAAGTTTGCTGGTCTTCCGGGTTGTAGCCCTGGGTCTGAAAATCGCTGATCTCGGTCTGGAAGATGTCGGCCTTGAGGGAAACCTTGTCGTTCCACAGCGCGCCCTTCACGCCCAGTTCCACGGTCCGGGTTTTCTCGGGTTTGACGTACAGCGAGTCCAGCCCTGCCTGGCGCGCGGCGCCGGCCGAGATATTCAGGCCGCCCGATTTTTCGCCGTACGACGCGGCCAGGTAGCTGCTCCAGTCGTCGTTCAAGGTATGCCTGAGCACCAGCGTGCCAGATGGCAGCGTGTGGTACTCCTTCAGGTAGCCGGAATTGAACGCTACCCGGTTGTAGCGCACGAACTGGCCGCCCTTCTCCTGGTAGTTCACGCGCACACCGCCCGTCAGGTCCCAGTCCGGGGCGATGTGCCAGGTGCCTTGCGCGTACGGCGATACCATGCGGTCGCGCAGCGTGCCGAGACGGATCACGTCGAGATTGTTGTACGTGGCGGAGGCCAGGTAAATGCCGGGCAGCGGGCCAGGGCCATAGCGGGTATGGGCTACGGTGTCCATGTTCTGGCCCAGGTGCGTCAGGCCCAGCGCGTAGTCGAAACGTTCGCCCAGCGGCGAATCGAGACGGAATTCCTGCGACCAGGTGCGGTCGCGCACGGCGGTGCCGGTGTTGTTGTAGATGTTGACGCTGAAGCCGTCGGCCATGTTTGGTTCGGACCGGAACGAGCGCACCGACGACACCGAGCTCAGCTTGTAGCCATTACCAAAATTCCACTGCGCCACCGCCGACAAGCCGCCCTGCTTCACATGGATGCTGTTCTCGTCGTCGAGATCTACATTGGGACCGAACACGATGTTGTTGCCAATCAGTCGCGAGCGGGTGACGTAGCCGTCCGTGCCACTAAAGACATTGGTGGCCAGCAGCACCGGCGTGGGCGCGCTGTTGCTGATGCTGTAGTCGGCCGACAGGCGCAGGCTGAACGCATCGCCCTGCGTGTACAGCGCTTGCGCGCGCAGGCCGGAACTAGAACCGCCACCGAGCTTGTGGCCGTTGCGGATGTTCGTCACCGGGCCGTCGTTGTTGCTGTAGACGGTATTGAGGCGGCCGGCCCAGTGTTCGGACAGGGGTCCGGACAACATCGCGCGAAAACGCCGGTAGCCGTTCTGGCCGACCGCGAACGACGTCGATGCCTCGGGCGTGGCCGACGGCGCGCGGGTATGAATGTTCAAGACGCCGCCGGTGGCGTTGGCGCCGAACGCCGTGCCTTGCGCGCCACTGAGCACCTCGGCGTAGGCGATGTCGCCAAGGCCGTTACCGAGCATGCCGGCGCGGGCCAGGTACACATTATCGACGTAAATCGCCACGCTGCTCGGCATGCCGATATTGGCGTCGCCGCTGGCCTGGCCGCCGCCGTCGCCCACGCCACGGATGGTGATCTGGGTGTCCGACGGATCGGTGCTCTGGATCACCAGGCCGGGCACCAGCTGCTGCAAGTCTTCCAGCGTGGTCAGGTTCTGCTCTTCGATCTGGTCGCCGGTGACGCGATACGACGACGTGGGCGCGCGCTGCGGATCGTCGGTCGCCTCATCAAAACGGCCCACGCGGCTACCGCTCACCGTCACCCGGGCCAGCACCTCGCCGCCGGGCGGCGCAACCGCTGCAGCCGGGGCAGCGGCCGGCGCCCGCAACGCCACCGGCGCCATCAGGGCTTTGACCGGCGGCACGGCGGCAGCCGGCGGCGCCGCGCGGCGGATGGTCAAGGTGCCACCGCTGGCGCCCAGTTCGAAACCGGTGCCTTCCAGCGCGCGCCGGATCGCTTCGGTTGCGCTGTAGGTGCCGTTGACGGGCGCCGAGCGCACCGTTTCCAGCAAGCGCGGATCATAGGCCAGCGCCACGCCGCTGTCGGCGGCAATGCGCAGCAGGGTCTTGTCGAGCGGCGCGCCGGCCAGCTGGTAGGTTTGCCTGGCTTGTTCCTGCGCCAGCGCGGCCGGCGCCACCAGTAATTGCATCGCTGCTGGAATGGCCAGCAGGGCCAGTTGGTAAGTCTTGTTCACGAGCTGCCTCACAGTGTAGTGCGCCTCCGCTGAGACGCTTCACACCCATGTGCAACGAGAATGCAAAAGCGTCAGCGCCGGTTGAAAATATTTATTTAGGGGCAGCGTGACCCGGTCAACGTGACCCGGTCAGCGTGACCCGGTCAACGTGACCCGGTCAGCTCAACACCGTCAGATAGCGGCCATACCGCGTGACAGTGACCGGCAAAGCCTCGGCCACTTGACGCAAGGCGGCGTCGATATCGTGCAGGCGGAAGACGCCGCTCACCAGCCGCGCGGCCGCATTGTCGCTGGCGCGCAGGATTCCTGGCCGGTAGCGGCCGAACACTTCCAGCAGCTCGGCCAGCGGTGCGCGGTCGGCCACGTGCACGCCGCGCGTCCAGCCGCTGACGGCAGCAAACGACAGGTCGCTGGCGCGGGCGCCGTCGCGGTTGAAGTAGCAGGCCTGGCCGGCTTGCAGCCGCAGCGCGGCATGGCCATCGGGACGCACCATGGCGCTGCCGGAACGCACGGCCACCACGCTGCGCTCGCGCAGGCGACCCACCGTGAGCTCGGCGCCGTCGGCCTGCACCACGCCGTGCGCGGTGGCGACGTTCAATGGAACACTGGCGTCCGCAGTGCCAGGCGTGAGCAGCAACTGGCCGCGCTGCAGGTGCAGGCTTGCCGTGCCGGCAGCGCCGGTCCCGCCTTGTAGATAGATCCGGCTGTCGGCGTCGTAGGCCATCGCCGTGCCGTCGGCCAGCGTGGCGCGGCCGCGCTGGCCAATGGCGCCGCGCCAATCGGCATCCAGACCCAGTTGGTGATAGCCGGCGCGCGCGCCCCAGGCGCCCACGCCCACCACCAGCAGGCCGAAGGCGGCGCGCAACGCGCGGCGGCGTTCATCGGAAGGCGCGCGCAAGGCCGCCGCCATGGCGGCATCGGGGCCACCGCCGGACGACGTCGCACCGGCGCGTCCGCCCAGGCGCACCAGGCGCTCCTGCAAGGCGTCCCAGGCCTGAGCATGGACAGCACTGGTGGAGTACCAGCGGGTGAAGTCGCGCAGATCATCGGCAGCGGCATCAGCATCGGTATCAGCGGCGGCCTGTCCGTCGCGCAGGCGTACCTCCCACTCCACGGCCTGGCGCCAGGCCAGGCCGGCGGCGTCAGTGCTCATGCGTTGCCGCAGCAGGCCAGCAAGGCTTGCGCGATGTATTTGCGGACCATGCTCACGGAAACCCCGAGCCGCGCCGCGATCTCGGCATAACCGAGTTCCTCGTACTGGCTGAGAATGAAAGCTTCACGCGCGCGGGCGCTCAAGCCAGCCAGCGCAGCGTCGATGCGCACCAGTTCCTCGACCGCCATGCAAACATCTTCGGTCGAGGCGTGCCAATGGTCAGGAGTTAATGCCAGTTGGGCCAGGTAGTCGCGTTCGAGGTCGCGGCGGCGCCAGAATTCCCACGTCAGGCGGCGGCCGATGGTGGTCAGCAGCGCGCGCGGCTGGCGTACCTCTGCGATGTCGTCAACCTGCGCCAGTTCCGTGAAAGCCGATGCAGCCAGGTCTTCGGCATCGTGGCGCGAGCCCACCAGGCGCTGCATGGCGCCGGTGAGCCAGCCATAACTGCGGCGAAATTCGCTGCCGAGGAGGTGCGCGCGGGCGGAGTCTATAGATACGGAAGTCATGATCCGCACTATATTCGTCTCGCTTGCGATATAAAACGAACGAAAACAAATAAGCTATGGAAGAATTCGCGCTATGACAAAAGCGCATGGCAGGCGCGCTTTTGGTTATCGCTCCAGGGTGGCGCGGCCCAGGTGGCGCGCCAGAATCGAGAACATCTGTTCGACGTCGATCGGCTTGCCGATAAAGTCGTCCATGCCGGCCGCGATGCATTGTTCGCGCTCGCTGGCCATCACGCCGGCCGTCATGGCGATCACCGGCAGCGACAACCGCAGTTCTTCGCGGATGATGCGGGTGGCGGTAAAGCCGTCCATCACCGGCATTTGCACGTCCATCAGCACCAGGTCGCAATCGAGGCGGCGCAGTTGCGTGACGGCGTCCTCGCCGTTCTCGGCCACCGCCACCCGCGCCCCGGCCTGTTCCAGCAGGCCGCGCGCCACCACCTGGTTGATCGGATTGTCTTCCACCAGCAGGATGCGTACGCCAGCGAGCGCCGGCTGGGCGTTATCGTCCGGTGCGGCCGGCTCCTGGCCGTGGGCGCGCGCGGCCTGCACCGCCTCCAGCAGGCCCACCGCCGTCACCGGCTTGGCCAGGCAGGCGGCAATGCGGGCGTTGGCCATGTCTTCGGCCACCAGGTCGCGGCCATAGGCGTTGAGCATGCAGATCAGCGGCGCCTTGATCTCGGGCTGGAGGGCGCACAGTTCGGCCATCTGCCAGTCCACCAGCACCGCATCGTACACGGCGCCATTGCGCAGCAGCGCAATCGCCGCCTGCGCGTTGGCGGCGACGTCGCAAGTCCAGCCGGCAGCGGCGATGGCCTGGGCGATGCAGTGTCGGCTGGTGGCGTTGTCGTCGGCCAGCAGCAGGTGCTGCGGGGCGACGGACTGCGCGGCATCGACGGTATCGATGGCTTCGCTGACGCCGAGCGGCACGGTGATGCGGAATTCGCTGCCCTCGCCCGGCATGCTGTGTACGTCGATCTGCCCCTGCATCAATTCGACCAGGCCCTTGGAAATGGTCAGCCCCAGCCCGGTACCGCCGAAGCGGCGCGTGGTGGACAGGTCGGCTTGCGTAAACGGCGAGAACAGCCGCGCCACCTGCTCTTCGTTCAAGCCGATGCCGGTGTCCTTGACCGCAAAGCGCAGCAGGCTGGCGCCGCCCGGCGCCGGCAGCCGGGACACCATCAACGACACTTCACCGCGCTCGGTAAACTTGATGGCATTGCCGGCCAGGTTGACCAGTACCTGGTGCAGCCGCAGTGCGTCGCCGACCAGGGCCCGCGGTACATCGGCATCGACGCCGATGGCCAGCTCGAGATCCTTGTCGCCGGCGCTCACGCTCATGATGGTGGCCACCGCGTGCAGCACGTCGTCGAGGCGGAACGGCGCGTGGTGCAGTTCCACCTTCCCGGCCTGCATCTTGGACAGGTCGAGGATATCGTTGAGGATGCCGAGCAGCGACTGGCCCGAGGTGCGTATCATGTCCAGGTAGCGCGCCTGTTCCGGCGAGACGCCGGTGCGGCCCAGCAGGTGCGCCACCCCCAGCACGGCGTTCATCGGCGTGCGCAGCTCGTGGCTCATGTTGGCGACAAAAACGTCCTTGGCGGCATTGGCCGCCTGCGCTTCACGCATCGCCGATTCGAGCTGGCGGGTACGGTGTTCGATCAGGTTTTCCAGGTGATGGCGGTAGCGCAGCAGCTCCGACTCCACGCCGTGCAGGGTGTCGAGCGCCTGCGCTGCCTCGTGAAACGCAGCCGGCGGTACCGGCCCCTGGCGCGCCTTGCCGCCCAGCGCCATCGCCGCCGTGGTGAGCGAACGCACCGAGCGCTCGATGTTGCGCGCGAAGTGCCAGGCCACGCCGAAGCCGGCGGCGGTGACCACCGCCAGGAACGCCATGATCCAGGTGATCGAATCGAACACCGCGGCATACACGGCGCTGCGCGGCACGCCGATCACCACCGCCCAGCCGCTTTGCAACGACCGGCTGTACATCGAATACACGGGGATACCTTCGAGGGTGGTGGCCTCGATCGCGTCTTCCTGGCGCAGCCGGAATTGCGACATCAGGGTGGGCGAGACTGGCCGGCCCACGTATTTTTCCGGATCGTGGGTGCGCGCCACCAGCACGCCATTGGCGTCGAAAATGCCGGTCACGCGGTCGGCCGGCAGCAACTGTTCGCGCAGCACCTGGCCCAGGCGCTCGGGCACGAAGGCCACCGAGATCACGTACACCACCTTGCCATCACGGATCACCGGCGCGTGGATCGCCGCCAATGGACGTTTCAGCGCGCCGGCATAAAACAGGTTGGAAATCAATGGCTTGCCGGTCTTGAATACCTGGGCGATGCGCGCTGCGCTGAACGGATCGGGATAGACTTCGCCATATGGGCGGGCGGTGTTGAGCAACTGGACCGAATCGCGGTCGTGCAGCACGAAGTTATAGCCGGGGAATTCCGGGCGCAGCACGTCGGTGGCCTGGCGGTAGAAGGCGGCGAAATCGCGGCTGTCGATGCTGGGGGAGTTGGCCAGGGCCAGTGCCACCGTGATGCCGGTGTTGAGGTCGCGATCAACCGCCTGGATCAGGGCCCGGGCGGTGATCAGCGTATCTTGCTGGATGGTCTTGCGTTCGCGGACGATGAAGTTGTTGGTCAGCAGCGCAATGCCGAGGATGGCCGGCAAGGCGCAGGCCCAGACCAGGCTGTAGAGCTGGGAGCGTATGGTCGGCAACCTGGCCACGTACTTCTGTTCACCCTGGTGCGGCGCCATGAAAATCCTTCCTGCGGGCGTGCGTACATGCATTGCCGCAGGAAATGACTTTAGCACAGACTGGAGTTAGCTCCCTAATTGTGTTCCCAGGCGCAACACTGCAGCGATGTTGCGCGCCGAGGTACGCACGTTGTAGGCGGCGTCGGCCAGCGCCCGCTCCAGCGTGCATGGGCAATTGACCACGCTGAACACGGCATCGATGCCATGACCGTGGATGACGCCCGCGCCCGGTTCCAGGCTGCCGGCGATGCCGATCACCGGCTTGCCGTGGCGCTTGGCCACGCGCGCCACGCCGATCGGGGTTTTGCCGTGGATGGTCTGGCTGTCGATGCGCCCCTCCCCGGTCAGCACCAGGTCGGCGTCCGCCACGGCGGCATCCAGGCCCACGGCGTCGGTCACGATCTCGCTGCCCGGGCGCAAGCTGCCGCCCAGGAAAACCAGCATGGCCGCACCGATGCCGCCGCCCGCGCCCGCGCCGGGCAGATCGGCCACATCGGCCAGGTTGCGGTCGAGGTCGCGGGCGATCACGGCCGCGTAGTGGCGCAGGTTGGTATCGAGCAGCGCCACCATGGCCGGCGTGGCGCCCTTTTGCGGGCCGAAGATGTGAGAAGCACCCTGCGGCCCCACCAGCGGATTGCTGACGTCGCACGCCACATCGAACACGCAGTCCTTGATGCGGGCGTCGAGCCCGGACAGGTCGATCCGGGCCAGCGCGTCGAGCGCGCCGCCGCCCGGCGCCAGGTCGCGCCCCGCCGCATCGAGCAGCCGGCCGCCGAGCGCCTGCACCATGCCGGCGCCGCCGTCGTTGGTGGCGCTGCCGCCGATGCCGAGCACGAAGCGGCGCGCGCCGGCGTCCAGCGCGTCACGAATCAGCTCGCCCGTGCCATAGCTGGTGGTGTGCAGCGGGTCGCGGCGGTTGGGCGGGACCAGTTCCAGGCCGCTGGCGGCAGCCATTTCAATCACTGCCGTCTGGCCGTCGCCCATGATGCCGTAGAAGGCGTTGACCGGCTCGCCCAGCGGGCCACGCACCGACAGGTCCACGCGGCGGCCGCCGCTGGCGTCGATCATGGCTTGCACCGTGCCTTCGCCACCGTCGGCCACCGGCACCTTGACGTAGAGGGCGCCCGGGAAGATTTCGCGGAAGCCCGCTTCGATTTCATTGGCAATCGCCATCGCGCTCAAGCTTTCCTTGAACGAATCGGGAGCGATAACGAATTTCAGTTGCTTGTTCATGATAATTATCGATTCACTAACTTGGCCGGTACCCGCAGGACCAGCAGCGCGCCGAGCAGCATCACCGCCGACAAGACATACAGCGCGGCATCGGTGCTCTGGGTGGCATCCTTGATCCAGCCGACCAGGAACGGGCTGACGAAGCCGGCAATCTGGCCCAGCGAGTTGATCAGCGCCAGACCGGCGGCGGCAGCGGCGCTGCCGAGGAAGGCGGCCGGCAGCGACCAGAACATCGACAGTGCGGCCAGTGCACCCATGGTAGCCATCGACAGGCCCACCATCACGACCAGCGGATTGGTGGAGAAGTTGGCGGCCATCATCAGACCGAACAGGCCCATCAGCATCGGCGCACTGACGTGCCAGCGGCGTTCGCGGTGTTTATCAGCCGAACGGCCGGCCCACACCATGAACACGGCAGCAAACAGGTAAGGAATGGCGCTGAGCCAGCCGACGGTCTGGGTGTCGTAGCCGAGCGACTTGATGATCGATGGCAGCCAGAAGTTAATTGCGTACACGCCCATCTGGATGCTGAAGTAAATCACGCCCAGCATCCACACGCTGCCGTTTTTCAGCACGTCGCCGATCGACTGGCCGACGGTGCTGGTCGCCTGGCGCTGCTTTTCGTCGTCATCAAGCGCGGTCTGCATGGCGGCTTTTTCTTGCGTGCTCAGCCACTTGGCCTGGGCGATGCCGTCATTCAGGTAGAAGTACACGGCCACGCCCAGCAGCACGGTCGGCAGACCCTGCAGCAGGAACAGCCACTGCCAGCCGGCCATGCCGCCCTGGCCGGCCGAGAAGTGCGCCAGCATCCAGCCCGACAGCGGTCCGCCGATCAGGCCCGAAATCGGGATCGCCGACATGAACAGCGCCATCACCTGGCCGCGCTTTTGCGACGGGAACCAGTGGGTGAAGTACAGCACCATGCCCGGGAAGAAGCCAGCCTCGGCCACACCGGTGAAGAAGCGCAGCACGTAGAACGAGGTGGGCGTGGTGACGAACAACATGGCGGCCGACAAGGCGCCCCACATGATCATCATCACGGCGATCCAGCGCCGCGCGCCCAGTTTATGCAGGATCAGGTTGCTTGGCACGCCGCTGAGGACATAGCCGATGAAGAAGATGCCGGCGCCGAGGCCGTACACGGTATTGCTCAGGTTGAGCGCGTCCATCATCTCCAGCTTGGCGAAACCGACGTTGACGCGGTCCAGGTAGTTGAAGAAGTAACAGACGAAGATAAACGGAATCAGATGCCAGGTGGCTTTTTTGTAGGCGCCGTCGAGTACGGCACCGGCCGCGGTGGCGGTGGTGGTGGTGGTGGAATTGCCCATGCAGGTCTCCTAGATGTTGTAGTGTCATGACGACTGACAGCGCTGATTATCTGGAATCGCTGCATAAAAATCATCGGCCGAATGCACGAGAATCGACAGTCAACACGGCAAAATACTGGGCAAACGCCTAAATATTTCCCTGGAAAAACGACTTTCGAGCGCAATCCGTCGTTCCTTGGCACAATGGCGGCTGCAGTTAACCCACCACGAACAGCTAGCCATGACCATCTTGAACAGCGCGTTGGCGCAGGACATCGTCACCCGCACGATGAAAATCATCCCGTACAACGTCAACGTGATGGACGCCCATGGCAGCATCGTCGCCAGCGGCAATGCTGCCCGCATCGGCGAGTTGCACACGGGCGCGATGCTGGCCCTGGCCAAGCAGTTGCCGGTCGAGATAGATGCGGCCAGCGCCCGCAATATGCACGGCGCCCAGCCCGGCATCAACCTGCCTTTGAGCGTCAACGGCCAGCTGTGCGGCGCCATCGGCCTCTCGGGCGCACCGGACGACGTGCGCCAGTTTGGCGAGCTGGTACGGTTGACCGCCGAAATGATCCTGGAACAGGCGCAACTGACCGACGCCCTGCAACGCGACTCGCGCTACCGCGAAACCTTTGTACTGCAACTGATCGCCAGCGATCCCGGCGCCCGGTCCGGGCTGGAATCGTGGGCGCGGCGCCTGGGCGTGGACTTCCGTCGTCCGCACGTGGTGATGTTGCTGGAACTCGACGACCGGGCGGCCGGCACGGTGGAAGCACTGAGCGAAATCCAGCGCCTGCAGCTGCGCCTGCTAAGCCGGCAGCCGTCGGCATTGACGGCGGCGGCCAGCTCGCACGAGCTGGTCATCCTCGATTTTCATGACAGCGTGGCCTCCACCGATGTTCCGGCCTGGGCCCAGCGCAAGCTCGAGGCGCTGGCGACATTGCTCGATGAAGAAGGCGCGCAAGCTCATGGACTGACGGTGGGGATCGCCCTGGCAGGCCTGGATAACGTGGCGATCTCGTACCAGAGCGCGCGCACGGCGGCGCGCATCGGCCGCGCCCGCGATGGCGGACGGCGACGCTACAGCTATTACGACCAGGCGTTACCGGTGTTGTTATCGGGACTCGATGCCGGTTGGCAGGCCGAGCAGCTGCGCCAGCCGATGCTGCGCCTGCAGGCGCAGGACAAGAACAAGGAACTGTTGCAGCGCACGTTAGAAACCTGGTTCCGCCACGACAGCCACCTGGCGGCGACGGCGGAAGCGTTGCACATCCACCGCAATACGCTCGACTACCGGCTGCGCCGCATCGGCGAAATTACCGGGCTTGATCTGTCGCGGCTGGAAGACCGCTTTTTGCTCTATGTGTCGCTGCTGCTGGCAGACGTCGGCTAAGAACCTGTCCCGGTCGGGAATGAGGCGCTGCTTGCGCGCCTCGGCAGCGGGGCCGGCGTCGCTCGTCATCGCATGGCCCGGCCTGGCGTGGCCCGGCCAGTTCAGCGGCCCAATGCCAGGACCGGACGTTTGGCGCCATGGCCCAAACGCGGCGCCGACTGCGCATCGACCTTGAAGGTACTGACCAGCTCTTCCAGCGTGGCCGCCTGTTCCTGCAACGAACCGGCCGCTGCTGCCGCCTCTTCCACCAGCGCCGCATTTTGCTGCGTCACTTCATCCATCTGGGCGATGGCCTGGTTGATCTGGTTGATGCCTTCGCTCTGTTCTTCGCCGGCCACCATGATCTCGCTGATGATGCCGGTCACGCGTTCGACACTGCTGACAATCTCATCCATCGTCGCGCCGGCCTTGTCCACCAGTTGCGAACCGGCATCCACCTGCTCCACCGACGCCGTGATCAGTTCCTTGATTTCCTTGGCGGCCGCCGCCGAGCGCTGGGCCAGGTTGCGCACTTCCGTCGCGACCACGGCAAAGCCACGGCCCTGTTCGCCAGCACGGGCCGCTTCCACTGCCGCATTCAGCGCCAAGATATTGGTCTGGAACGCAATGCCGTCGATCACACCGATAATGTCGGCGATCTTGCGCGACGAACCGTTAATCGTGCTCATGGTATCGACCACTTGCGACACCAGTTGGCCGCCCTTGCTGGCCACGTCCTGGGCGGTGACCGCCAGGTGATTGGCCTGGCGCGCGTTGTCGGCGTTGTGGCGCACGGTGGTGGTCAGTTCTTCCAGCGACGACGCGGTTTCTTCCAGCGCGGCAGCCTGGTTCTCGGTGCGGCGCGACAGATCCAGGTTGCCCTGCGAAATTTCCGCGCTGGCGGTGGCGATCGAATTGCTGCCGTTGCGGATGCCGCGCACGGTGGTGGACATCTGGTCCTGCATCTTGATCAAGCCCTGCATCAGGCTGCCCATTTCGTCGTCACGTTCGACGCGGATATCGTTGGCCAGGTTGCCGCCCGCGATCTGGTCGAAGTGGCCCAGCGCGGCGCGCAGCGGTTTGAGGATGGCCGACAGCAGGCGCAGGGTCGAGAACACGATCAGCACCATGCCGCCCAGCAGCGCGATCAAGAAGCCCACCTCGAAGGCACTGAAGAACGACTGGCTGTCGTCGTAGTGTTTGCGCGCGCCGTCGAGCTGGTATTTTTCCAGCTTGTTGGAGGCGGCATCAAAAATGCCGAATTCCTTGCTCATCTTGTTCATGGCCAGATCGTCGATTTTCTCGGCGTTTTGCGACTTGATCGCGGCCATCAGCTCGCGCAGGAAGCCGATATAGACCGTGCGCTTCTTGTCGAGGTCGCTCGCCAGTTGCTGCTCTTCACCCGTCAGCGGCAAGTCCAGGTAAGCCTTCCAGGACCTGTCGCCATCAAGAATAAAGCCTTCGGCACGGGCCAGCGTCTTGTCCAGGTCTGAGGCATCAGGGTGGAACACGCCGCGATCGATGACAAAGCGTGCACGATTGAGGAAGTTCTTCGACTCGGTCAGAATGAGCACCGACGCCATCTGGTTCGAATACACATCCTTGAGCGCGAAATTCACCTTGTTCATGCCGAACAGGCTGACCGCGCCGATGGAAATAATCAACAGGCCAAGTACTGCCATCGAGACAATCAGCCGGGTACGGATAGTGATGCTAGTGAACATGGGATCCTGGAGCGCAAGGTGGGAAATGTGAAATCTGAGAAATGCTGCAAGGCAATATTTTAAGTGGAAGTACGTATTTCCGTCAATCAATTTATCAATGAAGTAACTTACTATTAGCAAGCATGTGCATGCGACGCACTTGGCTGTGCTGCGGTAAAATCGCGCTTTCCGGCCCCTGGGCCGGGTGCTCTTCACAGGAACCATCATCGCTACCAATCTGACCTCGCTGCCGCTGGACAATTCTTTTGCGTCCCTGCCGCCCGCGTTCTACACCCGGCTGATGCCAACTCCCCTGCCCGCGCCGTACCTGGTGGCGGTCAGCCCGTCGGCGGCACAACTGCTCAAGCTGTCGCCGGACCAGGTCGCGGACAGCCTCGACATCCTGGTCGGCAATGCCGTACCGGAACAGGGGCAACCGCTGGCAGCCGTGTATTCGGGCCACCAGTTTGGCGTGTGGGCCGGCCAGCTGGGCGACGGCCGCGCCATCCTGTTTGGCGCGGCCGCCACCGATAACGGTCCGCTGGAACTGCAATGGAAGGGCGCCGGCCAGACGCCGTACTCGCGCATGGGCGACGGCCGTGCTGTGCTGCGGTCCTCGATACGTGAATTCCTGTGCTCGGAAGCCATGCATGGCCTCGGCATACCGACGTCGCGCGCGCTGTCGATCGCCGGCTCCAGCCAGGGCGTGATGCGCGAGACGGTGGAAACAGCTGCCGTCGTGGTGCGCATGGCGCCCAGCTTCGTGCGCTTCGGCTCGTTCGAGCACTGGTACTACCGCAAGCAGAACGAACAACTGAAAGTGCTGGCCGACTACGTCATCGACCATTTTTATCCCGACCTGCGCGCCAGCGACAACCCTTACCAGGGCCTGCTGGCGGAAGTCACGCGCCGCACCGCGCACATGGTCGCCCAGTGGCAGTCGGTCGGTTTCATGCACGGCGTGATGAATACCGACAATATGTCGATTCTGGGCCTGACCATCGATTACGGTCCGTTCGGCTTCATGGAAGCGTTCGACGCCGACCACATCTGCAATCACACCGACCAGCAAGGCCGGTACTCGTACGCGAACCAGCCGCAGGTTGGCCACTGGAACTGCTATGCGCTGGCCCAGGCCCTGCTGCCGCTGATCGGCGAGCCGGAAGACGCGCAAGCCGCGCTCGACGTTTATCAGCCCGCCTTCGCCGCCAGGCTCGACGAACTGCTGCACGCCAAGCTGGGCTTGACCCAGCTGGACGCGCATGCCGATGCCGACCGCGCCCTGTTCGACGCCATGTTTGCTGTCATGCAGGCCAATGGCGTCGATTTCACGCTGTTCTTCCGCCGCCTGGGCGGCCTCAAGGCAGCGGACGCCAGCGGCGACGAGCCGCTGCGCGACCTGTTCATCGACCGCCCTGCTTTCGACGCCTGGGCCGGGCAGTACCGACAGCGCCTGCAAGCCGAGCACAGTGTCGATGCCGACCGCCAGCTTGCGATGAACCAAATCAACCCCAAATACGTGCTGCGCAATTACCTGGCCCAGGTGGCCATCGACAAGGCGCAACAGCAGGACTACTCGGAAGTGGCGAAATTGCTGGCAATCTTGCAGCACCCGTACGACGAGCAGCCCGAGCACGACCACTACGCCGCCTTGCCCCCCGACTGGGCCAGCCATCTCGAAGTAAGTTGTTCTTCTTAAGAAAGATCTAAGCCATGACCAATAAAGTCACCAAGTCCGACGCCGAATGGCGCGCCATGCTCGATCCGATGGAATACCAGGTTACCCGCCACGCCGCCACCGAACGCGCCTTCACAGGCAAGTTCTGGGATCACCACGAACACGGTATTTATACCTGCGTCTGCTGCGACACGCCGCTGTTTCGCTCCGACACCAAGTTCGACTCCGGTTGCGGCTGGCCCAGCTACTTCGAAGCCATCGATCCGGCCAACGTGATCGAGAAAACCGACCGCACCCATGGTATGCTGCGCACCGAAATTCTGTGCGCCGTGTGCGACGCCCACCTGGGACACGTGTTCCCGGACGGCCCGCCGCCAACCGGGCTGCGTTATTGCATCAACTCGGCGTCGTTACGGTTCGATCCACAAGAGTAAATAAATACTGAGGCAACATGAAATTCCTGTTCGACTTATTCCCGGTCATCCTGTTCTTCGGCGCCTATAAACTGGCTGGCATGCATGCCGAAGCAGCCCAGGTGTTCACCAACACCTACCTGGGCAGCATCATTTCGGGTGGCAGCGTGACGCCGGACCAGGCTCCCATCGTGCTGGCCACGGTGGTCGGCATCCTGGCCACCGTGCTGCAGATCGCCTATCTGAAAGTGCGCGGGCGTAAGGTCGAAGGCGTGATGTGGTTCTCGCTGGCCATGTTCGTGTTCTTCGGCGGCCTCACCATTTACCTGCACGACGAAGCCTTCGTCAAATGGAAGCTCAGCATCGTTTACTGGTCGTTTGCCATCGGCTTGCTGGTTAGCGACCTGGTGTTCAAGAAAAACCTGATGCGCAAGTCGATGGGCGAGTTCGTCGAACTGCCCGATGCCGGCTGGAGCCGCATCAACTTGGCCTGGATCGCCTTCTTCACGGTGATGGGCGTACTGAACTGGTATGTCGCCTTCGTGCTGTTCAAGGGTAATACCGACGCCTGGGTCAACTTCAAGATGTTTGGCACCACCGCGTTGATGTTCGTCTTCATCATCGGCCAGACCGTTTACCTCTCGCGTCACATGAAAGAACAGCCATGAACGATACCCGCATCGAACGCATCCGCAGCAAGATGGAAGCGGCCCTGGCCCCGGTCGAATTGACGCTCAACGACGACTCCCATTTGCACGCCGGCCATGCCGGCGCCGCTTCCGGAGGCGGACATTACAGTGTCAGAATCGTTTCGTTACAATTTGAGGGGCAGAAACTCGTCACAAGACATCGACTCGTGTATGATTCCGTGAACGATATGATGCATAAAGAAATTCATGCATTGGCCATTACTGCATTGGCACCGTCCGAAGTATGATGTTGTGCCGGTGGGGTGGACCCAGGCTATTGGTTTCAGAAAATAATCGAACACAAAACTGAACAAAAACACAGATAGCAGATCTAACTCCCTCCTCCGGTTTTCGCTAAATCTTCCCCCTACAGGAATTAATAATGACTTTCAAGCCAGCCCGTTTGCTGATTGCACTTCTCGCCGTTGCCGCCGTACCTGCTTTCGCACAAAACGTTGCCGTTGTTAATGGCAAAGCCATCCCGAGCTCGCGTGTTGACGCCGTCGTCAAGCAAGTCGTCGCCCAAGGCCAGCAGCCGGATTCGCCACAGTTGCGCGAACTGATCAAGAAAGACCTGATCGGCCGCGAAGTAATGATGCAAGAAGCCGAGAAACAAGGCTACGGCAAAAATGCAGCGGTCAAGGAACAACTGGAAAACGCCCGTCAGCAAATCATCACCAATGCTCTGGTGATGGACTACGTCAAGAAAAACCCGGTATCGGACGCCGACGTCAAGGCCGAGTACGACAAAGCCGTTGCTGCCGCTTCGGCCGAAAAAGAGTACCACGTGCGTCACATCCTGCTGGCGACCGAAGCCGAAGCCAACGACGTGATCGCCAAGCTCAAAGGCGGCGCCAAGTTCGAAGACCTGGCCAAGCAGTCGAAAGACACCGGTTCGGCTGCCAACGGTGGCGACCTGGACTGGGCTACCCCATCGTCGTTCCCACCAGTGTTCTCGCAAGCATTCGTCAACCTGCAAAAAGGTGGCGTGACCGAGAAGCCAGTGCAAACGCCTAACGGCTGGCACGTGATCAAGGTGGACGACACCCGCGCTGTAAAACTGCCGCCGCTGGAAGAAGTCAAGGGCCAGGTACAAGAAGGCCTGATGCAGAAGAAAGTACAAGCTTACCAGGAAGAACTGGTTAAAAAAGCAAAAGTGCAGTAATGTTCTGCAAGGCGGCGCCCTAGTGGGCGCCGTTTTTCATTTCAAGTTGGTAATATGCGCATCCAAGTGCAATCTCAAGCTTTTAAAGGATTTAAATAATGATGTTGAAACCAGCCCGTCTGTTGTTAGCCATGATTGCTGTTGTTGCAGCGCCCGCCTTTGCGCAAAATCTCGCCACCGTGAATGGCAAAGCCATTCCGGCTGCCAAGGCAGACCAAATGGTCAAACAAGTTGTGGCCCAGGGCCAGCAACCTGACAGCCCGCAATTGCGCGAAATGGTCAAGAAAGAATTGATCGGCCGCGAGGTAATGCTGCAGGAAGCCAATAAACAAGGTTATGGCAATAAGGCCGACGTCAAAGCCGCCATCGATAACGCCAGCCAGAGCATTATCATCAACGCCATGCTGGCCGATTATGTGAAAAAGAATCCGGTCAAGGATGCCGATATCAAAGCCGAGTACGATAAATACAAGGCAGCCAACGGCGGCAAGGAATATCACTCGCGCCATATCCTGGTCACCACCGAACAGGAAGCCAAGGACATTATCACCAAGCTGAAAGCCGGCGGTAAATTCGAAGAGCTGGCCAAGGTGTCGAAAGACGGTTCCGCCAACAATGGCGGCGACCTGGGCTGGATGTCGCCAGGCAAGCTGGTCAAGCCGTTTGCCGATGCGATGGTGGCCCTGAAACCAGGTGCGATCACCGAAACCCCGGTCAAGACCGAGTTCGGTTACCACGTGATCAAGCTGGACGAAGCACCACGTGACGCCCAGTTCCCACCGTTTGACCAGGTCAAGCAGCAGATCTCGCAGCAAATGCAACAAGGCAAGATCGCCGCCTACCGCGACGAACTGCAAAAGAAAGCCAAGGTTCAGTAACCAGGAACCGGACAGCTTCAAGGCTGTCCTGAGCTAACCAGCGCCCGGCCTCGTGCCGGGCGTTGGCGTTTACGGACTTCCACGCTTGTACCGAACCAGTTTTTGGCACGTTCCAGCTGCTTTCCAGCTTGATTCGCACCATATGTTCGAGATAGTCCTTCCATCCGGACTGAAACACAGCCACCCGCCCCGATTCAGACAAAGAAAAACCGGGCCGCTGCTTGCGCAGGGGCCCGGTTTCAACTGAGCGGTTAAAACTTAACTGACGAACTTGCGTGCGTTACGGAACATGCGCATCCATGGCGATTCTTCGCCCCACGCCTCCGGATGCCACGACTGCTGCACCGTGCGGAATACGCGCTCGGCGTGCGGCATCATGACCGTGAAGCGGCCATCAGCGGTGGTGACCGAGGTCAGGCCCTGCGGCGAGCCATTCGGGTTATACGGATAGGCTTCGGTTGCATCACCACGGTTATCGACAAAGCGCATGGCAGCGACGGCTTCGGTGATATTCCCGGTTTGGGTAAAGTCGGCATAACCTTCACCGTGCGCAATCGCGATCGGGGTTTGGGTACCGGCCATGCCGTTGAAGAATATCGATGGGGAATCCAATACTTCCACCATCGCAAAGCGGGCTTCGAATTTCTCCGATTTATTCGTGGTGAATTTTGGCCAGGCATGGGCACCGGGAATAATCGATTTCAGATTACTCATCATCTGGCAACCATTACAAACGCCCAAGCCGAAACTGTCGCCACGCGCAAAGAAGCGCGCGAATTGTTCCGACAACGCCGTATTAAACAGGATGGTTTTAGCCCAGCCCTCGCCCGCACCCAATACGTCACCATACGAGAAACCACCGACGGCGATAATACCCTGGAAGTCGTCGAGCTTGACGCGGCCGGCAATCAGGTCGCTCATGTGGACATCGACCGCAGTAAAGCCGGCCTGGTGCATGACATAAGCGGTTTCGATATGCGAGTTGACACCCTGCTCGCGCAGGATGGCAACGCGGGGACGCACGCCGGTGGCCAGGAATGGCGCGGCGATGTTCTCGGCCAGGTCGAACGTGACCTTCGGCTGCATGCCTGGATCCTGTTCGTCGAGCAGGCGGTCGTATTCGGCGTCGGCGCAGGCCGGGTTGTCGCGCAGGCGGGCGATGCGCCAGCTGGTTTCGCTCCACAGGCGGTGCAGCGCGCTGCGTGGCTGGCTGTAGATCAGCTTGGCATCGCGGGTGAACTCGATCACGCCACGGTCGTTCGGTTTGCCGATGATGTGGCTGCAGGCGCCCAGGTTGAAGCTGCGCAGCACATCCATGACCAGCGATTTTTCGTCGGCGCGGACCTGGATCACGGCGCCCAGCTCTTCCGAGAACAGCGCGCGCAGGGTTTGCTCGTTGCGGCGTTCGGCGATCTGGCCGGCCCAGTTCTTGGCGTCGCCCTGGTCGGCGCCATGGCCTTGTTCAAGGGTCAGGATGTCGAGGTTGATCGACAGGCCGGCACGACCGGCAAACGCCATCTCGGTCAGCGTGCCGTACAGGCCGCCGTCGGAACGGTCGTGGTAGGCCAGCAGCTTGCCGTCACGATTGAGTTGCTGGATGGCGGCGAAGAAGCCTTTCAGGTCTTCCGCGCTGTCCACGTCCGGCGTGTCGTTGCCCAGCTGGTTCATGACCAGCGACAGCGCCGACGCGCCCAGGCGGTTCTTGCCACGACCGAGGTCGATCAGGATGATCGAGGTCTCGCCGGCATCGGTCCTGATCTGCGGCGTCAGCGATTTGCGCACGTCATAGACCGGTGCGAATGCCGAGACGATCAGCGATACCGGCGACAGCACGGCCTTGGCATCATCGCCCTCTTTCCAGGTGGTACGCATCGACAGCGAATCCTTGCCGACCGGGATGCTGATGCCGAGCGCCGGGCACAGTTCCATGCCCACGGCCTTGACGGTGTCGTACAGCGCGGCGTCCTGGCCCGGCTGGCCGCAAGCAGCCATCCAGTTGGCGGACAGCTTGATGTCGGAAATGTCGGCAATCGGTGCGGCAGCAATATTGGTGATCGCTTCAGCCACGGCCATGCGGCCCGAGGCGGCGGCGTCGATCACGGCCAGCGGCGTGCGCTCGCCCATGGACATCGCTTCGCCGAGGTAGCCTTCAAAGCTCATGGTGGTGACGGCGCAGTCGCCGACCGGCACCTGCCATGGTCCGACCATCTGGTCGCGCACCGACATGCCGCCCACGGTGCGGTCGCCGATGGTGATCAGGAACGATTTGTCGCCCACGGTCGGCAGCAGCAGCACGCGCTTGGCAGCCTCTTCCAGGTCGATGCCGGTCAGGTCCAGCGCCGGCAGTTCGCGCACCACGTGTTCGACGTCGCGCTGCATTTTTGGCGGTTTGCCCAGCAACACGTCCATCGGCATATCGACCGGGTTGTTGCCCAGTTCGGGATCGATCAGCTTGAGCTGGCGTTCCTCGGTAGCGGTGCCGACCACGGCAAACAGGCAGCGCTCGCGTTCGCACAGGGCCTGGAACAGCGGCAGGCTGCTTGGTGCGATGGCCAGCACATAGCGTTCCTGCGATTCGTTGGACCAGATCTCTTTTGGCGCCATGCCGCTCTCTTCCAGCGGAATCTTGCGCAGGTCGAAAATCGCGCCGCGTTTGGCGTCGTTGGTGATCTCCGGGAAAGCGTTCGACAGGCCGCCGGCGCCGACGTCGTGGATCGAGATGATCGGATTGTCCTGGCCCAGCTGCCAGCAGCCGTTGATGACCTCCTGGGCGCGGCGTTCCATTTCCGGGTTGCCGCGCTGGACCGAGTCGAAGTCCAGGTCGGCGGTATTGGTGCCGGTGGCCATCGACGAGGCAGCGGAACCGCCCATGCCGATACGCATGCCGGGACCGCCGAGTTGCACCAGCAGGCTGCCGACCGGGATGTCGTTCTTGTGCGTGTGTTGCGACGAGATATTGCCGATGCCGCCAGCAATCATGATCGGCTTGTGGTAGCCGAACACGGTGGCCGCGCCAAACTGGGCGCTGACGTTTTGCTCGTAAGTACGGAAGTAGCCGCCCAGGACCGGACGGCCGAATTCGTTGCTGAACGCGGCGCCGCCGAGCGGACCGTCGATCATGATTTGCAGTGCCGAAGCAATGCGGTCCGGCTTGCCATAGGCTTTACCGTCGGCGTCGACTTCCCACGGCTGCACGGCGCCCGGCAGCAGCAGGTTCGAGACCGTGAAGCCGGCCAGGCCAGCCTTCGGCTTGGCGCCGCGGCCGGTGGCGCCTTCGTCGCGGATCTCGCCGCCGGCGCCGGTGGAGGCGCCCGGGAATGGCGAGATGGCGGTCGGGTGGTTGTGGGTTTCCACCTTCATCAGCGTGTGGGTCAGCTCGGTGACCGGCGCATATTCCTGGCCGGCACCTTGCGGGAAGAAGCGCATCACGGTGGCGCCTTCCATGATCGACGAGTTGTCGCTGTAGGCGACCACGGTGCCCTTCGGCTGCAGCTCGTGCGTATTCTTGATCATGCCGAACAGCGATTTCGGTTGCGCCACGCCGTCGATGGTCCAGTCGGCGTTGAAGATCTTGTGGCGGCAGTGTTCGCTATTGGCTTGCGCGAACATCATCAGTTCGACGTCAGTCGGGTTGCGGCCGGCGCGGGTGAACGCCGCATCCAGGTACTCGATCTCGTCCTGCGACATCGCCAGGCCCAGGTCGGTATTGGCTTGTTCCAGCGCACCGGCGCCGGCGCCGATGACGTCCACGGTTTCCAGTGGCTTGGCGTCGAGCGTACGGAACAGGCCGGCCGCTTCGTCCGGGTGGCGCAGCACCGACTCGGTCATGCGGTCATGCAGCAGGCTTGCCACCGTCAGCACATCCTGGTCCGACAGCTTTTTCGGCGCGCCGATGCTGCTGCCGAGGATGCCGGCTTTCAGGTTGATGCGGAACGCGATGCCGCGCTCGACGCGCTTGATGTGCGCCATGCCGCAGTTGTGCACGATGTCGGTGGCCTTGGAAGCCCACGGCGAAATGGTGCCGAAACGCGGGATCACGAAGAATTCCTCGACCGCCCCGTCAGCGTTGTCGGCGTGAGCCGGTTCGCCGTAGGTCAGCAGCGCGCCGAGGCGGCTGGTGTCGTCGGCCGACAGCGGCTGGGCGGCATCGATGAAGTGGACATAGCGGGCCTGGACTGCGGCGACCTGGGGAAGCGCGGCTTGCAGTTGGTTTAACAGGCGTTGGCTGCGGAAGGCGGACAGGGCGTTGGAGCCCGGGAGTATCAACATGATGGAGGAGTAGTTGATGCAGCGTGGCTGCGGATTAAAGGTAGAAAGCGAAAATTAAACACAGGCTTGGGCTTGCAGAATTCCTTTTGCGCGCATTATACCCTTTCCCACCCTCGCCATACAGCGCCAAGATGACCCCGAAACGTGCCGCCAAGTATTCCGCAAGCAACATTTCACGCCTGCCACGCGCCGAAATGCGCCTTGTGCAACGCAAAAACGCGTGCTTTGAACGACCTTCGGTTATGCTAGAACCAATCTGAATGGATGGAAAACATGGCCGAATATAGCGAGTTGTCGGTATTGATCGTGGACCCGAATCCGGGCATGCGCGGCAGCCTGCACAATATGCTGAACCAGTGCGAGATCACCCGTATCGAATACGCGGTGGGATCGGGCACGGCCATACGCCAGCTGACCAAGAAGCAATTCGACATCGTGCTGTGCGAGTACGACCTCGGCAACGGCAACGAGAACAGCGGCCAGGACGGTCAGCAGTTGCTGGAAGACTTGCGCCATCATCGCCTGATCCCGGCGTGGACGATCTTTATCATGATCACGTCCGAGGGCGTGTACAGCCGCGTGATCGGCGCGGTGGAGCTGGCCCCGACCGATTACGTGCTCAAGCCGTTCACCGTGGACGCCCTGCTGCAACGGATCCGCCGCGCGGTGGAGCGGCGCGAAGTATTCTGGCCCGTTTACCAGCAGGTTGCGGCCGGCAATATCCGCAAGGCGATTGCCGGCTGCAAGGACGGCGAACAGACCAATGCCCGCTACGCTGCCGACTATGCGCGCTTGCGGGCCGAGCTGCTGGTGTCGATCGACGACCTGGCGGAGGCCGAGTTCGTGTACCAGGCCATCCTGCTCACCCGCCCTACCGCCTGGGCCAAGCTGGGCCTGGCGCGCTGCCAGTTTGGCCTGGGCAAGCTGGTTGAAGCCCAGCAAACCCTGACCGACCTGCTGCAACACCACACCACCTTCATGGCAGCCTACGATTTGCTGGCGCGCACCTTGCAGGCGCTGGGCCAGCAGCAGTCGGCCAAGAAGGTGCTGGAAGACGCGGTGGAAATTTCACCGCACATGGTGCGCCGCCTGCGCCACCTGGGTGAGGTGGCGTTTGCCACCGGCGACGTCGGTGCTGCCGAGCGGGCGTTCAAGCAGGTCGTCAACAAGGCCAAGTATTCCGAATTCCGCGACCCCGAGGACCACGTCAAGCTGGTCAAGACACTGGTCAAAAAAGGCGATGCCCACCAGGCCGGCGGCGTGATCCGCGACATGGAGCGCTCGCTGCGCAGCAATGCCAACACCGATACCTGCCGGGCAATTGCTGCCGGCATGGTGCAGGAAATGGCCGGCAACCTCACGGCCGCCGCCACCGAGCTGACCATGGCGGTCAACAATATCGCCAACACGCGCGGGCTGTCGAGCGGGCTCAAGCTCGACCTGATCCAGAGCTGCCTGAACGTCAAGCTCGACCAGCAAGCGTCTTCCGTGATGCTGGACCTGATGAACGACGACGCCAGCGGCGTGTCGATGGACGATGCGGTGGACGTGTTTGAAAAGGCGGGACGCCACGACCTGGCGCAAGGCATGGGCGAGCAGATCAGGATGCAGGTGGGCGAACTGCTGGCGCACGCTGCCGAAAAAAGCAAGCAAGGCGACCTGCGCGCAGCGGTGGATACCCTCAATGCCGGCCTGCGCAAGGCGCCGGCCAATATGGCGCTGCTGCCGGCCGCCGCGTCGGCCATCCTCAAGCAGCTCGACGACATGGGCTGGGAGGCGCCGCTGGCCGAACAAGCCGTGTACCTGCTCGAACGCATGCGCAAGATCGACGCGCACCACCCTGCGCTCGATGCGTTAATGGCGCAATATCATCACACCCAGCGCAAGTACGGTATCGCTACTTCGGCGTAATTGACCGATAGTTAGCGGTAAAAGATCATGGTGCCAGGCATGCTGGACCACTGATTGATCAGGCACCACGACGCGAAATACAGGCCGCAGAGAAAGAATGCCGACAGCACCGCCGTGTTGGCCGACGAGCGCCCGCGCAAGAGTTTTTTCAATCGATGCAAGGTAACCTCCAGCACAGCATAAAAGTCCGACTGTACTGCGGAGCAACGTTGTCATCAAGTCCAGCGGCGATGGTATCGCCAGCCGATACCATCGGTACCGTGTTGAAAGCTCAGCGCGCTTTGGGGGCCGGCGCCAGCGGGTCGAGCAACTGGCCGGCCAATGTCGCGGGTTGCGGCGTGTCGGTGCCGACCTCGGCCGGCCAGTGGCGCGGCAGATAATAGGTGCCGAACAAGCGGTCGAGCACCGGCAAGGTCGAGGCGTAGTTGCGGTTGATGTGGTCGTTGCGGCTGTGGTGCCAGTGATGGAAGGCCGGCGTGGAGATCAGCCATTCCAGCGGACCGAACCGCCAGCGCAGGTTGGCGTGGATGAAGAAGCCCCACAACGTCCCCACCACCAGCAGCGCGGCTGGCGCGGCGGTACCGGCCATGGTGGGACCGGCCAAACCCAGCAAGTACAGCGGCACCAGGCCGAACAGCCGCGTGATCACCATGTCCACCGGATGGGTGCGGGTATTGGCCAGGAAATTCATGTGCTCGGTGCTGTGGTGCAGCGCGTGGAAGCGCCACAGCCAAGGCAGTTCGTGGCTGAGCCGATGGCCCCAGTAAAACCCGGTTTCGCCGACGATGAACACCAGCGCCACTTTTACTGCCAGCGGCAGGCCGGCGATCGCGCCGGTCAGCGGCTCCGGCACCACCTGCCGGGCCAGCACCGCCAGCAAGGCCGTCGGCACACCGAGCAAGACAATCGGCACCATGCTGCTGATGATGTAATACGCGATATTGTGCGCATGCTCGCGGCGCGGCCGGGGCGCATGGCGCGCACCGAACCAGCGCTCCAGTGGCACGAACACCACCGTCAGCAGCACCAGCCAGGCGGCCAGGCGCACCGCGGTGGCGGCAAACCCGGCCAATGTCTCGGACATGGAAAATGCTTACGCCAGAGCGGCGCTGCCACGCTGGCGACGGCGCGCCAGGAAACCGACCAGGCCGAAACCGCCAAGCATCATGGCCCAGGTGGTTGGCTCCGGTACGGCGGTCAGGTTGACGCCATCGAGCAGCAGGAACGGCGGCGCGCCCGGCGCGGTGGTTTGCGCCAGGAACGACAGCACCTGGCTGGTGCCGGACGCCTGGAAGGTCATGGTGGCAGTCTGCCAGCCGCTGAAGCCGCCGCTGGTGATGCTCAGGCCGCTCGAGTTGGCGCTCTGGTCGCCAAACATCACGTGCCAGAAGTTATTGGTGTTGGCGCCGGTGAAACCGACTTGCTGCGCCAGCGCGTAGTCGAACGTCAGCTGGTAATAGGCATCCTGTTTCAGGCCGGTGATGGTTTGCGCCAGCGTGCCCGGGCCGTACAGTGCATCGGATGCAAAGATATTGCCACCGTTGGCCGACGCTGCGTAGCCGTTGCTGACGCCATCGACTTCGCTCCTGAGCCAGATGACCGAGTCCCAGGTCTTGGCGGTGTTGGCGTCCAGGACGAAGTTGTAGCCGCCGCCGTTGCCTTCGATACTCGTGCTGGTCCAGCCGGACAGCGTGGTGCGGTCGTCCTCGTTGGTCGGCGACGCCGACAAACGCTTGTTGTTGCCGTTGGTGGTGTCGTCAAAATTGCCGTTGGTAACCAGATTGGTCGCGGCGTGGGCCATGCCTGCGCTCATGGCGACAACGGCAGACAGGGACAGCAAAAGGGACTTGAGGCGCGTGGTGGACATGAAGCAGGCTCCAAAAAATTTAACAGGCAGTGGAAGTGGGCAACTGACGGCGATTTTTGGGCCGGCTCGAAGACAAGGCGCGATCTTACCAGAACTGGATCAAAAAAAACTAAAGTATCCTAAAAACAATTTAAATATGCAGAAAATAATACTTCAGAGAATTTATTATTGCTCGGAAGACCGGTTCAGCACGTGTCGCACCTTGCGCGCAAGCGCCTCGCGGGAATACGGTTTGCCCAGTAACTGCACACCTGCCTCCAGCCGGCCGCCGTGGACGATCGCGTTCTCCGCGTAGCCGGAGGTGTAGAGCACTGCCAGCCCAGGCGTCTTTTGCCGCGCCAGTCTGACCAGGTCGGTACTTCGCAGCGAACCTGGCATCACCACGTCCGTAAACAGCAGGTCGATGCCGATGCCGCTGTCGAGAATGCTCAAGGCTGCCGTGGCATCGGCGGCCTTGAGGACCGTGTAGCCGAGTTGCTTGAGCAACTCGACCGCCGTATCGCGCACGCCTTCGTCGTCTTCCACCACCAGCACGGTTTCGCTGCCGCCCACTACCGCGTCGGCTTCCGGCGGCGCCGTGCAGTCCTCGTGTTCGTCGAGGCAGCGCGGCAGGTAGAGCTTGACGGTGGTGCCGCTGCCTACTTCGCTGTAAATATTGATGTGGCCGCCCGATTGCTTGACGAAGCCAAATACCATCGACAGTCCCAGGCCGGTGCCCTGCCCTTCAGGCTTGGTGGAAAAGAACGGATCGAACGCCTGTTGCACAACTTCGGGCGGCATGCCGCAGCCAGTGTCGGTGACAGCGATGCGCACGTATTGTCCGGGCTGGACTTCCGCGTGGCGTTTCGCATACTGCTCATCGAGGCTGGCGTTGGCCACTTCGATGGTCAGCCTGCCGTGGCCGTTCATGGCGTCGCGGCCATTGATGCACAAGTTGAGCACGGCGTTTTCCACCTGCGCGGTATCGACCAGCGTACTCCAGATGTCGGGGGCGATGACCGTGACCACATTGACCGTCTCACCCAACGAACGGGTCAGCATCTCGTCCATGGCAGCAATCAGCGTGCCCACCTTGACCACGCGCGGCGCCAGCGCCTGGCGCCGGCCGAACGCCAGCAGGTAGCTGGCCAGCCGCGCACCACGCTGCACCCCGCCCAGTGCGCTGTCCACGTAGCGCTGGCCGCGGGCGTCGCCCGCCACCACGTGCGACAGCAAGTGCAGGTTGCCGGCGATAACCTGCAACAGGTTGTTGAAGTCGTGCGCGACGCCGCCGGTCAGATTGCCCATTGCCTCCATTTTATGAGCCTGCTGCAGCGCCGCCTCGGTGCGTTTGAGGGCTTCGGCAGCCGCCCGTTCGGCGGTGCTGTCGCGGCCGATTCCCAGCAGAAAATTGCCATTGAGTGCGTTGGTCCAGTCGATGTGCACGTACTCGCCGTTGCGGTGGCGCATCCGGACTTCGAGCCTGGGCGTGCCGCGACCATGCCGGATGGCGCGCAGGCGCCCCAGTACGAAGTCCTGTTCGAGCGGATGAACCAGCGCGGTGAATGGCGTGCCGGCCAGTTCGCCCTCGTCCCAGCCCAAGGTGCGGCTGAACGCGGGATTGATGGCTGCCACGGTGTCGCTGGCGTCGAGCAGTGTCATGGCATCGCTCGACAGTTGCCAGATGCGGTCGCGGTCCTGGGTCAGCGCCTGCAACTCGTCCTTCAGGGCTGACGAAAAGCGCGCCGTCTCGCGCATGGCATGCACCTTGGACGTGGTTTCCACCACCGTGTCGAGCACGCCCACGGTAACGCCATGTTCATCCAGCACCGGGCTGTAGCAAAAAGTAAAAAATGCCTCCTTGCTGTGACCGTCGCGGTCCACCATCAAGGGAAAGTCTTCGATGAAGGTGGAGCTGCCAAGCCAGGCGCGGTCGAGGATCGGCTTGATATCGTCCCAGACCTCGCTCCATACCCGCGCCAGCGGGCAGCCGAGCGCGTCGGGCTTCTGGCCCATCAGCAGCAGGTAGGCGTCGTTATAGATCATCAGCATGTCCGGGCCCCAGAACAGGCACGATGGAAAATCCGAGGCAAGTATCAGGTTCACACTGACGCGCAGCGAAGCTGGCCAAGAGGCAATGTCGCCCAGTCCGGTGCCGGCCCAGTCGTGGGCATACACCCGCGCCGCCATCGGGCTGGTCAGTTGCGCCGGACGGCTAGTCGTCGCCTGACCGATGATCATGGCAGCACCGTGCCATAACCGCCACCGCCCGGGGTTTCGATCACGAAAGCGTCGCCGGCCTGCATGTCGGTCTTGCCGATGTGACCCAGCTGTTCCGTGGTGCCGTCAGCGCGCACCACGGTATTGCGGCCCAGCGCACCGGGGTAGCCGCCGGCCATGCCGAACGGCGGATAAATACGGTTGTTGGACAGGATCGCTGCCGTCATCGGCTCCAGGAAGCGCACGGTGCGCACGCCGCCGTCGCCGCCGCGCCATTCACCGGCGCCGCCACTGCCGGCGCGGATGCGGTAGCTCTCCAACCGCACCGGGAAGCGGAATTCGAGGATCTCGGGATCGGTGAGGCGCGAATTGGTCATATTGGTCTGCACCACGCTCACGCCGTTGAAGCCGGGACCGGCGCCGGAGCCACCGCTGATGGTTTCGTAGTACTGGTATTGCGCGTTACCGAACGTGAAATTGTTCATCGTGCCCTGCGCTGCCGCCATCACGCCCAGCGCGCCGTACAGGGCGTTGGTAATGCAGGTGGACGTTTCCACGTTGCCCGACACCACGGATGCCGGGTAGTGCGGATTGAGCATGGAACCGGGCGGGATGATCACGCGCAGCGGTTTCAGACAGCCGGCGTTGAGCGGAATCTCGTCGTTGACCAGCGTGCGGAACACGTACAGCACCGCCGCCATGCACACGGCCGACGGCGCATTGAAATTATTGTCGAGCTGCGGCGACGTGCCGGTAAAGTCGATCTCGGCGCTGCGGGTGTCGTGATCGACCATCACGCTCACTTCGATCTGGGCGCCGTTGTCGAGCTGCAGCCGGTAGCTGCCATCGCGCAGCGCGCTGATCACGCGCCGCACAGCTTCTTCGGCGTTGTCCTGCACGTGGCCCATGTAGGCACGTACAACGTCGAGGCCGAAGTGGGCGACCATCTTGTGCAATTCTTCCACGCCCTTCTGGTTGGCGGCTACTTGCGCACGCAAGTCGGCCAGGTTCTGGTCGGGGTTACGCGCCGGGTAGCGGGCGCCGGCCAGCAACGCCCGGGTTTCCGCTTCGCGCAGGCGGCCGCCTTCGGCGCCCGCACTTGCCCCATCGACCAATTTGAAATTGCTGATCAACACACCCTCTTCCTCGATCACGCGGGAATCGGGCGGCATCGAGCCGGGGGTGGTGCCGCCGATATCGGCGTGGTGGCCGCGTGAGCCCACATAGAACAGGATCTCGGCGCCGGCCTCGTCGAACACGGGCGAGATGACCGTAACGTCGGGCAGGTGGGTGCCGCCGTTGTACGGATCGTTGAGCATGAAGACGTCGCCGGCCTGCATGCGGCCGGCATTTTCGCGCATCACGGTCTTGATGCTCTCGCCCATGGAACCGAGGTGCACCGGCATGTGCGGGGCGTTGGCGATCAGATTGCCGTCGGCGTCGAAAATCGCGCAGCTGAAGTCCAGCCGCTCCTTGATGTTGACCGAATACGCCGTGTTTTGCAGCCGCAGCCCCATCTGCTCGGCGATGGACATGAACAGGTTGTTGAAGATCTCGAGCATGACCGGGTCGGCGCTGGTGCCGATCGCCCGGCGCGCCGGCAGCGCGGCCACGCGGCGCAATACCAGGTGGCCGCGCGGCGTGGCCTCGGCGCGCCAGCCCGCTTCCACGATGGTGGTGGCATTGGCCTCGGCAATGATGGCCGGGCCGTCGATCAAGGCGCCCGCGTGAATATCCGCGCGCTGGTACAAGCCGGTTTGCAGCCACTGGCCGCTCGCGTACATCGGCACCACGGCGCCGGGCGCCGGTGCGGTGGCCGCATCAGTCATTGCATCGACGGGCGCGGCTTCGGTAGGCGCATCGGATGCGCCCACCGCCTCCACCGACACCGCCTCCACGATCAGCGCCCTGCCCTGCATCAGGAACGAGTAGCGCTTGCGGTACGCGGCTTCGAACTGTGCGCGCATGGCCGCGATGCCGTCGGCCTGGTCGAACAGCACGATCAGCGCGGTGTCGGTGCCCTCGTAGCGCAGGTGCACGCGTTCGATCAGGGTGATGCGCTCGTGCTCCACGCCCTGGTGCAGCAGGTCGGCGCTGGCTTGCCGGCCCAGCGCGTGCAGCCGCGCTTCGAGGTCGGGCAACGCGTCTTCGTCGAGGCGCGCTTCCACCGCTGCTTCGCGCATGCTGGACTGGTCGGCCAGGCCCATGCCGTACGCCGACATCACGCCGGCCAGCGTGTGCACGAACACGGTTTTCATGCCCAGCGCATCGGCCACCAGGCACGCATGCTGGCCGCCGGCGCCGCCGAAGCTGGTGAGCGCGTAGTCGGTCACGTCGTGGCCGCGCTGCACCGAGATCTGCTTGATGGCGTTGGCCATATTGCCGACCGCGATGTCGAGGAATCCTTCGGCGACCTGTTCGGGCGTGGTGGGGTTGCCGGTGGCGGCGGCAATCCGCGCCGCCAGTTCCACGAAGCGCACCCGCACGGCCTGGGCGTCAAGCGGCTGGCGGCCGTCGGCGCCAAACAGGTGCGGAAAATGCTCGGGCTGGATCTTGCCCAGCATGACGTTACAGTCGGTGACCGCCAGCGGGCCGCCGCGCCGGTAGCTGGCCGGTCCCGGATTGGCGCCGGCGCTGTCGGGACCGACGCGGTAGCGGCTGCCGTCGAAGTGCAGCACCGAACCGCCGCCGGCCGCCACGGTGTGGATGCTCATCATCGGCGCGCGCATGCGCACCCCGGCCACCTGGGTTTCGAACACGCGTTCGAACTCGCCCGAGAAATGCGAGACGTCGGTGGACGTGCCGCCCATGTCGAAGCCGATCACCTTGTCGAAACCGGCCAGCTGGCTGGCGCGCACCATGCCGACAATGCCGCCGGCCGGACCACTGAGGATGCTGTCCTTGCCCTGGAATGCCCTGGCATCGGTCAGCCCGCCGGACGACTGCATGAACTGCAAATTCACGCCCGGCAGCTCGCGCGCCACCAGGTCCACGTAGCGGCGCAGGATCGGCGACAAATAAGCATCGACCACGGTGGTGTCGCCGCGCGCGACCAGTTTCATCAAGGGACTGGCCTGGTGCGAAACCGACACCTGGGTGTAGCCGATGGCACGCGCGGCCTCGGCCACGCGATTTTCGTGGGCGTGATACCGGTAGCCGTGCATGAAGACGATGGCCAGCGAACGCAAGCCCTTGTCGTAGGCCGCTTGCAGCGCCACGCGGGCGGCGGCCAGGTCGAGCGGCACGACCGTCTCGCCGTGGGCGCCCATGCGCTCGTCGATTTCGATGACGTCCGTGTACAGCAGTTCGGGCAGCACGATATGGCGGTCGAACAGGCGTGGCCTATTCTGGTAGGCGATGCGCAGCGCATCGCCGAAACCGCGCGTAATCGCCAGCACGGTCGGCTCGCCCTTGCGCTCGAGCAGCGCATTGGTGGCCACCGTGGTGCCCATCTTGACGGCGGCAATACGCTCGACCGGAATCGCCTCGTGCGGCGCCACGCCCATCAGTTGCCGGATACCGGCAATGGCGGCGTCGGCATAGTGTTCGGGATTTTCGGAAAGCAGCTTCAGCGTGCGCAGTTGGCCATCGGGCGCCAGCGCCACGATGTCGGTAAAAGTGCCGCCCCGGTCGATCCAGAATTGCCAGTCCATGCATGCCTCGTCACTGTCGGTAAAGCGGTTATTGTAGTGCGTGATGCGGCGCTCGCCTAACACGGCACGCGCAATCACCGATGTTAAGATGACAGCATGAGCCCACTTTATTGCACCACCGAAATCCGCGCCATCGAACATGCCGCCACTGCCGTCTTGCCCGAGGGCGAATTGATGCGGCGGGCCGGGCTGGCTGCGGCGTCCGCTGCGCTCAGGCTGCTGCCAGGTGCAGCTTCTGCCGCAGCTTTGGCGGGTTCGGCGCCGGTCGCGGCCCCGGTATCGGCACTGGATCCGGGTCCGGGCCTGGTTGTGAGCGAGGTTCCGGTTGCGGGCGCGACTCCGGGCTCGGTTCCGGCTATTGCTCCTGCACCGGGGCCGGTACTGGTGTTGGCCGGTCCCGGCAACAACGGTGGCGACGCGCTGGAAGCAGCCGCACACCTGGCCGATGCGGGGCTTGCGGTGACGGTGCTGCACAGTGCACCAGCGGGCACCCAGTCGCCGGAACGCGCGGCCGCCTGGCAGCGGGCCGCAAGCAGCGGTGCGCATATCATCGATATGTCGTCGCCTGCGGCGCAAGCCACCGGCGGCAGGCAACAGCGGCAAAGCAGTGACGCGCCGCTTACCGCCACCTGGTCAGCCGAGGCGCAGCCATTAACCGAGAGCCAAAAGGCGACCAGCAGCGACAAGAACACCATCGAAGAACTTGCGGCAACCGCCCTGCCCTCGGCCCACTGGCAACTGGTCATCGACGGCCTGTTCGGCATCGGCCTGGCCCGGCCTCTCACCGGAACGCTGCGCGCACTGGTGGCAGCGGTCAACCAGCTGAACTGCCCGGTGCTGGCGCTGGACGTGCCGAGCGGCCTCGATGCGGACACCGGCGCCATCGTCGGCCCGGACGGCATCGCGCTGCGCGCCAGCCACACCATCACTTTTATCGGTGACAAGCCGGGCCTGCACACCAACGAGGGCCGCGATCACGCCGGGCTGGTCGAGGTGGCTAACCTCGATATCGCGCCGTCGCTGTTCCCGCCCGCCCGCCTTCACCTGAACGGGCCGGACCTGTTCGCCGGCCACTTGCACGCACGGCGCCACAGCGGCCACAAGGGCACTTACGGCAGCGTGGCGGTGATCGGCGGCGGCGCCGGCATGCGCGGCGCGCCTATCCTGTCCGCGCGCACGGCCCTGCACGCCGGCGCCGGCCGCGTGTACGTATTGTTTCCTGACAATCCGCTGCCAGCCGACAGCGGCCAGCCCGAGCTGATGTGCCGCCTGGCCGAAGGCTACGACTTCGAACAAGCCACGCTGGCGATCGGCCCCGGCCTGGGCGACTCGGCTACAGCAGCGCAGTTGCTGGCGCGCGCCATCGCCAGCAATAGCGCACTGCTGATCGACGCCGACGCCCTCAACCTGCTGGCCCGCGACCCGGCCTTGCAACAGGCCCTCGCCCACCGGAAAAGCACCGCCGTGCTCACGCCGCATCCGCTGGAAGCAGCGCGGCTGCTGGGCACCAAAGTAGCCGACGTGCAGGCCGACCGCGTGGCGGCAGCGCGCACGCTGGCCGCGCGCCTGCAAGCGGTGGTGGTCTTGAAAGGTTCGGGCACGGTGATCGCCGCACCGGACGGTGAATCGGTGATCAACCCCACCGGCAACCCGGCGCTGGCCACGGCCGGTACCGGCGACGTGTTATCGGGACTGTGCGGCGCCCTGCTGGCGCAAGGCTGTCCGCCTTGGCCGGCGGCGCTGGCGGCCGTTTGGCTGCATGGCGCGGCAGCAGACGAACTGGTCGCTGCCGGCATCGGCCCGATCGGCATGACGGCCGGCGAGCTGATACCGGCCATTCGCGCCGCGCTGAACTGGCTGGCGCGGCGGAAAGCAGATTAAGTCACTGCGGATAATTTCTGGTGAATTCCCGTTTGCAGCACCGGCGCTCTGCGTCGTTGGTCACCGCTGGCAACGTTCGCTGTGCGCCCCCGGTAAGCGCCTTGCAGCGCATCCGGGGCTGCTCGCCATAGATCCTGGTACTTGCTTACCTCCGCACCAGGTCCGCTTCAATCGCCTTGAGGAAAGCCCGTTGCGACCATTCGAGGTCATTGACTACAATGGCCGGCGTATAGAACGTGGCGGCGCTGCGCGGTCGGTTGACCACCACCTTGGACGGCACCACCACCGACGCCAGGCCTGACTTGAGCGGTTCGAGCCGGATGTCGGTGTACGACGAGTCGGCCGCGCTGGGCGCGCCGATCAGTTTCGTGTTCGGGAACAGCGAGAACACGTCGAGCGCTTCGAGGCAGGCGCCGGTGCATTGGCCCGGCACCACCACGTACACGGGCTTGGTGAACGGGGCCGGATCGCCGGGCAGGTTCTCGGCGCGGTCGCTGTCGCTGACCGGGTCGCGGCGGGCCGGATCGGGATAAAATTTTTCATCGCGGGACTGCGCGGCCAGCATGCCTTGAGCGACCACGGCCGGATCGTAGCCAAGCTGGCGGCGCTGCTGTTCCGACAGGTCTGCTGCTTCGAACGACGTGTGGGCGATGTTGGCGAACGACGCGCGCCACAGCACCGCCTGGCGCGCCTGCGCCACCTTGAGGCGGCGGTTGACGCGGGCTTCACCCCACAGCGCACGCGCCAGGTTCAGGCCCCAGACGGCATCGCCGCCCTGGTTGCCGCGCAGGTCGATCACCACGGCGTTGGCGTCCAGGTAGCGCTGGCGGTTGGCCTGTACTTCGGCCAGCATGGCGCCGTAGGCTGCGCGCTCGGTGTCGTTGGGCTGGAACGTCGGCAGCGCGAACCAGTGCAGGCCGTAGCGCGGCGTGCTCACGCCGATCGGCTGGGTCACACCGTTAAAACTGTCGTCGCGCAGGCGTTGGGCCGCTTCGTCCATCGCGCGCCAGCTGAGCGTGAGGCGCGATTCGCGGCCTTCGTCGATGAAGATGCACTGGACCGGCAAGGTAATAAAGGGGTTACCCTGGTCGATGAAGACGTCGGGCGCGAACGTCCACCACGGGCCGGTGCCGCCGCTGCGCTGGCCGAAGCCGAACACATTGGTCTCCACCAGTTGCGCGATCGGCTTGCCGTCGCAGTCGGCGATGCGCGCGCCCACGGCCGGGCCGCCGGGCGTGGTGGCGGCCACGAACATATTGTCGCCGCGCCAGGCGGTGATGAAGCCGGGCCAGCGCGGCGGCGCCGGCGGCATGTCCTTCAGTACCACGCCGGCACGGCCATCGCCAAGCAAGGCGTTGAAGTGCTGCAGCGCGGCCGCGTAGCCGGCGCCGTCGCGCACCCTGGAAGCCAGCGCCTGGCCGCCTTCGCGCGCTTTTTCAAGATTACGGGCAAAATCGGGGTTGGCCGGATCGACCGTGCCCGGGTGGTCGTCGAGCGTGATCAGGTAGGCAGCTTCGACATCGGCGACTGCGGCCTGGCGCCACTGCTCGGCGGACATGGTGGGAGCCGGTGCCGGCATCGGCGCCGGCCGCTGGACCGGAGCCTGGGCATAAGCGGCGGCCACGGCAAAGGCCAGCAGGGAACCGGCGCCGAATCGGCGCGCGGATTTTTTAAAAGATGCGATCGACATGCTTGCTCTCCTGATCACACCAGCCGCCCGGCGGCAATCGTGATCGTGCGGCCGCAGCGCGCAGCCATCGATTGGTCGTGCGTGACCAGTACCAGGGTGGAGCCATGCTGGCGGTTCAATTCGAACATCAGCTGGATCACTGCTTCGCCGGTGGCCGCATCGAGGCTGCCGGTCGGTTCGTCGGCAAACAGCAACGGCGGTTCGCTGACGAACGCGCGCGCCAGGGCCACGCGCTGCTGCTCGCCGCCCGACAGATATTTGGGATAATGCTTGAGGCGCGACGACAGGCCCACCCGGCCCAGCATCGCTTCGGCCTTGTCGCGCGCGCCTGCCACGCCGGCCAGTTCCAGCGGCAGCATGACGTTTTCCAGCGCGGTCAGGTGCGCCAGCAACTGGAACGACTGGAACACAAAGCCCAGCTTTTCCTTGCGCAGCGCGGCGCGGCCGTCTTCATCGAGCGCATAAATATCGACGCCGTCCAGGATCACCTTGCCGGCGCTGGGCGTGTCCAGCCCGGCCAGCAGGCCCAGCAAGGTGGACTTGCCGGAACCGGACGCGCCCACGATGGCAAGCGTCTCCGCCCGTTGCACGGTAAAATCGACCTCATGCAGGATCGTCAGTTCGCCGCTGGCGTCGGCCACGCGCTTGGCGAGGCCGCTGACGACGATGGCGGCCGAGGCGTGGTTCGCCGCAGCACTGGCGGCGGTCACATCGGCTGCATTGAATCCGGGACCATCCGGCACGAAATTGGAAGACGCTTTAGGGAAATCAGGCATGCGCAATATGGAAATGAAGTTAGCAAAGAAACTGAGTGTACACGTAGCGGCGGCCTGGCTCATGGTGGCGGCAGCGGCGAGCGCTCATTCTGCACCAAAAACCGTCCTCGTGCTCGGCGACAGCCTCTCTGCGGAGTACGGCCTGGCCCGGGGCACGGGCTGGGTGGCGCTGGCAGAAAAGAAAGTGAAGGACCAGAAACTCGATGCCGAAATCGTCAACGCCAGCGTCAGCGGCGAGACCACCAGCGGCGGCCGTAGCCGCCTGCCGGCCCTGCTGACCAAGCACAAGCCGGCGCTGGTGGTGATCGAACTGGGGGCCAACGACGGCCTGCGCGGCCTGCCGGTGGCCGCCGCCCAGGCCAATCTCAAGGCCATGGCGGATACAGCCGGCAAGTCCGGCGCCAAGGTGATGCTGGTCGGCATGCGCATCCCGCCCAACTATGGCCGCGATTACTCCGAGAAATTCTACGCCATGTACGGTACCCTGAGCCGCGAGCTGAAAGCGCCGCTGGTGCCGTTCATGCTCGATGGCGTGGCCGAGAAAACCCAACTGTTCCAGCCCGACCGCCTGCATCCGCTGGCCGAGGCCCACCCTACCATCCTCAACAACATCTGGCCCGTGCTGGAAAAATCGATCAAGGCAAAATGAAATATCCGGAAGTGCTTGGCATCGCCGAGGTCCTGCCCCAACTCGCCAGCTTCGACGCCATCATCGACGCCCGCAGCCCGTGCGAATACGCGCAGGACCACCTGCCCGGCGCCATCAACGCACCGGTACTCGACGACGAGCAGCGGATACGCGTGGGTACCATGTACAAGCAGGTGGGCTCGTTCGAGGCCAAGAAGCTGGGCGGTGCGCTGGTGGCAAAAAACATCGCCAACCATATCGAGCAGCTGTGGCTTGAACAACCGCGCGAGTGGCGCCCGCTCGTGTATTGCTGGCGCGGCGGCAACCGCAGCGGCGCCATGGCCCACATCCTGTCCAAGATCGGCTGGCCCGTGGTACAGCTTGACGGCGGCTACAAGGCGTTTCGCGCCGAGGTCAACGCTGCGCTGGAATTGGCGCCACAACTGCGCTTCAAGGTAATTTGCGGCACCACCGGCAGCGGCAAGAGCCGTTTGCTGGAAGTGCTGGCCGCGCAAGGCGCGCAAGTGCTGGACCTGGAACAACTGGCCGCGCACCGGGGCTCGGTACTAGGCCACCTGCCCAGCCAGACGCAACCGAGCCAGAAAGCGTTCGAGACGCGCATCTGGAATTGCCTGCGCCGGTGCGACCCGGCCTTGCCGGTGTTCGTGGAATCGGAAAGCAAAAAAGTCGGCAACCTGCGCGTGCCGGCCGCGCTGATGGACACCATGCGCGGCGCCGACTGCATCGCGCTCAACCTCAGCCGCGCCGACCGCGTGCGGTTGTTGATGGAAGACTACGCGCATTTCCTGGTCAGCCCGGCCACCCTGAATGCGCAACTCGAACATTTGACCGCCTTGCATGGCAAGGAAAAGATCCGCCGCTGGCAATCGATGGCAGACAGCGGCGCCATGCCGCAGCTGGTAGACGAATTACTGGCCGAGCATTACGATCCTGCCTATTTGCGTTCGATCGACCGCAATTTCGTGCGGTATGGCGATGCTGTGCCGCTGGCGCTTAGCGATATCGGCGCCGCCGATTTCCTGTCCGGCGCGCGCTGGCTGATCGAAAACGTCAATTGAAATTTTTGGAACTGCAATAAAAAAGGGCCGCGTGATGAACGCGGCCCTTGTTACGTGTTGCTGATTACTCTTTAACTTCCGTCACGGTGGTAGTGACGATAGGCTTGAGGATCTTGACCTTGGCGCGCTGCTTGAGCAGCTCGATGTACTCGTACATCTCTTGCTGGGCAATGATGGTACCAATCTGTTCGGCTTCCTGCTTGCGACGCTCGGCATCCTGCTCGGCAGGCTGTTGCACTTTGCCGATGCGATACACGCTGTAACCCATGCCTGGCAGCTCCACGCCCACGTAGGCTGGCAGTTTGCTGGTATCGGCTTTCATCACTTCTTGCAGGGCCACGCCGTTCAGGCCTTCCGGCTTGCTGCGCGACACCAGCTTGGCAGGACCGAAACCGGTGGCGTCGCCAGCCTTCCTGGCGGCAGCCAGTTTCTCGGCGCCGGCCTTGCTGGCCAGCTTGGCGGCTTCTTCCATCGTCACGCGCTGGCGGATCGCCGCGTCGACTTCGGCCAGCGGACGCTTGGAGGCCGGTTTGAACTCGACGATACGGCCGGCAACCAGGGTGCTTGGCGCCACTTCGATCGCTTCGGTATTGCTCTTCTTGGTGATCGAGTCGTTCGAGAACAGCGCAGTCAGGAACTTGGCGTTGTTGTACGGCGCAGGACCAGCTTGCGGCGAAGGCGTGCGCGAGATATTGCTGGCAGTCTCGATTTTCAGGCCCAGCTTGTCGGCAGCAGGCTTCAGGCTGTCCGATTGCTCGTACACGGTGTTGGTGAACGCTTCAGCCATTTCCGAGTATTTTTTCGACGCTTGCGAGGTTTTCAGTGCATCGGCCACTTCGGTTTTCACCGATTCCAGCGGCTTGACCACGGCAGGCTTCAATTCGGTCACGGTCAGCACGTGGAAACCATAGTCCGACTGTACCGGATCGCTGATCTCGCCCTGCTTGAGCTTCATGACAGCAGCTTCCAGCGGCGCCGGCAGGCTGCCCTTGGTCACGTAATCGAGGTCGCCGCCCTGCTCGGACGAAGGATCTTCCGACTTGGCTTTGGCGATCTTGGCGAAGTCGCCCGGCGTTTTGCGCACTTCGGCGGCAATCGCTTCGGCCTTGGCCTTGGCAGCTGCCGTGTCGGCAGCGCTCGCGCCTTTTTTCAGTGCGACCAGGATGTGCGCGGCACGGCGGCTTTCCGGGGTGGTGAACGCAGCCTGGTTGGCCTCGTAGTACTTGGCGATGTCGGCGTCGGTCACTTTTACCTGGCTCAGCACGGCATCATTGTTGAGCACGACGTATTCGATCTTCGCTTGTTCCGGGATTTCGAAGAACTTGCTGTTCTTGTCGTAGAATGCCTTGACCATGGCGTCGGTCACTTTGACTTGCGGCACGAACTCGGTGATCGGCAGCGCCAGTTCCTGCACTTCACGCTCTTGCGAACCGATGTTCGACAGCGTGGTCGCGACCGCGCGCGGAGCGAAACCGGTGCTTTGCACGGCGCCGCCCAGCTGTTGCAGGGCCATGTCGCGGCGCATGCGAGCGTCGTTCATGGCCGGCGTCAAGCCTTGCGACGCCAGGATGGCCTTGTAGCGTTCCATGTCGAAGTTGGCGGCGCCGCCAAACAGGTCCATGATCGCGCGCTGCAGTTGCGCATCGCTGATGGTCAGGTTGGAACGGGTTACTTCCACGCCGATCGCGCGTTCGGCGATCAACTGGTCGAGGATGTTTTGCTTGAACTCGGGCGTGTCGAACATTTTCTGGTCGAACTGCTCGCCCATGCGCTGGCGATAGCTGTCGAGCTGGTTGCGCAAGGCGTTGTCAAATTCTTGCTGGGTCAGCGGTTGACCGCCGACTTTGGCGATGGTGGTCGCATCGTCGCCAAAACCTTTGTAGCTTTCGAGACCGACTAAGGCAAACGACGGGACGATGATGATCGCCAGGAGAATCTGCATCAAACGTTGATGATTACGAATAAATTCAAACATGGTCAGCCAATTCGGATTGATAGGGACTTGCACATACAAAAATGGCGAACTCGCGTCCGCCAATTCCACCGGATTTTACAGCGCACACACCTCTATAGCAAGGGTAATCATGGCAGCTTGCTATGGGCGGCGAGCTCGTGTTTAAGCTGAAATTAATCAGTTTTAAGATTATCTTGGCGAAATATAACGCACAAAAGAAAAACCCCGCAGCTATTACTAGCTGCGGGGTATCTTGTTCTTGGCGGAGCGGACGGGACTCGAACCCGCGACCCCCGGCGTGACAGGCCGGTATTCTAACCAACTGAACTACCGCTCCTTTGGTACTTCCATTTACTGCTTTTGCTGCACAATCTAACAAGTTGCTGGCGGAGCGGACGGGACTCGAACCCGCGACCCCCGGCGTGACAGGCCGGTATTCTAACCAACTGAACTACCGCTCCAGCAAACTTACTAGGTGCAACATTTTACTACAGGTCACTACATTTTGCAAACCCTGGTGGGCGGTGAGAGGCTCGAACTCCCGACCTAAGCCTTGTAAGGGCTCCGCTCTACCAACTGAGCTAACCGCCCCAGTTTTTGCCATCGCAAGCAGCTTTGTTACCTTGGCTGCTCACCGAAGTCCGTTAGTTTACAGCATCTTTCAAAGCTTTGCCAGCTTTAAATTTAGGAACTTTTGCTGCTTCAATGGTGATCTCTTCCTTGGTGCGCGGATTGCGGCCGGTACGGGCGGCGCGTTCGCTCACGGAGAAGGTACCGAAGCCGACCAGGGTCACGCTGTCGTTCTTTTGCAGGGTGGTGGTCACGCCGTCGATTACGGCATCCAGCGCGCGCGCAGCAGCAGCTTTCGAGATATCAGCGGAAGTAGCGATATGGTCGATCAATTCAGTCTTATTCAAAGCAGTTCCCCGTCACATAAGTTATAACATTTAGCCCGTCGGTTTATCGTTGATGCATTTGATAAATCGCGGCCGAGAAAAATCTCAGGCCGTATTAAACAAGCCAGCATACTTCCCTGTCAAGGTTGGCACTGTAGAAAAGTAGGTAAAAATAAAAAACAGGCGCCATAAAAGCGCCTGTTTTGGTAAAACAAGATACTAAAAACGAATAAGTGTTAGTGCTTTACCACTTCCGTTTGGCCGTCGGGTTTGGCAGCGGCAGCAGCCACCGCTTCCACCGGCGCGGTTTCCGTTAGCGGTTCAGGCTGGCGTTCCAGGGCCACTTCCAGCACTTTGTCGATCCAGCGCACCGGCACGATCTCGAGCTTGTTCTTGACGTTGTCCGGGATGTCGGCCAGGTCCTTGACGTTCTGCTCGGGAATCAGCACGGTCTTGATGCCGCCGCGCTGGGCCGCCAGCAGTTTTTCTTTCAGGCCACCGATCGGCAATACTTCGCCGCGCAGCGTGATCTCGCCCGTCATGGCCACGTCGGCGCGGACCGGAATGCCCGTGAATACCGACACCATCGCCACCGTCATCGCCGCGCCGGCCGATGGACCGTCTTTTGGCGTTGCGCCTTCCGGCACGTGGATGTGGATGTCGCTCTTCTCGAACACTTCGTTCTTGATGCCGAGGCGGTTGGCACGGCTGCGCACCACGGTGCGGGCCGCTTCGATCGACTCTTTCATCACGTCGCCCAGGGTACCGGTGCGGATAACGCCACCTTTACCCGGCATCGACACGGCCTCGATGGTCAGCAGATCGCCACCCACTTCGGTCCAGGCCAGGCCAACGACTTGACCGATCTGGTTTTCTTTCTCGGCCACGCCAAAATCGTAGCGGCGCACGCCCAGGAACTTGTCCAGGTTTTTCGGCGTGACCAGCACTTTTTTGTCGGACTTTTTCAGCAGCAGCATCTTGACGACCTTGCGGCAGATCTTCGAGATTTCGCGTTCCAGCGACCGCACACCGGCTTCGCGGGTGTAGTAGCGGATGATGTCGCGCAGCGTGGCTTCCGATACAGAGATTTCCTCTTCCTTCAGGCCGTTGTTCTTGATCTGTTTAGGGAGCAAGTAACGCAGCGCGATATTGGTCTTCTCGTCCTCGGTGTAACCGGACAGGCGGATCACTTCCATGCGGTCGAGCAGCGCCGGCGGAATGTTGTACGAGTTCGACGTCGCCACGAACATCACGTCCGACAAATCGAAGTCCACTTCGATGTAGTGGTCCGAGAACGTGTGGTTCTGTTCCGGGTCCAGCACCTCGAGCAGGGCCGACGACGGATCGCCACGGAAATCGGCGCCCATCTTGTCGATCTCGTCAAGCAGGAACAACGGGTTGCGCACGCCGACTTTCGACAGCGATTGCAGCACCTTGCCCGGCATCGAACCGATGTAGGTACGACGGTGACCGCGGATCTCGGCCTCGTCGCGCACGCCACCCAGGGCCATGCGCACGAACTTGCGGTTCGTGGCGCGGGCAATGGACTGGCCCAGCGAGGTTTTACCCACGCCCGGAGGACCCACGAAGCACAGGATCGGTGCTTTCAGTTTGTCCACGCGTTGTTGCACCGCGAGGTATTCCAGGATGCGTTCCTTGACCTTGTCCAGGCCATAGTGTTCGCCTTCCAGTACTTTTTCGGCGTTCGACAGGTCGTTGTTGACCTTGGATTTTTTCTTCCATGGCAGGCTCACCAGCGTGTCGATATAGTTGCGCACGACGGTGGCTTCGGCCGACATCGGCGACATCAGCTTGAGTTTTTTCAACTCGGCGGTCGCCTTGTCCAGCGCTTCCTTCGGCATCTTGGCCAGCGCGACTTTCTTCTCGAGTTCGTCCAGGTCGGCGCCATCTTCGCCCTCGCCCAGTTCTTTCTGGATGGCCTTGACTTGCTCGTTCAGGTAGTACTCGCGCTGCGATTTTTCCATCTGGCGCTTGACGCGGCCACGGATGCGTTTTTCCACTTGCAGGATGTCGAGCTCGCCTTCGAGCTGGCCCAGCAGGTGCTCGAGGCGCTTGGCCACGCTGAAGATTTCCAGGATGACTTGCTTCTGCTCAAGCTTGAGCGGCAGGTGCGCAGCCACGGTATCGGCCAGGCGGCCGGCGTCGTCGATGCCCGACAGCGAAGCCAGGATCTCAGGTGGAATCTTTTTGTTCAGTTTGACGTACTGGTCGAACTGCTGAACGATGGCGCGGCGCATCGCTTCGATTTCCGAATCGTCGCCCAGCTCGGAGTCGAGTGGCGTCAGGTCGGCCACGAAGTGCGTCGGCGTGTCGGTGATCTTGTTGATGCGTGCGCGCTGGGCGCCCTCGACCAGCACCTTGACGGTGCCATCAGGCAGCTTGAGCATTTGCAGAATATTGGCCACGCAGCCGATTTCATAGATATCGGAAGCAGAAGGTTCATCCTTGGCAGCCGCTTTTTGCGCAGCAAGCATGATGCTCTTGCCCTGCTCCATTGCGGCTTCCAGCGCCTTGATCGATTTCGGGCGTCCTACGAACAGCGGTATCACCATATGCGGAAAAACGACGACATCCCGCAACGGCAATAACGGCAGTTGAGTTTGCTCTGTTAATTTGGAAGTTGTCATGGCGTACCTTATGTGAAAGCGTGAAGATGATGTGGCGATGGTCTGCCCAATCACAAGACCGAACTACAAGAAATAATACTACGGATGAAAGAATATTGCCCGGAGCGTAGTCACGTGACGGTCTCGCTGATAATCCAATAAAAAAAGCCACGCGCAACAGCTGCTGTCACGCGTGGCTTTTCGATGGAAGCCTGCTCTGTCTTGATTTAAATTGTACTGCCTGGCCCGGAGGATGCGAAAAGATTTTTACATCGATCCGGGATAAGTGTGCACCTCTTAATTAATTCTCACCAGAGGCTTTAGCCTGTTCCTGGTAAATCAATAAAGGTTTGGCGCCGCTGGTAATGGTATTTTCATCAATAACCACTTTTACGACATTGGTTTCATTCGGCAGCTCGTACATGGTATCGAGCAGCGCATGTTCCAGGATCGAACGCAGGCCACGGGCGCCGGTCTTGCGCGCCAGCGCCTTTTTAGCGATCGCGTGCAGGGCGGCCGGACGAATTTCCAGCTCGGCGCCTTCCATGTCGAGCAGCTTGGCGTATTGCTTGACCAGTGCGTTCTTCGGCTCGACCAGGATCTGGATCAGCGCTTCTTCGGTCAGCTCGGCCAGGGTGGCGACCACCGGCAGACGTCCGACCAGCTCGGGAATCAGGCCGAACTTGATCAAATCTTCCGGTTCCGCATCGAGCATCACTTCGCTGTTGCTGCGCTCTTTCTTGCTCTTCACGCTGGCCGAGAAACCGATGCCCGATTTTTCGGAACGGTTGGAAATGACCTTGGCCAGGCCGTCGAACGCACCGCCGCAAATGAACATGATGTTGGTGGTGTCGATCTGCACGAAGTCCTGGTTAGGATGCTTGCGACCGCCTTGTGGCGGCACCGAGGCCATAGTGCCCTCGATCAGTTTCAACAGCGCCTGCTGCACGCCCTCGCCCGACACGTCGCGGGTGATCGACGGGTTATCCGACTTGCGCGAAATCTTGTCGATCTCATCGATATAGACAATGCCGCGCTGGGCTTTTTCCACATCGTAGTTGCAGCTTTGCAGCAGCTTCTGAATGATGTTTTCCACGTCTTCACCCACGTAACCGGCTTCGGTCAGGGTGGTGGCGTCGGCGATCACGAACGGCACGTTGAGCATGCGCGCCAGGGTTTGCGCCAGCAGGGTTTTACCCGAGCCGGTAGGGCCGACCAGCAAGATGTTGCTCTTGGCCAGTTCGATATCGTCTTTTTTACCGAGGTGCTTGAGGCGCTTGTAGTGGTTGTACACCGCCACCGACAGGATGCGCTTGGCCGTTTGCTGGCCGATCACGTACTGGTCGAGCAGATCCTTGATCTCGTTCGGGGTGGGCAGGTCCGACTTGGCGCCGGTCACCGATTCCACGGCCGAAGTTTCGTCGCGGATAATGTCGTTACACAGATCGATGCACTCGTCGCAGATGAACACCGACGGCCCGGCGATCAATTTCTTTACCTCGTGCTGGCTCTTGCCGCAAAACGAGCAGTAAAGTAATTTTTCGCCGCTGGAGGTTTTTTTGTCTGACATGGGGCAATTTTCTCTAGTTACAGGAGGCAAGCATGAATGCAGAAATGTCCGCTAAGCCACATGCTACCCGAAATAAAAACGAAACGCCCGAACGTTTGATCGCCCGGGCGTTTCATGGCAATTCGTCAGCGATATTGCGGAGATCGCGAAGCCCGCAGATCAGGCACGATTGGTCAGTACCTGGTCGATAATGCCGTACTCTACCGCTTCTTCGGCCGACATGAAACGGTCGCGATCGGTATCTTTGGCGACCTGTTCGATCGATTGACCGGTACGGTCAGCCATGATCGAGTTCAGGCGATGGCGCAGATACAGGATTTCCTTGGCCTGGATTTCGATATCCGAAGCCATGCCTTGCGAACCACCGGAAGGCTGGTGAATCATGACGCGCGAGTTAGGCAGCGAGAAGCGCTTGCCCTTGGCGCCGGCAGCCAGCAGGAAGGCGCCCATGGACGCGGCGATGCCGGTGCACAGGGTGGACACTTCAGGCTTGATGAACTGCATGGTGTCAAAGATCGCCAGGCCGGCCGATACCGAGCCGCCAGGGGAATTGATGTACAGCGAGATGTCCTTGTCCGGATTTTCGCTTTCCAGGAACAGCAGCTGGGCCACGATCAGGTTGGCCATCTGGTCGTTGACAGGGCCAACGAGGAAGATCACGCGTTCCTTGAGCAGGCGCGAGTAGATGTCGTAGGAGCGCTCACCACGGCCACTCTGTTCGACCACCATTGGAATCAAGCCGAGGGCTTGGGTGTCCAGTGCCGGATTACGGTCGGGGGTACCAAAATAACCAGTCATTCTTTTTCCTTGTGAAGCAGCTAGGGCCCAGAGGGAGGAACGGCGGCGTCAGCGATATCGCCCCGCTTGCGCGGAACGACGATGCTTGCGCCGCCGATTGCACTCTATTCTAGCCTAGCTGGATTACGCTTGTGCGTTGCTTCCCATCAGTTCGTCAAAGGCAATACCTTTGGCCGAAGTTTTCGACAGGCCCAGCACGTAGTTGACGACGTTTTCTTCCAAAACAAGGGCTTCGACTTCAGCCAGACGACGACGATCGCTGTAGTAGTACTTCAGCACTTCGCGTGGGTCTTCATAGCTTTGGGCGAAATCTTCGATTTGCGCTTTGACTTGCTCAGGCTGGGCTTGCAGGTTGTTTTCGCCGACCAGTTGCGACAGGATCAGGCCCAGGCGTACGCGACGCTCGGCCTTGTCTGCGAACAGTTCTGGTGGGAATGGCACGTCCTTGACGTTCATGCCGCGCTGCGCCATGTCCTGGCGGGTGATTTCAGCCAGACGCTCGGTGTCCTGGGCGATCAGCGACTGTGGCACGTCCAGGGTGGCGGTTTTCACCAGCGCATCCATGACGGCTTCCTTGTTGCGTGCTTTCACACGGCCAGCGACTTCGCGTTCCAGGTTGACTTTGATGTCTTCGCGCATTTTGGCGATGTCGCCGTCAGCCACGCCCAGCGACTTGGCGAACTCGCCGTCAACTTCCGGCAGGTGCGCCCATTCCAGCTTTTTCAGGGTGATGGTGAACGAGGCGGTTTTGCCGGCCACGTCTTTACCATGGTAGTCCTCTGGGAAAGCCAGTGGGAAGGTCTTGGCTTCGCCAACTTTCAGGCCGATGGTCGCAGCTTCGAATTCCGGCAGCATGCGGCCTTCGCCCAGCACGAACGGGTAGTCTTCAGCTTTGCCGCCTGGGAATTCAACGCCGTCGATCGAACCGACGAAGTCAACGGTAGCGCGGTCGCCGTTGGCAGCAACTGGCTCGCCGCCGTCGCCGTGTTCGCCAGCTTCGCCCTTGGTGTGGAAGTGCACGCGCTGCTTGCGCAGGATGTCGATGGTCTTGTCGATTTCGACGTCGGTGACGTCAGCTTTGACGGTTTCGATTTCCACGGTGGTCAGGTCGCCGACCTGCACTTCCGGGTAAACTTCGAAAGTCGCGTCGAAGGACAGCACGCCGGCTGGCGACTCTTCCTTCGGCTGGATGTTCGGGTAGCCGGCAACGCGCAGTTGGGCTTCGTTCGCGGCGTCGTTGAAAGCACGGCCAACTTTATCATTCAGCACTTCGGTTTCGATCTGATAACCGAATTGTGCTGCGACCATTTTCATAGGTACTTTGCCCGGACGGAAGCCTGGTGCTTTAGCCGTTTTGGCTTGCACTTTCAGGCGCTTCTCTACTTCAGCGCGGACTTCGGTCAGCGGGAAGGAGATCGTGATACGACGTTCGAGTTTGCCCAAGGTTTCGACTGCAGTTGCCATGTAAAAATCGTCCAAAAAAATATAATACAGTTGGTGCGAGGAGGGGGACTCGAACCCCCACACCATTGCTGGCGTCAGGACCTAAACCTGGTGCGTCTACCAATTTCGCCATCCTCGCGGCATGTTTGCACAAAAGCAAAGGGCGACCCGTAAGTGAAAACGGTCGCCCTTACCCCGGTAGACTCGGGGGCTTTCAACTTCAACGCGATATTCTAACGGGTTTTTTAGCGAAATGTGGTGTTTTTTAAACCAACCGGATTAATGCACCATTTTTCGCTTATTTTCCCGCTATTCCACGCCATTAGCAGGTTTCGGAACCGGCTTTTTGACCCGGAACCACGCCGCATACAACGCCGGCAGGAACAACAGCGTTAATGCCGTCGCCAAAATCAGTCCACCCATGATGGCCACCGCCATCGGGCCCCAGAATACCGAACGCGACAATGGGATCATCGCCAGTGCTGCGGCGGCGGCCGTCAGGATGATCGGCCGGCACCGGCGCACGGCCGATTCGACGATCGCGGTCCACGGATCGTGGCCCGCAGCAATGTCCTGCTCGATCTGGTCCACCAGGATCACCGAGTTACGGATGATCATGCCGAACAGTGCGATGATGCCCAGGTTGGCGACAAAGCCCAGCGGCCGGCCCAGCAGCAGCAAGGCCATCGCCGCCCCGGCCACGCCGAGCGGCCCGGTCAGGAACACCAGCAGCGCCCGCGAGAAACTATGCAGCTGCAACATCAACAGCGTGAAGATGATGAAGATCGCCAGCGGCAGGTTGGCCGCAATCGACGCTTCGGCCGTACCGCTGTCGGCTGCCGCCCCCTTGATGGTGATCGCATAGCCGGCCGGCAAGGCCGCGCGCAAGGCCTTCAGTTCCGGTTCGATCTGGCTCGATACGGTCGGCCCCTGGATATGGTCGCCCACGTCGGCCTGCACGGTGATCGCCCATTCGCGCCCTTCGCGCCACACCACGCCCGGCTCCCACACGAAATGCGCGCGCGCCAGCTGGCTGATCGGCACGTACTTGCCGCTGGCGGTCGGGATATTGGTGTCGTTGAGCACGGAAATCGTGTTGCGCTCCTCGATCGGCTGGCGGATCTGGATGTCGATCAGCCGGATATCCTCACGGAACTGCCCCACCGTGGTGCCGGACAGGATGGTATTGGCGGCGCGCATCACCGTTTGCGACGTGACGCCCAGCGCGCGCATCTTGTCCTGGTCCAGGTCCAGGCGCAGCACCTTGACCGACTCGTTCCAGTTGTCATTGACGCCGATCGCATTCGGATTGGCGCGCATGATGTCCTTGACCTGGTCGGCAATCGCGCGCACCTTGGCCACCTCGGTGCCGGTCACGCGGAACTGCACCGGGTACGGTACCGGCGGGCCGTTCGGCAGCAGTTTCACCCTGCCGCGCACTTCGGGGAAATCTTTTTCGAATACCTTGGTGATCTGGTCACGCAGCGCCGCCCGCGCCGCCAGGTCCTTGGGCAGCACGACGATTTGCGATACGTTGGTCTGCGGGAAGATCTGGTCGAGCGGCAGATAGAAGCGCGGGCTGCCGGTACCGACGTAGCTGGTCACGCTGACCACGCCCGGTAATTTCGTCACGAATGCCTCGAATTTTTTCACCTGCGCTTCGTTGGCGGCAAAACTCGTGCCTTCCGGCGTCCACAGCTCCACCATCAGCTCGGGACGGCTGGAATCGGGGAAGAACTGTTTCTCGATGAAGTTGAAGCCGTAGATACCGAGCGCAAACACCAGCAAGGTCGCGGCAATGGTGGTCTTGCGGAACTCCACGCACCAGTTGACCACGGCGCGGAAGCGGCGGAAACCGGGCGTATCGAAAATATCGTGCTCGCTGTGACCGTCGGCATGCGGCTTGACCTTGAGCAGCAGGAAGCCCAGGTAAGGCGTAAACGTCACTGCCACCACCCACGAAATGATCAGCGCCAGGGCATTGACCGAGAACAGCGAGAATGTGTATTCGCCGGCGGTGGACTTGGCCAGGCCGATCGGCAGGAAGCCCGCCACCGTGATCAGGGTGCCGGTCAGCATCGGGATCGCAGTGGACGTGTAGGCGAACGTGGCCGCGTCAAACCGCGACATGCCCTCCTCCATCTTGCGCACCATCATTTCCACCGCGATGATGGCGTCATCGACCAGCAGGCCCAGCGCAATGATCAGCGCGCCAAGCGAAATCTTGTGCAGGTCGATATCGAGCATGCGCATGAACAGGAACGTCACAGCCAGCACCAGCGGGATCGACAGCGCCACTACCAGACCGGGGCGCACGTCGAGGCGGAACGGCTTGGTGTGCAAACCGAGCGCGACAAAGCTCACCGCCAGCACGATCAGCACCGCTTCGATCAACGTATGGACGAACTCGCCCACCGATGCCTTGACCGCCTCGGGCTGATCGGACACCCGCTCGAGCGTGATGCCGACCGGCAGCTTGGCCTTGATCTCGGCCACGGTTTTTTCCATGTTCCGGCCGAGGACGATGATGTTGCCGCCCTTCTCCATCGACACGCCCAAACCGATCACTTCCTTGCCATTGAAACGCATCTTGTCGCCCGGCGGATCCTGGTAGGCGCGCTTGACGGTGGCAAAGTCGCCGAGGCGGAACGTGGTGCCGTTGGCGCGCAGTTCCAGCTGTTCCAGGTCTTTCGGTGTTTTCAGGGCGCCGGTCACCCGCACTTGCAGGTTATCGGTGGGCGTGACCAGCACGCCGGTCGATTCCACGCTGTTTTGCGTGGCGATCTGGTTGGCAATGGTTTCAATCGGGATGCCAAGCTGGGCGAATTTCTTGTGCGAGAACTCGATGACCAGCTTTTCATCCTGCACGCCGAACAGCTCGACCTTGGCGACCGTGGGCACCTTGAGCAGGCGCTGGCGCACGAAATCGGCGTATTCCTTCACCTCGGCATAGTTGAAACCGTCGCCGGACAGCGCGAAGATCAAGCCATAGGTATCGCCGAACTCGTCGTTGAAGAACGGCCCGACCACGCCCGGCGGCAAGGTGCCGGCAATATCGCCGATCTTCTTGCGCACCTGGTACCACGACTGCGACACGTCCTTGGGCGACGTCGATTCGCGCAATTTCAAAATGATCAGCGTCTCGCCCGGCTTGGAATAGCTGCTGATTTCATCGATGCCCGGGGTTTCCTGCAGTTTCTTTTCCAGCTTGTCGGTGACCTGTTCGGCCATTTGCAGCGCGGTTGCGCCCGGCCACATGGCGCGCACGACCATGGCGCGGAACGTGAACGGCGGATCTTCGTCCTGGCCCAGGTTGCTGTAGGCAAGCGCACCGCCGATCAGCAACACCGCGATCAGGTAGCGCGTCAGTGGAATATGTTCGAGCGCCCAGCGCGAGAGGTTGAAGCCACCTTTCATTTGGCAGTCCCGGCGACTGCCTTCGATGGCGCCACCGGCACATCGTTACCGAGGATGGTCACTTTCTGTCCCGGCTTGAGCAGGTTGACGCCAGCAGTGACAACCGACTGCCCCGGCTTGACGCCGGCGGACAGTACCAGGTCGTTGCCGGCAGCGCCCGCCACGGTGACCGGCACCAGCTTGACGGCGCCGTTTTCCACCACCCACACCGAGGTGGCGGATTTTTCGTGGAACAGCGCCGTCAACGGCACCTTGATCTGCGGCGTGGCCGTGCGCGAAGCGAACTGCACCACGGCGGTCATGCCCAGCCTGGCGTCCAGCGTGTCGGGCACAGTCACCTTGGCGGTGTAGGTGCGCGTGGCCGGATCGGCCACCGGCGAAATTTCGCGGATCTTGCCGGCGACCGAGCGGCTCGGATCGGCCCACAGCCGCACGTGCACATCGGTGATCTGGCGCAGCGCATCGACCTTGTCTTCCGGTAAGCCAATAACAATTTCCTTTTCGCCGGCCTTGGCCACCTGCACCACCGGCGTACCCGGCGACACCACCTGCCCCACTTCGGCATCGACCTGCGTGACCACGCCATCGACGTCGGACGTCAAGGTGGCGTAGGCCGCCTGGTTGGACTGGCCGCTGTACAGCGCCTGCTGGGCATCGACCGAGGCTTGCGCTGCGCGCAGGGTCGATTCCTTTTCGTCGAGCACGGCCTGGCTGACGAAGTTCTTGCCGCGCAGCTCGCGGTAGCGCTGGGCGTCGGCCTGGGCCAGGTCGCGGCTGGTTTCCGCCGAACGCAGCGCGGCCATGGCCTGCGCCTGCGACAGTTTCAGATCCTGGGGATCGAGCGCCATCAGTACCTGGCCGCGCTTGACCAGCGTGCCGACATCGACCTTGCGGCTGACGATCTTGCCTCCCACGCGGAAACCGAGGCGCGATTCCACCCGCGCCCGCACCTCGCCGGCGAACTCGGCATTGACATCGACATCGCTGCCGGCCAGCACCATCACCCGCACCGGGCGGATATCCTCGGTCTTTTCGACCGGCTTGGAACAGGCCGCAAGCGCTGCACACGCAACTGCCATATAAATAGTGGAAATACGAGGGGTGAAACGGGGAAATCTGGAGGAGACCACGATACTTTCCTTTTCCTTGCTCTGAGCGGCTTGAGGCACTACCATTACGGGTTGGAAATAAATGACTTTCCGTTAATTAATTATATGCCGAGCAAACTGGTTTGCAAATGACTTTTAAGTCATTTAATCCGGAAATTTGCCAATTTTGCTTTGGGTCAAGACTACATGTCGGTAGAACACTACGAAAACTTTCCTGTCGCTTCCATTTTATTGCCGAAAAGCTTACGTCCGGCCGTCGAGGCCATCTATGCTTTTGCCCGCAGCGCCGACGACCTGGCCGACGAGGGCGACGCCACGCCGGAACAGCGCCTGGCGGACCTGAGCGCCTACGAAGCTGCGCTCGACCTCATCGCTGCCGGCGCCACCGATCACAGCCCCATGTTCGAACGGCTGGCCGTGGTGGTGCGCGAGTACGACCTGCCGCTCGCGCCCATGTACGCGCTGCTGTCCGCCTTCAAGCAGGACGTGACGGTGCACCGCTACGCCACCTACGGCGCCCTGCTCGATTACTGCGCGCGTTCGGCCAACCCGGTCGGCCACCTGATGCTGCACCTGTACGGCCAGGCCACCGAAGAAAACCTGCGCGACTCGGATGCCATTTGCAGCGCGCTGCAACTGATCAACTTCCTGCAGGACGTGGCGATCGACCTGCACAAGGAGCGCATTTATTTGCCGCTGGAAGACCTGAACCGCTACGCCATCCTGCCCGGCGCACTCGACGCACCGGACTCGCGCCCGCGCTGGCGCGCCATGATGAAGTTCGAAGTGACCCGTGCCCGCGCCCTGATGCACAGTGGCGCGCCGCTGGCGCTGCGCATGAAGGGCCGCATCGGCTTCGAACTGCGCATGGTGGTGCAAGGCGGCCTGAAGATTCTCGATGAGATCGAGCGCGTGCAATACGATGTGTTCCGCCACCGGCCCAAGCTGGACCGGCGCGATTGGGTAGGCGTGTTCTGGTCGGCCGTACGCATGAAGCAAAGGATGAAATCGGCCCCGTTACAGGGCGCGACACTATAAAATAGCGGCTTCGATAGGCCAACCTTGCTTTTTTATTCATGTCCCCCGACGACTACTGCCAGCAAAAGACCGCGCAAAGCGGCTCCAGTTTTTATTACAGCTTCCTGTTTCTCACGCCGGAGCGTCGTCGCGCCATCACTGCCCTGTACGCATTTTGCCGCGAGGTGGACGACACCGTCGATGATTGCACCGACGAGTCGGTCGCCCGCATCAAGCTGGAATGGTGGCGCAAGGAAATCGCCGGCATGTATGAAGGCCGCCAGTCGCACCCGGTGACGCAAGCGCTGCAACCGCATCTCGCGGTGTACAACCTCAAGCAGGAACACTTGCAGGCCATCATCGACGGCATGGAGATGGACCTGAACCAGACCCGCTACCTCGACTACGCCGCGCTCACGCGCTATTGCTGGCACGTGGCCAGCGTGGTGGGCATCCTGTCGGCCAGCATTTTCGGCGTCACCACGCCGCAAACCTTGCAGTTCGCGGAAAAACTGGGGCACGCATTCCAGCTCACCAACATCATCCGCGACGTGGGAGAAGACGCGCGCAAGGGCCGCATCTACCTGCCAGTGAACGAATTACAACAATTCGGCGTTACCGCCGCCGACCTGCTGAACGCCCGCCACTCGGACAAATTCGAGCAATTGATGGCGTTCCAGGTGGCGCGCGCCCAGCAAGCGTACGACGATGCGTTCGCGCTGCTGCCCAGGCAGGACCGCCGCGCGCAACGCCCGGGCCTGATGATGGCCGCCATCTACCGCACCCTGCTCGACGAAGTGCAGGCCGACGGCTACCACGTGCTGACCCAGCGCATTTCACTCACGCCGATCCGCAAGCTGTGGCTGGCGTGGAAAACCTATGTCCGTGGCTGACGGCGCCGTGGTCGATCAACCTGGCAACAATGCCGCTGACAACGCGGCTGAAAAACGCCTTGTGGCCAAGGGAGATACCGATATCAGCCGCAGCATTGCCGTCATCGGCGGCGGCTGGGCCGGCTGCACGGCGGCCGTGGAACTGGCGCGCGCCGGTTTCAAGGTCACGCTGTTCGAAGCGGCCCGCGTGCTCGGTGGACGCGCGCGCCGCATCGAAACCGACCGCAAGCTGCTCGACAACGGCCAGCACATCCTGCTGGGCGCCTACAGCGAAACCCTGCGCGTGATGCAACTTGTCGGCGTCGATCCGGCCCAGGCGCTGTTGAAATTGCCGTTACAGATGCGCTACCCGCGCGTGGCCGGCGGCCCGGGCGGCATGGACTTCGTTGCGCCAGCTATGCCGCTGCCGGCGCCGCTGCACCTGGCCGTAGCGCTGCTGCGTAGCAAGGGTTTGGACCGGGCCGACAAACTGAGCCTGCTGCGCTTTTCATCGACCGCGCGCTGGATGGGCTGGCAGTTGCACCAGGATTGCACGGTGACCGAGCTGCTGGAACGCTACGATCAAACCCCGCGCCTGACCCGCCTGCTGTGGCGCCCGCTCTGCCTGGCCGCGCTCAATACGCCGCCGGAACGCGCTTCCGCGCAAGTATTTCTGGCCGTGCTACGCGACAGCCTGGGCGCGCGCCGCGCCGCCTCCGACATGCTGGTGCCGCGCGTGGACCTCTCGGCGCTGCTGCCCGAGGCGGCCGCCAAGTATATCGAGGCGAACGGCGGCTCGGTGCGCACCGGCGCCAAGGTGCAAGCGCTGCGCTCGATCGAAGGCCGGCTGTGGCAGGCCGATATCAGCGGCGCCGCCGTGGGCGGCATGTGGAGCACCTATTTCAACGGCGTGGTGGTGGCGACCGGCCCCAACCAGGCAGCGGCACTGCTGCACGGCATCGCCGGCTGCGACACCAGTGCTGCCTGCGCCAGCCTGATCGCGCTGGAACCGGAAACCATCACCACCGTTTATTTGCAATTCGCACCCGATATCCGGCTCGACTTGCCTTTCTACGCCCTGCTTGACGATGCCGACAACCACGAGTGGGGCCAGTTCGTGTTCGACCGCGGCCAGCTGGACCCGGCCCAGGCCGGCCTGCTGGCCGTGGTGATCAGCGCCTCGGCCAGCGCCGCAGCGGAACAGCAGGACTTGCTGGCCGAAGCCGTGGCAGTGCAACTGGCAGTCGCCTTCCAGCGCCCGGAACTGGGCCGGCCGCAATGGTTCAAGGTGATCACGGAAAAACGTGCCACCCATGCCAGCACCCCGGGCCTGGTACGGCCTGCGAATGCCACCGGTTTGCCCGGCCTGGTGCTGGCCGGCGACTACACGGCCAGCGATTATCCGGCCACCATCGAATCGGCCGTGCGCAGCGGCGTGGCGGCTGCGCGCCTGCTCAAGGGTGCCTGACCGCCTTCGCCCCGGTCGAGCAGCATGCGGCCTGGCGCGCTGGCGGGTCGCCTGTACCGCAAATTACGCAGACTGTCACATGCAAGTGGCGCGGCGCGGCGGGCTTGCGTACAGTGCCAACATCGACAGCAACAACTATTGACCATCATGAAACCCGATTCCTCCCGCCAACCGTCACCGCCGCGCCACATCATCCGGACCGTCGGCTCGGTGATCGGTCTGGCCATCTTTAACCTGTTCATGGTGATTCCGGCAGCGGTGTATGCGTCGCTGCTGCTGGCGGTGTACCTGTCGGCGTTCAGTTTTTACATCGGCGGCGTGGCGGTGACGGCCAGCGGCCTGTCGGGACAAAACGAACTGGCACTGCAAGGCCCGATCCGCCAGGTGATGGCGCTGACCAATTCGCGCTTCGATACGCGCGCAGAGGAAGAAGAGGCCATGAGCTGGAAAGTGGCGATCACCGGGCGCGGCATCCAGGTATTCCGCGAATCCGACGCTGGCGGCGCCGGCAACGATGCCGCCATTGGCAGCCGCAACGCCCGTATCTGGGACCGCGCCGAAGCCATGGCCACCGGCGACATGAAGATTACCACCGATTTCGACGGCGGCGCCCGCACCACCCAGACCCTGATCGGCCTGGGACTGGTGCTGGGCGGTATCGGCCTGTGCCTGGTCTGCATCGTGCTCACCCGCTACACGGTGGTGGGCATGCGACGCTACGCCGCCATGAACGTCTCGTTGCTGCGCGGACATTGAGAGGCCCACCATGCGCTCCCTGATGAAAATCGGCTTCAGCCTGCTCTTGTTCTCCTTCGTGCTGATCGGTATCACCTACAGCATGCTGAAATCGTATGGCGCCGCCAACCCGGCCAGCAGCGCTGGCCGCTCGCTGTCGAGCGAAACCCGCAGCATCAACGCCATGGCCAAGGTGGTCGATATCACCGGCCCGATCGATCTGATACTGACCCAGGGCCCCACCGCCTCGCTCAAGGTGCGCGGCGAGCAGCGCTCGCTGGCCAATATCGGCACCGACCAGGATGGCCGTGACCTGCACATCGGCACCAAGGGCATGTTGCTCAACCCGCGCCACCGCTTGCAGGTGGAGCTGGTGCTGCCACAACTGGAGGAACTGCTTGTGCGCAGCAGCGGCAACGTCAAGGTCAGCGGTTTTAACGGCGAGCGCATGGACCTGCAATTGCAGGGTTCGGGCGACGTGGCCTTCAACGGCCGCTATCGCAAGCTCAGTGCGGCATTACATGGCAGCGGCAACCTCGCGCTCAACGCCGGCAGCGGCCAGCACGTGGAACTGGAATTGCTGGGCTCGGGCCGCATCACGGCTGCCGGCAGCTGCCAGGTGATGGAGATGCAGCTTGCCGGCTCCGGCACGCTCGACGCGCGCCACCTGGCGGCGGACCGGGTGGAAGTACTGCTCAAGGGGTCGGGCACCGGCCACGTGTTCGCCCGCAAAGCTGCCAATCTCGAGCTGCAGGGCAGCGGCAACCTGACCGTGTACGGCAACCCGGATCAGCGCGAGATCAGCCGCAAGGGGTCGGGTTCGGTGCACTGGGAGTAAACTCCGTTACCGCAGTACCCGACCGCGACAGGGTTACCGCTGCGGGACCTGGCTCATACAGGGTCAGCGGTTCAGAGTTTCAGCAGTTTAGTCGCCTGCTTGGCCGTGCAGGCTGTCCAGCCATGCCAGGGCGTCGCGGCCCGCCGCAATCCCGCTGGCAAAGCACGCGGTAAGCAGATAGCCGCCGGTCGGCGCCTCCCAATCGACCATCTCGCCCGCCACGAACACCGCTGGCGCAGCCTTGAGCATGGCGCCATCGAGCGCCTGCCACATCACGCCGCCGGCACTGCTGATCGCCTCGTCGATCGGGCGCGGGCGCACCAAACGGACCGGCAGGCGCTTGATCGCGTGCGCCAGCAAGTGCGGATCGCCATACGACTCCTTATCGAGGCATTCGCGCAGCAGCCCCGCCTTGACGCCCTTGAGACCGAGCCGGCTTTGCAGGTGGCTGGTCAGCGAACGGGCGCCGCGCGGGCGCGTTACTTCATCGAGTACCCGTTCTGGCGCCAGGTCGGGCAGCAGGTCGAGATACACCGTCGTGTGGCCGCTGGCGTCGATCTGGTCGCGCAGCGCGGCCGACAGCGCATAAATCAGGCTGCCCTCGACGCCACCACTGGTCACCACGAACTGGCCCTGGCGGCGGAACTCGCGCCCGTCCGCACCGACCGAGGTAATCGCCACCGTGGTGAGCGGCTCGCCGGCGTAGCGCTCGCTAAAATGCGCGCTCCAGTCCACGTCGAAGCCGCAATTGGCCGGCACCAAAGGCGCGACCGCCACGCCACGCGCCTGCAATAACGGAATCCAAGCGCCGTCCGAGCCGAGCCGCGCCCAACTGCCGCCGCCCAGGGCCAGCACCACGGCATCGGCCTGCACGGTCAACTCGCCATCGGGTGTTTCGAATACCAGCGCGCCGTCGTCGCTGCGCCAGCCGGTCCAGCGATGGCGCATGTGGAACCGCACACCGTGCTCGCGCAGCCGGTGCAGCCAGGCCCGCAGCAGAGGTGCAGCCTTCATATCGGTGGGGAACACCCGGTTGGAACTGCCGACAAAGGTCTGCACACCGAGGCCATGGATCCACGCGCGCACGTCCGCAGGACCGAAAGCGTCGAGCATGGGCCGCAGCGACGCCGCCTGCGCGCCATAGCGCGTGACGAAATCGGCATACGGCTCGGCGTGGGTAATGTTCATGCCGCCACGACCGGCCAGCAGGAACTTGCGGCCGACCGAGGCCATGGCATCGTACACATCGACCTGCACCCCGCCCTGCGCCAGGGTTTCGGCGGCCATCAGGCCCGCCGGGCCGCCGCCGATGACGGCGACGCGAAAAGATGGCACACTAGGCTGCATGGTGTTCAATAATCAAAATGAGAGGGAGACTGTATGGGCGCATTGTTCTGGCTGAAACGCTACCTGCTGGCAGCGTTGCCGCTGTTTGCGATCCTGACCGCCGTGGAATGGTTCAAGGGCTCCACCACGCGCGACGATTACCTGAGCGCCGCGCTGTGGGCCATGGCCGCCGCCGGCATTTTTACATATGGCCACTGGCGCCGCTACCGCCTGGCCATGCCATGCGCCAGTTGTGACGACGTCGGCGCAGGCACCAGGCCGGGCAAGCGCTAACCGCCCGTCACCGGCGGGAAAAACGCCACTTCCGCGCCGTCCGGCACCGGGGTGGCGGCGTCGCACATCACCTGGTTGCAAGCCATGCGCAATGCCGGACTGGCCAGCGCGCCGCGCCAGTTGTCGCCGCGCGCGGACAGGTGCTCGCGCAGCTCGCCCACCGTGGTGACTTCCTCTGGCAGCGCCAGTGTGTCGCTGGAAACGCCCACGGCTTCGCGCACGCTGGCAAAAAATTTTACGGTAACCGCCATCAGGACATCAACTCGCTGAACGGGATGAACCGGACCAGGTCGCCTTCGGCGATGGTGCGGTTGGGGGGATTGTCGATCACTCCATCGCCCCAGACGGTGGACGTGAGCACGCCCGAACTCTGGTTGCGGAACGGTTCAAGCCCGCCGCCGGCGTTGATGCGCGCGCGCAGGAACTCGTTGCGGCGATCGGCCTTGGGCAGATTGAAGTCCGCCCGCATGGTAAACGCGCGCGGCGCCACCGTGCCCTGCACGCCTTGCAGGCGCAGGATGAACGGCCGCACAAACATCAAAAACGTGATGAAGCTCGACACCGGGTTGCCGGGCAAGCCCACGAAGGCGGCCTGCCCCACTTCGCCAAACGCCAGCGGCTTGCCGGGCTTGATGGCGATTTGCCACATGGTGAGGCGCCCCTCCGCTTCCACGGCCGGCTTGACATGGTCTTCCTCGCCCACCGACACCCCGCCCGACGTGATGATCAGGTCGTGGCCATTGGCGCAGTCACGCAACACGGCGCGGGTGGCGTCCAGTGTATCGGGCACGATGCCGAAATCGGTGATCTCGCAACCGAGGTTTTCCAGCAGCGCGCGCAGCGTAAAACGGTTGGAGTTGTAGATGGCGCCGGGCGCCAGCGGTTCGCCGGGCATGGTCAGCTCATCGCCGGTAAAGAACACGGCCACGCGCAGCTTGCGCCGCACCGGCAGTGTCGCCAGGCCGACCGACGCGGCCAGGCCCAGCTCCTGGCTGCGCAGGCGCGCGCCGGCTGGCAGGATGGTGCTGCCGCTGGTGATGTCTTCGCCGGCACGGCGTATCCACTCGCCGGCCTTCGGCGTGTGGCGAACGATGACGGTGTCACCGTCGGCGCCGCCCACTTCGCACTGCTCCTGCATCACGACTGCATCGGCCCCTTGGGGAATCAGCGCGCCGGTGAAGATGCGCGCGGCGGTACCGGCCTGCAAAGGCTGGCCGACATGGCCGGCCGGGATACGCTGCGATACCTTGAGCACGGCGTGACCGCTGCTGCAGTCAGCCGCGCGCACGGCGTAGCCGTCCATCTGCGTGTTGTCTTGGCCCGGCACGTTCATGCCGGAGACCTGGGCTTCGGCCAGCACGCGGCCGTTGGCCGCGAGCGTGGGCACGGTCTCGATGTCGGCTACCGGACGGGCGGCGGCCAGCATCTGCACCAGCGCCTCCGCCATGGTCAGCATCGGCTTGGGGGCGTGCACGGCGCCGCTCACAGGCCGGTGTTGGCGGCGATGTAGGCTTTCATCGCCTCCACGTCGGCCTTCATGACCACGAATTTCTGCGGCAGGTCTTCGATGTTCTCGAAGCCTTCCGGACGTTCGGCGTCTTCGCCCAGCGCGTCGAGGATGGTCTCGTTGAACTTGGCGGCCAGCGCGGTTTCCAGCACGATCATCGGCACGCCCGGTTGCAGGTGTTCGCGCGCGACCTTGATGCCGTCGGCGGTGTGGGTGTCGATCACGATGCCATAGTCGTCGGCCACGTCGCGGATGGTGTCGAGGCGGTCGTCGTGGGTGGATTTGCCCGACTTGAAACCATACCTGGCCACCAGTTTGAACTCGTCGCCGTCGCTGCCCGCTTTGCCGGACAGATCGAAGCCGCCGTGGGTTTCCACCTTGTGGAACAGTGCGCGGGTGCGGTCGCCATCGCGGCCCACCAGTTCATAGACGAAGCGCTCGAAGTTGGACGCCTTGGAGATGTCCATCGACGGGCTGCTGGTGTGATACGTTTCGGACGACTTGCGCACGCGGTAAACGCCGGTGCGGAAGAATTCGTCGAGCACGTCGTTTTCGTTGGTGGCGGCCACCAGCTTGTCGATCGGCAGACCCATCATGCGGGCGATATGGCCGGCGCAGATGTTGCCGAAGTTACCCGACGGGACCGTGAACGACACTTTCTGGTCGTTCGACGTGGTCGCTTCGAGATAGCCACGGAAGTAGTACACCACCTGCGCCACCACGCGGGCCCAGTTGATCGAGTTGACGGTGCCGATCTTGTGGCGCGCCTTGAAGTCGAGGTCGTTGGAGACCGCCTTGACCATGTCCTGGGCGTCGTCGAACACGCCTTCGATGGCAATGTTATAGATGTTGGGGTCCTGCAGGCTGAACATCTGGGCGGTCTGGAACGCGCTCATTTTTTCGTGCGGCGACAGCATGAACACGCGGATGCCTTGCTTGCCGCGCATCGCGTATTCGGCCGCGCTGCCGGTATCGCCGGACGTGGCGCCAAAGATGTTCAGCTCCGCCTTCTGTTTGGCCAGCGCGTATTCGAACAGGTTGCCCAGCAATTGCATGGCCATGTCCTTGAACGCCAGCGTGGGGCCGTTCGACAGCGCTTGCAGCATCAACTTGGTGCCATTGCCCTCTTCCAGCACGCGCAGCGGCGTGATGCGCGACGCGTCATCATCGGGACGGGCGTTGCGGTACACCTCTTGCGTATACGTTTTGGCGGTGAGCGCGCGCAGGTCCGCTTCCGGAATATCGGTGGCGAATTTGCGCAGGATTTCAAACGCCAGTTCGGCGTACGACAGCTTGCGCCAGGCATCGAGTTCGGCGCCGGTCACCTGCGGGTACTCGGTCGGCAGGAACAGGCCGCCGTCGGTGGCCAGGCCGCCGAGCAGAATGTCCGAGAATTGTTGGGAGTTCGACGATGCGGCCGGCGAGGAGGCGGCGCGGGTAGAGACGTATTGCATAGATGAGAGAAGTCCGGTTGTACTGGCAACAAAATGGCGGAACGCTGCAAAATGAGCGGATATTATAGTGCGCCACGGCGATTGCGGTGAAGATCGTTGTTTTATGGCGTATTGACGGGCCGCCCACGCACGCTGCGGAGCAATTCAGCACCCGTGCGCTGGTCTCGCTGTCTTTGAGGCAATATACTGCATACGTCAGATTTTCCAGGGTTTCAAGGCGCCTGCCGCCATTCATTATGAAGTTGCCAGTCTCCCGTCAGCCCGCGCCGAGGCAGTTCGTCAGCATCCTGTGGGCCTGTTTCGGCGCCCTGTTCGTCGTCACCATCGCCTTCCTGCTCTATGTCTGGACTGAAAAGCGCATCGACCACGCCAACCAGCAGCGCTACGCCTCGCGCACGCTGATCGAAGAGCTGCGCCAGTCTTCCGACGACCTCACCCGCATGGCGCGCAGCTACGTGGCTACCGGCGATCCGCAATATCGTCGTCACTACCAGGAAATCCTCGACATCCGCGACGGCCGCGCGCCGCGCCCGCAGGGCTACGACAATGTGTATTGGGACCTGGTCGTCGAAAGCGGCCGGCGTCCGCGCCAGCCCGGCGCCGCCGTGCCCCTGATGGACCTGTTGCGCGAGGCCGGCTTTACGGCTGCAGAACTGCGCCTGCTCACGCGCGCCAAGGACGAATCGGACCGCCTGACCGCAATCGAGAACAAGGCGCTGGCCATGCGCGATTTCGGCGGCGACGATCCCGACGCGCTCGCTGCCGCCCGCGCCATGCTGTTCGATGTCAGCTACCACCGCGCCAAGGCCGCCATCATGCTGCCGATTGCCCAGGTGACCGAAAGCGTGGAGCACCGTACCCTGCGCGCGGTGGAAAACACGGCGCTGCAAGCCAATGGCGCGCGCCTGGGCTTCATCCTGTTTGCGCTGGTGCTGGTAGCGCTGCTGTGGCGCGCCAAGCGCCGGCTCGACGCCACCCTGGGGTGTTCGGTGGACCAGTTGCAGCAGGAGATCCGCCGACTGGGGCGTGGCGACATCACCGAACCTCCGCCCGTGCCGGACCACGCCCGCGACAGCGTGCTGGCATGGCTGGCCGAAACCCGCCACAACCTGGTGCGGGTGGACCAGGAACGCACCGACGCCCTGGCACGGGCCCAGCGCCTGGGCAAGCTGTACGCGGCGCTCAGCCAGTGCAACCAGGCCATCGTGCGCAGCCGCGACGAGCAGGAGCTGTTCGACAGCGTGTGCGACGCCGTGGTGTCTCACGGCGGCATGTCGCTGGCCTGGATCGGTCTGATCGATCCGGCATCGCTGCGGGTGACGCCGGTGGCCGGCGCCGGCGACCATATCGAGTACCTCAATGCACAGCTGATATCGGTCGATCCGGCACTGCCGGAAGGGCGCGGCCCGGTCGCCGCCGCGTATCGCGACGACGCGCCGTTCTGGTGCCAGGATTTCGCGCAGACGCCGCAGTCGCCGCAGTGGCGCAAGCATTTCGAGCGCTGCGGCTGGCGCGCAGCCATGTCGATTCCGCTGCATCGCGACGGCGCCATTACGGGGTTCTTCTCGGCCTACTCCACCGCGACCGGCGCATTCGACCCCGAGGTGCAGTCGCTGTTCATCGAGATGGCCAGCGACATCGACTATGCGTTGAAAAACTTCGACCGCGAACGCCAGCGCGAACAGACCGACCAGCGCATCCAGTACCTGGCCCACTTCGACACCCTCACCGGCCTGCCCAACCGCGCCCAATTGCAGGAGCACACGCTGCAATCGCTGGAACGCGCACGCATTCATCGCACGCCGCTGGCATTGATGATGCTGGACCTCGACCATTTCAAGGACATCAACGACTCGCTGGGCCACAGCGTGGGCGACGGCCTGCTGTGCGAGCTGGCCAAGCGCCTGGGCCATGCGATCCGCGAGGGCGACATGGTGGCGCGCCTGGGCGGCGACGAATTCATCTTCGTGCTGCAAGGCGCGGGCGCCCAGGAAGCCACCGATGCGGCGCGCCGGGTGATGGAACTGATCGCCCAGCCGTTCCGGGTGGGCATCCATGATCTGAAAGTGACGGCGTCGATCGGCATCGCGCTGTGCCCCGACGACGGCGACGACATGGAAAACCTGCTGCAGCGCGCCGACGCTGCCATGTACCAGGTCAAACGCGCTGGCCGCCACGACTACCGCCTGTTTACCGCCGCCATGCACCTGCGCGCGGCGCGCCACCTGCAGCTGGTCAACCTGCTGCGCTACGCGATCGAGCGCGACCAGCTGCGCGTGGTCTATCAACCGCAGGTATCGCTACCCGACCAGCGCATCGTCGGCGCCGAAGCGCTGCTGCGCTGGAGTACGCCGGAACTGGGCGACATCTCGCCGGTGGAATTCATCCCCGCCGCCGAAGACAGCGGCCTGATACTGCCGATCGGCGCCTGGGTGCTGCGCCAGGCCGTACGCCAGGCGCGCGCGTGGCTCGACGCGGGCTTACCGCCGCTGGTGATGGCGGTGAACCTGTCCGCCACCCAGTTCCGCAACACCGACCTGCCGGAACTGGTGTCGCAAATCCTGTTCGAGGAAGGTCTGCCGCCCGAGTACCTGGAGCTGGAACTGACCGAAGGCGTGGCCCTGCACGACCCGCAGGGCGCAATCACCATGATGAATCACCTGCACGAGCGCGGGATACGGATGTCGATCGACGACTTCGGCACCGGCTACTCGTCGCTGAGCCACCTGAAAAAATTCAAGGTCTATAAACTGAAGATAGACAAGTCGTTCGTGCGGGACATCAGCACCGATGCGGAGGACAAGGCCATCGTCAGCGCCATCATCAACATGGCGCGCAGTCTGGGATTGAAGACGATTGCAGAAGGCGTGGAGACGGCGGAGCAGCTGGCGTTTCTACAGCAGCAGCATTGCGACGAAATGCAGGGATACTACTTCAGCAAGCCCGTGGCGCCGCTGGAGTTCCAGGGCTTGCTCGAAGGTGGCAGACTGCTCTGAGAAAATTCAGCAGGCTGCGTGGTTGACGGTGATGACGTGGATCGCCAGGCCGCCCAGCGAGGTTTCCTTGTACTTGGCCTGCATGTCGGCGCCGGTCTGGCGCATGGTCTCGATCACCTCGTCGAGACTGACGAAGTGGGTGCCGTCGCCCTTGAGCGCCAGCGATGCGGCGGTAATCGCCTTGACCGCGCCCATGCCATTGCGCTCGATACACGGAATCTGCACCAGGCCGCCGATCGGATCGCACGTCATGCCCAGGTGGTGCTCGATGCCGATTTCGGCCGCATTCTCGATTTGCAGGTTGGTGCCGCCCAGCGCCGCCACCAGGCCGGCAGCGGCCATTGCGCACGCCACGCCCACCTCGCCCTGGCACCCGACTTCGGCGCCCGAGATCGACGCGTTACGCTTGCACAGCATGCCGATGGCTGCTGCCGTGAGCATGAAGTCGCGGATGCCGGTGACCGGATCGCTTGGTTTGCAGTCTTCCGCGTAGTAGCGCAGCACCGCCGGAATGATGCCGGCCGCGCCGTTGGTGGGCGCCGTCACCACGCGCCCGCCGGCGGCGTTTTCCTCGTTGACTGCCATCGCGTACAGGCTGACCTGGTGCAGCGCGTCATGCGGCAGGTGGTTCGCTGGCGCCACGTTCGATTGCGCCTGCTGCCATAACCGCGCCGCGCGGCGCTTGACCTGCAGGCCGCCCGGCAGGATGCCGGCCGTTTCCAGCCCGTGGTTGATACAGTCGCGCATGACGTGCCAGATGCGGTCGATGCCGGCATCGAGTTCGGCGTTGCCCAGCCGCGCGCACTCGTTGGCGCGCAACATCTGCGGAATCGTCAGGCCGCTGGCCTGGCCGTGCGCCAGCAGCTGGTCCATGGTGTCGAACGGGTATGGCAGCAAGGGGCGCGAGGTATCGGGCGCCGCCTGCTGCGCCTCCCCTTCCTCGCGAATAAAGCCGCCGCCCACCGAGTAATACACCTTGCTGGTGGTCGAACCGTCGGCGCGGGTCAGCGTGAAGCGCATGCCGTTCGGGTGCTCGGCCAGCGACTCGGCCATGTGGAAGACCAGGTTGACGCCGCGTTTGAACGGCACCACGTGCCCGCCCAGCAGCGCCAGTTGGCCGGCCGCTTCGGCGGCGGCCAGTTGCGCATCGACCTGGGTAGGTACCACGTCCTGCGGGGTTTCGCCCATCAGGCCCAGGATGACCGCCTTGTCGGTGGCATGACCGACGCCGGTCAGCGCCAGCGAGCCATACAGCTCGGCGGTGACGCTGGTGGCGTCATCGAGCGGCGCGCACTCCAGCAAAAAGCGGCGCGCCGCCACCATCGGTCCCACCGTGTGGGAACTCGATGGTCCTATGCCGATCTTGAACAGATCGAATACGCTCATGTCCATCAGTGTCTCTCGTTGTCGTTTTATATGATGGTTAAATTTATGCGGCCTGACCAAGCTGGACATTAACGTTGGCCAGCATGTCGGCCACCATGGCGTCGATGCCGATGCGCGCCTGCCAGCCCCAGTCAGCGGTGGCCACGGCGTCGTCGAGGCTTTGCGGCCACGAGTCGGCAATCGCCTGGCGGCTGTCCGGCTGGTAGCCGATCTTGAAGTCCGGTACCGCGCGGGTGATGGCGGCGGCCAGTTGTTCGGGGTTGAACGATACGCCGGCCACGTTGTAGGACGAGCGCACTTTTACCTGTTCGCTTGGCGCTTCCATCAGTTCGATGGTGGCGCGGATAGCGTCGGGCATGTAGATCATCGGCAGCGTGGTGTGCGGGCCGAGGAAGCATTCGTAACGTTCACCGCGCAGCGCCGAGTGGAAGATCGCGATGGCGTAATCGGTGGTGCCGCCGCCCGGAGGTGATTTGAAGCTGATGATGCCCGGATAGCGGATGCTGCGCACATCGACACCGTACTTGATGAAGTAATACTCGCACAGGCGTTCGCCGGCCAGTTTGCTGATGCCATAGATGGTGGTCGGGTCCATCACCGTGGTTTGCGGCGTGTTCACCGCCGGGGTGTTGGGGCCGAAGGCGGCTATCGACGACGGCCAGAACACTTTCAATGGCTTGCCGATGGCGCCGCGCTCGCGCGCCACTTCCAGGATGTTGAGCAGGCCGTCCATGTTCAGGGTCCAGGCCTTGAGCGGGGCTGCCTCGCCGGTGGCCGACAGCATGGCTGCCAGCTGGTACACCTGGGTGATGCCTTCGCTGGTGACCAGCGCCGACAGCGCTTCCTTGTCGAGCACATTGAGCGTCAGGTAGCGCGCTGCGTTGTACAGGTTGGTGGGGCTGATGTCGGCGGCGAAGACGTTGTCGGCGCCGTGGCTGGCGGCCAGGGCCTCCACCAGTTCGCTGCCGATCTGGCCGTTGGCGCCGATGACGAGAATACGTTCGACGTGAATACGTTCGGCGCTTGGGGTAGTGGTGTTCATGGGGTTCCTGACGAGTTGCATATTATTGTTTGGCGGCGTGGTTCAACAGGCCAAGTTCATTGCCGGCCTGCTCGAAGGCCTTGAGCACCGTATCGAGCTGCTCGCGGGTATGGGCGGCGGACAGCTGCACGCGCACGCGCGCCTGCCCCATCGGCACCACCGGATAGAAGAAGCCCGACAAGAGCACGCCCAGCTCGTACATGCGGGCCGCGAACTTTTGCGCCACCGGTGCGTCGAACAGCATCACCGGCACCACCGGGTGCGTGCCCGGCTTGATGGTGAAGCCGATGCGCTCGATCTCCTTGCGGAAATAGGCAGTGTTCAGGTGCAGGCGGTCGCGCAGTTCGGTCGATTGCGTCAGGCGCTCGAGCACCGCCAGCGAAGCGCCGGCGATCGACGGCGCCAGCGTGTTGGAGAACAGGTACGGGCGCGATTTCTGACGCAGCATGTCGATTACCTCTTTGCGCGCCGACGTAAAGCCGCCCATGGCGCCGCCCAGGGCCTTGCCCAGCGTGCCGGTGATGATGTCGATGCGGCCCATCACGTTGTGGTGTTCGTGCGTGCCACGGCCGGTAGCGCCCATGAAGCCGGAAGCGTGGCATTCGTCGATCATCACCAGCGCGCCGTACTGGTCGGCCAGGTCGCAGATCTTGTCCAGCTGGGCGATGGTGCCGTCCATCGAGAACACGCCGTCGGTGACGATGACTTTATGGCGCTTGCCGGCGGCCGCTTGCAGCTGCTTTTCCAGGTCGGCTATGTCGTTATGGGCGTAACGGAAGCGCGCAGCCTTGCACAGGCGGATGCCGTCGATGATCGAGGCGTGATTGAGCGCGTCGGAAATGATGGCGTCGTTCTCGTCGAACAGCGGCTCGAACACGCCGCCGTTGGCGTCGAAGGCTGCTGCGTACAGGATGGTGTCTTCAGTACCGAGAAACTTGGAAATCGCCTGTTCCAGCTGCTTGTGCACGGTCTGGGTGCCGCAGATGAAGCGCACCGACGACAGACCGTAGCCGTATTTTTCGGTAGCGTCGATCGAGGCCTGGGCCACCCACTCTTCGCCGGACAAACCGAGGTAGTTATTGGCGCACATATTGATCAGGGTGCGGCCGTCCTGGCCCACCACTTCGGCGCCCTGGCGCGACGCCAGCACCCGCTCCGGCTTGAACAGGCCATCGCTGCGCAACTGGTCGAGGGTGTGCTGCAGGCCGGTGAAGAAGGTGTTTTTGGCGTCGATGCTCATGGTGGTCCCTTGTCTGGATGGTTCTGCGGTAGCGGGTATGGTACGATTGCGACACGTTTTCACTGCCTTGGCAGAAATTCGCTATGTCGAACTAAAATTCAATATAGTGGATATTACAGAGAACCAGTGCACTGCGCAAGCCGGAACCATGCGGAAATACCCGCCGGTTGCCGACAGACTCACCAGCAATTTAGTCCATCCGCCGAATAAAACAATGCAAACACCCGTTTCGACGAACGCCCCGCCCGAAGTCGGCGCCGCCCTGCAACGCCTGCGCCTGGCGCGCGGCCTCACGCTCGAGGATCTCTCGCGCATTGCCGGCGTTTCGAAATCGATGCTCTCGCAGATCGAGCGCGAAAAAGCCAATCCGACGATTGCGATCACCTGGCGCCTGGCCAACGCGCTGGGCGTGCCGATCGGCGACCTGCTGGCTTCAACCGAAAAGGAAACTGCCACCATCCGCGTGCTGGAAGCCCACGAAACCCCCACCCTGCCCGGCAACCACGCCGGCTACGTGCTGCGCATCCTCGGCCCGATGGAACTGGCCGGCAAATACGAATGGTACGAACTGACCCTGGCCCCGGGCGGCGAACTGGCCTCGCAAGGCCACGACCCCGGCGCCCAGGAACACCTGACCCTGCTGCATGGCTCGGTGGAAGTGGAAGTTGGCGCAGACAAGAAAAAAGTCAAACTCGGCGCCACGGCACGCTACCCGGCCGATATGCAGCACGTGATCCGCAACGTGGGCAAGACCGAGGCGAAGGCATTGATGGTGGTGATCCACCGCTGAACACCAGTAAAGTTTACGCTACCGCCGCAACGCCTGATCGACGGTTGCCGCCAGCTGCCCCAGGTGGAACGGTTTGCGCAGCACGGTGTTGTCACCGATGACCGCGTCGATCGCTTCCATGTCGGCGTAGCCGGTGGCGATGATCATCGGCAGGCCGGGGAATTCGATGTTGGCGGCAGCGACCAGCTGGGCGCCGGTCATGCCGGGCATCAGGTAGTCGGTGATCATCAGGTGCGGCTTGGCGCGGCGCAGTTCGCGCAGGCCCGCTTCGCCGTCGTCGGCCTGGCTCACCTGGTAGCCCAGCGTCTCGAGCAGTTCCACCATCGACTGCCGCACCGATTTGTCGTCTTCCACCACCAGGATGCGCACGCCGGCGCCGGCCGGCTTGGGGGCGATCGCCAGCGGCACGCCTGCCTCTGCCTCGGCCTGCTGCGCCAGTTGCAGCCAGATCTCGATGGTGGTGCCACCACCGTCGGCGCCCACGATGCGCGCCGTGCCGCCCGACTGCTGGGCCATGCCGTACACCTGGCTCAATCCGAGGCCGGTGCCCTTGCCCACGCTCTTGGTGGTGAAGAACGGCTCGAACACCTTGCCGATGATGGCCGGGTCGATGCCGGGACCATTGTCGGTGACAGCGATGCGGCAGTAACGGCCCGGCGGCAACAAGCCTTCCGGCGCACTGGTAACGCTGGCGCTTACCGCCAGCCTGCCGCCGCCTGGCATGGCGTCGCGCGCGTTGATGGCAAGGTTGAGCAGCGCCATTTCCATCTGGTTGGTGTCGGCCATGACCAGGCCCACATCGTCGGCCACCTCGAACACCAGCTTCACGCCGCTTCCCAGGGACGTGGCCATCAGTTCGCGCACGCCGTCGAACATGGCGCGCACCGGCGTGGCACGAAGATTCAGGCGCTGGTTGCGCGAAAATGCCAGCAACTGGCTGGTCAGCTTGCCGCCACGCTCGCAGGCGCGGCGCGCCACCTCGGCCTTGTTGCGCGCATGGGGATCTTGCGACAGCAGCAGGATCAGGTCCATGCTGCCCTGGATGACGTTGAGCAGGTTGTTGAAATCGTGGGCGATGCCGCCCGTGAGACGACCGACCGCTTCCATTTTCTGCAACTGCACCATGGCCAGTTGCACCCGTTCGCGTTCGATCACTTCGTTCATCAGGCGGTCGTTGGCCTGCGCCAGTGCCCGCGTGCGTTCTTCGATGCGCGATTCGAGCGTCTCGTTCAGTTGCAGCAGTTCGGCGCGGCTGTCGCGCAGGCTGTCGGAGGCCAGCGTGCGTTCGGCCAAAATGCGGCGCGACTCGTACTGGCGCCGCCGCGCGCGCAGCGCGGACGCGGCGGCGCTGCGCAAGGTCTCGGCGTTGAGCGGGCGTTCGAGCAGGATGATGTTGCCCAGCTGGTCGAACGTGCTGCGCGCGGCCTGGGTATGGCCGCCGCCCCTGGCCACCAGCACCACGAACGGAAAATCGGACCACGGCTCCTGGGTGCCCAGCCATGCCAGCAGCTGTTTGACGCTGGAGTCGCGCAGCGCCTCCTCGGCGATCACGCAGGCGCCGGCGCCCTGCTGCAGGCCGGTCACCAGCGCCTCCACGTTGGCCACCGCGCCGCCGGCAAACCCGTCGCGCAGCAACACCTGGTGGATCACCTCGGCGTCGCGCCCGTGGGGCGCGAGGATCAGGATCCGCTCCTCGATGGCGGGATCAGGCGCGGACATCGGCATCGGTCGCCATCATCGGTGTGGCGCCGCGATAGGTGGGCAGGCCGGTCAGCACGCCCTCGAAACCTTCGAGCGCCGGACCGATGGCCAGGCCACCGCTGCCCAGCACCAGCTCGTGAATGGTCAGCGCATGGTCTGCGGTGCGGCTCTTGATCACCGTGAGCGCGCGGCGCAGCCTGCCGTTCGATTCGAAGAAGCGCACCAGCACCGTGGTGTCGCTCATGTAACTGAGATCGACGTCGGTACGCACCTCGCCGATCACGCCGTGCTGGCCCAGCACGAGCACCGTAGTCACGCCCTGCTGGTTCAGGTACGACAGCAGTTCATGCATCTGCAAGGTGAGGAAATGCTCGCCGGGCATCGCCTGCAAATAGGCGTTCAGGCTGTCGATGACGATGAACTTGACGTTTGCGCCCTCGACGGCGTCGCGCAGCATCTGGGCGAATTCGCCCGGCGCCAGTTCGGCCGGATCGATATGATGCATCTTGAGCTGGCCGCTCTCGGCGTAGCTGCGCAGTTCCATTCCGAGCGCGGCTGCGCGGGCAAAAAAGGTGCCCAGTCCCTCGTCGAACAGGTAGAACGACGCCCTCTCGCCACGCTCGAGCGCCGACAGCAGGCAGCGCACCGACATGGTGGTCTTGCCGATGCCGGACGGCCCGACGATCAGGGTGTTGGTGCCGGAGGCCAGGCCGCCGCCCAGCAGCGCATCGAAACCGTCGGAACCGGTGGAGCTGACATGGGCGCTGTACGGGCGATGGTGCTCCGCCGCCACCAGGCGCGGGAAGATTTTCAGGCCACCCGTCTCCAGGATGTAGTCGTGGTAGCCGCCACGGAACTTGGTGCCGCGCATCTTGATCACGTTGACGCGGCGGCGCTCCTTGCCAAATTCCTGGGCGATCTGCTCGAGGCTGATCACGCCATGGGCGATGCTGTGCAGCTGCTGGTCGGGCGTATTCGATTTATCGTCGAGCAGCAGCACGGTGCAGTCGCGCTGCGAGAAAAACTGCTTGAGCGCGAGGATCTGGCGCCGGTAGCGCAAGGGATTTTGCGCCAGCAAGCGCATCTCGGACAGGCTGTCGAATACCACGCGCAAGGGCTTGAGCGCATTGACGCGCTCCATCACGCTGCGCGTGGTCTCGCCCAGTTCCACTTCGGAAGGATGAAACACCGATTGCTGGGCATCGATATCGAGCGAGGTATCGTTGGCCAGCTCGAACACGTCGATGCCGGCCATGTCCCAGCCGTGGCTTTCCGCCACGGCGTCAAGTTCATCGGCGGTCTCCGACAGCGTGATGTACAAGCCGGTCTCGCCGCGCTCCACGCCCTCGAGCAGAAACTGCAGGCCCAGCGTGGTCTTGCCGGTACCCGGCGAGCCTTCCACCAGGTACACGCGCTGCGCCGTCAAGCCGCCGCACAGGATGTCGTCCAGACCATGGATGCCGGTCGAAATACGCGTGGTGGGCTGACGCTTGCTGCGCGTGGCGATGGCAATGTTACTGGTTGGAGGCGTGGTCATAAAATCGGCAGTGGTGGAAGCTATGACCAATAGTAATTCCACCACGCCATTTTTTATGTTCGCTATCGAACCTTACTTGCCATCCATATGCAGGGCGCGGGTGAGGAAGCCCCAGCGGTCGGCCACTTCTTCGATCTGCTTGGTCGTTGGCTTGCCGGCGCCATGGCCTGCCTTGCTGTCGATACGGATCAGGATCGGGGCAGCGCCCGGCTGCCCCGCCTGCGCAGCCTGCGCGGCGGCAGCGAACTTGAAGCTGTGCGCCGGTACCACGCGGTCGTCATGGTCGGCCGTGGTGATCATGGTGGCCGGGTAGCATGCGCCTTTTTTCAGGTTGTGCAGCGGCGAGTACTTCACCAGCGCCTTGAACTCGTCGGCGTTGTCGGACGAGCCGTAGTCGGACGTCCAGGCCCAGCCGATCGTGAATTTATGGAAGCGCAGCATGTCCAGCACGCCCACTTGCGGAATCGCCGCCGCAAACAGATCCGGGCGCTGGGTCATCGCTGCGCCCACCAACAGGCCGCCGTTGCTGCCGCCGCCGATCGCCAGTTTCGACGGCGACGTTACCTTGTGCGACACCAGCCATTCGGCCGCCCCAATGAAGTCGTCGAACACGTTCTGCTTTTTCAGCTTGGTGCCTGCTTCGTGCCACGATTCGCCGTACTCGCCGCCACCGCGCAGGTTGGCCATCACGTACACGCCGCCCATTTCCAGCCAGGCCAGGTTGGCCACCGAGAAGGTGGGCGTGAGCGAGACGTTGAAGCCGCCGTAACCGTACAGATAGGTCGGGTTGCTGCCGTCGTACTTGATCCCCTTCTTCGAGACGATGAACATCGGCACGCGGGTGCCATCGCGGCTGGTGAAGAATTCCTGGCGCGTTTCATAGCCGGCCGGGTCGAAGTCCACCTTGGGCTGGCGATAGACGCTGCTCTTGTTCGACTTGAGGTCGTGGCGATAGATGGTCGCCGGCGTGGTGAAGCTGGTGTAAGAATAGAAGGTTTCTGTGTCGGTGCGCTTGCCCGAGAAGCCCGAGGCGGTACCGAGGCCCGGCAGCTTGACGTCGTGCAGCGGCTTGCCGCGCAGGTCGAACACCTTGACCAGGCTGTGGGCGTCGCTCAGGTAGTCCACCAGCAGCTGGTTGTTGACCAGCGATGCGGAGACCAGCGTGCTGCCGCTTTCGGGCACGATCTGCTTCCAGCTCAATACCGCCGGCTTTTTCACGTCGATGGCAACGATGCGGCCGCGCGGCGCGTTGCGCTCGGTGTGGAAGTAGAACACCTGGCCGTCGTTGCCCACGAAATTGTAGGCGGCGTCGAAGTCTTCCAGCAGGCCCACCACCTTGCCGTCCTTCTGTTTCAGATCCTTGTAAAACACGCGGTTCTTGTTCTCGGTACCCTGCGAGGCGGTGATCACCAGGAAGCGGCCATCCTCGGTGACCTGGGCGGAGAAGCCCCAGTCCTTGTTGTCCGGGCGATCGTACACCAGCGTGTCCGCGCTTTGCGGCGTGCCGATCTTGTGGAAGTACAGCTTCTGGAAGTAGTTGACGGCGGCCAGCTTGCCCGCCTCGGTCGGCTCGTCGTAGCGGCTGTAGAAGAAGCCGGAACCGTCATGCAGCCAGGCGGTGTTCGAGAACTTGACCCACTTGATATGGTCGGCCACGTCCTTGCCGGACTCGATATCGCGCACGCGGATCTCGTTCCAGTCCGAGCCCGAAGCGGCGGTGCTGTACGCGAGGTATTTGCCGTTGGGGCTGACCGCCAGGCCCGCCAGCGCCACGGTACCGTCGGCGGCCAGGGTGTTCGGGTCGAGCAGTAATCTCGGCATGTCGGCCAGCGACTTCATGGTGTAGAGCACCGCCTGGTTTTGCAGGCCGTCGTTACGGCTGTAGAAATAGCGCCCGCCTTCCTTGAACGGCACGCTGAAACGCTCGTAGTTCCACAACTTGGTCAGGCGCGCCTTGATGGCGTCGCGGCCGGGGATCTGTGCCAGGTAACCTTGCGTGAGCTTGTTCTGTTCCTGCACCCAGGCGGCGGTATCGGCGCTGTTGGCGTCTTCCAGCCAGCGGTACGGGTCGGCCACGGTGGCGCCGTGGTAATTGTCCTGCTGCTCCACGGTGCGGGTGACCGGGTAGTCGATGGCCGGCCAGTTGCCGTTGCAGGTTTGCGCCATGGCGGCGCCTTGCGTCAAGATCAGGGAAGCTAAGAGGGTCAGTCGTCGTGGCATTGCGATCCTTGGTTTTTGAACAGAACGGATGTGTTCGGCAACCAGATCATAGCCTGAAGTGTGACAAATTTGACACGCCAGGCATGCCTGTAGAGAAACTTTTATTCGGTAACGTAGCCGGGCACGGCCGCAGGTACCGCCGCAGGCACCGCAATCGGCGCCTGCCATTTTTCCAGCCACGCCACCAGCTGGTCGCCCGGAATCGGCCGGCTCATGAAATAGCCCTGGCCCTGGTCGCAGCCCAGTTCCGCCAGCAGGCGCCACACGGCTTCGCTCTCGATGCCCTCGGCCACCACGCGCAAGCCCATGTTGTGACCGAGGTCGATGGTCGAACGCACGATCTTGGTATCGCCCTCGTCGTTCTCCATGTTCAGCACGAACGACTTGTCGATTTTCAGCTCGTTGACCGGCAAGCGTTTCAGATACGCCAGCGACGAATAACCGGTACCGAAATCGTCGATCGACAGATCGACGCCCATGTTCGACAGCCGTTCGAGCGTGGTTTGCGCGCGCACCGGGTCGTCCATGATGGCGCTCTCGGTGATCTCCAGGCAGAACGATGCGGGCGACAGGCGATGGCGCGCCAGCAGGTCGGCGAACTTGACTGGCAAGTCCTGGTCCAGCAAATCGCGGGTGGACAAATTCACCGACACCTTCAGGTGATGGCCCTGCGCCGCCAGTTGCTGGCACAGCTCCGCCGATTTTTCCATCACCCACCGCGTCAGCAGGCGGATAAAGCCGGTCTGCTCGGCAAACGGTATGAACTCGTCGGGGAACACGTTGCCGCGCTCGGGGTGCACCCAGCGCACCAGCGACTCCATGCCCACCACCTGCCCCGTGTCGAGCATGATCTTGGGCTGCACGAACAGCCGGAACTCGTTGCGCTCGATGGCGTTGCGCAGTTCCGTCAGCAGCGACAGGCTCTTGTCGCTGGACTTGTCCATTGCCGTGTCGTACACCACGGCGCCGTCGTTGCGGCTCTTGGCCGTGTACATCGCCACTTCGGCCATGCTCAGCAGCGCCTCGCCGTCGTTGCCATGCTCGGGGTAGCCGGCAATGCCGACGCCCGCGCCGATATCGACGGTCTGGTCGTCGAGCGACAGCGGCGCTTCCAGCGTTTGCAGGATCTCGCCGGCCATGCGCTGCGCCGCGTCGAGGTCCGACGCCGGCAGCAGCACCGCGAATTCGTCGCCGCCCAGGCGCGCCACCTGCGCCGACGATTGCAGGCGGTTGACCAGCAGCAGTTGCAGCCGGCTGGCAACCTGGCGCAGCAGCGCGTCGCCAAAGCTGTGGCCCATCACGTCATTCACGTGCTTGAAGCGGTCGAGGTCCATCATCAGCACGAACACGGCCTCCTCGCGGCGGCGTGCATCTGCCAGCGCGTCGTTGAGCAGCAGCAGGAACTGGGCGCGGTTGGGCAGGTTGGTCAGCGTGTCCCAGTACGCCAGGCGGCGGATTTCCTGTTCGCGCTTGGCGATCGATTCGCGCATCGAGTCGAACGCGCCAGCCAGCGCGCCGATTTCGTCGGCGCGGCTGGTGTCGATGTCGCCCTTGTAGTCGCCCTGCTCCAGGCGGCGGGCGGTGGCGGCCAGCTCGCTGATCGGCTGTGCGATGCGCTTGGCGGTAATCACGATGGCAATCGTGGAAATGGCGATGCCGCCCAGCGTGAGCAGAATCAGCCAGTGCTCCAGGCGGCGATATTCGGCAGTGGCTTCGTCGATCGAGCGGGCCAGGATCACGCCGGCGAACTGGCCGTTGTCCTCGCCGATGCGCAGCAGGCGCGCGCTGTAGCGGTTCTCTTCCACGTTCAGGTCGAACGACGTGCCGCCCGCCGTCACCTTGCCCGGCAGCGCCTGCAATTGCGCGGTCACGGCCTGCGCCGACGATGCCAGGAAGGTGGAACCGGCCGGCAGCCACTGGCCCGCCTGGTCGCGGGTGGCGATGGTGGCGTGCAGCGACGTCACTTCGCGCATCTCGTTGGCCAGCTGGCGGTCGATCGGGAACGTCATGACGATCCAGCCGATGGTGATCGGCGCCTTCACCGGCATCACCACCACCTGGTACGGGCGGTGTTCGACGATGGCGATGCCGTTGGCGCCATCCGCCGCGTCGGCCGCATCGAGCATGCCATCGACGATTTTTGCCAGCGCTCCGGCTTGAGCGGCATTGGTGGAGACGCTGAGCTGGCGCTCGCTGTTGACCAGCATCGTCATCGACGCCTTGATGCGGCGCCCGCTGTTGGCCAGCGCCGACTCGATGGTGGCGCGGTCGCCCTCCTCGTTGTTGCCGATGGCGGCCAGGAAGGCCGTGTCGCGCGCGAGCAGCCGCGCGCCGAAACGCAGGTTCTGCGCATTCTGCTCGAGCAGGCGGCCGAATACCTTGGTACCGTTGTTCAATTCACCGGCGATGGCCTGGCGGGCGTTGTTGTCGATGCCGCGCTGGATGACCAGCAGGCCGATGACCTGGACCGCCACGATCAGCACCAGGAACAGGGTGACGATGCGGCTCTCCAGGCTGCGAAATGCTAGGCGCATGCGGTGCCCTTTACATCGACGCCGCGCCGTCGGCGGGCGCCGGCGGCTTCATCGGCAGCTTGAAGATGGCGGTGGCCAGGACGTCGCCGGCCTTGACCTGCACCACCTGCTCGGGCGTGGCGCCGCCCACGGTGTTGTAATGCCAGGCGCGCACCGTGTATTTGCCGCCGGCCGGCAGCTCGATGCGCACCGCGCCGGCGCCGTCGGTCTTGGCGAAATACGGCGTGTCGACGATTTTTACGTAGGCCAGCATCTTGTCGTGGATATTGCAGCCCAGGACCACGGTGCCGGCCTTGTCGAACACTTGCGGCGTGGCGGCTTGGCCCGAGTACAGCTTCTGGTCGAACTTGTGCGCGGGCGAGAACGAATAGATGTGGTGGCGCACCTTGTCGTTATTGGGGAAGTTGATCCTGGCGCCGGTCTGGATCACGGTCACAAGAGGCAGGAATTTCAGTCCCTTCTGTTCGATCTCGGCGCCCGCCGGTGCTTTGCCGGCGCCAAAGCCGCCTTCAGGCTCCAGGTACACGACAGTGTCGGGCAGCGGCTTGCCGGTGGCATCCTGCACTTGCACCGCCACGCCGGTGGCGCTGGCGGCGGCACAACAACCCGTCAGGACGCTGGCGATGACAGCGCGGCTCGTAAAACGTCGCATGGCTTACCCGGAGTGTGAAAACGTGATCGCCCATTGTAGCGCCTGGGAGATGCATCATGGCAATAGTTACGCCGATGGGGACGAAAATGCGCGATCGAAGGTGAAATGTGTCGCAAAATGGTTCGCACTGTCACAGACGCTAGCAGGCAGATAGTGGCGTCGCTCTTACCGGCCACGCATTCGTACCTGCGCCGGTTGGCGCAGCCGCCAGCGCCGCAGCAGCTCCTGCGCCCGCGCCATGGCCGCCGCGCTCATGGCCGGCGCCATCCTGGTGCAGTTGGTGATTGCCGCCGCCTCGCCCTTTTCCGCCGCCAGGCACATCCACATGAAGGCGCGCGCCGGATCGCGCGTCACGCCGCGGCCGCTGCCATACATGGCGCCCAGGTTGATCTGCGCCAGCGCGTGGCCCTGGCGCGCGGCGCGCGCGTACCAGTTGGCGGCCACGCGCTGGTCCGCCGGCACACCCTGGCCGCTGGCGTACATCACGCCCAGGTTGTTCTGGGCGCTGGCATCGCCCTGGCTGGCTGCACGCCGGTACCACAGCACGGCTCGGACCTCGTCGCGAGGCGTGCCCTGGCCGTTGGCGTACATCACTGCCGCGTTGAACTGGGCGCTGGCTGCCCCCTGCTCCGCCGCGCGCAGGTACCAGGCCAGCGCGCGCGCGTCGTCGCGGGCAGCGCCGCGCCCGCGTGCATACATGCCAGCCAGGTTGTACTGGGCCAGCACGTGGCCCGACTGCGCGGCGCGGTAGTACCAGGAAAATGCCTGTTCGTCATCGCGCATGATGCAGTCATCTTTGCCGCCCCCCTTGCCGGCGCGACCGCTGGCGAGCAGGATGCCGAGGTTGAACTGGGCGTCGGCATCTTCCTGCTCGGCCGCGCGCAGCAGCCAGGCAAACGCGCGCGGCGGATCGGCCGCCACGCCCTGGCCTTCGGCATAGGCCACGCCGACCAGGCGCTGCGCGACCGGGTCGTTTTGCGCAGCAGCTTGCCGCAGCCACGCCAGCGCCTGGCGGTCGCAGCTTGCCACGCCCTGCCCCTTCTTGTACATCAGGCCGAGATTGAGCTGGGCGCCGGCATGGTTTTGCAGCGCCGCCTTGCGCAACCAGGCCAGCGCCAGCGCGTCGTTGCGGCGCACGCCAATGCCCCTGGAATAGGCCAGGCCCAGCAGGGTCTGGGCGCTGGCCACGCCCTGCTCGGACGCCAGGTAGCACCACGAGAGCGCGGCTTCGTCGTTGCGCGGCACGCCGCGTCCCTTTTTGTACATCAGGGCCAGGTTTTGCTGGGCCGAGGCGTCGCCCTGGCCGGCGGCGCGGCGGAACCAGCGCACGGCCGCGCGGTCGCTGGGCGGCACGCCGCGCCCGTTGTAGTACAGCACACCAAGATGGTTCTGGGCGAATGCCAGCCCTTGCAGCGCCGCCTTGAGGAACCACTGTGCGGCCTGGCGGTCGTCGCGGGCCACGCCGCGCCCGTGCTTGTAGAGCAGGCCGAGGTTGAACTGGGCGTAGGGATCGCCACGCTCGGCGGCAGACCGGTACCACAGGTAACTGTCGTAGCCATCCCTGGCCGAGCGTTGGTTATTCATGGCACACCTCTAGTCATCTTTGCAACAAAGTTGACTAAAGTGTAAAACCCGCCCGAGTCCGGCGTTTGCGCGGAGTCAAACGAGTCCGGGACCGTTACGGCTAGAGCGGGTCAGACCGCTGCCCGGGATGCCGATTGCTGTTTCAGGAGAAATTGGTGGACCTTGGCGGCGGCCAGCTTGTTGACCGACACCAGCAGCGCCGGATCGACGGCGGCGATGCCGTACGTGGATCCGATATGCTTGCCGATATGGATCAGCACCTGGGCGGCCACCTCGGCATCGGACTCGGCCCGGTGGGCCGCGCTCTTGAAGCGGATGCCGAGCTGGCTGGAGAGCTGGCCCAGCTTGTAGCTGGGCAGTTGCGGAAACACCCGGCGCGACAGCTTGAGCGAGCACACCAGCGACTGGTGGCGCGCCTGCAGGTTCAGGCGCGCGGCCTCGGCCAGCAGGAATTTCTCGTCGAAGCTGGCGTTGTGGGCCGACAGCGTGTCGCCGCCGATAAAGTCCAGCAGTTCCGGCAGCACGCGGTGCACCGGCGGCGCGCTGTCCACCATGGCCTGGGTGATGCCGGTCAGTCCCGTGATGAACGACGGGATGCGCACATCGCAGTTGATCAGCGAAACATAACGCTCGACCACCTCGCCGCCGACAATGCGCAGCGCCGCCACCTCGGTGATGCGGTCGCCCATCACGGGCGAGAGGCCGGTGGTCTCGAAGTCGAGCATCACGATCGGCTGGTCAAGCATGGGCGCCGCCGAACTTGCGCACCGCATCGAGCGCCAGCCCGGCGCCGATGCTGCCGAACAGATCGCCCTCGACCTTGCGCGCACCCGGCACCAGCGCCGCAATGCGCTCGCGCAGCATGCGCACGCCGCTCGAACCACCGGTGAAGAACACGGTATCGACCTGGTCCGGCGTGACACCGGCGTCGCGCAGCAAGTTGAGCACGGTGGTTTCCACCGAACCGACCAGGTGGCTGATGGCGTCGTCGAACCGAGTGCGGTCGAGCTCGATCGTCACCGCCGGCGTCAGGCGGTCCAGTTCCAGCAGGTGGCGCTCGGCGCCGGACAGCGCAATCTTGCCCTCTTCCGATTTCATCGCCAGCCAGTGGCCGGCGCGGTCGTCGATCAGGCGCTGCAGGCGGCCCAGCTTTTCCTGTTCGGCCGAATCGCGCAGCAGGTCGGCCAGCTGGGTCCACATCTTCTTGGTGTAAGCCTGGTTGATGGTATGCCAGGTGGCCAGGTTGAAGAAGTAGCTCGATGGTACTTCGCTGCCGTTGCGCAGCTTGCTGCCGAAACCGAGCAGCGGCATCACCGCAGCCAGGCTCAGGTATTTATCGAAGTCGGTACCGCCGATGTGGACGCCGCCGTTGGCCAGGATGTCGTCGCGCCGCTCGGCTTTTTTGGCGCGGTCGGGCGACAGGCGCACCAGCGAGAAGTCGGACGTACCGCCGCCGATGTCGGCGATCAGCACCAGTTCTTCGCGGTCGATCTGCGACTCGTAATCGAACGCGGCGGCAATTGGCTCGAACTGGAAGGCGATGTCGGTAAAGCCCACCGAGCGGGCGATCTCGGCCAGCGTGTCTTCGGCCAGCTGGTCGTTGGCGGCGCTGTCGTCGATGAAGTGCACGGGGCGGCCGAATACGGCGGAGTTGAACTGGCGGCCGGCGGCGCGCTCGGCGCGGTGCTTGATCTCGCCGATGAACTGGGCCAGCAACATGCGGAACGGCAGCGCGCGGCCACCGACCTCGGTCTGGCCGTCGATCAGGCTGGTGCCGAGCAGGCTTTTAAGCGAGCGCATCAGGCGGCCCTCGTAGCCGGCCAGGTAATCGGCCAGCGCCGCGCGGCCGAACTTGACTTCTTCCTCGTCGGCGTTAAAGAACACGACCGACGGCAAGGTGGTTTTGCCGTCTTCCAGGCCGAGCATCACGGGGTGGCCGGGACGTACCCAACCCACCGTGGAATTTGACGTACCGAAATCGACGCCGCATGCGTTGGCCATGTCGCCCCTTCAACTGATAAAGGGGCGGTATTTTAGCAGGAAAATTAGCAGAAAACTGCCTGCTGCAGAAGAAATTGCGGCGGTGCTGCAACACATTACATCGCGCCTGGAGCAATACGTAAGTAATTTCCACATAGAAATGCCCTATAAGTAAGAACTAGGTGCAATTGATATTGCCTTGCGGTAATTTATTGATTAAGCTCCTTGCAATACAACCGCTGGCGCGGCAATGCCCGGCTCGTCCGGGTCCGTCCCTGCGCCAACCACGAGACAATGACCAAAATAAAGCCGTGCGTGGAGACTACCGCCATCGCCCACAAAGCCCTGATCGCCCGCGAGGCACGTCGTGTGACCTCGTATGATGTGGCGCTGGTGGCAGGGGTGTCGCAGTCCGCCGTATCGCGCTGCTTCCAGCAGGGGGCCAGCGTCTCCGAGGCCACGCTGGCCCGGGTGATGAAGGCCGCCGCCCTGCTCGACTACATTCCCAATGCCGCCGCGCGCAGCCTGATCACGCGCCGCTCCAACATCGTGGCCGTGCTGATCGCCAGCCAGGCCAACCTGCACTACCCGGAACTGCTTGGCGAATTGAGCCAGCAAATAGGGGCACGCGGCAAGCGCGTGCTGCTGTTCACGCTGCCGAAGGAGACCGACGTCGATCGCGTGCTGTCCGAAGTGTGGCAGTACCAGGTCGATGGCGTGATCGCCGCCGCCCGCCTCACCGCCGACCACATCGCCGAATTCGAACGGCGCCAGATGCCGCTGGTGCTATTCAACCGCACCGTGCGCGAACGCGCCGTCAACACCGTCACCTGCGACCACCGCGAAGCCGGCCGCATGCTGGTCTCGCGCCTGGCCGCCGCCGGCCACCGCCGCTTCGGCATCATTGCCGGCAACGAGGATTCCACCGTCGCCAACGAACGCCGGCGCGGCGCCTGCGAGCGTCTGGCCGAACTGGGTCTCCCGCCGCCCATGGTGGTGCCGGGCCAGTCCGACTACCCGAGCGGCGCGGCCGGCCTGCGCGCCCTGATCAGCGCCATGGGCGCGGTGCCGGACGCGATCATCTGCGGCAGCGACGTGATGGCCATCGGCTGCCTCGATTGCGCCCGCCACGAACTGGGCATCGATGTGCCGCGCCAATTGTCGGTGGCCGGTTTCGATGCGGTCGAACCGTCCAACTGGCTCAGCTACAACCTCACCACGCTGCGCCAGCCGATGCCCAAGATGGCGATGGCGGCCGCCGAACTGCTGTGCGCCGTCATCGACCGCAGCGACAATGCCGCCGCCACGCCCGACCGCCGCGTGTTCAGCGCCCAGTTCATCGAGGGTGCGACCGCGCGCCTGGAGCCGGTGTTCAGCGCAGTCAAGGGGAACAACGCGGGTTTGTCCGCGCCGGTCGCTATAATGTAGCGGATGAATGCTACCCAGTCTCCGCCACTCCAGAGCCAACCCCGCTTCACCCCGCGCGGCCTGATCCCCACCCTCGAGCAGCGCGCGATCCAGCTGTCGCAAAACCGGGTCACGCTGGTGGACGCCAACGCCGGCGCCGCCAAGACCACCACGCTGGCCCTGCGCATTGGCGAAGCGCTGGCCCGTAAACTCCCGCCCGAGCAGATCCTGACCCTTACCTTTACGCCCGAGGCGCGCGATGTCATGCGCCAGCGGCTGCTGGACGTGGGCGTGCCGCCCACATTGGCCGAGCGCGTCGATGTGCTGACGTTCGAGGACTTCAGCGCGCGCCAGCTCGACGCCATCGACGGCGACGGCCTGCGCACCTGCACCGAGCCGCGCCAGTTGAAGCAACTGGCGCTCGCCGCCATGGACCGCGTCGGCGAACGCTACGCCGGCCGCCTCGACAGCCTGGAACTGCACACCCACAGCATCGCTGTCAGCCAGTTCCTCGAAGCGCAACTGACGCTCAAGGCCACCATGGCGCTCGACGCCGACGTCGAATTCATGGACGTGGAAGAAGCAGCCGAACAGCTGGGCGTGCCGGTGGCCGACTACCTGACCACGCTGGAATACGAGGCGCTGCGGCTGGACGGCGGCGCTGGCGCCCTGCTGCGCGGACCGTTCGACGCCACCTACGACCTGGCCTGCAACTTGGTGGGCGGCGCGCGCCTGGCCGAACAGTTCCCCGACTACCGGCTGGTGCTGTGCGACGAGCTGCACGACCTGAACGAGGCGGCGTTCCGCATCCTCGAAGCGCTGATCGACCGTCCGCAATGCTATTTCGTCGGCGCCGGCGACCGCGACCAGGTAATTTACGCCAGGCTGGGCGCCAGCGACGCCTACCTGAACCAGCGCTTCGCGGCACGGTTCCCGAAACTGGCGCGCTACCCGCTGACCTTCAGCTACCGTCACGGTCCGCACCTGGCGTACGCCATGGCCGCCTTCAAGGACAAACCGGTGGAATCGAACCTGCCGCTGCGCACCGAGATCAGCCAGCCCCACTACGACGACGCTGCCCACTGCGCACGCCAGGTGGTGGAAGCAGTCAAACGCTGGAAGGCGGACGGCCATGCGCTCGACGGCTGCGCCATCCTCATCCGCGACCGCCACCAGTCGGTGGCCATCGAAAACGCCCTGATCGAAGCCGACATCGACTACTGCACGCCCGCCATGGCAGGCTACCTGCAGCGCGACGAAATCCTGTTCTTGCGCGGCATGCTGGCTATCGCGCTGCGCGATTTTCGCGCCGTCAAATCGGAACAGGTGCGCGGCGCCGTGGTCGATGCCCTGGTGGCGTTTTCCGAAATGGCTTTTACGGCCCGCCGCATCGACCACTTCAAGACGCAAATCGCCAAGTCGCCCGACCTGCTGGGCGAACTGTTCCTGATCGAGGACGAGCATCGCGACGGCGTGGAACCCACCTGGCGCGACGTCGCCAGCGTGACCACCAAGCGCGCCGTGATCGACGCCATCGCCTGGCTGGCCACGCTGGACCCGGCCACGCCGGCGGCGCAGGTCCTGACCGAATTGTGCGAACGGGTACAGCTGGTGGCTGCCGCACGGCGCATCTTCGTGCGCCCGTACGACGCCGGCGTGGTCAACAAGTCGGTGGACGGCCTGCTGGCGTGGGCGGCCGCGTCCGGGCTGGGACTGGCCGACTTCTGGGCCGCCATGAACGCCCGCGAAGCATTTGTCCGCCGCAAGCGCGCGCCGAAGGCCGTGCTGATCGAGTGCGTGGCCAACGCCAAGGGCAAGGAATTCGACCACGTGATCCTGCCATATCTGCAGGCCGACGAATTCCCGCATCCCCAGCAACCGCGCCGCGACGAGGAAAACCTGTTCTACGTGGCCGCCACCCGCGCACGATTGAAACTGACTTTGTTGTCGCCATCCGACACTGCTGCCCGCAGTTCCTTCCTCGCACGCTTGCGCCTGCCGCAATGCAACACCGCCGCCGACACCGCCATCACGCGCAACCAGGCGCAGCAGGCAGCGGCTGCTGCGGCACCGGGCCGCCACTACCTGACTGCCAGTTACCAGGAGAAGGATGCGGTGAAGGCACTGGGCGCGCAGTTCGACATGGCGCGCCGCGCGTGGTACGTCGAAAGGGGGACCGATTTGACTCCCTTCGCGCCATGGCTCAAAAAATAATGCAGCGCGCCAATTATAATCAGAGAAACCCTTATATAATATTGGTCGCGGCTGGCTTGACAGCCTCACACCCTTTAGTGTGCCCCACAACATAATTCGAATCGGGAGTATATCGATGAAAAACACCAACATCCTGCTGGCAGCCTGCACCGTAGCCCTGCTGAGCGCATGCTCGACCCCAGCACCTGCACCAGCTCCAGCACCTGAGCCAGTCAAAGCTGCTCCGGCGCCTACCCCGGCACCAGCGCCAGTCGCTGCACCGGTACAAGCGCCACTGGCCGCCTACCTGGACCCAAACAGCTCGATCTACAAAAACCGTAGCGTCTACTTCGACTTCGACAAGTACACTGTCAAGCCAGAATTCGACGGCCTGGTTGCCGACCACGGTAAATTCCTGGCTGCCAACCCTAACGTGTCGATCAAAGTCGAAGGCAACACCGATGACCGCGGCAGCGCCGAGTACAACCTGGCCCTGGGTCAGAAGCGCGCACAAGCCCTGATCACCGCCCTGAAAGTACAAGGCGTGAAAGACGGCCAGATGGAAGCCATCAGCTACGGCAAAGAAAAGCCAAAAGCTACCGGTTCCGATGATGAATCGCGCGCACAAAACCGCCGCGACGACATCGTCTACCCAAGCAAGTAATTCTGTCGCGCCAACGCGCAACAGGTAAAACGCCCGGCCTGCGCGCCGGGCGTTTTTGTATCCGCACCGCATCCGGAGCCAAATAAGCTATTTTGTTTATTTGATAAATATCGGTAAAATGGGGCACCGAGTTTCAGCCTGCCCCATCCGATGTCGTGGTTCTCCCCAATTCCCTTACTGATCGTCTTGCTGGCCTGCGCAGGCGCCCGCGCCGACACTCCGGCGCCGGCCGTGGCCTGGCTGTGGGACAGCGCCGTGCTGCCGTCATGGTCCACCGCCGAGGCGGCGGTCCTGCAACGCCACATCCTGCTCACCGGACCCTCCGCCCGCACCCGCCCGCGCGCCCATTGGCCGCTGATGCCATCGACGACCCGCATCACGCCGGTGCTGCACGTGGAAGTGAGCACCGTCAATCCGCCGGTCGATATCGCCACCCGCACCGACATGATCGTGCAAGCCATGCGCGAAGCGGCGCAGTCCAGCACCTCGGGCTGGGTGCAGCTGGACCTGGAAGCGAAGCCGTCGCAGCGCGGTTTTTACCGCGCGCTGGTAGCACGGGTGCGCGCCGAACTGCCGCCGCAGATCAAGCTGAGCGTGACCGCGCTGGCCTGGTGGTGCCGCTCGCCCGCCTGGCTCGACGACCTGCCGGCCGACGAAGTGGTGCCCATGTTCTTCCGCATGGGCCGCGATAACGTCCGCATGCGCCACATCGTCGAACACACACCCGAACTGCTGCACGCCAGTTGCCGCCAGGGCAGCGCCGGTTTCGCGCCGCAGGAACCGTTCGCACCGCAGGTGATCGCCCGCTACCGCAAGACTTACTGGTTCGACCGTTACGCCTGGCAGCGCAGCACGTCGGCCGCATCCCCCCTTCCACCGCCCGTTCCAGGAACCACGCCATGAACCGCCCGCTCCCTGCCATTGCCATTGCCGCCCTGCTGTTGTTTACCGGCGGCCACGCCGTTGCCAGCGGCGGCGAAGATCCGGTTGACTCGTTCGTCAACCGCAACCGTACCGACATCGCGCTGGGCCGCTACCAGAGCGGGCACCTCGGCGTGGTGCTGCCGTCATACGTCCGCAGCAATCTGTTTACCGCGTGGCGCGCCGTCATGCTGGGCGCGCCGGGATTGCAAACGGCGCCCAATCCCGCGGGCGCCCTGGCCCTGGTCGAGGAGCGTCGTGGCGGCGGCTGGCAGGACCAGGCCCAGGGCCGGGAAATCTACGCCGCCTGGCGCACTGCCGTGCGCAGCGCCCTCAAGCGCGAAATGGACCCGGCGCCGGCAGCCGATCCGCTGATCGACAGCTACCTGAACTGCCCGACGGCTAGCTATGTGTTTGCCACGCGCACGCTGGGCGAGCTGACCGCGCGCGCTGACGCCACGCCGGCACGGCTGGCGGCGTGGGTGTCCACCCAGCGCGAGGTGTTCAAGGCGTGCGGCGACGATCCGCTGGACCGCAGGGACTACTTCCAGCGGCCCAGGGTGCCGGTGCAACCGGCGCCGCTGGCTGCCACCGAGCCCTTGTACTGGCGCCAGGTACAGGAGTACCAGCTGGCGTCGGCCGCGTTCTACAGCGAGGACTACGCGCGCAGCACCGCGCTGTTCGACCGGATCGGCGCCACCGCAGGCCACCCGCTGCGCGCCTGGGGCGACTACCTGGCGCTGCGTTCGCAAGGACGCGCCGCGCTGTACGTACCGGGTACGCCCGACGAGCGCTGGCAGGCGCGCGTAGCGCAAGCGAAGGAAAGTCCCGACGCCAAAGCGGCGCGCCAGGCGCGCCAGCAACAAGCGCTGGCCGATGTCGAGGCGCGTATCGCCCGCATTTTGGCCAATCCCGCGCTGGCGGCGCGCCACGGCGACAGCCGCGCCATCGGCCGCATCCTGCAGGCAAAGTTCACACCGGTGGAGCGCTTCGGCCAGGTCAGCAAGCTGCTTGACGATCCGCGCAACGACCCGTACCGCGACGACCGCCTGGGCGACTGGCTGGCCCTGGCCGACCGCCTGCTGGACCAGCCGGAGCCGGCCACGGGCAAACCCGAGCTACGCGCGGTGTCAGGCCTGGTCGACTGGGTGATCACAGTGCAGCAATGCAGCCCCTATTCTCCGGAAGACAACCGCGAATTTGCCGCCAAGGTCGCCGCAGACTGCGCGCCATCACAGGCGCACGTGCAGGACCGCTGGCAGCACTATGCGAAAGACGGCAACGCCGCCCAGGCGCGCGCGTGGCTGTTCGCCGCCGCCATGATCAACGACCGGCTGACGCCCGAGCTCGAAAAAGCCATGCTGCAAGTGGCGCCCTCGGCGCCCGAGTACCTGACGGTGCGCTACGCGCTGGCACGCCATTACCGCCTGGCCGGCAAAGCCGACCAGGCCCGCGCGCTGAGCGAGGCGGAACTGACCGGCGCCGCGCTCTCGAGCACCGCGTCGGATTCCGCCCGCAACCTGTTCCTGCAGGAGCGCTTCGCTGTCGCCACCAGTGTGAGCGATGCCGCCCGCTATTTGCTGCGCAGCCGGGGCTACCAGATCGATGCCGACACCGGCGAACCGGCAGCAGTGCAGGATCCCGACACGGTGACGCGCGGGCGGCTGGCAGCGGATGGCAAACGCTGGCTCAATACCGGGCTGGCGGCAAGCGACCTGTTGACGCTGGCGGCTGACCGGCAACTGCCGGCCGACGAACGCGGCCGCATCGCCCTGACCGCCCTGATGCGTTTCGACATGACGGGCCAATACGAGGCGGCCGTGAAGGAGGCGCAGCAGGTGGAAGTCGATGCGCCGGAACTGGCGCCGGTGATGCGGCAGTACCGCGCGCTCGTCGCCAACCCGGACCGCCACCACTGGCTGATGCTCAATGCCGTCAAATATGGTTTCAGCCCGATGCGCAATACCTGGGCGCTGGCCGTGCCTTACGTACCGCGCGAGGTCGATGAAACCCGGGCCGACATGTGGTGCAAGATGCCGTCCGCCGTCGGGCAGGAATACCAGGAAAATGGCTGGGTGATGCAAACAGTTTGGCTGGAACAGGCGCCGCCGATGCCGCAGGTGGCCGGCGTGGATGCCGCGCGCCGCAAGGCGGAACTGGCACAACTGGGCGCGCTGAAAACCGCCACCGGCTACCTGGGCGACCACGTGCTGCAACGCGTGGCCAGCAAGCCGAACGACGCCGACCTGCCCTGGCTGCTGCACGTGGTGGTGCGCTCGACGCGCGGCGGCTGCCTCGACGACGACGCCAAGGCGTTGTCGAAACAGGCCTTCACCGTGCTGCACAAGCGCTACGGCAACAGCGCATGGGCGAAGAAGACGCCCTATTTCTATTGATCCGGTGCGCGGTGAAAGGTCAACGCACTTCCACCAGTTCGATATCGAAGACCAGGTTGGCGTTGGGTGGAATCACACCATTGCCGGTGCCGGTGGCGCCGTAGCCCATGCTGGCCGGGATCATCACGGTACGTTTGCCGCCAACTCTCATGCCGGTCACGCCCTCGTCAAAACCCTTGATCACCAAGCCGCCGGCCAGGACGAAGTCAAGCGGCGACCTGCCAGCCGACGAATCGACCTGCGCTCCTTTTTTCGATGTCGCGGTGGCATCGTAGAGCCAGCCGGTGTAGTGCACATAAACAGTTTTCCCGGCTACGGCCAGCGCGCCCGTGCCGACCACATTATCGATCTTCTGCAGCGTGATGGTGTCAGGAACCGCAGGGATGGTCGGCGCCACTGGCGCAGCAACATCGCCACCGCCGCCACCGCCGCCGCCACAACCAGCCAGCGCCAACGCCAATCCAAACGCGCACGAAGAAAACAAATGTCTCATAAAACTCTTTCTTGATAATGGTTAACACAAATGCCGCGAAATGCGCTGGCAGCATACAGTAACAATGTATTTGTGACCATCATTCAAGCAAACTATTTGAGGATGACCTTGCGGACGAACTCGACCGCAGCCAGGGCGAAGAAAGTGTAGGCGCACCAGGGCACCAGGTAGCCGGGGATGAACGACGGCCGGAATGCAGCCAGGGCCGTAAAGGCGGCGCCGAAGGCGAAGGCCGCTGCCAGCACCCATTCCTTTTGTTTCGAGAACAGGCCCACGCAGGTGATGGTGCCGGCCAGGCTGATGATGGTTGCGATCTGCATTGGAGTGGATTTTCTGTCAAGGATGCGCAGAATACCACGAACACGTCAGGCGGTCACCGAGACGCCGGCCCGTGCCAGCAACTGCTCGCAGCGCGCAGAGAGATGCTGCACTTGCAGCCGTTTGCCGGCGCGCGCGTAGCGTTCGCTCAGTGCCGCCACCGCCACCACCGCCGAATGATCGACCAGGCGCAGGTGGCGGCAATCGAGTACCACGGTTTGCGGATCGTCCTGCGGCGAAAACAGGTCGTTGAAGTGGGCGATCGACGCGAAGAACAGCGTGCCGTGCGGCGTGTAGTGCTTGACGCCGTCGGCATCGACCATGGCCTCGGTGCGCACCTCGCGCGCGTGGCGCCAGGCAAAGCTGAGCGCGGCGATCACGATCCCGCACAGCACTGCCACCGCCAGGTCGGTCGCCACGGTGATGCAGGTGACAACGACAATCAGCAGCGCATCGTGGCGCGGCACCTTGCCCAGCACTTGCAGCGAACTCCACGCAAACGTCTGCTGGGCAACGACGAACATCACCCCCACCAGGGCCGCCAGCGGAATGCGCTCGATCAGCGGCGACAGGAACAGGATGAACAGCAGGATCATGATGCCGGCGACCGTGCCCGACACCCGCGTACGCCCGCCGGAGCCGAGATTGATCATGGTCTGGCCAATCATGGCGCAACCCCCCATGCCGCCGAACAGGCCGGAGGCGACGTTGGCTGCGCCCAGCGCCACGCATTCGCGGTCGGGCAGGCCTCGGGTTTCGGTGATTTCGTCGGTGAGGTTGAAGGTCAGCAGCGTCTCGAGCAGGCCCACGACTGCCATCAATAACGCATACGGCAGCACGATGCGCAAGGTTTCCATGGTCAGCGGCAGTTGCGGCAGGCTGAACGACGGCAAACCGCCGGCGATGGTGGCCATGTCGCCCAGCGTACGCACCGGCAGGTGCAGCAATTCCGACAGCAGCCCCACCCCGACAATCGCCACCAGCGCCGGCGGCACCGCCTTCGTCAGACGTGGCAGCATGTAAACAATGGTCATGGTCAGCGCCACCAGCCCGCACATCCACCACATGGCCGTACCCGGCAACCAGCTGCCATCGACGCGAAAATGCTGCAACTGCGACCAGGCGATCACGATCGCCAGCCCATTGACGAAGCCGAGCATCACCGGATGCGGCACCATGCTGACCAGCTTGCCCAGCCGAAGCACGCCAAACAGCAGCATGATCACGCCGCTAAGCACCACCGTTGCCAGGAAATACTGCAAGCCATGCTGGGCGACGAGCGCCACGATCACCACCGCCATCGATCCTGCAGCGCCCGAAATCATGCCCGGACGGCCGCCAAACACGGCAGTAATGGAGCAAATAAAGAACGCGCCATACAGCCCGACCAGCGGATTCAAGTGCGCAACCAGCGCAAAAGCGATGCATTCGGGAACCAGCGCAAACGACGTGGTCAACCCTGCCAGGGCGTTTTTAGTGAAATTGGTGGACCACATAGGGGATCTGAGAGTAGGTAAACACGATGAGCACCGCGCAAAAAAATAGCTGCCGAGCATCATTGATGCACCGCAGCAGACGTATTTTACACGGATGGGATGGTTTACCGCAGTGCTTGGGTGAACTGGCGCACATTCAAAACCGGCCGGGACAGGCAAAATGGCTTTGCTTTCCACTCAACAACTTTCAAGTCGAGCCCGCCATGTCTGCCATGATGAACGCTACCCGCGCCCTGAACCGTCAAAAAATCGCTGTCGAGAGAACGCTGTATGCGCGTTCGGCAGAGGAATCGCAACTGGCAGCGCGTTGGGCCGCCGCCTGGCACAAACTGGTCCAGCGCAAACTTGACAACATGACCACCCGCTCTGCCCCCCGGGTGGACTTCAGCGGCTTCCTGGTGAACCCGCCGTCCCGCGTCTTGCATTAATCTTTCTGCTGTTTCTCAAGCAGCACGCTGTTCCATGCCGGCCGCCTTGTTGCGGCCGCCCTGGTAGCAGCTGCCTGCACGCGCTTCCATTCCCGCACGATCGAGCACGGTAACGCAACCACGGCGGTAGGAAATAAGGCCTTCGTCGGACAGCTTGCCTGCCGCGCCGGTCACGCTCTCGCGGCGTACGCCCAGCATGTTGGCGATCATTTCCTGCGTCACTTTCAATTCATTGCCCATCGAACGATCCAGGCGTTCCAGCAACCAGCGGCACAGTTTTTGTTCGATGCTGGTGTGGCGGCTGCCGGCCACGCTTTGCGCCAATTGGGCGAACATGGCGCTGGTGTAGCGCATCAGTTGCTGGGCCAACGGGCCGCCAGCGTAAAACACTTCGCGCAGCACATCGGTACGCAGGCGGTAGCCGTAACCGGCGGCTTCCACGACGGCTGAATACGAAGCGCGCTCGGTCGGGTACAGGGCCACGCCAACCACGCCTTCACGGCCGACTACAGCGATCTCGGTGGTGGCGCCGTCTTCCATCACGTATTGCAGGGAGATAATGGCGTTGGTCGGGAAGTACGTATATTCGACCTTGTCCCCGAAGTCGAACAGGTGTTTGCCGGCAGGCAACGCAACCAGTTCCAGCGCGCTGAACAGGGCCAACAGATCGTCACGCGACAGGGCGCGCAGCAAATCGTTTTGTTGGGCGCCGATCAGGCTGATCTGCGAACCGGCGCTGCTGTGGCCTGCGGTGGCGTTGGCGGCGGTGGTTGCGGAGCTGGTGTGGTATGCGTTCATGGTGTCTGCCTCTAGATGTGTGGTCTGGGTGAGTTGGTTATCGCTCACCGTTGATGACACTATATCTAGCAGGCCGATCCGCCGGTATAGGACCGGCGTGTAGGCCAATGTAGGCACCAAGCAAGAGGAAATGTGGTCCTTGTCCTACGTTGGCATCAAGACACTGTGTAGTAGCACACCGAACAACTCAATAACTGGCGCGCAATTGCAGGTAAGCGGTACGTGGCGCACCAACCATGCGGCCCGCATTGCCGTCCACGTTGCGGGTGTAATAGCGGCGGTCCGACAGGTTGTTCACTCCGGCCATCACCTCGTACCCCGGTTGTCCCTTCAGCTTCCAGCCCACCTGGGCATTCCACAGGCGGAAGCCGGGGATGGCGCCGACAGCGCCGCTGGCCGCTTCCGCCACGGTGTTGGCGGCATCCGAGAACTGGCGCGTCTGGTGGGTGCCGGAGACGTTGAACGACCATGCATCGATCCGGTAGCGCGCGCCGACGGTGTCGGTGCCGCGCGAGTAGAACGGCACGTCCAGGCCGGCCGTGGCGCCCGATTCCTGGATCGCCCTGGTATAGGTGTAGTTGGCGTAGAGGTTCAGGCCGGCCAGCGCGCTGACGTCGGCAAAACTGTAATCGAACGCGGTCTCGATGCCTTCGTGGTTGGTGGCGCCGATGTTCTGGAACGTGGCAGGCACGGTACCCGGCACCTGCAGGATCTGGTTGTCGAACTTGAGCTTGAAGGCGGTGAACTCGGCGCTGACGGCGCGGTTCTTCCAGCGCGCACCGGCCTCGAAGGTTTTGGCCACTTCCGGGTTAAGCGGATTGGTGGCGCTCTGCGAATTGAGCTGGGTGTTTTGCACGGCGCCAAACGACGTGGTGTAGTTGGCAAACACGGTCAGCGCCGGGTTGACCAGGTAGGCCACGTTCAGCGATGGCAGCGCCTTGTTGTTGTCCGACGCAAAAGCGGCAGCGCTGCCGCTATCGCGGCGATCGGAGCGGATGCGTTCATACCGCACGCCCGGCGTGATGCGCCAGGCGCCCAGCGCGATGCGGTCGTCGATATACACCGAATGGGCGTCGGTCGCGTTGTCGAACCTGGTGGTGGCGCCGCGCACGCCCGTGGCGACGGTCACGGCGTAGTTGTTGTCGTCGCCACGTTCGCGCAGGAAGCGGTAGCCGGCCGTGACATCGTGCGTGAGGCCGCCGGCGGCAAAGCGCTGGGTGTAGCGCGGTTCGATGCCGAGCACCTGGTAATTGCGCGGCTGCCAGGTCACCTGGGTGCGCGCGGCGTTGATCAGCGCGCTCTGGCGGAAGCTCTCGTTGTAATAGGCCTTCACTTCAAATTCCTGGGTGGCCGAGATGGTGTTGAGGTAGCCGACGTCGCCGCCCTTGCGCTCGCCGCTCCAGAAATCGGTGGGACGGGTGTTCTGGAACCGGTCTGCCGCGTACTGCGCCACCGTCAGCCCGCCCGGGGTGCGCGAATTGACGTCGAAGTACGTGAGCTTGCCGTACACCTCGCTGTGGCCATTGAGCGGATAGCGCAATTTCAGCGCGACGTCGTTGAGTTTGTCGTTACTGCTGGTGCGCCAGCCGCCGCCGTCCATGCCCGAGTACATCAGCGCCAGGCCAAGGCCGGAGTCGAATGTGCCGCCCAGGAAGGCGCTGTACTGGGTGTTGTGGCCCGCGTCGCTGAAGTCGTTGTAGCGCACCGAGACGTCGCCCTTGATGGCGCCTTCGGGAATAGCCCGGCTGCGGAAATTGATGATACCGCCCACGTTTTGCGGACCGTAGCGCACCGCGCCGCCGCCGCGCACCACGTCGATCGATTCGATATTGTTCAGGCTCACCGGGGCGAACGACAGTTGCGGCTGGCCGTATGGGGCCACGGCCAGCGGTATGCCGTCGAGCAGGATGGTGGAACGGGGCGAGTAGCGACCGGTCAGGCCGCGCACGCCGATATTGAGCGAAATGGCGCTGCCGGCCGTGCCCGAGTTGTCGGTGGCCTGCACGCCCGGTACCCGGCGCAGCACGTCGCCGATGTCGAGCGCGCCCGAGTCCTCGATGTCTTCCTTGTTCACCACCGTGCGCGCGCCGGGAAAGTTCTTGACACTGTTTTGCAGGCCGGACCCGAGCCAGCTGCCCGTGACCTGGATCGATTCCATCGGCGCCGCTGATCCTGCCTGGGCATGCTCCTGCCCCTGGGCCAGGGGCGCGGCCAGCAGCGCGAACGCTGCGGCCATGGAAGTCAACGGGAGCGGTGGCGCAGCGCGCAGGCGGATAAGAGGCATGGCAATGAAAGAAGTATCATGAAAGCGACAATGATAACACTTCTCATTCGCAACATGGCGACCTTCCCGGTCTCCCTGAAGGCCATGTTAAGATGCTGGCTATGCAAACATCCTCTTCAGACCAGGCAGAAGCACTGATCCGCGCCACCGGTGCCCGCGTCACGCGCCAGCGTGTGACCGTGCTCGACTTTTTGATGGGACAGGAAAAGTCGCTGACCCACCACGATATCCAGGCCTTGCTGTCCGACGAAGCGCTCGACTCGGTCACCCTGTACCGGGTGCTCGAATGGCTGACCGAAAACGAACTGGTGCACCGCATCGCCGGCGCCGACCAGGTGTGGCGTTTCCGTGCCGGGGCCGGTCACCATTCGCACGAGCATGCCCACTTCCAGTGCACCCGCTGCGAAGAAGTCACCTGCTTCACCGACGTGCCGCTGCCGCGCACGATCAAGCTGCCCAGCGGCTTCCAGAGTCAGGAAATGGATTTTCTGATCAAGGGCACCTGCCCCCACTGCGCAAAATCGAAACCATAAAAACTCCTCGGTCTTAATGCAATAAACTTGCATTAGCGCTGAAACGGACTTATGATGCAACTCAATTGCATTTGAAGGGTTTTCTCCGTCCTTGTTTCCGTCCGCGCGTCCGCGCCTTTTCAGCGAGCCATCCATGACCACCAACGCCCCCTCCCCGGCCGATTTGCGCCTGCCCGTCACCGTGCTTTCCGGTTTTCTCGGCGCCGGCAAGACCACCCTGCTCAACCACGTACTGGCCAACCGCGAAGGCTTGCGCGTGGCCGTCATCGTCAACGACATGAGCGAGGTGAATATCGATGCAGCGTTGCTGCGCCACGGTACCGAAAACGCCGGCGCCGCCCTGTCGCGCACCGAGGAGAAAATGGTCGAGATGAGCAACGGCTGCATCTGCTGCACGCTGCGCGAAGACCTGCTGCTCGAAGTGCGCAAGCTGGCTGCCGAAAATCGCTTCGACTACCTGCTGATCGAATCGACCGGCGTGGGCGAGCCGATGCCGGTGGCCGCCACCTTCGATTTTGCCGACGAAGACGGCGTGTCGCTCAACGACGTGGCCCGCATCGACACCATGGTCACCGTGGTCGATGCCGTCAACCTGCTGAACGACTACAACTGTGCCGACTTCCTGGCCCAGCGCGGCCAGAGCGCCGGCGAAGGCGACGACCGCACGCTGGCCGCGCTGCTGTCCGAGCAGATCGAGTTCGCCGACGTGATCGTGGTCAGCAAGACCGACCTGGTCACCATCGAACAAATGGGCGCAGTGCGCGCCGTGATCAAGGCGCTCAATCCCACCGCCACCATGGTGCTGGCCGAGAAAGGCCGGGTGCCGCTGCACCAGATCCTCGGCACCGGCACATTCGACCTGGACAAGGCCAGCCAGATGGCCGGCTGGGCGCGCGAGCTGGCCGGCATCCACGTGCCGGAAACCGAGGAATACGGCATCGACAGCTTCGTGGTGCGCGAGCGCCGTCCGCTGCACGCGCAGCGCTTCAATGAATTTCTCGACCTGGCGCTGCCGGGACTGATACGCGCCAAGGGCTATATCTGGTTCGCCAGCCGTCCCGACTGGGCGGTCGCCTATTCCCGCGCCGGGCGCATCGCGTCGGTGGAACCGGTAGGACAATGGTGGGCTGCCAGCGACCGCGCCAACTGGCCGCCGGTCGGCGACGCCGACCGCGCCGGCATCGAAGCGGCCTGGGTGGAACCTTTCGGCGACCGCCAGAACGAACTGGTCTTCATCGGCGCCGGCATGGACCGCCCGGCGCTGGAAGCGGCCTTCCGCCGCTGCGTGCTGACCGACCACGAACTGGCCGCCGGCGCCCCCGCCTGGCTGACCTATGCCGATCCTTTCCCGGTCTGGAGCCGCGAGGACGAACTCGAAGAAGAGCCGGCATAAAAGGTCGCTGACGCGTTCCGGCAGGGGCGGCTATACTGCACGCTTTTTCCGATTTGCAGATTCTCCATGGCCGCCCTGTCTTCCTTCGTCCGCACCGCCCTTGCCGCCGCCAGCCTGCTGGTGCTGAGCGCCGGCGCCCAGACCCCCGCCACCACCTTGGCCCTGGCGCGCACGCCCGATACCATCGCATCGCTGCGCCTGATCGGCGAGCAGCGCCTGCCCTGGCGCATGCGCTTCGAGGACACGCTGGTGGGCGGCCTGTCGGGCATCGACTACGATGCCGCGCGCGGCGACTGGGTGATGATCTGCGACGACCGCTCCGAGCACAATCCGGCGCGCTACTACCGCGCACGGCTCGATTACGACCAGCAGTCCTTCACCTCGGTACAGCTGACCGGCGTGACCACGCTGCTGCAAGCCGATGGCACGGCGTATCCGTCCAAGAATGATTTCGCACGACTGGGCGGCGCGGTGGCCGACCTGGAAACCCTGCGCGTCGACCCGCGCGATGGCGCCATCTGGTACGGCAGCGAAGGCGATGTCTCGCTCGCCCTCAACCCGTTCGTGCGCCAGGCCGGCGCCGATGGCCGCCTGCGCTACGAACTGCCGCTGCCGCCGCTGTTCAATGTGAAGACGGATCACAGTTCCGGCCCGCGCAACAACCAGGCTTTCGAAGGCTTGAGTTTTACGCCCGATGGCGCCTCGATCTGGGTGTCGCTGGAAGGGCCGATGTACCAGGATGGTCCGGTGCCCACGACCGCTCACGGCGCGGTCAACCGCATCACCCGTTTTGGCCGCGACGGCAAGGTGCTGGGCCAGTATGCGTATGCGCTGGAACCGCTGGCGGCCGCCCCTGGCACCGGCAAGAATGCCGACAATGGCGTTTCCGAAATCCTGGCGCTGAGCGACAACCGCCTGCTGGTGCTCGAGCGCGCCGGCATACAGGACGACGCCGGCCGCTACCGCAACTACGTGCGCCTGTACGAAGTGGACACCGCTGGCGCCACCGATATCGCGCAGCTGCCCACCGTGGCCGGCGCCAGCGTCACCCCGGTGACCAAGCGCCTGGTGCTGGACCTGAATCAGGCCGGCCTGCCGCTGGTGGACAACCTCGAAGGCATGGCCTTCGGGCCGCGCCTGGCCAATGGCCATGCCAGCCTGGTGCTGATCTCGGACGACAACTTCAACAACCGCCAGGTTACACAGTTCCTGCTGTTCGAGGTAACGCCGTAGCGCCTGTATTGACAACGGCTACTGCGGCCACCAGCGGCACTGGCGCCAATCCGGGCAAGCCGGCGGCGGCGACCGGCGGCACGTCTGGCGGGCCCTGTTCCTGTGCGATCGGCTCCGCAAGCGCCGCGCCAGCCTCCAGGTCGAACGACGACAGCTGGATCGCCGGCGGCGACAGGCAGTTGTCGCACTTGCAGCACTGCTCGAAGCCCGGCGACGCATCGTCGAAGTAATCGAGCAGCAGCTTCCAGCGGCAGTAGCCGCTCTGGGCGTAGCCCACCATCTGCTCCAGTCCCTCGCGGTCGCGTTCATGCTTGTCCGCGTACACTTGCGCCATCTCGGCGTACCGGGCAGCCTTCGGCACGGTGGCGCCGCCGGGCAGCTTGGCCAGTGCGTAATCGAGCTTGCGGCTGCGCTTGAGCAGCTTGCCGTCCTTGAGCATTTTCAGGCAGATTTTCAGCTGGCTTGCCGAGATGTGTTCGAGCTTCGGTTTCAGGTCGGCCTCGGTGAACGCGGCGCCATCGTGGGCCGCAGCAGCCTCGTACACCGCGCGCAGTTCCTCGGCTTGCGGGTAGTGCTTGACCAGGAAAAACTGCTGCAGGCGTTTATCGGCGTGGTAGTACAGCAGCGTGCATTGCGCATCGAGGCCGTCGCGCCCCGCGCGGCCCGACTCCTGGTAGTACGCCTCCAGGTTGGCCGGCACCTGCAAGTGGATCACGAAGCGCGTGTCGGCCTTGTCGATGCCCATGCCGAAGGCGTTGGTGGCCACCATCACGCGGCGCTCGCCGCTCATGAACAGGTTCTGGTTTTCCACCCGTTCGGCGGCGCGCAGCTTGCCGTGGTAAATCGTCACGCTCTCGCCGGCTTCCTTCAGTTGGGCATGCATTTCCTCCGCCGCCTTGACGGTGGCGGCATAGATGATGCCCACGCCTGCGGTCTCGCGCACCAGCAGCAGCGCCTGCGCTGCCTTCTCGGACGGATTGGTGACCTGTTTGACGCGGTAGTGCAGGTTGGGCCGGTAGATGCCGGTATTGACCACGGCCATGCGCGGGCGGCCCAACTGGGTGCGGATATCCTTGATGACGTCGTCGGTGGCGGTGGCAGTGAGCGCCAGCACTTGCGGGCGCCCCAGCGCCTCCAGTGCGGCGCCGATTTCGAGGTAGGCGGGACGGAAGTCGTGGCCCCATTGCGAGATGCAGTGGGCCTCGTCGATGACCACCAGCGCGATCTCGCTCTGCTTGAGCAGCGCCAGGAAATCGGGCGTGATCAGGCGCTCGGGGGTGCAGAAAACAATGTCGTGGGCGGCGCTTTCGATGCCTTCGAGCGCCGCGAGTTCGTCGGCGCGCGACAGGCTGCTGTTGATCTGCGCGGCGCTGGCGATGCCGGCTTCTTCGAGCTTTTCGGCCTGGTCTTTCATCAGCGAGATCAGCGGCGAGACCACCACTGTCAGCCCTTGCAGCAGCCGTGCCGGCAACTGGTAGCACAGCGACTTGCCGCTACCGGTGGGCATGACGGCCAGCGTATCGGCGCCGGCCAGCACACTGTCGATCACGTTGCGCTGGCCGTCGCGCAGTGCCGCGATGCCGAAAACCTTGCGCAGCAAGGTGGTGATTTGTTTGCTCTGCGGGGCTGCCATGGAAGACTCTCTGGTTGTAGAAAACTAAAGCCAGAGTAGCCAACGGGCCGAGGATCGACTGTGCGGCAGCACACCGCAAAACGCTTTGTCATCCGACCGTCGTATCGATCCGGGCGCCGGCTTTGAGCGTCAGGGTCACCGGCGTGCGCTCGGCGATATCGGCCAGCCGCGCCACCTGCTCCGCATCGAGCGCGCCGGTCAGGTGCAGTGTGCGGGTGATCACGGTGCCGTCATCGCCGCGCGCCAGGTGCAGGTCCACCTTGACCGCTTCCAGCGGCCACTGCTTGCGGTCGGCGTACATGCGCAGCGTGATCGCCGTGCACGAACCGAGACCCGCCAGCAGAAAATCGTACGGCGCCGGCCCTGCATCCTGGCCGCCGTTGCGCGGCGGTTCGTCGCCGGTCAGCTTGTGTCCACCCACCTCGATATCGGTGGTATACATGTCGCGCCCGATACGGGCATATCCTTGTGCCATGATTGAATCTCCTTTCCGCCATTCTAGCCGTTGCGGAGGAGACAGCCCTCTGCCAGAAAGAAGACGACATACTCCGCTTACAAACTTCACGCCAGCTTCACGTAAGTAAAGTATTGTAAATGGCAAGTTTTTAGACATTGCTTCTGTAAAATAGTCGCATTAACTTACTTTCATCACCTTGCCCCTCCTCATGCAAAAGATACTCCTGACCTGCTCCCTGCTGACGGCGCCGTTGTCCGCGCTTGCCCAGTCCACCGATGCGCCGCCGGCTACGCAGAACAACCCGCCGGCAGCCAAGCCCGGCGCCGTCAAGGCCGAGGCAACGCCGGTGGTGCCGTCGGTGACGGTCGCGGCAGAACGCCCCACCAACCGCATCGACCGCCAGGTGTACGACGTCAAGTCCGACGTCTCGAGCACCAACGGCACCGCTGCCGACGCCCTGAACAACGTGCCGTCGGTGGCGGTCGATCCCGATGGCACGGTGTCGCTGCGCGGCAGCAGCAATGTGCAGATCATGGTCGATGGCAAGCCGTCGGCCATGCTGCAGGGCGAGAACCGGGGCGCGGCGCTGCAGGCGATGCCGGCCGACGATATCGAATCGGTGGAAGTGATCAACAACCCCGGCGCGCAGTTCGGCAACGAGGGCGGCGGCGGTCCGATCCTGAACCTGGTCATGCGCCGCAACCGCAAGCCGGGCGGTTTCGGCTCGGTCAATGCCAACGCCGGCACCGAGGGGCGCTACAACAGCTCCGTCAACGGCAGCTACAACGAGGGCCTGTGGGGCTTCCAGGGCGGCCTCAATGTGCGCCACGACGGCCGCAATTCGACGTCGGAAGTGAACCGCGAGCGGCTCGATGCGCGCACCGGCCAGTATGTGCCCAGCACCCAGGATTCAGTGAGCAAGGGGCTTAACGACATGGTCGGCGCCAACGGCACCGTCAGCTACAATATGAACCAGACCGACACCCTGACCGGCAGCCTGTCGTTCATGGGACGCGGCAACGACCAGCGCTCGACCGAGCATTATGTGAACGGCGCCACCGGTTTCAACCCCGCCAGCGCCGCCAGCGACTACGTGCGCAACACCTCGCGCAGCGGCGACGCCAAGAACTTCAGCTGGGGCGCGCGCTACGACCACAAGGGCGAACTGCCGGGCGAAACGCTGAAAATCGACCTGCGCGTATCGGCCGCCGACAACGACAGCGACACCAACTACGCCAGCGACTACGCCGTCGGGTCGGACAACTTCGGCCGCACCGACACCCGCGCGTTCCAGCACAACGACACCAGCACCCGCGTGATCGATTTCACCGGCGACTACGGCCGTCCGCTGTGGGGCGGCACCACCAATGTCGGCTACAAGATCGCCCGCACCAGGAACAATTTCGACACGCTGTACACCGACATCGATCCGGTCACCAGTCTCGCCACCGTCAACCCGTCGCGCACCAACCGCTTCGACATCGAGGAAACCGTGCTGGCCCTGTATGGCACGTACCAGATGCGCCTGTCCGAGCGCTGGGGCCTGCTGGGCGGCGTGCGTACCGAGCACACCGACATGGACATCCACCAGATCACCGGCGGCATCACGGCCAAGAACAGCTACATCAATTTCATCCCCAGCATGTTCGCCACCTATAAAGTGTCGGACGACGCCAATATGCGCTTTGCCTACGCGCGCCGCCTGCGCCGCCCGCAGGCCAACGACCTCAATCCGTATGTGACCTACCGCGACGAATTCAACGTCTCGGCTGGTAATCCTGACCTGAAACCGACCAAGACCGATTCGTTCGAAGTCGGTTACGAGACCAAGTTCGGCGGTCTGGAGACCAATCTGCGCGGCTACTACCGGCGCGATACCGACGCCATCGTCGATTACCGCTACTTCATCGCCGACAATGTGCTGCTGACCACCCGCCAGAATGGCGAAGGCAGCCACTCGAGCGGCCTGGAATTCACCGTCAGCGGCAAGCTCACGCCCACGCTCACGCTCAACACCAGCGGCAACCTGATGCGCAACCAGCAGCGCTCGCAGGATGAAGCGGGCGTGATCACCAGCCGCACTGCCAACTCGCTCAGCGGGCGCGCGCGCCTGAACTGGCAGATGACCACGGCCACGCAGGTGCAGCTGGCGCTGCAAATGCAGGGCAAGATGCTGTCGGGCCAGGGCTACCGCTCGCCGAACAACACGGTCAACATGAGCGTGCGCCATGCCTTGAACAGCCAGTGGAACCTGGTGGCCAACATCACCGACATCTTCGACCGCAACAAGATGGAAACCATCGTCGACAGCACCACGCTGCGCGAGACCAGCACCCGCCGCTTCGACGGCCGCGTGTTCTACGTGGGCCTGTCGTACCGCTTCGGCGGCGTCAACAGCAACCGCAGCGAGGGTGAAGGCGAAGGCGGCTTCCGTGGCCGTCCCGGTGGTCCCGGCCCCGGTGGTCCTGGCCCCGGCGGCTTCGGCGGCCCACCCGGCGCCTGATCGCCACAAAAAAAACGCCCGGGGCCTTGCGGCTACCGGGCGTTTTTCATGTCACTGGCGTTACTTGACCACCGCGACCTTCACGCGCTTGCCCTTCTGGAACGTGAAGATGGTCAACGCGCCATCCTTGATGTCGCCACGCGCATCGAAGGCGATATCGCCGGTCACGCCCTTGTGGTTGATCTTGGCCAGGTACGGCAGGTACTTGACCGGATCGGGCGAGCCAGCCTGCTGCATCGCATCGACCATGGTCATCAAGGCATCATAGGTTTGCGGGGCGTACGTCTGCACGTCCACGCCAAAACGCTTTTTGTAGGCAGCCTTGAAATCGGTCAGCGCCTTTTCCTGCGCCGGCGCCACACCGCCCGCTTCCGCGCACAGCACCTGGTCGTCGTTCATGCCGTCGCCGGCCAGGCGCGGCACCGAATCCGAGCACATGCCGTCGCCGCCCATGAACTTGACCGGGAAGCCCAGCTGCTTCATCTGGCGCAGCATCGGCGCGGCCACTGCGTCCATGCCGCCGTAGAAGACCAGGTCCGGCTTGGTGGCTTTCACCGTGGTGAGGATGGCGTTGAAGTCGGTGGCCTTGTCGTTGGTGTACTGGGTGCTGACGATTGCTGCACCAGCCGCCGGTCCCAGGCGCTTGATATTTTTCGAGAATTCATCGGCCAGGCCCTTGCCGTACGCGGTACGGTCGTCGATCACGGCGATGCGCTTGGCCTTGACGTTTTGCAGCGCATAGCGGGCCAGCGCCGCGCCCTGCTGCTCGTCGTTGGCGATATTGCGGAACGCCGACGTGAAGCGCTGGCGCGTGTACTGCGGATTGCTGGCCGACGGCGAAATTTGCGGAATGCCGGCGTTGAAGTAAATGCGCGATGCCGGGATGGTGGTGCCCGAGACCTGGTGGCCGATCACGCCATTGACTTTTGCATCGACCAGCTTTTGCGCCACGGCCGTGCCCTGCTTGGGATCGGACGCGTCGTCCTCCGCCTGCAGCACAATCTTGTACTTCTTGCCACCGATGACGACACCCTTGGCGTTGAGTTCCTCGACCGCCATGCGGGCGCCGTTTTCATTGTCCTTGCCCAGGTGGGCGGCGGTGCCGGACGTGCCTGACGCGTGGCCGATCTTGATGATTTCCTGCGCGTTGGCGAATGCCGGAAGCGCAGTGCTTGTCAATCCCAGCGTGATCGCCAGGGCAATTTTTGTTGCGTGTGTTGGGTACGGCATACAACTCCTTACGAATTTAGCCGGTTAGGATACCATCCGACAAGACAGACCGCCATCAGTAGATGCCGCACGGCTATTTACGTAATATACTTATTACCCCACTGCATAAGTCATTGAAATAATTATGGAAATTTCGCATCGCATCGCCAAGTCCCGGCCGCTTGCCACCACCGCCTTGCACGGCCGGGTGGACGCCATGAAGGACCGCGGCGAACACGTGATCGATTTTTCCATCGCCATTTCGCATTTCCCCGCACCGCCCGCCGTACTCGCTGCCATGCACGAAGCGCTGCACCGCCCGGCCCTGCCCTACACGGCGGTGGGCGGCGACGCCAGCGTGCGCGCGCGGCTGGCCGCCCGCGTCACGCGCGAAAACGGCATCGATGCCGCGCCGGGCGAGATCCTGGTCACCAACGGCGCCAAGCAGGCGCTGTACCAGGCGCTGTACGTGATGGCCGATCCGGGCGACGCAGTAATTATCTTCAAACCGTACTGGCCCGCGTACGTGGCCACCAGCAAACTGCTGGGCCTGGAACCGATACTGGTCGATCTGCCCGCACGGATCACCACCGAACTGCTCGACAGCCTGCCGCCGGCCAAAGTCCTGATCCTCAACAATCCGCACAACCCCTCCGGCACGCTGCTGTTGGCCACGGAGCTCGACTGCATCGCCGCCTGGCTGGGTAAAACCGGCACCCGCGCCATCGTTGACGAGAGCTACGAAAAGCTGGTGTTCGACGGCGTTCACCACAGCCTGGCCGCGCGGCCCGACTGGCGCGCGCTGGGCGTAGTCACGCTGTTCTCGGCCTCGCAGAGCTACGCCATGATGGGCTGGCGCGCCGGCTTCGCGGTAGCGCCGGCGCCGCTGGTGGCGGCCATGGAAACCGTGCAGGGACCGATCACCGCCGCGGCACCGATGCTCATCCAGCTGGCATTGGCCGCCGCCTTCGAGTCCGACGATTCGCCCGAGTCCACCGCCATGCTGGCCGACTACCGCGCCCGCCGCGACCTGGTGCTGGACCTGACCGCCAACCTGGCGTGGCTGACGGTGCGCGCCCCCGCCTCCGGGCCCTACCTGTGGTTCGACGTGTCGGCACTGGGACTCGACACCGTGGCCGCTGCCGAGCAACTGCTGACCGAATACGCAGTGGCGGTGATGCCCGGCGACGCACTGGGCGTGCCCGGCCACCTGCGCATCGGCTACATCTCCGACGACGTTGCCACCCTGCGGCGCGGCGTGCAGGCCATCATCGCCTTCGGCAACCAGCGCCACGGCAGCCTTTGAACCATGGCCTTTCTGCTCTTTAGCCTCAACAGCCTGCGCGGACGGCTGATGCTGCTGGTGGCGCTGGCGATCGCGCCGATCGCCGTGATGACCATCATCAGCGGCATCCGCGAGCATGATCACGCGATCAGCGTGGCCGAGGAAAACCTGCAACGCCTGACCAACCTGGCCGCCGCCAACGAGGCGCAGTCGATCGCCAGCGCGCGCCAGATCCTGCGCGACCTGGCCAGCGTGCCCGACCTGATGAGCGACCAGGCCCGCTGCAATAACCTGCTCGACAGCATCCAGCGTCAGAACGGCGACTACGCCAACTTCGGCGTGATCCAGCTGAACGGCGACGTCACCTGCAGCGCCATCCCGTCGTCGGGACCGGTCAACCTGCGCGACCGCTCGCATTTCCGCCGCGCGGTCCACCTCAAGCGTTTTGTCGCCGGCGGCTACATCTTCGGGCGCGTGATCCAGAAGCACACGGTCAACCTCACCTATCCCATCCTCGACGAAGATGAGCAGGTACGCGGCGTGGTATTCGCCGCGCTGGACCTGACCAAGCTCGATCGCTTCGTGGCCGACATCCAGCTGCCACCAGGCTCGGTGCTGATGACGGCCGACTCGGAAGGCAAGATCATCGCCCGCAAACCGAACCCGGAAGAATGGTTCGGCAAGCCGGTATGGCCCGAGATGCGCGCCGCCATGGCCGGTGAGCCGGGCAAGCCGGTGCGGCTCACGGGACCGGACGGCGTGGAGCGGCTGCACCGCTTCGCCCGCGTGGGCAACAACGGTCTCACCGACTACACCGTCACCATCGGCATCCCCGTCGATGACATCACCGCCGTGGCGCGCCGCGACCAGGTCATGGATCTGCTGGCGCTGGGCGTGACGCTGGTGCTGGCCATGCTGGCGGCGTGGTTCGTCGGCGACGTGCTGGTGCTGCGGCGGGTGAAAATGCTGGCCACCACGGCCAACAGCATCGCTTCCGGATCATTGAGCGCCCGCAGCGGCATCACTTACGGCAAGGAGGAAATCAGCGAACTGGCGCGCGCCCTCGACGCCATGGCTGCCGCCTTGCAGGACAAGGAGCGCCAGCACCTGAAGGCGGAAGCGCAGCTGCGCCTGGCCGACCAGCGCAAGGACGAATTCCTGGCCATGCTGGCGCACGAGTTGCGCAATCCGCTGGCGCCGATCAGCGCCGGCGCCCAGCTGCTGCGCAGCGGCAACGCCTCGCCGGCCGCCGTGGACCGCACTGCCGACATCATCGTGCGCCAGGTGCACCACATGACGCGCCTGATCGACGACCTGCTCGATGTCTCGCGCGTCACGCGCGGCCTGGTCACGATCACCCGCGCGCCGCTGCACGTGGCCGACATCGTGGCCGACGCCGTGGAGCAAGCCGAGCCCATGATGCGCGCGCGCCAGCACCGCTTCGAACTGGTCACGCCCGAGCAACCGTTGCAGGTGGTGGGCGACCACAAGCGCCTGGTGCAGGTACTGGTCAATGTGCTCAACAACGCCGCCAAGTACACGCCCAGCGGCGGCGAAATCACGCTGCGCGTGCGGGCCGAAGATGGCAATGTCCGGCTCGAGGTGAGCGACAACGGTATCGGCATGTCGCCCGAACTGCGCGGCCGCGTGTTCGAACTGTTCGCCCAGGCCGACCGCACCTCCGACCGCTCGCAGGGCGGCCTGGGGCTGGGACTGGCGCTGGTCAAGATGCTGGTGGAACTGCACGGCGGCACGGTGACGGTGGACAGTGGCGGCGAACGCCAGGGCAGCACCTTCGCCATCGTGCTGCCCGCCACCGAAGCGGACGTGGCGCCGGCACTGCCGAAGCCGGACAACGTCTCCGGCGCACAGCTGCGCGTGCTGGTGGTGGACGACAACGTGGACGCCGCGCAAACGCTGCAACTGCTGCTTGAAGCGGCCGGCCACGAAGTGGTGGTGGCGCACACCGCGCACGGCGGACTGGAAGCGGCGCAGCGGCTCGCACCGCAACTGTGCCTGCTCGACATCGGCCTGCCCGACCTGAACGGCAACGACCTGGCGCGCGGCCTGCGCATGCTCCCGGCCAGCAAGCACGCCACGCTGGTGGCGGTATCGGGCTATGGCCGGCGCGAGGACCGCGAGATGTCCAAGGCGGCCGGCTTCGACCATTATTTTGTCAAGCCGCTCGACCATGACGCACTGCTGGCGGTGATCGCCCGCCTGTAATTCAGGAAGATGTCGTGCAGGCCATGCTGGTCAGCACCTGCGCGGCCAACGCGCGGCCGCTGAGCCATGCATCTTCCACGCGGCCACCGGCAAGCCAGTCACCGCACATGCCCACCCGCACCGCCGGCAGCCACACGGCCTCGCGCTGCAGGCCAGGCTCGCTGTCCGCGCTGTCCTGGTCCGGCTGTTCGTGGTGTGGAGCGCCGGCCCTGGCATAGCGCCAGCGGTGCGCGGTCACCGCGTCCGGTGGTGGTGCGCCCAGTTCGGCGAAGGCCGCCAGCAGCGCGGCGCACACCGTCTCGTCATCGTCTTCGAGGTGGGCGGCACTCCACTCGGCACTCGCTTGCAGCACCCACGCTTCGCTGCCTTGCCGGCCCGGCTTCGCGCCATCGCGGGCAATCCAGGCCAGCGGTCCGTGGTTGACGAAAGCGGCATCGTAGCCGGGCGCAAATCGGATGCCTGGCGTACGATAGCGCAGCATCAGGGTCCAGCAGGGCAGCATGTCCACTGCCGTCTGCCATGAAGTGAGCGGCAAGAGCGGCGCGAGCAGCACCGTGGCCTGCGGCCCGGGTACGGCCAGCACCACTGCGTCGAAACGCTCTTCGTGCACGCCGTGCTCCTTCGACTGCAGACGCCAACCGGCGCGATCGTGCTGCATATCGACGATGGTATGGCCACTGTGCACGCGCAGGTTCGACGCCAGCCAGCCGGCCGGCGCGCTCATGCGCGGAATGCCGACGAAACGCGCCACGCTGTCCGGCGCCTTTCTCACGCAAGCGCCTGCCGCCGTCAGCTCCACCAGCCGGGGCTCCCACAGGCCGGCCACGCCGGCCGCTTCCCAGCGCGCCACTTCGTCGCGGAAGCGGTTGTCGCGCACCGTGAAATATTGGGCGCCGTGGTCGCACTGCCAGTCGTCGCCGCGCCGCGTGCTCATGCGTCCACCGGGGCCGCGCGCCTTCTCGAACACGGTTGTGCGGCAGCCCGCATCCTGCAAGTGGCGCGCACAGGACAGTCCGGCCAGGCCGCCGCCGATGACTGCAATGTTGGGTCTCGTAACGATCATTTAAAAACTTTCCTGATTACTTGTTCCACCGATGTCCCAGTATACTGGCGAAGAGACGCTGAATAGCGCTGCAAAAGAACTAAAAAGCGGTTCATGACCGGGACAATGTGGCTCACAGGCATGAAACTGTTAAAATGCGGCCATCAACCGACAGGAACCAACGTGACAGACTCCGACGACAATTCGCCCAGCACCGGCGCCGGCTACCGCAGCGGCGTGGCCGCGCGCCTGGCCGGCCTGCCGGTAGAGACCCTGCGCGTGTGGGAGCGGCGCTATGGCGTATCGGATGCCGGCCGTTCGCCGCGCGGCCAGCGCCTGTACTCGTCCGAGCAGGTACGCCGCCTCGGCCTGCTCAAGCGCGCGGTGGACCAGGGCCACGCGATTTCCACCGTGGCCCGCCTCGACCTCGACGAACTGCTGGCCCTGGCCGGCGTGGCGCCGCCGGTGGAAAACGAACCGCGCCTGCTGCGCCTGGCGATTGCCGGCGGCGCCCTCACCCGCCAGCTGGCGGCGGCGCGCACCGCCCCCGTGCTCGACATCGTGGCCAGTTGCCAGTACCTGGAACAGGCGCCGCAGTCGCTGGCCGGCGTGACGGCCGACCTGCTGCTGATCGAAGCGTCCGAGATGAACGCCGATGCACTGCCGGCGGTGATGGCCACGCGCGCCGCGCTGAACGTCCGCGCGGTGGTGGTGCTCTACCGTTTCTGCGACAGCGCCACCGTGCGCCGCCTGCGCGAGCAGGACTGCCTGGTGGCGCGGGCGCCTTCCGACGCCGCCGAAGTGGCGCTGCTGTGCGCCACTGCGTTTGCCGGCGGCGGCCGCCCGCCGGCGCCACCGGCCACGGCGGTCGCGCCGCGCCGGCTCGACGACCAGCAACTGGCGGAACTGGCCGCCATGTCCACCAGCATCGATTGCGAATGTCCGCGCCACCTGGCGGATATACTGCTGATGTTGACCAGCTTCGAGCGGTACAGCGCCCAGTGCGTGAGCCGCAATGCCGCCGACGCCACGCTGCACCAGGACCTGGCGCGCAGCGCCGGCCATGCGCGCATGCTGATGGAACAGGCGCTGGAGCGGCTGGCCTATGCCGAAGGCCTGCCGCTGCCGCCGCAGTAGCAACTCTCTTTTTTGATTGGATTTTCGCATGACCACCGAGCCGCAACCGGCATACCTGCCTGTCACCACCACCGCCTCCGAACGCATCCGCGCACGGCTGGTGGCCAGCAACACGCGCTTCCACGCCAACGACAATATCGCCGCCTATATTGAACCGGGCGAGCTCGATCAGTTGCTCGACGAAGTGAGCGGCCATATGCAAAAGGTGCTCGAGAGCCTGGTGATCGACACCGTGAGCGACCACAATACGCAGGACACCGCCCGCCGCGTGGCCAAGATGTACATGACCGAAGTGTTCGGCGGGCGCTATGTCGAGATGCCGCCGGTCACCGAATTTCCCAACGCCGCCAACCTCAACGAGTTGATGATCATCGGGCCGATCACCGTGCGCAGCGCGTGCTCGCACCACCTGTGCCCCGTGATTGGCAAGGTGTGGATCGGCGTCATGCCCAACCAGCATTCGAACCTGATCGGCCTGTCGAAGTACGCGCGCCTGGCCAGCTGGATCATGAGCCGCCCGCAAATCCAGGAGGAAGCCGTGGTGCAATTGGCCGACCTGCTGCAGGAAAAAATGCAGCCGGACGGCCTGGCCGTGATCATGGAAGCCGACCATTTTTGCATGCAGTGGCGCGGCGTCAAGGACATGGACGCGCGTATGATCAACAGTGTGATGCACGGCTCCTTCCTCAAGGACCCGGCGCTGCGCCGCGAGTTCCTTTCGCTCATCAAACGCTAATCAAACGTCAATCTCCGGGAGATACCAGCATGCTTGTCCGCCTTCTGTACGCCAGCCACGCCGCCAGGGATACGCCCGTGGGCGGCATCACCGCCATCATGCAGCAGTCGCACAACTACAACCCCAAGCATGGCATTACCGGGGTGCTGTGCCACAGCGACCGCCTGTACCTGCAAGTGATCGAAGGGGGCCGCGAGCAGGTCAACGCGCTGTACGCGAAGATCCTGCGCGACCCGCGCCACACCGACGCCATCCTGCTGCACTACGAAGAAATCTGTGAACGCCGCTATTCCGGCTGGACCATGGGCCAGGTCAACCTGAACAAGCTCAATCCCGGCACCCTGTTGCGCTACTCGGCGCTGCCCGAGTTCAATCCGCACGCGCTGTCGGGCAAAAGCTCGTTGGCGCTGATTGACGAGCTGATGGCGGCCGCCTCGATCCTGGGCCGCGCGTAATCCGGTGAGCGCCGCCTCGCTCAAGCTGGTGCTGGGCGACCAGCTCAACTGCCAGCACAGCTGGTACCGGGCGCCGGACCCCGGCGTGGTGTTCGTGCTGATGGAGGTGCGGCAGGAAACCGATTACGTGCTGCACCACGCTCAGAAAATCATCGCCATCTTTGCCGCCATGCGCGACTTCGCCCGGCGCCTGCGCGACGCCGGCCACCGGGTGCACTACGTCACCATCGACGACCCCGACAACCTGCAATCGCTGCCGGCCAACCTGGACCGCTTGCTGGCGTTGTATGGCGCCAGCGACTTCGCGTGGCAGGCGCCCGACGAGTACCGGCTCGACCGGCAACTGACCGCGTATGCAGCCGGTTTGACCATTGCGTCCGCGATGGCCGACACCGAACATTTTTACACCGCGCGGCACGAGGCGGCGGCGCTGTTCGATGGCCGCACCAGCTGGGTGATGGAACACTTTTATCGCCACATGCGCCTGCGCCACAAGGTGCTGGTCTCGGACACCGGCAAACCGGCGGGCGGCCAGTGGAACTTCGACCACGACAACCGCGAGGCGTGGAAAGGCATTCCGTGGGAACCGGCCGACCTGCGCGAGTCGCACGACCACAGCGCGCTGTGGGCGACCATCGAGGCTTCCGGTGCGCAAAGCTTCGGCGCGCCGAATGCGGCCGACCTGCGCTGGCCGCTCAACCGCGACGAAGCGCTGGCGCAACTGGAGCGCTTCGTCAAACACGCCCTGCCCCACTTCGGCCAGTACCAGGACGCGATGAGCTTCAAGGCCTGGCGCCTGTTCCACTCGCTGCTGTCGTTCGCGATGAACGTGAAAATGCTCGCTCCGCACGAGGTGGTGGACCGCGTGGTGCAGGCGCTGGCCGATGGCGCGGCGCCGCTGGCGGCGGTGGAAGGCTATGTACGGCAAATCCTGGGCTGGCGCGAGTACGTGCGCGGCGTGTACTGGCACCGCATGCCCGGTTACGACCAACTCAACACCTTCGGCCACGAGGAACCGCTGCCGCACTGGTTCTGGTCCGGCGACACGCGCATGCGCTGCCTGGCGACCGCCATCGGCCAGTCGCTAGAACACGCACACGCGCACCACATCAACCGCCTGATGGTGATCGGGAATTTTTCGCTATTGGCCGGCCTGTCGCCGCAGGCGCTGCACGGCTGGTACCTGGGCGTGTACATCGACGCCTTCGAATGGGTGGAACTGCCCAATACCCTGGGCATGAGCCAGTTCGCCGATGGCGGCCTGCTGGCGACGAAACCGTATGTGTCGAGCGCCGCGTACATCGACAAGATGAGCGATTACTGCAAGGGCTGCCATTACGACAAAAAGGCGCGCACCGGCGAGCGCGCCTGCCCGTACAACGCGCTGTACTGGGATTTTTTCGATCGCAACCGGGATCGGTTGGCCGGCAACCACCGGCTGGCGATGGTCTATCAGCAGCTCAGGCGCATGGACGGGCCGGTACTTGATGGCGTGCGCGAACAGGCGGCGCGCACGCGCGCCAGCCTGGCCGACCTGTAGATCAGGTACGGCGCGCCGTCAGCCACTGCGCCGGCTTCAACGCCCCCGAGGCGACGCGGATCTCGCCGATATTGCCGAAGAAACCATCGGCCCGTTCGCCATCCCACGAGCCGCCACCGACCACCCACGGCGACGTCGCCGACAGCGTCGCCAAACCAACGACGTTGCTGCTGTTGCGCAGCACCGGCGCGCCCTCCACGTACATCACCGTGTCGTGCGTGACCGGGTCGTTGACGATGGCGATGTGCACCCAGGTGCCGGCGATGATCTCGCCCGACCAGCTGGCGAGGCCGCCGCGCGTGCCCGTCACGTCGGGCACCACTTCCCACTGCACTTCGCGCAGGCTGGAAATCGCAAACAGCAGCGGTGGCGATTCGGCGTCGCCGCCGTTGAAGCCGGCCAGGTTGCCGCGTATGCCGTCGCGCGTCATGATGTTCATCCATGCGTGTTTCGAGTTGACCCAGGCCGGATTGATCTTGATGAAGGCTTCGATCGTGTAACCGGTGGTGGCAAAGGTCTGGGCGTTGATCGCGGCCGAGGCGTCGGTGACGAAATAACTGAGGCGCGGCACATTCTTGTCGGTGTTGAGGAAGCTGACCGATCCCGGAGCCGACGACAGGCGGTGGCGGTCGGCACTCCATACGATGTCGCCTGCCTCCGCATTTTTCACGCCACCGCGATTGAGGGCGTCGCGCACCAGCGGGTTGGCGCCGGTGACGTCCGCAATGCGCGTGCCCGGCGCCACGACCGCCCCTTCGGCGCCACCGAAGAAGCGCCAGTGCGCTACCGTCGATGCCACTTTCGGGTAGTCGTCGGCGTCCTTGGGCGCGACAGGTGTGACCACCGCCGGTTCCGTATAACCCTTCAATACCAATGCCTTGGCCTGGTCCACCAGCGAGGATGCCACCGTGGCCTGGCCCGTGCCGAAGGTCGGGTTGAAGCGCGCGAAGCGCTTGGCGAAATCGACACTGATGGTGAAAACCTCGTTGGTCTCGGTGAGCACGGCGCGGTCGAAAGCGTTGAGCGTGTCGGCCGGTTTCATCGGCACCCACGGCGAGAACGACAGCACCTTGATCTGCTTGTTGGTCAGGTCGAACTCGTACAGGCGCATCAAGCCGTTGCCGCCCTGGTAGGCCATCTGGTAATCGACCACCATTTCCTCGACCGGGTTGCCGAAGTTGTTGGTCTTGGTCAGGCGCGCGGCGCCGTGGTGGTGGCCGTTCAGGGTCATGAAGATCTGGTCGTTATCGCGTATCAGCTTTTCCCACAACATCTTGCCGTACTCGGTTTCCAGCGGGCTGACGGCATCGGGCGCGATGTTGAGCAACTGGTGATTGACCAGGATGGCCGGCAACGTGGGGTTGTCGGCCAGGACCTTGCGCGCCCAGGCAATACCGGCGTCCGAGATGCGCCACGACAGCGACAGCACCAGGAAGCGCTGGTCCTGCGCGGTGAAGATGTGGTATTCGTGGAAGCCACTGGCATCGCGGCCGCCGAAGGTGGCCTGGCGCTGGGCGCGGCGGGTGCCGAACCACTGCAGGTAAGGCTCGTTGGCAAGCACCCGCTGGGCATCGGTGCCACGCGACTGGTCGCCGCTGTAATCGAGGTCGTTGAGCACATCGTGGTTGCCGGCCAGGATGGAGTACGGCAGCTTGGCCACTTCCAGCACCTGCATGGCGCTGTCGGCTACCTTCCACTGTTCCGGCTTGCCCACCTGGTCCACCACGTCGCCGAGGTGGATCAGAAACGGGATGTTGAGGGCCTGGGCGTTGCGCGCGACCCAGTTGGTCTGGGCGGCAAACGGCTCGTTGCCGTAGTGGCGCTGGTACTGGTTGCTCTCGCCCGAGGTGGCGTAGCGCGAATAGAACTGGGTGTCGGGCAGCACGGCCAGCGCGAAGCTCGATATCTTTGCTGCGGGAGCCGGGGCCGGCGTCGGAGTGGGGGCGGCGCTCACCGGATCGCTGCCGCCGCCGCAACCGGCCAGCAGGCCGCCGACCGACAGGGTCGAGGCGGAAGCGAGCCCCATTTTCAGCAGCGTGCGGCGGCTGGCCTGTGGCTCGTTGGCTGGTTCGTTGGTGGTGTCGTACTTGGCGTCGTTATGCATGACCGGCTCTGGAAAGGTTGGAATGCCAACGATTCTAGAGCCGTCGTGTTACACGCCCATGACAAACTTACTAAACAAAAGTCACCCCTTGGAGCCGGCGCGCCAGCGCAGCTTGAAGCCGTACTTGTTGCCGATCACCTCGTGGCCGCTGATCTTGCCTTCACCGGACACATAGTCCACCAGCTTGGTCACCTGCAGCTTGCCGCCCTGGTTTTCGATCATGGCGATCGCGCACATCGGCTGGTTGCCGCCGTGGTCGAGGCGCACTTCCACCGGCGGCTGGTTCGGCACCTCGATCAGCACTACGCCATCGGTGGCGGCCCAATTCGGCACACCCTCGTAGATGAAGCTGAAAATCAGCACGCGGCCGATTTCGTCGAAGCGGTCGCCATTGATGTAGATGTTTTCGCCGTCGCTGACCGCGCCGCTGCGGTCGTCGCCGGCCAGGTGGATGTACGGCGGACGGTCGAACGCGCCCCAGCTCTCGCCCAGCGCCTGCACCCCGCCCGGCGTGCCGTCGCGCAGCTCGAACAGGCAGGCCAAATCAAGGTCGATGCCCTTGGGCTGGCCGCCGCCGGTGAGCTTGGCGAAGAAGCCGGTCTTGGCCGGCTGCTCCTGCGGGCGCTGGTTCCAGTTCAGGTTGACGCGGATCTTGCCGAAGCCGCGCCCGGCCCCTTTGTCGAGCGAGATCTTGTCGCCGCGCTTTTCCAGCGTGATTTTCGAGAGCGAGATTTTTGGCGCGGGCGCGGGAGCAGGCGCCGGAGCTGGAGCAGGTGTCGGAGCAAACGCTGGCGCCGGTGCAGCAGCAGACGACGCCGCCTCGGTGCCGCCAAAGTGCGCCAGCAGCGCCGCCATGCCGCCGTTAAAACCCTGGCCGACGGCGCCGAAGCGCCAGGCGCCGTCGCGGCGATACACCTCGGCCAGGATCACGGCCTTTTCGTCGGCGAAGTCCGCGCCGCTCAACGGGAAAGTGGCGGCGCCGCCGATGGCGATGCTGCCGGGAGCAATCGCCCGCATGGTGCCGCCGCCATCGAGCGCGCCAGTAAACACCAGGCGCTCGATCGAGGCCGGCAAGGCGTCGAGATTGAGCTGGAATGTGGCGGCGCCCGGCGACAGGGTCAGGCGCACCGCGCCTTCGGGGCTGGCCAGCTGGTTGTAGAAGACCATGTAGCGGTCATCCGACAGCTTGCCTTGTGCGTCGAGCCCAAAGCACGACAGGTCGATGGTGGCGCCCGGCGCCTGCAGCGCCACGTTCACCGCCACGTTGCTGCCGCAACCGAGGTCCGCCAGCTTGCCTTTTTGACCGCGTCCGAAAGTAATCATGTGCACACTACCCTTATTCAAGTGATCGTGTGCGACATGCTAACCGATAAGCGGCTGCCTGAGCGCCGCGTCACGATGTCTTACAGCTTGCCGCGCACGGTGCCGCCATCGGCCGTGATCGAGCCTTTGCCGCCATTGGCGCCCACGCGTACCAGCACGCTGGCGATGCCGCCTTCGGTGGTCACCGTGGCAGGGCCGACGATTTCGTAGGCGCCGCCGGCAGTAAACTTCACCGACTGGCCGCTGTCGGCCACCAGGTTGCCCTTGGCATCGACCGTTTTGGCGCGGATGAATACCAGGTCGCCGGCCGTCGATTTCACACCGAGGTCGTCCACGGAGACGTCCAGTTTGGCCGCCTCGCTGGCCGTGCGCACCACGTGTTCGGCAACCTTCTTGCCGCCCAGCCAGGCAATCGCTTTCAGCTCACCGGCAGCGTACTGGCCGGCGTTGAATTCCAGCGGCGGATGCTTGAGGTTCGGATGCAGCTTGGTCGGCGCGCTCTTCACGCGGCCCAGGCTTTTACCGTTCAGGAACAGCTCCACTTCGTCCGCATTCGAGAACACGCGCACCTGTGGCGAAGAGTCCTTGTTCCAGTGGCTGGCGATGAACACCATCGGACCGCCACCCCACTTGCTCGACTCGAGCGCGCTGCGCTGCGAGCGGAAGAACTCGTTCGAGAATTTCGGCAGGCGGTCGATGGTCATGATGCCGGACGACTCCAGGTCCGGTGCGTAGCCGCGGCCGTAGTCGAACATCACCCAGTAGCCATCGGCGACGGCGCCGGTGTTGAAGTTGTCGTCGTGCGATTCGGCCAGGTTTTTCGCTTGCTGCAGCAGGCGGGTTTCGCCGTCGGCCAGCAACTGGCGGCTGCTGCGGTCGGCCGCTTTCAGGTCGCCCCAGGCGGTCTGGTTGAAGCCCGCGTTCATCGCATAGTATTCCCAGTCGCCGTACTCGGACACGATCAGCGCCTTGTCGGGCAACGGCCGCTTGTCTTCCAGGCGGTGCTGGCGTGCTTGCAAATATACGTCGTAGGTTTGCGGCACCCAGCCGGCCGAATAGGCCTGGCCGCCGGGGAACTCGGTGTGCACGGTCTGGTGCAGTTTTTCGACCAGTGCGTCCGGCATTTGCGTTTCGTTGAGCGAGCACTCCCAGGCCAGTACGCTGGCGTGGTTGCGGTCGCGGCGCACCATGTCGGTACAGGTTTTCACGACCTGGGTGGTAAACGCTGGATCGGGATTGAAGTACTGCCAGCCAGGAATGCCCGGCACCACCATGATGCCCAGTTCATCGGCGGCAGCCATGAAGGCGGGCGAATGCGGGTAGTGCGACAGGCGGATGTAATCGAAACCGGCGCGCTTGATCAGCAGCGCATCGCGGTATTCCGCCTGCGGCGACAGCGCATAGCCCACGTATGGATATTCCTGGTGGCGATTGACGCCGCGCAGCACGGTCTGCTCGCCGTTGATCAAGAGCTTGCCCTTGCCCATCTCGATGCTGCGGATGCCGATGCGGGTTTTCACCAGGTCCGATTGGCCCTTGCTGGCAACCGTGGTTTCCAGCGCATACAGGTTCGGCGCCTTCGGCGACCACAGTTGCGGACGATCGACCTTGAGGTCGCGCGTGACATGGCGGCACTCGCCGGCAGCCAGGCTTAAGCTCTCGGTCCCATCGGCCACGCGGGTGTTCTTGCTGAGCAGGCGGTGGCGCAGTTCGGCGGTGCGCGGCTCGGCAGCGGTGTTGCACACTTCCGCCTTTACGCGCACGGTGGCCGACGTTTTGTCGATCTGCGGGTAGGTGACAAAAATGCCGCCGCCCGCTTCGGTGTTGGATAGCATCTCGTCGCTGATATGGACAGCCGGCTTGATGGTGAGCGTGACGTCGCGGTAGATGCCGCCGTACTGGATGTAGTCGAGGTCTTTCAGCGGCTTGGGACCGGTGATGGCATTGTCTTCGTTATTGATGCGCACCACCAGCTCGTTGCCGCCGCCCGCTTTCAGGTGCGGCGTGACGTCGTACGAAAACGGCAGGTAGCCGCCCAGGTGCTGGCCCAGGTGCTTGCCATTGACCCAGACATCGGCCACGTTCATCGCGCCTTCGAAGCGCAAGATCGCCTGTTCGCCGGGCGCCACCCTGGCATCGAAACTCTTTTTGTAGAACGCCGTGCCCTGCCAGGAATTGACCGGCACCTTGGCTTCCAGGCGCGCCGTGTGCGGCAGGTTGACGCGGCTCCAGCCATTGGCCGGCACCTTGTCCACGGTGGCGGCGACCTTGGCGTCGTCGCGGTAAAAGTCCCAGGACTGATTGAGGCTGGTGGCACCAATGGTGGCTGCGCTGCTTGATGCTGATACCGCCAGCGCCAGCAAACCGATGGTCGGAAACTGCTTTGTAAGCCTCAAGATAAAACTGGTCATAGTGCCTGGAACTCCCCAAAAGAAACCGGATGAACAACGATCGGATTCACCAGGCCGCACGCGGTTGGCGCGGGGCCCAGTTATCACGGCGCAGTATATCCAGTATTGATTTGAGGCGCAGCCGAAACGGGCGCCGTATACAAATTATTCATGGGTGGAGAGAACTTTGATATACGGGTTGGCGCCAGGAAGGCGCCTGACGCCCCACCGCAAGGCCAGCAGCTGCTGCACCTGGCAGCACACTAGGGTTTCGGATCGAGAATCACGTACTGGCTGTTGCCGTCGGGGCGCAGCGGGGCGCTGCGTACCGGGCGGCTGCGTACGTCTGCCGGACACTTTTGCAGCGCCTTGGCTTTCGCATTGTCCGGAGAACTGGACAACAACAGCATGCCCGGCGCTGGCAGTTGCATGCCGAAGAAATTCTTGCCCGTCGTAGTCGTCACCTTCAGGGTGCCGATGTCCACCACCTCGCCTTCGGCCAGCGCAAACGGCACATCGAAGAACGATTCCTTGGGCAACGAGTAGCGCATCCCGCCATTGGCCGAATTGTAGAAATCGTAGGTGAACACGCGGTACTCAGCCGCCGGCAGTGCAACGCAAAAATGGATGCCTCGCTCGCGGCGCTCCATGTTGTTGATGTCGAGCGGATCGTCGGCGACAAACATGCGGGCGGCGGACAGCTGGAACATATACAGCGCGTTATCGTTTTTGCGGTCGCTGTAATAAGTCGTGATGGAATTGAATTTCTGCTGGCAGACATCCTTGTCCCGCTCGCAGCCGACCTTGTAAGTGCCGATGATGTAGGCGCGTTTGGCTTCGGGGATCGCAGCGATACGTTGGGCTTGCTGCTCGGCCAGGCTGCTACATCCGGCGAGCAGTACAACGCCGGCAAAGGCCGGCGCAAACAGATACTTTTGCATCAATGATAGTTCCAGGTTGGTGTGCGCCGACGGACCTCCCGCCGGTCCCCCTATCGTAGCGCACCACCTGCCATTTATGCAACTAAGCCTGCATCACCTTTTCCGGCGTCATCGGCGTACTGCGCACGCGCTGCCCGGTGGCGTGGTAAATCGCATTGCACACGGCAGCGGACACGCCTACCTGGCCGATCTCCCCTACCCCCTTGGCGCCGATGCGGCTCACGATCCGGTCGTCCTCCTTCACGAAAATCACGTCGATGTCGTGGATGTCGGCGTTGACCGACACGTGGTACTCGGACAGGTTGTGGTTCATGAAGCGGCCCAGCCGGTGGTCGCACTGGGTTTCTTCGTGCAGCGCCTGGCCGATGCCCCACACCACGCCGCCGATGATCTGGCTGCGCGCGGTCTTGGCGTTGATGATGCGCCCCGCCGCCACCGCGCTGACCACGCGCGTCACGCGCACGGTACCGAACTCGGGATCGACCCGCACTTCCACGAACACCGCCGAGTGGGTGGCGCGCTGGTACTTCATCTGCTTGAGCATATTGGGCAGCATCAGGTATTTTTCCTCGAGCGGTTCCTCGATGCCGGCCAGGATCTGCGTGAGCGGCACGCTGGTGCCGGGAATGTTGCGCAGCCTGATGACGCCATCGACAAACTCCACGTCGGCCAGGCGCGCGGTGGCCAGCGGCGAACCGGGCATGTCCTTCGCGCGCTTGAACACGGTCTTCTGGAGTTTTTCGCACACGCCCGCCACCGCCGAACCGACGGTGGCCACGTGGGACGAACCGCCTTCGATGGGCGCCACCGGCAAGGTGGAGTCACCGAGCTGGAACCGCACTTTTTCCAGCGGCAGGCCCATGGCCTCGGCAGCGATGATGGACATGGCGGTATAGGTGCCGGTGCCGATGTCGGAAGCGGCGCTGCTCACCACCAGGCTGCCGTCCGCGTGCAGCACGGCGCTGGCGCGGGCGAACATCTGCATCGCGTCCCACATGCCGGTGGCCATGCCCCAGCCGATCAGTTCCCGTCCTTCGCGCATGGTGCCGGGTTCGAGCGGGCGGTTTTCCCAGCCGAAGCGCTGCGCGCCCTGCAGGTAGCACTCGCGCAGCTCCTTGGTGGAATATGGCAGGCCGTGGGTGGGGTCGATCTCGGCGTAGTTTTTCAGGCGCAGCGCCAGCGGATCCATGTTCAGTGCATACGACAGTTCGTCCATCGCCACTTCCAGCGCATGCACGCCGTGGGCAGCGCCCGGGGCGCGCATGTCCATCGGGCTGGCGTGGTCGAGATCGACGATCTTGTAGCCGAGGCGGATATGCTCGCACGCATACAGCTCGCCCGACCAGTTGACCACCACTTCCACGTAGTCTTCGTAGCGCGAGGTTTCGGCCACCGCTTCGTGCACGATCGAGGTCAGCGTGCCATCGGCATTGGCCGACAGTTTCAATCGCTGCTGGGTTTCCGGCCGGTGGCCGAAGGTGAACATCTGCTGGCGCGTGAGCACCACGCGCACCGAGCGCTCGAGCTTGAGCGCAGCCATCACGGCCAGCGGCAACTGGTACTGCGGCCGCAGCCCGGAGCCGAAGGCGCCGCCCACGTACGGGTTGCGCACGGTGACCTTGTCCTTCGACAGTCCGAATACGTGCGAAACGTACCAGCGGCTGTTCTGCGAGCTTTGCGTCTTATCGTAGATGGTGAGGTGGCCGTCCGCGCCGTGAATCACGGTAGTGGCGAACATCTCGAGCGGATTGTGGTGTTCCACGCCGCTGTAGTACGACGCCTCGACTTTCACGGCCGCCTTGTCCCACACTTCGTCGGGATGGCCCTTGACATCGGGCGGCGGCGTATAGCCGGCCTTCAGGCGGCTCGGCTTGTGGGCACGGCCCTGGTGTTCGAGCAGATAGGTTTCGTGCGGTTGCACATCGTACTCGACGCGCACCAGCGCTGCAGCGTAGCGGGCCGCCTCGAACGTTTCGGCCACCACCAGCGCCACCGGCTGGCCGCTGTAATGCACCTCGTTGTCGTACAGGGGCCGGTAGGGCGAGCCGCCCGGCGCCGTCATGTCCTTGTAAAAAATGTCGAACGAGCGGATCTTGGGACGGTTGTGGTGCCAGATCACGTCCACCACGCCGGGTACCGCCAGCGCGGCATCGGTGTCGATGGCCTTGATATGGCCCCTGGCGATGGCGCCGCTCACCACCACGCCGTACAGCAGGCCAGCTTCGGTGGCGTCGGGCACGTATTCGGCAGCATAGCGCGCCTGTCCGGTTACCTTGTCGCGGCCGTCCACGCGCGAGACGGCGTCGCCGATTTGAACCTGGCCAGTGCCGGGGTCCGCGCTCGGGGTGCGCAATGCGTGGATCAATTCGGTCACAGTGATGCCTCGTCGTCAGTCAATTCTTCGGTGTTGTCATGGGTGCCCTCGACAGCTTGCGTAAGGGCGCGGATCACGGCGCGGCGCGCCATGGTGAGCTTGAAGTTGTTCTGGCCCTGCCCCTGGGCGCCGGCCAGCAGGACGTCGGCCGCTTCGGCAAACGCTGCTTCATCGACCTGGCGGCCGATCAGCACCGCTTCGGCGGCCGGCACGCGCCACGGCTTGTGGGCCACGCTGCCCAGCGCAATGCGGGCGTCCCGCACCATGCCGTCCTCGCCCATGTCGAGCATCACGGCCACCGACACCAGCGCAAACGCGTACGACGCCCGGTCGCGGAACTTCAGATAGGCCGAATGACGGGCGAACTGCTGGGCCGGCGGCAGGTCGATATAGGTAATTAGGTCGCCGGCAGCGAGCACGGTATCACGCTCGGGCTGTTCGCCGGGCAGGCGGTGGAAGTCGGCAAAGTCGATGCGCCGTTCACCGGCGCTCGAGCTTACGCCGACCACGGCGCCCAAGGCAGCGAGCGCCACGCACATGTCGGACGGGTGGGTGGCAATGCAATGTTCGCTGGCGCCCAGGATCGCGTGCTGGCGCGTGAGGCCGCCGATCGCCGAGCAACCGGTACCCGAGGCGCGCTTGTTGCACGGCGTGGTCGTGTCGTAGAAATAGTGGCAGCGCGTGCGTTGCAGCAGGTTGCCACCGTTGCTGGCCATGTTGCGGATCTGCGGCGAGGCGCCGGCCAGGATCGCAGCCGTCAGCACCGGGTACTGTGCGCGCACCAGCGGGTGATACGCGGTATCGGCATTGCGGGCGATCGCGCCCAGGCGCAGACCACCGTCGGGCGTGGGCGTGATCTGGTCGAGCGGCAGCGCATTGATGTCGACCAGCTGCTGCGGTCCCATCACGCGCTCCTTCATCAGGTCGAGCAAGTTGGTGCCGCCGGCGATAACCTTGGAGGGGCCGGCATTGGCATCGACGCCCGCGTACAGGTGGGCCAGCGCGCCGCTCACGTCTTCGGCAGAGAAATAGGTGATCGGGTTCATGCGGGCACCGTGCCAGGCTGGAACGGACGGGCCGGATCGTCACGACCCGGGATGCCCATCACCTCGGTAACGGCGGCAACGATGCCGGGGTAAGCGCCGCAACGACAGACGTTGCCGCTCATCAGCTCGCGCACCTGGCCTGCGGTGCAGGCTTTGCCTTCGTTCATCAGGCCCACGGCCGAACACAGCTGGCCCGAGGTGCAGTAGCCGCACTGGAAGGCGTCGTGGTCGATGAAGGCCTGCTGCAGCGGGTGCAACTGGTTGCCGTCGGCGAGTCCTTCGACGGTGGTGACTTCCTTACCGTTTTGCATCACGGCCAGGGTCAGGCAGGAATTGATGCGACGGCCACCGACCAGCACGGTGCAGGCGCCGCACTGGCCGTGGTCGCAGCCTTTCTTGGAGCCGGTCAGGCCGGCATGTTCGCGCAGCAGGTCCAGCAGCGTGACCCAGGCTTCGACCTTGAAGTCGTGCCGGCTGCCGTTGATGTGCAGGGTAAGCGGATACGTTTGCGCTGCTGCGCCCAGGGGCGCGAGGGTTTCGGGAGCATTCATGGGGGGCTTTGCCAGGTAGTGGAGTAACCCCACTGTAGCCCCGCGCGTCGCCGCGCTTTGTGGGACAACTAACGCTGCCCCGTCCCCCACCTGAATTATTCGGCTGCCATACCCGCCTTGACGTCGCGACAAGACACTTTGTTGCCTTTTTTGAGCTCGGCAGCCTCGATGCGCTCGCAGTCGGTGTAGTCCGCCACCACCACGAACACGTAGCCGACGACGGACAGCGCCACGGCGGCCATGGCGCCGAGGATGAGAATCTTGGATAACTTCTGGGAGGACATGGTATTCATCTAGAGCAAAAAGGCGGATGTCGATGATACCACGCCCGGTCTACCGGCAAAATCGGGGCATGCGCTAGAATTTCGGCGGAAATCCTGCGCCCGTTCGTCTGGTTGCTGTTGAGCGCATCGCGCGGCACCACCACGGCCGGCTCATCCCCTGCGGCCGAACGCACCGTGTAACCCCGCAATGTAACGCCCCCCCCCCCAGCCGGTCACAACGGATTTCATGTTTGCGCTACCGAAAACAACAACATTGCTCGACAAGTTGACTATTACGCTCCTGCCCGGTTTGCGGCGGTAACTTGCATTTTTACTGAGGTAACTTACGCAGGCCCGCGCGACGGGCCCATAACCATATCCAATGGAGACAAAACCATGAATGTACGCATCGCCTCAGCGGTATCCATCCTGATCGCCACGCTTGCGGCCGGCACGGCCACCGCAGCGAACAAGCAGATCGAACGACTCAATCGCGGCGCCGTGGCCGTCACGTCGGGCAACGGCGTGTTCGTCAGCTGGCGCCAGCTGGCCACCGACGCTGCCGGCACCACCTTCAATGTGTATCGCGACGGCATCAAGATCACTGCCACGCCGTTGAATGCGCTCAACTACAGCGACAGCGTCGGTAACGCCGGCAACCAGTACGCGGTGCGTGCGGTAGTGGGCGGGGTGGAACAGGCCAGCTCGCAGTTCAGCGCCGGCGCCACCTGGAGCCAACCGTACAAATCGATCCCGGTGCAGGCGCCGGCCGGCGGCACCACGCCCGACGGCGTGGCCTACACGTATGAACTCAACGACGGCGCGCCCGCCGACCTCGATGGCGACGGCACCTACGAGATCGTCGTCAAGTGGCAGCCGACCAATGCCAAGGACAATTCGCAGTCCGGCTACACCGGCAACACCTACCTCGACGCATATAAACTCGATGGCACCCTGCTGTGGCGCATCAACCTCGGCAAGAACATCCGCGCCGGCGCCCACTACACCACGTTCCTGGCCTACGATTTCGACGGCGACGGCAAGGCCGAGGTGATGGCGAAAACGGCCGACGGCACCGTCGATGGTCAGGGCACGACCATCGGTTCGGCCACCGCCGACTACCGCTCCAGCGCCGGCTACATCCTGACCGGGCCGGAATTCCTCACCGTGTTCAACGGCCAGACCGGCGCCGCCATGAAAACCGTCAACTACCTGCCGGCGCGCGGCACGGTGTCGAGCTGGGGCGACAACTATGGCAACCGGGTAGACCGCTTCCTCGGCGGCGTGGCCAACCTCGACGGCGCCCGCCCGAGCGCGATGTTTTCGCGCGGTTACTACACGCGCGCCGTGATCGCAGCGTGGGACTGGCGCAACGGCAACCTGACCAGCCGCTGGGTGTTTGATACCGACGTGGCCGGCAGCGCAGCGCGCGGCCAGGGCGCGCACTGGTTCGCCACCGGCGACGCCGATGGCGACGGCAAGGACGACGTCGTGTATGGCGCGGCCACCATCGGCAGCAACGGCCAGTTGCTGTACACCACCGGCCTGGGCCACGGCGACGCCCTGCACTTCGGCAAATTCGACCCGAACCGCAGCGGCCAGCAAATCTACATGGTCCACGAAAGCCCGAGCAGCTACGGCGCCAACGGTTCCGGCCTGCACGACGCCGCCACCGGCGCGCTGATCTGGGGCGCCAGCGGCTCGAACACCGACGTCGGTCGCGGCGTGTGCTTCGACATCGACCCGAATCACGCCGGCGCCGAATGCTGGGCCAGCCGGGGCGGCCTGCACACGGTCACCGGCACCCAGCTGAGCACCAGCGCGCCCAGCTCGATGAACTTCGGCGTGTGGTGGGACGGCGACCTGCTGCGCGAACCGCTGGGCAGCACCATCGTGCAGAAGTGGAATCCGGCCACGTCGAGCATGAACAACCTGCTCGACCTGGGCGCCTATGGCGGCGCCACCAACAACGGCACCAAGGCCACGCCGGTGCTGACCGCCGACCTGTTCGGCGACTGGCGCGAGGAAATCGTGGTGCGCAACAGCAGCAATACCGCGCTGCTGGTGTTCAGCACCACGATTCCGACCACCACCCGCATCACCACGCTGATGCACAATCCGCAGTACCGCAGCCAGGTGGCGGGCCAGAACGCCGGCTACAACCAGCCGCCAAACCCGAGCTTCTACCTGGGCCATGGCGCCACCTCGTTCCCGCAGGAACCGGTGCAGGTGACGGCGCAGTAAGCGTTTGATCCAACGCGTGTTTTGCAGGCTTGAGGTTGCTTGACGATCGCAAGCCTGCGCTCTACGATGGTTGGATGGACATCGAAAATCGCTTCGTCAGGCTGGAGGAATTTGCTGCCGTTACCGGAGAACGGCTGGCGCGGATCGAGGCGCGCCTCGATCAGACGGCCACCAAGGCCGACCTGTCCGACCTGCGTGCAGAGTTACGGGCGGAAATCCACCGCAGCGCCAACGAAACCATCCGCTGGATCGTCGGCATGGGTATCGGCCTCGGCGTGGCCGGTATCACCATCATCACCTTCGTGCTCAACAACGCCACACCAAAAGTCCCGCCGGCACCTGGCGCACCAATCACCATCTATACGCAACCTGCGCCAGCCACGGCGCAAGCACCGGGATCGGCCGCGCCACAACAACCGTAGGTTTGCTCTGCTACACGGTCGCTGTCGCCAACTGCAAATCCTCGAGCGACGCCGGTTTGGTCAGGTGCAGGTCGAAACTGGCCGCATACGCGCGTTCCACGTCTTCCTTCTGGCCGTAACCGGTCAGCGCCACCAGCCGCACCGCCCTGCCGCCGGCTTCGGCCCGGATCGCCCCGGCCAGCGCGTAGCCGTCCATGTCGGGCAGGCCGATGTCGAGGATGGCCACCTGCGGCATGTGTTCGCGCACGGCCGCCAGCGCTGCCGCGCCGCTGTGGGCCGTGCGCACGGTGTGGCCCATCAGGGTCAGCAGTTCGGCGCCGGCGTTGGCGGCATCGACATTGTCGTCCACCAGCAGCACGTGCAACGCCGCCTGCGTCGCACCGGCCCCGCCCGGCGCCACGGCTTCGGGCGCCGCCGCCAGCGGCAGCACCACCTCGAAACGGCTGCCCTCTCCCAGGCCGGCGCTGCTTGCCGTGACCTGGCCGCCATGCAGCTCCACGATCTTGCGCACGATCGCCAGGCCGAGGCCGAGGCCGCCGGTACGGCGCGCCAGCGATTGCGGCGCCTGCTGGAACGGCTCGAACACGCGGGCCAGCAGCTCGGTATTCATGCCGATGCCGTCGTCGCTGACCACCAGCCGGGCGATGCCCTCGGCAGCGTCGGCGGTCAGCGTGACGTGCGTGGCAGTGCTGCCGAAGCGCGCGGCATTCGACAGCAGGTTGTTCAGTACCTGGGTCAGGCGGCTGTCGTCGCCCTGCACCCACACCGCCTGCGGCAGGCTGGACGACACCGGCTGGTCGGCCACCGCCGCCACCGCGTGGCGCACCACGTCGGCCAAGTTGAGCGGACGCACGTCGATCTGCAGCTTGCCGGAGATGATGCGCGAGACGTCGAGCAGGTCGTCCACCAGGCGCCGCAGGTGGTTGACCTGGCGCCGCATCACGCCGCGTTCGCGCCGGCTGGCGAGATCGTTGCGCAGGTCGAGCAGATCGAGCGAGGTGACGATGGGGCTGAGCGGATTGCGCAGCTCGTGGCCCAGCACGGCCAGGAATTCATCCTTGGCGCGGCCGGCCTGGCGCGCATCGGCCAGCGCCGCCTGGTGGCTGGTGAGGGCCTGGTTGAGCGAGTCGAGCAGCAGCTTGCGTTCGTGCTCGCGGGTATTGCGCTGGGCGTCGGCCAGCGCCAGCGCGCGGCTGATCTGTTCGACCTCGGTGATCGACGATGGCGACGGCGTGAGCGCAGCGCCCGACCCGAGCGCGGCGGCGTTCTGCTGCAAGGCGCGGATGGTATCGACCAGCCGCGCCGCCAGCAGCGATGCCAGCACCATCGCCACCAGCAGCGACACGGCGATACCGGCGCCGTACATGCCCAGTCCCTGCATGGAGGCGGCAGTCAATTGTTCGGCGGGCCGGCCCACGACCGCGAGCCAGTTAAAGTGCGACAAGGTGGTGTAGGCCGTGACCATGTCGCGGCCCTCGGTGGTGCGGGCCGAGCCCACGCCTTCGGCGCCGTGCTGCGCCATCAGTTCGATCAGCGACGCACTGGGCGGGCCGCCCACGCTGCCATCCTGGTTGCGCGACCGCGCCACCACCGCCTGGCTGCTGTCGCGGATCGCCGTCACGGCGCCGCCCAGCGCCTGCTGGCGGTCGAGCAGGCGCACCATGCGGTCGGGCCGGATCACGGCAGTCAATATATACAGTTTGCCGGATGCGGTGATCACCGGCACCCGCACCGGAAACGCCGGCTGGCCACGCTGGCCGCGGGCAATACGGCCCACCACCGGCTGGCGCGTGGTAAGCGCTTCGCGCAGGCTGTCGGGATCGGCAATCGGCGCTGCAGGTACGCCGAATTCCGTCATGGTGCGCAGCAGCGGCTTGCCGGCCTGGTCGGTGAGGATCACGCCCAGCCATTCCGGCTGGGTTCTGACCAGCGCCCGGGCCACCTCGTGGAACGTGCGCAAGTCGCCGTCCTGCAATTCCGGCGCTCGCCCCAGGCCGGTCAGAATGGCCACTGCGCTGTCGAGCTCGGCATCGGCAGCGCTGGACAGGGCCCGCGCCAAGTCCAGCATCAGGCGTTTTTGTTCACGCTGCTGGTATTCGCTGGCGTTGTGGATGCTCCACGCACCCAGCAGCGCCAGCGGCAGCAGTCCGATCGCGGTGAGCATGATCAACAGGTGCCGCAGGGGCCAGGTACGCCGGGAACGAGGAAGCATGGAATCAGGGAGCACAAGGATCGAAAGTCGGTGCAGCAGTTTAACTTAAGATAACTGTTGTTGCACCTCCGCTTCGAATCGTCTCCCCTGCCGCTGGTACTTCGGCTAGAAGCGGCTGCCCAGTTGCAGGTACAAGGTGCGCGGCTGGGCGATGTATTTGCCGAGGTTGTTGTCATCGAACGAGCGGGCGAAATACGCGTGGTCGAACAGGTTTTTCACGCCGGCACTCAGGCGCCAGGAGGCCGATGAGCCCGGACCGCCGCCCAGGTCCACGCTGCCGCGCGCGGCCCACACGCCGTAACCGGGCACGCGGCCATTGTTGCCGGCGGCATTTTCAGGCACGGTGTTGGCGCTGTCGGCAAACTGCGCGCCCTCGAACATGCCGTCCAGGCTTGCGCGCCACTTGCCGGCCTTGTAGCCGACGCCGGCCGTCCCCTTGTGGCGCGGCGAGAACGGCACCTGCAAGTCGAAGTTCGGCCCCGCTTCCCTGATCACGGCATCGACGTACGCATAGCTGGCATAGACGGTCACGCCGGGCAACGCCGCGCCCAGATCGTATTCGACGCTGCTTTCCAGCCCGCGATGGCGGGTTTTGCCGCGCGCATACACGCTGTTGTTCTGCTGATTGCTTTCGTACTGGTTGCTGAAGCGGATCAGGAACAGGTTGGCCTCGGCGCGCAGGCCGCCCTGGCGGTAGCGCGTGCCCAGTTCCCACGACCGGGCTTTTTCCGGCTCGGCGCCGCCGCTGACCACCGCGTTGGCCATTTTGCTGTACTGCACGGTGCCAAACGAGCTGTCCGAGCTGGCATACAGCTTCCAGGCGTCGCTGGCGTGGTACAGCACATTCAGTGCAGGCAGCAGCACGTTGTAATTGCCGCTGTCGCGCTTGCCGGTCAGGTTGTTGTCCTGGTAGGACCTGATGCGCTCGTTGCGCAGGCCGGGCGTGATGGTCCAGTTGCCGGCGTCGATGCGGTCGTCGATGAAGAAGGCGTGGGCGCGGGTGCTGCCCGACGTATCGCGGTCGAACGGGCTGCCCGTGGTGGGCAGCACGTTGTCGGTCTTCAGGCGCCAGTAGCGCAGTTCGTGGCTCGATTCGTCGATGTAGCGATGGCCCACGCCGATCTCGTGGCGCAGCTGGCCGGCGCGGAATGCCTGCGCATAGCGGGTTTCCACGCCGCGCACGGTGTAGGTGCGCGGCGACAGCGTGACGTTGCGGCCCTGGTCCAGGTAGCCGCTGCGCAGGGTGTCGGTGTAAAACGCCTGCACGCTCAACTGGCGCTGGCGGTCGGGCTTGTACTCCCAGGCCAGGCTGGCCAGGTTGCGGCGGCCCCAGAAATTGTCGAGCGGACGGGTGGACTGGTACGGATCGGCCGCAAAAGCTGCGCGCGTGAGGCCGCCCGGCATGTCGGCCTCGCCCTGGTAGTGCTGCAGCATGGCGCTGACGGTGCTGGCGCTGTCGATTTTATAGCGCCCTTTCAGGATCACGTCATCGATTTGCGTGTCGCTGTGCTCGCGCCAGTCGGAACCGCGCACGCCGCTGTACAGGATGGCGCCGCCCAGGCCGTTGTCCAGGGTGCCGCCCAGCAGTACGCTGGTGTGGGTCTTGATGCTGTCGCTGGTCGAGGACGGGCTGAGCTCTCCCTGCACGCTGACGTCGCCGGTGGCCTGCCCGGGAATCGCGCGGGTGACGAAGTTGACGATGCCGCCCACGTTTTGCGGGCCGTAGCGCACGGCGCCGCCGCCACGCACCACGTCCACCGCATCCATATTGCCCATCGAGATGGGCGCAAACGACAGTTGCGGCTGGCCGTACGGCGCGAACGGCACCGGGATGCCGTCCATCAGCACGGTCGAACGCGCTGCCAGGCGCGGGCTCAAACCGCGTACGCCGAAGTTGAGCGCCATGTCGTGGCTGCCGGTGCCGTTATTGGTCGGCGCCAGCACGCCGGGAATGCGGTTGAGGACATCACGGGCGTCGGTGGCGCCCAGGCGCATGAACTCGTCGCGCTCCACGACGCTGCGAGCGCCGCCATGATCCTGCACCGATTGCGCACTGGGATGAACCAGCCAGTTGCCGATCACGGTGATGACCGACATCGGTTCGGGCTGGGCCTGGGCCATCCTGGGCGCCGCGCGCAAGACATAGCTGCCGGGGGCGCGCTGCACGGCTTCGAGGCCGCTGCCGGCCAGCAGGCGCTGCAAGCCTTCGGCCGGCGTGTAGCGCCCTTGCAGCGCGGGTGCAGCTTTACCGTCGGTCAGGCTGGCATCGACCGACAGGGCCATGCCCGCCTCGCCGGCAAAGCGGCTCAGCGCCGTGCTGAGAGCGGCGGCCGGCAGATCGAACGACCGCGCAGCTTCGTGCGCGGCGATGTTCGCGGGTTGGGCGGTGGCAGTGACCGCGCAGGACAGCAGGCCGAGATGGATGGCAAGCGCCAGCTGGCGGCGGCGTGGGGCAAGGCGTAACGACATGGGATTCCCTTTATTGAAGTGGCTTTCCCCTGTATGCCAAGCGAAACCAGAAAAGCGGAACCAAATTTTCAAAAATATTTTTAGCGCGCGGTAATCGTCACCCACCACGGCAGGATGTGCCGCACTTTTACCGGCAGGCTGTCTTCCAGCATCGCGAACACGGCCTCGTGATCGCCCAGCGGATAGGCGCCGACCAGGCGCAAACCCGCCACCTCGGGCGCGCAACCCAGGTATCCACGCCGGTAGCGCGACAGCTCGCGCACGAAGTCGCCCAATGGCAGGTTATCGGCCAGCAGCAGGCGGCGGGTCCAGGCCGGGGCAGCATTGGCGGCGGGAGGAACGGTGCCGGGGGCAGACCCGCCGCGCCAATGGTAGTCGCCTGGCCGGGTAGCCGCGTGCGCCGCATTTGCAGCATCGGCACCGTGCGCTGGCAGCGTCTCGCCATCAATCGTCGACGTATCGAACTGCGCACCTGCGCCGGCCGGGACCACGCGCGCCACGTTCCGGTGCGGCGTGATTTCCACGGCGCCCTGCTCCACCCGCAAGCGGGTGCGCCCGTCCAATAGAGTGACCTCGAAGCGTGTACCCAGCGCGCGCAGCACGCCCTGCCCGGTTTGCACCAGCAGCGGCCGCGCCGGTTGCTGCGTATCGGGCGCGGTGTCGATATGGATGCGGCCGCGCCGCAGCACGATGCGCCGGGCGCCGGTATCGTAGGCGATATCGATCGCGCTGTCGGTATCGAGCAGCAGCGTGCCGCCGTCGGGCAGGCGCAGGCGGCGCAACTGGCCGACCACGCTGTCGTAGCCGGCGCTGGTGCCGGCCAGCACGTTGTCGGGTGCTGCCATGCCCGGCGCGAACTTCCACAAGGCCAGTCCGCCAACTGCCGCCACCAGCATGGCGGCAAAGGCACGGCGGCTTTGCGGTGCGCCCGTCATCAGCGCGGCGCGGGCCGGCGCCTGCGGCAGGCTGCGGAACTGGCCGCTGATCTCCTGCACCTGGCGCCAGGTGGCGGCATGCAGCGGATCGGCGGCCAGCCAGCGCTGCCATTTGACGTGTTCACGCTCGCCGGCCTCGCCCGATTCGAGCAAGGCATACCATTCGGCCGCCTGTTGCAGGACGATGAAGCGTTCTTGCGACACCGGGTTGGCCATGTCAGTCCGCCGCCGCCAGCGCCAGGCACTGGAGCATGGCCTGGGCCACGTACTTGCGCACCATGCGGTCGGACACGCACAGCTCAAGCGCGATTTCCGCGTAAGTGCTGCCATCGACCTGGTGCATGAGGAAAGCGCGGCGCGCCTTGTGCGACAGCCGCGCCAGCATGGCGTCAGCCTGGTGCAAGGCTTCGAGCACCAGCAGGCGTTCTTCCGGCGATGGCGCCAGGTCGGCCGGCAGCGTGGCCAGCAAGTCCAGGTAGGCCCGTTCGATATCCTGCCGGCGCCAGTAATTGACGGCCAGGCCGTGGGCGATGGTGCGCAGGTAGGCACGCGGCTGCAGGATGCCGGCCTGGGCCCGCGTGGCCAATACGCGCACAAAGGTATCGTGGGCGAGGTCGGCAGCCAGGTGGGCGGAGCCGAGCTTGTAGCGCAGCCACGACAGCAGCCAGCCGTGGTGCTCGCCATACAACCGCCCCACGGCATCGCCGTGCAGGGAGTCGGTGGAAAGGGAGCAATCGCTGGCAGGCATGGAAACGAGCTGCCGGCACGGCCAGCCAATGTAATGAGAAGTATTCGCATTATCGGGCAAATAACCGGGTGTGGCAAGCACGTTGCAAGGCTTGTAGCGCCGCGCCGAATGAATCTATAATAATGAGAATTATTCTCAACCATCGTGACGACGCATGACGGCATCTCCTCCCGGGCAGCCACAATTGCACACGCTGTACGCCGAGCACCACGACTGGTTGCAGGCGTGGCTGCGCAACAGGCTCGGATGCCTGTTTACCGCGCAAGACCTGGCGCAGGACACGTTTTTGCGGCTGATCGTGCGGCCGCGCGAACTCGATGCCGGGCAACATCCGCGCGCCTATCTCACCACCATTGCCAAGGGCCTGGTGGTGGATCATTGGCGCCGCGCCGAAATCGAACGGGTGTGGATGGCGGCCATGCTGGAGCGCCCCGAAGCCACGCAGCCGTCCGCCGAGCACCAGGCCATCGTCGTGGAAACGCTGATCGAGGTCGATCGCATCCTTTCCACCCTGGCCGACAAGCCGCGCCAGGCCTTCCTGCTGGCGCAACTGCACGATCTGACCTACGCCGAGATCGGTACGCAGCTGGGCGTGTCCGAGCGCATGGTCAAAAAATACATGGCGCAGGCGATGCTGCACTGCCTGTCGGCGGGCGCCGCCTTCCGCGCCGCGCTGGCCTGACCGATGGCCATGCACCGCCACGAACAGGACATCCCGTACGCCACGCTGGAACAGGCTGCCGAATGGTTTGCAGTGTTTCGCTCCGGCCGCGTCGAAGATGACGAACGCCGGGCCTGGCAGGACTGGCTGGCGGCCGATGCCGGCCATCGCCAGGCCTGGGCCCGGGTGGAAGCGATCAGCGACGGCGTTGCCATCGCCCGCGAAGCGCCGCAAGCGGCAAGCGCCGCCCTGCATGCGGCCAGCCAGGTGCGCCAGCGCCGCAAACTGCTCAAGGCGATGGCGCTGGCAGCGGTAACGGTGGGCGCGGGCTGGCAGGTGGCGCGCCAGGAAAGCGTGCAAACGCTGGTGGCCGGCCTGGGCGCCGCGCACCGCACCGGCACCGGCGAGCACCGCCAGGTAGTGCTGGCCGACGGCAGCCGGCTGTGGCTCGATACCGATACCGCGCTCGACGAGCAGTACGACGACAGCCAGCGCCTGCTGGTGCTGCACCGGGGCGTGATCCTGGTGGAAACACACCCCGATACCGCGCACCCGGCGCGACCCTTCATCGTGCACAGCCGCCAGGGCGCCATGCGCGCACTGGGCACGCGCTTCGCAGTGCGCCAGTACCACGGAAATACCGGGCTGGGCGTGAGCCAGGGCCGGGTCGAGATCACCCCGTTCAACGCGCCGGCGCGGGTAATCACTGCCGGCGAACAAACCAGTTTTACCCGGCACGCCATCGCCGCCGCCGACGCGCTGGAACCGGCACGCCAGGCCTGGACCCAGGGCATGCTGATCGCCGAGGATATGCCGCTGGCGCAGTTCCTGGCGGATCTGTCGCGCTACCGGCCCGGCCACCTGGGCTGCGACCGGCGATCGCCGGCTTGCGCGTGGTGGGCGCCTTCCCGCTGCGCGATACCGGCCAGGCGCTGGCCATGCTGGAAGCGGCGTTGCCGGTGCGGGTGAAATTCACGCTGCCGTGGTGGGTGACGGTCGTCCCTGGATAATATTTTCAGGAAAGCGGTTCCCTTTTTGCCGCGTGGTTCGGAAAGCTCTGTGAAGACCGACATCCTCCTTTTCCGAAAGCACGCATGACTTATTTCGCTCCCCGTCCCCTGCTCGGCCTGCTGGCCGCCGCCACCGCCACCCTGGCCTGCGCTGCCGATGCTGTTCCGCGCACCTACAACATTCCCGCCGGTCCGCTGAACGCCGTGATCGCCCGCTTCTCGGTGGAATCCGGGGTTTACGTGGCCGCCGACGGCGCCCTCACCGGCGACAAAACCAGCCCCGGCGTCCAGGCAACGCTGGCGCCGCGCGACGCGTTGAACCGCCTGCTGGCCGGCAGCGGCCTGGAAGCGGTACCGCAAGGCGCCGGCCGCTACATTCTGCGCCAGGGCGCGGCGCCGCAGGCGGCCGCCCGTACCGGCGTGCCGGCAGCCGCGCCGTTGCCATCGCTGCCGGCAGTGACCGTCAGCGGCGCGCGCGAAACCGCGCTCGGCCACGTGGACGGCTACGTGGCCCGCCGCAGTGCCACCGCCACCAAGACCGACAGCCGCCTGATCGACAATCCGCAATCGGTATCGGTGGTGACCGCCGACGAACTGGCCGACCGCAAGGTGGAAACCCTGGACGAGGCCCTGCGCTACACGGCCGGCGTGACGCCGAACATGAAGCCGTGGGCGGTCGATGAATTTTCGATGTTGCGCGGCTTCGAGCTGGGCACGGCCGGCATCTTTCGCGACGGCCTGCTGACCTCGGGCCGCGCCTACGCCGCACCGATCGAACCATATGGCCTGGAACGCCTGGAAGTGCTGCGCGGCCCGGCCTCGGTGCTGTACGGCCAGTCGCCGCCGGGCGGCATGATCAACGCCGTGTCGAAGCGGCCGTCGGCCAGCGCGATGCGCGAGATGGGCATCGAATACGGCACCTACGATCGCAAGCAGGTCAAGGCCGACCTGGGCGGCGCCATCGACGACTAGGGCGCCTGGCTCTGGCGCGTGACCATGCTGGCGCGCGAAGCGGGCACCCGCCTCGACCTCGACCGCGACGACCGCGTATTCTTCGCCCCGGCGCTGACCTGGCAGCCGGACGCCAACACGCGCCTGACCCTGCTGGGCCAGTACCAGAAAGACAACCAGGCCTATGCCTGGCCCAACCAGTTGCAAAACCCGGGGCCACGCGGCCAGGTTGCGCCCAGCGTCAACCTGGGCGGGCGCGACAATCGCTGGAAGCGCGAGAATGTCGCGCTCGGCTACGAATTCGAGCACCGCTTCAACGACACCTGGAGCGTGCAGCAGAACGTGCGCTACACCGAACTGGATCGCCACGAAACCAACGTCTTCCCGCGCGTGCTGCAAGCCAACGGCGCCATGACGCGCCTGTTCTACCCGCGCAGCTCGCACTGGCGCGGCCTGCAGGCCGATACGCGCGCGCAGGCCGCGTTCCGCACCGGCGCGCTCGCGCATAACGTGCTGGTCGGCGTCGATTACGCCGACAACAAGACCGTCGACCGCTTCCCGTACGCGATTTCGCCCATGCCGGCCCTGGACTTGTACAACCCGGTCTATGGCGACCGCCAGGCGCCGGTGGCCTCAGCCAACCCGCGCAACGAACGCTACCCGCTCAAGCAGGTCGGCCTGTATGTGCAGGACCACGTGAAATGGGACCAGTGGGTGGTGACGGCCGGCCTGCGCCGCGACCGCGCCGATAACTCGAACACCCAGGAACTGCCACGGGCCGGCACGGCCAACCAGACCTACGACCAGTCGGCCAGCAAGACCACCGGCCGCGTAGGCGCGGTGTACCTGATGCCGTCGGGCTGGGCGCCATACGTCAGCTGGTCAACGTCGTTCTCGCCCGAGATCGGCCGCGACATCAACAACAATCTGCTCAAACCCTCCACAGGGCGCCAGCTGGAAGCGGGCTTGCGCTACCAGCCGGACCAGGGCAATGCCAGCTACACGGCGTCGGTGTTCAACCTGGTGCGCAAGAACGTTACCACCGCCGCCGCGCAAGACCCGGACGCGCTGGTGCAAAGCGGCGAAGTGCGCTCGCGCGGGCTGGAACTGGAAGCGCGCGCCGACCTGGCGCGCAACCTGAGCGTGGTGGCACAGTACACCTACCTGGACACCGACATCACCGAGAGCAACAACGGCGATCGCGGCCTGCCGCAGCAGAGCGCGGTCAAGCACAGCGCCTCGGTATGGACCCGCTACCAGCACAAGCTGAACGACACCTGGCTGGCCAACGCCGGCCTGGGCCTGCGCTACTACGGCAAGGCGCGCTCGTCGCTCGACTACGACAACGTCAATCTCACCAATCCGTCGTTCGGCATGCTCGATCTGGCGTTCGGGCTCGAGCAAAAGTCGTGGCGCTACGCGCTCAATTTCAATAATCTGCTCGACAAGCAGGTACTGCTCGATTGCGACGGCACCTTCTGCTACCGCAGCGCCGAGCGCACCGTCAACGTGAGCGCCAGCTACCGCTTCTGATGGAAACCAGGGCGCCCGGCCTGCGCCAGCGCATGGCCGGCCTGCACGCGTGGGCCGGCGTGCTGGCCGGCTGGCTGCTGTACGCGATTTTCATTACCGGCGGCATTAGCTACTTCCGTGAAGAGCTGACCCAGTGGCTGCGGCCGGAACTGCCGGCGCGGCCAGCCGTGCTCGACCAGGCGGCGGCAGCGCAGCGCGCGCTGGCCACGCTGGCGCAACAGGCGGCCGGCGCCGACCGGTGGCAGATCGACCTGCCCGGCTGGCGCCACAACGTGATCGACGCCTCGTGGGAAAGCGGTGACCACCGTGAACGGGCCCTGCTGTCCCCGGCCGACGGCGCCGTGCTGCACCCACGCGCCACCCACGGCGGCGAATTCTTTTATTACTTCCATTTTTCCCTGTACTACCTGCCCGGCACGCTCGGGCGCTGGATCGTCGGCCTGTGCGCGATGATGGCGCTGGTGGTGCTGATCAGCGGCGTGATCGTGCACCGGCGCATCTTCAGCGACTTCTTCACTTTCCGCCCCGGCAAGGGCCAGCGCTCGTGGCTTGACGCCCACAACATCAGCTCGGTGCTGGGCCTGCCGTTTTACCTGATGATCGTCTATACCGGGCTGGTGACGCTGATGCTGACCTATATGCCGTGGGGCGCTGTGGCGGCATTCGGCCAGCAGCAGGCGCGACCGGCGATGGCGCAGGCGATGCAGGCGCGGTTCGAAACGCCGGAACGCACTGGCGTGATGGTGCCGCCCGCGCCCCTTGCACCACTGATGGCGCAGGCCGCTGTGCGCTGGGGCGACGGCAGCATCGGCCGCGTGATCGTGAGCCATCCCGGCGATGCGGCGTCGCGCGTCGCGCTCGTGCGCGGCGATGGAGGCCGGATCTCGGTGGCGCCGGCGTATTTGCTGTTCGATGGCGTGAGCGGCGCCTTGCTCGACGAGCGCGCACGCAGCGGGCCGGCGCTCACCACCTGGGGCACGGGATACGGCCTGCACCTGGGGCGTTATGCCGATCCGGCGCTGCGCTGGCTGTACTTTGGCAGCAGCATGCTGGGGGCGTCCATGGTGGCGACCGGGCTGGTGCTGTGGACGGTCAAGCGGCGCAGCAAGCCGGGGACTTCACTGGCGTGGCTGCGTTTTACCCAGGCCGGCAATGCCGCATGCGTGGCGGGTTTGCCGGTGGCGGTGGCCGTTTTCCTGCTAGCCAATCGGCTGCTGCCGCTCGGGTTGGCCAACCGGGAGCAATGGGAGGTGCACGGTTTTTTCCTGTGCTGGGGCGCCGCTACCGTTTATTCCGGATGGCGCGGCGGCATTGCGGCCTGGCGCGGGCTGTGGTGGCTGGGGGCAACGCTGTGGCTCGCGCTGCCTTTGGTGGATGCCGGCCTGCCTGGCCGGCCCGCGAGCGAACTGTTTATCAGCTTCGATAGCGCGTTTGTCGCGGTCGGATTGCTGTGCTTGTACCTGGGCTGGCGCACAGGCGCTGCAACGCGGTAGCGCCTGTCCCGGTGCAGTCACGGTCAGCGCCGCTGGGGCGAAGCGGTAGCGCGACGCCTTCCAGAATCGCTGCGGCCCTAGGGTGTACCCTAGTTAAGCGAAAATCGCCGCCGGAATGGTCTTCCGGCGAGAAACAGCACTAGTGGCACCTGGCGCCGAACGCGCCGTGACGTGGCGCCATGTTCATCACGTGTGCGCCGGCCTTGGCCGACACATTCCAGCCGCCCTCGCGCTCGAAGTCATCGAGTTCAGCGTCCAGCGGTCCCGGTGGCGCATCGCCGGCGTGCAGCCAGTGGTGCAAGATGCTGAAATACATTTTGCCGATCAGGCGGTCGTCGTGCGCGGCCATGGGACCGACCATGCCGGCGCCAGCCTGGAACGGCGCAAAGCGCAACCGCACGGCGCCGTCGTCACAGTTGCCGTCATTGGCGGACAGGTGCACTTCTCCGCCGGTATCGATCCACAATACGTGCGCGCCGGCAAGGTCGTCCGCTTCGGCAATCAGGCGGCGCAATTCGCCGATGGTGGTTGGTGTGGTCAGGTTCATGTCGATACTCCTTGTAGATGATCTCTCACATGCAGGGAGATTGTGCGCCTGCCCGAGGCCGGTTTGCGTAGGACGGACGCGTAGTGGCAAGTAGGAATGGGGCAAGCAGCCATGTCGTCCATTGCCAGCAGACGTCCACCCAAACATTTAAAACTTGCACAATTAAAATGGCTCTGAGACATTATCAGCGTATCCTGCCAACTGGATCCAACCCGACCACTGCAATGACATCGATGCCCAGCATATTCATTCGTCTGCGCCGCCGGCATGCCAGGGGATGGTTATGGGCCGTGTTTTTACTGTTCTGCCAGCCATGCGCCGCCGAGCAACTGGTGATCGATTACGTGATCTCCAACAGTCCCCAGCGTAGCGCCTGGCTCAGCATCATCGACCAATTTTCTGCGGCTAATCCCGACATCGAAGTCGTCAACAACGGCTTCCCACAAGAACAATACAAGCGCGATTTCACCACCCGGCTCCGCGAGGGCCGCGCCGACGTGGCGTTCTGGTACGCGGGCGAACGCCTGCGCGATGCCGCCAGCCACAAGCTGCTGGTGCCGCTCGACGCCGGCATGCTGGCGCTCCTGGAAAACAAAAAATTCTTGCCCGGTACGCTGGACGGCACCCGCATCGAGGGCCAGGTATACGGCTTTCCGCTGTATTACTACGTGTGGGGTTTTATTTACCGCAAGTCGCTGTTCCAGCAACTGGGCCTGCAAGCGCCAGCCACCTGGGACGAATTCCTGCAAGTGTGCGCGCGACTGAAAGCGGCGGGCGTGACGCCGCTGGGCCTGGGCGCACGCAGCGCCTGGCCGGCCGCCGCCTGGTTCGACTACCTGAATCTGCGCCTGAACGGCGTGGCGTTCCACCGCAAGCTGCTGCGCGGCGACATCGCCTTTACCGATGCCCGGGTCAGACAGGTATTCGATACCTGGGGCGGCCTGCTGCGCAACGATTACTTTTTTGCGCCCACCATCGACCAGGAGCATGAACGGGTGCTGCCCTATATGTACCGCAACCACGTGGGCATGATGCTGGCCGGCAGTTTCATCGCGGCCCGCTTTCCCAACGCCATCGCGCCCGACATGGGGTTCTTTCCGTTCCCCGTGATGCGCCCCGGCCAGCCCGTCTACGAGGAAGCGCCGCTCGATGTGCTGGTACTGCCGGCGAGGGGCCGTCATCCCAAGGCGCGCAACCGCTTCCTGGCCTTCCTCGCCGAAGGCGACGCACTGCGCCGCATCGCCGAGGCCGACCAGACCCTGGCGCCGCAGGCAGGCGCCACGTCACCGGCCGTGCTGCTGGGCGAGGCCACGGCAGCCGTCTGGCGCGGGGCGGCCGGCCACACCTACTTCTTCGACCGCGACGCCAGGGCCGACCTGGTGGCGCCCACCTACGACAACCTGCGCCGTTTTCTGGAAGCGCCCCACGATACCGACCGGGCAATACGGGGGATCGAGGCGGCGCGCAAGAAACTGCGCCAGCCCTGACTATTCCGCAAACGTCTGCGCCACCAGGTTGCGCAGCCACTGGTTGCCCGCATCCTGGCTGTAGCGCCGGTGCCAGAACAGCCGGGTCTGCAGGGTTGGCAGCGCCAGCGGCGGCCGCACGTAGGCGAGCTGGAATGGCGCGGCCGCGCGCTGCGCCAGCTTTTCCGGCACCGTCACCACCAGGTCGGTACTGCTCACGATATAGGGCACGGCCGTAAAGTGCGGTACCTGGAACGTGGTGGCCGCGCGCACGCCGGCCTCTTCCAGCAGCGTGTTGATGCGGTCGTACGGGCTTTCGGACGACGCCACCACCAGGTGCTCGACTGCCAGGAAGCGTTTGAGCGTGGGCGTGCCACGGGCCAGCGCGTGGCCCTGGCGGAACATGGTCACGTACTCCTGCTCGAATAGCCGCCGCTGGTACAGCGATGCCGACACGTCGTCGAAAGCGCCGATGGCCAGGTCCACCCTGCCCGCCTCCATCTCGGTCTTGAGGTCGATGGCGCTGGCGCGCACGGTGCTGACCTGGACCCTGGGCGCGCGCCGGCGCAACAGGTCGATCAGCACCGGCATGAAATACACCTCGCCCACGTCGGTCATGGCCAGGCGGAAGTGGCGTGCGCTGGTGGCAGCGTCGAACGCCTGCGGCGCGTTGACGGCATCGGTAATGCTGGCCAGGGCGCCGGCTACCGGATCGGCCAGTTGTTCAGCAAACGGCGTCGGCTGCATGCCCTGCGCAGTGCGTACGAACAGCTCGTCGTCGAACGTGCGGCGCAGCCGCGCCAGCGCGTTGCTGACCGCCGATTGGGTCAGATGCAGGCGCCTGGCGGCCAGCGAAATCTGGCGCTCGCGGTACACCTCGTGGAAGACCACCAGCAAGTTGAGGTCGATATTGCGGATGTCGATCATGTCCGGTTCCGGGGTAGTCAGGGCTCGGCCACAGGCTACCATTATTTACACCATAAATAGTCTGTATTCATTCATTTACCTCGTAAAACCCTGCTCAAAGTTTTACAGTGGTGCAAAAAACATGACCACGGAGACCGCCATGACCGCCAACTACCAATCCGGCTTCGGCAACGAATTCGCCACCGAGGCCCTGCCCGGCGCGCTGCCCGCGCACCGCAACTCGCCGCAGAATGCCGCCTACGGGCTGTATGCCGAACAGGTATCGGGCACCGCTTTCACGGCGCCGCGCAGCCACAACCGGCGCTCGTGGTTATACCGCATCCGCCCCGCCGCCATGCACCAGCCGTTCCGGCGCCTCGACAACGGCCGCATCGTGGCCGACTTCGGCCTCGTCGAGACGCCGCCAAACCAGCTGCGCTGGGATCCGTTGCCCATGCCGGAGCAGCCCACCGACTTCATCGACGGCTGGGTGACCATGGCCGGCAACGGTTCCGCCGCGTCGCAATCGGGCTGCGCAATCCACCTGTACGCCGCCAACCGCGATATGGCGGGTCGCTATTTCTACTCGGCCGACGGCGAACTCCTGATCGTGCCGCAGCAAGGCCGGCTGCTGCTGCGCACCGAGCTGGGTGTGCTGGACATCGCGCCGCAGGAGATTGCCGTGATCCCGCGCGGCATCCGCTTCCAGGTACTGCTGCCGGATGGCGCGGCGCGCGGCTATATTTGCGAGAATTTCGGCGCCCTGCTGCGCCTGCCCGACCTGGGGCCGATCGGCTCGAACGGCCTGGCCAATCCGCGCGACTTCCTGACGCCCTGCGCGCACTACGAGGATATCGAAGGCGACTTCGAACTGGTGGCCAAGTTCTGCGGCAACCTTTGGCGCGCCGCCATCGGCCATTCGCCGCTCGACGTGGTGGCCTGGCATGGCAACTACGCGCCGTACAAATACGACCTGCGCCATTTCAACACCATCGGTTCGATCAGCCACGACCATCCCGATCCGTCGATTTTCCTGGTCCTGCAGTCGCCAAGCGACACGCCCGGCGTGGACAACCTCGACTTCGTGATCTTCCCGCCGCGCTGGCTGGTAGCCGAGGACACGTTCCGTCCGCCCTGGTTCCACCGCAACGTGGCCAGCGAGTTCATGGGTCTGATCCACGGCCAATACGACGCCAAGTCCACCGGCTTTCGTCCCGGCGGCGCCAGCCTGCACAACTGCATGAGCGGCCACGGTCCGGACGCGCCGACGTTCGAAAAAGCCAGCGCCAGCGACACCAGCGTGCCGCACAAGGTCGATAACACCATGGCCTTCATGTTCGAGACGCGCCACGTGATCCATCCCACCGCCCAGGCGCTGGCGTCGCCCCAGCTGCAACCCGACTACGCGCAATGCTGGATGGGCATGCGCAAGCGCTTCGATCCAGTGCGCGCCGACTTATAGCGCTTCCGCATACACCAGCCGCGCCGGCACTTTCAGTTCGACCACGGTACCCTGGCCGGCGGCGCCGCCGATCTCGAGCGCGGCGCCAACATGGCGCGCACGCTCGCGCATGCCCACCAGGCCGAAATGGCGGTCCTTGAGACGCTCGCGGACTTCCTCGTCGTCGAGGCCGCGACCGTTGTCGGCCACGGTCAGCACCAGGGCGTCGTCGCCATAGCCGATGCGCGCGGTCACCTTGCTGGCATGCGCGTGCTGGAAGGCGTTGCGCAGCGCTTCCTGGGCGATGGCGCACAGCTCTTCCTGCACCGGCGGCGACAGCGCCCGCGCCGTGCCATCGATCATCAGTTCGAACCCGGTCGCCTCGTGCACGGCGGCCAGGCTGGCGCCGCAGTGGCGCAGTTGCTGTTCGAGATCGAGCCCGCTGCGCAATTGCTGGACCTGGTCGCGGCCTTCCTCGATGGCGCGGTCGGCCTCGTCGAGGATCGCTTCGAGCCGGGTGCGCGGCTCGCTGCCTTCCGGCAGCTTGGTCAGTACCGAATACACGCGCAGCACCAGCGCCTGTACGCTTTGCAGGAAGGTGTCGTGCAGGGTGCGGGCGATGCGTTCGCGCTCGTCCATGCGCACCTGCAACTGGCTGGCGATGGCGGCCGTGGCTTTTTGCAGGCGGTACCGCCAGGCGCCATACAGCGCCAGCAGCGCCAATGCCAGGCACAGCAGTTGGAACCACCAGGTTTGCACGATCGTGGGCGCGATCTCGATCTGCATCGAGGCCACGACGTCGCTGGCCATGCCGTCTTCGTTGGCCGCGCGCACGCTGAAGTTGTAGCGGCCCGGCCCCACGTTGGTGTAGTAGGCGGCACGGCGGGTGCCGGCATCCTGCCACTGCTGGTCCACGCCGTCGAGCTTGTACTGGAACTGCATGCCTTCCGGCTTGCGCAAACCTGGCGCGGTGTACTGGATATTGAAATTGTGCGAATCGGGCGGCAGGCGCAGCACGGCCGCCGCCGGGTAGGCGCCCTGGTCGGTATTGACGCGCAGCAGTTGCACGATGGGCTTGACGGTATTGGCGCGCAAGGCGTTGGTATCGAGCCGCACCAGGCCGCCTGTGGCGCGCAGCCACAACACGCCGTTGCCCATGTTGTAGACCGAGGTTTGCCGGTTGCCCACGGCAGCGCGCCCCGGATAGCCTTCGAGCGCATCGATCAGTTCGTACACCAGCGGGATCGATGGCTGGCGCACCGAGTTTTCCCAGTCGCTGCGCCGGATATGCACGAGGCCCCGGGCGCCGTTCAGCCAGCGGTCGCCGTCGGGCGTGACGGCCATGCCACTGACCATGCGCAGCGCCTCCGAATTAAGCGGCCCCAGCTGTACGAAGCGGTTGTCGCGCATGACGACGATGCCGCGCTCGCCGCCCACCACCAGTTGCTGCCCCGGAAAAATACCGGTCTCCAGTCCGACCGCAGCGATGTCGTACCGGGTCGATTTGCCATTGTCGTACAAGGTCAGGCCGCCGTCGTTATGGCTGAGCCAGAGCTGGCCCGGACCGCCGGCTGCCGACATATAGATGCGCTGCGGCAGGTTGAACTCGCCGCGTGGCAGCCAGCGGCCGTCTTTCAGGCCCATCAGGCTGGTCTGCAAGGCCGCCATCCACAACGTGTTGCCGTCGTCGAGCACGCCCAGCACGGTCAGATCGACCGGTTTTCCGCCCGGCATCGGCAGCGAAATCTTGCTCGATTTGCCCTGGTAGATGCGTTCGATGTCGCGCGTGCCGGCGATCAGCACGGCGCCGTCGCGGTCGCGGGCCAGCGAAATGCCGCTGCGGTGCGGATCGCGCACGGCCACGCCGTCGGCGCCGATGGTCCAGATGCCACGCGTGGCCCAGTCGGCCAGCCACAGCTTGCCGTCATCGTCGCGCGTCACGCTGAGCTCGCCGCTGGCGCCCGCAATCCTGGCAGGGATCAGCTTGTTTTCGCGAAAGCGGTCGAGCCCAGACCGGGTGGACACCCAGAGATTGCCTTCGCGGTCTTCCAGCATGCCGCTGGTGGCAATGTCCGTCAATTGCCAGGCCTGGTCCAGGCGATCCGTGGCCTGCTGCGCGGGATTGATCGGCCGGTTGGGCAGGCTGCCGGCGCGGGCCACGCGGCAAATGCCCTGCGGGCACAGCAGCATCCATAAATTGCCATCGCGGTCGAACTGGGCCACTTCGCGCGATTCCGACTGGTTAAAGTCCGGCAACCGGGGCATCTGCTGCCCCGGCGCGGGCATCGGCACCGGGCGCAAATTGCGGTTGTCATCGACGGCCCACAAGCGGCCATCGGGCGACTGCAGCAGCCGGCCGCCCATGCCCTCCCCCTCCACCCGCAGCAGTTTCTTCGCTTCGCGGTCATAGCGGTACAAGGCATGGCGGGTCGATGCCCACACCCGGTCGTACTGGTCGATGGTCACGTTCTGCACGCTGTCGGCCCAGTCGGGGCCAGTGGCGACGGTCTCCCATTTGCCGCCGGCGTAACGGTACACGCCCTCGAAGGTGGCGGCCCAGATGGCGCCGCTGCGGTCCATGTCCATGGCCCGTATCGCGCCCTGCTGGCGCGGCGGCGACGACAGCTCGGTTACCTTGCCGTTGGCGTGGACAATCAGCAAGCCTTCCGGGCTGAAGCTGACCAGCAGATCGCCATTGTCGAGCGCGTGCATCGCCAGCACCTGGTTCAGCTTGAGCGGATAGCGTTCGAAGGTGACGCCGTCGAACCGGTACAAGCCATCGGGCGTGCCGAGCCACAGCCAGCCGTCGCGGGTTTGCGCCATGCTCTGAATATCGGACGGCACGCCATCCTTCTGGGTCCAGCTGGTACGGTTGAGGTCTTCCAGGCGGATGTCGGGATTGAGGGCGTGGGCAACATGCCACGACCAGAGCAGCGCCAGTCCGAACAACAGCTTCCAGCAATATCCGCGCATGACCATCCTTGGGAGCAAAGGATTGATTCTAATTTGACAGCCGGTTTTGGCGGTATGCCTTTAGGCGGAGGTGGTTGGGAATACAACGGTTGGCTACGAATTCACCGGGGCGCGGTCCGTAAAATCGGCCATCGGCAAGATGTAGTCGGGATACCTTTCGCGCAAGCTGTCGAGTTCGGTCAAGGTGCCGGACAGGTGGCGCCGTACCCACTGCTGGGCGCCGGCCGGGTCGCCGGCGGCGATCGCTTGCGCGATGCCGGTGTGTTCTTCCAGCACGGTCTGAGCCTTGCCGTTGACGGGCACGTGCAGCCGCCGCAACCGGTCGAGGTTGCCGCTGGCGCCACGGATCATGTGCCATACGCTCATCAGCTGGGCCGCGTGGTACATGGTCTTGTGGAATTCCTGGTCGAACAGGATGAAGCCGCCGATATCGTCCGCCTCCAGGCAGGCGCGCTGCTTGATTACGGCGCCCATCAGCAACTTGTCGATGTCGGCGCTGCGGGTGCTGGCCAGACCGTGCACGATTTCCAGTTCGACCGACAACCGCAGCACGTGGGCCTGGCGCGCCGAGTCGAGGTCGATGGCGCGCACGCGCGTCAAATGCTGCGGGAAAATTTCCACCAACCCTTCTTTTTCCAGCCGCGACAACGCATCGCGCACCGGCATCGGCGACAAGTCGAGCGCTTCAGCTACCTGGGTGCGCGACAGCGACGTGCCCGGTTCCAGCGCGAGCGTGACGATGGCCTCGCGCAAATGTTCATAGACCTGGGAAGCGGCGCTGCGCGAACGGTCGAGGCGGAACGAAGCGGTCAGGCTTTCTAAACTCATTGTGGGGCGTCAAAGTTGGTCGCGGAGGCGCCGATTTTAGCATGGCGCCCCGGGCACAGGCCCCGCGCGGCCCGGCGATTGCCGATTGCGGCGTGCAGTGGCGAAACAACATTGCATGCTGAAACCTTCAAATTTTGATGGCGTGCGCGGCAAAACATGCGTTACACTCGACTCCGTTACCTAGGATCCTAGCTCAACTTTCGTGGATTAAAACTCATATGCAACAATCGAAAACTCCGGTTATTACCGAAATGCAAGTTATCCCCGTCGCCGGCCACGACAGCATGTTGTTGAACCTGTGCGGCGCCCATGCGCCCTGGTTCACCCGCATCCTCGTGTTGCTCAAAGACAGCTCGGGCCATACCGGCATGGGCGAAGTGCCCGGCTCGGCCGGCATCCTGCGCGCGCTGGAAAAAGCCGTGCCGCTCGTGGTTGGCACCGAGGTCGGCCGCTACAACCGCACCCTGAACACCATGCGCGACGCGATTGCCGGCAAGGACAACCACCAGGTCACCAATGCCGGCGAACAGGCGGTCATGAAGCAGCCGCACGAAATCAACCTGCGCCTGGAAAACGTGGTGACGGCAGTGGAAGCCGGCCTGCTCGACCTGCTGGGCCAGCACCTGGGCGTGCCCGTGTGCGAACTGCTTGGCGCCGGCCAGCAGCGCACCCACGTGCCGATGCTCGCCTACCTGTTCTACATCGGCGACCGCCAGCGCACCGACCTGCCCTACCTGTCCGGCGACGGCCAGCAAGGCTGGTACGGCCTGCGCCACCAGGAGGCGCTGACACCGCAAGCGATTGCCGACCTGGCCTCGGCCAGCGTGGAGCGCTACGGCTTCCGCGACTTCAAACTGAAGGGCGGCGTGATGCGCCCGGAAGAAGAAATTGCGGCGGTAGCGGCGATCAAAGCGCGCTTCCCCGACGCCCGCGCCACGCTCGACCCCAACGGCGCCTGGTCGCTGGAACAGGCGATTGCCGCCTGCCGCGGCCAGGGCCACGTGCTGGCCTACGCGGAGGACCCGTGCGGTCCCGAAAACGGCTACTCGGGCCGCGAGATCATGGCCGAGTTCAAGCGCGCTACCGGCATTGCCACCGCCACCAACATGGTCGCCACCGACTGGCGCCAGATGGCCCATTCGCACCTGCTGGGCGCAGTGGACATTCCACTGGCCGATCCGCATTTCTGGACCATGCAGGGCTCGGTGCGGCTGGCGCAGCTGTGCCACGAATGGGGCCTGACCTGGGGCTCGCACTCGAACAACCATTTCGACGTGTCGCTGGCGATGTTTACCCACGTGGCCGCTGCCGCACCGGGCAAAATCACGGCGATCGACACCCACTGGATCTGGCAGGAAGGCCAGGAACGGCTTACGCAGGAACCGCTGCAGATCGTCGGCGGCCAGGTGGCGGTGCCGGACCGGCCGGGCCTGGGCATTACGCCCGACATGGAACGGATCCACGCCGCCCACGAACTGTACAAGCGAGTGGCCGGCGGCGCCCGCGACGATGCGGCCGCCATGCGCTACCTGGTGCCGGACTGGACTTACGATCCGAAGCAGCCGAGCTTCAAACGCTGATTTTCACAGCGTGGATGCCTTCGGGCTTTCCTCACCGTGGACGTCGCCGACATGGACGGAATCACGCCTGCTGAAAAAACGGGGTCAGTACCTTGACCAGGACTTCCGGCGTCGACTCCTCCCATGCGTTGCCATCGATGGTGCGCCCTGTAACGACACCATCTGCAGAGAGCTCGAAAAATACCGGGATCGAGTCAAATTGCGGCAGGTGCAGATCGTCGAATTTGCGGTCCCATGCCTCCAGGTCGAGCTTGAGCAAATGAATACCTTCGAGGGTGGCAGCCATGCGTGGATCGGTGAACGATTCAAACATTTCCAGACACGGGGTACACCACGTCGCACTAACGCAGGCGAAAGGTTTTAATCCTCTTGCCTGCACACGCGCCAAGGCCTCCCTGACGTCGATATCAAGTGTTGCGCCATGCGGCGCCAGTTCTTCAATGCGAAAACGCGCGGTATCGATCAGCAGCGTGGGCGCCGTTTCTGCCTGGTCCGGCCAGGGCATGGTGGATCCAAACGTATAACCGCAAAGGTACATCGACTTGCCCTCAAAAGGGTAAGCGGCGACGCTGCGGTCGGCCTGCATGGCGACGGCAAGGTCCCGTCTGCAACTTAGCCCTTTGCGGCGACGCGAGGGTAATACATCTCGTAAAACCAGCCGTAAGCGCTCTCGATCTGCTGCTGGATACGCGGCGGTATCGCATGCGGCTGCGGTGCGCGGATGGAGGCAAACTGCCGTTGCGGATATTTCATGCGGTAGTGACTGTCGCTTTCGCGCAAACCCATGCGCAGATTGTCCGGGTCGATCCGGAACGGCGCCAAACCCAGCCAGGCATACAGGTGCGACATGCATTCGTCTGGCCGTGCCATCAAATCCTCGAAACGCACCACATACAGCTTTTGCTGCACCGCCAAAGGCAAGTCCAGCACCGCCTGCAGGGCGCTCAAGGGCGAGCCGATGGCGCGGTCCTTGGCGAACAGCATGTCGGCGCGGCCCAAGCGGTCGTAGTCGGCCAGATGATCGATAAAATCGAGCAGGATGGTACGCTGTTGCTGGGCTTCGACCGAGCCATATACCTGCCCCAGTTCACGCACGCAGACAATCAGCTTCGCTTCCGGCGCCAGTTGCAGCAGCATTTCCACCGCGTGCAGCCAGGCGCGGTTCTTGTCGACCACGGCCAGCTTGCCGCAATCCTGGTACCAGCCCCGCAGAAAGCCCTGCATCGCCGTCTTCAGGTGAGCATAACTGGCGTCGAAAGCGGTATCGAGCTGGGACAGGAAAAACGGATCGTCGCTGATCGTGCGCCGCATGTTTTGCAGGGCACTGCATACGGGGGGTCCTGTTGCCTTCGCTGTGCACGTCCGGATGCTGCGCCAGCAACTGGCACATCAGGGTGGAACCCGCGCGCGGCAAGCCGCTCACGCCGATAAAATTGGGGGTCATTGCACTCCTGTCAGATTGAAGATGGCCATGGACTGATTATAGGGTGCCGGCAGATGGCGGGGAGGCAAAAAAAACGCCGCTTCGCATGGTTCACGAAGCGGCACTTCAAGCGGCAAGCCCGTTAGCGCATGCTTACTGGCTTTCGATGCTGGTGTTGCCAGTCTCCATCGGCAAGCGCAGGCCCGTATCGACCACGCTCAGGCGCAAGCCTGGCAAGACATTGCTGTTCACCGAGGCAGTCGTTTGCACCACCGGCGCGCTGCCCTGCTGCGGCTGGTTGCTCTGCACCACATCTTCCTTGCTGGTGACAGTTTCGCCTTTCGCCACCACCTCGGCCTGCACCATATTGCCTTGCGATGGCGCCAGATTGACCGCCGAGATCACGCTGGCCACCGCGCTTTGCAGCGCCTCGGTCGGATTGACCGTCAGTACGCCCGGCGTATAGGTCAGCGCATAGTTGGTGGACGCCTGGCCGGCTGCGGACACCACGTAGCTGCCCGCTGGCGAGCCGGTGGTCGCCGGCGTGCTGAACGCCAGGTTGCCGCTGACTTCGTTCGCCAGCGTGTCGCCGCCCAGCAAGCCCGTGTAGCTGGCCGTGAAGGCCGGATTGGCGCGGCCCTGGTCTTTCTCGGCATTGTCCACTTTGACTCCCAGGGCGGCCTGCGTGATGCTGGCCGTGGTGGTCGCCGTGGTGTTGACAATATAGTTGTCAGCATCCGCGCCGCCGAGCGCAATGCCGTTTACAGTCACCGTCTTGTTGGCGCCGGCGTTCTTGTGGGCAAAGCTGGCGCCGCTGTTGCTGATGGTCAGCACGTCGCCGGCGATACGATTGTCGCCCAGGGTCACGCTGGCATTGGTGGTGGTGTCGTACACACGCGACGCGGCATTCGTGGCGCGCACCAGCAGGCTGGCCGGCGTGATGCTGGCCGTCAAGCCGGTCGGGTTGCTGACCGTATAGTTGCTGGCCAGGCCGGTGCTGGTATCGACCAGCGTCGTGCCGGTCACCGTCACCGCCTTGGCGGTGGCCGCGTTCTTGTCGGTAAACGTCGCCGACGTATCGCGCCGCCAGGAGCAGGCGGCAGCACGCGTCGCGCGGCAAATGCAGAAGCTCGTGCCGGTGGACGAGCCGACGCCGTACATGCAGGCCAAGGGCATCGCCCCGCACGCCGGCGCGCTGACCGACAAGGATGGCGGGAAGACCTACGTGCCGGCGGTCGATGCCGATGGCAAGCAGTGGAGCATGCAGTACATCCAGGAGGACGGCACCAAGCGCTTCGCAAAGGACAGCAGGAAGGACGGCTGCTTCCACGCCGTCGGCGGCATGCAGCAGCTGGCTGCCGCCCCTGTCCTTGTCATCGCCGAGGGTTATGCCACGGCAGCGACGCTCAAGCAGGCGCTCGGATTTGCGACGGTGTCGGCATTCGATGCGGGCAATCTGGCGCAGGTGGCGCGGGCGCTGCACAACAAGTTCCCGGACAAGCCAGTGGTGATCGCTGGCGACGATGACCGCCATCTGGTCGCGACCCAGGGCGCCAACCCGGGCCGGACCAAGGCGGAGGAAGCGGCAAGCCTGGTCGGCGGCAAGGTGCTGCTGCCGATCTTCGCGCCCGGCGAGAACAGTTTTCCGGCGGGCGTGGAGCCGGTGACCGTCAGCGCATTCCGCCAGCACAGGAACGGGTTGAACGCTCTGAGCGAGGAGCAGACCGATGCGCTTAACCGGATGAAGCAGTTCACCGACTTTAACGACCTGGCCAACAAGAGTTCGCTGGGCATGGCTGGTGTCGAGCGCCAGGTACGCTCGGCCGTGAACGACGTCGTGAACAGCCACCGTCAGGCTGCGGTGCATGAACAGGAGGTTGCACTCACGCCGGCGCAGGAAGAATCGGTGGGGCTCAAGCCGAAGCGCAAGCGTGCGGCTGCCATTGCGTAATCTTCAGCACCGGTCCGGTGGCACTGGCCGGGCCGGTGGCTGAAAACCTGGACTATAATGAAATGCATACGTCAATTGAAGGGAGACCATCATGACACTCAAGATTCGCGGACCTCGCAGGTTCGAGTCCCCGGGCGTATTGCGCGGCGATGCGCCGTTTCTTGGCGCCACCGTGGCTGAATGGGACAGAGCGATCCTCGGCAACATGGAAAAGACGCTGGCAGAGATCAAGCTGCGCACGACGAACGCGCCAAAACGCGATGCTTCCAAGGCCGTCACCTCGGACCTGGCCAGCTCGGTCAGCAAGCGCCTTGCTGGGATAAAATAATATCTGCCATCCCTCGGGCGCGTCTGCATACGTCCAGCGGCGTTGGCATATGTCCGATCAAAAATACTCCGCCATCCAGGCGCCGCACGTGATGATGTGTGTCGGACCTGATGGCTCCGGCAAAACCTCGCTGATCGACGACATCAAGCAGACTGTTCGTTCCACGCTGCGCGGCCGCTACCCCGTACCTGAACGCTTCATCAATCCCGGAACGTCCGACAATGAAGCCTTCACGCGCGAACACGTCTTCGCGTGAGCAGGCGCGCCGCCCCGGGCTTGAACAATGCGCACCTGATCGCCTTACAGGAGCTGACGCAGCAACTGGTCGTCTCCGGTCAGGCCGTCAGCAAGTCGCTCAGATCCGGACCGCTCGTGACCCTTCGACGGGCAGCGGCGGCAGGCTGCACTAATAACTGGAATAACCGGAGGTTTTGCTGCTGGCTAACTGTTGAGCTTGCCAAAATAAAACAACATTCAAGAAATTTTAAAGTTGGAAAAATAAAACTACCGGGATAACATACTTCGCGTTCATTGAATGATGGTCTTAAGCGGACTGTTCAATAAGTCGACGTGGAGTGAACGTGGCAGCTGCAGAATATATCCAGCAAGCACCCCATGCCCCGCCAGGGGACGCCCCGATACCGCCAGATAGCGGACTCATTAGTTTGATCACGATCGCCGGGTTTCATGGTATCGCTGCCGATGCGGCGCAGTTAAAACATGGGTTCAGCCGTGGGCCGGCCTTCTCCGATGAAGAGATTCAACTGGCAGCGGGCAGCCTTGGCATGAAGACACGTATTCTGCAACAGCCGTTTGCGCGGCTCGGCAAGGCCCCCCTCCCTGCCATTGCGAAAAGTGACGACGGCCGCTACTTCATCGTGGCAAAAATAGAGCATCGTCCGGCGCGCCAGTCCGGCAATGACCATGCAGCGCAACGCGACAATATGGAGGCAGACGTCGGCCTGGCGCGGATTCTGATACAGCATGCGAACGAGCCCGTGCAGATAGTCGACATGAAGACATTCGCGGAGCAATGGAGCGGATGGCTGATCCTTTTCACCAGCAAAGCCAGTTTCGCCGGCGAGGTGGCCAAATTCGATTTCACCTGGTTCATTCCGTCCGTTATCAAGTACCGACGCCTGCTGGCGGAGATCCTTGCCATTTCGTTGGTGTTGCAAATCATTGCATTGATCACGCCCATGTTTTTCCAGGTGATCATGGACAAGGTACTCGTCAACCATGCGATGAAGACGCTGGACGTGATCGTCATCGGCCTGGTGTGCGCCGTAGTGTTCGAGGTCGTACTCACCGGTATCCGCAGTTACGTGTTTTCCCATACAAGCAGCAAGATCGACATTGAGCTGGGTGCGCGACTGTTCAGGCACGTGCTAGCCCTTCCTCTAAGCTATTTCGAGACCCGCAGAGTCGGCGATTCTGTCGCCCGTATCCGGGAACTCGAAAATATCCGGGCGTTTTTGACAGGCAATGCCATCACCGTACTGCTGGACCTTAGCTTCTCGTTCGTGTTTTTTGCCGTGATGTTCGCGTACAGCCTGAAACTGACATTAGTCGTAGCCGCGTCGTTGCCGTGTTATTTCATCCTCACGCTGGCGTTCACCCCGCTCATACGACGGCGGCTTGACATCAAATTCAGCAGGAACGCCGAGAATCAGTCATTCCTGGTCGAAACCATCAGCGGCATCGATACAGTCAAGGCGCTGGCCATCGAGCCGCGCTGGCAGCAGTCATGGGAGAAGCAGCTAGCCGGATATGTGACCGCCGGCCTTTCCGCCACCGTGGCGTCAACTGTTGCCAGCAACGGGGTGACGCTGATCGGCAAGCTGACCACCGTCGGCATCTTATGGATAGGCGCCAACCTGGCTCTGGCGGGCGATCTGACCGTGGGTGAGCTGGTCGCCTTTAACATGCTGGCGTCGCAAGTATCGATGCCGGTGCTTCGGCTGGCACAACTATGGAACGATTTTCAGCAGGTGGGCATCTCGATGCGCCGCCTCGGTGATGTGCTCAACGCCCCCACCGAGCTTGGTTCGCGAAAAAGCCGCATCCCGAAACTGCAAGGTGCAATTGACTTCGTGGCAGTCTCCTTCCGTTACCGTCCCGACATGCCCGAGGTTATCCGCAACCTGCACCTGCGAATCTGTCCTGGTGAGGTCATTGGTATCGTGGGACGCTCCGGCTCAGGAAAAAGCACGCTGACCAAGCTGGTTCAGCGCCTTTACGTTCCAGACTGCGGCCGTGTCATGGTAGACGGCCACGATCTCGCGCTGGTCGATGCCGCATCGCTGCGTCGCCAGATCGGTGTGGTGCTCCAGGAGAACATGCTATTCGCCCGCAGCATCCGTGAAAATATTGCCGTAACTGCCCCTGCCTGCCAGCTGGAAGCCGTGGTCGCTGCCGCCACCCTGGCCGGTGCGCATGAGTTCATCTGTGAGCTGCCCGAGGGATACGATACCATCATCGGCGAGTTTGGCAACGGACTCTCGGGTGGCCAGCGGCAGCGGATTGCCATTGCCCGCGCGCTGTTGACGAACCCGCGCATCCTGATCTTCGATGAAGCCACAAGCGCACTGGACTATGAGTCGGAAAGCATCATCCAGAACAATATGCGGCGCATCAGCCAGGGACGCACCGTGCTGATTATCGCGCACCGGCTATCGACTGTGCGCCATGCAGACCGGATCGTCGTACTGGAGCGTGGAGAAATCATCGAAACAGGATCACATGCGGAGCTGATGACGCATCCGGGCGGTCTGTACGCCCAGTTGCATCAGTTGCAGTCGATCGGCAGCCAGGCTGCCGGAGCAGCTCAGTGAGCGTGCGTCTTCGTCTTCGTCTTCAGGCGCACGGTGAACTGCTGCTGCGGTACGTCAGGCTCACTGCCCACCATTGGCAAAACCGTCGGCACATGGCACCGGGGACTTACAGGAGCACAGAAGCAGAATTTCTTCCGGCTGCGTTGTCACTGATCGAACAGCCTGTCTCTCCCACTATACGGTGGAGTGCCAGGACCGTCCTGATAATGACGGTCACTTCAGTTGCCTGGGCCATCGTCGGACGCGTGGACATCGTCGTCGTCGCTGCTGGTAAAGTCATCCCGAGCAGCCGGGTAAAGACAGTTGCCTCCGTTGAAACCGCGAGTGTCCGGGCCATTCATGTGAGAGAAGGACAGGCGGTCAAAGCAGGAGAATTGTTGCTCGAACTCGATGCAGGTGTCACCGAAGCAGACAGCGGCAAAGCGAAGGCAGATCTGCAGCGCGCCACGCTGCAGGCTGCTCGCGCCGCAGCAATGGTCGCCGCGCTGGAGCGGTCCAGCCGGCCGGTACTGACTGCGCATGCGCAAGCACCGGGAGCCGCGATGGATATCGCTCCCGAACGGTGGCGCGCCGAGCAACGCCATCTCGACGGCAGCTACCTGGACTTCGTGGCGAAGCGCCAGCGGCTTGATGATGAGATTGCGCGTTGCCAGCAAGCCTTGCCGCTCGCGGCAGCCCGTGCAGAAGAGCTGCACGCACTGCTGCAGGATCGCGATGTAGCCCGACATGCATGGTCACAGCAGGAGCAGGCGCGCGTCGACCTGCAGGGGCAGCTCGCAGGCGCAAGGAATATGCGCCAGCAACTGCTGTCGGAAACGCGGCGGGAGGCGCTCGACCAGCTTAGCGAGGCCACGGCTGTTATCGAAGCGACGCGCCAGGATGTGGCGCGGGCGGAGGTGCGCAGGATGCTCATGCAACTGACCGCCAGCGTGGACGGAACCGTGCAGCAGCTCACCATGCACACGGTAGGTGGCGTGGTCGCCGCCGCACAGCCATTAATGCAAATCATACCGCTAGGTGACGCAGTGGAAATTGAAGCCTATATCGACAACCGTGACATAGGCTATGTTCAGCAGGGCCAGACAGCTGTCGCGAAAATCGAGACTTTCGACTACAGCAAACATGGAACAATTCCGGCAGTGGTGGAGCAAATCGCTGGCGATGCGATGGAAGATCAGAAGAAAGGGCCCGTCTACGCCACCAGGGTGAGGCTGCTGAAAAACTCGATCATGGTGGACGGCCACCCGCGCCCGCTAGTTCCAGGCATGGCTGTGAACGTCGAAATCAAGGCGGGAGACAGGCGCCTGATCGATTACGTGCTCTCGCCACTGATACGCCACACCAGCGAGGCCATGCGTGAACGGTAAGCTGGCGCTGATCGCAGGCGGGCACCTGGCGCCGATCACGCTCGCGTGTATGACGTTGTGGACGTCCCCGACCGACTGCGCAGCGCGGCCGTCGAACACCATCGTCCCGCCTGCATCGATATCACCCCATGGCCAGGTATTCAGCAAATGGCTGGCCGATCCACTCTCCGCAATGCCTGAAGCCGCGCAGCGTTATGGAGCAACCGCCGACGGCACTGCGCCAAAGTGCGCGGAGGAAACTAACGCAGCGTCCCCGCTGACGCTCGCCGTTGCAGTCGAGCTCGCTATATGCCGTAGCCCTGACCTGGTTTCCACGTGGGCAGGCATCAAGCTTCGCGCCGGTGCCTTGGGAGAGGCGCGCGCAGCCTACCTGCCAACGATTTCGACACAGGCCAGTCGGCAGCGCACGGATAGCACCAACGCGGATGAGATGCGGACTTCGGTTCGCGGCTATGGCATGTCGATAGGCATGAACTGGCGCCTGTTCGATTTTGGCACCCGCTCAGCGCAGCAACGGAAGGCAAACGAGTTATTGCTTGCTGCGCTGGCTGAACACGATGCGACTTTGCAAAAAATGTTTGCAGAAACCGTGCAAGCCTATTTTGACACTGGCACTGCCCGCAGCGCTTGGCAGGACAGCATCCACGCATCTCAGCTGGCCGAGCAAACGGTGGCCAGCGCCATGCGTCGCGAAAGTGCAGGCACAGCGTCCCGCGGAGACGCCCTGCAGGCAATTGCCGCACATGCCAAGGCCCGGCTGGACCAGGGGCGGGCCCACAGCGCATACGACAAGCTGGCGATGGCGTTCAACATCAGGATGGGGCGGCCGGTAGACTTGCCGCTGGTGCTTGCACTCGACAACGATGAGGAGAATGGCGAGCCCGGCCTGGAGACCGTCAGCGAAGATGTTGTGGGTGACCTGAACAGCTGGCTGATTGCGGCGCGCTCGCATCATCCAGCCATGCACGCGGCTCAGGCACGCTGGCGTGCTGCCAGCGCCGCCTTGGCGGCAGCGCAGGTCGAAGGTGCGCCGGCGATAGATTTATCCATCAATGCTTACCGCAATGGCTACCCTGGACAAGGCCTGTCCAGGAACCCGTCGCACGTCAGCACGCTGGGGATCGCGGTCAGCTTCCCCCTGTTTGACGGGTTCGCGCGCGGCTACCGTATCAAGCAGGCGCGCGCCCAGGAACAGCAGGAGCAGGCAGTGATGGACAACACCGGCCAGTCTATCGTACTTGACGTCGTCAACCTTCATACCGAGGCGCGCACCGCCATCAGCAACCTGCGAGCTTCAAGGCAGCTGATTGAAGCAGCCGATGAGGCGCTGCACAGTGTAAACCGAAAATATGCGGGTGGCGTCGCTGATATCCAGGAGCTGCTTACTGCGGAACGCGCCGCTTCCGAAGCACACCGGGAGCGGACCCGCTGCCTGGCCGAATGGCGCGCCGCCAGGATGAGGCTGATGGCCTCCGCAGGACTGCTCGGCTTTTCGTTAATGCAGGACGCAACCTTTGAACGACATGACTGACCAAAAATTTCTGGACACTGAAACGCTGGCCTCTGAGGCATCCTCCTTGAGATCGGTAGCACAATTCAAGGACTGGACGCGCACCAGGCTGCGCCGGGTATTTCCACATGGCGCGCTCGGATGTGGGTACGGCCGCTTGCATGCCGGTGGCGTGGCGATCGATGGCATCATCGCGGTCGACTATCCGCTGGCGCACCTGCGTAACATTTGCAACGCAGCCGGCGGCATCGACACACCGATCCTGCGAAGGTGGCTGATAACCCGTGAACCGCAGTTATTCGACGCATCCGCCCCCGAGCCTGATACCCCGCCGGACTGGCTGGCCAACTTTCGCGCTGCCGACATGCGCAATGCAGCTGCGCATGCCGTGTACGACACGCAGCGGTGCATGGGCACCTATCACAGTTTTCACCGCATCCCCGGCCGCCTCGGCGCCAGCCATGCCCTTCAGCTCAAGGAACTTGCGCCCATTCTGCACGAAACCATGTGCCGGCTGGTTGGACCGCTCTCGCCGCAACTTCAGGATACGTCACCGCTGGCGGGCTTGTCTCCGCGTGAGCGGGAAGTGCTGGCATGGGTGGGCCAGGGAAAGCTGAATAACGAAATCGCCCAGCTGCTTTTCATCAGCGAAATCACAGTGAAACACCACCTGACCAATATCTTTCAAAAGCTTGGCGTCTCCAACCGCGTCCAGCTCGTCCGGATCGCTCTGGAAGAGGAAGCTCGCATGAGAGACGGCTACGGCTTGCGCGTGCTGTAAACCGGCACCAACGTGCCATTGCCGCGTCCCGGCAAGCGGCGATAAGCTTGCTGCATGACGGTTACTTTGTTGCGTCGAAAGGATTACCTATGAAGACTTCTATGGCACGTTTTTCGGCAGCATTGGGACAACGCATGGTGCACCACGTCCTCATGCTCGTTACGCTGGCATGCTCTTGCGTCTGCGCTCTCGCACAGGAGGGCCAGGCCATCGAATACCTGGCGATGGACAGCAAGGGAACGCGGTTTGTCATCCAGTACCGCAACGCATCCAATCACCGCCTGGTGTTGGCAGATACAGGCAGCGGCGCGATGCAGATCATTGCCCAGCCCGCAAACGAGCGCTGGCGGTGGCCTGTTTTTTCTGCTGACGGCAAATGGATCGCCATCAATAGTTGCGCCATCGGCGGCGACGGCCGCGTGCAGGAAGAAACCTCGCGCATCGATGTGATGCGTGACGACGGTAGCGAACGCCGGACGATTGTCGCGGCCGATGGGAGTGCCCATGGCCCGTTCTCGTTTTCGCCTGACGGGCAGCGTCTCGTGTTTGGCAAGGGCCGCGTGCGAGACTCGCGTCGACCGACAGACTTCGACGTGTATGAAGTTCGTCTCGATGGCAGCGCGCCGAGACAGGTGTTCAACACGCAGTTCTACCAGGTTTCCAGCGTGGGCTATTACGCCGAAAAATTCTATCTAACCGGCCAAGCTCCGCTGCGCTACCTTGTTGGCACACAGCCAGCACCTGCCACGTATGTCCCGAATGCGCCGCAAGCGGACAAGGCGCTATGGGGTATGCAGAACAACAGCTTGCTGTATATCCCCGGTGACACGTCCAATGCGCTCGTTCCTTTCGTCAGTTTTGACTACACGGGCGGCGCGATCCTGCCATGGCAGCAGCAACAGGAGATCGAAGCAGTGCGGGTGGCGGCCGGTACGCAACGTTTGTTTGCCGTCATGCGCCATCGTGAGTACCCGCAGAATCGGAAGATCAGACACTACATCCGCGACGTGTTCGTCATGGAACCGGACCGAAGTTTTCGCCGCCTCACTCACTTCAATACCGTGCAGTTCAAAGGTTTCGACGTCACGCCTGACGGACGTTACCTGGCGGTCGTACCCGTACCCGAGCCGGGGGATGCATACAGGACTCCCGCTTTTCACCGCATCGATACTTTCAGTGGCGACGACAGGGTTTTTCAACTCGATTTTTCCAGACTATTTTTAACCAGCCATTGAGGAGATTGCGCCATGCCAGGAATTTCGATCATCCCGGGAACAACGTTTCGCGCCAGTGATTATGTCCCAGTCTACGGCAACTACTGCGGTCCTGGCTGGACAGGGGGACAGCGGGGGGGCGACTACAGCGCGGCCCCCATCGACGCCATGGATGCGCTCTGCCGCGATCATGATATCCAGTACGGGTATGCTGCGAACGATGCGGCAAATTCGGCGCGTATCATCGTTGACGCGGATATTGCTTTATTACGCGGCATCAGTAGCCTGTTGGCGCAAAACGCCTTGCCGAATACGCCGCCTGAAATGCAGCTCGATGCGGCGGGAATCGCCTACGCAGGGCTTGCTGCCCAGGCATTCTCGGCCAAGGTCATGACTATCGATACCTACAATGGTTTCAAGGGCGAAATCCAGAACATGCTTCAGGGAATGTCGGATTTTATCCGTCAACGCAGTGGTGTGCCGCTCAGTTACACTGACCAGTTCGGGACCACCGGCACGCTGACGCTTGATGACACCGGCCACCTCCTGATGACGAGTCAAACCACGCTCGATGATGGCTCAACGTTGTTTTCCGAAACGATTTCCTCTGCTTTCGAGGACAGCGCAGGCGAGGTCGGATACGTTACGGCACTCGATGGCAGCGTCGCTGCATTCGCCAATGGCGATGGCGAGTCCGTATCGCATGCCAATGCCGAGGTATGGGTTGCTGAAGACTCGACCGTCGCGATCGACCAGCCGGGCAATACGGTGCATGCTGCGGGCCAGGATGAGATTAACGTTTACACCAACAATACCACCGTCTCGGCGAACGACTCGGAGATCAACTTCTGCTACACCGACTACGAGAACAACTATGTCGAAGGCTACGACAACACGGTCGAGTTTTACTATACGCCGAGTTGCTATTCCGGCGCGTACGGATTCCGCCATGAAGGAGGCGACAGCCGTAACGTTGGCTTCACCTTCGAAGAGCTTGACGATACACCGACTGTTGGCGCGGGCCATGGCGGCATCCGGCACGCATCGGTGAAGGTGTCATCGGCAACCCCGGTGTCGGTCGAGCAGTTAATTCAGTCGATCGCCGCCTTCGGCACGCGCTCCGAGGGCGTTATTGATGGCTTCTCCTTCAGTACGAGCGCCGTCCCGGACCCCGCCGCACGGACATCGTGGCGGGGTTCTGACCTTCTGGCGATGTCGCGATAAACACCATGGCCGGCGACATCTTGCATGACATGGCGGCTTCCGCCCGCTACGGACCGCAGGGACCGCGTCGCCATGTGACAGCGCCCCCCTCGCGAATACTCAGGCAGGTCGTTGGCAGCCGCTGCCGCGATGTGCTGTTTTCCCTGTTATGCGGATCGCACGCGACGGGAAATGCGCATAGCGAATCGGACGTCGACATGCTGGTAGTCGAACGCCAGGTTTTCAGCGCCCGGCGCATGGTTTTCCAGCAGGAGGGATATCTCTTCGACCTCCATATCCATGATCCGGAAACGCTGACCTTTACGCTGGCGGGTGAGCGCCGCGCCGGCCCCATTCCAACGTTGCACATGGTTGCGCATGGGAAGCCATTCGGGCCAGCAGACGCGATTTATGAGGATATACATGCCGGCGCAAGGGCCATGCTTGCTGCCGGGCCAACTGATCCCAACTGGATACTGGTACGCCATCAGTTGACGGAGCTGTTGAGTGATCTTGCGGCATGCGAGAGCCAGGAAGTCTGCCGATGGCTCGCAATGAGCTTGTATCGCGAGATTATCAATGCCTACCTGCTGCACCGTGGCCGCTTCCCGTGCGAGTTTGGAAACATTGCGCGTTCGGTGCAAAAGCTGGCACCAGCATTCGGCAGTCTGCTGACCGGCGCGTGCGACCGACTTTTTATCGGCCAGGACGCTGCGGATCTGCTAACCATCGGGTACCAGGTTCTGCAGGAAATCGGTGGTCCGTTGACCGCTGGCTTCAGCTTCCAGTTCCCGGCGCACTTTCGTGCCCCCGCTGCAACCTCGCCTGCCAGACCTGCAGCATGACCGCCGATCTTCGCGACCGGGTTGACAGAATTGTCCGAGCGCGGTATCCCGGCCACGCGTTTGTCTTGTTGCATGGTTCAAGCCTGCGCGGCGCTGCGCGCGCCGACTCCGATATCGATCTGATTGTGGTCTACGCCGAAGAGACCGCGCCGTACCGGCAGTCGTTCGTCGACGCCGGAAAAATATTTGATGTTTTCGTCTACGATGCTCAATCTTTGCATTACCTGTTGCATGCAGGCCGACAAAACCAGCAGACGGTGATCATCGATATCGTGTGCACCAGCATCACGCTGCCCAAGGAAACGGAGGTTTCCGACTACCTGAGACGTACCGCCCAGCGGCTCAAGCTGGCGCCACTACCCCCGCAGTTGTTGCCGGATTGCGGCCTCCTGCCCTTTCGCGTGGCAATGACCAACTTGCTACGCGACCTACGCGCAGCAACACAGCAACGGGAACTGACGTCACTTGCGATTGAATTATTCATGTCGGCTTCCACTTCCATGCTGCGCAGCCGGGGAGTCGGCGGCCACACAAGGAAGCACTGGCGCCGCGCACTGGCCACGGAGGCTCCGGATCTGTTGCACGATCTGGAATCAGCATTTGAGCTCGCTGTGCGGACCAACGACGCTACCGCCCTGGCCCTAGTCGGCGATCGTGTACTGGCGCAGCATGGCGGGCCACTTGTGTCTGATTACACGATCCCACTGGGGAAAATACGCCGACTTCCTCTGCGTTTGTAGCTATCCGATTTTCTGCGTTCAATTCAATCGGCACAAGATCACCAATGGCTGGAAGTCTCCATCAACCGATTTCTCCTGTGGCCTGGAACCGTCCGGGATACAGCGTCTTTTCCTCATCGAACTGTATCAGTTTTAAATCGCCGTTGACACTGTCAACAGCGATTGAAAACTGATACAGTTTTGGCGCTCGCAGCGATTTAAAACTGATACACCTCCGTCACCAGCACGCGCTGGATTTTTCCTCTTTTCGTAGCCCGGTCAAGCAGCCAGGTCGCCC